>QZFT01000018.1 GCA_003600225.1 Pseudonocardiaceae bacterium YIM PH 21723
GGCGATGTTCGGGACATTCCGTGTCCCGAACATCGCCAACTTCGTCTATCCGGGCAAATAAACGACCCCGGCGACCACCGATAGGGGCATATCGGTGGGGCCGGGGTCATCGGGACGCGCGAAGTCCACAGGCTCCTGGCTGCCACGGGCGAGGGGATTCGGTTAGGGAGGTGAACCGTCAAGCCCGCCGCGCACCAGGGGATAACACGGTCAGTAGGAAAGCTATTTCCTGTCGATATGTAACGCCATCAACCGAAGGCACTCATCTTCGCCGCCGAATGGCCGTATAACTCGCCCGAACGGACGTGAATCGCCTTCAATTGATCACCCATCAGCGCGTCCAGGGCTCCCGCTTATGGCCGCTGCCACCCAGCCGTTTGCGATCCATCAGCTCCCGGGTCCGGTCCAGGATCGTGCGGCCGGGCCAGCTCTCCGGGGCCCTCGGCTCGCCCGCGCAGGCCGATCCCTCGCCGGGCAGGGCGCCGGACAGCAGGTAGTCCTCGACGAGTGACCGGGCGCAGAAATTGCTCAGGAACATCGCGTGGTCACCGGTATCGGTCACGGTCAGCAGCCGATGGCCCAGCGCGGCGGCCATCTGCCTGCCGCCCTCGTACCGGGTCTGCGTGTCCCCGGTTCCCTGCACCACGAGACCCTGCGGGTAGTCCCGGGTCAGTGACGCGCCACCCGAGCCGGCCGTCCGGAACAGGCAGCCGTTCGGGGCCGCGCGCAGCACCCCGAGGCCGTACGGATACCGCTCGCGGTACAACCGCATATCGGTGAGATAGGTGGCCGGATCGCGGGGCCAGATCCCCTCGCAGACCACGGCGTCGAATACGGCGTTGGCCGAATCCGGCAGGCTCACCGCCGCCAGTGGCTTGATCGCGGCGGTGGCGTCGTCCGCGCTGCCCCGATCCGGCCCGCGCAGGGCTGAGATCACCTCTGCGGGCAGGTCCCAGGCCGCGCGGTAGCGGGTGGCGATACCCAGGTAGGCGTCCAGCACGGACCGGTCCACGCCGTCCCGGGGCTGCTCGGCCAGCCGGGCGCCCAGCTCCTCCACCGTGGCCAGCACCTGGGCCCGGGTCTCGCCCAGGATGAACCGGACGTGCCGGGCGGCCACCCAGTCCGCCCAGGCCTCCACGTTCTCCCTGGCGGCGATGGCCTGCTGCATGAACTGTTCCCGCCAGATCCACTGCGGACCGACGCTGGAGTCCAGCACGTTGCGGTCCAGCCGGTCCGGGAACATCGTGCCGTACAGGGCGGTCAGGTAGGTGGCGTAGGAGAAGCCGAGCATGCTGATCCGCGACTCGCCCAGCACGCTGCGGATGATGTCCATGTCCCGCACCGAGTCGGCCGAGGTGACCGTCGACCTGGGCAGGTCACCGCCGTCCCGGCAGTTCATCTCCCGCTGCTCGGCGACGTTGAACGCCTCGATCAGCTCCCGGTCGTCCGGCCTGCTGTCCGAGGGCAGCGGGGGAGCGGCGCCGGTGCAGGTCAGCCGGGTGGACCGGCCGACGCCCCTCGGGTCGAAGCCGATGATGTCGTAGCCGGCCCGCAGCCGTGACTCCTCGAAGGCGAGCGGGAAGGTCAGCCCACTGACTCCTGGCCCGCCGGGATTGACCAGCAGGCTGCCCCGCCGGTGGTTGGTGGCCGCGGGCAGCCTGCTGATCGCCAGGTTCAGCGTGGCGCCCCTCGGCTGCGCGTAGTCCTGCGGCACGGTGATCACCGTGCACTCCAGCGTGGTGGACGGCCGGCAGGGCGCCCACTCCGGTTGCTGGGTGTAGAACGCTTTGTAGGCTCCCGGGGCGGTGTGGCTCATCTCTGCGCAGCGGGCGGCGGAATCGTGGCAGAGCAGGGCGGCGACGCCCACGACGACCACCAGCAGCCTCAGCACTGCGGCTGCCGACCCCTTGTTGTGCACAGGCCCACCCCTCCGCTGTATCAACGTCCGAAGTAATCACCGGATGCGAGATCGCTTCGGGTTTAGGGTGTGGTGATGCGCACGTCACTGGGGACGCCGTTCGCCCGGCTCTGGGCCGCCTACGCGGTCAGCACCTTCGGCAGTTGGCTGTTGCTGGACGCCTTCGCCGTGGTCGCGTTCCAGGCGCTGCACGCGAGTGCTGCGCAGGTGGCGTTGCTGTCCGCGGTGGGTCTGGCGGCCGGTGCGGCGTTGTCCGTGCCGATCGGGCCCTGGCTGGACGTGCGACGTAAGCGGCCGGTGATGATCGCGATGGACCTGCTGCGCTGTCTCGCGCTGCTCACCGTGCCCGTCGCCTGGGCCTGCGGGTTGCTGAGCCTGGTGCAGCTGATAGTCGTGTCGGCGGTGGTCGCGGTCGCGGACATCGTCTTCGCCGCCGCCAGTGGCGCGTTCCTGAAGTCGGCGGTCCCGCCGGAAGGCCGGCTGTCCGCCGCCACGCGGTTCGAGGCGACGACCTGGACGGCCACCGCCCTCGGGCCACCCCTGGGTGGCTGGGCGGCCGGAACCATCAGCCCGGTGGTCACCGTGATCGCCGACGCGGTGAGCTTCCTGCTGTCCGCGCTGGGCATCCTGGCGGTTCGCGGGGTGGACGACCATCCGCGCAGTGCCGCCGACCGGCCGCCGATCCTGGCCGGATGGCGTCGGATCCTGGGCGATCCGGTGCTCCGCCCGCTGTTCTGGAACACCCTCGCGGTGAACGCGCTGATCATGGTCAGCGCACCGCTGATCTTCGTGTTGATGGTGGGCGACCTGGGGTTCACGTTCTGGCAGTACGGGCTGGCCTTCTCCCTGCCCTGCCTCGGTGGCCTGGTCGGATCCCGGCTGTCCGGCCCGTTGGTACGCCGGTGGGGCACCGGCCGGGTGCTGTGGGGCAGCGGGGCCCTGCGGGCGTGCTGGCCGCTGGGTCTGGCCTTCGTCGTGCCCGGCCTGCCCGGCCTGCTGCTGGTGATGGGCGTCCAGTTCGGCCTGATCTGCTGCATCAGCGTCTACAGCCCGGTGCTGGTGACCGAGCGGCTGCGGCTGATCCCGGATGACCGGCTGGCGGGCACCCTAGCCGCGTGGCAGCTGTCCAGCCGGGTGTTCACCGCCGGGCTCATCGCCGCCTGGGGCGGGCTGGCCGCGCTGATCGGTACCCGGGAGGCGATCGCGGCAGCCGGAGTGGCGCTCCTGTTCACGCCACTCCTGCTGCCGCGTCGCTCGGCGATCAACTCTGGGATCAGCTCTGCGGAATCGGGCTCGCCGACCGCCGCTGCTCGTTGATCTTCGTGACCCGCTCGGTCAGGCTCGACTGCTGCTGGGTCTGCGCGGGCGGCGTGGGCCGCGGGATGCTCGTGCAGACCGTGCTGCTGCCCGGCAGGACACCGTCGATCAGGTAGCGGTCGATGATGTCGCTGGCACACTTGTTGTAGGCGTACATGCCGTGCGTGCCGTCATCGGCCACCGACACCAGGTTGTCGTTCAGCCGCCTGGCCATGGCCGGGCCGCCGTCGTACTGGGTCTGGGCGTCGTTCTCCGCCTGGATGACCAGGCCGGTCGGATACCCCTTGCGCTCCAGGTTCGTCAGCGGGTCGGCCGGGGTGAAGGAGCGGAACGCGCAGTTCCAGGGCGCGGCGCGCAGTACGCCGAAGCCCCACGGGTAGGTCTGCCGGTACTGGCGCATGTCCGCGTAGTAGGCGTTCAGGTCACGCGGCCAGTCCGCCTCACAGGTCACGGTCTCGAACACGCCGTTGGCCAGCTGCGGAATGCCCAGCTGGGCCATCAGCCGCTGTGCCTCGATGGCGTCGGCGTTGGCCGGTGCCGCGCCGTCCACCTCGGCCTTGCGCTTGACGACCAGGTCGGCCACCTCCAGCCAGGCCTCCCGGTAGCGCGTGTAGGAACCGATCGCGGCGTCGAACCCGGAACCGTCGTCCACCTTGCGCTCACGCAGCTTGAGCGCGACGGAGTTCAGCGTGGCGAGCACCGCGTCCTGGGTGGTGCCCAGGTGGTAGCGCGCGTCGTACTGGGCGGCCCAGCCGGACCAGGCGGTCACGTTCTCCAGGGCGCCGACGGCCTGCTGCTTGAACTGCTCGCGCCAGAGCCACTCGGGGTGCACCGAGGAGTCCAGCACGTTGCGGTCCAGGTAGGCCGGGAAGAGCGAGCCGTAGACGGCGCCCAGGTAGGTGCCGTACGAGTACCCCAGGTAGTTGATCTTCTTCTCGCCGAGCACGCCGCGGATGACGTCCATGTCCCGCGCGGTGTTCGGGGTGTTGATGTACGGCCGGATGCCCCCAGCGGCATTGGCGCAGCCCTCTTCGTTGGCCCGGGCCATCTCGGTCCACTTCGGGAACTCACTGTCGGCGGGCCGGGTGCTGAGGCCCTCCGGGAACGGGGAGACCTCGCAGTTCAGCGGCGTGGACCGGCCCACACCCCGGGGGTCGAATCCGATCAGGTCGTAGTTCTGCGAGACCCGCTGGGCGGCCAGGTAGGCGGGCATCCCGATGCCGTCGCCACCGGGACCGCCGGGGTTGAGCAGCAGCACCCCGCGCCGCTTGCTCGCGTCCTTGGCCTTGAGCCTGCTGATGGTGACCGAGATGCGCTCCTGGTCCGGAGCGCGGTAGTTCAGTGGAACCGCGATGGTGGCGCAGTCCAGCTTGGCTAACTCCCCCTTGGTGTCACAGGGCGCCCAGGTCGGGGACTGGCCGTAGAACTCGGCCAATCCGTCCGTGGGCGTGGCCTGGACGGGGGCGATCAATGACGCGGACAGGGCCACGGCGGACAATCCGGCGACCAGCCACCTGGCTCCGGAACGTGCTCTTGGTGTCATCGCGTTCCCTTTTCGATTGAGAGCGGCATCACTCAATCGGGAAACGTATTGGTTAACTCATTAGTGATGCATCAACCCGTGAGCTGACGATTTCCTCCACCCGTGGGGGGATGTGTTCGCCTATCGACGGACCCCTGATCAGATGTGTCGCCGACGCCACCATCGAGGGCGGTCGAGGTGTCCCTCGGCGATCAGCCAGGCGCGGAACGCCTCGGCGTCCTGCCGCGCGGACTCGCCGGTGCGCCGCGGGTTGCCGTCGGCGTACCCGGCGAACAGCTCGCGGAACCGGTCGCCGAGCAGCTGCGCCAGGTCCGGGGCGAGTTTGGCCACCACCCGGCCACGCTTGCCGCGCAGCGCGGCGGCCTGGGTGGCCAGCAGCCGCTGGTCGAACTCGGGCGCGTCCTCCCCGGCTAGGAGGGCGCGCAGCAGCCGCTCCTGCTGCTCCGCGAGGCTCATCGGCCGGTCACGATCTGCCGGATCCGGGCCAGTTCGCCGGCCAGTTCCGCGTCGGTGGGGTAGTCGTCGTCCCGCTCCAGCATCACGCCGGGCGGATCGCAGTGGGCGCGCAGCGCGGCCAGGGTCTCGAACACCGCCTCGCCGACGGCGTGCGTGTGCGTGTCGTGGTAGACGCCGTCCCGCACCTCGCCCCCGGCCACGTGCACGTAGGCCAGGTGTTCCAGGGGCAGGCTGGTGAGGAACTCCTCCAGGTCCACGCCCAGGTTCTGCGTGCCCGCGTACAGGTTGGCCACGTCCACCAGCAGCCCGCAGCCGGTGCGTTCGACCAGTTCGGCCAGGAACTGGCCCTCGGTGTACTCGGCGTCCGGCCATTGCACCAGCGCGGCGATGTTCTCCAGCGCGAGGGGCACCGGCAGTTCCGCCTGCGCCTGCCGCACATGGGCGGACAACACGTCGAGGGCCTCCCTGGTGCGGGGCACCGGCAGCAGGTGCCCGGCCTCCAGGCCGCCGCCCCGGACGAACGCCACATGCTCGCTGACCAGCGGAGATCCCATGGTCTCCGCGACCGAGGCCAGGTGCGCCACCCGGCTCATGTCCAGCGGCTCGGCGCCGCCGAGGGAGAGACTGACGGCGTGCGCGATCACCGGCACGCCGCGTTCCCGCAGCACCCGCAGCGATTCGGGGAGCTCGCCGCGGTGCAGGTTCTCCGCCAGCACCTCGACGAAGTCCACCCCGGGCAGCCGTTCGACGGTCAGGTCGATCTCCGGTCGCCAGCCGATGCCGATCCCCAGCCTGTTCATTCCGCCATCTTGCCCCAGCCGGGGAACGAACTGGGGGTACAGGTGGACGGGTATCCCATCTGCGCGGTCGGGATCCCCGTTCCGGCCAGCGCGGCGACCGCCACCAGCACGGACGACGCCGAGGACTCCCGCGCCACGCCTGCCACCTGACCGGCCGCCCGAGTCGGTTGCGACGCGCCCAGATCCATCCGGTGGGCGACCTGCCACAGGAGCAGCAGCACGCCCAGCTCGACCATCATCAGCAGCGTGGAGCGGCCGCTGACCACACCGCCGAAGAGGCCCATCAGACCGGCCAGGCCGAGCAGCGGGAACAGCCGGATCGACCAGGTGTGCGCGGCCGCCCGGCCGGGGCGTGCCAGCAGCCCGCGGCGGATGACGGACTCCTGGAGTTCCACCAGCCCCGGGTTGCCATGCATCAGCAGCCGCACCATGGGCTCGGTGTTGCCCGGTCCGACGACCCGGAGCACCGCCCGCTGTAGCTCGTCGGGCCGCGCACTGTCGGTGGGCAGCAGCCTGCCGTCCCGGCCGAAGTGCAGTCCACCGGTGTTCAGCAGCCCGGCGATCGCGGTGTCCACCACCCGGTCGGGGCCGCCGGTCACCAGGGCGACCTGGTAGGCCGTGAGTTCCGGTTGGGCCTCGTCCAGCGTCCCGCTACGGGCCCACCATCGAGTCAACAGGACCGTGAGCAGCGCGAATGCCAGCGCTGCGCCGAAGTAGCCGACGAATTCCGCCCCAGAGATGCTCATGTCCTGTACACGCGCGACACCGGCGTTCAGTTGCCCGGGCCACCGAGATTCAGGTTTCCGAGGAAGGCGCTGAAGCCGAGCGCGACCGGGTGCGTCCACACCGAGTCGGCATGGAGGAAGGCGCCGCGCATCGCCGGGTCCGGGAACACGCTCATCCCGAACAGGGCGATGGGCGCGAGCAGCACCGGGATGGACTCCAGGTTCGGCCGGGTGTCCCGATGCCGGTTCCGCTGTCCGGCTACCAGGCGGGAACCGGCCCTGGTCGCCAGCCAGGTGCCCCGATCCCGGTTCTTCGCCGAGCGCCAGACCAGCAGCACGGCGGCGACCTCGGCCAGCTGCAGCACCATCGGCAGGCCGTCACCCGTCCCGGCGAGCAGCCGGGCCAGGCCGACGAGGGCCAGCAGCGGGAGCAGGTACACCACCCCGGTGAGCACGGCGGCCCGGTCCGGGTGCACCAGCAGCCCGCGCGCGGCCAGGGCCTGCTGGATCTCGGCGACCCGTGGGTTGCCGCGCAGCAGCGGTCGTACCTGCCGGGCCGTCTTCCCCTGATCGACCGCCGTGCGGACCTCCCACTGCAGGTCGTCGATGATCAGACCGGGACCCCGCCGCAGCGTGCCGTCCCGGTCGATCCGTAAGCCACCGGTGGCCAGCAGGCTGCTGATCGCGGTGTCCACCACCCGATCCGCGCCACCGGCCAGCAACGCCAGCTCGTACGGCCCCGGTTCCGGCTGGTCCGGGGCGGGCGGTGTGCCGCGTGCCCAGCCGCGCAGCACGATCGCGGCCAGCACCACGACGAGGAGTGCGCCGATGTACAACCAGTGAAAGTCAGCCCCCATGACCGGAACACGCACCGGGCCGGCGATCGGTTGCCTCAGCTGCTCCCGCCGCCGCAGCCGCCTCCGCCACCACAACCGCCGCCACCACAGCCACCGCCGCCGCCACAGCTGCTGGAGCTACAGGAGAATCCGCCCCCGCCGCTGTCGCCGAACCAGCCTCCGGTGAACGATCCGCCCCCGGTGCCGAGGTGCCGGGTGGAACCCAGGTACGCCGAGACGATCAGCGGATCGGAGAAGGCGGCCATGCCGAACAACGCCACCGGAACGAGCGCCGCGCCGCCGCGCCTGCCCTGGTTCTGCTGCCGGGTGACGGTCAGCATCCGGGCGCCCGCGGCGGTCAGCGCGATGCTGCGGCGGCCCCGCCACACCAGCCAGCCGACGATCGCCACGACCAGGAGCGCGGCGGCCAGGTAGCCCGTCGGCTCGGCGAACAGCCGGATCAGCCCCAGCGCGAACAGCGGGGCAGGCAGCCAGCGGGCGACGCGCAGCAGCCGGACCCGGTCCGGCCTGGCCAGCAGGCCCTGGTCCCGCAACCGCTGTTCGATCTCGTCGATGAGCCGGTTGCCGTGCATCCCGGCCCGCACCATGGAGACCTTGTCCCCGGTACCCACGGCGTTCAGCACGGCCAGCTGCAGCTCATCGCTCACCGTCTCCGCACTGGTCCGGGTCAGCGAGCCCTTCCTGCTGATCCGCACCAGGTCCTCGGCCAGCAGGCCGCCGATCGCGGTGTCGATCACCCGGCCCGGCCCGCCGGCCAGAAAGGCCAGGTCGTAGGCACTCAGGTCCCGCCGCTTCGCGGTGCCCGAGCCTCTGCGGGCCCACCACCGCGCGCCCAGTATCAGCAGGATGACCGCCACAGCGAGCACCCCGTACAGCGCCAGGAATTCCTGTCCACCCATTGCGTCCCCCTCGCCTCATCGGCAACACGCGTGGGGCGGTGCTCAGGTTGCCTCAGCCGCCACAACCGCCACCGCCGCCGCCACCTCCGCCACAACCGCCACCGCCGCCACAGCTGCTGCCCGAGCTGCTGCCGGAGTCGAAGAAGCCAGAACTGGAACCGCCCGTGCTGCCGCTCAGGAAGGCGTTCTTGACCTCCTGATCGGGGAACATGGTCATGCCGTAGAGGGCGATCGGCGCCATGCCGAGGGCCAGCATCGCCGGGTCGAGCCCCTGCTCGTTCGACGGCAGTTGCTGCTGCGGCCGGTGCCGGGCCTTCGCCTCGGCCAGCGCGCGGTCGCCGGCCATGGTGGCCAGGTGCGGGACCGGCTTGATGCCACGGCAGGGCAGCCAGACGAACCCGGTGAAGATCAGCGCGATGAGCAGGAAGCCCACCGACTTGCCGCCGCCGATTCCGGCCGCGAGCCGGGCCAGTCCCACGGCCAGCAGTAGCGGGAACAGCCACAACAGCCGGCCTACCGCGGCGGCCTTCACCTGGGACACGACGAGGCCCTGCTGTTCCAGCCGGGCCCGGATCTCCTCGATCCGCGAGCTGGTCTTCAGCCGGCTGCGCACCGCGTCCGCCCTGGCCCCGCCCCCGACGGAGTTGAGCACGTCCTGCTGCATCCCGTCCGCGGCCCGGGTGCCGGTCGGGCTCAGGCTCGCGCCCCGGCTGACCCGCAGTCCGCCACTGGCGATGAGCCCACTGATCGCGGTGTCCACCACCCGGTTCGAGCCGCCGGACATGTAGGCGAGCTCGTAGTGTCCCGGCGTGCCGTACTGGAGGCCTTCGGGCGACCGGCGCGCGTTGCGCCGCGCCATGATCAGGATGACCACCACGGCGATGAGCCCGGCCCCGTACATCGCGAGGAACGTCGGGCCGGGAATGCCCCAAGTGTCCATGTGAACCCCCATCGGCGGCGTCGGATGCGGCCCATTGTCCGGGCAATTACCTTGTGTACGCGCAGTATGCTCGGATCGTTGCCTGGGGGAGGGACTTTCGATGTTTTCTTACTCGCTGGACGAGCACACCACACTGGCTCCGATCGAACCGTGGCAGGCGCCGGCGTTCCTCGCACAGGTCGAGGCGGGCCGCGGGTACCTGGGGAAGTTCCTGAACTGGCCCGCCACCATCGTCGACGAGGCGAGTGCCCGCGCGTGGTTGCAGGTGTACGCCGACGGTTACGCGGACGACACCCGCCGGATCATCGGTATCTGGGACACCTCCGGCGAACTGCTCGGCGGCGTGGTGCTGCTGAAGATGGACCACCAGCTCGGCAAGGTGGAGATGGGTGTGTGGCTGGTCCCGCACGCGAGCGGCCGCGGCCTGGCCACTCGGACCTGCGCGTATGCCCTGGACTGGGCGTTCGGCGCGCGTGGCCTGCACCGGGTGGAGTGGCAGGTGGACCCGGAGAACGCCGCCAGCCGCGCCGTGGCGGCCCGGCTGGGCATGGTGTGCGAGGGCAGGTTCCGCGACTCCTACCGGCTGGGCGGCGAGTACCGGGACACCGAGCTCTGGGCCATCCTGGCCACCGACTGGCCCCGCTGACCAGCTCAGCGGGGCCAGGCGGTTACTCCTGCGGTTCCAGCCGGAGGCTGATGGAGTTGATGCAGTAGCGGAGGTCGGTGGGCGTCGTGTAGCCCTCGCCCTCGAACACGTGGCCCAGGTGGCTGTGGCAGCGGGCGCACAGCACCTCGACCCGCTTCATACCCAGGGTGTTGTCGGTCCGTTCGATGATGGCGTCACCGGCCAGGGGCGTGAAGAACGACGGCCAGCCGCAGTGCGAGTCGAACTTCGTCTCGCTGCGGAAAAGCTCCGCGTCACAGGCCCGGCAGTGGTAGACGCCCACGGTCTTGGTGTCGGTGTATTCGCCGCGAAACGCCGGTTCGGTGCCCGCCTCGCGCAGCACCCGGAACTCGTCGGGGCTCAGCTGGGCGCGCCACTCGTCCTCGCTCTTGACGACTTTCGCAGCAGGCATCTCGGTGGTCATGCCACCACCCTAATGATGCCTAGCCGTGCATGCCCGGCTCAGCCGAAGAACGTCTCGAACACGTAAGACACGACACCGGTGACCCCCTGCAGCACGCCGAGCAGGATCAGCAGTACGACCACCACGCCCGCCAGTTTCAGCAGACCCCTGGCCCGCCGGATACCCGAGGCGAAGTCGGCCGTCGAGTCGATGTAGCCCTCCACCGTGTTCGGCGGTGGTGGCTTCTCGATCCGGTCCAGGTGCTGGGCAAACGCCTTGACCTCGGGATCCTGCGGGTCAAGGCCGATCAGGTCGTCCACGAACCGGCCCTGTGGGGGCTTCGGCTCGTCGTCCCGGTCGGAAGCGGATGTCATACGTCAACGGTAGCGTCTCCGCCGTGGCCAAGAGCGAGGCGATCGAGCTGACCGTGGGCGAACGCACGGTCCGTCTGTCCAGCCCGGACAAGATCTACTTTCCGGACCGGGGCATCACCAAACGTCAGGTGGCCGAGTACTACCTGACCGTGGCCGACCCGCTGCTGCGGGTGCTGCGAGACCGGCCCACCACGCTGAAGCGATTCGTGGACGGGGTCACCGGCGAGGCGTTCTACGCGAAGCGCGTGCCCAAGGGCGCCCCGGACTGGGTCGAGTCGGTGCGCATCACCTTCCCGTCCGGCCGCACCGCCGACGAGGTCTGCCCGACCGAACCCGCCGTGCTCGCCTGGGCGGCGAACCTCGGCACCTTCGACTTCCACCCGTGGCCGGTGCGCAGGCCGGACGTGGATCACCCCGACGAACTGCGCATCGACCTCGACCCGCAGCCGGGCACCGACTTCCATGACGCGGCGAAGGTGGCCGGCGTGCTGCGCGAGGTGCTCGGCGAGGCGGGCCTGACCGGCTTCCCGAAGACCTCCGGTGGCCGCGGCATCCACGTGCTGGTGCCCATCCGCCCGGAGTGGGACTTCATCGACGTCCGGCACGCGGTCATCGCCCTGGGCCGCGAGGTGGAGCGCCGGATGCCGGAGCAGGCCACCGTGGCGTGGTGGAAGGAGGAGCGCGGCGAGCGGGTGTTCCTGGACTACAACCAGGCCGCCAGGGACCGCACCATCGCCTCCGCCTGGTCGGTGCGCGGCACTCCCCGGGCGACGGTCTCCGTCCCGGTGACCTGGGAAGATCTGTCCACAGTGGACCCCGATGACTTCGACGTGCTCACCGCACCCGCCTGGCTCGCCGAGCGGGGCGATCTGCTGGCCGGGCTGGACGACGAGCGGTACGGCATCGAGACGGCCCTCGACTGGTACGCCCGGGACGAGCGCGACCATGGCCTCGGCGAGATGCCCTATCCACCGGACTACCCGAAGATGCCCGGCGAGCCGCCCCGGGTGCAGCCGTCGAAGGCGAAGAAGCCCGCCACTTCTTGACCGGGGGGTTGGTCGGGGTGCTTCTGGGCTGTTGTCGAAGGATGGCTTTGGAGGGGGAGACGGGTGGCGGGCGGGGTCTTTCCTGCCTGCGTGTTGGGTGGGGGCACGCCTGTCTGGCTTTTCGGGGCCGCTTCCGCGGGGGACCTGAAGGACGCCATCAGGTACTACCGTCCACTGTGGACTGACTCTGTTTTCCGTCTTCAAGACCGAGAACTGGTCACTTTTCGGTCTTGAAGACGGAAAACAGTCCTGCCGGTCACCCACAGGGGCGCCATTGGGCGCAGTAGTCCCAGTGGCCACGCGGAGGTTCGCGCCGGAGGTGATCGAGGCCGAAGTTTGCCCGAAGATCCAGAACGGCGTGCGCCCACCGGACGGCCCGGCAGGAAAGACGGCCTCACCCGCCCGTCTCCTCCTCCAAAGCCTTCTTTCGCCGACCGCTCGAACCGGCGGAACAGGCCGCAAAGACGGGCCCGCAGCTGGTTGAGTGCTCAAAAAGAGCTGCGTAAGTAGCCGGGTTCGCATGGGATTCCCAGGTCACCCGCCCTTGTGGTCTATCGGTATGCGCTTTCCGCTACGCATTGCGATAACTGCATGGATTCAGGCCTTGCGAAAGTGACGTGGGCCTTCATGCCCGCGGCGGTGTGCCCTGTGGCTGACCGCTTCTAGCGTTCGTCCTTGGAGGTTGAGTCGACAACTCGGGAGGTTGCAATGTCCGGTGGATGCAGCTGCTGCTCGACCTGCACTGGACCCGGCTGCGGGTGCTGCTCGGGCTGTTAGGTCACGGCGTAATCAGAACGGCGTAATCAGATCAAGGCGGGCAGACGGTTCCGGACTTCGGCGCAACGCCGTCGACCAGGAACCGCTGCGCCGCCGCCGTCGCGCATGGTGAAGTGGGAATGGCGCCATGACCGGCACCCTGCCACTTCACCTGCACGCCTGAACTCAGTTGTTCGGCGGCGCGCGTGGTACCCGGTTGCGGGGTCACCGGATCGGCGAGGGTCGAGATGACCACGACCGGCGGGGAACCCGCGGCCTGAATGACGGGCAGCGGCCTGGCCGGCACCGGCCAGGCGCTGCACCACAGGAGTTGCTGGGCCACCAGGACACCGAACAGCGGGTGCTTGCCGCGCCACTGGGTGGCCAGTCCCGCGACCTTCTCCGGGGGAAGGCGCGTCGCGGTGTCATTGCACCCGGTCGCCAGTCCCGGATCGAGGCCCGCCGGGCCGGTTTCGCTGGACAGGTACGGGCGGATCAGCGTGCCGAGACCGCTGCCGTCGCCGGCTCCCGCCTTGGCCAGAGCGTCGGCCAGCGCGGGCCATCCCTGCCGGTTCGCCAGGCCGTTCAGCAGGGTCCGGGCGGCCAGGCCATTGGTGATGCTGATGCCGTCCGGGCTGGTCAGCGGCTGACCACGCAGCTGTTCCAGCAGTGTGGTGACCGCCTTGCGCGGCTCGGCGCCCAGCGGGCAACCACGCAGCACGCAGTCGGTGGCGAAGGCGTCGAAGGTCTGCTCCGCACCCTGGGCCCTGGTCTCCGCCGCGCTGGACGGGTCCGGCAGCGGGTCGACCGCCCCATCCAGGACGAACCGGCCGATGGCCTCCGGATAACGCTGGGCGAACACGCCGAGCACCCGAGAGCCCTCGCCGTGGCCGAGGGCGTTCAGCCGGTGTGCCCCGAGGCGCTCGCGCACCAGGTCCAGGTCGCCGGCGGCGCGCCAGGTGTCGTAGGCGGGCAGCCGCTCGTCCAGGTCCAGCACGCATTCCTGGCTGGCCTCGCGGGCCGCGTCGACCAGCTTGCCCAGGCCGCGCAGTTCGGTGATCGAGGTGTCGAAGGAGGCGAGCTTGACCCGGGTCTCCCTGGGCAGGCAGGTCACCGGGTTCGACTCCCCGGAGCCCCGGCGGTCGATGCCGATCACCGCGAACCGGCTGAGGATCTCCGGCGGCAGCGACAGCGCCAGCCGGGCGGCGTAGACGGTGCCGGGTTCGCCGGTGATGTCGTTGCTGACCACCAGCGGAGTGCTGCCGGTTCCCGCCTTGAGCAGGGACAGCCGGACCCCGCCGCGGCCGGGCCGCGACGGCGGGTCCAGGGTGCCGTTCACCGTGACGCAGGAGAACGTCTGGCCCTTGAGATCGCCGATCTTGGTAGCCGTCTCCGCGGTGCAGTCGGTCCAGTTCAGCGTGCTGCTCTGCGGGTTCTCCAGCGGCGGCACCGGCGCGGGTGGCGCGGAGCTGGGCGTGCTGGAATCGCCGGGCCGGGCGGCGATCGCCGGGCTGCGGGAGGGGCCGACGGTGCAGCCCGCCACCACCGTCAGCAGGCTGAGCAGCAGGGCGAGCAGGCGCAGATGCACGAGGGGAGATCCTTGATCGGCGGGGGATGGAGCACTTTCCACGTTACTTGGCTCGCACCTCCCCGTGCAGCACCGCCTCCAGGTCGTAGCGCACCGGTTCGTCCAGCTGCGCGTAGTCGCACGAGGTCGCCGTGCGGTCCGGGCGCCAGCGGTGGAACCGGGCGGTGTGCCGGAACCGCTTGGGCGCGTGGCCCTCGGTGTGTTCGTAGCGCACCTCGAGCACCCGGTCCGGGCGCAGCGGCACCCACGGCTGCTCGCCGCTGCGCCAGCGGCTCTCCGCGCCGGGCAGCCGCTGGTTCTCGTGGTCTCCGGTCAGCCAGGGGTGGTCCGGATCGTCGGTGATCAGGTCGGCCAGTTCGGTCGCCAGTTCCCGGCGCACCGCCGCGGTGAACGAGCCGACCACGCCAACGTGGTGCAGCCGGCCCTGGTCGTCGTGCAGGCCCAGCATCAGCGAGCCGACGCTGGTGCCGGGTTCGGTGTCCTTGTACCAGCGCAGGCCGGCGACCACGCAGTCCGCGGTGCGCTCGTGCTTGAACTTCAGCAGCGTGCGCTTGTTCGGTGTGTAGCGGCCGTCGGCGGGCTTGCCGATCACCCCGTCGAGGCCGGCGCCCTCGAAGACGGTGAACCACTCGCGGGCCTCGTCGGGGTCCTCGGTGGCCGGGGTGAGGTGTAAACGGGGGCCGCCATGCTGGGCGAGGAGCTTCTCCAGCGCGGCCCGCCGGGTGCGGAAATCCTCGTCGACCAGGGATTCCTCGCCGATGGCCAGGGCGTCGAACGCGATGTACCGGGCCGGGGTCTGCCCCGCGAGGAGGGTGACCCTGCTCTTGGCCGGGTGGATGCGTTCGGTGAGCGCGTCGAAGTCCAGGCGCTGGTCGATGTCCACCACCAGTTCGCCGTCCAGCACGCAGTCGGGCAGCGCGGAGCCGAGTGCCTCGACCACCTCGGGGAAGTATCGCGCCAGGTCACGGCCGGATCGGGACTGCAGGGTGATCTGCCCACCGTCGGCGAACACCAGGCAGCGGAATCCGTCCCACTTGGGCTCGAAGATCAGCCCGCGGTCGTCCGGGATCGCCGGGGCCGGGCTGGCCAGCATGGGCTGCACCGGCGGAGTCAGGGGAAGTGCCACACCTCACATACTGCACGTGCGGTCTGACAATTTCTCGCCGACCGGCTCAGGGGACGTCCCAGAAGGCGAGTTCGTGATCCAGGGCCTTGCGGAAGGCGGCCTCGGCGGCTTCCTCGGTGACCAGGCCCTTGGCGTGCGCCTCGTCGAGCATCTGCGCGCAGCGGGCGGCCAGCGCGGCGAACGCCGGATCCGAGTAGGTGCCGACCCAGGCCGCGTACCGGCTGTCCGCCGGGGTGCGGTGGGCCAGCCGCTGGCCGATCTCGCTGTAACCCCACATACAGGGCAGCATCGCGGCGAGGCCGGTGCCGTAGTCGGCGGCGCTGTCGAGGAGGAAGCCCGAGTAGCCGGCGCAGGCCGGGCCCTTCCGGGCGATGTCCAGCATGGCGCCGAACTCGGCGGCCAGGCCGCGGTGCAGCCGCAGCTCCTCGTGCCAGGTGTTGTGCGCCAGGTCGACCAGGTCGCCCAGGTGCTCGTCGGGGGCCTGCCAGGCGAGCCTGCTGAACACCCGCACGTAGTCGAGCAGGAACAGGTAGTCCTGTTCCAGCCAGGACCGGAACACCTCGGGATCGAGGGTGCCGTCGGCGATACCGCGCAGGGTCGGGTGGTCCAGCTGGGCGAGCACGCTGGGCTCGCCCAGCGCGGTCAGGCGGGCAGAGAGGGACATGCCTCCATGCTTACCGCACTCGTGGCCCCGCCGTGGTCTCGATCTCCAGGTGAACCGACGTGGGAAGTGTCTCCCGGCCGATGCTCTGCCTGGCCCTGGCCAGCACCCCGTCGTCCAGTTCCGCCCACACCGAGCGCACGTCGGTGCCCGCGGCCAGCCACAGCCGCAGGCGCAGTCCGTCGCCGGTCATCCGGGCCTGCGCCCGGCTCACCCCGTCGATGCCGGTGGCGTCCTCGGCGACGGCGGCGCCGATGGCCTGGCCGGTGACGGTGATCGGGATGCCGTCCGCCTCCGGCAGTTCCACGGCGACCTGGGGTTCGCGGCGCAGCGCGCCGAGCAGCTGCCGCAGACCGGTGAGCCCGGCCAGTGCGCCGATCGCCAGGGCCGCGTAGAGCGCGGGACGGCGGTGGCCGCGGGCGAGGTCCATGGCGATCGGATCCAGCACCGGGCGGCCGGCGCGGTTGTACCCGAACACGTCGTGGCCGACCAGCAGCACGGTCGTCCCGGCGGCCAGGAACAGCAGCGCGAACAGCAGGATCCGCAGACGAGGGTTCATCGGCGGTCCTTCGGCGAGCTGACCACCACGCTGACCTCGGGAACGCGCAGCAGCGGCAGCTCGGCGACCACGTCCTCGGCCAGCACGGCCAGCCGGGGACGCAACTGCTGCTCGGAGTACAGCCCGCTGGTCGCCCGCACCCGGATCCGCCGGGCGGACGCGGTGACCGTCGCCGCGGTCACGCCGTCGGCGGCCCGCACCCGGACGCCGACGGCCCTGGCCAGCGAGCGGGGGGACATGGTGACGGTGATCGGATCGGCGGGGGAGTGCAGCGGGATGTCCCGGCGACCGCCCGCGAGCACGATGAGCAGCAGGAACAGGCCCAGCGCGACGGCTCCGGCGGCGGCCAGGTGCACCCGGGGGTCGTGCCAGGTCAGGGTCAGCCGCGGGGCGTGCGGATGCAGCAGCGCGACCGCGATCAACGCGACGCCCGCGGCGGCGGTGAGCAGGCCGAGCAGCGCCGCGGTCAGCCGGGTGATCACCGCGCGGCCCGCAGCCCGGTGACGGTGACCCGCAGGTCCCGCACGTGGTAACCGGTGATCCGGGTGACGTCGGCGCGCACCCGGGAGCCGATCTCCTTGACGCTGTGCGTGATCGGCGCCGGGTAGTCCACGGTGACCTGGAGCAGCAGATCCACCTCGTGGTGCTCGCCGCCGACGGTGACCCGCTTCGGTCCCGCGCCGATGGCGTACTCGGCCACCTTGCGCACCACCTGCGGGGCGATCGTCAGCGTGCCCCGGTCCTCCGGTTCGCTCATTGGTCGCGGCCCCGGCCCAGCAGTTCGTGCAGGTCCAGGTCGCCGTCCAGCACCCGGCCGGCCAGCAGGCCGAGCACGCCGCAGACCAGGGTGATCAGGAACGCGCTGAATCCGCCGAGGGCGCCCGCCAGACCGAGCACCATGCCGGTCAGCAGCCCGATGTGTGCGGCTTTCATCTACTCGACCCGCGAACTCGGCGCGGGTGCCTCGTCGCCGGGCAGGTAGATGTCGTTGACCGCGATGTTCACCTCGATGACCTCCAGGCCGGTCATCCGCTCCACGGCCGCGATCACGTTGCGCCGCACCGCGCGCGCCAGGTCCACGATGGACGCGCCGTACTCGACGATCAGGTCCAGGTCGATGGCGGTCTGCTTCTCGCCGACCTCCACGGCCACGCCCGCCGTCGCGGTGGTGCCCGCGCCGCCGGGGATGCGCTCGCGGATGGCGCCGAAGGCCCGCGCGGTGCCGCTGCCCATGGCGTGCACGCCGGAGATCTCCCGGGCGGCGATCCCGGCGATCTTCTGCACCACGGTGCCGGAGATCGTGGTCTTACCCATGCTGGAGTCGGCGTTCGCCAGTTCGGTGTCCATGCTCGCCCCTCGAAGATCAAAGTCTGCTGGGCAAGCCTATCCACGCTGCTCATCCCACGATCGGGCTACCTGCTCCCGGGGGTGTCCCGGCCGATCCGGTGATCCGCGCCCACCGTCACCAGTTCGCCGTCGGGGGTGAACCGCGCCGCCAGCACGCCCGCCCGCCGGTCCAGCCGGTTGCCGGTGGCGCCGAACAGTTCCAGCACGGTGCCCTGGACCACGGCGACCAGCGTGCCCTCGGGGTTCACCGCGACCGTGACCCGCGCCGGGTAGTCCCGTGACCAGGTCTGCCGCCCCTGCACGTCGACACCACGCACGGCGGTGCGGTGCGCCCCCACGCCGTCCATGGTCCGGCGCAGGACGACCCCCGACCGGTGACCGGCAACGCACTCGGCCGCCCTGGGCAGATCGGTGTGCAGCTCCGCCCGGCCGGTGTCGGTGAGCACCGAGGCGCCCGGCCCGGTGATCATGTTCAGCCCGCCGGGACCGCCGAGGCAGCCGTCCCACGCGCCGGAGCTGGGGATCGGGTCGCCCACGGCCCGCCAGCCGAGTTCGTCCCGCCGGAAGCGCAGCAGCCTGCCGTTCGCCGCCTCGGGATCCCTCGGCAGC
This sequence comes from Pseudonocardiaceae bacterium YIM PH 21723, assembly GCA_003600225.1. Classification (GTDB taxonomy): domain Bacteria; phylum Actinomycetota; class Actinomycetes; order Mycobacteriales; family Pseudonocardiaceae; genus QZFT01. The sequence goes on from QZFT01000018.1 coordinate 18,589, forward strand.
GCGATGGCCGTCGTGCCGGCGCTGTCCTCCACCCACGCGAGGTCGGCGGTGCCGACCGGGAGGCGGAGCACCGTGCCGTCGGTGCGCAGCACCCACAGTTCGGGATCCCCGGTGACCAGCACGGCGTCCGAGGCGGAGCGTGCGGTCAGCACGGCCTGCGCCGGGACCTGCGCGGACAGTGGGTGCTCGGTGGATCCGGCGGCGGTCACCTCGCGGAATCCGGCCGGGGTGGCGGGGTGCGGGCGGGCAGCGAAGAACGTGGTGTCGGGGCAGGAGCCCGTGCATCGCGGCTCCGCGTCCTGGGTGTACGCCTGCTTGTCGGTCCAGACGACCTTCCCGGATCGGTCCACTCCGGTGAAGGCCTCCGCGCCGGCGTCCATCAGTACGGCGCCGTGCGCGTCGGCCGCGACCAGCCGGACCGGCGACGATGTGGCCGCCGGCTCGGCGTTCGTGGTCGCGCAACCCGCGAGGAGCGCGCCGGTCAGCAGCAGTATCGAGATCTTCACGACGGCCCCTCGCTCAATGTGGCTTTCAGTCGGTAGAAGTCGCTGAAGGGGAAGCCACATTTGGATACATATTCGTGACCTGGCCCGGCGGCCTGCTGTCGAGTAGGCAGGCCGCCGGGTGCGGCACGTCGCCGGGTATGACCTACCGATGGATCAGACGCCGTCCGCAACACGGAGACAATCTGTTGCGGTGGGGACACTGCAAGTACCTGGGTTGATCTCTTTCAGGTGGCGGTCCAGTCTTGCAAGTTGATCGGCAATGAGGGCTATCGAGTCTTCGGTAGACCGGGCGTACCGATCTAGGTCTGCGGCGTGCCGCAGGTGGCGGCTGACGCTGCTCTCGTCGTCAAGGAAGCTGTGGGCACCGCCAGCAGGGATGTGGACCATCATGCCGTTGCGTAGGTGGAACACTTCGAATGCGCTCAGATCGTCCGGATGCCACGCCGTGTCAGTCGGGAGCAGTCTGATCGTGATGTGGGGATGCGCAGCGACATGCAGCAGGACGCACAGTTGCTCATGCATGAGATCGGGTCCGCCGACTGGCCGTCGGATGGCGGCCTCATCGATGAAATACAGCCGTCCCGTTGATCCACAAATATCTAGTGATGCCCCGGCGCATGCGCCTGGTCTCGTTGAGATCAGCCTCAGACGAGCGGTGACGGCATCGGCGAGTGCCTCTGCGTAGCCGGACACCCGTAGCTCTGGTGGCAGGACGGCGTAACTGAAACTGATCACATGGCCAGCAGTGGCCTGATAGTGGCGCAGCACGTCCGAGGCGGAGAGCGGGTCAGCGTCGGTAATCAGCCACCGCGTTGAATGCTGTTGCTGCGCAAGCGAGACGAGATCTTTGATCTTCTGGATCGGCGTGCCGCAGCGGGTGTGGAAGTAGATGACATCCAGCGGGCTCAAGGGGCGGGTCCCGTAGACGGCCTTGTAGATCTTGACCTCATCCCACTTGAGCACTCGCGCCACTTGATAGGCGTTGGTCCCCTTGCGTGCCATCGCTTGCTGCATTGCGGCGCCCAAGTATCTGGCACGGGCAGTTGGCTTTCGATCTTTCGCCATCGCTGATCTTCCTTGGGAGTCAGGTGGTGGGGTGGCCCGGTGCGGAAGCGGGCCACCCCACCTGCGCGAGCCAGGACCTCATGGGGCGCCGAGGGGAGGCATCTCGGCGTGGTCCGGCTTCTAGCGCCGCGATGGGAACCGGCTCGTCGGTTCCCTGGGCGTTCAGCGCGTCGTGGCTGGTGGGCGTATTCCAGGAAGCCATAGGCGATGTGACTGGTGGCACACAGAACGCACACAAGCAGTCGCCCAGCGTGGCGAAGTTGTCTGTTCGTGGAGCCGGGGAGCCGGTGGAAACGCACACAGAACGCACACAGTCGGCGTCTATGAGTGGCGGAACCGGTGACGGGCATCGTCTGCGGCCCTATGCTCGACAGAGCGGGAAGGAGTCGAGATGCCCTCCACTGATCCAGCAGAAACCGCAGGTCAGATCATTCAGACACTGCGCAAGGCGGCCGGGCTGACTAAAGCCCAGTTGGCTGATCGCGCTCATGTTTCGCGCAGCTTGATCGACAAGGTTGAACTCGGCGACCGCCCGGCGAGCCATGCCCTGCTGGCTGCTGTGGCGCGGGCCTTCGGTGTCCCGATCGAGCGCCTGTCCGGCCAGCCATACATCGACAATCCTCGTGACGGGCAGGTGCATCGCGACGTGGATGCGCTCCGCGCCGTCTTGCGTTGCTACGACCTCCCCGACGGCATCGCGCTGCGTGGGCTGGACGAGATCGCCGTAGACGTTGCTGAGCTTTCGCGGGTCAGGGACAACGCCGACTACGGCAAGCTCGCGGCCCGGCTGCCGTCATTGCTCGGTGAGTTGATCGCCTTCGCTCACACCGACAACAGCAAGCGGCAAGCTGCCACCCTGTTGATCTCCGCATACCGCGCGGCCCACTCACTGGCGCACAGTCTCGGGTATCGGGATCTTGCGGAGGGCATCGAGCACAAGATGGCCTACACCGCTCAGCTAACCGAGGACCCGCTTGCCGGTGGCCTCACTCAGTGGGCGCGTGCTCAGTCGTTCCTGAACGCTGGCGACTACAACCACGGTCTTCAGTTGATGACTACAGCCGTTGCTGATCTGAACGATGAGTTGCGCCGCCCAACCCCTGAAACCTTCGCCGTGTATGGATCACTCCACTTGCGCGCCGCCACTCTCGCCTCGTGTGCCGGAGACGTGACCAACACGGAGGCACACCTTGCTGAGGCTCGCGAACTCGTTGCTCGGCTCGGCGGTGCAGACCAGGTTTCGTACGGACTGTCCGGGCTCACGTTCGGCATGGCCAACACCGTGACGCGAGAGGTGGCCTCGCACGTCGAGTTGGATAACCCTGCCGCTGCTGTGGCTGCGGCCGCCCGCTGGCAACCACCGCGCACGATGCCTCGCACCCGTCGGGGCTACCACCACATCAGCCTCGCTCGCGCTCGCCTGATGAACGACGACCAGCCCGGTGCACTGACTGAGCTTCAGGTGGCTCGTAAGGTCGCGCCCCAGCAGACCCGGTTGCATCCTTCCGTCCGAGAGACGACAGCGGTGTTGGTCAGCCTGCACCGTCGGAGCAACAGGGATCTCGTCTCGTACGCCGGGTGGCTCGGTCTCTGACCTAACTCACCAAGCCCCGATCGGGTGGTCGTTGGACGTGAGACTTGCGTCCATGCACGTTCAGCGGGATAGTCATCGGTCCACCTTGTGACCCCCGTCACTATCGGACGGGAGGCTGATCGACGGGGCAACGGGGTGGCACCGCTGGTTGACCGGCCGATCTCGCGGTCGGAGTCGAGGTCCCGGCGGCGCGCGATGCCATGGTTCACGGACACCCTGTAGATCCTGGGAGTCTCGATAGCCAGAAGTGAAGGCGTTCCAGTTGACCTGGGCACTTCATGATGTTGGCCGGGACGGAAGCCCTCGTTCGCGAGGAGAGCAGCCCGTGAAGAGTACGTATCGCCGATTTTAGTCGTGCTTAGTGATCTGAATACCTACGTGCGCCCATCTATGGCGTCTGACGTGATCACCAGTCTGCCGACGATTCCCTAATTACTACCGAGTGTCCGCGCATTGCGCTCCCAGAAAGCCGCCTCGATTTTTTGGCTGGGCGGTGACTCTGTGGGCATGCGTTTGCACGTACCTGCATAGACGCACCGGCTTGCCGGTTGGCGCGTCACACTTCAAGGAGCCGGTTATGAGTACGCATCACGATCATTGCTGTGGTTTCGGATCGATTTGGTTTTCCGGTGAGGCTGATCCCGACGTGGATTCGGCGGGACTTCATCCTGCTGTTGCCGCGCGGACCCGGCTGACCGAGGTGCTGATCTGCCATGGGGTGTCCCCGGCTGATCTGCATATTTTCGTGCCCTCTGCGGGCAGGATGCGCGCCGCGTGGCGTCGGCATGTTGAGCGTGTTGCTCGGGTGTCGGTGTTGCTGGCTAATCCGAGGTTGTGTGGTGCTCCGTGTCAGTTGTGTCCGGAACACGGATTCACGTTGTACGTCGACGGCGGGCGAACAGTGTGCAGGGTCAATGGGTGTACGCGTTCATGGGGCCGGGATTTCTTCGCGGAGCCGTGCGGGCGTCCGGCTGCGGTATTGGCGGAATTCCCGATGAAAGCGGTTCAGGTCGGCTTGTGCGCCCCGCATTTGTCGGGGAGTCCGACCGCAGTGGTGATCCATGAGTGGTCGCCTGAGCAATTCAAGGAGAGTGCCTGATGACTGTTCAGGTCAGCAGTGCCGTGGCAGCGGCGGTTATGCGGGCCGCTGGTGGTGATTTCTGCACAGGGCCTCACGGGCTCGGGCGGGAATTCTTGTGTGATCCATGGGGAAAGGTCAGCCAGATGGGCTTCACGTTGTCGGCGTGGATGTGGAATTTGATTGTGGTCTGGGCTCCGCTGTGGATTCCGGGTGCCGGACTGGCGTTGGTGGTGCTGTGGTGGTGGCACCGCGCCCGGCGGAACGCGCGGGTGTTCGCGGTGTGGAACGCATCCTGGGTAGAGATCGTCCCGCCCGCCCAGGTCCCCCGGGATGGCGGAATGGCGTTCTGGCACGCCCTATCCGGAGTGCTCTACCGGACCAGGCGGGGCGGTATGGCGGTGCGGTCGCTGTCGGTGGAGTTCCATGCCGACGATCGTGGTGTTCGGGCGGGCATCTGGGTTCCGCCCGCCATCGATCCGCGCCCGGTGGCTCGGGCGGTGTCCTCAGCATGGCGCGGAGCACGGGTACGGATCTACCCCGCCCTTGCACCTGAATGTCCCGAAGAGCTGTGGGAGTTCACCACGCTGGCGCACACCGGTCGGGTGCGGTCGGTGGAGTTGGTTCCCGAGGGCGGGATGTGGCAGCCGTTGTTGACGCCCGGCTCGCGCGGGGAGCGGCAATGGGATGTCGACCCGATCGCCGGACTGCTGGCGGTACTCGATGGTTGCCAGGGCGGTGGCCGCGCGGCGGTTCAGGTGATCGTGTCTGCGCTACCGAGCAGTGAGCTCACGGGTCGAAAGCCGATCGGGAAACAGTTCATGTTCGGCTTGGCGGACGCCGTGGTGTTCGTGCTTCGCGGTGTTCTGGATCTGTTCACACCTGGCCCGGGGGCCGGGTCCGCAGCCGGCTACGGTCACCGCGGCTCGGCCGGCCGGAGCGAGCATGATCCCGTCACCGACGCTCGGGAAGCTGCTCGCACCGCGAAGCGCACGCATGGTCCGCACCTGCGGACCACCATTCGCTTGGCGTGGGCCGCTCCAAGCGGAGCCGCAACGGCGTCGCCGTTGTCAGCGTTGTGTGGCGCGTTCGACCCGGCGGCGCCCGTGGCGCGGTTGAGGGCTTGCCGCACTCGGTCGGCGGCGCTGGCCATGGATGAACGGTGGCAGGGCCGCCGGAAGCGTTCCTTCGCGGCCACCATGGCTGAACTCGCCGGGCTGTGGCATCTACCCCAGCAACCATCCCGCTACGGCCTAGACGACGCCGTAGCGCAGAACCGACCCGCACACCGGGACGTTCCTCGTCTCAGTGCGCTGCCGGAGGCCTGGACGTCACCGCAAGACGATGACGACGATCAGGCGTGGGACGGTCGTGATGACGCGGCCTGATTCTGCGGCCGGGAGCGGGCGGCGTCTGCGTGTGACGCCGCCCGCGCACCCCGCCCGCCAACGTCCCAAACCTCTGGGCGTCGCCAACGACGGGACGCCGATGCTGCTCGGCCTGTCGGCAGCCGACGCCCGGCACCATCTGCACGTCGCCGGAGTAACCGGCGTCGGCAAGTCCACCTGGCTCGCTCACCACGTCCTCGGTGAAGCCGAAGCGGGCCGGGGGGTCGTGCTGATCGACTGTCAGGGAGACATCTCCAACCTCGTCCTGGAGCGGCTTCCCGCGCGGTGCGGGAAGCGGCTCGTGCTGATCGACCCGGCGGAGATCGACGCCCCAGCGGCCTGGAACGCCCTTGCGCCCGGTTCGGGCGGTGGTGATCTGGCCGCGCGCGAGCTGGCGGCCGAGAACCTGGTTGGGGTGTTCCGGCAGCTGTATCACCAGTGGTGGGGACCGCGCATGGATGACCTGATGCGAGGCGCCTGCCTGACCTTGGCCCGTAAGCCGGGCAGCACTCTGGCGGACGTGACAAGGCTGCTCTACAGCCCGGGATTTCGGCGAGCGTTCCTGGCTGAGCACGGTGAACCGGAAGGCCTGGACGGTTTCTGGTCGGGGTTCGAGACGATGACTGACACCCAGCGCACCCAACTGTGCGCTCCGGTCGTCTCCCGATTGCGCGGCATCCTGGCCCGCCGGTTCGCCCGGGATCTGCTCGGCAGTCCCGTCTCGACCATCAACCTTGCCGAGATCCTCGACGGCGGTGTGCTGATCGCCCGGCTACCGAAAGGAGAAATCGGCGAAGGCACCGCACAACTGGTCGGCTCGCTCTTGCTATCTGGATTATGGAACGAGATCAAACGTCGCGCTGCGCTCCCGCAGGAAGCACGACCGGACGCCACAATTGTGGTCGACGAATGCCACAACTTCCTGAATCTGCCCATCGGCATGGATGTGGTTCTCGCCGAGGCACGCGGCTATCGAGTGTCCCTGGTGCTGGCTCACCAGAATCTGGCGCAGCTACCGCCGGATGTCCGGGAAGCGATCAACGCGAATGCCCGCAACAAGATCTACTTCACGGTGTCGCCGGACGATGCGGCGAAGCTGGTCCGGCACGTTGAGCCGGACCTGACCGATCGGGATCTGTCCGCGCGGCCGTCGTATCAAGTGGTGGCCAGGATCGTGAACAACGGCCATACGGTGCGCCCGTTCACCTTCGACACCATGCCCTTGCCCCTGGCCATACCGGGCAGAGCGCAAGAGCTACGCGCGGCTGCCAGGCAGCGAGCGGGTTTGTCTCGGGCGCAACGTGAGGCGCTGGCAACCCGGCGGGCCGTGGATCGCAGTCCTGAAGCTGATCACTTGCGTTCTGGGACCGGCAGTTCACTCGGCAGTTCTGTCGGCAGTTCACAGGGCAGTTCACCCGGCGCCTTAAAGCTGCCGGGTGAACTGCCGGGCCTTGCCCCGCTGTATCCGCAGGAAAACCACGATGGGGAGGGATCATGCGACGCGCCCGACTGGCTTCACTAGCCACCAATAACACCCTCACGATCAGCCCCGGCGGCCTTGCGGCTGCCGTCGACGGTCAGCGGATGCTGACCGATCGCGACCGCCACATCATCAGCCTGCTGGCTGATCATCAGGTGCTCACTACTGACCAGATTGCCCGGCTGGCCTTCACCAACGTGATCACCGCACAGCACCGTCTGAGTCTGCTGACCGGACGCGCGATCCTGGCCCGGTTCCGGCGCTGTCAGCGTCCCGGGACGCAGGCGTGGCGCTACACGCTCGGGATCAACGGCGCGCTGATCCATGCCGCGAGCAGCGGCCAACCATTGCCGCGTCCGGCGACCGTGACGGAGAAGGTCCTCTCACTCGCCGAATCGCCAAAGCTGAGCCACCTGCTTGGCACGAACGAGTTCTTCGTCCGGCTCCATCAGGGCCTGGCGGACACCGGATGGAGCCTGGCGGAATGGTGGCCTGAGAAGCGCGTCTCATCGACTCTCAACGGCGTTGCCCGGCCGGACGCATACGGGGAAGTCGCCAGCGATTCCGGATCAGTCGGATTCTTCCTGGAATACGACAACGGCACCGAGACCATTGCTCGCGTTGTCGAGAAACTGGACGGCTATGCCGACCTGGCGAAAGCGGACATCGTCAAGCCGATCCTGTTCGTGGTGCCCGGAGATGTCCGTGAGCACAACCTCCGGGATCGGCTCACCCGGCACACCGCCGGCCTCCCGGTGGCGACAGCGAGCCTGGACCGGATCACCGAGCGAAGCCCGCTCGAACCGGTATGGCGCTGCGCTGGCGTGAGTCGCCCGCTGAGCCTGCCGGAGCTTGCCCGGCTCCCAGCGGGCCGGACGGCACCCGCGCGCCGTAGCGCTGACCACCAACGTCCCGGTTCCACCTATCGAAGGGAGATCGCCTGACCACACCCCCGTTGATCAACCGCTCGCACTACCGAAAGAGTCGCTGATGCCATCCACGCCACATCATGATCACAGGTCATCGGCCCATTCCCAGAAGGCGAATAACAGCAATAGCGAACTCAGCAACGATCAACCTTCCGCCGATCCGGTTTTCTCTCCGGGACGGCTCCGGGGTTACCGGCACACGTACGGCTTCAGCCGTGAACGCTTCGCCGCAGCCGCCGGAATCAATCCCGCGACCTACACCGCCTACGAGAAAGGAGAATCAACACCGGACGCCGCCACACTGGCCACGATCACCGAGCTACTCGGGGTACCGGTGTCGGCGTTGCTCGGACCGCCGTACGCGTGCACTTCGCGGGAGTTCTGGCACGTGATCTGCGCGGGCATGTCACCGATGACCGAGCAAGAGATCCACACCGTGGCCAGCGTGATGCACCGGGTCGATCGACAACGCGCCCGCGCCAGCGGGCAGGCCGACGCAGCCTAGAAGCGGTCGGAGCGCACAGGTCAGGGGTAGATGCCACCAGCATCTACCCCTGACCTCTGTCCTCCGGCCGCTGATACGCACCTACCGACGCCACCAGCCATCCACCGATATGTTCGGGGTTTCGACGTGCCGGACACGTTCAGCATCGAACACCCGGCGGGCTCTGCCCTCATGCTTGTCGATCACCATCTGATCGCGTCCCAGAGCCGTGATCAGCATGCCTCGCTTCGCGGCGACATCGCCGTCGTTCCACTGGCGCGTCACCTCTTCCACGGTCTGTGGCTTCACCGGTCCCTCCGGGTTCCCATCGGACAGCGACTCAAGCTCAGCGGTCAGCCGGGCAAGATCCCTGCTCAGCGGCTCCATCGCCTCCTCGAACGCACCCAGGGTCATCTGCCGCCGTCCTACACGAGCGGACAGCGATTTCTGAATCGCCTCGCAATCTTGGATCTCCCGGTTGACCTGGCCGAGACGATCAGCCACCTGTTCACGGGCCCTGGTGATCGCTTGGGCATGCCGGACGTCGGTCAGCCGAGCGACTGTGAACTCGAACAGTTCGTGATCAACCTTCCGCACATCGGCGTAGACGTGCCCGCACCCGCGTCGGTGCGTGCTGCACCCGTAGGTACGGCGCTTGGTGCCGTCCTTATAGAACTCACCGCTCATCGAACGCGCCGACAGCTTCGTGCCGCACTCGCCACACCGCACGATGCCCGTGCCGATATACCGCTCACCGACCACCCTGCCCCGGCTCCGCGACGCGAACAGCGCACGCAACCGCTGATGCACCTCAGGATCAACAATCGGGTCCCCAGCCAGCCTTCCGACCGGCTTGCCCTCGTGCTCGATCACACCGCCCAGAACGGAGCGCTTCAAGGTCTCCCGCACACTCACCGACACCCACTCGTTGCCGACGGCACTCCGCAGTCCGGCGGCGTTCCACTCCCGAACGACCTGACCGACTGTGCCCCCGGTGAGCAGCAACTCAGTCGCATCGCGGATCGCCTGACGTTCCCGCTCCACCAATTCATCGGGCACCATCGGCCGATCCTTATTCGTCTGCCCCTTGCCCGGCTCCCAAACCCTGTCCTTGCCAGGGAAGCCGAACATGCGCGCCCCACCAGCGACCCGGCCCGACTCACGGAACGTGCTGAACCGCCGCTTGATCCGCCGTGAGGTGTCGTCAGAAGAACGGGCGGCGTGAGCGACCTCGATCCGCAGGATGAAGCGGTCATCCGGATCGGACAGATCCCGCGCCCCGTGAGCGGAGTAGACCATCACTCCGCGCTCGCCAAGTTCGATCAACTTCTCCAGGTCACGGGGCTGACGGAACAGGCGATCGGTGTGCCACACGACCACACCATCGGACTCGCCGGACTCCACCCGCTCAAGCAGCTTCTCCCAGTCCGGCCGCCGCACCCCACGCCGCCACGCCGACAAACCGTCTTTCAGCTCAAGCCCCAGGGTGGCGCCGACCCGCTCGACCACCTTGCGATTGTCGGCCCACTGGGTCTCGATCTTCTCCAGTTCACCCGTCTCTGGAACCCTCGACAAGCGACCGTAGGAATCCAACACCGGTCGCCGCTTACTGTCTTGACCTGCACTAACATCTCGTTTGTGACCCATGTCACCAGGTTATGCCTGCAAATGAGGTCCCGCCAATGTGGCTTCCGGTCGGATAGATCGAAGGGAAGCCACATTCAGCAGGGGTTCGGTCAGACGTTCTTGGTGTGGCCGTCGCAGGACGGGTCGCCGCCGTTGGGGCGGTCGAAGACGAACTTGAACTCGGCGTACCAGTCATCGCCGAACTTGATCGCCGGCTTGTTGCTCACCACGTGCGAACCGCGGCCGGGCTTGATGTTGTCGCCGGAGATGAAGGTGTCGTACGTCGGGTCGTTGCCGAACTTGTCGATCTTGATCCGGGCTTCCACGTTGCTCTGGTTCCCCAACTTGCCCGAGCTGCCCAGCTGCCACTTGTAGGTGTCGGGGTAGTCGTAGTTGCTCGCGCTGTGGTACTCGATCTCGTAGTTGGCGAAGTAGCCGTCATCGCTGCACGAGCCCTTGGACGTCGCGGCGTTCGCGGTGGCGGGCAGGACCAGGACGGCCACGGCGAGGGCGGCGGTCACGGTGGCGCCCCGGGCGACGATGGACTTGATGGACATGGCATCTGCTCCTTGCGGAAATCGGTGATCCCCAGTGGGAGTGCCAGCGATCGGTGCTGGTCACACCCTCTGTCTAACCGGCTCCGATTTGTCCGGCTTCGACCTCCGCCGACAGGACGACAAGTCCGGCCAAGAGATATAGCGTGGGCGCACCGAGGGACACGTGCATCCAGGCAGGGGGATCGATGAGGGGTCGGCCGGAGCGACCGCTGGATCCGGCCGACGGGCCGGTGCAACGCCTGGCCTGGGAGCTGCGCCGGTTACGTGAGCAGGCGGGCAAAACCGGTTACCGGGCCATGGCGGGCAAGGCGCACTACTCCTCGACGACGCTGGCCGACGCGGCCAAGGGCGACCGGTTGCCGACCCTGGAGGTGACACTCGCCTACGCCGTCTGCTGCGGCGGCGACCCCCAGGAATGGGAGCGCCGCTGGCGCGAGGCGTCGGCGGAGGTGTTCGCCCCCGCCGCCCTGGAGCCCGATCGGGAGGCCGCGCCCTACCTGGGGCTGGCCGGATTCGGCATCGAGGACGGTCCCCGGTTCTTCGGCCGCGATCGCCTCGTCACCGAGCTGGCGTCGCGGCTGAGCACCCATCGGATCCTGGTGGTCATCGGCGCTTCCGGCAGCGGCAAGTCCTCGCTGCTGCGCGCCGGGCTCATCCCGGAACTCGCCGCCCGCGGCTGGCGCAGCGCCGTCGTGCTGCCGGACACCCATCCGCTGGAATCCCTGGCGGTCCGGCTCGGCAGCCTGCTGAACCGGTCATCGGTGTCCACCCACGCCGAGCTGCTGGACCAGCCGCGCAACCTGGGCCTGCTGGTCAGAGAACTCCTCGTCGACGAGCCGGCGACCGCCGAACTGACGCTGGTGGTCGACCAGTTCGAGGAGATCTTCACGCTATGCCATGACGAGGCGGAGCGGTCCCGGTTCATCGCGACGCTGCTGGACACCGCGCGCGACCCGGCGAACCGGATGCGACTGGTCCTGGGCCTGCGCGCCGACTTCTACGGCCGCTGCAGCCAGGTGCCGGACCTGGTGAACGCGTTCCAGGACGCCCAGTTCCTGGTCGCGCCGATGACCGGCGAGGAACTGCGGCAGGCCATCACCGCGCCCGCGGTCGCCGCCGGGCTGATGGTGGAGAACGACCTGGTCGCCGCCATCCTGGAGGACGTCAGTGGGCAGCCGGGGGCGTTGCCGCTGATGTCGCACGCGTTGCTGGAGACCTGGTACCGCCGTCGTGGGACCGCCCTGACCCTGGTCGGCTACCGCAACGCCGGGGGAGTGCACGGCGCGATCGCGGACACCGCCGACACGGTGTTCCACGAGCTGGACCTGCGGCAACAGCTGATCACCCGGAACATCTTCCTGCGGCTGACCGCGCTGGGCGAGGGCACCGAGGACACCCGGCGCCGGGTGGCCCGGTCGGAGCTCGGCGCGGACCCGGACACGGCCACCGTGCTGGACCGGTTGATCGCGGCCCGGCTGATCACCGCGCAGGACAACACCGTCGAGGTGGCGCACGAGGCGCTCATCCGGGGCTGGCCGCTGCTGTCCGGCTGGCTGGCGGAGAACCGGGAAGGCCTGCTCGCGCAGCGGCGGCTCACCGAGTCGGCCATCGAATGGGACCGCAACGGCCGGGCCACCGAGTTCCTGTACCGGGGCAGGCGGCTGGGCCGGTGGGACGACGCGGATCGCAGCGACCTGAACGAGCTCGAAACGGCCTTCCTCGCGGCGGGGTTCGCCGAACGGGAACGGGAACGGGATGAGACCCTGCACCGCTCCCGGCGGCTGACGTCCGCCCTGGTCGCGGTGACCGTGGTGGTCGCGCTGCTCGCCCTGGTCGCGGTGTGGAACGCGGGCCGGGCCACCGAGGAACGCGATCAGTCCACCGCGGGCAAGCTGCTGGCCAACGCCCGTACTCAGCTGCAGGCCGATCCGGAACTGTCCATCCTGCTCGCCCGGCAGGCCCACGAACTGCTGCCCACGCCGGAGAGCGAGGTCGTGCTGCGCCAGGCGATCATGGAATCCCGGGTGCGGGCCCTGGTGCCGGGTAAGCACGGCGGATCGGTCAAAGGGATCGCGATCAGCCCGGGCGGCGAGCAGGTGGCGACCACCGGGGTGAACGGCACCGTCCGCGTGTGGAAGCGGTCCGGGACCGGGGTGTCCACCCACGATCCGGTCGTCCTGGACGGTCATCGGGGCGAGGTGTGGAATCCGGTGTTCAGTCCGGACGGGAAACTCCTCGCGACCCCCGGGCAGGATGCCACCGCGCGGATCTGGGACTGGCGATCCGGGAAGCAGGTGACCCTTACCGGGCACTCGCAACCGGTGATGAACGTGGCGTTCTCCGGCGACGGCGCCCGCCTGGTCACGGCGAGCCTGGACGGCACCGTCCGGGTGTGGGACGCCCGCGACGGGCGGCAACTCGCGGCTCTGGACCACGGTGGGGCGGCGGTCTGGTCGGTCGCGATCGCCGCGGACGGCCGGATCGCGAGCGGAACCGACGACGGGATCATCCGGCTCTGGTCCCCGGCCGGTGCGGAGACCGGCAGGCTCACCGGTCACTCCGGTTCGGTGAAGAGCCTCAAGTTCAGCCCGGATTCCGCGTCGCTGGCCAGCGGCGGGGACGACGGCACCGTGCGGGTGTGGGACCCGGCGGGCGGACGGGCACCGCTGGTGCTGCGCGAAGCCCAGGGCACCGTGGAGACGGTGTCCTTCGACCCGGCGGGTCAGCGGATCGCCGGGTCGGGCCAGGACGGCGTGGTGCGGATCTGGAATGTCGCGAACCCCGGCCCGGCGCTGGCGTTGCGCGGCCACCGCGGTGAGGTGTGGGGCATCGGATTCGATCCACGGCACCCGGTACTGGCCAGCGCCGGGTCCGACGGCACGTTCCGGTTCTGGGAGATCGGTGCGCCCGGGGATCCGCAGCGGCTGCTGCCGCTGGAGAGCAAACCGCTGTACTTCGACGTCAGCCCGGACGGGCGGCGGGCGATCACCGGGGACGACGCCGGCGTGGTGCGGGTCTGGGATCTGGACCGGCCCGGGCCGAAGGCGTTCCAGCGATTCCCCGGCTGGGTGACCGGACTCGCGTTCCAGCCGCACAGCCGCCGGGTCGCGGCCTCCAGCGATGACGCGGACGTCCGGATCTGGGACACCGACGACGACGGTCCGCCTGCGGCGCGGTCAGTGCCGGACGCCTCCCCGAGGGCCTTGGCGTTCAGCCCGGACGGCGGCCGGCTGGCCGTCGCGCTGTCCGACGGATCGGTGGCGGTCTGGCCCACCGGCGCGGACGCCGAGCCCCTCCGGCTGCGTGGGCATGACGGTTCCGCGTTCGCGGTGGCGTTCCATCCCGACAGCAGGCGGGTGGCGAGCGGGGGCCGGGACGAGACCATCCGGATCTGGGATGTGACCGCGCCGGACAAGCCCCGGACACTGCGCGCGCAGACCGGCGGGGTCAGCGGGGTCACCTTCAGCCCGGACGGTTCGCTGCTGGCCGCCAGTGGCTATGACGGCACGGTCCGCGTCTGGCGCACCGAGCAGCTGGACCGGGAGCCTATGGTGCTGCGCAGCCATCAGGGCATCACCTGGAACGTGTCGTTCAGCCCGGACGGCCGGTGGCTGGTCAGTTCCGGGAACGACGCGCAGATCCGGCTCTGGGAGCTGGGCCGTTCCCGGCAGCCGGTCACCATCGACGGCCGGGCCACCGGACTGGAGAGCGCGTTGTTCATGCCGGTGGACGGCAGGCTGGCCAGCACCCATGCGGACAAGGTGCTGCGGATCTGGCAGTGTCCCATCTGCGTGTCCGGGGACCGGTTGACCGAATTGGCCGGTGAACGCGTCACCCGTCAGTTCAGCGACGAGGAGCGCACGACCTATCTGGAACAGCATTGACCGGTCTTCTGACTGTCGAAGCCGGACAAATCCGGATGCGGTAGACAGGGCCGGTAACTCGAATCCGGGGAGGAATCGATGACGAACTTTCGTACCCGCCTGGCCGTCGGCCTGGCGATTCTGACGCTGGCCGGCACCGCCGCCGTCACCGTCGTGACCGTGGCCAACGCGCAGCCGGGCGACCAGTCCACGGCGCAGGTGCCGGGCGGTCAGCGCCCGACGCCCACCCCCACGCGGCCCGCGAGCTAGCGGGTGTAGCGCAGGAAGAGGTGCCCGGTGTCGTCGCTACGCAGGACCCCCTGCAACGAGAGCGTGCGGGTCAACTGCGGCACTGGGCCCTCCAGCATCCGGAGGGCATCGCCTCCGGCCAGCATGGGGGACAGCGTCAGGCAGATCTCGTCGATGAGGTCGGCCGTGGCCAGGCCACCCGCCAGGTGCGGGCCACCCTCGCAGATCACCCGGTAGAGGCCGCGCTGCTCCAGTGCGTCCAGTGCGGTGGGCAGGTCCACCCGTTCACCGCCGCAGATCGCCAGGTCGGCACCCGCCGCGGTGAGTAGCGCGCGGCGCTGCACCGGGGCCGCCTCACAGGTCAGGATGATCGGCTTCACATCGCCGGAGAACAGCGAGGACTGCGGGTCGATGGCGCAGCTCGCGGTCACCACGGCGATCGGCGGCACCGGCGCCAGGCCCAGCTTCGCCCGGATGGCCAGCCGTTCCTCGGCCGCGCTCACCCCGCCGTAGGCCTCCGCGGCCGAGGTCACCCGGCCGACGAGGACCACGTCCGCCAGCGTGCGCAGCAGGCCGAGCAGTCGCTGGTCGTCGGCGTTGCCCAGGCCACCGGACTTGCCGTCCAGCTGCACTCCGCCGTCCAGGCTGGACACGAAGTTGGTCCGGACATATGCCCGCTCCAAGGCGGCCGGATACCGGTACTGCTCGATCAACTCGTCCTGGGGCACCGGGTCCGCGTGAGGAAGAAGGCTGCGCACGCAACTATTCGAGCATGTTCGGCGAGACCTCGCACACAACCGCGCCTCTGCGGCGTGGCGACCCGGTTAGGCGGCCCTATCCTTGTGGCCATGGCAGCTGAGCGGTTGACCGATCGATTCCCGGAGGTCAGCCCGGAGGAGCTGATCGACTCCCTGGTGCCCCCGCCGCGCTTCGGCGCGGTGAGTTTCGCGAACTACGTGCCCAACCCGGATGAGCCCAGCCAGGCGGCTGCCGTCGCGGGATGCCAGCAGTTCGCCGGGGTCATCGGTGCGCGCCGGACCGAGAACGGTTTCCTGAAGCTGTTCAAGTCCAAGGCGCCGGTCGCCAGGCCCGGGCTCTACCTGGACGGTGGCTTCGGCGTGGGCAAGACCCACCTGCTGGCCTCGCTCTGGCATCTCGCGCCCGGCCCCAAGGCCTACGGCACCTTCGTGGAGATCACCAACCTGGTGGGCGCCCTGGGTTTCCGCGAGGCCGTGACCAGGCTGTCCGAGCACCGGCTCCTGGCGATCGACGAGTTCGAGCTGGACGACCCGGGCGACACCACGCTGGTGACCCGGCTGCTGACCGAGCTGACCGACGCGGGCGTGTTCGTCGCCGCCACGTCCAACACGCTGCCGGACAAGCTCGGCGAGGGCCGGTTCGCGGCCGACGACTTCCTGCGCGAGATCCAGACGCTGTCCGCGAAGTTCGGCGTCATCCGGGTCGACGGCCCCGACTACCGGCACCGCGGCCTGCCCGCGCCGCCGGAACCCATGCCCGAGGACCAGTTGTACGCCCTGGCCGACCGGATCCCCGGCGCGACCCTCGACCAGTTCGAGGTGCTCTGCCACCACCTCGCCCGCATTCACCCGTCGCGCTACGGCCGCCTCGTGGCCGGCCTGCCTGCGGTGTGCCTGCGCGAGGTGTCGGCGGCTCCGGACCAGAACGTCGCGCTGCGCCTGGTGGCCTTCGCCGACCGGCTGTACGACGCGGCCATCCCGGTGGCCATCTCCGGGGAGTCGCTGTCCCGGCTGTTCACCGAGAGCATGCTGCGTGGCGGTTACCGGAAGAAGTACCTGCGAGCGTTGTCTCGACTGGCGGCGCTGAACCGGGATGCCCAGGTGAAGTTCTCCGCGCCTGTCAGCTAGGCGGCCGGGATGCTTCGGGCTGTCGGCGAAAGATGGCTTTGGAGGGGGAGACGGGCTTCGGGTTTCGTCTTTCCTGCCGGCGTGTCGGGTGGGGGCACGCCGGTCTGGTGGGGATGGGCCGCTTCCGCGGGGGACCTGAAGGACGCCATCGTTTACTTGGGCGCACTGAAGGCGTCCTTCGTTTACCTGGGGTAAACGGAGGCGTCCTTCAGGTACCTATCGTCCACTATGGACTGTGGAGCTAGTGCACGTTAAAGACAGAATCCAGGCCCAGAACTGTCTTTAACCATGCCCAACGCGACCCTGTTCACCCACAAGAACACCACCAGTCACAGCGGCCACTCCAGCCACGCGCAGGTCCGCGCCAGAGGCGATCGAGGCCCAAGTCCGCCCAAGCCAGCCCGAACCCGCCTGCCCGAAGGCCCAGACCGGCGTGCCCCCACCCAACAGTCCGGCAGGAAAGTCGCCCCCACCCGCCCGTCTCCTCCTCCAAAGCCGCCTTCGCCAAACGCCAGACCCAACCCCCGCCCACCCCGCCCCACGTTTCAGCGGGTTGTATTTCCGGTTAATGGAAGATGTCCTGGCTATCTGGAATTCCCATACTCGGTTATCCGATCAATGGGGTGACGGTGACCCGCCGCACAGATAACACAGGTATAGGTGACCCAATTCATATGTAACGCCAAAGCTGAGCGCTACAGTTGAACGGTGGTCGTTGCGCAGAAAAGCAACGCTATCCAGTGCCCGTGTTGCGAAGTTTCCGCAGCTCAGAAGCTCAGTCTGTGACATACCGTGAGTACGGTCACTTAAGAGAGATTTTGAATTTCTTTTGCAATGGGTGCGTAGTTGGGTGAGTCGACAGATCTTGGTTTTGGTCGACCATAGGAGCTCCACTATGCAGAAGTGGGCGAAGCGCGGAATGCAGGCCGCGCTCGTCACGGGCGGAATGATGGTCTTGGGCGCTGGCGTTGCCAGTGCGCAGGATGCCCCCGACGCCGCGCCGGCTGCCCAGCCGCTCGATGTCTCGCTTTCCGTGCCCGTGCGACTGTGCAACAACGCGATCGGTACCCCGATCGGCCAGCTCGACGTCCCCTGCATTGAGCAGGAGATCGGTATCTCCTCGGAGCAGATCCTGCCTCCGGCCCTGTCCAACGGACTGGGTGCCGGTGCAAGCCAGGTTTCCAGCGCCGCCAGCCCGTACCTGAGCAAGCTCCCTGGTGCTGAGAAGTCCGGACTGCTGAACGGCACCACCGCCGGCGCCCACGTGGTGCTGCCGGTGGACATCTCCGGCAACGCCATCGCGGCCGGTGGCCCGGTGCACGTGAAGAACGAGTCCGAGCGCCACTACGGCAAGCACGGCTCGCTGACGACCTCCGGTGCGGGTGGCCTGGCCAGTGGCACCGCGGCCGAGGCCAACGTTGTCGCCCCGATCCAGATCACCGGTAACGCGATCTCCGCGATCGGTGAGGCTTCCTCGGACAACAAGGTCTACACGACCGCCGAAGCCGGCAACGACATCAAGTCGGACGGCACCGGTGGCCTGGCCAGCGGCACCGTGATCCCGATCAACGCCGTCGCGCCGATCCAGATCAACGGCAACGCCGTCTCCGCCTCCCCGCTGGGCAAGGCGACCACGCACAACGACAGCAGGCTGGTGGCGAAGGGCGGCGGCGACGTCAGCACCTCCGGTACCGGCGGTCTGGCCAGCGGTCTCGTCGCCGACGGCCCCGCCGCGCTGCCGATCTCGCTGAACAGCAACGCCGTCGGTGGAGCCCTGGGCAACGCCGAGGTCAACAGCATGTCCACCAACAGCGCCGTCGCCGGTGGCAACACGCACAGCGCCGGTGACAAGGGCCTGGTGTCCGGCATCGTCGCTCGCCCGGCGATCGCCGAGCCGGTCGGCATCTCCGGCAACTCGCTCGCGGCCGCCGCGGGCAAGGCCAAGGTGCACGGCGACCAGTCCACCACCGCCAAGGCCGGTGGCGACATCTCCAGCTCCGGCAATGGCGGCTTCGCGTCCGGCATCATCGCCGACGCCCCGGTCACCGCTCCGGCGCAGATCAACGGCAACGCACTCGCCGCGTACCTGGACTCCGAGGCCGAGTCCAAGTTCAAGACCAACACCGACTCCAAGGCCGGTGGCGACGTCTGGGGCGACGGTTCCAACTCGTTCCTGGGTGGCGTCATCGCCAGCACCCCGGTCGCCCTCCCGGTGACCGGCGCGGGCAACGGCGTGGCCTACAAGGGCACCGCGAACGCGGAGTCCGAGGTCAACAACAACGTCAAGGCCGGCGGCAGCAAGGACACCTCCGGCTGGAACTCCGTGCTCGGTGGCCTCATCGCCGACACCCCGGTGGCCCTGCCGGTCGACGCGCTGGGCAACGGCGCCGGCTACAAGGGCAACGCCAACGGCAAGGTCTCCGGTAGCTCCTCCACCACCGCCGGTGGCTTCGACAACTGCATCGACGACGCCGGCTTCGGCGCCTGCAACGTGGCTGCCGTTCCGGTCGCGCTGCCCCTGCACGTGGACGGCAACTCCGCGAACTACAAGGGCACCAGCACCAGCGACGTCGAGTTCGACCGCAAGACCACCGCGGGTGGCCCGATCACCGCCACCGGTAAGGGCGGCCAGCTCGCCGGTAACGTGCTCACGGCTCCGATCTCCGGCCCGGTGGGCGTCGTCGGCAACGCCGTCGCCGCGCAGAAGGGCGCCGAGGCGCAGTCCTGGGCCAAGATCAAGGACACCACCAACGCGGGTGGCGACATCCACTCCGACGGTTCCGACGGCCAGGGCTCCGGCAACGTGCTGCAGGCCCCGGTCGGCCTGGGCGCCGGTGTGATCGGCAACGCGGTGTCCGGTGGCGTGAACCCGATCCAGGGCCACGCGACCGCCGCGACCGACTACGAGAACACCAACAAGGCCGGCGGCAACATCTGGACCACCGGCAAGGGTGGCCAGCTGTCCGGCAACGCCGGCCAGACCCCGGTCAATGCCCTCGCGCAGGTCTTCGGCAACTCGGTGTCCGGCAACGGCGTCGCCCGCAACGACACCCGCGTCCGGACCAACCAGACCTCCGGTGGCAACATCGACACCGACGGTCAGGGTGGCTTCATCTCCGGCAACGCCGGCGCCACCCCGGTCGCCGCCGTCGCGCAGGTCTTCGGCAACGCCGTGGGCGGCTGGGACGCCGAGTCCAAGGCCGACAACGAGACCAAGACCCAGACCGGTGGCAACATCGACACCGGCGGCGACAACGGCATCATCTCCGGCAACGCCGGCCAGCTGGCGCCGAACGTCCTGGCCCAGGTCTTCGGCAACACCGCGACCGTCGGCAACGGCGAGGTCGAGGCGCTGAACAAGACCAGCAACACCGTCGGTGGCAGCACCGTCTCCACCGGCAAGGACTCCTTCCTCGGTGGCAACGTCGGCGCCGTTCCGGCCGGTGTGGCCGCGCAGGTGTTCGGCAACGCCGTCGGCGGCCCGCGCACCGACATCAAGGCGCCGAACCGGACCAGCAACACCACGCTGGGCAAGGTGGAGAGCAACGGCGACGGCTCGTTCGGCGGCGGCAACGTCGGTTCCGTGCCGGTCGGCCTGCTGGCCCAGGTGTTCGGCACCAGCGCCGCGTTCGGCCAGAGCCACATCGAGGCCCCGAACGCGATCGACAACAACGTCGGTGGCCCGGGCAAGACCTCCGGCCGCGACTCCTTCCTGGGCGGCAACATCGGCCAGCTCCCGGTCGGTGCCGTGGCTCAGGTCGCCGACACCGTGCTGCCGCTGGGTGACACCCACGTCAACACCCCGTCGCTGGTCAAGAACAACATCGGCGGCGACATCGCCACCGACGGCACCGGCGGCACCATCGCGGGCAACTCCGGCTCGCTGCCGGTCGGCCTCACCGCCCCGGTGAACGACGTGCTGAACTCGGTGCCGGTCTTCGGCCGCGCCGACATCCTCGGCAAGAAGGTCGTCGACAACAACGTCGGCGGCGCGGTCAACAACTCCACCCAGGGCGGCAACCTGCTGACCGGTGCAGCGGCCAACGCCGGTACCGGCATCGACGCCAACAACGTGCTCAAGGGCGCGCTGGGCACCGTCTCCGGCATCACCGGTGGCACCGTCGGCAACACCGAGTCCACGACCAAGGTGGGCGACACCATCGCCGACCCGCTGGCCGTTCTCGGTTCCGACGCCATCGGCGGCCTGGTGAACAACGTCCTCGGTGGCGTCACCGGCGCCGTCCCGGCCACCAACTACGGCCAGAACGCCGGCCAGCACGGCGGCGTCGCCGGTGGCGTGCTCGGTGCCGCCGAAGGCATCGTGGACCAGGTCACCGGTTCGGTGCTGGGCCAGAACAACATCGCCAGCGGACTGGTCCACCAGGCCGTCGGCTTCGTGAACCCGGTCGTCGGCACCGCGGTCGGCCTGGTCGACCAGGTCACCGGCTCCGTGCTCGGCCAGGGCAACTTCGTCAGCGGCATCGTGCACCAGGTGCTCGGCGGCACCCCGGCCCAGGGCGAGCCCTCGGCCGGCGCCGGCATCGGTGGCCTGCTGGAGAACGTGGTCGGCGGAGTGCTCGGTGGCTCCGGCGTGCTGAACGGTGTGCTCGGTGGCGGACTCGCCAACGGCGTGCTGGGTGGCGTGACCGGTGGCAACGAGGCCGGCATCGCCGGTCAGGCCATGGACACCGCGAACCAGATCACCCAGGGCGCCCTCGCGGCCACCCCGGGCGGCTCGGTCGTCGACCAGGTCCTGAGCAACGCGGTTCCGAGTGCGATCGACGCGGTTCCGGCCGCCGACATCGCCACCGACATCGTCGGTGACAGCCTGGGCAACATCGCAGGCGGCGGCGCGCACTACTACCACGCGTAAGCCGTAAGAGCAGTACCTCTGGATGGTGGTGGCTCCGCCCGCGCTCGGGGCCATCACCATCCGGCATAACTCCACCCAGTAGAAACAAAACCGTCGACCATACCCCAGGGTTTTCCGTCTGCAAGACCGAAAACCGCACGCCTTTCGGTCTTGCAGACGGAAGAGTCGTCATAGCGGTAGGTGATAACCGCAGGTCGCGGGTTACTGGGTGTGTTGATCTTCACTCAATAGTGGAGACCCTCGTTACTTCTGCGCTCCCTTTCGGGTTTACCCCGGTGAAGGACTAGCGGTGGGTAGGTCCCGAGCCCAACCCGCCGTCCCCCGAAGTCGGCAGCCGGCGTCACCCCGAACGTCGGCTGCCCTCCAGGGCCACAACACATAGGAGCTTCCATGCAGAAGTGGGCGAAGCGCGGAATGCAAGCTGCGCTCGTCACAGGCGGGATGATGGTGCTCGGCGCGGCTACGGCCAGCGCGGAAGAGGCACCATCCACTCAGCCTGAGGCGTCTACCCCTGCCAGCGCCTCCTGGACCGTTCCGGTCCGGGTCTGCAACAACGCACTGGGCACACCCATCGGTCAGCTGGAAGCTCCTTGCCTGGAGCACGAGTTCGAGCTCAGCTCGGAGACGTTGACCAAGCACATCCCGGGCGGCGACGCGGCGATGAGCAAGTTCACCGGTGGCAACACCGGCGGCCTGCACGCCCTCACCCCGGTCGATGTCTCGGGCAACGCCCTCGCTGCCGGCGGACCGGTCGAGGTGCACAACGAGTCGGAGCGCGAGTACAAGACCTCGCACAACTACGACTCCGGAGCCAACGGCCCCGGCGGCGGCAACGTCGGGCGAGCGAACATCGTCGCCCCGTTCCAGTTCACCGGTAACGCGGCCTCCGCAGCGGGCAAGGCCACGACGCACAACGACGTCAAGACCACCGCCGAGTCCGAGTCGGGCGTGAACACCGACGGCAACGGCAACGCCGGTGGCGGCAACGTCCTGGGTGGACAGTGGGCGCTGCCCATCCAGGGCAACGGCAACGCCGTGGCGCTCAGCCCGCTGGGCGAGGCGGAGACCCACTCCAAGGCCGAGCTGACCTCCAAGACCACCGGTGACACCAACACCAACGGCGCCGGCAGCTTCCTCGGTGGCAACGCCATCGACGGCCCGGCCGCGCTGCCGATCGCGTTGAACGGCAACGGATTCGCGGCCGGTCTCGGCCACGCCAACGCCACCGACGACTCGCGCAACAACGCCACCGCGGGCGGCAACCTCCACTCCGCCGGCGACGACAGCAAGCTCGGCGGCAACGTGCTGCGCCCGCAGATCGGCCAGCCGATCTCGGTCAGCGGCGACGCGTTCTCCTTCCCGCTGGGCAAGTCCGAGACCCACGGCAGCCAGGGCGGCGACGTCAAGGTCGGCGGCGACACCAGCTCCTCCGGCCACGGCAGCTCCGGCGGCGGCAACATCGGCAACCTGCCGATCACCGCGCCCGCGCAGCTCAACGGCAACGGCATCGGCCTGGGCCCGTTCGCGAAGGCCAAGGCGCAGCACGACACCGACTCCAACATCGACGTCGGCGGCGACACCTGGGGCGACGGCATCGGCTCCAAGGGCGGCGGCAACGTGCTCGACGTGCCCCTCGCGGTTCCGATCACCGCGGCGGGCACCGGCCAGGGTTGGTTCGGCGGCAGCGGTTCCGGTGAGGCCGACGTCAAGAACCACGTGAACTCCGGCGGCAACGTCGACTCCGGCGGCTGGGACGCCATCGGCGGCGGCAACATGATCCACAGCCCGATCGCCGCCCCGGTCGACATCCTGGGCACCGCGGGTGGCTTCCAGGGCTCCGCGCACGGCAAGGCCACCGGCGACAGCTCCACCAACGCCGGCGGCTGGGCCAACTGCCAGGACGATGCGGGCATCGGCTCCTGCAACGTCGTCGACACCCCCGTCGCGCTGCCCACCACCGTGAACGGCGACGCCATCGGCTTCATGGGCAACTGGTCCGGTGACTTCGAGGGTCGCCGCAAGACCACCTCCGGCGGCGACGTCACCGCCACCGGAACCGGCGGCAAGGGCGCGGGCAACATCATCAGCGTCCCGGTCGCCGACCAGAACAACGTGGACGGCCTGGCCATCCCGATGTTCTCCAAGGCCGTCGCGGGCAGCCGCGCCGAGCACGAGACCAAGGCCGGCGGCGACCTCGTCTCCGACGGTAAGGGCGGCATCGGCTCCGGCAACGCGGGCCAGATCCCGGTCGCGATGAACCCGAACATCTTCGGTGACGTCATCGGCTTCGCCGGATACGGCTCCACCAACTCGTCCAACAAGACCGACCTCGGCGCCGGTGGCGACGTCACCACGTCCGGCAAGGACGGCCTGGGCTCGGGCAACGGCGGCAACGTCCCGATCAACGTGCTGCCGCAGGTGTTCGGCAACTCGATCATGGCCGGTGGCGTCGCGCACTCCGTCGCGCCGAGCGAGACCACCGCCAACTCCGGTGGCAAGTTCACCACCGACGGCACGGGCGGCACCGGCTCCGGCAACGGCGGCCAGCTGCCGGTCAACCCGATCGTCCAGGTCTTCGGCAACGACTTCGGCGGCCCGATCAGCAGCGCCGACGCGCCGAACAAGACCCACTCCACCACCGGTGGCGACGTCACCTCCGGTGGCGACCACGGCAAGGGCAGCGGCAACGTGGGCGCGGTGCCGGTCGGCATCACCCCGCAGATCTTCGGCAACTCGGTGGCCCCGGGCCTGTCCAAGGTCAACGCGCCCAACGAGCTGGACCAGACCGTCGGCGGCGACGTCGCGACCTCCGGCAACGACAGCATCCTGTCGGCCAACGGCGGCGTGCTGCCGATCGGCCTGCTCGGTGCGGGTCACGGCAACGCGGTCGGCGCTCCGCAGGCCGACGTGAACGCCCCGTCCTGGACCCAGCAGGAGGTCGGTGGCGACTTCACCTCCTCCGGTAAGAACGCCATCCTGGGCAGCAACGGCGGCCAGATCCCGGTCGGCATCGCGGGCGGTGGCCACGGCAACGCGGCCGCCGTGGGCAGCGACCTGGCCGACCACTTCGGCATCGGTGGCACCCACGTCAACGCCCCGGGCTCCGCGGACCAGAAGGTCGGCGGCGACACCAGGCTGAACGGTGAGGACGGCCTCGGCTCCGGCAACGGCGGTTCCGTCCCGGTCGGCCTGGCCGGCAAGGCGTTCGGCAACCTGCTCGGCGTCGGTGGCGGAGACGTGAACTCGCCGTCGCACCTGGGCCAGGAGGTCGGTGGCGACACCTCCTCCGCGGGCGACCTGACCCACGGTTCCGGCGCCATCGGCTCGCTGCCCATCGGTGCCCTCGGCGGCATCGCGGGCAACGTGCTCGGCCTGCCGGGTGCCTCGGTCAACGCCCCCGGCGAGCACAAGCAGCAGGTCGGCGGCGACATCGCGTCCAACGGCATCGCGGCCGGTCTGCCGATCGGCCTGGCCGGCAACCTGGACGACTTCGCCGGTGGCTCCCCGGTGTTCGGCAAGACCAGCACCAAGGGCGCCAAGTCCTGGACCTCCACAGTCGGTGGCGACTCCGAGGGCCCCGGCTTCTACAAGGGCATCGGCCTCGCCGGCCAGGCCCCGCAGCAGGTGCCGCACGGCTACTTCGCCGACTCGGACAACGCGTCCACCACGGACCTGACCGTCAGCGAGGAGAAGGCCGACCCGATCACCATCTTCGGTTTCCCGGGTGCCGGTCTGGAGCGTTCGTCGCTCCCGTCCTCCGCCGAGGAGCTGAAGGGCGCGCTGCCGACTTCCGGTCTGCCCGCCGCCCCGAGCCTGCCCGGTAAGCCGAGCCTGCCTTCGGCCCCGAGCCTGCCGACCAGCCCCGAGCAGTTCAAGCGGGTGCTGACCGACGGTGCGGCGAAGCTCAAGGGCGCGCTGCCCGGTGCCGACAAGCTCCCGGGCGGCCTGCCGGGTGCAGACAAGTTGCCTGCGGCTCCGAACCTGCCGGGTGCGGACAAGCTTCCGGGCGCGGACAAGCTGCCCGCGGCCCCCAGCCTGCCGGGTGCCGACAAGCTGCCGGCGGCTCCGAGCCTGCCGACCAGCCCGGAGCAGTTCAAGGGCGCGCTGACCAGCGTGCTTTCCGGTGGCGCCGACAAGCTGAAGGGTTCGGTACCGGGCGCGGACAAGCTGCCGGGTGGTCTGCCCGCAGCCGGCCTGCCGATGGACCCCGGTCACCTGCCGTCCGCCGACGGCAGCATCTTCTCCGAGCTGCTCGGCAAGGTCCCGGGCATCGGTGAGCTGCAGAAGCTGTCCGGTGGAGCGAAGCACGCAGCTCCGTCGTTCATCCCGCCGGCGGCGACCGACCCGATCAACGCCGCCACCGCGGTCACCGGCCAGTTCGTGCAGAGCGTGCAGGACGCGGGCATGCTCAGCCACAACCTGACCAGCGACCCGGCCGGCTCGGCCACCCACGTGACCAGCCAGGTCATGCAGAGTGGCCAGGAGGCCGACGTGCTCAGCAAGAACCTGAGTGGCATCGCGACCGGCGTGTTCGGCGAGGGTGGCACGAAGAACCTGTTCAGGGGCCAGCTGTAGATCTGTCATCTGCTTGGCCAGCGTTATAGGAGTAGGCGCCCGTCGGGATCTTCCCGGCGGGCGTTTCTCTGTGGTTGGTTGTTCCGTATGGGGAATCACGAACTCGCTCAGGTCAACATCGCCCGGATGAAGGCACCGGTCGACGATCCCTTGCTGAAGGACTTCGTCGACGCGTTCGACTCGGTCAACGCCCTGGCCGAGGCCGCACCCGGATTCGTCTGGCGGCTGAAGACCGAGGACGGCAACGCCACCGCGATCCGCGGCTTCGAATGGGACGTCCGTGGCACCGCGGGAGTCCTGATCAACATGTCGGTCTGGGAGTCCCCGGACACCCTGTCCGCCTACGTGTTCTCCGGCGAGCACCTGTCGATCATGCGCAGGCGCCGGGAGTGGTTCCACCGGGTCCAGGAGGCCGTGACGGCGCTGTGGTGGGTACCCGCCGGGTATCGCCCCACGGTCGCCGAGGCCGAGGAGAAGATCAAGCACCTGCGGATCCACGGCCCGACCCCGGAGGCCTTCACCCTGCGCCAGACCTTCCCCGCCCCGGGAGTCGCCGGTGCCCCGGAGGTCCACGACGGCAGGTTCTGCCCGGCCTGATGATCGGTGGTGCCCGGTGAACGAGCAACTGCCCAGTGGCGGCGTCGAACTGTCACGCGCCGAGATCGAAGCTCTCGACGCCAGATGGTCGTGCTGCTGGACCCCACGCGAGGTCGCACAGCGCCTGGCCGGGATCGCCACGCCTTGGTGCGTGGCGGCCGGCTGGGCGCTGGACCTGTTTCGCGGCACACAGACGCGCGAGCACGGGGACATCGAGATCGCGATCCCCGCCGCACACTTCCCGGAGGTCAGCAGCCGCTTCCCCGGATACGCCTTCGACGCGGTCAGCAGCGGCCGGATATGGGAGAACGCCACACCGGACGTGCTGGCCGCCACGCACCAGACCTGGCTACGCGATCCAGGCACCGGTGACTACCTGCTCGATGTGTTCCGCGAACCCGGCGACGGCGAGACATGGATCTGCCGCCACGATGAGTCGATCAGGCTTCCCTACAGCGAGACCATCCACCACTCCAAGGACGGCATTCCCTACCTGGCGCCCGAACTGGTCCTGTTCTTCAAGGCCAAGCATGCCCGCCCGAAGGATGAGGCAGATTTCAACGGAACCGTTCCGCACCTGACGCCGGCTCAGCGCAGGACACTGGCCGAGCTCCTCGCTCACACACGCCCAGGACATCACTGGCTCGCGAACCTGTAGCTCCCGGATACCCGCAGGTCTCCGGATCTCGTCGATAGTCCTGAGCATCGGTCACCGTCGTAGCCGGGTGAGGAACCCGCCGTCCGGTCTTCGGACGGTCACCGTGTCGTAGGTGTGGATCGCGGTGTGGTGGTGCCCGCAGTACAACCCGCAGTTCTTGAGGTTGGTCTCGCCACCGTGTGCCCAGTGGACCTCGACATGGTGCACATCGCAGTAGCGGGCCGGGGCTTCGCAGCCGTCCCAGGAGCAGTGCTGGTCCCGCAGCGTCAGTGCCCTGCGCAGCGCGACCGGCGCCACCCGGGTCGATCGGCCGACGTCCAGGACTTCGCCTTTGGGGCCGAGCAGGATCCGGGAGACGTTGCAGTCACACGCGATCCGGCGCAGCGTCTCCGGATCGATGGCACCGACCCCGTCGATCACCGCTTGTCCGGTGAGCGCGCCGGTGTTCATCAGTTCCGAGAGAGTGCAGGTGATGTTCACCTGCGCCCGCTGACCACCACTGGAGGGCAACGAATCACCACGCAATGCCCGATCGCACACCTCACCCAACGCGTCCGCTCGTCGTTGGGAGGCGGTCCGTTGGTCATCCGCGGTGGGTGGTTTCATGACCGCGTCGATGGCGGCCTTCACTTTGGCGCCGGTGTTCGGGTCCAGGTAGCCGCGGAGTTGCGTGAATCCGTCGGATTCGAAGAAGTCCAGGCCTCGCTTCTCGTACCGATCGAGGGCTTTCTCATCCTCAGCATCGGGGTCGAGCTGTGCGAGGAGGTAGCGGATGGCCCATTCGACCTTCTCCGGTGTCTCGACGCGGGCGAGTTCGGAGTAGATGTGTTCGGCGTCCAGGAAGCCTGCGCGGGTCACGCTGGTGGTCCGGTTCAAACCGCGTGCGATGACCTGTACGTGGGCCAGGGTGATCTCTCCGGCTTTGAAGAGTTTGTCGGTGAGCGGCAGTACTTTCAGGGCGTGGCTCAGGGCGACGAGGTCTTTGGCTTCGCGCCAGCTGGTGCGGTGGCGGGCGCGTAGCCATTGGCGGGTGGGTAGGACTTCGGTGGTCTCCGTGGTGCCGCGTGAGTCCATGACGCCGATGGTGTCGATCAACGCGGCTTCGATGATGGTGCGGGCCTGGAACAGGACTTCTTCGCGGGCATGAAGCTGGGTGGGCGTCAACGACCGCGGATCGGCGGACACGGTGTCCGCGATGCTCAAGAGGATGTTTTCGCCCATATGTTCATCATGCCGACGGTGAAGATCGTTAGCCAATTCCTATCGGGTGATGCTGGTTCGCTCCCAGCGAAGGGCCCATCAAGTGCCCCGAAGTTGACGATGTTCGGGGCTCGTTCCTCGCCGCGAACATCGTCAACTTCGGAAACGCAGAGAACCTGGAGAACCACCAAAGCGCCCGAAAAGTCAGGCTGGCGTGCCCCCACTCAACACGCCGGCAGGAAAGACCAGGCCCCAAACCCGTCTCCCCTCCAAAGCGTCTTTCCCCACTTCATCCCAGCCGCCGCGACAGCCGGCCCTGATGAATAGGCCCCTCCCTGAGCCCCAGCGGCACAGCACTCCCACCGTGCCGCAAAGCCACAACCTCCGCCACGATCGACAAGGCAGTCTCCTGCGCCGTGCGCCCCCCGAGATCCAACCCAACAGGCGCCCGCAACCCAGCCAGCGACTCCTCAGGCACCCCCTCAGCCCGAAGCCGCCGTACCCGATCCGCCTGAGTGGCCCGCGACCCCAACGCCCCGACAAACCCCAACGGCCGCCGCAACGCCTCCACCAGCAACGGAATCTCGAACTTCGGATCATGGCTCAACACGCACACGACGGTCCGGCCATCGGTCCCGGTCCGCGCCAGGTACCGATGCGGCCACTCCACGACAACCTCGTGCGCATCCGGGAACCGCTCCGCCGTGGTGAACGTGGCGCGCGCGTCGCACACCACCACGTGATAACCGAGGAACCGCCCCAGATGCGCCAACGCCGCGGCGTTGTCGGTCGCCCCGAACAACAACATCTTCGGCGGCGCGGCAAAGGACTGGACGAACACCTCGGCCGCCTGCCCGGTGCGCCCCTCCTCCAGCATGGTCCGAGCCCGCGCCACCGCGGCCGGTTCCCAGACAGAACAGCCGAATCCGCCCACGTGGTGATCGGCGAACACGGCGACACTGCGGCCCAGTAACCGAACTGGTCCGTCGGTCACCGTCGCCAGGGCCACCGGCACGTGATCGGCGGCGGCCACCACTGCCGCCGCCAGTGCCGGATCCGCCGGCCAGGCGGCGACTTCCAGTTCGCCACCGCAGGTGAGGCCGGCCGCGAACGGATCATCCGGGTCGAATCCGAAACTCCGCCGGGCGGCCACGCCGGTGGCCAGCACCTCCCTGGCGAGCTCGTAGACCTCCGCCTCCACACAGCCGCCGGACACACTGCCCGCGACCGCGCCATCCTCCCGCACGGCCAGCGCCAGGCCCGGGTTCCTGGGCCCGCTGCCGTGCACGCCGATCACGCCGACCACGGCGAAGCGATGACCGGCGACGGCCCAGCTCGCCAGCTCGGCGACGATGTCCGTCACAGCAGTTTGTCCAGGGTGATCGGCAGGTCCCGCACCCGGACGCCGGTGGCGTTGTAGACGGCGTTGGCGATCGCCGCGGGCACGCCGATGATCACCAGTTCCGCGGCGCCCTTGACGCCGATCGGGGTGGACGCCGTGTCGGCGCCGTCGAGGAACTCCGCCTCCAGGTCGGGCACGTCCGCGTGTACCGGGACCAGGTAGTCGGCCATGTTGGCGTTCACGATCCGGCCGTCGCGGTGGTCGCGGGCGGTGCTCTCCAGCAACGCCATGCCGATTCCGCCGACCAGGCCGCCGATCGCCTGGCTGTGCGCCAGTTTCGGGTTCACCACCCGGCCGATGTCGTAGACCCCGCGCATCCGCCGGATCCGCACCAGGCCGAGCCGGATGTCCACGGACACCTCGGCGAACACCGCGCCGAACTCGTACGAGGAGGCCTTCTTCCCGTCGCCCGGCTTCCAGGTCTGGGTGCTGTCGATGCTGTCCTTGCCGTGCCTGCGCAGCACGTCCCCGTACCGTTCGGAGCCGTGCCCGGGCGCGGACATCACGCCATTGTGGACGGTCACGGTGGCCGGATCCGCTTGGTACAGCGGGGATGCGGGATCGAGCACCGCCATCCGCACGACCGCGTCCCGCACCGCCACGCTGGCGGTGTGCACCGCGGAACCGATGCTGGCGAGGGTCGCCGAACCGGCGTGCATGGGCGCGGTGGGCAGCGTCGAGTCGCCGAGCATGGCCCGGACCTTGGCCACCGGCAACCCGAGTCCGTCCGCGGCGAGCTGACTCATCGCGGTGGCGGTGCCCGGTCCCATGTCGGCGGTCGCACTGGCCACCACGGCGGTGCCGTCGGCGTTGATCCGCGCCACCGCGCTCGCCGCGGACATGTAGTTGGGGTGGGCCGCGCTCGCCATGCCCATCCCGATCAGCAGGTTGCCCTCGCGACGTGCCTTCGGCGGCCGGCGCCGCGCCCAGCCGAAGGCCTCGGCGCCGCGGCGCAGGCAGTCGGCGAACCGCTCCTGGGTGAACGGTGTGCCGGTGATCTGGTTGCGGTCCGCGACATTGCGCAGCCGGAGCTCGACCGGATCGATGTCGACCCGCTCGGCGAGTTCGTCCAGAGTGGACTCCAGTGCGAAGGCGCCGGTGACGAATCCCGGTCCACGCATGAACGTTCCGGCGGACACGTCCACCGGGACCAAGCGGTATGTGGAGCGCACATTCGGGCTGGTGTAGAGCATCTTCGGCAGCTCGGCGGCGTCCTCGCTGTACGCCTCGTAGCGTGCGGTCTCCGTCTTGAGCTCGTGCACGATGCCGGTGATCCGGCCATCGGCGCCCGCGGCCAGTGCGAGCCGCTGCCTGCTCTCCGGGCGGTAGCCCACTCCGCTGTACATCTGCTTGCGGGTGAGCACCAGCTTCACCGGGCGCTTGACCCGGCGCGCGGCGTAGGCGGCGAGCACCTGGTGCGGCCAGGTACGCCCGGCGCTGCCGAAGGCGCCGCCGATGAACGGGCAGATGACCCGCACCGAGGACTCGGGAACGTCCAGCGCTGCCGCGATGTGCTTGCCGGTGCCCTGCACCCACTGGGTCTTGTCCCACACGGTGAGCTCGTCGCCCGACCACTGCGCGACGGTGGCGGGCAGCTCCATCGGATTGTGGTTCTCCCGCGCGACGGTGAAGCTGTTGTCCAGCACGATCGGACCGGCCTTCAGCGCGGCGTCGGCGTCGCCCCTGGCGTAGTCGGCGACCTCCTCGCTGGGGACGGCGATCGCCTGCCGGTCATCCATGGAGGTCACCGCGGGCTTCTCTGTGACCCGCACGGCCACCACGGAGGCGGCGTGCTGGGCCTGCTGCAGCGTCCCGGCCAGCGCGATGGCCACCGGCTGCCCGAAGAAGCTGATCTCGCCCGCGGGAAAGGGGAGTTTCACCCCGCCGAAGTCGGTGATCACGTCTGCCACTCCGGGCAGCGCCCGGGCCTTGGCGGTGTCGATTCCGGTGATCGTCGCGCGGCTCACCGTGCTGGTCACCAGCACGGCGTGCAGCAGGCCGGGCGGATTGTGGTCGGCCGCGTAGTCCGCGCCTCCGGTGACCTTCAGCAGGCCGTCCACTCTGGACAGCGGGGTCCCGGTTGCCATGTCGGTCATGCCGCACCGCCGATCGACGCGAGCTGCCGCTCGACCGTGCGCTTGGCCAGCTCGACCTTGAACCCGTTGCCGTGCAACGGTTTAGCCCCATCCGCGGCGTGGGCCGAGGCGGCCGCCCACAGCTCGGCGCCGGGCGCCTTGCCGATCAGCAACCGCTCCACATCGGACAGTCGCCAGGGGACGGTGGCCACACCACCGACGGCGACCCGGGCATCCCGGATCACCCCGTCCCGGATGTCCAGGGCCACGGCGGCGGAGGCCAGCGCGAACTCGTAGGACTGCCGGTCACGCACCTTGAGATAACCCGAGCGGGCCGTGTGCGCGCCGCCGGGCACCTCGATGCCGACGATCAACTCGCCGGGCCGCAGGTCGTGCTCCTTGTCCGGCGTGGTTCCGGGGCGCCGGATGAACTCGGCCACCGGGATCCGTCGATCGCCGTCCCGGGATCGCAGCAGTACCACCGCGTCCAGCGCGACCAGCGCGACCGCGAGATCGGACGGATGGGTGGCCACACACTGGTCACTGGTGCCGAGCACGGCGTGGCCCCGGTTCTCCCCGCCGATCGCGGCGCAGCCGGTGCCCGGCGCACGCCGGTTACACGCCGCGGTGACATCGCGGAAGTAGAGGCAGCGGGGGCGCTGCATGATGTTGCCGCCGATGGTGGCCATGTTCCGTAGCTGCGCGGATGCGCTGAGTTCCAGTGCCTGGCTGATCACCGGAAACCGGCTCCGGACAACGGGATGCGCGGCCAGGTCGGCCATCCGCACCAGCGCGCCGACCCGGAGCGCGGAGGGGCCGGACTCGATCTCCCGGTAGGGGAGCGCGGTGATGTCCACGACCTTGCCGGGCCGCTCGACGGTCTCCCGCATCAGGTCGACCAGGGTGGTACCGCCCGCGATGTACTTGCCGCCCTGGGCGCCGGCGGCGAGCGCCGCGCTCTCGGTGGGGGCCTTGATGAAGGTGAACGGATACACCTCAGGACTCCTTCGCGGCCTGCTGAACCGCCGCCACGATGTTCTGATAGGCGCCGCACCGGCAGATGTTGCCGCTCATCCACTCCCGGATCTCGGTGCCGGAGCCGCAGTGGCCCTCCCGGATGCAGCCCACCCCGGACATGATCTGCCCGGCGGTGCAGTAGCCGCACTGGAAGGCGTCGGTGTCGATGAACGCCCGTTGCAGCGGGTGCAGTTCACCGCCCTCGGCCAGGCCCTCGATGGTGGTCAGCTCGGCGCCGTCGTGCATCACCGCGAGGGTGAGGCAGGAATTGATCCGGCGGCCGTCCAGCAGCACCGTGCACGCACCGCAGGCCCCCTGGTCGCAGCCCTTGTGGGTGCCGGTGAGCTGCAGGTCCTCCCGCAGCAGGTCCAGCAGCGATGTCCGCGCATCCACGACGACCGCGTGGTGCTTGCCGTTCACCGTCAGCGAGACCGGCACACCATCCTCGGTCGCCGAGGCGGAGCCGCCGGTGGTCGCCAGCCCCGCGGTCGTGGTCACCGCCCCCACGAACTGTCTGCGGGTCAGGGTCAGTGATCTGTCGGATTCAGGTGTGCCTTGGGCCATACGAGTTACAGTGACACCAGGGGTTTGACACGTCAATACCTGTTACTCGGCCACCGGTAAGCGCTTACAGTGCGCGGCGCGCATGGATCCGTCGGGCCAGCTCGACCAACACTCGCCGTTCGTCCTCGGTCGCCTGGGACAGGAAGTGCCGGCGGACCGCCTGGGCGTGCTGCGCGGTGGCCGGTTCCATGATCTGCACCGCGGCCTCCGTCGCCCGCACGACGAGCTGGCCGTTGACCTCGTAGCTGAGGTCGATCAGGCCACGGGCCTTCATCCGCTTCAGGTGATGGGACAACCGGCTCGGCGACCAGTCCAGCTCGGCGGCCATGGTGGTGAGCCCGACCATCCGGTGCCCGGGGGCGATCTGTAACCGGCTCAGCACCTGGAAATCGGCCGAGCTCAGTCCGCTGGCCGGGGTGACCTCCCCGGTCACCAGGGCACGCAGATCGTCCGCCGCGGACAGGACCGCCAGCCAGGCCGCCCGCTCTCCGTCGGACAGCGGTTCGGTGGAGTGTTCACCGCTCACCCGGTCGACAGTACCCACTGCGGCACACTGTGGGCATGACCAGGGTTGCCGGACTGCTGCTCGCGGCGGGAGCCGGCCGCCGGTTCGGCGGGCCCAAGGCGTTGGCACTGATCGACGGCGAACCCCTCGTCTCGCGGGCGTTGCGCGCACTGTCCGACGGTGGATGCGCTTCGGTGCACGTGGTCCTCGGCGCGCAGGCGGATCGGGTGCGGGAGCTGCTGCCCGAGGATGCGGCGACGGTGACGGCGGACGACTGGGCCGAGGGGATGGGCGCCTCGCTGCGGGCCGGCCTGCGTGCGGTGCCCGCCGACGCGGACGCGGTCCTGGTGCACCTGGTCGACCTGCCGTGGATCGGCGCTCCGGTGGTGCGCCGATTACTCGGCGGAGAGCCGGACCGGCGGTCACTGGCCCGCGCCGCCTATGCCGGGGTGCCCGGACATCCGGTGCTCATCGGCGGCCACTGGTGGCCGGAGCTGGCGGCCGCGGTCGGTGGCGACACCGGTGCCCGGGACTGGTTGCGTGGCCGGCCGGAGCTGCGACTGGTGGAGTGCGCGGACATCGGTCGTGGCGATGACGTGGACCGGCCCGGCGACCTGGGATCATGAGGGCATGAGCATCGAGGTACCCGCCTGGGCGCGGGCGACCGAGGGGGAGAACCGCTGGGCCGCCGCCGCGGCGATTGTGGTGGCGGTGACGTTGCAGGCCGTCCTGTCCGACGACCTGACCCCGGGGAAGTGGTATCTGTTGCCCTGCCTGGGGATTGCCCTGCTGGCGATCCTGGTCGCGGTGAACCCGATGCGGATGACCAAGGAGAGCCGGGCGATCCGCATCCTGGCGCTCGGGCTGATCGTGCTCATCAACGGGGCCAACGGCTACTCGCTGGTGGAGTTCGTTCTCAAGATCGCCAGCACCAAGGACATCAACGGCACCATGCTGCTGTCCAACGCGGCGATCATCTGGGTTACCAACGTGATCGTATTCGCGCTCTGGTTCTGGGAACTGGACCGCGGCGGCCCGGTGGCCCGCAGCCAGGGCCGGATTCCCAGCCCTGATTTCCTGTTCCCGCAAATGACCGAACCACGGCTGTCCGAGCAGGACTGGGAGCCGACGTTCGTCGACTACCTTTACCTGTCCTTCACCAACTCCACCGCGTTCAGCCCCACCGACACGATGCCGCTGTCCCGCTGGGCGAAGATGCTGATGATGGTG
This sequence comes from Pseudonocardiaceae bacterium YIM PH 21723, assembly GCA_003600225.1. GTDB lineage: Bacteria > Actinomycetota > Actinomycetes > Mycobacteriales > Pseudonocardiaceae > QZFT01. Next base: position 53,990 of record QZFT01000018.1, read on the forward strand.
CAGTCCCTGGCCTCGCTGGTCACCCTGGCGCTCGTCGCCGCCCGCGCGGTCAACGTGCTCGGCGGGTGAAAGCGCACCCTGATGGCGTATTAATGATCGCCATTGAGTGCATTTCCGTGAGAATTCTGTGACGGGCTGGTTCCGGAGTTGCTGCGTCGCTATTCCGGTTGTGTTCGTTTGCTGTCCGAAACCGGATAGGGATTTCCCTTGTCTGTTGCCGAGGTCACTTCGGGATTCATATAGCCCAGGTTTACGTGCCGATGCAATTGAGCAGGCCACTGGTTGTACAAGGCCACCTCAGGCGACCCGAACCGCCGCTATGGCTCGCCATAGCTTGTAACGATGGGGTAACCGCGACCCTGAGCAGCGTCATTCTTGTGGGTCGGGATGATTCCTGTAGCCAGGTTATGGGGTGATCGGTTACGTCCCTTTGGCTTATTAAGGCGACAGTAAACTTGATTACGTCTCGTAGTCCACTGCTCTATTTCGGTAGAACGAGGCAAATGTTCGCCGCGAAGGCCCCTGGAACTCATAGTGTGCTATTGGGATCCAACCCAGGGGCAGGTGCGCGAGGGGCGCACGGCGGAAGCAGAAAAGGGGACTGGGGGTGACATACCCAGGTGGGTGGGACAGCGGGCCAGCCGGGGCCCGGCCGGCGGAAGCCGGCCGGCCGGCCACGGCGGCGCGCATCGCTGATCCGACGCCCGGCGCAGCTGACATCGGGCACCGCGGGACAGAGCGGGCATTGCCCGGTACTCGACTCAGTACTCGCGCTCGGTCACGGAATTCACCTCCCGGGCTTGTCCCTGTACAAGCTGGGGATCAGCGTCGCCCGGTTTACCCGTCTGTGACACCGCCGTCCCGCACTTCCTTGTTCATCCCGGCGGAGCATGGTCATTCGGCCGGACCGGTCACGAGGGTGGTGGACCGATGAGCAGCGATGAGGCATTCCGGCGCCCACCGGCCGGATCAGGCCTGCTGCGCCTGTTCACCGCGATGGGATACAACCAGCGATGGCCGGTGATCGCGTACTGGTTGGTGGTCGATGGGATCGGACTCGCGCTGCTGACCTATGTGCTGGTCACCAGCACCCAGCCCGCCCAGATCGACTGGGAACGGTTCGCGCTGGTCCTGGTCGGCGGACTGGTCTACTACCAGCTCTCCCGGCGAGATGAGGAATCGCGCCGCGGCTGGGGCAAGGTGCTCTACATCGACACGACTTCGGTGTGGACTTTCGGCGCCACCGTCGCGTTGCCGCCGGTTCTGGCCCTTGCTCTGATCATCCTGATGCGCGTGGCCAAGTGGCCGATCGCCCGACGGCCCCTGCACCGCTACGTGTTCTCGTCGAGCTGCGCCGTCCTGGCCTCGTACCTCGCCGCGATCACCTTCCACCTGGTCTACGTTCCCGCCTTCCACGGGCACGGTCATTCCCTCGTCGGTTCGCTGGTGCTGATGGCCGCGTTGCTCACCGCGGGACTGGTATTCGGTGTGGTGCAGGCGGTGCTCGTCGGCCTGGGCATCCTGATGGACAAGTACCCGAAGGTCGGGCTGGGGGACATGTTCGGCAGCGCGGAGGCCAACCAGCTGGACGCGCTGTGCATCTGCCTGGGTGCGATCACCGGCGTGTTGTTGCACCAGCAGACCGTGCTGGTGTTGCTGATGATCCCGGTGGCCTGGGCGGGCAACAAGGTGGCGCTGGTGCAGCACCTGCAGTCCAACGCCCGGCTGGACGCCAAGACCGGGCTGCTCAACCACGACCGGTGGAAGTTCGAGGCGGAACGGCTGCTGCTCGGCCAGCCGAGGACCCGGTGCTGCATCGGGTTGCTGATGATCGATCTGGACCACTTCAAGGCGATCAACGACCACAGCGGGCACCGGGCCGGGGACGAGGTGCTGCGCGCCGTCGCCGAGGTGCTGCGCACCCAGACCCGGCGCACCGATCTGGTGGGCCGGTTCGGCGGTGAGGAATTCGTCGTGCTGCTGCCCACCGGCACGCTGCCGGACATCCTGGTCATCGCGGAGCGCATCCGCACGGCGATCCGCGCCGTCCGCGTCGAGACCGAGGACCTCCAGGGGCGCCCGGTGGTGATCGACCGATGTACGGCCTCCATCGGGGTGGCCGTCGCGCCCCGGGACGGCCTCGACTTCGACGTGCTCATGCAGGTCGCCGACGCCCGGTTGTACGCGGCGAAGGACGCCGGTCGCGATCAGGTGTGGGCGCAGGATCCGCCCGCCCGCCGCAAGGCGCCCGAGCCGGAGCCGCAGATGCCGGGGCGGCACATGCCGATGGTCCCGCAGGCCCGCTCGGAAGCCGAAGGCATCCAGTTTCGATCCGTGAGCTGAGGCTTCCCCGGAGTTGACGATGTTCGGGGCTCCTTCGTCGCCGCGAACATCGTCAACTCCGGAGCTCCGGGTCATCGGGGGGTGGGCCATTCGCGGAGGCTGGCGGCCAGCTGGGCGCGGGACCGGAGGCCGAGTTTGCGGTAGATCCGGGTGAGCATGGCCTCGATGGTCTTCACGCTGACGCTCAGCGCCGCCGCGGCCTCGCTGTTGCTCATACCGCCGGCGACCAGCTCGGCCAGCCGCCGTTCGGTGTCGGTCAGGGTGTGCGCGGTCTGGGTGGACGGCGTCCGGCTCGCATCCAGGCGGGTCAGTTCGGTACGCACGAGGGTGATCCAGGGGGCGGCACCCGTGCGCTCGAAGATCGACTGGGCACGCAGCAGCGCCGAGCGGGCGCCCGCCTTGCGGCGTTGCCTGCGGCGCACGTTGCCGAGCAGCATCAGGGTGCGCCCGCACTCGATGGGCAGCCCGCGCTCGTCGAACCGGTCGGCCAGTTCCACCAGGGATTCGACGGAGTCCTCGAACCGGCCGTAGGCGGCGTCCAGGTAGGCCTGTGCGCGGCGCATCTCCAGGACCACCACGGATCGGTTGAGCGCCACGGCCCGGTCCAGGGTCTGCTCCAGCAGCGTCTCGGCCTCGGCCAGCTCACCGGTGCCGATCATCGCTGTGGCCAGTTCGCTGTGCCAGTGCAGCACCGACGGGTCGCCGACCATCTGCTGGGCCTCCAGCTTGGCCACTCGCTTGAGCGTGGTCGCGGCCTCCAGCACCTGTCCGGTGTGCAGCTGCACGACACCCAGCGCGTAGGCGTTGCGCGAGGTGAACACCACGTCGTGTTCCTCTTCGGAGGCGGCCAGGCCACGCAGCGCGCAGTCCCGGGCGTTCTCGAAGCTGCCGCCGGCCGCCTCGGCGAGGGCCTGCACGTACAGCATCGGACCCGGTGAAACGCCGTAGGTCACGCAGACGTCCATGGCCTCGGTCGCCAGGGCCACCGCCTTCGCGCACTCGCCGCCCCGCGCGTACACCTCGACCAGCGTGCGCATGGCGTTGAGCCGGTTGCCCAGCGCGCCACCGGATTCGGCGCCGGCCAGCATGCGCACCAGTTCCCCGCGCGCCGCGGCCAGCCGGTCGTCGAACAGGTCGAAGCGCACCGCCTGGAAGTGCGGGGATGCGGCCAGGTCCTCGGGCTCGCCGGTGCCGAACACGATGCGGGCGCGCTCGACGGTGAGCGCGGCTCCGGGGTCGCCGAGCACCCGCTCCATCCGGGCCTGCATGGTGAGTGCGTTGGCCTCCATCACCCGGTCGCCGCCCTGGGTGGCGAGCGCGGCCGCGGCGATCGCCAGTTCCCGGGCCCGCTGCGGGTTGCCCTCGCACAGGTTGTACCGGTTGGCGGCCATCAGGTTGACCTCGGCCAGCAGCAGCGGGTTGTTCTCCGCCTCGGCGGAGGCCTTGGCGAAGGTGTCCTCGAAGTCCTGCAACGCCTGCCCGGCCAGATCGAGGAGCGCCATCCGGGCGCGGACCCGCTGGGCCGGGTCGGGGGAGCGGTTGATCACCAGTTCGGCGGCGTGCTGGGTGAGTTCCAGGGAGCCCGCGGTCTGCGCGTCGGTGACCGCGCGGACCAGCCGGTCCAGCCCGATCTTCGCCTGGCTGTACGGGGTGTGCTCCGCTGCCAGCAGGCCGAGTTCGGCGGCGAGCGCGGTGAGTCCACGGAGCCGGCACAGGGTGGTCGCCGATTCCAGGCGGTCGGCCAGCCTGGAGTCGAGGGTGGCGGTGGACAGCCCGAGGTGCCGCACCACGTCCACCTCGTCGTCGGCGGCCTCGGCGAGCGCGGCGTGCAACCGGGCCTGGGTGGTCCACGGGGTGGATTCGCGCAGTACCACGGGAACGGCGGCGGCCGGGAAGCCGATCCGGCCCGAGGCGTCCACATAGGACAGCCCGGCGCGGCCGGTCTCCCGCAGGTGTTCGTCGGCCCGCAGGCAGCCGGCGCGGCGCAGCAGGGTCAGTGAGGGGGCCCGGCACAGCGCGGCCGCCAGGAGCGTCTCCCTGGCCTCGTCGCTGATCCCGGCCAGCCATTCGCCGATGCGATGCCGCAGGGCCTCGGGCAGTTCCAGGGGATACAGCGGGTGACTGGGCCGGGCCGCGTTGGCCTGCCGCAACGCCTGGCCGAGCTCGATGGCGATGGCCGGGTTCCCGCCGGACAACGCGTGTACCCGGCCGGAGTGCCGGTGTCGCAGCCCGCGGCCGGCGAGCAGTGTACTGATGTCCTCCACGCCCAGCGGGGGCACGGCGATCCGGATCGGTCCCGGGTCGTGCGGGGGTTCGGAGTTGCGTCGTGCGGTGATCATCCGCAGCCCGGGCAGCTGGCGCAGTACCGCGCCCAGCACGTCGGCGGTGGGATCGTCCAGCCACTGGGCGTCGTCGACGATGATCAGCGTGGCGTCCCGGGAGTGCCGTTCGACGAGCAGCTCGGCGATGGCCGAGCGGACCGACAGTTCGTCCCAGCCGGGCCGCGGCGCGGGAACCCGGCGCATGATCGCCTCGGCCACCGTGGCCTGCGGCGCGGACAGCAGTTCGAGCCGATCCGGGCCGAGCTGGGCCAGCAGGTCGACCAGGCCCGCGTAGGGCAGCCGGCGGTCCCCCGGTTGCGGCGCGAGTCTGATCACCCGGCGCCCGCCGCGATGCGCCTGGACGGCCTGTGCCGCGAGCAGCGCGGTCTTGCCGATGCCCATCGGCCCGTACAGCTCCACCCATCGCGCCGTTTCCAGGGCCACCGCTACCTCGTCCAGCAGCCTGGTTCGTCCGATGAGCGAGTTCTCTGGTCGCTCTGTCACGTTGCGCACGCGCCTGTTCCCCCGCATGGCCTGTTGTATCCCCAGCTGAATTTAAGCCGGTTGGGGGACCAACGGACATAAGGCCGAACCAATACCCCCTGATCGTCGCAATCACGATTGGGTTAAGGCCCAGGTGAATCGGGCGACTTGTGCGGCGGGTCACAGAGTGGTGGTGGTCTGTTCACTTCCGGTAGCGGCACGAGTGCTCAGGAAAGCGATTTCCAGGCAATTTCGCCGATTTACTGATCAGTAGCGATGTCACAGTGCCACTGTCAAGATTGGCATTGGTTCAGCAGGCTTCCGCCGTGTCCGCTGGAGCGGATAGGGCATAGCACCGGTTCACACTCTATGGTCCAGCCCACTGTTCTGGTATGCGATCAGTGCGGGACGCGTGACCACAGGGCGCAGTGGTGATCGGCGGCCAGATCCACCGGCCCGATTCCGGCCGGGGCGATATCCAGCCCCTGCACCGTGGGGACGGCGGGCCACTGCGGGCTGCCGGTGTGCGCGAACGCCGCCCACGCGCGCTGCATCCGCTCACCCAGGGCCGACTGGGCGGCGTTCAGCGTCACCGGCAGCGATCCGGGGAACAGGTAGGGCAGCTCGGCGGCGTGGTAGGCCCCGGTGTCCGGGTGGCGCGGGTCCAGGCCGGGCACGGTGCGGTCGCGGAATTCGTAGCCGTACACCGGCATCCGGCGGGCCAGGTGACCGGCCATCTCGTGTGCCGTGCAGGACCAGAGGGCATCGGTGCTGACCGTGGCCCACGCTAGGGCGGGGCTCGGGTACTCCGACAGCGGATACGCCGCCAGGACCTCGTCCGCCCGGTCGCCGTACCCGGCGCGGATCAGTTCCGGGTACCGCTGCGTGGTGATCTCCTCGTACAGGAAACCCCGGTGCTCGTCCCGGTTGGTGCCGAGCAGCATCGGCATCCGCTGGGTGTACCCGGCGCGCACGGCCCGGCCCGGTTCGACGGGTAACAGCGGGCCGCCGTACGCGGGCGCGATGAGCAGGTCGTTGGTCAGCAGCGCCGTCGCCGGGAGCCGGCGCAGACAGGCCAGGTCCGGGCCGGGACAGCCCAGCGTGGCCGCCCGCTCCACGCCTGCCTTGTCGGCTTCGGCGCGGGGAATCCAGATGCTGCCGGCCGGCTCGCTGGGCAACCATCCGCCCGGCTGCCAGTGCAGGTCGCACGGTCCACTCTGGATGATCGCCTTGTCGAACAGCCCGACGGCGGTGGGCGAGGCCAGCTGCGCACACGCGCTCAACCCGCCCGCCGACTCGCCGAACAGGGTCACATTGCCGGGATCGCCGCCGAAGGCCCCGGCGTTGCGGCGCACCCAGCGCAGCGCCGCCTGCTGATCCTCTAAACCGAACTGACCGCCGCCCGCCAATCCGGGCAGCCCGAGGAAGCCCAGCGCGCCGACCCGGTAGCCGGCCGTCACCACCACCACGTCGCCACGCTCGGCCAGCTGCCGCGCGTCGTACGCGGGGGCGCCGCCGCCGACGAATCCGCCGCCGGGAATCCACACCATGACCGGGTACCTGCCGGGCTTCGCCGGGGTGGTGACGTTCAGGTACAGGCAGTCCTCGGAGCCCCGGTCCGGAGCGCCCGGCGCGAACAGATCCCGTTGCAGGCACACCTCACCCGGCCTGGTGGCGTCCTTAATGGACGTCCAGGGCCGGACGGGTTGTGGTGCCCGCCAACGGTTCTCGCCGACGGGCGGGGCGGCGAACGGAATGCCCTGGAAGACGCGGCTGTGCTCGGTGACGGTGCCGCGCACCGGCCCCTCGACAGTCCGGACGACGGACGGATCAGTGGGGGCGGTCGCGGTCGACCCCAGCAGGGCCAGCGCCACCATGAGCTTCAGTACCAAGGATCTCGCTCCAGAAGTCGCAGTGGTGCTCGCCCGCCAGATCGACCGGTCCGATGCCGGTCGGCGGAATGTCCAGGCCCTGGACAGTAGGCGCGGTAGGCCATCCGGTCGAGCCGGTGTGGGCGAACTCCGCCCAGTACCGCTGCATGCGTTCGCCCAGTGCCAGTTGCGCGGAGTTCAGCGGGTATGCCGGATGCGGGAACAGATACGCCAGCTCAGCGGCATGGTAGGCCCCGGCGACGGGGATCTCCGGTGGCAGGATCGGTGCGGTGCGATCCCGGAACTCGTAGGCGTACACCGGCATCCGGCGGGCCAGTTCCCCGGTGATCCGATGGGTCGGGCAGGTCCAGATGGCGTCGGTGCCCACCGCGGCCCAGGCGAGCGCGGGACTGCCGTGCGCCGGGTACTTCGCCAGCACCCGATCGGCCTGCTCGCCGTACCCGGCGCGGATCAGTTCCGGGTAGCTCCGCTCGGTGATCTCCTCGTACAGGTAGGCGCGGTGTTCGTCCCGGTTGGAGCCGATCAGCACCGGCAGGCGTGGGGTGTGCCCCGCGCGTACCGCCGCGGCCGGTTCGTCGGGTAACAGCGGGCCGCCGTACGCGGGCGCCACGCCCAGGTCGTTGGTCAGCAACGCGCTCGCCGGCAGCCGGCGCAGGCAGGCCAGGTCGGCATCGGGACAGCCCAGCGCGGCGGCCCGCTCGGCACCCGCCCGGTCCGCCTCGGCCCGGGGGATCCAGAGGGATCCGGCGGGAAGGCTGGGCAGTAGCGCCCCCGGCTGCCAGCGCAGCGTGCACGGTCCACTCTGGATGATCACCTTGTGGAACAGGCCGAGCGCGGTGGGCGAGGTGAGGTGCGCGCAGGCGCTCAGCGCCCCGGCGGACTCGCCGGACAGGGTCACGTTGGCCGGGTCGCCGCCGAAGGCCGCGGCATTGCGCCGCACCCAGCGCAGCGCGGCCTGCTGGTCCTGCAACCCGAAGACGCCGCCGCCGGATAACCCGGGCAGCCCGAGGTATCCCAGGGTGCCGAGGCGGTAGTTCACGGTCACCACCACGACATCGCCGCGTTCGGCCAGCTGCCGGGCGTCGTAGTAGTCGCCGGAGCCGTACACGAACCCGCCGCCGTGGATCCACACCAGCACCGGGTACCTGCCCGGCTTCGCCGGGGTGGTGACGTTCAGGAACAGGCAGTCCTCGCTGCCGAAGTCCGGTGTGCCGGGCAGGAACAGTCCCCGTTGCAGGCACACCTCACCCGGCTTCGTCGCGTCCTTTGTGGACACCCACGAATGGGCGGGTCGTGGTGCCCGCCACCGGTTCTCGCCGACCGGCGGGGCGGCGTACGGGATGCCCTGGAAGGTGCGGCTGTGCGCGGTGACCGTGCCCCGGACCGGGCCGTCGGCGGTGCGCACGACGGCCCGGTCGGGTGTGGCCGGCGGCACGGTCAGCAGGACGAGCGCGACCAGCGCACTAGCTATCAAGGACCTCACTCCAGAAGGCCAGCTTGTGGTCGGCGACCTGATCGACCCGGCCGATGCCCGCCGGAGCGATGTCCAGGCCCTGCACGGAATGCGTCGCCGGCAGCCAGAGCGGCAGGCCGGGCCCGTTGGGCTGGCCGGTGCGGGCGAAGTTCGCCCAGTACCGCTGCATCTGCGCGCCCAGTGCCTGCTGTTCCTGGTTGAGCTGCACCGGAAGCGAGCCCGGGAACAGGTAGGCCAGCTCCGCCGCGTGGTAGGCGCCCATGTCGAGACCCGGGATGATCGGTGGGACGGTGCGGTCGCGGAACTCGTAACCGAAGGTCGGGACGCGACGGCTCAGCTGCCCGGTGATCGTGTGTGCGGTGCGGGCCCAGAGCGCATCGGTGGTGACGGTGGCCCAGGCCGTGGTCGGGCTGGAGTAGGCCGCCACCGGATACTTCGCCAGCACCCGATCGGCCTTGTCCCCGTAGGAGGCGCGCAGTGAGTCGGCATATGTCTTCGGGGTCAGCGGTTCCGGCAGGAACGCGGCGAAGGTGCGGTGCTCGTCCCGGTTGATGCCGATCATCGTCGGCACCCGGTTGACGTCGCCCCGGGCGACCGCCGTGGCCGGGTTCAGCGGCAGCACCGGGGTGTCGATCGCCGGACTCGCGATGGACGTGTCCAGGAACTTCTCCGACGGGAGCCGCCGCAGGCAGGCCACGTCGGCGCAGCCCAGGCTGGTGGCCAGGGCGGAGCCGTCCTTGTCCGCGGTCGCCCGCGGCGCCCAGTTGGACCCGGCCGGTACTCCGGGGTAGAACTCGCTGTCCCGCCAGGCCAGTTCACACGGCCCGCTCTGCAGGATCGCCCGGTGGAACAGGCCGCGGGCGCCGGGTGAGGCCAGCTGGCCGCACACGCTGAGCGAGCCCGCCGACTCCCCGGCGATGGTGACGTTGCGCGGGTCGCCGCCGAACGCGCGGGCGTTGCGCTGCACCCACTTCAGCGCGGCCTGCTGGTCCTGCAATCCGAAGGTGCCGCCGCCGTCCAGCCCGGGCAGGCCGAGATAACCGAGGGCGCCGAGCCGGTAGTTGAGGGTCACCACGACCAGGTCGCCACGCTCGGCGAGCTGGGCGGCCGGGTAGTCCGAACCGCTGCCCGCGATGAATCCGCCGCCGTGGATCCACACCAGTACCGGGCGGGTACCCGGCTTGGCCGGCGTGGTGACGTTCAGGAACAGGCAGTCCTCGGTGCCGAGTGGCGGGCTGCCCGGCTGGAAGACCGGCCGTTGCAGGCACACGCTGCCCGGCTTGGTGGCGTCCTTGGTGGACGTCCACGGGGTGACGGGTTGTGGTGCCCGCCAACGGTTCTCGCCGGTCGGCGGAGCGGCGAACGGGATGCCCTGGAAGATGCGGTTCGACGCGGTGACGGTGCCGCGTACCGGGCCGTCGGTGGTGGTGACCACGGCCGGTTCGGCGGATGCCGCCGGTGCCAGTGCGATGAGGGCGAGTGCGGTGAGCGCGATGCTCAGGATGCGTCTAGTGGTCAAGGATCTCACTCCAGAAGTCCAGGTTGTGGTCGGTGACCTGGTCGATCCGGCCGATGCCCGCCGGAGCGATGTCCAGGCCCTGCACGGTGTTGTCGCTGGGCAGGTTCGGTCGCCACGCGGGAAGTCCGGGTCCGTTGGGCCGGCCGGTGTGGGCGAAGGTGGCCCAGTAGCGCTGCAGCTGTAAGCCGAGGGCCTGCTGGTCCGCGTTCAGCGTGATCGGCTGTGCGCCGTGGAACTGCTGGGCGCCCGGGAACAGGTAGGGCAGCTCCGCTGTGTGGTAAGCGCCCAATCCGGAGGTGCCGGGGATCATCGACGGCACCGTGCGGTCCCGGAACTCATAGCCGAAGGTCGGCACCCGGCTGGCCAGCTGCCCGGTGATCCGGTGGGTGGAGCGGGCCCAGATGACGTCGGTGGAGATGGCGGTCCAGGCGATGGTCGGCGAGGGATACGCGGTGACCGGATACTTCGCCAGCACCCGGTCGGCGGCGGCTCCGTACGCGCCGCGCACCGCGGCGACGTACGTCTCCGGGGTGAGCGGTTCGGGGAAGAGCAGGGCACCGAGGCGGTTCTCGTCCCGGTTCATGCCGATCATCGTCGGCACCGAGGCCCGGTGGCCCACCGCCTGTGCCGGGTCCTCCGGCAGCAGCGGGGTGCCGAACGCGGGCTGGCCGAGTGGGAAGTCCAGCAGCTTGGCGACCGGGGTGGCGCGCAGGCAGCCGATGTCGGCGCAGCCGAGCTTGGCGGCCACCCCGGATCCGGTCTTGTCCGCGTCGGTACGGGAGATCGAGTAACCGCCCGCCGGCTGACCGGGCATCTGCTGCCCGTCGCCCCAGGTGATCTCACACGGTCCGCTCTGGATGATCGCCTTGTGGAACAGGCCCCTGGCGCGGGGCGAGGTGAGCTGGGCGCAGACGCTCAGCCCACCGGCGGACTCGCCGAAGATGGTGACGTTGTGCGGGTCGCCGCCGAACGCGCGGGCGTTGTGCTGCACCCACTTCAGGGCGGCCTGCTGGTCGGCCAGACCGAAGTCACCGCCGCCGTCCAGGCCGGGCAGGCTCAGGAAACCCAGGGCGCCGAGCCGGTAGTTGAGGGTCACCACGACCACATCGCCACGCTCGGCGAGCTGGGTGACCGGATAGTCGGAGCCGGCTCCGGTGGTGTACCCGCCACCGTGGATCCACACCATGACCGGTTTCGTCCCCGAGGTGCGCGGGGTGCTGACATTCAGGAAAAGACAGTCCTCGGCGCCGTCCTGCGGCCCGTTCGGATCCGTGATCGGCCGTTGCGGACACACGCTGCCCGGTCTGGTCGCGTCCTTTGTGGACTCCCAGGGCGTGACGTGTTGTGGGGCCCGCCAACGGTTCTCGCCGGTCGGCGGGGCGGCGAACGGGATGCCCTGGAAGGTGCGGTTCGTATCGGTGACGGTGCCCCGGACGGGGCCGTCGGCGGTGCGTACGACGGCAGGGTCGGCGGCTGCTGCGACGGGAGCGGCGGCCAGCAGAGCGAGTGTGGCCAGGATGGAACTCAGAAATCGTGTTCGACGCACGATCAATCCCCCTTGACTGATGCCTCTCGGCATTTTTCACCGTAGGGGGAGTGTCGAGCGATTATTACGGGAAGAAGGACCCCCGTGATCCCGGACGAAGGTCCCTCTCCCACCCGATCAGCCGAGGATTTCGGTCCAGAACGAGTAGTTGTGCTCGTTCTGCACCTCGGCCCGGTCTATCCCCGCCGGAGCGGAACTCGTAGATGTAGGCGGGCACGTCCCTGGCGGCCAGTCAGCCGAGCAGGATTCGGAGCTGTCGCATGGCCGCTGATCGTGCTGACCGTCCGTTACCGGCGAAAGGTGTTCCACACGACGTAAAGCCGCAGTTCACAGGTGCTGTGAAGGAAGTAAGGCACCTCCAGGTGCGTGGCCGGAATGCATTCAGCCGTTATCTGGTTGAGACTAGGAGTACGCCACTGACAGGAGAGTGTGTTTCATGAGTGTTGTGCCGGACATCGAACTGCACGACGGTGTGAAGATCCCCCAGCTGGGCTTCGGCGTCTTCCAGGTTCCCCTGGACGAGACGAAGGCCGCCGTGCGCAGCGCCATCGAGGCCGGCTACCGCCACATCGACACGGCGGCGATCTACGGGAACGAAGAGGGCGTCGGCCAGGCGATCGCCGAATCCGGTGTGCCGCGCGACGAGCTGTTCATCGTGACCAAGCTGTGGAACGAGGCCCAGGGCTACGACTCCACGCTGCGCGCCTTCGACGAGAGCCTCGGCAAGCTCGGCATCGACGTGCTGGACCTGTACCTGATCCACTGGCCGTCCCCGCACCGGAACGCCTACGTGGACACCTGGAAGGCGTTCGAGAAGCTGCACAAGGACGGCCGGATCCGGTCCATCGGCGTGTCCAACTTCCACGCCGAGCACCTGGACCGCCTCGTCCAGGAGACCGAGCTGCGGCCGACGATCAACCAGATCGAGCTGCACCCCCGGCTGCCGCAGCAGGAGCTGCGCCTGGCCAATGCCAAGTACGACATCGTCACCGAGGCGTGGAGCCCCCTCGCGCGTGCCGCGGAGAAGGAGACCGGGCTGTTCGACGAGCCCGCGCTGAAGGAGATCTCCGAGAAGCACGGCAAGACCATCGCCCAGGTGGTGCTGCGCTGGCACATCCAGCTCGGCAACGTGGTCATCCCGAAGTCGGTGAAGCCGGCCCGGATCGCGGAGAACATCGACGTGTTCGACTTCGCCCTGGACGAGGCCGACCTGGCGGCGATCGCCAAGCTGGAGACCGGCGACCGCGTCGGCCCCAACCCGGCCACCGCCACCTTCTAAACCTTGGCTCCGGAGTTGACGATGTTCGCGCACGCCCAGGAATCGGGCATTGCGCCCGAACATCGTCAACTCCGGGACCGCTTTCTAGGCCAGGGCGGCGCGGCGAGCCCTCTCCGCCAGCAGGTGCTCGTCGGTGCGCGCGTCGTAGTTGCGGAACGCGGGCAGGGATACCGCCAGCGCACCGACCGCCGCGATGCAGGCCACGCCACCGGAGATGATCGAGGTGTGCAGCCCGGCGATCTTGGCCACCCCGCTGGACCGGACACCCGCCAGCTGCGGACCGGTCAGGTAGGACAGCATCTCGATCGAGGCCAGCCTGCCCCGGTACTCGTCCGGGATGGACTGGTTCCAGATGGTCACCCGGAACAGCCCGCTGATCCCGTCGGCGAAGCCGCCCAGCGCCAGCAGCGGCACCACCAGCCATAACGTGTCGAAGAACCCGGCGAGCGCGACGCCGACGCCGAATCCGGCCGCGCCCAGGATCACGCCGAGGCCGTGCCGGTGCACGTTCTTCACCCAGCCCGAGGTCAGCGCGGCGAGCCCGCCGCCGAGGCCGAAACTGGCGTACAGGAAGCCCAGCACCTGCGGGCCGCCCATCCGGTCAGCCCAGAACGGCAGCAGCGCCATCGGCGCGGCCAGGAACATGCAGGCGATGTCCACGATGTACGTACCCAGCAGATCCTTGCGAGCCACCGCGTACCGCATACCGTCCACAATGGACGACAGGCTGGGCTTGCCGCCCTCCATGCCGGGTGGCACCGGGGTCAGTTTCCGGATGAGCTGCAGGGAGATCAGGAAGGTGAGGACGTCCACCGCGTAGGCGATCGGCACGCCCACCGCACTGATCAACACGCCGGCCAGGGACATGCCGACCACGCCGGTGAGGCTGTGTTGCACGAAGCCGAAGGCCGCCGCCGAGGTCTGGTGTTCCAACGGCACGTACCTGATCACCATGGGATCGATGGCCGGCCGCTGGATGGCGCTGCCGGCCGCGGCCAGCGCGCCGATCACGTACAGCGGCCAGATGGCCGGGTGGGGGAGCAGCGAGTTGGTCAGCAGGCCGGCGGCGCACACCAGCAGCGCGATCTCGCTGAGCAGCACGAGCTTCTGCCTGTTGTAGGCGTCGGCCAGCGCGCCCCCGTACAGGCCCACCAGGACCATCGGGATGAACTCGACCGCGCTGATCAGGCCGACCGCGAGGTACGAGTTGGTCAGCTGCTTCATCTGGAACGGCACCGCGATCATCGTCAGGATGCTGCCGAAGCTGCTGACCATGCCCGCGGCGGTGAGCAGCCGGAAGTCCCGGGAGACGCGCAGGGCCGTCAGATCGATTCGTATGGACTTCAACCACCCAGGCATGGGGTGAATCGTGGCCTATACCCAGGTCATCCGGCCAGCGATTTTTGTTGTGACGGCCGTCCCGAAGTTGACGATGTTCGGGGCTCGTTCCTCGCCGCGAACATCGTCAACTTCGGAGAAAACGGACCTAGTTCACGCCGAGCAGGTCGACGATGAAGATCAGGGTCTCGTTGGGCTTGATCACGCCACCCGCGCCGCGGGGGCCGTAGCCCAGGTGCGGCGGGATCTCCAGCCGGCGGCGGCCGCCGACCTTCATGCCCTTCACGCCCTGGTCCCAGCCCTGGATGACCTGACCCTCACCCAGGCCGAACTGGAACGGCTGCTGCCGGTTCCAGGAGGCGTCGAACTCGGCGCCGGTGGAGTGGGACACGCCCACGTAGTGCACGGTCACCGTCTGGCCTGCCGCGGCCTCCGGGCCGTCGCCCACGGTCAGGTCGGTGATCACCAGGTCGGCGGGGGCATCCCCGTTGATCGGGTCCACCTCGGGCTTGGTCAACGCCATGCTTGATCGCTCCTGCATTAGTAGGTACTGCGTAGATCCTACGGAGTCCCCGGAGAGATCAATCCTGAAACGGCTTGGAGGTGTGACCCCATTGAGTGAGACTGTCCGGGTGACAGCGGAGCCGACCGGCCAGTTGCGCCGGGACCTGAGTGGCAGACAGATCGGCATGATCGCGCTGGGGGGCGCCATCGGGACCGGGTTGTTCCTAGGATCCGGGCTGGCGATCTCCCTGGCCGGTCCGGCCGTGGTGTTCGTGTACGCGGCGGCGGCCGTGGTCGCGCTCGCCCTGGCCTACGCCCTGGCCGAGATGGTCGCCGTGCACCCGGACGCCGGCGGATTCGGCGCGCTGGCGCACCGCTACCTCGGCCCCGGAGCCGGATTCGTGCAGCGCTGGATGTACTGGCTGGCGGTGATCGCCAACATCGGCAGCGAGGCCGTGGCCGCCGCGCTCTACCTGCGGTACTGGTGGCCGCAGCTGCCGCTGTGGACCGGGGTGGTCGTCCTGTCGCTGGCCATGATCGCGGTGAACGCGGTCGCGGTGCGGTTCTTCGGCGAGTTCGAATACTGGTTCGCCATGATCAAGGTCGTGGTGATCGTGGCGTTCGTGCTGCTCGGCGGCTGCTACATCTTCCTCGGCCTGCCCGGGAAGCCGGCCATCGGCGCGTCCATCCTGACCGGCAGCGGGCTGGCCCCCACCGGCTTCGAGGGCATCTGGCTCGCCCTCACCGTGGTCACCTTCAGCTACCTGGGCACCGAGGCGGTCTCCATCACCGCCGGCGAGTCGCGCGATCCACACCGCGACCTGCCCCGCGCGACCCGGCGCATGGTGCTGCGGCTGTCGTTGTTCTACGTGCTGGCCATGGCCGTGGTGGTGACCGTCGTGCCCTGGCAGGACACCGCCGCCGCGGGTGGCCTCGACCAGAGCCCGTTCGTGAAGCTCTTCGACCTGGCCGGGATCCCGGCCGCCGCGGCGATCATGAACTTCGTGGTGCTGACCGCCGCGCTGTCCGCGATGAACACCAACCTGTACGTGGCGACCAGGATGACCTACTCGCTGGCCACCGACCGGATGGCGCCGTCCTCGCTGGCCAAGCTCAACGCCAACGGCATCCCGGTGCGCTCGCTCGCGCTGGCCACCCTCGGCCTGGTGGCCGCCGTGCTGGTCGCCACGCTGTCCCCGGACACCGCCTATCCGCTGCTGATCTCCCTGGCGCTGTTCACCGCGCTGGTCACCTGGTTCCTGATCTTCGGCACCCACCTGGCCTTCCGCAGGCGCGCCGGGGAACTGGCGGAACGGCCGCCCATCCGGCTGGCCGGCGCGCCCTACACCACGATCACCGCCATGGTGTTCGTGCTCGCGGTCATCGTGACCACCGCGTTCACCAAGTGGTTCTCGCTGGCCTGGCAGGTGGGCGTGCCGTTCCTGTTCCTGCTGATCCTCATTTACCTGGTGATCCGGCGGAGGTCGACGGCTTCGGCGCGGTGAAGGCGTTGTCGTCCCAGTGGCCTGGTCCCGGTGCCTGTCCCTTGACCGGGCACCGAATGGCCACCGCCCTGCTGATCTCCGGGTAGCGGGCCTGGATCTCGGTGGCCAAGGCGTTCGCCTCGTCCTGGGAGACCGATGCCTTGATCGATGCCGGGAGCGCTTCCTGCCGGGTGAGCTTGACGAGTTCCGGCTGGTCCTTGAACAGTTTCTGGAAACTTTCGTAGGCCTTGGCCTTGGTCTCCAACTGTGGATCTGAGAGCCGCCGGTCGCCGCTCAGCTTTCCGGCCAAGGCACGCATCTGGTCGTCGGTCTCGACGTACAGGGTCAGCCTGGCCGGTTTGTCCGCGCAGGCCGGTTCCAGCTCGGGTTCCTTGTTCTTGGACAGCTGCATACCGACGAGAACAACGGCCACGATGATCACTGCGGCCGATCCACCCAGTAGCAGCGCCCGCTTCGCAGGTGCTCGCATGAGCAGACGATAACCCGTGGCCTGAAGATCAGCGCGAGGACGGCGCCGTGAAGGAGTCGCCCCTCGGGTATTTCGTGGACTGGCACCTGTTGACAATGGCCCTGGTGATCTCGGGGTAGCGGGCCTGTAGTTCGGTGGCGAGGGGGTTCGCCTCGTCATCGGTGACGGAGGCCCGGATCGATGGCGGGATCGCATCCGGCCGGATGCCCTCGACGACATCCGGCTGGTCCTTGAACTCCACCTTGAATCGTTCGTAGCCTTCGGCCCTCGTCGCCGGTTCCATCCTGGTCAGGCGCCGATCGGCCCGGATCTTCCCGGCCACCGCGTGCATCTGCTCGTCGGTCTGGAAGAACAGATTCACCGAGATCGGTCTGTCCGCGCAGGCCTGTTCGGCGGCGGTCTTCCCGGGGAACAGCTGCATACCGACGAGAACAACGGCCGCGATGATCACTGTGGCCGATCCACCCAGTAGCAGCGCCCGCTTCGCAGGTGCTCGCATGAGCAGACGATAACTCAGCTCTCAGCCGTGCAGTGCGCCACGACCGCGTCGGTGATCTGCGGATACCTCAGCCGTAGCGCGGCGGCCAGGGAGCTCGCCCCCGCCGGGTCGGGGAGGCTCGCCAGGATCTCCCGGCTCTCCGAGCGGGTCACGGTCAGCCGCCGGTCGCCGCTCAGTTGCCTGGCCGTCGCCTGCATCTCCTCGTCGGTGCTGAAGGTCAATGCCAGCTGAGCCGGCCGGTCCGGGCAGATCGCCTGCCGGTGTTTCGCATCGAGCCGCATACCGACGACGACGCCCGCCACGATCAGCACGAGCAGCCCACCCAGTAGCAGCACCCGCATGTCGCGTGCTCGCATGCGCATGACGATAACTCTCGACCTGCCGATTCCGGTGATCGCCTCGACAATGGTGCGATGAGCAGCACACCGGTCGACGAAGACCCGTCGCGGCGCACCGAACGGGCGGTGAACGCGGCCGTCCTGGCCGGGCGGTCACGCGGCCTGAAGGTCACCGATCCGGTGGTGCTGCACGATGTGTTCTCGGTGGTCGTGCACCTGGTCCCGGCGCCGGTGGTGGCCAGGGTGCCGGTCGTGCCGCCACCCGCGCTGCGGGACGACGTCGAGGCCCAGCTGGACCGGCAGCGGGTCGAGCTGGACGTGGTGCACCGGCTGCTCGCCCGCGAACTGCCGGTGGTGCGGCCGTATGTCAACGAGCCCATCCTGCAGAGCGGGTTCTGCCTGACGCTGTGGCACTACGTCGATCACCGGCGGGTCGCGCAGCCGGACTACAAGCGCAACTGCCAGCTCACCGCGGACCTGCACGCCGAGATGGCCGCGCTGCCGACGAGACTGCCGTTCCTGGGTCCGATCCACAGCACGGTGCCGCAGGCGCTCGACGAGCTGACCGCGCGCCCGGACCTGATCGACGTGCTGGACCTGGAACGCGCCAGGCGGGAGTGGGAGCTCCTGGCGCCGGTACTGACCGACCAGTCCGAGTTCGAGCGGCGGTTCCCCGGGATCCCGGTCCAGGTGATCCACGGCGACTCCCCGCCGTACAACATCATCACCGATGCCCGGCGGGAACTGCACAGCGATTTCGAGGACGCCTGCGTCGGCCCGATCGAGTGGGACCTGACCATGCTCAACCCGGAGTGCGTCGCCGCCTACGACGCCGCGGCCCGGGGGCGCGGCCTGCGCCCGGTGAATCCGGACGTGTTGCGGCTGATGGAGTCGGCCCGGCTGCTCCAGGTCGTCGCCTGCCTGGCGCTGGTGCCGCAGCTGCCGAAGCTGGCCAAGGGCCTGAGCCCGGTGGTGCAGCAGTGGCGCTCACGCCCGCTGCCCGCCACGCCCTGACCCAGCGTGGTCCGTGACGCGCGATAAACACTTTATGCCGAGAATCACAGTCCATTCTCGCCGCCCGGTTCATCGGCGACCATGGATTCGCGGCGGAACACTTCCTCCTTGCCTCGCAAGGGTTCCGCCGCATCCCTGCATAAAGGAGTACCTGATGACATTCACCCGGAAAATGATGGTGCTGGCGGCCGTCCCTGCCCTGCTGCTGACCGTCACCGCCGCCCCGGCGAGCGCGCACGGCTACGTGTCCACCCCGATGAGCCGCCAGGCCCAGTGCATGAGCAGCGGCGGAGTGACGCCGGTGGTGCCCTGCGGCGACATCCAGTACGAGCCGCAGAGCGTCGAGGGCCCCAAGGGGCTGCACAGCTGCGACGGTGGCCTGGACAAGTTCAAGGACCTGAGTGACGACGGCAAGCCGTGGAAGGCCGCCAAGGTCGGTACCTCGGTCGCGTTCACCTGGACCTTCACCGTCCGGCACGCCACCAGGGACTACCAGTACTTCATCGGCGACAAGCTGCTCAGGACGGTGGACGCCGGCGGCAAGGCACCCGAGGGCATCGTGACCCACACGGTCGACCTCAGCGGGTACACGGGCAAACAGAAGCTGCTCGCGGTGTGGAACATCGCCGACACCCCGATGGCCTTCTACAACTGTGTCGACCTCGAGGTCGGCGCGGCCGCGCCCGCCGCGGTGCGGGCCCCTGCCGCGAAGTCGTTCTGGCGGTCGGTCTCCGACTTCTGGAAGAGCGTCTGATCAGACTGATATCCCCGGCTCCCGATTCTTATGGGCCGGGTGGCAGAACGATTTATGACGAATAGCTGCCCTCGCAGTTGTTTTCTTTGCTGGACCATTGAAAGTATGGCGGAACACCAACCCCTGCCGTTCCGCCGCAATTCCCTGCATGAGGTTCGCCCCGGTGCTCGACCCTGCGAGCACCGTTTCGGCGTACCTCGCCTAAGGAGCACGTCATGACAATCGGACGCAAGCTGGCCGTCACCGCGGCCGCCGCCGCGCTCACCCCGGCCCTGCTGGTCGTCTCCGCCGGATCGGCGAGCGCCCACGGCTACATCTCCAGCCCGCTGTCCCGCCAGGCGCAGTGTGCCCAGCACCTGGTCAAGGACTGCGGTGACATCCAGTACGAGCCGCAGAGCGTCGAGGGTCCCAAGGGCCTGACCAGCTGCAACGGTGGCCTGTCCCAGTTCGCCACGCTGAACGACGACAACTGGGGCTGGCAGCCGCAGAAGGTCGGCTCCTCGACCAGCTTCACCTGGACGATCACCGCCCGGCACGCGACGACCACCTGGCAGTACTTCGTCGACGGCCGGAAGGTCACCGAGATCAACGACGGCGGTAAGCAGCCCGGGGCCTCCGTGACGCACAGCGTCAACCTGGCCGGGCTGTCCGGTAGGCACAAGATGCTGGCCGTGTGGAACATCGCCGACACCCCGATGGCGTTCTACAACTGCGTCGACCTCGACATCAACGCCGCGCCGGCCGCGACCGCCAAGGCTCCGGCCGCCGCCAAGAAGTCCTTCTGGTCGAAGGTGTCCGATCTGTTCTAGGGGTGCCGTTCGTCACCGTTATTCGGTGCACGTCCGGCTCGCCGGGCGTGCACCGAAACGGTTCAAAGCTTCGACTAATTCCGACAGTACTATGGCGAAATATCATTCCGATAGCCCGAATGACACGTTCAATTAGGGCAAATAGTAGCGGAGCGATATCGCCCGTTATCCGTTCTTATGGGCAATTTTGTGAACAGGGTCACACTCTAATGGCAGCATCTTCAGCCTCGTGGACCATGGTTCGTGGATGCAATCGGCGCAACCCTCCCCTTGCATAGCACAGGGTTTCGCCGTTCCCCTGCACACGGCATCCCCGGCGTCCTGCCCAGACGGCCGCCATTCGGGGTGCCCACAAAGGAGTCGTAAGAATGAGCATCGGACGGAAGCTGGCGATTTTCGCCGCGGCCTTCGGAATGACCCCCGGATTACTGCTGGTCCTCCCTGCCGCCGAGGCCAGCGCGCACGGATACGTGTCCAGCCCGCTGTCCCGTCAGGCGCAGTGCGCGGACAAGTCGTCCGGAGTGAAGTGCGGCTCGATCCAGTTCGAGCCGCAGAGCGTCGAGGGCCCCAAGGGGCTGAGCAGCTGCAATGGTGGCCTGAACCAGTTCGCCGACCTGAACGACGACGGCAAGGGCTGGAAGGTCACCAACGTCGGCGGTTCCACCTCCTTCACCTGGTCCCTGACCGCCCGGCACTCCACTCGCGACTGGCAGTACTTCGTGGACGGCAAGCTGGTGAAGAAGATCGATGACGGCGGCAAGCAGCCGGCGGCGACCGTGACCCACAACATCGACCTGGGCGGTTTCTCCGGCAAGCACAAGATGCTGGCCGTGTGGAACATCGCCGACACCCCCAACGCCTTCTACAGCTGCGTGGACCTGAACATCGGCGGCGGTGGCGGCGGTAACCCGGCGCCGCCGGCCACCACGAAGCCGGAGAAGCCGAAGCCGACCGCCTCGCCGGACAAGCCCAAGCCCACCTCGACCGCCAAGCCGAAGCCGAACAAGCCGGGCACCGCGACCAGCTGGGCCACCAAGACCAAGTACAAGGTCGGTGACCAGGTCACCGAGAACGGCAAGAAGTTCAAGTGCCGCCAGAACCACACGGCGCTGCCCGGGTGGGAGCCGTCCTCGACTCCCGCTCTCTGGCAGAAGATCTGACCTGACACTCGCGAGCACGGCCCGCGTCCGACCTCCACGGACGCGGGCCCGCCTGCGCTAGGAGAAGCATCATGAAGCGACTCATCCTCGCCCTCAGCGCCCTGCTGGTGCTGACCACTGGTTGCTCCTCTGGGGCCGATGCCTCGGGATCCGACGATGCTGCGGTGGACCCGAAGGTGCCGACCCCGGTGGCGGCGTCCAACACCTACAACGACGATGACGTCATGTTCCTGCAGATGACGATCACCCACAGCAAACAGGGACTGGAGATCGTCAAGTTCGGCAGGGAGAAGGGCTCCGCCGAGGTCAAGGAGTTCGCCAACGCCATCGACGCGACCGAGAAGTACGAGGTCGAGCAGATGAAGGTCTGGCTCAAGGGCTGGAACAAGGACCCGAACGCCTCGATGGACCCGAACCTGCATGCCGACCACGGCGGCCTGCCCGGCACGACCGACGACGTCATGGCGGACCTGAAGAGCTCCACCGGGGAGGACTTCGACAAGAAGTTCCTCACCGCGTTGTCCGGGCATCAGGGCGCCGCCCTCGAACTGGCGCTGAACGAAGAGAAGAAGGGCGCCAACCCGGAGTCCAAGGACCTGGCCAAGCGGATCAAGGAATCCCGCTCCGAAGAGGTCAGCCAGTGCCTGAAGATGCTCAACCCGCAGCAGTGATCCGTCCCGAAGTTGACGATGTTCGGGGGAGGAACGAGCCCGAACATCGTCAACTTCGGAGCTACGGGTAGCTGGGGTACTCCAGGGCGGGGCGGGGTTTCGCCGGGGTCTTGGGCAACGCGTCGCCGCCGCCCAGGCAGTAGTCGACCACCTCGGACAGCGAGAGCTGGGCGCCCTGCTCGAAGGCCAGGGTGAACCGCGCCTCGCCGAGTTCCTCCCGGGTGCGCCGCTCGGACTCCATCCGCTGCTCGGAGATGAAGCCGAACCGCAGGCCCCGGCCGTTGGTGTCCCGCCACAGCTGCTGGGACGCACCCAGCAACACGGCCGCCTGCTGGTAGTCGCCGATGGTGGCCAGCACCGAGGCCAGCAGCTCCACCGAC
Organism: Pseudonocardiaceae bacterium YIM PH 21723; assembly: GCA_003600225.1. Lineage (GTDB taxonomy): Bacteria > Actinomycetota > Actinomycetes > Mycobacteriales > Pseudonocardiaceae > QZFT01. The sequence goes on from QZFT01000018.1 coordinate 76,288, forward strand.
AGCACCGCCGTCAGCGGGTCGGGCAGCGCCCGGCGCAGCCGCAGTGCCTCCATCACGTGGGTGATCGCCTCGTCCGGCTTGCCCTGGCGGAACACCGCCTGCGCCAGCAGCATCCGCGAGCAGGCCTGGATGGTGCGTTCGCCGTGTTCCCGGCAGAGCGCCATGGCCTGTCGCGCGTGGTCCTCGGCCTTGCTGAAGTTGCCGGTGCGCAGCAGGCAGGAGGCGATGGCCATCTCTGCCTGCACCCGCAGCAGTACCGCCCGGCTCTGCGGGAACGCCGCCAGCAGATCGACGGCTTCGATCATCATCCCGGCGGCCTCGGCGTAGTCGCCGCCGATCAGCGAGACCGCGCCGGAGGTCACCAGCGCGTGGGCCAGGGCGAATTTGTCGCCGATGGTGGCCGCGTGTTGCCGCAGGGCGCTGGCCATGGCCCGGCTGGGTTCCAGGTCGCCCTGTGAGCTGGTGGTCAGCGCGGTGACCGCCATGAGCCGTCCGGCCTGCGAGGAGTTCGGCGGCAGTTCTGCCAGGAGCTGCTCCAGCCAGTGCCTGACCTCGGCCGCCAGCCCGTCGTGGATCCACGGCGTGGCCAGGGTGGTGACGATCCGCCCGCCGATGGACAGCACGTCCGGGTGGGAGGAGCAGTGGAACAACGCGGCACGCAGGTTGGCGTGCTCGGCCCGCAGCCGCCGGATCCACTCCAGCTGGGCGGGGCCGAACCATTCGCGGCTGGCCTGGTCGGCCAGTTCTAGGTAGTACTGCACGTGTCGGCGCTGGATCTCCGCCGCGGTGCCGCCCTCGGCGAGCAGGTCCCAGCCGTAGTGCCGGATGGTGTCCAGCATGCGGTAGCGGATCTGCCCGTGTTGTTCCTCGCGCAGCATGATCGACTTGCTGACCAGCGCGCTGAGCAGTTCGAGGACCTTCTCCCGCTGCACCTCGTCGCCGGAGCAGACGATCTCCGCGCCGGTGAGGGTGAAGGAGCCGGCGAAGACGCTGCACCGGACCCACAGGATCTGTTCGTCGGTGTGGCAGAGCCGGAAGCTCCAGTCGACGGTGTCCCGCAGTGTCCGATGGTGCGGGACGAAGCCGCCGCGATTGGTGCGCAGCAGGCTGAACCGGTCGTCGAGGCGTTCCAGGATCTCGTTCAGCGAGAGCACCGGCAGTTGCGCCGCGGCCAGCTCGATCGCGAGGGGGATGCCGTCCAGCTGCTCGCAGATCTTGACCACCTGCGACAGGTTGTCCGGGTTGAGGGTGAACCGTCCGGTGGCCGCCATGCCGCGCTGGGCGAACAGCCGGACCGCCGGCGCGTGCCCGCCGTCGCCCTGGAACGGCACGGGCATCTCGGCGGCGGAGGTGGACAGCGGTTCGACGGTCCACACGTGTTCGCCGGGCGCCTGTAGCGCCTCACGGCTGGTGGCGAGGACCTTGAGCCGTTCCACCCGGCGCAGCAGGGTGTTCACCAGCTCGGTGCAGTCGCTGATCATGTGCTCGCAGTTGTCCAGCACCAGCAGCAGCTCGTGTTGCTTGAGGTACTCGACGAGCAGGTCCAGTGGTGGCCGGCCGCTCTCGTCGTGGATGCCCAGCGACTGCGCCACGGTGTGCGCGAGCAGTGAGCCGTGCTGCAGCTGCGCGAGTTCGACCAGCCACACGCCGTCCCGGAACTCCCGGGAGAGGTCGTTGGCCACTCGCATGGCCAGCCGGGTCTTGCCCACGCCCGCCAAGCCGGTCAGGGTCACCAGTCGTACCGATCGCAGCGTCTGTGCGATCGACGAAACCTCGTGTGCCCTGCCGACGAAGCTGGTCACTTCGATAGGCAGGTTGCTCGCCCCGGTCACGCTGTCACCGCCAACCTGTCGACTGTCGGTCCTGCCTGAGAGTGGAGAACACGGGTCTTCTGGACCGCCGGTGGGCTGCCCAGCGATCAACCTTAGACCATGTGCAGCAATTCTCAGGCGACCGGTTCGAGCTACAAGTCGTTGACGACAGGAATTTCCTGTATCGATGAATTACCTGGTGAGGTACCTGGATAACGGTTTCCCATACCGTGCAACACTATTCTCCACAAGTGTTGCTTTTCTCAGGTTGATCACATGTCGTTGAACGTTGACAAACTTCTCAAGATTCGTAAATGACCCGGTCCTCGCAGGTCACGGTACAAACGTCCGGTAAGGCCTTGCTACGGGTGTTTCACCGGCGCCGGATCGCCTCGTGCGCAATGACCCGTAGCGGACAGGTTTTCCCGGAGGGCACGCATCACCCGGAGGGCCTAGCGTCGCATTCGTTCCGGAGGCCGGAATTCCCCGCCAGGAGATCACCCCATTGAGGGAGGCTCCGCAGGTTCCTCGGGCAGCAATCCGAGCCGGAACATGCCCATCCGCATCCAGTGCGGCAGCGGCTCGATCTCGTTGAGCTCCAGAAGTCGCTCGCCCGCTGCGGTACCCGGCTGGGTGAGCGCCTCCATGAGCAGCCTGGTACCCGACATGACCCGGCCGTCGAAGTGGACGAGCAACTCCAGGGTCCGGCCCTCATGTTCGATCATGGGGATGCTGTGCCGGAGGGCGTCGACGATCGGATGCCGCAGGAACTGGAAGTCCGCCTGGCGAAAATACGTCCCACTGGCTCCCGTCCGGCCCAGTTCCTCTCTGCGCCAGTACGAGGACAGGTCGTCGATGGGTTCCGGCGACCTGGTCGCACCGATGCTGAGCCGCAGGTCCATCTGGTCGGTGTGGGGAATCCGGTGCACGTCGACCGTGTGCACCAGGCCACCCCAGCCGTCCCCGGGCACCTGCGACTGCCACAGCGCCGCCATATGTGCCCAGGTGTTCCCCACTTCCGGCGGGTAACCCAGCAGGTCGCTCACGGTGATCGACTTGGTCTGGCACAGCAGCAGGACCATCAGGTTCGACTGGTAGATGGCCGCCCTGGCCACCGGCGTCCGCCGCACGGGCCGATAGGAGGAAGGCGGGTGCTCGTCCAACGCGGTGCGGAACAGCCCCAGTAGCAGTTCCGTATTGCCGTCCGGCCGCGCCAGTTCGCGGAGGAAGTCGACCACCTTGCGGCGGGAGCACAGGGAGGCGGCGGACAGCAGCGTGCACAGTTCGCTGTCATCCGGTCCGTTGCTCCGGCGGCTGCGTGAGCTCTGCACGCGCTGGATCTCCTCGACGATCAGCCAGGTGTGCCGAGCGACCAGGTACTCGCCGAACGTGGCATGCAGGAACTCGTAGGTGCGCAGCGCGGCGTCGTCCCGCGTGGCCTGGGTCCGGTGCACGAAGAAGAACCGGCCGAGCACCCGTTCGCTGGGGCTGAGCGGAGTTCTGGTTCCGCCGCTGTCCTTTTCCATGCCCAGCAAGGCGTTCAGGTCCCGGTCCAGTTCGTCTTCGGTGATCCACTGGGCTCCGCGGTTGAACATCGCGAACGCGACGACCGCGAGCTGTTCAAGGTCCGCCTCGATGTCCTCCCGGTCGGTGTCCTCTTTGACCACCTCCCGCCGGATGAACTGGGTGAGCAGGCGTTCGTACAGATCGGACTGCCGCAGTTCCCCCTCGCCGCACTGCAGTTCGTTCGCGCTCGCGTCGTACAACGCCAGCATGAGCAGTAGTAATGGCTGCTGGGCGAGTTCCTGGTGCCGCCAAGCCGTTTCGATGTTCAAGGGGCGCACGCCTGCGGCCGAGAAGTAGTCGCCATTGGTCTGGTTCCAGGTCCGTAACCAGCGTGCGGCCTGCTCCTCGTCGAAGGGGAGCAGCCGCAGCACAGTCGCCTCATCGGGGATCTTCGCCCGGTTGGCCACACTCATCCGGCTGGTGATGATCACCGCGACCGGAGCGCCGAGTTCAGCGCTGGCCTCCTGGAATTCGACGACCTTGCCCAGATAGCCGGTGTGACTGGTCCCGGTCGCCTGGAGCAGTTCGTCGAACCCGTCGAGCAGGATCACCGGTAGGGCCTGGCCCGCGTCACGGCACAATGCCCGCCAGTTCGAGGTCTCCAACAGAGCGCTGCTCAACGCGTGGTTGAGCTGCCCGACGATGTCGGCTTCGGACGGGCAGTCCCGCAGTTCCACCCGGATCGTCAGGAAGTCGGTGGCCGGCAACCGGGCCGCGAGGACCTTGGTCAGCATGGACTTGCCCGCTCCCGGATCACCGAGGACCAGCATGGGCAGGGCTGTGGCCCACGGCGAAGTCAGGTAGCCGGCCAGGAATTCCTCGATGTCCTCGCGAACCGGTAGTTCCTGCCACCAGTCCACCTCCGTCGGCCGGCTGTCATGCCGGTGCGGTGCAATCTGGAATCGCGGGTTGACATAGCTGACGGCGAGCGGCGGAATGGTCAACTCGGCGGTGTCCAGCCCGGGTGCCAGGGTCGGCTTGTTCAGTGCGGCGCGGTAGCGGCCGGCCAGTTCATGGCGCTGGGCGCTGGGGGTGCCTCCGACGGAGATTCGCTCGATCCGGTCGGTGAGTTCAGCCAGGCCGTTTCCGACTGTCTGCCGGGTGGCCTCGTGTTCCTGACCGGACAGCCACAGGCCGAACTCGGCGGAGTCGACCGCCAGGCGGTGTACCTGGTCAAGGTATCGGGCCTTCCACAGCCTGGGCAGGTGACCGAGGATGCGATCCATCACCCGACTGCGCTGAGTGTCGTTCCAGGTATCCCAGATGTGCAGCCCTTCGAGATAGTCCATCAGCAGCGAGGGCATCGAATGAAAGTTGATCCAGCCGTCCGCCGGTCGCGGTATCCGCAGGAACATGTCGGCGGGGGAGGGCAATACGCGCTGCTGGCCGAGGAACCCCCGTTGCAACTCCTTGGTCAGCTCGAGATCTTTGGTGGACAGCGGGATGTCCAGCTCGTCGATCATCTCGAAGAAGCTGACCAGCAGCAGGATCGTGTGTGCCGCCTGTAACCGCTCGGTCCGGGTCGCCCGGCTCATCCCCGAGGAGCGCGCCGTCAGCTTGCCGATGGCGTCCTTGGACAGCTTGATGAAGTCCGCTTTGGCGTCGAACCAGCTCAGGACGGCGTCGATGCCGAACACCGCGCCGCCGAGCATGGTGCCGGACAGGACCTTGTCGATCCGGCCGACGAGCGGGTCTTCCCCCAGCACCGCGAGGGCGTCACGGTAAGTGAAGTGCTTCACTCGATCATGATGCCCGACTTCAGGGTCGCCCAGGTCTCATTCCAGGGGAACTTCCCCAACGGTGCGTCCACGATCTTCACGCCCCACGCGGCGAGATCCCGGATGGCCCGCTGGACGGCCGGGAAGTTGATCTGTTCCGGTGTGGAGTACGGCACACAGACCACCGGCTTGCCCGCGCCGACCGCTTCGACCACCAGACCGAGGGCCAGGGTGTCCGAGATACCGGCGGCCCACTTGGCCACCGTGTTGCAGGTCGCCGGCGCCACGATCATCGCGTCCGCCGGTGGCAGTACATCCGGCTGACCGGGGAGTTTGTACTCCGAGCGCACCGGATGGCCGGTCTTGGCCTCCAGCGCGGGAACGTCGATGAACCGGGTCCCGTAGGGCGTGGCGATCACGCAGACATCCCAGCCGTCGGCCTGGGCGAGATCCACCAGAATCCCCGCCTCGGCGGCCGCGGGGGAGCCGCACACGATCAAATACAGCACTCTCGTCACGCAACACAGTGTGCCGGTTACTCGATCGATTGGACCTCCCAAGATCGACCCGGTTTAATTCGCGCGGTCTCGTGCGTCGGGCCGCCTCGACGTATGCCCACGAGTGTGACCAGTGGCGAGAGTTGGCCGGTGTGTTCTGGACTTCTGATCGACTGAGCCGTGCAGCGTACGGCCGCGACCTGGACTGGGTCGACGATCTCGTTTCGCCTGCTCAGCCCCTACGCGAACGGGCCATGCAGAGATTCCACGAGACACAGCAGGCCTACTGGGAGTGGCAGGACCAGGTCAGCGCGCTCTGGGACGAGGCGGGCAGCCTGCACCCCGAGGAACCGCACCTGTCCGCGCGGATGGACCAGCTCATGGCCGGGCTGAACCACGCGGGCGGCTTCTCCCTGCTGCACACCCTGTGGAACGGCTGGGCGCACCTCAACTGGGACGTCGGCACCTTCGACGGCGACCCGGACGAACTGGTGCACTACTCGCTGCGCTACCTCGAGTGGGAGGCGCATTACCCGGACGAGTGGTGCAGGCACTGGGGCACCAAGGCCAGCCTGCTCGGCTCGCTGGCCCATCGGGACCTCTCCGGCCCGCACCGGGCCCGGCTGGCCGACCTGGTGCTCCTGGCGGTCGGCCGCGAGCACCGCTGCGAGGACGGCCGCTACACCCGGCTCGCCCGGGTCATCGCCGACGATGACCTGCGGGACCGGATCGCCATGCAGGAGGCCTCCACCGACCCGCTCATCGCGCTGCGGGCCGGCTTCCTGATGTACCTGCTGGACAACCCGGAGGTGCCGGCCACGCCGCGCACCTGGCGGACCTGGCTGGGCTGACCGATCGGCTCCGGGTGGCATCGCGTGAGGGTGCCCCTTACTGCGTTCAACGTTGTGAGGGTGCCCCTTACTGCGTTGAGTGCAGTGAGGGTGCCCCTTACTGCATGACGGCGGCTGCCGGTCGGCAAGATCAACCGGCCAGGTAGCTGAGCCGCACCTTGCGCACCGGGTTGTCGATGTTCGTGTCCACCAGGCACACCGACTGCCAGGTGCCCAGCGCCGTCCTGCCGTCCAGTACCGGCACGCTCGCCGACGGCGGCAGGAGGGCGGGCAGCACGTGGTCGCGGCCGTGGCCGGGGGAGCCGTGGCGGTGCCGCCAGCGGTCGTCCTTGGGCAGCAGTTCGCGCAGCTGGGCCAGTAGATCATCGTCGCTGCCCGAGCCGGTCTCGATCACCGCCAGGCCGGCGGTCGCGTGCGGTACCCAGACGTTCAGCAGACCGTCGGTGGCCCCGGCGCCGGTCAGGAATCGTTCGATCTCGGCGGTCAGGTCATAGACCACTTCGATGCCGCCGGTGCGGATTTCCAGTTCCTCGCTCACCATGCGGTCTACGGTAGGGCCATGCGCGCATGGGTCGCTGGGGTGCTGAGCCTGTTGTTGACCGGTTGTGCCCCGGTTCCGGCCGGGTCACCAGGGCCTACGCCCACCTCGACCTCGCCGAGCCGGGTGGCCGCGACCGGACAGCCGCTGCCGCTGGACATCGACGCCGCCGATGCTCGGCAGGTGATCACTGTGGTCGCGGAGCAGCCGGCCGACACGCGTGGGCGGTTGCAGCGCTGGGAGCGGGTGCCCGGTGGCTGGCAGCCGGTCGGCGAGCCGGTGCCCGCCGATCTCGGGCGCAACGGGATGAGCCCGCACACCAGGGAGGGGCTGGCCGCCACCCCGATGGGCGGGTTCGCGGTGAACCGGAGCTTCGGCAGCCTCGCCGACCCGGGAACCACGCTGCCCTATGTGCGGACCGAGCCGGCGGACTGGTGGATCAGTGAGCCGGGACCGCTGTACAACACCTATCAACGCTGCGTCGCGAACTGCCGGTTCGCCCTCGGCGAGCCCAACGAGCACCTGTCCTACGCCCAGCCGTTCTACCGGTACGCCGCGGTCATCGAGTACAACACCGACCCGGTGGCGCAGGGCGCGGGCAGCGCGTTCTTCCTGCACGTCACGGCGCATGAACCGACCCAGGGATGTGTCGCCGTCCCCGAGCCGGACATGGTCGCCCTGCTGCGCTGGCTGAACCCGGCCGCCGCGCCCCGCATCCTGATCGGGACCCGGTCTACATCCCGTTGAGGTGAGCGCGGATCGGGGTGGCGAAGCTGTTGCCCGCGGTCACGTCCCAGTTGATCGACCAGGTCATCACGCCGCGGATGCCCTTGAACGGGGTGGCCGGCTTGTACTTGCCGCAGTTCGTGCCCTTGTCCAGGCAGTCCAGCGCGTTGGTGATGATGCCCGGCGCCACATAGCCGGAGCCGGCTCCCCGGGCACTGGCCGGCAGGCCCAGCGCGACCTGGTCCGGGCGCAGTCCGCCGTCCTGGATCAGGATGCAGGCCTGCGCGGTGATGAAGTCGACGCTGCCCTGGCTGTAGACGTTGCCGTCGCAGCCGTTCATCGCGCCGGAGTTGTAGAACTGCGGGTGGATGACGGTGATCTCGCTCTTCAGGTTCTTGATCAGCTGCAGGTAGGTGCCGTTGGCCTGCAGGTAGAAGGTCTCCGGGGCCATGGTCAGCACCAGGCCGGGCACCTTCGCCTTGAGCTGCTTGATCGCCGAGGTCGCGCTGGCCACCTCGATGTTGTGGCCGCCCTCCAGGTCGATGTCCACGCCGTCGAAGCCGAACTTGCTGATCAGCCCGGCCATGGTGCTGGCGAAGGTGCTCGCCGCGCCGCTGGAGGTGAGCGCGACGTTGCCCTTCTCGCCGCCGATGGACAGCACGACCGTCTTACCCGCTGCCTTCAGCGCCTTCACGTCGGCGATGAAGTCGGCGTCGGTGTAACCGCCCAGCTTCGTGGCGATGCCGGGATCGACGGCGAAGTCCACGCCGCCCGGCTGGCTGGTGGCGTTGGCGAAGGCCACCTCGATCATGTCGTAGGCCTTGGGCACGTCCTTCAGCTTCATGACGGCGGCGCCGTTGTCGAAGTTGTGCCAATACCCGGTCAGCTGCCGGGCGGGCAGGGCGGCGGTGGATGCCACCTCGTCGGATTGCACGGACAGGGGTACCGCGACGGCCGCGACAGCGGCGAACGCGGTCAGGGCCAGGAGAATCCGGCGCACGGAAGAGCCTCCGAAATAGGGAAGAGGAAGCAGGGAAGTCCTCTTCGGACGGTCACATCGGTGTGACGCAGGGACGTCGACATCCACTGTGAGCGTTGCGCCGAACAGCGTCAATGACCTATGGCTGGCTGGAATAACCCAGTAATGCGGCAATCTCCGGCCGCCAGCGCGCCCAGCGGCCGGCCCACCAGTACCGTCCGGCGTCCAGGTCAGCCGCTACCGCCACAGCCTCCTGCTCCACCCGCCGGGCCTCGGCGGGGGAGAGCCTGCCCTGTTCCACCTGCTCCAGGTGGTCGTCGCGGTCCTTCCAGGACCAGCGGCCGGCGCGCAGCACGATGGCCACGCCGTGATCGAGGGTGTCGATGCCGTCCAGCCTGCGCCGGTAGGGCGCCTGGAAGTTGAGGTGCCAGTGGTCCAGCCGGTCGCCGTGGAACATGCCCCACACCGCGTAGCCGTCGCCGGGCCGCATCAGCTGCAGCACGTGGGTGTCCCGCCAGCGGGGTGCGGCCGACCACGGGTGCCTGCCGAACGGGTGCGGCGGGAAGTCGAACGGCGTGCCCTCGGTGAGCCACAGCGCGAGGACCTCGTCGTCGGCCACCACCCGCACGGGCATGGACAGCCAGATCCGGCCGTGTAACACCTCGCGGTGGTACACGGTGGACCCGGCCGCGAACCTCATGCCGCTTGCCGCAGCTGCAACGCTCGTCCGGCGAACTCGTGCACGTACCCGCAGGCCAGGCAGATCAGGCCGAGCGCCGACTCGTTGGCCCAGCCCATATTGAAGAACTCGGCTCCGGTGCTGTTCAGCTTCGTCTCGCGGCTGCGGAACTGCACGCCCTCGCACACCAGGCAGCGCACCTGCCGCTCGCCCAGCCACGCGGTGACGCCACCATTGTTGAAACCGCCCCCAGTAGCCCGCACGAAGCCCATGGCCATCCCCCCGAAATCGACTCGCCTACCTACTGTCTACGCCGGATCCCGGGCCAGGGTTGCCTGCTTCACCGGATCAAGTGATGGGGCAGACTCACCCCCGTGAAGTGGACCCGCGCAGTGCAGAAGATCGAGGACCTGGCCGCCGAATGTGAGCGGGTGAAATCCATCCCGCGCACGATCATGCCGACTAGGGCCGTGCGGCTGTGGGTCTTCGGTGAGGTGCTGGACTCCCAGGACGACCTCGACGTCGTCTCGTTCGTCTGTGAGGCCGATCTGCCCGCCGAACAGGTGCCGTGGCTGTGCCCGCCGCCCGGAGCCGGGCAGTGGGCCAACGCCACGCGCGTGGAGAAGAGCCCGGTCCAGGTGTACTGGCGGTCGGCGCACGCCCCCATCGGTAACCATCGGATCGTGCGGCCGCTGCTGATCTGGGACGAGGAGAACGGCCTGTGGGCCGACACCCTGCGTGCCCTGCGCGGCGGGGCCGCCGACGAGCTGCGTGAGCCCGCCGGCGACCCCGAGAATCTGCAAGCCGAGCTGGCGATCGTGGAACGCGCGCTGCGCGAGCGCACCGCCGCCTACGAGGACAAGCGCTGGGCGCCGGGCAAGCTGGAGAAGATCGCCGATCCGCTGTTCCAGGCCGCCCAGGGCTATGTGGATCTGCTCAGTGCGGTTGGCCGATAGGCCGGACCACCAGCGAGGTCACGTCGACGCCCTCGGGCTGGCGGATCGCCCAGACCATGGTCTCGGCCAGCCGGTCCACCGGCAGGAACGGGCCGGTCAGGCCCGCCGCCCGGTCGAAGAACGGGGTCTCGGTGCGCCCGGGGGAGATCAGCGTGACGCCGACGCCGTCCGCGGTGACCAGTCGCCGGGTGTTCTCCGCCAGCCCGGTCACCGCCCACTTGGTGGCGCCGTACAGGCTGCCCGGGATGTTGATGTAACCGCCGACGCTGCCCACCAGGACGATCCGGCCCTTGGTCTTGCGCAGTTCCGGCAGCGCCGCGCGGATCAGCAGCGCCGGGCCCAGCACGTTGGTCAGCACCATGTCCCGCCACAGCCCGGGATCGCCGTCGGCCACGGTGTCGAAGTCGCCGAAGCCCGCGTTGGCCACGGCGTGGTCCAGCCGGCCGAACCTGTCCACAGTGGACCGGACGGCGGCCTCGACGGCGTCGTTGTCCGCGGCGTCGCCGGGCAGCGTGAGCAGGTCCTCCGGGTTGCCCAGCCCGGTGGCCAGGGTGTCCAGTTTCTCCGGGGTACGGCCGGTGACCGCGACCCGGTGGCCGAGCTTCAGCAGTTGCTCGGCGACGGTCGCGCCGATGCCGGTGGAACCGCCGGTGATCAGGGTGACAGGTGCATCGCTCATGCCCACGACGCTAGGTGCTGGAGTGCGCTCCAGGTCAACCCTTCACCGCATCCGGCATGAGCCGTTTGACGACCCAGCTGGTGATCCGCTGGTATCCGGAGCCGGTCAGCCGCACCAGCAGATCGAAAGCGTGGGCGTCCGGGCCGATCAGCACCTTCGGCTTGCGCTTCGCCGCGCCACGCAGGATGACCTTCGCCGCCTGGTCCGCGCTGGTGTAGGTGATCCGGTCGAACATCTTCACGAAGGGCTCGACCTCGCCGGAGGACACGTGGGTCATGTTGCGGGCGATGTCGGTCTTGATGCCGCCGGGGTGCACGGAGGTGACGGAGACCCGGTTGCCGGTGGCCAGCATCTCCATCCGCAACGCCTCGGTGAAGCCGCGCACGGCGAACTTGGAGGAGTTGTACGCGGCGAAGCCGGGGGCGGAGAACAGGCCGAAGACGCTGGAGGTGTTCACCACGTGCCCGCCCGAGGCGATCAGGTGCGGCAGGAAGGCCTTGGTGCCGTTGACCACGCCCCAGAAGTTCACGTCCATGATCTTCTCGAAGTCCTTGAACGAGGACTGCTCGGTGGTGCCGACGGTGGCGATGCCCGCGTTGTTGAACACGTAGTGCACCGCGCCGAAGTGCGCGGCTACCGCGTCGGCGTACTCCAGCACGGCGCCACGTTCGGCCATGTCCAGCGCGTCGGTCTTCACCTGCGCGCCGATGGCCTGACACTGCCGCTCGGTCTCGGCCAGGCCGAGCGAGTTCACATCGCTGATCGCCAGCTTCGCGCCACGGCGGGCCAGTTCGACCGACAGGCTCCGGCCCATGCCCGAGGCCGCGCCGGTGATCACGCAGACCTTGTCCTGAAAGACGTTCATCCGGCCGGCTCCCTCATTCAAATACCAGCAGTATGCGAATGCTGTCAGTATCGCATGAGGGGGAGGTCTACGTAAGAGCCCCAGCTCAGGGCGTATCGGCCGCCTGCCAGATCCTTCAGCTGGGTGGCGTTGGGCAGGATCATCGGGAAGTCGGCGGTGCCGACGGTGACCCGAATCCGGTGCCCGGCGGGGATCCTGGCGAGGGTCGGGAAGATCTCCACCACGTACTCGGTGAGCTCGCCGGGTACGACCGGCTGCTCACTGGCCGCGGTCATGTCCCGGTAGGGCATGGTGACCGCGCCGTTGGCCGCGCGCCAGGTCCGGTCCGGGTTCAGCACCCGGCTCCTGCCGTCCAGCCCGCCCTCGGTGAGCGGCCGGGAGGTGCCGTCCGGCGCGATGTCCTGGATGTTCACCACGAACGCGGTGTTGGTGGTGGTCGCGGTGGCCTGGAGCGTGGCGCTCATCGGCCCTGCTAGGAGCCGGTCCTCTGGCAGGGGTTCGGTGGTGTAGGTCAGCGATCCGGCCTGGGTGATCCGGTCGTCGCGGGAGCACACGTCGAGGTGCTTGGTGAGCTCGGAGCCGAGCCACAGGTCACCGGGCAGCCGCACGGCGCCCAGGGTCCACTGGTCCAGGTTCCGGCCGCAGCCCACGTTCACCGGGTTGTAGATCAGGTGGTCGGCTCCGTGCTCGCCGGGTGCCGGGGTGAGCCGGTGGTCACCGGACAGGTAGAGCCGGGTCGGGTCCTCCGAGGTGAACGGATAGCGGTCGGTGTTGATCCACTCGTCGGTGCCGTAGACGTTGGCGCGCAACGGGTTTCGCGTGTCGTCGACGCCGTTGTGCCGGTTCTTCAGCCAGCGGTCGAACCAGTCCAGGTGCATCCGCCGCACGTCCACCGGACCGGCGGCGTTGGCGTGGTTCCCGGAGCCGTAGACCAGCTGGTAGCGCCCGGTCACCGGCTGGCCGGCGACCATCGGCGCGTGTACCGGACGTCCGGCGGCGGCGTTCTGCAGCCCGGCGTAGTTCAGCAGCGCGCCGCGCTGGAAGACGTCGTTCCAGCCGCCGAACATCAGTGCCGGGACGCCGTTGTCCACGATCTGCCGGAGCTGGTCGCCGGGCCGCATCGCGCTCCACAGTGGACCGTCGTACGCGGTGTCCCCGGTCCCGGTCAGCAGCTGCCCGACGAGTGGCGGCGTGGTCTTCCTGGCGTTCCACAGGTGTTCGGTGGTCCGCCGGAGCGCGGCCGGTACGTCCACAGTGGATCCCCGGAGCCCGTCCCAGCCGGCGTTCGCGAGGGGGTTGATCACGCTGAGCGCCGGGGTGCCGGTCATGTAGGTGGCCATGGTCGGCAGGTGCCACAGGCCGCCCATGGTGGCCGCGTCCCGCAGCAGGTCGTGGGCGGCGACGCTGGGCGCGATGGCCTTGAGCGGGCTGTTCCTGCCGACGGCGGCGGCGGTGAACAGCTGGTTCATCCCCAGATAGGAGGAGCCGTAGGTGCCGACGGTGCCGGTCGAGTTCGGCAGGGTGGCCGCCCAGTTCACCAGGTCCGCGCCGTCCTGGGCCTGGATCGGGGACCAGAAACCGAATTCGCCCTCGGAGGCGCCCTGCCCGCGCACATCGGCGACGACCTCGATGTAGCCGCGTTGCACGAAGTAGTCCTGCCTGCTGAACACCAGGTTCGGCAGCTTCTCCACTTCCTGCCATTTCCCGTACGGCGACTGGGTGAGCAGGACGGGGAACGGACCCGGCGCGGCGGTGTCGGTGCCGAGTTCGGTGGGGAAGTAGAGGTCGGCCCGCAGCACGGTGCCGTCGCTCATGGTCACCGGGACGTCCCGCCGCACACCCACGTCGTAACTGACGGGCTGCCCGGGATCGGCGGCGGCGGATGGGGTGATCAGCCCGGATAACAGGGCGACCAGAACGGCAGTGACCTGGAGAACCTTCATCCCCACCACACTCCTTCGTGCTGGGGAAATCGTATCCACCCTATGGAATGGGTAAAGCCCCATCCCACGTAGCGGAACTCTCCGGTTCTGATATGTGAGGGGTCCCGAAGTTGGCGATGTTCGCGGCGAAGCCCGAACATCGCCAACTTCGGAGCCGGGCTCAGACGCCGCCGAGTACGCCGCGGACGGTGGCGATCAGGAACTGCGGCACCTCGCGGGCGGCGTCCGGGGTGAGCAGTGTGCTGGCGACGGTCTTCGTGCTGCATCCGGCCGAGGCCGGGATGCCGTGCAACCGGCGGGTGAGGAAGGCCAGCGCGGCGGGGGCGCCGCTCACCGCGAGGGAGCCGTGTTCGCTGATCTGGTCGCGGACGTAGGTGACCTGGGTGCCCGCGGCGCAGTAACCGGGCACGACCGCGTCCGGGCCCGCCACCGGGATCAGCTCGTCGTGCACCGCGTGATAGACGAACATCGGCGCGGTCGGCGCGGCCTTGCCCAGGTTCAGCGTGGCGAGGGCGTCGCGCACGTCGGGCTGCTCGACGACCTCCGCCAGGGGCATCGTCAGGTAGGCATCCATGGTCAGGAACGCGTGCCTCGCCACGTTCACCGCCACGCACTGGGTGGTGCTCTTGGCCAGCAGCGCGGTTCCCCGTTCCGTCAGGTACTTGTCCCGGATGGGGTTGAAGGCCGGGTCGGAGCGCAGCACGCCGGGCATCACCGAGGGGATCAGGCCGGCACCCGGGCCGCCATCGATCCGCAGGATCGCGCCCTTGATGTCGGTGACGTAGCCACCGACGGCCACCCCGGCCAGGTTGAGCTCCGGGGCGTAGGCCGGCTGGAGCTCGGCGGCCCAGCCGGAGGCCAGGGAGCCGCCGGAGTAGCCCCACAGCCCGACCGGGGTGTCCGCGCCGAGGCCGAGCTCGGTGAACTGCTCGGCGGCCCGCGCTCCGTCCAGGATCGCGTACCCGGGCTGTTTCGCCGCGCCGAACTGGGAATCCGGGCCCTGGTAGTCCGGAATGGACACCACGAATCCGTTGCCCGCCGCGGCATCGGCCAGGATGATCTCCAGGTTGCCGCTCGGGCCGTCGAGCGGATTACCTGCCCGGATGGCGTGGGACGGCGCGCATTTCGCGGCGGAGGCGTCCTCGGCGATCTGGTAGGAGACCAGGCCGCGCGGGACCTTGTTCACCGGCTTCAGCACGGTGGTCACCGTGGCCATCGGCTCGCCGGTGCGGGTCGTGGTCCGGTAGAGCAGCTGCCAGGCCTGGACCGGTTGCGGCAGCGTGGACAGCACGGCCGTGGTCACCGGCCGGGACCGCAGGATGGTGCCCGGTGCGGTCTGCTCGTATCCGGCGGGTGGAGCGTAGAAGTCCTCCTCCGCCGCTGCGGGGGCAGCGGTGGCCATCACGGTCAGCGCCATGAGGGCACCGATCCAGCGGACTCGCCTCATTGCGATCTCCTTCACGCCGAACTCGCCGGGTTGACCTGCATTTTCACCCGGCGAGTCCGATTCCGCCCGTTGAGCGGGCTAGCGCTGGACGCAGAGCGCGCCGCACGGGGTGGACAGCGCGCCGGGCTCGACCAGCGGAAGGTCCACGAACGACCCCCACCGCAGGTCGTAGTGACCGCCCTGGAGTTCCTGGTACTGCTTGAGCGTCGGCATGATCACCGGGAAGTCGGCGGTGCCGATGGTGACCCGGATCCGGTGGCCCGCCGGGATCTTCGCGAGGGTCGGGAAGATCTCCACCACGTACTCGGTCGGCTCACCGGGCACGACCGGCTTCTCCGACTGCGCGGTGAGATCCCGGAACGGCACGGTGATGGCGCCGTTGTCCGCCCGCCACGTCCGGTCCTGGTTCAGCACGCGGCTCTTGCCGTCCAGCGCGCCTTCGGCGAGCGGCCGGGACCGGCCGTCCGGCGCGATGTCCTGGATGTTCACCACCAGCGCGGTGTTCGTCGTGTTCGCGGTGGCCTTGATGGTGGCGCTCATCGGCCCGGCGAGGAGCTTGTCCGCGGTCAGTGGCTCGGTGGTGTAGGTCTGCGCGCCGAGCTGGGTGATCCGGTCGTCGTGGTCGCACACGGCCGGGAGCAGGCCGATGGTCCACTGGTTGAGGTTGCGCCCGCAGCTGATGTTGATCGGTGAGTAGTCCAGCCGGTCCGAGCCCTGGGCCGGTGCCGTGTTGCCGAGGCGGTGGTCGCCGGACAGGTAGTACCGGGTGGGCGTGCCGGTGAACGGATAGTTGGTGGTCTCCACCCACTGCTTGCTGTCGTAGACGTTGAGGTGCAACGGGTTCGAGGTCTCGTCGATGCCGTTGTGCTCATCCTTCAGCCAGCGGTCGAACCACGCCTGGTGAAGGCGCAGCTGGTCGAGCGGGCCGGTGGAGTTCAGGTGGTTACCGGACCCGTAGACCAGCTGGTAGCGGCCGGTGACCGGCTGCCCGGGCACCATCGGCGCGTCCACCGGGCGGCCGGCGGCGGCGTTCTGCAGGCCGGCGTAGTTCCGCAGCGCGCCGCGCTGGAAGTCGTCGTTCCAGCCGCTGTACAGCAGGGCCGGGATGTCGTTGTCCACCACCTGCTGGAGCTGCTCGCCGGGCTTCATCGCCTGCCACAGCGGACCGTCGTACACGTCCTTGCCCTCGCCGCTGATCACCTGCTGCAACAGCGGGGGCACCGACTTCCCGGAGTTCTTCAGGTGGTCGGCGAACCGGCGCAGGGCCTCCGGATAGTCGACCTTCGCGCCGTGCAGCTGATCCCAGCCCGAGTTGAGCAGCGGATTCAGTACCGTCATCGCGTAGGTGCCCGGCACGAAGCCCAGCAGCGCGGGCATGTGCCACATGCCGCCCATGGCCGCGGTGTCCCGGAGCATGTCGTTCGCCGCCGCGCCGGGCACGATCGCCTTGAGCGGGCTGTTCCTGCCCAGCGCCCCGGCGGTGAAGAACTGGTTCATACCCAGGTAGGACAGTCCGTAGGTGCCGACGGTGCCCGTCGAGTCGGGGAGTTTCGCCGCCCAGTTCACCAGATCCGCGCCGTCGGTGGCCTGCTCCGGGGACCACAGGCCGAAGTCGCCCTCGGAGGCGCCGGAGCCGCGCACGTCGGCGACCACCTCGATGTATCCCCGCTGGACGAAGTAGTCCTGACGCAGCGCCACCAGGTTCGGCATGAACTCGACCGGTGCCCACTTCGCGTACGGGGACTGGGTGAGCAGTACCGGGAACGGGCCGGGAGCCTTCTGCCCGGTGCGCTTATCGACGGGGTAGTGCACGTCGGCCTTCAGCACCGTGCCGTCCCGCATGGTGACGCGCAGATCCCGTTGCGTGCCCACGTTGTAGACGGCCGGTTTGTCCGGAAGCGCCTCGGCCTGGGCGGTGGCGGGGCAGGTGACGGTGAGCATGGCGGCGGCGAGGACGGCCACCCGGAGGCGTCGGAGCATGGGGAGTGCCCTTCGGTCAGGCGTACAGCTGGTCGATGAGGTCGGCGTACTTGGCGGCGATCGGCTTGCGCTTGAGCTTCGAGGTGGGGGTCAGCTCGTCGGAGTCGGGCAGCCATTCGTGGTGCAGCACGGTGAACCGCTTGATCTGTTCCACTCTGGACAGTCGTGCGTTGGCCTGGTCGATGGCTGCCGCGATCTCCGTGTCCAGGTCCGGCTTTCCCTGGGTGGCAACGGGATCGAGCACGATCAACGCCACGTTGTACGGCCGCCGGTCGCCGATGCAGACCACCTGGTCGATCAGCGGGCTGGCGCCCTTGACGGTGGCCTCGATGTTCGCCGGGCTCATGTTCTTCCCGGCCGCGTTGATGATCAGGTCCTTCTTACGGTCCACAATGGACAGGTAGCCGTCGGCGAGGGAACCGATGTCCCCGGTGCGCAGCCAGCCGTCCGCGGTGAGCACCTCGGCGGTGCGTTCCGGATCGCTCCGGTAGCCGCGCATCACCTGCGGGCCGCGCAGCAGCACCTCGCCGTCGGTGTCCAGCCTGATCTCGATGCCCCGGACGGCTGTGCCCACCGTGCCGAACCGGTGCGACCCCGGCCGGTTGAAGGTGGACACGCAGGAGGACTCGGTCATGCCCCAGCCCTCCAGCAACGGCAGGCCGATCTTGGCGAAGAACTCCAGCATGTGGGGCGCCGAGGGCGCCGCGCCGACCACCGCGTACCGGGTCTGGTCCAGGCCGACCACCGCCCGCAGCCGGCCCAGCACCTCGTCGTCCCCGGACTCGATGGCCGCCTCGATGACCTCGCGGTTCGGGTGCGCGGCGATGCCCGCGAGGAGGGCGGTGTGCAGCTTCTCCCACACCCGGGGCACCCCGGCCACCAGGTGCGGCTGCGTCGCGACCAGAGCCGGGCCGAGCTGCTTGGCGTCGGCCAGGCTGATCAGTTCCAGGGCCTGGTCGATGGCGACGTAGCCCATGCCGATCCGGTCGAAGGCGTGCGCGGACGGCAGGTAGGACAGCACCCGGCTGCCGGCGGGCAGGACCAGGATGTCCCGCTCGGCGGCGCTGTTGGCCACGATGTTGGCGTGGGTGAGCTCGACGCCCTTGGGCGGGCCGGTGGTGCCGGAGGTGTAGATGATGGTCAGCAGATCCTCCGGCTGAACCGCCTTCCACGATGCCTCGAAGTTCAGGTCGGAGGGGGTGTTCTCCAGCTCGTCCAGGTTCTCGATGAGGATGAACTGATCGACCGAGGCCACCGTGCGCACCGTGTCGGCGAACTCCTCCTCGGTGATCACGACGCGGTTGCCCGCGTTGCCGAACAGGTATGCCAGTTGCTCGGCGGAGCTGGTGTTGTACACCGAGAAGGAGACGGCGCCCAGGTGAAGGATCGCCATGTCCACCAGGCTGAATTCCGGCCGGTTGCGCAGCATCAGGCCCACGGTGTCGCCCGCGCGCACGCCCAGCGCGTGTAGTCCGGTGGCGATGCGCTGTACCCGCTCGCCGTACTCCCGGTAGGTGATGCCCCGCTCGTCGCCTACCGCGCGTAGTGCCACCACGTCAGGGTGGGCGGCCACAGTCGCCTGGAATGTCGCACACAAGGTGGTCATGTTGCTCAGAATGAGCGGCGCGGGCTACATAACGCCATGGTCACGGCTACGAACTATGACCGGGTGAGTTTGTTGGTTTCTCCAAAGTGACTCGGGTTAGCCTCCTCGGGTGCGTGATGAACCGTGGTCGAAGTCCTTCGCCGAGATCGTCGATCGCCGGGATCGGATCGTGGACGGCGTGGTCGGGCGCATCCGCGAGGACATGCCCGGTTATGCCCGGCTGGCTCCGGGGGAATTCCAGCGATCGCTGCCAAAAGCGCTGGACATGACGTTCGCCGCGCTGCTGGAGGACCGGCTGCTGAACGCTGCGGAGCTGGAGGCGATGCGCGAGATCGGCGCTCTGCGGGCCAGGACCGGGATCCCCCTGGAAGAGCTGCTGCGCAGTGTCCGGGTGATCAACCGGATGGTATTGACCGAGGTCACCGATATTGGCAAGGCCCACAATGTCGAGGCGAACGCGATGCTGGAGCTGCACGGCTTCATCTTCGACGTCATCGATCAGGCCGTACTCGCGGTGACGGCCGGGCACCAGCAGGTGGAACTGGAGCGTTCGCGGTCCGATGAACGGCGCCGCGAGGACTTCGCCCGGGCCGTACTGCTGGGCGCCTCCGACCTGATGGACCTCCGCGTCGTGGCGCAGGGTTTCGGCCTGGACCCGGACGTCGACTACGTGCCGTTCCGGACCCGGGACCCGGTCGCCGCCCGGCGGCTCGCGGCTCCCGGGGGAGCGGCGTTCACCGTGGCGCTCGACGGCGATGTGGCCGGTTTCGCCACCGCGCTCGTCGCCGAACCGGAGGTGGCCGTCGGCCGGGGACCCGCGCAGCGGCTGGACCGGCTGGCCACGGCGTTCGGCGAGGCGACCCGGGCCCTGCACACGGCCATCGCCTTCGGTCGCACCGGCCTGCTGGGCCTGGACGAACTGGGGCTGCTGCCCGCCGTGCTGGCCGACACCGAGACCGGTGATCGACTGGTCCGGCGGTACCTGGAGCCGGTGGACGGTGTGCTCGTCGAGACCCTGCGGGGCTTTCTGCGGCACGGGCAGCACATCGAGCACACCGCGAGCGCGTTGTTCGTGCACCCCAACACGATTCGCTACCGGATCAAGCGTTACCAGGAGCTGACCGGGGTCGATCTGTCCACCCCGGACGCGGTGCTGGAACTGTGGTGGGCGCTGCGCCGGGCCGAACTGCGCACCTAGATCAACCGGCCCGTGTACCCGGCGGCCACCAGGACATCGAAGGCCGCCCCCACCTCTGCCGGCACGGGTTGCTCGATGGCGAAGCCGCGCCGGGCGTACTCGGTGATCCGCTGCGTATCGCCGACCAGCATGGTGATCACCCGGTCCGCGTCGCCGATTTCCGCGAGGTAGGCCTCCAGGGACAGTCGGTGCGAGGAGCAGACGACCGCCACCTCCGGCCACACCTTCCGGCAGGTCGCGTAGGCCCGGCGCTGCTGGTACGGCCGGCACATCAGCAGCACCGACTCCGGCCGGCCGGTGAGCAGCTCCCGGGTGAAGACCAGGTTCTCCGCGGTGTTCGTGGCCCGCGGCTCCACCAGGATCGCCGCCGGGGGAACGCCGAGCGCGATGGCGTGCTCGCGGTAGTGCACGGCCTCGCCACGCGGGAACCGGTCCACCGTCGTCGGCGCGTTGGCCCCGGTGAACACCAGCGTCCGGAACAGTCCACTGTGGAACAGCTCGGCCGCGTGCGTGGCCACACCCGGATCGTGGCTGCCCAGCCCGATTCCCACGTCACACGGCCGCAGGTCGTGCCGCAGATCGTGGTAGGTCCACAGTGTCCGGACGGCGTCCATGATCTCCACAGGGTAGGAATGGTGCCATGCCCCAGGAACTGCCACCGGATCAGCAGGCGGCCGAGCTCCTCGGAACGTATCGACGACACACAGTCTGCTGAGCAGCGCTGCCTGACCGATTGGGAGGCGAAGTAGCTGCCTGGGGGACGAGGAATGTCCCGAAGTTGACGACAATCGGGGAAAACACCCGAATGTCGTCAACTTCGACGTCAAGCTGGACGGATACCGCTCCTGTCAGCGGCTGGCCGGTCACCTGGGCGGGGAGCCGCTGAGGGCGGAGCACGGGGCGCCGATCCGCCTGGTCTCATCGGCCCAATACGCCTACAAGAGCGTGAAACATGTCATCGCCATCGAGTACCGGCGGGACTACGACCCGGGCCCGGCCCGCTGGGCCGCGCACCCCCGTGGCAGGGTTGAGCACGAGGAACGCAGCAGGTTCCTCCCCGGGCCGCTGTGGCGGCCGATCTGGCGGGCGGTGCTACCGGGAGTCCGGCGTCGCTTCGGTTGTTGATATATCTGTCCTATCGAAACCGGGCTGTGCCGATTTTGGGGATGCACATGGGCGAACGCCACGCGTTGCTGATCGCGACCGCGCACCACGTGCACCCTCGGCTGGCCGATCGGTCCGAGCCCTACGAGCGGACGCAGCGGCTGGCGGCGACCCTGCGCGAGTCGGAGTTCGACTCGGTGCGGGTACTGCTGGACGGCCGCAAGGCCAACATCGAGTTCGAGATCGAGCGGCTCTACCGCGACCGGCACCCCGATGACCTGGTGCTGCTCTCGCTGTCCGGCCACGGATTCGTCGACGACGGCCAGGCCTTCTACGCCGCGGCGGACTCCGACCCCGACAGTCCGTACGCCACCGCCACCGCGGATTTCCTGATCGCCAGGATGCTGGACCGCAGCCGGGCCGGACGCAGGCCGGTACTGCTGGACTGCTCGATCCCGCTGGCCCTCGGCCGGGACGCCGAGGTCATCACCGGAGATGATCTGCACCGGCAGCTGGGAACCGCGGCGACCGCCGCGCTGCCCGCCCCCGCCCGGGTGATCGACCATCGACTGCGGGCGCAGATCGGCGTCGATCCGCAGGGCAGGCCGGTGGAACTCGACCTCAAGGAACCGGCGCAGGGTGGCGACGGACCACACGCGTTGCTCATCGGCGACACCGGTTCCGGCAAGTCGGAGCTGCTGCGCACCCTGGTACTCGGCCTGGCCAGGACGAATCCGTCGGACACGCTCAACTTCCTGCTCGTCGACTTCTGCGGCGGGAACGCCTTCGACGGGTTCGGCGAGCTGCCGCACGTGTCCGCGGTGATCAGCGATCTGCTGAGCAGGCAGCACCTGTGCAAGCGTCTGTACGACGTGCTGGACGGTGAACTCGCCCGGCGGCAGGAGGTGCTGAACCGGGCCGGCGCGATGGACTTCCAGCAGTACGAGCGGCGCCGGGCCGAGGGCGAGGATCTGCCGCCGCTGCCCCGGCTGCTGGTGATCGTCGAGGAGTTCTCCGTCCTGCTCAGCGCCGCGCCGGAACTGATGGACGTGTTCATGGCGATCGGCCGGATCGGCCGGCGAAGCGGAGTGCACATGCTGCTGGCCGGGCAGCGGATCGAGGAGGCCAGGCTGCGTGGCCTGAACTCGATGCTGCCCTGCCGGATCGCGTTGCGCACCTATTCCTCGGCGGAGTCGCAGGCCGTCCTCGGGGTCCCCGACGCGTACGACCTGCCACCGCAGCCGGGCGCGGGGTATCTGCGGACGGCGACGGGAGAGCACATCCGGTTCGACACCACGCTCGCCGACTGGGAGCAGCCGGCCGGCGGCATGTCCGCTTACCGGATGTGGCAGCCGGAACTGCCCGCGGTGATCCCGCTGGGCGCGGTCCAGGGACTCGGCCTGACGGACCGGCCGTACGAGCACCGGCAGGTGCCGTTGACCGTCGAACCGGGGCCGGTGGCCATCGTCGGGCGTGCGGGGAGTGGCAAGACGACCCTGCTGGGCACGCTGATCCTGTCGCTGGCCGGGGACAACTCCCCGGCGGCGCTGCACTTCTACCTGGTGGACTGCGCGGGCGGTGGGCTGACCGGGCTGGAGGAGCTGCCGCACGTCGTCGCATCGGGTGGCAGCCAGTCGGCGGACCGGGTGCGGCGGATCCTCGGTGACCTGACCATGTTGCTGCACGCCCGGGCGCAGCAGGGACCCGCCGAATACGGGCAGGTGTACCTCATCATCGACGGCTGGGGGACGTTCCGCTCCGAGTTCGAGGACCACGCCGCCGAGCTGCAGGCGCTGATCACCGACGGCCCGGCGGTGGACATCCATGTGGTGCTCACCGCGACCCGCTGGCCGGAGATCAGGCCGGTGCTGAAGGACCTGATCCGGACCAAACTCGAACTGCACCTGGCCGATCCCGCGGAATCGGACATCGACCGCAGGCTCGCGCTGACCGTGCCCGGCGACCTGCCCGGTCGAGGCATCACCCTGGACAAGCTGCACTTCCAGGCCGCGTTGCCCGGAGATCTGGACGAGGCGATCGAGCGGCTCAAGGCCCTCTGGCCAGGGGTTCGCGGACCCAGGTTCAAGCCGGTGCCCGACGTGGTGTCCCTGGCGGACCTGCCGGCCGGGCGGAACCCGAAGGACATCCCGCTCGGGCTGGAGGAACAGTTCCTCGCCCCGGTGCACGGCGATTTCACCGCTGAGCCGCACCTGCTGGTGTTCGGCGCGAGCGGTTCCGGCAAGACGACGCTGATGCGCACGATCCTCAGCGGCATCACCGACCGCTACACCCCGGCCGAAGCGCTGATCATGATCGTCGACTTCCGGCGGGACCTGCTGGGCCTGCTCGGCGAGGACTACCTGCTCGGCCACGCCTCCTCGGCGACGGCGCTCACCGGGCTGATCGACGACGTGTTCGCGTCCATGTGGCAACGCAGGCAGACGCAGTGGACCGGCCCTGACCTGTTCCTGATCGTCGACTGCTACGAACTGGTCGCCACCCAGCAGGACAATCCGCTGACGCCACTGGCGGAGTTCCTGCCCCAGGCGAGCGAACTCGGGCTGCACCTGATCCTGGCCCGCGACGCGCACGGGGCTTCCCGCGCGCTGTACGACCCGGTGATCGGCACGCTGCGGGAGATGGCCACCCCGGGCCTGGTGCTGGCCGGACCGCGTGAGGAGGGCGCGCTGCTCGGCGCGACCGCTCCCGACCCAGATCTGCCGCCGGGACGGGGGACCCTGGTCAGGCGGGGGATGAGCCCAGTGCGGATTCAGGTGGCGCAGTAGGGGTGCGTTGTAGTGCTTCTGGTGGTTGTCGAAGGATGCATCTTTCGTCAACAGCCGGACGCAACGCACCAGCCAGTCAGCGGGTAAAGGTCTCCACGTGGTCGATGGCGGCGGTCAGCGCGTCCCGCAGCGGGGTGGCGTCCCGGGCGATCTGGGCCAGCAGCAGGCCACCCTGGAACGCGGCCATCAGCAGGTGGGTCAGCCGGACCGGGTCGGCGTCCGGTCGTAGCGCGCCGCGTTCCCGCATCCGGTCCAGCCCGGCGCGGAACACCTCTTCCCAGCGGTCGAATCCGGACGCCAGCCGGTCGTGTACGTCCAGGTCGGTCTTGACGATCTCGCTCGCCAGCGAGCCGAGGGTGCATCCCTCCAGGTAGGCGCGCTCGTAGCCGATGTAGAACCGCGCCCATCCGCGCAGCGACTCGATCGAGTCCAGCCCGCCGAACCGCCCGTCGGTGTGGAAGTCGATCACGTGCTGGGCCTGCCAGTCGATCACCGCCAGCACCAGGCTCTGCTTGTCCGGGAAGTAGTGGCCCAGCTGCGAGCCACTGACTCCGGCGGCCTGCCTGAGCAGCTCGTTGTTCGTGCCGTGCACGCCGTGCGCGTAGATCAGCTCCGCCGCGTGCTCCAGGATGCGCGTCTTGGTCGCCAGGCCCTTCGACGTGAGCTTCATGCGGCCAGCATAGCCGAAAACTGGGCTTGACAGCCCATTCTGTTCGTGGTTGGTTTGTTTTGGGCTTGGTAGCCCAAAAATGACTGGAGATCACCATGACCCGGCAGATCGATCTGTTCGAGGACCTCCCGCCGGAGGTCGACTTCAGCTCCGCGCGACGTATCCAGCTGGATGCGACCTCGTGGATCGAGCACGTGCCCGGCTGGCTGCACGGCAGCGGCGCCCTGTTCGACGACCTGCTGGCCACCGCTCCGTGGGAGCAGCGGTACCGGTGGATGTTCGACAAGCACCTCATCGAACCGCGGCTGACCGCCGAGTACCCGGACCTCGTGAAGGCGCCGCAGCCGCTGCTGCACACGGTGGCCGAGGCCCTGTCGGCGCAGTACGAGGTGGACTACCGGTCGCTGTGGATCAACCAGTACCGCACCCATCGCGACTCCACCGGCTGGCACGGCGACCTGATCGGCAAGGTGCAGGAGACCAGCACGGTGCCGGTGCTCAGCCTCGGCGCCACCCGGCGGTTCCTCATCCGGCCGGTCGAGGGCGGCCGGAGCACGTCGCTGACCGTCGTGTCCGGTGACCTGGTCGTTATGGGCGGCCGGAGCCAGCGCGACTGGCGGCACTGCGTCCCCAAACAGAGCACCCCGGCCGGCCCGCGGATCAGCGTGAACTTCGCCCCCGCCGGAATGTCAGACCCCGCCCCTACGGTGAAATCCACCATCGACTGAGAGGCCCGTCCCCATGTCCGACCAGTACGAGCGCTTCCTGGCCCTGCATCAGCAGGACCGGCCGTTCATCATGCCCAACCCGTTCGACGGCCTCTCCGCGGCGCTCTTCGCCGACGCCGGATTCCAGGCGATCGGCACCTCCTCCGCCGCGCTCGCCTTCTCGCTGGGGCGGCCGGACGGCAGGCACGCGGTCAGCCGGGAGGAACACATCGCCCACGCCCAGCTGCTGGCCCGGTCCAGCGGGCTGCCGGTCAACGGCGACTTCGAGGACGGCTACGGCGACACCCCGGAGGAGGTGGCCGGCACCGTCCGGGCCGCGATCGACGCGGGCCTGGCCGGAATCGGCATCGAGGACACCTCGGCCGACCCGGAGAACCCGATCCGCGATTTCGCCGAGGCCGTGGCCCGGGTCCGGGCCGCCGTCGAGGTCGGCCGCGGCAAGATCGTGATCACCGGTCGCACCGACAACTTCATCCAGGGCAGGGCCGACCTGGACGACACCATCCGGCGGTTGACCGCGTTCGCCGAGGCCGGGGCGGACGTGCTCTACGCGCCGTACCCGCCGGACGTGGAATCGATCGCCGCGATCGTCAAGGCGGTGGCACCCAAGCCGGTCAACGTGGTGGGCACCTCGGTGTCCCTCGACGAGCTGACCCGGGTGGGCGTCAAGCGGATCAGCCTCGGCGCCGTGCCTTACCTGCATGTCGTGAGCGCGGTCCGCACCCAGGCCGAACGCCTGGCCAAGGGTGACTTCACCGCGTTCCCGGATCTGCTGCCCTACGGCGACGCCACCTCCCTGGTGACGCGCTAGCCGGCGAGTTGGAGCTTCAGGCGGGCGGGGAGGTGGGTCAGGGCGGCGTCCAGCGCGGGCAGCCTGCGGCGGGGGTCCATGAAGTTCGGGCCCAGCAGGGCGAGTTCCTGGGCGCCCGGGTGCACGCGCAGCACCCGGATGCCCCGGGAGCGCAGCAACGCCTCCTCGGCGTCGAGGGTGCGGTTCATCCTGGCCCGGAGCAGGCCCTCCACCCTGCCGGCCAGGCCGGGGATGCGGACGTCATCGGGCTTCGAAGTCATCGGGGAGATGATCACGACCTCGTCCAGTTCCCGGTCCGCGAGGAGATCCGCGGAGGTCGGTGACCAGGCGCCGCCGTCCAGGTGCTGGTCCCCGCCGATGGTGACCGGCGGATACCAGCCGGGTACCGACCAGGAGGCGCGTAGTGCCTCGGACAGGGTCGCGGCCGGCGCGTCCGGAGCGCCGAAGGCCACCCGCTGCGCGAGGCGGGTGTTCACCGCGACCAGCCAGACCGCGGGGTGGGTCACCCAGTCCCCGGTGGTCAGGTCGCGGGCGAGCCGGTCGAGGAACGCCGGGTCGGTGCGCCCCGTGGGAGCCAGGCTCGCGGCCGCCACCAGCCGCTGCCCGCCGCGCCAGGCCCGCCGGGTCAGTCCGGCCGCTGTCGGTCGCGGCGCGGGCAGGCTGGGCAGGGCCGATGGCGGCCGGGTGAAGAAGAGCCGGGCCGCGTCCGGAGAGCCCGGCTCGTCCCGCTGCGCGGCGACCAGGTCGTCCACGCTCAGCCCCATGCCGAGCATCGCGGACAGGTGCGAGCCCGCGGAGGTGCCGACCAGCACGTCGGCCTCCCGCGGATCCCAGCCCAGGGCGTCGCGGATCGCGTGCAGCGCGCCGACCTGCCAGGCGCCGCCGACCGTGCCGCCGCATCCGATCACCAGGGCTCGCTTCATCGGCTCTCCTCCATAAAGTAGATACCAACGGTATCCGAAATCTCGGTACCCGTCATGTGGCGGAGCGCCCGCCGCCACGCGGTGGAACTCGGGGGCGGCAAGGGCTTCCCGGCGTTTCGCGCCGCCGGTCGAGGGCACCCTCCCGCTGCGAAGGGACTCGACACCGAGGAGGTTGTGCGATGCCTACGTGGCTGACCGTCGTGATCGTGGTCGTCGTGGTGGCTCTGGTGGCCGCCGTCGGCTGGCTGGTTTTTCAGGAGACGCAACGCAGGCGACTGCGCGAGAAGTTCGGCCCGGAGTACGACCGGGTGGTACAGGAGAGCGACAGTTCCCGTGCGGCGCAACGGGAACTGGCCGACCGGGAGCGCAGGCACGCGGAACTGGACATCCGTCCGCTGTCGGCGTCCGCCCGTGAGCGGTACGGCAAGCAGTGGGCGTCGATCCAGGAGAAGTTCGTCGACCAGCCGACCGTCGCGGTCGACGAGGCGGACCGGGTGCTCGACGCGTTGATGGCCGAACGCGGTTACCCGACCGAGGACCACGAGCAGCAGGTCGCCGACCTGTCCGTGCGGCACGCCCGGACGCTGGAGCACTACCGGGCCGCGCACGGCACGCGGCACGTCAGGGACACCGCGTCCACAGAGGACCTACGCGGCGCGATGGTGCACTACCGCACCGTGTTCGAGGATCTCCTCGCCGACGGCGCGGACAGCAGGGAACGAAACGGAGGACGTTGACCCATGCCGGAATCCGAGCACACACTCAGCACCGCTGACCTGGCCGGAACCACGCCACAGGAGCCGGAAGCCCCGGTGGAACGGGAGGAATCGGCCGATCGGCCGGAGACCTCCGTGCGGCGGGAGGAACCCACCGGGCAGCCGTTGTTCAGCGAGGGCGAGCTGGACAGGTTCCGCGGCCGCTGGCAGGACATCCAGACCGGCTTCGTGGACGACCCGCACCGCGCGGTGCAGGAGGCCGACGAGCTGGTCGCGAACGTGATCAACACCCTGGCGACCACCTTCGCCGAGCACAAGGGCGTGCTGGAGGACCAGTGGCGCCAGGGTGAACCGGCGACCGAGGAACTGCGGGTCGCGTTGCGCCGCTACCGCGCGTTCTTCGACGAGTTGCTGCCCCGCTAGCCGGCGAGCAGGATCGGATCGAGGAGGCGCGGCGATGGACGTGAGCGAACTGCTGGTGGACGGCTTCGAGCGGGTGCACGAGGAGGTGCAGGCCGCGGTGCAGGGGCTGTCCGGGCCGCTCATGATCGCCCGCCTCGATCCGGACGCGAACTCGATCGCCTGGCTGGTCTGGCATCTCGCCCGGGTGCAGGACGATCACATCGCGGGGGTGGCCGGGTTCGAGCAGGCGTGGACCGGGCAGGGCTGGGCCGAGCGGTTCGGCCTGCCGTTCCCGGTGGGCGACATCGGCTACGGGCACGGCCCCGAGGACGTCGGCGCGGTGCGGATCGAGGATCCGGAACTGCTGCTGGGCTACGCGGACGCCGTGCACCGGCAGACGGTGAAGTGGGTGAGCGGCCTGCGGCCGGCGGACCTGGACCGGATCGTCGACGAGAACTGGGATCCGCCGGTCACCCTCGGCGTCCGGTTGATCAGCGTGCTGTCCGATGACCTGGAGCACGCGGGCCAGGCCGCCTACGTCCGGGGCATCCTCGAACGTTCGGCTATGAAAGAGATCAACGACCGGTAGCCGTAGTGGATCAACGTAGTGGCTCCAGCCGGCCGGTCATCCGATAGGGCCTTGAGGGCGTATCCGCGTACAGGATTCCGCACCATCGTCCGGGTGGTCATCCTTCGCCAGTAGTTGATGGATCAACTGGGGAAAGGTGATCACCATGATGAGATGTGCGGCCGCGGTGCTGGCGGGGATCGCGCTGACGATGGGAATGGCACTCCCGGCGGCGGCGGATGCCGGCGAACCGGGATTCGGCGCCTACGTCGGCAGCCCGGACATGTGTCCCACCTATCAGACCGTCCAGCGGCAGAACTATGTCTTCAAGCGGCTGCCGGACGGGTTCGCCATCGACTACGGCTCCGGGATCATCCGCAACCGGGCCGGCGTGCCCGTCGCGGTACCCGGCGCGCCCATTCGGGTCACCGGCACCTTCACGCCGTATGGCCCGGAGACGTTCCACTTCTGCCTGACCTACTGGCCGGACGTGTGGGTGTACGCGGACTCGATCAACGGATTCCGTTGATCGCCGGCCAGGCGTGAGAGAGCGTTCGATTTCACAGTATTCGCCGTAACCACAATGAGATTCAGTCGTTAGCGGTGGCGCATCGTTTGTTGCTATGGAAGGAGCAGGCAGTGCGCCACCTTTCCCTGTCGGCAGCTATCGCAACGCTGCTGATGGTCAGCGTCATCCAGCCCGCGGCGGCGGCTCCGGTGGACCTACCGGGAGCCCAGCCGAAGTCCGAAGTGATCCAGCAACGACAACTCGCCACCGGAGAGACCGAGTCGGTGGTCCGGTTCGGGCCGCTCATGGCCCGGCCCAGTAAGGGCGGCGGGCACGAGCATCCGCACACCGGGGATGTCACCGTCCAGCACGGCCCGCACGAGCCGATGCACGGACAGCACACGATGGTCGTGGGGCCGCTGATCCCGCCCTGCGTCGACTGTTATCTGACCTCGGTCGTCCCGAACCTGACCTACCGGGACGGGCAGCCGGCCAACTACGACACCGGCGTCATCCTGCACCACTCCGTGGTCTTCGACCGGTCTAAAGAGGACCCGACGTGTGGCGGTGGCCAGTCGCTGCTCGGCCTGGCCGGGGCGCGGATCTTCGCCACCGGCAACGAGCGGACCGCGGGCGTGGTGCCCGCCGGATACGGTCTGCGTCTCGGCCACGTCCCGCTGCCGTGGAACCTGGTGGAGCTGATGAACACCAGTCCGCACTGGCAGTCGGTGTACGTGACCTACACGGTGAAGCACGTGCCGGGTAACACGCCGGGGATGAAGCCGATCACCGTCGTGTGGATGGACAAGGCCAACTGCCGCGACTCCCAGCACAACGCACCGGAGGGCGAGTCGCACTTCAACTGGCAGTGGACCTCGAACCTCAGCGGCACGGTGAAGACCGTCGGCGGTCACCTGCACGACGGCGGGCAGGTCATCTCGGCGAGCAACAAGACGACCGGACGGACGTTCTGCGAGATGCAGGCCGGGTATGAGAACAAACCCGCCTACCAGGGGCACATCGACACCATGCCGACGTG
Organism: Pseudonocardiaceae bacterium YIM PH 21723; assembly: GCA_003600225.1. Lineage (GTDB taxonomy): Bacteria > Actinomycetota > Actinomycetes > Mycobacteriales > Pseudonocardiaceae > QZFT01. Next base: position 106,582 of record QZFT01000018.1, read on the forward strand.
TTCCGGATCCGATCTCGGGAAGATCAGCAAGGGCGATGTGCTGGAGCTGAACTCCACGTATCACACGCACTACGCCGATCCCGCGGTCATGTCGATCGCGCTGCTGTACGTCGCGAAGGACGAGTAACCGGTCACCGGGAGCGGGGCCGCCTCGTGATCGGGCGGCCCCGCTCTCCCGTTGTGGTCAGCCGAAGGACGTGTTTCCCGCGGCCGCCGCCCAGGCGTCCACGTCGGCCAGCAGGCTGCGCGTGTTCTCCCGGGTCCGGGCGATGGCGTCGGCGCCCAGCACGAGGTGCCGGGGCGGCCGGCCGCCCTCGACCGCGTCGATGATCACCTCGGCTGCCCGGTCCGGGTCTCCCGGCTGCTTGCCGTCCATGGCGTCCAGGGGTGACACGAAGTCGCCGGTGCGCCGGATGGAGGCCGGGGTGAGGAAATCGGTGCGGAAGGAGCCCGGCTCCACGGCGGTCACGCCGATGCCGAGCGGGCGCAGTTCCTCGGCCAGGGCCTCGGACATTGCGACGAGCGCCGACTTGGCCGCCGCGTAGACGCCGGATCCGGCATGCGGGTCGAGCGCCGCGATGGACGCGATGTTGACCAGGTGACCGCGGCCCTGGGTGCGCAGGTGCGGAACCGCCGCCTGGATGATCCGCAGCGGGGCGAAGAAGTTGACCTCGAACACCTCGGCGGTCTGTTCGGCGGTGCTGTCCTGCACCGGGCCGAGCAGGCCGAACCCGGCGTTGTTGACCACGACGTCGATCCCGCCCGCCAGTTCGTGTGCCCGGTTCACGACGGGCGCCACCTGGCTCGGATCGATGAGTTCCAGCGGCAGCACGTGCAGCCGGTCGTGTTCCAGGTCGGCGGTGCCGGAGCGGGTGGTGCCGACCACGGTGTGGCCACGGCGCAGCGCGGCATCGGCGAGGGATCGACCCAGTCCCCGGGAGATGCCGGTGATGAACCAGACGGACATGGTGGGTTTCCTTTCGGCTGTTCGCTGTCGGGATCGAGCCTGCGCGGTGGGCGGCGATCGCGGCAGGACGGCCGATGGCTGGGTGTGCCACACCCACCCACCGGTGCGGCCGGTGACCTAGCCTGGCCGCATGGGTGATGGTGAACTGGGGGAGTTCCTGCGCGCACGGCGTGCCGCGCGCCGGCCCGAGGACGCCGGCGTGCTCTATGCCGGGCGGCGCAAGGTGACCGGGTTGCGGCGCGAGGAGGTCGCCGTGCTGGCCGGGGTGAACGTGGACTACTACACCCGGCTGGAACAGGGCCGGGAAAGGCACCCGTCGCCGCAGGTGATCGACGCGTTGGGCCGTGCACTGGATCTCGACCCGGACGCGCGGGAGCACCTCTACCGGCTGGCCGGTGCGATGCCGGGAACCGGAACGTCCTCGCGGTCGCGGGTGGTGAGCCCGGAACTGCGTCAGCTGATGGACGGCTACTCCGGTACGCCCGCTCTGGTCCTGGATCCGATCATGGACGTGCTGGCCACGAACGCCCTGGCCGACGCCCTGTACTCACCGTTCGGTGCGGTGGACAACTTCGCCCGGATGACCTTCCTCGATCCGGCGGGGCCACGGTTCTACGCACGCTGGGAGCAGACCGCGCAGGCGACCGTGGCCAACCTGCGCGCCGCCGCGGGCCGCCTGCCGCAGGACCCGGATCTGCTCCGGCTGATCGCCGAGCTCAGCGAGGGCAACGAGCGGTTCCGCACCTGGTGGGCCGGCCATCAGGTGCGCGGCAAGACCGGGGAGCCCAAGCATCTGGTGCACCCCGATGTCGGCCCGCTGACGCTGAACTACCAGGCCTTCGACGTGCGCAGCGCACCCGGGCAGCAGTTGCTGATCTATCACGCCGAACCCGGTTCGCCCAGCGCTCAGGCCCTGGCGCTGCTGGGCAGCCTCCGGGCGACCGATGCTTCAGGCGGCCTCTTCGCCGTTGTGGATGACGGCACGCGGGGCGAGCAGCCCGGTCAGTGAATCCCGGATGTCGCCCGGCACGATCAGCAGATCCGCGTCGTGGCCGGGTGCGACGCGGCCCTTCCGGCCGCCCAGCCGGCAGGAGTCGGCGGCGAGGCTGGTCGCGGCCGCCACCGCCTCCAGGTTGGTGAAGCCGAGGTCGGTGAACTGGATGATCGAGTGCGGCAGCAGGTCGTGTGGCCGGCGCGGACTGATGCCCGCGTCCGAGGAACAGATCATCCGCACTCCCTCGGCACGCATCCGGGACAGGATCTGCCGGCGTTGTTCGAGCCGTTGCCGCGCGGCGGCGGGAAACGGCGGGCCGTCCGGGTGGAATCCGTCGGTGACGCCGACGGGGATCTGGGCGTCGGCCAGCGCCCGCACGAGATCCCAGTCGGCCTCGGAGCCGGTGTCGGTGAAGAACGAGACGTGCTCCAGCCCGTCCATCCCGGCCGCGAGCGCGTCGGAGATGCCCTGCCTGCCATGTGCGTGGGCGGTGATCGGCAGGCCGTGATCGTGTGCCGCGCGGACGGCCGTGGTGAGGTCGTCGAGGGTGTACTGGGATTCCGCCGGTCCCCAGCCGGGAGTGATCAGGCCGCCGGTGGCCATGATCTTGATCAGGTCCACGCCCTGCCCGGCATGCCGGGCGATGAGCTCCACGATCTCGTCCGACGTGTCGGCCAGCCCGCCCAGGAACCAGCAGTGACCGTTGGTGCGGGTCAGCGGCGGACCGGCGGCCAAGATCGTGGGGCCTGGTCCGCCTTCCCTGGCCAGGCGCACCGCCAGGTAGCCGCGATCGCCGAGATCGCGGACGGTGGTCACCCCGGCGTGCAGCAGCTGACGCGCCCGCAGCCGCATCCGGTCCAGCATCGCCGCGTCATCCGTGTGCCGCATGTACTCGATCAGCTCGGTCGTCGGCTCGAAGGACAGGTGGTTGTGCGCGTCGACGAGACCGGGCAGCACCGTGCAGTCGCCGGCATCGACGAGCTCGACATCCGCCGAGATGTGCCCGCCGGTGAGATCCACGGCGGCGATGCGGCCGCCGACCACCAGCACCGTCGGTGATCCGGTGTGCAGCCGGGATCCGTCGAAGAGCCGGCTGCTGCGCAGGGCCCACTTCTGCTTTCCGGAGGCGAGCGGGATCATGGTCTCACCCTAGGGTTCGGCCGGCACCGATGCCTTTCGCCCGCGCCGCTGGTCTGTATCCCGGTGAGGGCATCCACAGTGACGGAGTTCGATCGGCACACCGACCCGTTCCGGCGCGAATTGCTGGTGCACTGCTACCGCATGCTGGGCTCGGTGGACGAGGCCGAGGACGTGGTCCAGGAGACCTACCTGCGGGCCTGGCGGGCGTTCGACCGGTTCGAGGGCCGGTCGTCGGTGCGCACCTGGCTCTACCGGATCGCGACCAATTCCTGCCTGACCCAGCTGGAACACCATCGGCGGCGGCCGTTGCCGTCCGGTCTCGGCGGGCCCACCGAGGATCCGGAGCTGCCGCTGGCGATACCCGGGATCGACTGGCTGGAACCGTTCCCGGACGTGGTGCTGGACGCGGCCGATCCGGCGGCGATCGTCGCGTCGCGGGACAGCCTGCGGCTCGCGCTGGTCGCCGCGTTGCAGTTGCTGCCCGGCAGGCAGCGCGCGGTGCTGATCCTGCGGGACGTGCTCGGCTGGCGGGCCGCCGAGGTGGCCGAGTTACTCGGGACCTCGACGTTCGCGGTCAAGAGCCTGCTGCAACGGGCCCGGACCCAGCTGGAGCGGATGTCGCCGGCCGAGGATCAGCTCGCCGAGCCCGCGGAACTCCGTTCACTGCTGGACCGGTACGTGTCGGCCTTCGAGAACGCCGACGTGGCCGCGTTGCTGCGGCTGCTGAGCGCGGACGCCGAGCTGGAGATGCCGCCGTTCGCCACCTGGCTGCGTGGGCGGGAGGCAGTCGGCCGGTTCGTCGGCGCGCACATCTTCGGCTCGCCCGGCGCGTTGCGGCTGGTGCCTGCCGGCGTCAACGGTGGACCGGGGTTCGCGGTGTACCTGGACGGCCACGCGCACGCGATCATGGCGCTCACCGCCGGCCGGGCCGGGATCACCCGGATCGTCGCGTTCCTGGACCCCGGCCTGTTCGGCCGGTTCGGGTTGCCCGATTCCTTTCCGGTACCCGCCGGGTCTGCCCTGGTATGAGAGACAACAAGGGCTGGACGCTCGCGCTAGCCGGACTCGGGGCATTCCTGTGCTCCCTCGACGTGGTGGTCGTGGCCACGACCCTGCCCACACTGCGGACGGAACTGGGCGCGAGCCTCGCCGACCTGGAATGGACGATCAACGCCTACAACCTGGCCTTCGCCTGCCTGATGCTGACCGGCTCCGCGCTGGGCGACCGGTTCGGCCGCCGGCGGATGTACGTGCTCGGCGTCGCCGTGTTCACCCTCGCCTCCGCCGGGTGCGCCTTGTCGTCCACAGTGGACGAACTCATCCTCGGTCGCGTGGTGCAGGGCGCGGGGGCGGCCGTGGTGCTGCCGCTGACCCTGACGTTGATCAGCGACGCCTTTCCCGCCGAGCGGCGGGGAGTGGCGATCGGCATGTGGGGCGGCATCACCGGCCTCGGGGTCGCCGGCGGCCCGGTGCTCGGCGGCGCGATCATCGAGGGCGTCTCCTGGCAGTGGATCTTCTGGATCAACGTGCCGGTCGGGCTCGTCATGCTGCCGCTGTCCGCGTTGCTGCTGCGGGAGAGCCGCGGCCCCCGTCCGTACCTGGACATCCCGGGGCTGCTGCTGGTCGCGGCGGGGATGTCCGCGCTGACCTGGGCACCCGTGCGGGCGCCGAGCATCGGCTGGGGCAGCGCCGAGGTGATCGGCGCGCTCGTCGCCGGCCTGCTGCTGGTGGCCGGTTTCCTGGTCTGGGAACGCCGGGCGGCCCACCCGATGCTGCCGCTGGCCTACTTCCGGCACCGCGGGTTCTCGGCCGCGAACGGGGTGATCTTCTTCCAGTTCCTGTCGCTGCTGGGTGCGTTGTTCATGATCACTCAGCTGTTCCAGATCGGCATGGGGGACAGTCCCCTGCAGGCGGGCCTGCGGATCCTGGTGTGGACGGCGATGCCGATGCTGGTGGCCCCGGTGGCCGGCGCGCTCTCCGAACGCATCGGCAGCCGGCCGTTCATGATCGCCGGGTTGATCCTCCAGGCGACCGGGCTGGGCTGGCTCGCGCAGGTGGTCGAGCCGGGAGTGGAGTACGCCTCGGTGGTGCTCCCGCTGATCGTCGCCGGTGCGGGCATCGGAATGATCTTCGCGACCACCGCGGGCGCCGCCACGGCCGCGGTCCCGGTCGAGGACACGGGCGTGGCGGCGGGCACCAACACGGCGCTCCGCGAACTGGGTGGCGTGTTCGGGGTGGCCATCCTCGCCGCCGTGTTCGCCCACTACGGCGACTACAGCTCACCGGCCGCGTTCATCGACGGCGCCAAGCCGGCCCTCTGGGTCGCGGCCGTGGTGCCCCTCGCCGGTCTCGCGGCGGCGGTGTGCGCACCGGCCAAGGCCGGGGAACGCCACCACGTCCTGGTAGGGGAGCAGGCATGATCGACCGTACAGCGGTGGTCACCGGAGCCGGTCGCGGATTCGGGCGTGCCATCGCCCTCGCGCTGTCCGCAGCCGGTGTCGACGTCGTCGGAGTCGCCCGCGACCGGCTCGACGAGCGGTTCACCTCGGTCGTGGCCGACGCCGCCGATCCCGGCACGGCCGGCCGGCTCCTCGACGCCCATCGGCCCGGCATCCTGGTGCTCAATGCCGGAGCGGTCCCGGCGATGCTGCCGATCCAGCACCAGACGTGGCAGACGTTCAGCCGCAACTGGGAGGTGGACGTGCAGCAGGTCTTCCACTGGATCCGCGAGGCGCTGCTCCGGCCACTGGCCCCGGGCAGCGTCGTCATCGCGATGTCCAGCGGCGCGGCGCTGGCCGGCTCGCCGTTGAGCGGCGGCTACGCGGGCGCCAAGGCCACCATCCGGTTGATCACCGGGTACGCCGCCGACGAGTCTCGGCGGGCCGGCCTCGGCATCCGGTTCGTCTCGGTGCTGCCCAAGCTGACCCCGGCCACCGAGCTCGGCGCCGCCGGAGTCGCCGCTTACGCCGAACGGCAGGGCGTCGACGCGGCCGGATTCCTGGCAGGCTTCGGTCCGACACTCACCCCGGAGGACGTCGGCGCGGCCATCCTCGACCTGGCCACCGATCCCGGCCGGGACCGGGACGCGTACCTGCTGCTGCCCGGCGGCCTCCGACCGATCGACTAGGGAGACCCGGTATGGCGATCAAGCACCTGCACAACGTCCTCATCGTCGTCGAGGACCTCGACGCGGTCATCGCGTTCCTCGTCGAACTGGGCATGGAACTGGAGCACAAAGGACCCCTGGAAGGCGACTGGGCGGAGCGGGTCATCGGCCTGGAGGACGTCCGGCAGGACATCGCCATGCTGCGCACGCCCGACGGCCATGGACATGTGGAACTGGCGAAGTTCCACCGGCCTGCCGCGATTACGCCGGAGCCCAGGGATGTTCCGGCGAACACGCTGGGCCTGCGGCGCATCATGTTCGAGGTCGACGACATCGAGGACACCGTGGCCCGGCTGCGCACTCATGGCGCCGAGCTCGTCGGGGAGCTGGTGCGGTACGAGGACGTCTACCGGCTCTGCTACGTCCGGGGGCCGGAGGGGATCGTCGTCGGGCTCGCCGAGGCGGTCGGCTGACCCTCGTGGTTCGTGGCGTCTAGTGGTTGGCGAAGGATGGCTTTGGAGGGGGAGTCGGGCATCGGGTGGGGTCTTTGCTGCCTTCGTATTGGGTGGGGGCACGCCTGTCTGGGCGGTCGGGGCCGCTATGCGTGGCCGGTGTGTGTTCTGCGTGAGGTGTGGTGACCTGTTTGGCCTGAACGTGGCTTTCACCAGGTTAAGCCACCTGAAAGCCACGTTCAGCATGATCAACAAAGGCGACACGGAGCAGAAGTCGCGCGACACGCCGTGGGTTCCACGATACGGCTGTCCATTGTGGACGGTTATTACCTGAAGGACGCCTCCGTTTACCCCAGGTAAATGAAGGACGCCTTCAGGGCGCTCAAGTAAACGATGGCGTCCTTCAGGTCCCCCGCGGAAGCGGCCCATCCCCGCCAGAAAGGCGTGCCCCACCCAACACGCAGGCAGGAAAGACGCGACCCGAAGCCCGTCTCCTCCTCCAAAGCCGTCTTTCGCCGACAGTCAGACCCAACAGACCACATCACGCGCCACCGAGCCGGCGGATGACGAGCGCGGCGCCGATCTGTTGCAGCTGCTGGGGATCCGCCGGATCCAGCCCGGTCAGCGCGACGGCGCGGCGTACCCGGTAGTCCACCGTGTTCGGGTGCAGGTGTAGTTCCGCCGCGGTGCGCCGCCGGTCCAGGCCCAGCCGCAGGTAGGTCTGCACCGTGGACAGCAGATCGGGGTGCTCTTCGAGAGGTTCCAGCAGACCCGCCAGGGCATCGCGGGCGGCGCTGGGCCGGGTCAGCTGATACTCCAGCAGCAGGTCGGGCAATCGGTAGAGGCCCGGCGGCTTTCCCAGTGCCAGCACCAGTTCCAGCAGCTCGGCGGCCTGCTGCGCCGCGGCGGACACCTCGGCGGGTGCGGCGAAGACTCCGGCCGCCCGCACCTCGACCCCGGTGGCCGTGCCCAGTTCGGCCACCAGGTCGGCGAAGTCGATATCGGTCACCGGTACGAGCGCAGTGCCGCCGGAGGGTTCCAGGAGCACCAGCACGCCCTCGCCCGCCGACCGGCGCAGCGCCTCGGTCGCCCGGTACACCTTGCGATGCGCGGCCATCACGCCGCCCGTCTGCTCGTCCGCGTGCCGGTCGAAGTTCAGCGCCAGCACCAGATACCGCTCCGGGAGCGGGATGGCGGGCAGTTCGCCGCGCAGCAGCGCGGACAGCAGGGCGTACCGGCGGTGCTGCTCGTCGCTGTCCATCCGGCGCCGCTCGTCCAGGTACGCCGCAGCCACGGCGGTGCAGGCCCGCTGCACGTAACCCAGCACCAGTTCGGTGCAGGCCAGCACGTCGGCGAGGTCCGCGGGCCGGGCGTCGGCGGCCATCGTCCGCCAGGTCTCCAGCATCCCGGTGCTGTAGGCGGACATCACCGCGTCCAGGGGGAAGCCCTCGCCGGCGCGCTGGACGGCGGAGGCGGTGATCGGTTCCAGTTCGCCGTCCTCGGGTGCGGCCCGGCGGCGCAGGGACTGGGCGAACACCTGCAGGTTCACCTCGGTGATCCGGGCGATGGTGCCCAGCTCGGTCTCCGACAGCCGCCGGTAGGCGGGGATCTCCGCGGCGAGCAGCCGGGCCAGCCGGTGGGAGAGTCTGCCCCGCTCGGTGAGCAGCCACCGGTACAGCACGGTGCCGTTGATCGTCAGGGGCTCCTTGTGATCGGTCACAAAAACCGTCTACCAGTCTTGGACGGCATCCGATAGCCCACCGGCTCATGACGGGCCCATAGTGGGGGAGACGTCGAAGAGGGGGATCTGTCATGGGTGACAAAATCCTGCGCGTACTGGCGGTGATGGCTCTTGCGCTGTCACTGCTCACGGGGACCGCGTCCGCATCCGCGGGGCGGGACGAGCGGGGCGTGTTCACGAACAGCTCGGGCAAGGTGGCGTATGAGGTGCACCTGCCACCGGGTTATCAGGACCGTGCCTTACCCGTGGTGGTGGCGGTACACGGCTGCCTGATGAGCGGGTACGGGCTCAACTCGATGAAGGCGATGACCCGGTTCAACGAGGTGGCCGACGCCCAGGGATTCATCGTCGTCTACCCGACCCAGGAACTGGGCCGCAACCTGCAGAGCTGCTGGAATTGGGACAAGGTGGAGCACCAGCGGCGGGGCGGCGGCGAGCCGTCCCTGATCACCGGGGCCACCCAGGACGTGATCCGCAAGTACCACGCGGACGCCAAGCGGGTGCACGTCGTCGGGGCGTCCTCGGGGGCTGGCATGGCGGTGATCCTGGCGGTGACCTACCCGGACGTGTATGCCTCCGTCGCCTCGCTGGCAGGTGGCGAGTACCTCTTCAACAAGGTGAAGGACAACCCGGAACTGAGCCCGGTGGACACGGCGAAGCTGGCCTACGCCGAGATGGGACCACGCGCCCGCCAGGTGCCGATGTTCATCGTCCAGGGCGATGCCGACACGACTGTGCCGCCCATCCTGGGTGAACGCCTCGTCACGCACTGGGCGGCCCTCGATGACCTCGCGGTGGACGGGCAGCTGAACGGGGACGTGGACGACGTCGCCGACGCCACCGAACACGTGGCGAAGCCGGGGGAGTACCCGTACACGCACACCGGCTACACGGCGCGCGCCGGTGGTGCTCCGCTGATCGAGAAGTACCTGGTGGCGGGCATGGGACACAAGTGGCCGGGCGGCGGTAGCGGCCTGTTCGCCGACCCCAAGGGACCGGACATCAGCTCGATCCTCTGGGACTTCTTCGCCACCCGGCACCTGCCCTAGCCCTACGAGCTCTCCGCCACCGGCGCGGCGAACTGGCTGTTGTACAGGCGCGAATAGGCACCCTCGGTCGCCAGCAGGGCGTCGTGGGTGCCCTGTTCGACGATCTGCCCGTGCTCCATCACCAGGATCAGGTCCGCGTCCCGGATCGTCGACAGCCGGTGTGCGATCACGAAACTGGTCCGGCCCTGGCGCAGCGAGTTCATCGCCCGCTGAACCAGGACCTCGGTGCGGGTGTCGACCGAACTGGTCGCCTCGTCCAGGATGAGGATCGACGGCTCGGCGAGGAACGCCCGGGCGACGGTCAGCAGCTGGCGTTCACCGGCGCTGAGGTTGGCGCCGTCCTCGTCGAGCACCGTCTCGTAGCCGTCGGGCAACGTCCGGCAGAAGTGGTCCACGTGCGTGGCCTTGGCCGCCTGGACGATCTGCTCCCGGGTGGCGTTGGCGTTGCCGTACGCGATGTTGTCCGCGATGGTGCCGCCGAACAGCCACGCGTCCTGGAGCACCATGCCGGTCCGCGACCGCAGGTCCTCCCGGGTCATGGTGGCGATGTCCACGCCGTCCAGGGTGATCGAGCCCGAGTCGATGTCGTAGAACCGCATCAGCAGGTTCACCAGCGTGGTCTTGCCCGCTCCGGTGGGGCCGACGATCGCGACGGTCTGGCCCGGCTCCACGGACAGGGTGAGGTCCTCGATCAGCGGTACGTCCGGCACATAGCGGAACGCCACGTTGTGGAACTCGACGCGGCCGTGTACCTGCGCGGGACTGGCCGGGGACACCGGGTCGGGCTGCTGCTCGTCGGCGTCCAGCAGGGCGAAGACCCGCTCCGCGGAGGCCACCCCGGACTGCAGCAGGTTCGCCATCGTGGCCACCTGGGTCAGCGGCTGGGTGAACTGCCGGGAGTACTGGATGAAGGCCTGCAGATCGCCGAGCGACAGCCCACCGGACGCCACCCGCAACGCGCCGACCACCGCGATCAGCACGTAGTTCAGGTTGCCGATGAACATCATCCCGGGCTGGATCAGCCCGGAGACGAACTGCGCGCGGAACCCGGCCTGGTACAGCGCCTCGTTGACCGCGACGAAGGTCTTCGCCGACGTGTCCTGCTGGCCGAACGCCTTCACCAGCGAGTGGCCGGTGTAGACCTCCTCGATGTGCCCGTTCAGCTTGCCGGTGGTGGACCACTGCTTGACGAACTGCGGTTGCGCCCGCTTACCGATCCTGGCCGAGACGTAGACCATCAGCGGCACGGTGACCAGCGCGATCGCCGCCAGCAGCGGGGAGATCACGAACATCAGTACCAGCACGCCGATCACCGAGAAGATCGAGATCAGCAGCTGGCCCATGGTCTGTTGCAGTGACTGTGACAGGTTGTCGATGTCGTTGGTGACCCGGCTGAGCACCTCGCCCTTCGGCTGCTGGTCGAAGTACCGCAGCGGCAGCCGGCTGAACTTCGCCTCGACCTCCTCGCGGAGGGTGAACACCGCCCGCTGGACCACGGTGGTAGTCAGCCGTGCCTGGGCCAGCGCGAACAGCGAGCTGATCACGTACAGGCCGAGGGCGATGAGCAGCACGGTGCCGACCGCGTCGAAGTCGATGCCCTGACCGGGCACGATGTCCATCCCGGCGATCATGTCGGCCTTGCTGTTGTCGCCCGCCGCCCGCAGGCCGGCGACCACCTGCTCCTTGGTGGCCTCCGGCGGCAGCTTGCGGCCGACGACACCGGCGAAGATCAGGTCGGTCGCCTGCCCGAGGATCTTCGGGCCGATGACGGTGAAGGCGACGCTGATGATCCCGAGCACCAGCAGTGACACCACCTGGAACCGCTGCGGCGTGAGCATGCGCAGCAGCCGCTTGCTGGATCCGGCGAAGTCCAGGGCCTTCTCCGCCTGGCCGCCGCCCATCATCCGGCCGGGGCCGAAGGTCATCCCACCGCCGGCACCCGCCCGGCGGGCTGGCGTGGCGCGCTCTCCGGTGACACTCATGCGGCTTCCTCCTCCGAGAGCTGGGACAACACGATCTCCCGGTAGGTGTCGTTGCCGGCCATCAGTTCATGGTGCGTGCCGGTACCCACGATGCGGCCCTGGTCGAGCACCACGATCCGGTCGGCGCCCCGGATGGTGTTCACCCGCTGCGCCACGATGATCACCGAGGCGCGGGCGGTCTCCGAGGCCAACGCGGCCCGCAGCCGGGCGTCGGTGGCCTGGTCGAGCGCGGAGAAGCAGTCGTCGAGGAGGTAGACCGCCGGGCGGTGGATGATCGCCCGGGCGATCGCCAGCCGCTGCCGCTGCCCGCCGGACACCGTCGTCCCGCCCTGCGCGATCGCGGTGTCCAGGCCGTCCGGCATCTCCTCGACGAAGTCCCGGGCCTGGGCGATCTCCAGCGCCTGCCACATCTGCTCGTCGGTGGCGTCCGGCCGGCCGTACTGCAGGTTCGACCGGACGGTGCCGGTGAACAGGTACGCCTTCTGCGGCACCAGTCCGACCGTGACGGCGAGGGTCGCCTGGTCGAGGTCGCGGATGTCGACGCCGTCGATGAGCACGGCGCCCTGGGTGACGTCGAACAGCCGGGAGACCAGGTTGATCAGCGTGGTCTTGCCGCTGCCCGTGCTGCCGATGATCGCGGTGGTCTCGCCCGGCCGGGCCACCAGGTCGATGCCGGACAGCACCGGTTCCTCGGCGCCGGGGTAGCAGAAGTCCACGTCCCGCAGGGTGACCTCGCCGCGCGGCGCGGGCAGGCTCACCGGCTCGGCGGCCGGAACCACCGAGGAGTCGGTCTCCAGTACTTCCATGATGCGCTCGGCGCAGACCTCGGCGCGCGGCACCATGATGAACATGAAGGTGGCCATCATGACCGACATCAGGATCTGCATGAGGTAGGCGAGGAACGCGGTCAGCGCGCCGATCTGCATGGCGCCGCTGTCGATCCGCTGCCCGCCGAACCACAGCACCGCCACGCTACTGATGTTGATCACCAGCATCACCACGGGGAACATCAGCGCGATCAGCCGCCCGACGCGGAGCGACACGTCCAGCAGTTCGCCGTTGGCCGCGCCGAACCGCTCCCGCTCGTGGGTGTCCCGGACGAACGCGCGCACCACCCGGATGCCGGAGATCTGCTCGCGCAGGATGCGGTTGATCCCGTCGATCTTGACCTGCATCTGCCGGAACCACGGCCGCATCCGGCCGACGATCAGCATGATCAGGATGCCCAGCACCGGCACGATCACGACCAGCAGCAACGACAGCGGCACGTCCTGGTGCAGCGCCAGCAGGATGCCGCCGACGCACATGATCGGCGCCATCACCATCAGCGTGAAGGTGAGCAGCGCCAGCATCTGGACCTGCTGCACGTCATTGGTGGTGCGGGTGATCAGCGACGGCGTGCCGAACTGACCGATCTCCCGCGCGGAGAAGGACTGCACCTTGTGGAACACGCTCGCCCGGATGTCCCGGCCGAGCGCCGACGCCGTGCGCGCCGCGTAGTAGGTCGCGCCGCCCGCGCACACGATCTGCCCGAGGGAGACCAGGAGCATGATCGCGCCGATGCGCAGGATGTAGTCGGTGTCCCCGGGTACCACCCCGTAGTCGATGATGTCCGCGTTCAGCGTGGGCAGGTACAGCGCGGCCAGGGTCTGCAGCAGCTGTAGCAGCACCACGACGGCCAGCGGTCGGTGATACGGCTGCAGAGTGAGCCTGATCAGTCGAAAGAGCACGATTCGAGTCGCTTTCAGGTGGTGCGAAACCCCCAGGGCAGTCGACTCGACACTACCGCTGGGGCCAACCGATTAACGTGAACCTCGCCATTCACGGCGCGGTGGCGGCGCTCCGCGGGTCGATGAGGATCTTGGCGTGCTTCTCCGGGTCCGATAGGGCGTTGAACGCGTTGTCCACGCCGTGCAGGCCCACGGTGCCGGTGACCAGCGGAGCCGCGTTGATCTTCCCGTCGGCGAGCATGTGCAGGGTGTCCCGGAACTCGATGGGCGTGTATCCCAGCACGAAGCGCAGGTCGATCTCCTTGTTGATGGCCATCGCCGGCTGGAGGCGGTCCTGGTCCATGCAGACGCCGACGACCACGACCCGGGACTGCAACGGAGCCTGCCCGATGAGGCCGTCGAGCATCCCGGGCACGCCGACGCACTCGAAGATCACCGGACGCTTGAAGTCGGTGGCACCCACCGCTTCGCCCGCCCGGTAGAGCGGCTCCCACGGGACGGGCAGCCGGCGCAGCTGGCTCATGCCGTCCATCGCGAGATCGAAGAGCTGCGGCGCCTTGACGATGTGCCCCCGGTCCGCGCAGCCCGCGTACGGCGACCCGGTGGCCGGATCGACGACGACGTCCGCGCCCAGCCGGCGGGCGAGATCCCGGCGCGCGGGCGAGAAGTCACTGGCCACGATATGCCGCACGCCACGGGCCTTCAGCATGCCGATGACGGCGAGGCCGATCGGGCCGCAGCCGATGACGATGGCCATGTCCCGGCGCCGGATCTCGGACCGGTGCACCGCGTGCAGCGCGACCGCGAGGGGCTCGGTCAGCGCGGCCAGGTCGGGGCTGAGGCCGTCGGGAACCGGGAAGGTCAGCGCCTCCTCGACCAGCACCTGTTCCGCGTAGCTGCCGGGAGCCGATTCGGACAGCCCGGTCATGTGGGCGGTGCCCGCGGTGCGGCGTATCGGCATGGCCACCACCCGGGTGCCGGGACGCCACCGACGACGAGTGCCGGGGCCGTAGCCGACGACCTCGCCGACGAACTCGTGGCCCAGGACCACGTGCTGCGAGGACCGCATCATGCCGTCGTAGCCGACCTTCTCGGTGAGGTCGGCCAGCTGGTCGGCGTGCTTACGGGCGTGCAGGTCGGAGCCACAGATGCCGGAGCGCAGCACGTCGAGCAGCACCTGCCCACGCTCGGGGACCGGTGCGGGCAGGTCGACGACGGTGAATTCACCCTGGTGGCAGCTCACGGCTTTCATCGGCTCTCCAAGCGGTGTCGGTGGCGTTGACCAGCACTGTCCTGCCTGCCACGCAGTGAGGCTACAAGCCGTTTCTCACTCTCGGCAACTGCGTGGTGGGTAGTACTGACAGGGCCAGCCAAGCCCTTGGAGATCGGTTGAGTGATCAGCAGACTGAGGACATGGGGAACAACAGTCTGGGCGATTTCCTGCGGGCCCGCCGCGCCCGGCTCACGCCGGAGGAGATCGGTCTGCCCACCGAGTTCGGTCGGCGGGTCGCGGGCCTGCGGCGCGGTGAGGTCGCGCAGCTGGCCGGGGTCAGCACCGAGTACTACACCCGCCTGGAACAGGGCCGCGCCCGGCAGCCGTCCGAGCAGGTGTTGCAGGCCCTCGGCGACGCGCTCCGGTTCGACGACATCGAGCGGCGACACCTGTTCGCGCTCGCCGGCACCACACCAGGGCAGCGGGACCGGGCAGCGCACCCGGCACAGCTACGGCCTGCGCTGCGCCAGGTACTGGAGTCGATGGACCTGGCGTCGGCCTTCGTCAGCGACCGCGATCTCACCGTCGTCGGCGGGAACAGATTGTGGGCGTTGCTGTTCCCCGATGTGGCCGAGCTGCCGCGCCGGGAACGCAGCATGGCCCGCTGGACGCTGCTGGATCCGCGGGCCCGCGTGGTGTGGCGGGACTGGGAACGCGTCGCCCGCGACTACGTGCACGGCTTGCGGCTGGCGGCCGCCGCCCAGCCGCGGAACCAGCGCATCGCGAACCTGATCGGTGAGCTGATGATGCGCTCACCCGAGTTCCCGGCGTGGTGGTCGGAACACCGCGTCCAGGAACGCAGCACCGGCCTCAAACGCCTGCACCACCCCGTCGTCGGCGACCTGGAACTGCAGTACGAGGTCCTCACCCCGGTCGCCGATCCGGGTCAGACGCTCGTCATCTACTGCGCGCCATCCGGCTCGCCGGCAGAGGAACGCCTGCGGCTGCTGGCCAGCTGGGGCAGTGAACCCGTCATGAAAGGACACTCGACGTGAGCAAGAACTTCCTGATCACCGGCGTCAGCACCGGCCTCGGACAGGCCATCGCCCGACGAGCCCTCGCGGCCGGGCACCGCGTCGCGGGCACCGTGCGCACCGAGCAGCACGCCGCCGCCTTCCGGGCGCTGGACCCCGGCCGGGCCCGGGCCTTCCTGCTCGACCTGACCGACGCCGACCGGATCGAGCCCACGGTGCGGGCCGTCGAAGCGGAACTGGGCCCGATCGACGTGCTGGTGGCCAACGCCGGCTACGGGGTCGAAGGCACCTTCGAAGAGTCGTCGATGGCCGACCTGCGCCGCCAGTTCGAGGTCAACGTCTTCGGCACGGTGGCGACCGTGAAAGCGGTCCTGCCCGGCATGCGGGAACGGCGCGACGGCCACATCTTCGTCATCACCTCGATGGGTGGGCTCACCACCTTCCCCGGACTGGCGTTCTACGAAGGCAGCAAACACGCCCTGGAGGGCATCACCGACACCCTCGCCCAGGAGGTCGCCCAGTTCGGCGTGCGGGTCACCGCCGTGGCCCCCGGCGTGTTCAAGACCGACTTCGCCGGCCGGTCCATGGTCCGCGCACCCCGCAGCATCCCCGACTACGACGCGCTGTTCGACCCGATCCGGAATCGTCGCCTGGAAGTCGCCGGTCAGGGCATCGGCGACCCCGATCGCGCGGGCGACGCCATCCTCAGCCTCCTGGAAGTGGAGAAGCCGCCCGTGCATCTCCTGCTCGGCTCGGACGCGATGCGCCTGGTCGCCGCCGGCCGCCGGCGGGTTCAGGACGACTTCGACGCCTGGGCGGAGCTCAGCCGCTCCACCGACTCCCCGGACGGCGGAGTCTCGGTCGTCGACAGCTGATCGGGGCTGTTCGCTTGTGCAAATACCTCCGTGTCGTTTCGGCGGATCCGGGCTTACTTTCGAGCGATGGCGAACGCACTGACGATCCCGCTCCTACCCTGCCGGGACATCGACGACATCGCGTCCTTCTACGAGATGCTCGGCTTCTCGACCACCTATCGGCAGACACGGCCGAACCCGCACGTCGCCCTGCAACGGGAGGACATCAACCTGCACTTCTACGGGATGGCAGGCCACATTCCGGAGCAGTCGCACAGCACGTGCCTGATCATCGTGCAGGACACGGCGCCGTTGTTCGAGGCGTTCGCGGCGGGCATGCGCGCCGTGCACGGGAAGCTGCTCATCTCCGGCATCCCGCGGATGACCAGGCCCCGGCTGCGCAACGACCGGTACACCGGGTTCACCGTCATCGATCCGGGTGGCAACTGGATCCGGATCAACAAGTCCGCCCAGGAACCCGAGGCGCGCACCAAGCTGGCGAAAGCCATGGAGAACGCGGCCCGGCTGGCGGACGCCAAGGGTGATGAACGGCAGGCGTTGCGGATCCTCGACGGCGCGCTCAAGCGGACCGACGGCGCCGAGCCGGAACTGCGGGACGCGCAGGCCTTCCGTGACGAGTTGGTCGAGCGGATCGCCTCGGAGTGAGGGCCTGACGCGCGGAGCGTGGGCGGCCACCACTCTGGGGCATCAGCGTGGCGGCGACGGTCAGGAAGCCGTTGCCGCCGGGCCGGCCTCGCGCCGTTCGCCGATCGGCCACTCCGTCACCGTGCCGCCGGAGTCAGCGTGGATGAAAGCGGAGTCCTCGACGACCTGGTCGAGATGGACATCCGCAATGGGGCCCAACTCCACGGCAACAGCGATGGCCAACTCGCGAGCCAGGGCATTGATTCGCTGCTCGTCAGCTTCGCTTGGGGTGAGCAACTCGTATCCGGGGCCGAAGTTCTTGGCGTGGTAGAGGTCGCCGAACTCCGTCAGCAGTTGTTCAATCCGGTCCGGTAGTTCGAGATCGTCTCCCGTTACATCGTATGGCGGCTCGTGTGTTTCCTTGTTGTCCCAGGTCCACAGCCCGGACGCCCCAGCCTCACACATGACCCAGAAACGTTGCCGAGGCTGCACCTCCGCCCGCCCGGCCGGACCCGACTTCGCCGAGAAGGTGACCACCGGGGTGCTCAATCTTGGGCTGTGCAGCTCGACTGCACTGCCTTCGGGCGACATCGCCACGATGTCCCATGCGAGAGCCGCTCCCTCGCGCTCCACCTCGTCAAGTAGCGCAGGATCAGCTGATCGGCGCGGGTCTGTGGCGAGCTGGGTCCAGTCAGACAGCCGTTGGTTCAGGTTTGTGGGAACCGGGTCGGCATGGCCGTAAGGGTTCCACCAGGACCAGGCATGGGTCTGTCCGTCTGGGGTTCGGCGTCCAAGAGCCTGCATGCGATATGTCGTCACTTCGACACCTCTCCCAGCGGAACCCACTTATCCGCGCTGATCTTATGCGCGGAGACTATGAAGCCGTTTTCTGAGCGGATGACCTTCATCTCGAAGGTCTTTCCCTCGAACTCGGTTCGGAAGATCGGAGCTGGATTTTTCCCGGTTGAGTATCCCACCAGCTCCCCCTTTGTTCCGGCATCGAAGGCGATCTTGCCGAGCTCTTCCTGGCTCAGCGGCCGACCAACGGCCTTCACGATCTCGTCGCCGTGCCTTACATCGATGTGCTCCAGCCCAGCCTTGGGGTTGCCCTTCTCCAGGAAGGTGATCTCGCCGTCGTGGTAGCCGTTGGCCTGCCGGCCGATCTGGCGAACGTCGTCCTTGGTGTACTTGACACCGGCCTCCGACAGTTCCTTCATCAGACCTTCGGCGGTCTCGTCGGCCGCACCGGCCAGTCGGGCTCCACGGGCCAGTGACCCGAGCTTTTTCACCGCACCGACGCCACCGGCGAGCGTGAGCAGGATGTCGGGGCCGGTGTGGCCGAGCCATCTGGCCGGGTTCCGCTGGAGCTCCTCCAGATTGAGCATGGCCTTGGCCGTGTCCAGCGGATGGGCGGCGGCGCTGGCGATCCCCGTTGCCAATCTGCCCAGGCCGTCGAAGTATTCGCCGGGGTCGACGAAGATGTGCGCCGGGTCGAGCATCCACAGCAGTTCACCGGTGTCCTTGGTCCACTGCCACAGCCCGTCGCCGAAGTCTTCGAGGGCCTCGCCGATCTTGTCCCAGATGTCCGGCCTGGGTGGTGCCTTGTCCCGCGCGGCCGCCACCACCCGGGCCGCGTCTTCGCCGGAGTGGTTCAGTTGGGTACGCGCCCGGTTCAGCGTGTCCCGCGCGGCCGCGCGCAGCGCCTCGCCGGGGTCGTTGAACGGGATCGGTACAAAGGTCCCACCGGAGGACTCGGCCTGCCCTTGGGCCTGTTTGTTGGCCGACTCGTTCTGCGACCGGGCCTGTGCGGTGGCGGCCTCAGCCTTGGTCCACTGCTCGATGGCCTCGGCGGCCTGTCCTTGCGCCCACTCCAGGGTGCCGACGAAGTCGGCCAGGACCTTGCCCGCGTCGTGGAAGGCATCGCCGCACTCGATCCACTTGCTGGGCTGGCCGTCGAAGATGCCATGGAACGCGTCGGCTGCGGGTCCCTTCCACCCGCCGTCGTCCAGGGTCCGCAGGCTCTGACCGGCGTTGGACAGCGCGATGCCGAATTTCTGGAAGTTGGCGATCGTGCCCCGCAAGGCACCGGCGTTGCCGGGGACGAGTGCTTTCGGGTCCGAGGTCTGGCCGAGTTCCGCCATCAGCCGGTGTCCGCTTCCAGCTTGGCCATCGCCTCCGCGGCGGCCTTGTCGGTTTCCAGATAGTTCTGCGCGGTCTTGCCGAGGCCGGCGGCCAGGGCGGCGCCGTCCTTCGTCAGGTTTTTCACGCCCGTCTGCCAGCGGTCGCAGAAGTCCGCTGTCACCGACGCAAGACCTGCGTGCCCGAAGGCCGACGCGTCGCAGTCGATGTCCGAGACGTTGTGGGCCCTGAGTTCCGCCATCAGGTCCGAAATCGAGCTGGAGGCGATGATGAGCGCCTCGATCGGTGCCGCGAACCCATCAAAGTCGGGCATCGCCGGCCCCGGCTTCCTGGCGACCGGTGCCCTGTGGCGGCAGCGCGATCATGTGCTCACTGCCCGGATCGATCACCACACCGATGCCGTCCGGGATCGTCCGCAACAGGTCCCGGCCCGGCATGGCGACGTACTCGCTGTCGTCACCTGCGACCTCGGCCAACCGTTGCAGCGTGCTGTAGGTGGATACCCAGGTACCCATCTCCGGCACGTCGGACACCATCAGCTGGGTCCCCGAGATCTGGGTGAACACCGTGGCACCACCGAACAGGTCGCGGAAGGCCACGACGGGCAGCTCTCGCCTGCGCAGCAGCCGCGCGGCTCGCACGACCGGTGGCTTGTCGTCCACGCCATCCCCCAACAAGACCGACGTCATCGATTCGTGATCCTAGAGCCGCGACGGTACCCGCGTCTGCGGAATGAACCGGCCTGTGGCGTCGATTTCCCGGGAACAGGCCAGGGAGGTCGGCGGTTTGGCGCGCCCCTGACCGTCGTCGGCGATCTCAGGCGGGTTCACTCCGGCCCACTCTCCGCAATATGCGGAATTACTGATGAATGGCCTCGGGGGTGAGGAAGATTAATCCACCCCGCCGGAGTGCTGAAGTTATGTGAGTTATTGCCCGTTTCCCGCTGCTTGACGGCTTAAAAGCCCAGCCTGCGGACAGGTATGTACTGGTCAGCTCGTTCCAGGTGGGTTAATTACGGTTAAATGCTAGCAGCGTTTTTACTGTTCGCGGGTATTGAGTTTTATGTGATCGCATTCTTACTATTCGGTGCGTGCACATTTCCGCGCATCGATTCGCGGAAATGTGCGCGGTTGTGCATATGCCTGCTCTTCCCTGCATGTATTCAAGAGTGAGGAATCGCGCATGCGAATCACGAAAACCGCTGGTGCCGCCGTCGCGTTCGCGCTGGCCGCGACGACGTTCGGGCTGCTCAACCCCACCGCGGCGACCCAGCACGTCACGAACGCGGCCGCCGTCAAACAACACGGCATGGGCCTGAACCTCGAGGCGTTGCGGAAGGCCAAGGCGGCCGGCCTCACCGTCGAGGCGGCCGACGCCACTGGTCTGCAGGCTCCGTTGCCCCGGGCGGGTGCCGCGCCGGCCAGCTTCGACCTGAGCTCCTACGCCCTGTCCCCGGGCGACCAGGGCCAGGTCGGTTCCTGCGTCGCCTGGGCCACCGGCTACACCGGCTACGGCGTGCTGATGAAGGAACAGGGCATCACCGGCGCCCCGATGGCGCCGATGTTCACCTACGCGCAGATCGCCAAGGGCAACGACCAGGGGACCGACGCCTCCGTCGCGCTGCCGATGCAGCAGAGCCAGGGCATCGACACCAAGGCCCACTACTGGCAGGGCGACTTCGACTACACCACCCAGCCCGACGCCTCGGAGAAGGCCAACGCCGCGAAGTACAAGTTGTCCGGATACAAGTCCCTGGCCACGTCGGGCACGGCCGCGAAGACGGCGATCATGGACGCCATCTCGCAGGGCATGCCGGTCCCGATCGGCTTCACCGTGCACCAGTCGTTCATGAACCTGAACGCCACCACGGCCGGTAACTACACCTACCTGCCGAAGGCCGGCGAGAGCGTCGTCGGCGGCCACGAGGTGACCATCGTCGCCTACAACGAGAAGGGCGTGAAGATCGAGAACAGCTGGGGCTCCAGCTGGGGCGCGGGCGGTTACTTCACCGTGCCGTGGAGCTTCTTCAACACCGGTGACGTGGACGAGATCCACGCGATGGGCAAGCTGATCGCCAGCTGAACCGGATAGCCGTGGTGCCCCGCCGGGAACCCGGCGGGGCATCTCGTCCAGTCAGCGGAACAGGCGGAAGAACCCGCGTACCTGCTCGACCAGCGACTCCGGCTGCTCCAGTGCGGCGAAGTGGCCACCCTGCGGCAGTTCCTCGAACCAGCGCAGGTCGGTGAACCGCAGCTCGGCCTCCCGCCTCGACGGGCGGGTGATGTCGCGCGGGTAGACCGACAGTCCGGATGGCGCGGTCACCTTGTCCCGGAAGGCGGCGAAGCTCTCCCAGTACAGGCGCGCCGACGAGGTGGCCGACGCGGTGAACCAGTAGACCGAGATCTCGTCGAGGATCGTCTGCCGCGACACCGCGTCCTCGGGATGGCCGTTGTTGTCCGTCCACGCCCAGAACTTCTCGGCGATCCAGGCGGCCTGCCCCGCCGGGGAGTCGGTCAGGCCGTAGCCGAGCGTCTGCGGCCGGGTCGCCTGGATCGCCGAGTATCCCCGGCCGGTGCGCTGGAACTCCTTCCCGGCCTCAAGGTTCGCCAGCTCCGCGGGCGTCGGGTCGTCGAACGTGCCCGCCGCCACGGATCCCAGGTTCAGGTGGACGCCGGCGACCCGCTCGTGCGCCACCTCGCCCAGCGCGCCGGACACCGCCGAACCCCAGTCGCCGCCCTGCGCGCCGTACCGCTGGTAATCCAGCGAGACCATCAACGTGTCCCAGGCACGCGCGATGCGGGTGACGCCCCACCCGGCCGTCGACGGCTTGTCACTCCAGCCGTATCCGGGCAACGACGGCGCGACCACGTGGAACGCGTCCGCCGGATCACCGCCGTGCGCGCGTGGATCCGTCAGCGGGCCGAGCACCTCCAGGAACTCCAGCACCGAACCCGGCCACCCGTGGGTGAGTATGAGCGGGAACGCGTCCGGCTCCGGCGAGCGGACGTGCAGGAAGTGGATGCCCAGCCCGTCGATCGTGTCGCGGAACTGCGGGAACACGTTCAGCCGCTCGGCGAACCCGAAGTCGTAGTCCTCGGCCCAGCTACGGCACAGCTCCTGCGCGTACGCCAGCGGCACACCCTGTGACCAGTCGTCCACCGGCTCGCTCTCGGGCCACCGGGTCCGTCGCAATCGTTCACGCAGGTCCGCGATCTCGGCTTCGGTGACGCTGACCTCGAATGGCTCGGCGGACATCGCAAGGCTCCCTACTGGTCAAGGCGACAACGGGACCGCCTGTTGGTCAGGCAGTCCCGTTCACCGAGTCGTGGTCACCAGCCGCGCTGGCGCCACTCCTGGATGTGTTCGCGCTGCTCGCCGATGGTGGAGTCGTCTCCGTGCCCGGGGTAGAACCACGCCTCGTCGGGGAGTTCCCAGAAGAGTCGGTTCTCCACGTCGTCCAGCAGGGACTTGAAGTCCTCCGGTGAGTTGGTCTTGCCCACGCCCCCGGGGAACAGCGAGTCGCCGGTGAACAGGTGCGGGTGACCCTCCGGGTCCCGGTACAGCAGCGCGATCGAGCCGGGGGTGTGGCCACGCAGGTGGATCACGCTGAGGGTGATCTCGCCGATCTCGATCGAGTCGCCGTGGGTGACCAGGGTGTCCGGCGGGACCGGCAGTGCGGCTGAGTCCAGCGGGTGCGCGATGGTGTTCGAGCCGGTGGCACCGGCGACGGCGCCGAGGGCCTGCCAGTGGTCGGCGTGCTGGTGGGTGGTGATGATCGTGCGCAGCTGCGGGCGATCATCCTCGTGGCCCAGCAGTTCCAGCAGGCGCTGCGGGTCGTTGGCGGCGTCGATCAGGGCGGCTTCGCCGGTTTTCCGGCAGGTCAACAGGTACGAGTTGTTGTCCATGGGGCCCACCGACACCTTGGTGATGGTGAGCTCGGGCAGGGTACGGCGGGCGGCAGCGCCACCGGGCTCGACATGGCCGGTGTACTCGTCGACGATCTCCACACTCCGACCCTAGCTCAGTGCCACGTGCTGGGCACCGACCACACCGGGCGCAGCGCGTAATCGATCACCTCGGACAGGGTCAGCGCCCGGCCCTCGGTGATCGCCTGGGCGTAGGCCTGACCCATCGTCTCCCGCAGCGAGGCTCGTACCGCGACGGCCAGCGGGGCCGTCGTGGCCCCACGCAGGCCGCTGGCGTGTGCGTCCGACCACAGCTGTTCCGCGCCACCGAACAGCTCCGCGGCGCGCAGGGTGTTGCCCTCATCCGCGGCGGCCAGGGCGAGGATCTCGACGGCCAGCGCGATTCCCTTGAGGTCGGGCTGGGCGGGGCGGAGCCGGAGCATGTCGCAGGCGTGGCCGGCGGCGACGTCCGCCTGCCGCCGGTACAGCGCCGCCAGTCCGAGGCCGGCCAGGCCCCAGAGCTGGATCGTCTGGTCGCCGGCCCGGCGGCAGCCGTCCACCAGCCGGGTGGACAGGGCGACCGCCTCGTCGATGTCCCCTCGGCGGAGCAACGCCATCGACAGCGGGAAGCCCACCTGCAGGCCGGCCGCGGCCGCCGCCGCAGTGTCGGGTGCCCCGGCCTGCTGGATGGCGCGCTTGCCCAGGGCGACAGCCCGGTCGAAGTCCTCGCCGACGGTTGCCGCGGTGCACGCCGCGGTGAGGGCCTGGACCTGGCTGAATCCGTCGCCGACGGCCTGCGCCTGTTCCATCAGCTGGTCGGCGAGGGTGCCGACGTACGCTTCGCCGCGCACCGACGCGGTCATCACCAGGATGGTCAGCAGCGCGACCCGCTGCCGGGACGGCCGGTTGTCCTTGGCCAGCAGCCGCTGGATCCACTGCTGGCCCTCGGCGACCAGGCCCTCGTAGAACCAGTGGGAGGACAGCATCGCCGCGATCCGCAGCCCGGTTCGCGTCTCGTCCGGGTTGTCCAAGCAGAACGCCAGCACCGCACGCAGGTTGGCGTGTTCCCGGTGCAGGCGACTGATCCACCTGGCCTGCTCCGGGCCGAACCAGCCCTGGTTCGCCTGTTTCGCCAGCTCCAGGTACCACTGCGCGTGCCTGCGGGACACCGCGACCGGATCGGCCAGGTGATCGCGGCCGAAGTGCCGGATGGTGTCCAGCATCCGCAGCATGTTCCCCGGCTCCCGGATGAGCACCGACTTGTCCGCCAGCCTGCCCAGCAGTTCCCGGGTCTGCTCGACGGGCAGCCCGCTCACCGCGGCGGCCGCGTCGGCGGTGAAGCCGCCGGCGAACACCGAGCAGTGGGCCCACAGCTGCTGTTCGTCGGGGGAGCACAGCTGATAGCTCCAGTTGACCGTCTCGCGCAGCGTGCGGTGCCGGGCGGGCAGGCCACGGCCGGTGCTGGTGAGCAGCCGGAACCGGTCGGTGAGCCGGTGCAGCACCTCGTCGACGGAGAGCACGGACAGGCGTGCCGCCGCCAGTTCGATCGCCAGGGGGATGCCGTCCACCTTCTGGCAGATGCGGATGATCGTCGGCAGGTTCGCGTCGGTGATGGTGAAGCTCGGGCAGACCGCCACGGCCCGCTGGGCGAACAGCCGCAACGCGGGTGCCCAGTCGGTGGCCGGTCCGGTGCTCGCCGCCGGGATCTCCAGTGGATCGACCTCATAGACGCGTTCCCCGGCGGCGCCCAGGGCCTCCCGGCTGGTGGCCAGTACCGCCAGCCCGGTCGCCTCGGTGAGCAGCGTGTCGATCAACGTCGCGCAGTCGGTGGTGAGGTGTTCGCAGTTGTCCAGCACGATCAACGCCCGGCGGTCCCGCAGGTGGTCGGCCAGCAGGCGCAGCGGCGGGAGTCCCTCGTTGTCCCGGATACCCAGCACCTGCGCCACCGTGTGGGCCACCAGATCCCCGGAACCGACGGCGGCCAGCTCCACGAACCAGTTCCCGTCCGGGAACTCGGCGGCCACGGCGGCCGCACCACGCAACGCCAGCCGGGTCTTGCCCACCCCGGGGGTACCGGTGAGGGTGAGCATCCGGCCACCGCGCAGGTCGGTGGTGATCCGTCCCAGGTCCACATCGCGGCCGACGAAGCTGGTCAGCTCGACCGGCAGGTTCCCTGGGCTGCTCACGATCAGCCGCCGGCGACCGGGCTGGTCTCGTACCGGCGGTTGTCGCCGCGCAGGCAGTAGTCGATGGCCTCGGACAGCGACAGCCGCCTGCCCTCCTCGACCGCGAGGGCGTAACTGGTCTCGCCGAGCGCCGCCTTGGTGCGGTCCACCACCTGTTGACGGCCACCCGCGACCAGGCCGACGCGCAGCCCGGTGCCGGCCCGCTCGTCCCACAGGTAGTGCGAGGCGCCGAGCAGGACGGCGGCCAGTTTGTGTTCGCCGCCGGCGGAGGCGACGCCGGCCAGCACCTCGACCACCATGACCGTGGTCAGCGGGTCGGGCAGCGCCCGGCGCAACCGCAGCGCGTCGTGCAGGTGGGTCACCGCCTCGGCCATCTTGGCCTGCTGGAACAGCGACTGGCCGAGCAGGCTCAGGCTGCACGCCTGAATGGTCCGGTCCTGGTTCTCCCGGCAACGCTGGATGGACAGCCGCGCGTGGTGCTCGGCGCCGACCGGGTCGCCCAGGTGCAGCAGGCAGGTGCCGATGCCCAGGTGGACGTGCGCCAGCATCGGGGTCGTCAGGGCCAGCGGAAGTTGTTGCAGCAGCCGGGCGCATTCGGTCAGGTGGTCGATGGTGGGCTGCCAGCGGCCGTTGCACATCTCGGCGCCCGCCGCGCAGAACGCCAGGTGCGCGCGGCTGAACTCGTCCGCCCCGTCGCCGATCTCCCGCATCTCCGCGGACAGCTCCAGCGCGGTCTCCGGGTCACCCGCGGAGGCGGCGGCCAGCACGGTGAGCGCCAGCAGTCGTTGCCGCGCGGGCGGATCCTCGATCTGGGACAGCACCTCCACCAGCCACTGCTGCAGCTCGGCGGCCCGGCCGTCGTGGATCCACGGCGTGGCCAGCGAACCCAGCATCCGGCAGGCGACGAACAGCCCGGCGGCGTTCTGCACGCTGGTACTCGGCCTTATGCAGTGCCGCAGGGCGGCGCGGAACTCCGGGAGCTCCTCGCGCAACCGGCGGATCCAGTCCAGCTGGGCCGGCCCGAACCATTCCCGGCCACCGCGTTCGGCCAGTTTCAGGCACCATTCGGCGTGCCGGAACCGGACGCCCGCCTGGTCGGCGCGCTCGTCGAGGCGGGCGGCGCCATAGCAGCGCACCGATTCGAGCATGCGGAACCGCAGCTGGCCGTCGCGTTCCTCGCGCACCAGCACGGACTTGCTGACCAGTCCGCCGATCAGGTCCATGATCGCGTCGGCGCCGATCTCCCCGCCGACGCACACCTGCTCGGCGGCGTCCAGGGTGAACGGCCCGGCGAACACGCCACACCGCATCCACAGGATCTGCTCGGCCTCGCTACACAGCCGGAAACTCCAGTCCAGCGACTCGCGCAGCGACCGGTGATAGGTCGGGGTCGCCGGTTCGTCGAAGCGCAGCAGGGTCAGCCGGTCGGGCAGGTGATCCAGCACCTGGTCCACGGTGAGCTCACGCAGCCGGTAGGCGGCCTGCTCCACCGCGAGCGGGATGCCGTCGAGGCGCTGGCAGATCCGTTCGATGACCGGCAGATTCGTCGCGTTCAGCTCGAAGCCCCGGGTCGCGCGCTGCGCGTGCCGGATGAAGAGGTCCACGGCGGGCGCCAGCTCGTCCGGTCCGGCGGGGGTGCGGCCCTTCGGCAGGTAGATGGGCAGTGGCTCGACCGGGAGGATCTGTTCCCCGGTGGCCTGCAACGGCTCGCGGCTGGTGGCCAGTACCCGCAGGCCCCGCGCCCGGCTCATCACCGTGCCGAGCAGTTCGGCGCAGGCCTCGGCGAGGTGCTCGCAGTTGTCCAGGACCAGCAGCAGATTCCGGTCCCGGACGTGGTCGAGTAAGGCTTCCAGTGGGTTGGCCCAGGACCAGTACCGGGCGCGGAGCACCTGGCACAGGCTGCTGGCCAGTGATCGGGGGTGGGCCACCGCGTCCAGGCTGACCAGCCAGGCACCGTCCGGGCAGAACTGTCGTCGCTCGGCGGCCGCTCGCAGCGCCAGTCGCGATTTACCCACGCCCGCGGACCCGGTCAGCGTGAGCAGGCGCGCCTCAGCGAGTCTCGTGGTGATGCCATCCAGGTCGGACCGGCGTCCCACGAACTCGTTCACATCAGGCGGCAGGTTGCCTGCGTGTGCCAACGTCGCATCGCCTACTTAGGACAATCAAGAAGGTCAGGGTTCGGGTTGTCACGACCGTACCGTCGCGGTGGCGCCGAAGGGCTGCCTTGCCCGTATCGGTGGCCGACATTAACCCGGCTGGACACTGACATCGCACCGGCGAGTCAATGTGGCGCCAGACTTTACCCCCCGATGGACGGAAGCTCGTGATCACCCCGCCGGACGATCAGTGCTCCCAGGCCGGCAGCCCGGGCAGCGCGCCACGCAGACCCTCCCCGGAACCGCGCCCGGTGAGCCAGGCCAGCGCCACCGCCGGCGGTCCGCTGATCTCCACCGGTTCCTCGCCGGTGCCCAGCCGCCAGCTGCGCCGGGTATCGGCCAGCTCCACGGTCAGCCGGAACGCGGGCACCGCCGGTTTCCGCCCGTAGCCGCCGATCACCCGCTCCAGCATGGCCAGCAGGCTGCTGTCCGGGATGTGGCTCCAGTCCACCTCGTGCGCCAGGTCCACGTGGTGGATCCACACCTCCTGCATGCGCAGCCACGGCACCAGATACGCGGGCAGCGCGCCGCCCTTCGGTCCGGTGATCACCGACTCCCAGGCGAAGGCGGGCATCCGCCTGCCTTCCTGGGTGAACCGCTCGCAGGCCGCCGCCAGATCCTCGGTGAGCACTCGCCAGGTGCGGCGCGCGCCCTCCTCGATGGCCGCGTCCCGGTCGGCCCGGCTGGTGTACGCCTGGTGTTCGACTCCGGTCCTGGCCCAGGTCAGCAGGTTGGTCAACGCGTCGGCGTTGCGGGCCAGGTGACTGATCACGTGCCCCCGGCTCCAGCCCGGCAGCAGGCTGGGGCCGCGCAGCAGGCCGTCGTCCATCCGGCACACGGCGGCCACCAGGGTGGCGGTCGCGCGGTCCACCTCGGCGAGTCCCTGGTTAGCCCGATCGAGTAGATCGGGAATGGCCGCCCGTTCGGATGTGGATATATCTGTGGGCGACGAGACGTCGCGACTCGGAATGGACATGGGGGCTCCCGTCCGCTGGCCGGTAGATCCCACTCTAAGAGCCCGCTTCTACCACGTGGTAGCACCCGATTGGGTCTAGGCAGCGAAGGGAAATGACAGATGGTGAAAGTGAGGGACACCGAGACCCGGGCTCCTGGGCGGGAGGCGGTACTCGCGGCGGCCATCGGCAACGGCCTGGAATGGTTCGACTGGAACGTCTACGCCATCTTCGCCGTGTACTTCGCGCCGGGTTTCTTCCCGCGGGGTGACCCGACGGTGGCGCTGCTGTCCACGCTGGCCATCTTCGCGGTGGGCTTCTTCTTCCGGCCACTCGGCGGCCTGCTGCTGGCCGCCTACGCCGACCGGCACGGCAGGCGGAACGCGCTCACCCTGGCCACGCTGATCATGGCGGCGGGCAGTCTGCTGATCGCCGTCACCCCGGGCTACTCCAGCATCGGCCTGGCCGCGCCACTGCTGTTGCTGCTGGCCCGCTGCGCGCAGGGCCTGTCCACCGGCGGCGAGTTCTCGGCGGCGGCCACCTACATCGCGGAGATCGCCCCGGCGGGCAGGCGTGGGCTGTACGGCAGCGTGTTCTACATCAGCGTCACCGTGTCCACGCTGTTCGCCACCCTGGTCGCGGCGGTGCTGACCTCGGTGTTCGGCAGGGACGGCGTCGCCGACTGGGCCTGGCGGCTGCCGTTCGCGTTCGGCGCGCTGCTCGGCCTGTACGCGCTCTACCTGCGACGCAGGCTGCCGGAGACCGAACCGTTCACCAGGTCCGAGCCGGTGGCCAGGCCGACGGTGGAACTGCTGCGCAGGCATCCCGCACAGGTGGCCCGGATGGTCGGCTTCACCCTCGGCGGGACGATCGCCTTCTACACGTTCGGCGTCTACCTGCCCACCTACGCGCAGAAGGCCGCGCACATCCCGGCCGTCCCCGCCCTGTGGGCGGCGGTGGCCGCGCAGCTGGTGTTCCTGCTGGTCCTGCCGCTGGTCGGATCGTTGTCGGACCGGATCGGCCGGCGCCCCCTGCTGCTCGGCACCGCGGGTGGCACGGCGTTGCTCGCGGTGCCCGCGTTCGGCCTGCTGAACGGTTCCGCCTGGTCGTTGTTCCTGGTCATGACCGCGATGCTGATCGTGTTCGCCGGCTACGGCGCGGTGTCCCCGTCGGCGAAGGCGGAGATGTTCCCGACCGAGGTGCGGGCCGCCGGACTCGGGCTGCCGTACGCGTTGACCGTGGCGATCTTCGGCGGCACGGCTCCGCTGGTGGTGGAGAGCCTGGCCGCGCGCGGGCTGGCCTCGTGGTTCCCCTGGTACATCGCCGTGTTGTGCGTGATCAGCTTCGGCACCGTGTGGTCCATGCGGGAGACCAGCGGGGACGTGTTCTAGCCGGCGGCCGCGGATTGGCTACTCTGGTTCCTTGGGCGACACCAGCGGGGATGTGCTCTGAACCACCCCCTTCGAACGCAGGTTCGATGGCCGGTGCTACGGTTTTTCGGGCCCCGGGAATAGCCGCTCGCCCGGTTTTGTCAGGGGTCCCGCCTAGCATCGTCGCTGGGTTTTCAACCAGGACATATTTGATCTCGTAAGGACAAGCCTGTGGCCGACCGTCTCGTCGTTCGCGGCGCCCGAGAGCACAACCTCCGGGGCGTCGATCTCGACCTGCCCCGTGACAGTCTGATCGTGTTCACCGGACTGTCCGGATCCGGCAAGTCCAGCCTCGCGTTCGACACGATCTTCGCCGAGGGGCAGCGCCGCTACGTCGAGTCGCTGTCCGCCTACGCGCGCCAGTTCCTCGGTCAGATGGACAAGCCGGACGTCGACTTCATCGAGGGTCTGTCCCCGGCCGTCTCCATCGACCAGAAGTCCACCAGCCGCAACCCCCGCTCGACCGTCGGCACCATCACCGAGGTCTACGACTACCTGCGTCTGCTCTACGCCCGCGCGGGCACCCCGCACTGCCCGAAGTGCGGCAAGGTGATCAGCAGGCAGACCCCGCAGCAGATCGTGGACCAGGTCCTCGTCATGGAACAGGGCATCAAGTTCCAGGTGCTCGCCCCGGTGGTGCGCCAGCGCAAGGGTGAGTTCGTCGACTTGTTCTCCTCGCTCCAGGCGCAGGGTTATGCCCGGGCCCGGATCGACGGCACGGTGCACTCCCTCGCGGAGCCGCCCAAGCTGAAGAAGCAGGAGAAGCACGACATCGCGGTGGTCATCGACCGGCTCGCGGTGAAGGCCAGTGCCAAGCAGCGACTCACCGACTCGGTGGAGACCGCGCTGCGCCTGGCAGACGGGCTGGTGGTGCTGGAGTTCGTCGACCTCCCCGAGGACGACCCGAACCGGGAACGGAACTTCTCCGAACACCTGGCCTGCCCGGACGACGGGCTCAGCTTCTCCGCGCTGGAACCGCGGTCCTTCTCGTTCAACTCCCCGTTCGGTGCCTGCACCGAGTGCACCGGTCTCGGCATCCGCAAGGAGGTCGACCCGGAGCTGGTGGTGCCGGATGAGGAGCTCTCGCTGGCCGAGGGTGCCATCCAGCCGTGGGCGATCGGGCAGACCGCCGAGTACTTCAACCGGCTGCTGGAATCCCTCGCGGAGACCGTCGGCTTCCGGATGGACACCCCGTGGCGCAAGCTGTCGGCCGCGCACCAGAAGGCCGTCATGCACGGCGTCGACGCGCAGGTCCACGTCCGGTACAAGAACCGGTACGGCCGCGAGCGCGCCTACTACGCCAATTACGAGGGCGTCATCCCGTTCCTGGAGCGCCGGCTCGACCAGACCGAGTCGGAGTACATGCGGGAGAAGTACGAGGGCTACATGCGGGACGTGCCGTGTCCCGCATGCCAGGGCACCCGGCTCAAGCCGGAGATCCTGGCGGTCACCCTCGACCACGCCCAGGCGGGGGAGAAGTCCATCGCCGAGGTCTGTGCGCTCTCGGTCGCCGAATGCGCCGACTTCCTGAACGGGCTCACCCTCGGCCACCGTGAGGCGATGATCGCCGGTGCGGTGCTCAAGGAGGTGCAGGCCCGGCTCGGCTTCCTGGTCGACGTCGGTCTGACCTACCTGTCCCTGGACCGCGCGTCCGGCACGCTGTCCGGTGGTGAGGCGCAGCGCATCCGGCTGGCCACCCAGATCGGCTCCGGCCTGGTCGGGGTGCTGTACGTGCTGGACGAGCCGTCCATCGGCCTGCACCAGCGGGACAACCACCGGCTGATCGACACGCTGACCCGGCTGCGGAACCTGGGCAACACGCTGATCGTGGTCGAGCACGACGAGGACACCATCCGCACCGCGGACTGGGTGGTGGACATCGGCCCCGGTGCCGGTGAACACGGCGGCAAGGTGGTGCACAGCGGCACCTACAAGGAGCTGCTGGCCAACACCGAGTCGGTGACCGGCGCCTACCTGTCCGGCCGCCGGGAGATCCCGACCCCGGACACCCGCCGCACGGTGGACAAGAAACGACAGCTCACCGTCGTCGGCGCGCGGGAGAACAACCTGCGCGGCATCGACGTGAACTTCCCGCTCGGTTGCCTGGTGGCGATCACCGGCGTCTCCGGATCCGGAAAGTCCACGCTGGTCAACGACATCCTGGGCACGGTGCTGGCGAACAAGCTGAACGGTGCCCGGCAGGTGCCCGGCCGGCACACCCGGATCACCGGCCTGGAGCAGCTGGACAAGCTGGTGCAGGTGGACCAGTCGCCGATCGGCCGCACCCCGCGGTCCAACGCGGCCACCTACACCGGGGTGTTCGACCACATCCGCAAGCTGTTCGCGGCCACCACCGAGGCCAAGGTGCGCGGCTACCAGCCCGGCCGGTTCTCGTTCAACGTCAAGGGCGGCCGCTGCGAGTCCTGCTCCGGCGACGGCACGATCAAGATCGAGATGAACTTCCTGCCGGACGTCTATGTGCCCTGTGAGGTGTGCAAGGGAGCCCGGTACAACCGGGAGACCCTGGAGGTGCACTACAAGGGCAAGACGATCTCCGAGGTCCTCGACATGCCGATCGAGGAGGCCACGGAGTTCTTCGAGCCGATCAACGCCATCCACCGGCATCTGAAGACCCTGGTGAACGTGGGTCTGGGCTACGTCCGGCTAGGGCAGCCCGCGCCCACCCTGTCCGGTGGTGAGGCGCAGCGGGTGAAGCTGGCCAGTGAGCTGCAGAAGCGGTCCACCGGCAAGACGGTGTACATCCTGGACGAGCCGACCACCGGTCTGCACTTCGAGGACATCCGCAAGCTGCTCGGCGTGATCCAGGGCCTGGTGGACAAGGGCAACACGGTGATCGTCATCGAGCACAACCTGGACGTGATCAAGACGTCCGACTGGATCATCGACATGGGCCCCGAGGGCGGTTCCGGCGGTGGCATGGTCGTCGCGGAGGGCACCCCGGAGACCGTGGTGGCCAACTCCGACTCGCACACCGGCTCGTTCCTCAAGACCGTCCTGAAGTAGTCCCGACACTTTCCATGGAATCTGCGCCCTTTGCAGATTCCATGGAAAGTGCTCCGCGTAGCGACTCCAGGCGGTGAAGTGGTGCAGATTCATCCGATTGCGCAGGAAATGGCTTTCCAATGCGGTCGGGACACACATTTTCTTGAACTGCATGACCTCATACCGATGGATCCCGGTGGACGGCATGCGGCACGCCTTCTGGCAGGACAAGTTCCTGTACGGCGGGCAGACCGTCTCCGTCGCCCTGGAGAAGATCACTGTCCCGGAGACCGAGCCTGACAAGATCGGCTGGATGCTGAGCAAGACCTGCCTGCGGTGCAACGACGTGTTGTGGCGGGTTCCGACCTGACCTCTGGGAGGTCACGACCGGGTGTCGGCCACGCGTGGCCGACACCCCTAGGGCCCGGGTTAGGGGATTTCGCTGATATTCAGCGGAATCCCCGCCGGGCACCGTGGTCGCCATGTTGCTCCGAAGCCTGATCACCGCGTTCTTCACCGGCCTGTTCCTGCTGAGCGCCTCGATCTGTCCCGCGTGGGCCGCGCCCCCGCCGACCATGACCATCACCGGACAGGCCGGCGTCTGGACCAGCTCCAGCCTGCTGCCCGGCGAGCAGTTCCCCCTCGACATCGACCTCACCACGAGGGCCGATGCCGTGACCTTCGAGTTCGCCCCGATCACCGTCGGCCCCGCACGGATCTCCCTGCGCCGCAGCGGTTCCGGCGAGTACGACCCCGCAACCGGCGCGCTGCGGCTGGACGCTCCGCTGCTGATCAGCGTCGCCGGTACCCGGCTGAGCACCGACCTCACCCTCAGCACCACCGGGAGCTACACCCTGCCGCAGGGCGACGTCCTCCGGGGAGTTCCGGTCGACGGGCAGGGCCGGCTGTTGCTGACCGGCGCCATGACCGTCCCCGCCGGGCTGTTCTCGATCAAGGCCTGGTTCGCCGTCAGCGGTGTGCTCAGCTGACTACGGTTGCCCGTATGGGATCGCTGGACGGCAAGGTGGCAGTGGTGACCGGGGTGAGCCGCCGGGCCGGTATCGGCTTCGCCATCGCCAGGGAACTCCTCGAGGCGGGCGCCTCCGTGTTGATCCAGTCCTGGGCGCCGCATGACGGGGAACAGCCGTGGGGCGCCGATCCGGTGGGGGACACCGGAATCCTGGCCGCACTCGGCGGCGCGGGGGACCGGTTGCGGCAGCTCTCCGTGGACTTCGCCGACCCCGGCGCACCCGCACGTGTGGTGGCCGCGGCGGTGGACGCCTTTGGCGCGCCGGACATCCTGGTGGCCAACCACGCGCGGAGCTCCTACCAGACCCTCGCCGAGATCACCGCGGCCGAACTCGATCTGAGCTGGGCGGTGAACGCCCGGGCGAGCGTGCTGCTGGCCCAGGCCTTCGCCGCCGCACGCACCGGCTCCGCACCCGGCGGGCGGATCATCCTGTTCACCTCCGGCCAGCACCTCGGGCCGATGAACGGCGAGATCCCCTACACGATCAGCAAGGGGGCCATCCACCAGATGACCCTCACCCTGTCCGATGCCCTGGCGGACCGGGGGATCACCGTCAACGCGGTGAACCCCGGCCCGGTCGACACCGGCTGGGCCGACGAGGCGCTGACCGCGAGCGTAGGCCGGGCACTGCCCGCCGGGCGCTGGGGAAGGCCGGGGGACATCGCCCCGCTGGTGCGATGGCTGGCCTCCGCGGAGAGCCAGTGGATCACCGGCCAGGTGATCAACGCCGAGGGTGGGTTCCGGCGCTGAGACGGGCGACGGCACCGGGCCGGCCTGTCCGGAGCAGGTGTGCGCGGCACAGTCGCGGAACCGGCGGACGTCGAACCACAGCTGGGCCGCCGCGGCGACGAAACCGAAGGCCAGCGCCCACAGCAGGTCGTGCATATTGCCGACATACGCCGACGCGAATACCAGAATAGATGGAATGCCGGAATGAATTCCGCCGGTTCGCCGAACAGCAACGACCGCCTTTCGAAATATGCGCACCATAGTGAACTCCCACCAGTCCATTGTTTCGTCCCTGATTATCGTGACGTAACCCGGGAGGACCTCGCGAGGCGCTACTCTGGACCACTGCGGGACCGCAAGCGGACCACTATGAGACCAACCACCATTTATCGGGCACCGAACTTGTAGCGTGCGAAAGCGGCGAACAGGGGCGAAGGAGCCGACATGGCAGGTCGAGCCGACCACGATCCGCGCACGGTTCTGGAGAGACTTCTGCACGAGCAGGACCGGACATACGAGGAGGTCGCCGCCGAGTTCTGCCGGCAGGCCGAGAAGCTGGGAGAGCGGGGCGTCGGGATCACCGCCCGGCACCTGCGCCGGCTGGCCTCGGGCGAACGCGCGGGGACGACTCCCGCGACCCGCCGCGTGCTCCAGGCGTTGTTCGGGCTGTCGGCCGACGAGCTGCTCCGGCCCTGTTCGCCGTCGGATGCCACCTCCCTGGTGCTTCCGGTGCGGAGCCGATCCGATGTGGAGCTCGTAACCATGGCTGCTGAACGGTCGCGCGATTTCTTCCTCCAACAACGCCTCGTGGTGGATTCGGAGGCGGTCGACCTGTTGTCCGACGAGGTGCGTGAACTCGCCAGGGAATTCCAGCGAATGCCGCTGGCACAAATCCTCGGCCGGGTGATCCGGACACAGGAAGCGGTGTTGTCCTCGCTGGACCAGAAACAAAAGCCGGTCAATGCGCGGCGGCTGTATTTCCTGGCCTCGGTATTGGGTGGGATGCTCGCCTATGCGGGTGGTGATGTGGGAAAACCGCAGGTGGCGATGTCGCATGCCCGCACCGCATTCATGTGGGCCGAATATGCCGACCACAACGGGCTGCGTGGCTGGATTCGCGGAATTCAGTCGTATCTCTGCTATTGGACGAACCAGCCGCGGGAGGCCATCCGGTACGCGCAGTCGGGAGCCCAGTACCTGCCCGCGCAGCGCGGGACGGTGCGGCCGTGGCTGATCGCCAACGAGGCCAGGGCGTGGGCGTCGCTGGGTGACGCGGAGCGGACGAAGGAGCTCATCCTCCGGGCGACCCACATCGCCGAGCACCTCGTGCCGGACGAGCTGGACGAGTTCGGCGGGATCTGCACCTTCGGCACCCCCAAACTGCTGTACTACGCCGGCCGGGCGCTGGCCGGGCTGCCCGGGGAACCGGACGCGGCGCGGGACTACGCGGGTCGCGCCGTGGAGGCGTACCGGCAGGTCGATCAGGACGACTGGGACTTCAGCTGCCAGGCGGACTCACATCTGAGCCTGGCCATCGCGCGTGCCCGGGGCGGCGAACTGGACGGCGTCGCCGAGGCGCTCGGGCCGGTGCTCAGCCTGCCGCCGGAGCAGCGCATCCACGACCTGATCAACACCGCCACCGTGCTGCACCGGGCGCTGAATCCCTATGCGACATCGCCCGACGGACGCGATCTGCAGGACGCGCTGGAGCACTTCGCCCGCACGTCGCTGCCCCGATTCCCGGTCTAGGCAGGGCATCGCGGCTCCGCCCAGCGGGAGTGGTCTGACCAATGGGTGAACTTTCCGGCGGGTCGCGGGCCGGATTCCGTGCCATGAGCCAGGATCTGCCGCATGCGCTGGTATGCCGAACGGCCGGGACGTTTCCTGCGGCAGTTCCTCAGTGATGTGTTGGCCGTCGCCTGGGTCTATGGCTGGGTGCGGGTCGCCCTGTGGACCAGGGAGCAGGTGCTCGCGTTGCGCGATCCCGGTCAGGGACTGGTCGATGCGGGCACCACCCTGCACGACACCTTCGGCGGTGCGGCCGACAAGGCGAACAAGGTCCCGTTCGTCGGCGAGGCCCTCGCCGGTGCGCTGAGCCGGGGGACCCGGGCCGGTGACCGGATCTCCGGGGCGGGTCATTCGCAGATCGACACCGTCACCCAGCTCGGCCAGGTCGTGCTGATCTCGCTGATCACCCTCGCGGTGATCGTCGTGCTGGCCACCTGGCTGCCCGTCCGGCTGCGTTACGCCCGGCAGGCCTCGGCGATCCGCACGCTGGCCCGCAGCGGGGTCGGCGACGAACTCCTCGCGACCAGGGCGCTGCACCGGTTGCCGCTGAACAAGCTGGCCAAGCTCGCGGAGAAGGGCGACCCGGCCACCCTGGTCCGGGAGGGCGACCAGGAGATCGTCGGCCAACTGGTGGCCATCGAACTGCGCACCCTCGGCTTGAAGCCCGCCAAGCGCTGAAGCCCGCTCCCGAAGTTGACGAGGTTCGGTCCGCCACCGCTGCGAAGGCGTCCCCTAAGTC
Source organism: Pseudonocardiaceae bacterium YIM PH 21723 (assembly GCA_003600225.1). Lineage (GTDB taxonomy): Bacteria > Actinomycetota > Actinomycetes > Mycobacteriales > Pseudonocardiaceae > QZFT01. The sequence goes on from QZFT01000018.1 coordinate 143,547, forward strand.
AGTACGTCTGATCGGCTTCAATGATTTCCACGGAAATCTGATTCCGCCCGCCGGCTCCTCGGGCCGGGT
>QZFT01000019.1 GCA_003600225.1 Pseudonocardiaceae bacterium YIM PH 21723
TTCGTGTATTTGTGCTGGACGAACGTGGCTTTCAGGCCCGTCGATGGGCCTGAAAGCCACGTTCAGGGCGGTTACACGTGTTCCGGCGCCGGTGCGGGAGCGCGGTCCTGCTGCGGGATCGTCACGACCGGCTCCTCACCTCCGAGGTTCAGCCGCTCCAGCAGGTACTCCGCCAGCAGGCGGGGGCTGCCGTGCGACCAGAGGACCTTGGTCGGAATGCGCAGGCCCAGGCCGTGTTCGATCCGGCTGCGCAGTTCCAGGGCCATCAGGGAGTCCATGCCCAGATCCTTCAGCGGCTGGTCGGGTTCCACCCGGGACGAGTCGATGCGCAGGATCGCGCTGGCCCGCTCCAGGAGGTAGTCCTCCATCAAGACCTGGCGGCGTACCGGATCCGCCTCCCGCAGCGCCGCGAGGAGTTGGGCGGCCAGCTCGTCGCCCACTTCGGCGGTGTTCTGCTGGAACGGGTTGATCCTGGCACCCAGCGAGGACTGGCCCTCCTTATTGCCCAGCAGATCCATCCACAGTGGACCGCTCAGCGGCAGGTAGCCGCAGCGGGCCCGGTCGTACCGCAGCAACCGGTCACAGGCCCACATACCCTCCTCCGGGCTGATCATCGGGTAGCCGCGGTCGGCGAACACCGCGCCGAGGCCGCGATCGGACCAGGCGCCCCAGTTCACCGCCAGGGCGGGCATGCCCTGGCTGCGCTGCCAGCTGGTGAACACGTCCATCCACGAGCAGGCGCCGCCGTAGCCGCCGAGGCCGGGGAAGCCGACCAGACCGGTGCCGGAGGAGAAGTTGAAGAACCAGTCCAATCCCAGGTCCACTGTGGACTGATGCAGGTGCCAGGTGCCGTAGGTCTTGGGCCGCAGCGTGCGTTCCATGCCCTCGGCGTTCAGCAACGCCACCGGCGACTCGGTGACCACCGCCGCTCCGTGCAGCACGCCCCGCAGCCGGACCCCGCCCTCGGTGGCCGCGGCCACCAGCCTGGTCGCGGTGTCCGGGTCGGCGATGTCACCGCGGACCACCACCACGTCGTGCCCGGCGGTGCGCAGGCGCTCGATCACCTGCTGGGCCTGCTCATTCGGCGCCGACCGTCCATTGAGGATGATCCGTCCGGCATCGCCCGCCGCCAGCCATTCGGCGGCCAGCAACCCGAGTCCGCCGAGGCCGCCGGTGACGATGTACCCGCCGTCGGACTTGATCACCGGCGCGTCCTGCGGCAGCACCACCGCCTCGGCGTGGCCCTGCTGCGGGATGGTGATCACCAGCTTGCCCCGGTGCTTGGCGGCGGCCATCGCCCGGAACGCCGTACTCGCCTCGGCGAGGGGATAGGCGGTGTACTGGATCCGGTCCAGGCGTTCCTCGGTGAGCTCCCGGCCGACCTCACCGATCAGCTTGCGCACCAGCGCCGGCTGCTCGGACAGCAGCCAGCCGAGGTCCACGCTGCTGAACGAGATGTTCCGCCGGAACGGGTAGAGGCCCAGCTTGGTGTCCGCGTAGATGTCCCGCTTGCCGATCTCGATGAACCGGCCGCCGGTGCGCAACAGGTCCACGCCCATCCGCTGGGCCGGGCCGGTCAGCGAGTTGAGCACCACGTCGATGCCCTCGCCGCTGGTGATCTCGGTGATCTTCGGTCCGAAGTCCAGCGTCCGCGAGTCCATCACGTGGTGCACGCCGAGCGCGCGCAGATGGTCCCGCTTGGCCGGGGATCCCGCGGTGGCGTAGACCTCGGCCCCGCATTTCCGGGCGATCGCCAGCGCGGCCAGGCCCACCCCGCCGGTCGCCGAGTGGATCAGCACCCGCTCGCCGGGAGCCAGCCTGGCCAGGTGGACGAGTCCGTACCAGGCGGTGGTGTACGCGGCCGGCCACGAGGCCGCCTCCGCGAACTCCACGTGGTCCGGCAACGGGATCAGCGCGTCCACCGAGGTGGTGACCGAGCCGGCCAGCGAGCCCCACGCCATGGCGGCCACCCGGTCGCCGACCTGGACGCCGGTGACCTCCGGGCCGACGGCGCTGACCACACCGGCGCAGTCGGCTCCGAGGGGGATGCCCTCGCCGTCGACCGTCTTGTACATGCCCATGGCGTTGAGCACGTCGGCGAAGTTCAGCGATGCGGCGTGCACCGCGATCCGCACCTCGCCCGGACCTGGTTCGCGGTGTTCCCGGACCACCAGTTCCAGGCTGTCCAGGTCGCCGGACCGGCCGGGGGCCAACGCGACCCCGTCCTGTCCGAAGTGGATGGTCCGGGTCCGGCGTTCGGCGTCCCGCAGCGGGCTCTGGGCCAGCCTGGCCACGTACCGCCTGCCGTCCCGGTAGGCGAGCTCGTCCTCACCCTGGTCGCCCAGCAGCTCGGCCGCGAGGGTCTTCGGTCCGGTCGCGGCGTCGATGTCCACCAACCGGGTCCGCAGCTCGCTGTGCTCGATCATGGTGGTGCGGGCGATGGCCCGCATCGCACCCTGCATCACGTTCAGCCCGTCGCCCTCCCGGACGGGGTGGATGTCCCGGGTGATCACGTGCAGCTGCGGCACGGCGCCGATGGCCTCACCGACCACAGTGGACACCACGCCGGCCAGCCGGTATTCCCGGCGGTGTGCCAGGGGAATCCGCTCGGCGGTCACCTCGTCCACCGGTCCGCCGAGCACCACGAGGCCACCGTCCCAGTCGCCCCTGGCCAGCCGCTGGCGCATGGTCCGGTACAGCGCCTGATCGCCGTCGTCGGTCAGCGGCGCACCGATCCAGTCGGCCCGGGCGCCGTGCTCCCGTAGCTCGCGGCACAAGGCCTCCGGCAGCTCGTCGGCGCTGTCCTCCGCCAGGATCAGCCATTCCCCGCCTGGCCGCTCCGGCAGTGGCGGCACGGTGCTCGCCTCGAACTCCAGGGTGAGCAGCCGGCTGTTGAACGTGCGCAGCGCCTGCTGGTCCCCGGAACCGAGCATCCGCACACCGGTGGCCGCCAGCAGCACCGAGCCCTCGGCGTCCAGCAGCCACAGGTCGCCCCGGATCTCCTCCATCGTGACCTCGTCGACCCTGGCCAGGCAGTAGGCGGCCCGTTGGGTGCTGCCGTACACGGTGAGCTCGCCGATCTCCCTGGGCAGCTGGATGGCGTTCTCCATGGCCAGCACTCGGGGATGCCCGGCCATGGTCTGCAGACAGGCGTCGAGCAACACCGGGTGCACCTGGTACTCGCCCGCCGCAGCCCGCAGACCGGCGGGTAGCTCGATCCGGCCGATCACCGTCGCGGTGCCGACGCCGTTGTGCCGGAGCTCGGTGAGCGCGGCGAAGTTCGGCCCGTGGTGCACGCCGATCTCCCGCATCCGCCGGTACACGTCCTGCGGGTCAGCGCTTTCCGGATGTACCGCGAGAAGCCCGCCCAGATCGCCGGACGCAGGCCGTGGTGCCTGCGGACCGGTGCGCGCGGTGGCATGGCCGACCATGCCCTCGTCGCCGAGGCTGACCACCGCCAGTTCGGCGCCCGCCGTGGTCACCGTCGCGGTGGTCGAGGCGGTGGTCTTCTCGGCCAGCGGCAGCAGCTGATCGAAGTGCACGTCCCGCAGGCTGCCCTCGCCGAGCAGTTCGGCGCTCGCGGCCAGCATCATCTCGCAGAAGCCCGCGCCGGGCATGATCGCCGAACCGAGTACCTGGTGATCACCCAGCCAGGGGTGCCGTTCGGTGCCGGCCTGGCCCTGCCACAGGTGCTTGTCCTCTGCCTCCGGCAGCCGGACATGCAGGCCCAGCAACGGATGCCCCTGGTTGCGCGGCGTGGCCGGAGCCTCGGCCAGGTGCCGCACATGGGTCCAGCTGGGCAGCGGCGCGTCCACCACCGGCTGTGGCCGATAGATCCGGGTCCAGTCCATGGCACCGCCGGCGCAGTAGTACGCGCCCACGTTGCCCAGCAGCGTGCTCTCCTCGTTCTCCTCCCGGCGGGTGGAGCCGAGCACGGTGATCTGCCTGCCGGACTGCTGCCCACACTCCCGCATGCTGTGGGTGAGCACCGGATGCGGGGAGATCTCCACGAAGTACCGGTGCCCGTCGGCGATGGCCGCCTCGACGGCGCCGCGGAACCGCACCGGCCAGCGCAGGTTGTCAGCCCAGTACGCCGCGTCGAACTCGGCCTGTTCCCGGGGATCGGCCAATGCGGTGCTGTAGAAGGTGATCTCCGGTTCGCCGGGCCGCAGATCGGTCAGGCCGGCACGCAGTTCGCCCAGCAGCGGATCGAGCTGCGGGGAGTGTGCGGCGATGTCCACCGCCACGCGCCGGGCCATGATGTCCCGCGCCTCCCACCCGGCGACCAGGTCGTCGATGATCGCGGGGTCACCGGACACCACACAGCTGTTCGGCGCGGCGTCCACCGCGACGACGACATCGGCGATCCCGGCCAGCTCGGCGGTGACCTGGGCGGCGGGCAGATTGACCGAGGCCATCCCGCCCTTGCCGGAGATCCGGCGCATCAGGGTCGACCGGCGGCAGATCACCGCGGCTCCCTCGGCGGGGGACAGCACACCGGCGATGACGGCGGCCGCCGCCTCACCCATGGAGTGGCCGATGACGGCGCCCGGCTCCACGCCCTGTGCCCGCCAGGCCTCGGCGAGCGCGACCTGCACGGCGAACAGCAGCGGCTGGATGTGATCGATCCGGTCCGGCTCGGTCGCCGATTCCAGCATGTCCCGTACGGAGAAACCCGACTCCTCGGCGATCAGCGGGTCCAGTTCGTCGATGACCTTGGCGAACGCGGGGGAGGAGGCCAGCAGCGAGCGGCCCATGCCCGCCCACTGCGAGCCCTGGCCGGAGAACACCATCACCGGTCTGCGGGGCCGGCTCTGCGTGCTACCGGTGATCACCCGGGCGGACTGCCTGCCCGCCTGCACCGCACGCAGCCCGGCGGACAGTTCGGTCAGGTCGGCGGCGACGATCGCCGCCCGGTGTTCCCGGTGCTCACGGCCCTGGGCGAGGGTATGGCCGAGCGCCGCCGGATGCGACCGGCCGTCGTCCAGCCAGTCGGCCAGCCTGCCCGCGGTGGTCGCCAGGGCGTCGGCGGAGCTGGCGGTGACCGGCACGATCCACGGCGCCCGGCCCTGGTCCACCGGTTCCGGGGCGGCGACCGGCGCCTGCTCCAGAATCAGGTGTGCGTTGGTGCCGCTGAAGCCGAACGAGGACACCACGGCCACCCGGGGGTCCTCGGATTCCCACTCCTGGGTCCGCGCGGGCACGAACAGCCGCGATCCCTCCGGCTCGATGCCCTGGCCCCAGCCGGTGAAGTGCAGGTTCGGCGGGATCTGCCCGTGCCGCACCGCCATCGCGGCCTTGATCAGGCCGGCGATGCCGGAGGCCGACTCGGTGTGCCCCAGGTTGGTCTTGGCCGAGCCGAGCGCGCAGGGCCGGTCACCGGTGTTGTAGACCGCGTTGAGCGCCTCGAACTCGATCGGGTCGCCGACCGGGGTGCCGGTGCCGTGCGCCTCGATCAGCCCCACTCGGGCCGGGTCCATCCGCGCCGCTCGCAGGGCATCCCGCTGCACCTGTTCCTGGGCGTCCCGGGACGGCGCCATCAGCCCGCCCTCGGAGTTGCCGTCCGAGTTCACCGCGGAGCCGCGGATCACCGCGAGGACCCGGTTCCCGTCGGCCAGCGCGGCGTCGAGGCGCTTGAGCAGCACCATGCCGACGCCCTCGCTGCGCACGAAACCGTCCGCGCCGTCGTCGAAGGCCGCGCACCGGCCGTTCGGGGACAGCATCCCCCAGCCGGAGGCGCCGACGCTGAACTCCGGTCGCATGATCACCGTGACGCCGCCGGCCAGGGCCATGTCGGTCTCTCCGCTGCGCAGGCTCTGGCAGGCCAGGTGCACGGCGACCAGGGAGGACGAGCAGGCGGTGTCCAGGCTGAGGCTGGGTCCGTTCAGGCCCAGCAGGTAAGAGATACGGCCGGAGCCGATGCTGTGGTTGGTGCCGGTGACCGCGTGCGGCTGGGTCATCAGGCCCTGCTCGGCCAGCTGTACGGCGAAGTCGTTGTGGATGATGCCGGTGTACACGCCGGTCCGGGTGCCCGCGATGCTGCCGGGGGCGATGCCCGCGTGCTCCACGGCCTCCCAGGAGGTCTCCAGCAGCAGCCGTTGCTGCGGATCCATCAGCGCGGCCTCGGCGTCGGAGATCGAGAAGAACGCGGCGTCGAAGCCCAGGTTGTCCTCCAGCAATCCCGCCCATTTGGAGACGGTGCGGCCGGGCACGCCGGGTTCCGGGTCGTAATACCGCTCCATGTCCCACCGGTCGCCGGGAACCTCCGCGACGGTGTCCCGCCCCTCGCACAACGCGGTCCAGAACTCCTCGGCGGACGCGATTCCGCCGGGCAATCGGCACGCCATGCCGATGATCGCAATGGCGTCGGTGGTCCCGGACTGGGGCACGGTGGACATGGTGACTCCTTCGCTGACGCCAGATGATCAATTAGGCCAGCAAATCATCGACGCACTTGCGTGTACGCGCCCCCGGTGGCGCGATCTCCCACCCCAATGGGTGCGCCCGATTCGCTGGATATTCGCACTCAAGTCGATTCCCCATGAGCACGCTAGCCACGCCCGGAGAAAGGTGCGCGCCGATAAAAAGGCGAACACGAATGAACCGTCGAACGTGTGACATTCCCGATCACGGAACGGAGGCAAAGACCTCGTTCCGGTCTGATTCACCGCTCCGGTGTCATCCGGTGGGGGGATCGCTGGAACGATTCCAGACAGGTTCGCTGAGCTGCGTGGATGTAGGCGGGAATCCCAGTTCGCGCAGGCGTGGCTCTGCGGCCATTCTTGGAAGCCAAGAGTGATCAACTAGCCGAACAATGTGTACTTGCGGTTGCAATCAGGCGGCAGTACGTTTCTGCCGATTGAGCGGTGCCGGGGTGACAGGAGAACACACAACGAGGAGTTTCCTTGTTCAGTGGGAACAGCAGTCTGCGGGCGAAGGATGTGCGCAAGTCATTTGGGCACAAGTCCGTTCTTAATGGCGTGGATTTCTCCGTTGCGCCCGGAGAGTTGATGGGCATTATCGGAGAGAACGGCGCGGGGAAGACGACGCTGCTGCGCATTCTGGCGGGGGAGCTGCGCTCTGATCACGGCGACGTGATGCACAGCGGGAAACTGGGGTACTGCCCACAGCGGATCGTGCTCAACAAGGAACTGACGGTCGAGCAGCACCTGCGGTACTTCCAGCAGGCGTATCGGGCCCGCAACCTGGGCATCGCCTACGAGATGATGGATCGGCTGAATTTCAGCAGCTATCGGCGGACCCGCACCGGGGAACTGTCCGGCGGCACCCAGCAGAAGCTCAACCTCACCCTGGCGCTGATGCACGATCCGGATGTCGTGCTGATGGATGAGCCCTACCAGGGCTTCGACTGGGAGAACTACCTCAACTTCTGGAAGATCGCGGACGAACTGCGTTCCCGGGGCTGTTCGGTGCTGATCATCTCGCACATCGCGCACGACACGAACCGGTTCGACCGGTTGCTGTATCTGCGGGGCGGCGTGATGTCGGCGGCCAAGTCCGGCCCGGTGGACCTGCCGGTTCAGCGGTTGGAAAAGGCGGTGCCATGAAGAACTGGTTCCGGTCGCTGGGCACCTCGGTGCGCTTCGACCTGATCATGCACAGCCGCAACATGCTGGCCATGCTGATGATCGTCGGCTTCATCCCGTTCATGCTGTTCGTGGTGCGGTACATGTTCCCGACCTCGCTGGTCGGGTTCATGGTCCGAGCCACCGGGATGCAGCTCACCGTGCCCGCCAACGCGATCTCGGTCATCACCGTCACCGTCAACACGGTCACCCTGGTGGTCAGCTTCATGATGTTCGCCGCCACCAGGCGCACCGGTGACTTCGACCAGCGGCTGGTTCTGGCCGGGCTGTCCCGGACCGCGTTGCTGACCGGGAAACTGCTGGTACTGGCGCTGATCTCGGCGGTGGTGTCCGGCTATGCCGCGCTGCTGATCCCGATCTTCCAGAGCGTGCAGCAGCCCTGGTGGATGTGGGCGGGCCTGGCCTCCGGGGCGGCGGTCTACGGCGGTATCGGCACCGTGCTCGCGCTGGTGCTGACCAATGAACTCGCCGGCATGTTCGCGATCCTGGTGGTCAGCCTGCTGGACGTGGCGATGCAGAATCCGCTGGTCAACCCGAGCTCGGGCGCGGCGGCGCTGAAGCTGCTGCCGTCCTACGGCTCCACGCAGTCCGCGGTGGCCGCGGCCTTCACCGACGAGCTGGCGCTGCGTGCGCTGCTCGGCGGACCGGGAATCTGGTTCGTGTTGTGCGTGGCGATCGGCTTCGGCGCCTTCGCCTACCGGACCCGTAACCACGCCCCGCAGGATCGGGTGGCGGACAACCCGGAGTCGATCAACACGGCCTCCGCGGTGTGGCTGATCCCCGGCGAGGACGGTTCGGTGATCGTCCGGAACACCTCTGGCGCGGTGATCCTGTGCAGTGAACTCGCGGCCCGCACCGGCGGTGCGGACGCGACCTTGACGCCCCATGTTCATCACCATGCGGGTCAGATCGCCTGAACCGGCGGGGAGGAGATCATCGTGCAGAGGTTGGTCCGTTCCACGTTAGTCGTCAGTGCGGTAGTCGCTTCGTTCTTGGCGCCCCTGGGGGCGCTGCCCGTGGCTACCGCTGCTCCGGCCCCGAGGCACGCAGCAGAGGCACCACCGCCGCCGTTGCCGCCACCGCCGGGTATTCCGGGCCTGCCCACGATTCCAGCGATCAAGATCCCGCTACTGCCGTTGCCCGATGAGAAGGCCTGTCAGGATGCCCTGGGCATCGTGAAGGCACTGGCCAAACCCACATCGGAACCACTGTCCGAGATGTTCGCCTGTGACGGACCGAAACTGGTCCTGTCACTGGACATCATGAAGCTGCTCACCGGAGGTGGCGGCGGACCGCCGGTACCCGGTGCGCCCGGGCTGCCCGGTGCACCGCCGGGGCTGCCGGGCGGTTCGGGACTTCCCGGGCTGCCGTCGTTCCCCAAGCCGTAGATCCGGCTCTTCGCCCCAGCCCGGCTCGCCGGGCTGGGGCGAAGCCGTCAGCCGGGGTACTTCAGCAACGTGGCGTCCGTCTTCTCCCAGGACGCCTTGAGGTCCCTGAGCAGCGCGGGTTCGGCCGTGGCCTTGTTCGCCTGCTCCCGCGGGTCGGCCGGCAGGTTGAAGAGCACATCCTGGCCGTCGGTGCCCCGGTAGTACTTCCAGTCGCCCCGGCGCAGCGCCCGTTCGCCCTTCGTTCGCCAGAACAGGTCCCGCTGGGGGAACTTCTCACCACGCAACAGGTAGCCGGTCAGGTTGGCGCCGTCGAGCGGGTAGCTCGGATGCGGTGCCGCCCCTGCGGCTTCCAGCAGGGTCGGGGTCCAGTCCGGGGTGTAGACGGGCTCGGTGACCACCTGGTTCGCCTTGACGTGCTTCGGCCAGCGCAGGATGGTGGGTACCCGGATGCCGCCCTCCTGGAGGCCGAACTTCTTCCCGGAGAACGGTGCGTTGTTGGAGTACCGCTCGCCGCCGTTGTCGCTGGAGAACACCACCAGGGTGTTGTCCTCCTGCCCGCTGTCCTTGATCTTCTTGAGTACCGTGCCGACAGCCGCGTCCAGGTCTTCGACCATGGTCCGGTAGACGTCGAGGGAGCCGCCGTCCTTGTGCTGCAGCACGCCCTTCTCCCCGGCGCGGATGCGAGCGGAGAGTTCATCGCTGACGGCCTTGTCACCGGGCCCCTCCCACGGCCAGTGCGGGGTGGTGAAGTTGAGATTGATCAACCAGGGCTTGCTGCGTGTGCGCCCGATGTACTCGACGGCGCGCTCGGTGATGATGTCGGTGTAGTAGCGCAGGTCCTGGAACTCCACCTCACCCTCGTAGAGGTCGTACTCCCCGGTGAGGCCGAGCTTGGAGAAGTAGTCCAGGCCGCCGCCGAAGTTGCCGAAGAAGGTGTCCCAGCCGACCTTGGTCGGGCTGTACCAGGGCAGATAGCCGGCGTGCCACTTGCCGAACAGCCCGGTGTCGTACCCGGCGGACTTGATCAGCGAGCCCAGCGTCGGATGGTCGACCGGGATGCCGAGCAGCTGGTTCGGGCTGGGAATCGGCTCGGCCAGCCCGCCGCGCAGCCGGCCGGGGAAGCGTCCGGTGTACAGGCTGAACCGGGTGGGGGAGCAGGTGGCGGAGCCGGAGTAGGCATCGGTGAACCGGATGCCCTGCGCGGCCAGCCGGTCGATGTTGGGCGTCTTGATGTCCGGGTGGCCGTAACTGGACAGATCGCCGTAGCCCAGGTCGTCGGCGAAGATGAACAAGATGTTGGGCTTGTCCGGTGTGGCGTTGTTCGCGACGGGGGAGAAGGGGACTTCCTGTGTCGCGGCGGTACCGGCGGCGGCCGCGACGGCGGTGCCACCGAGCAGTGCACCGAAGGCGCGACGGGATAACGGAGACATGGCAGGGCTCCAGGATTGTGCTGGGGGTGACTGGGAATGGGGCGCGGATCAACCGGCGCGACGACACGCGGCGGAGTACACACGCCCGAGGTCGACATGTCGCCGGTTCCACAGCAGGGTCACCCGGATACCTTCACACGCCACATATCGGGCACACAAGAAGCCGGTCCGCCTAATGTTCGGTGCATGAACGCAGTGATCACCGGCGGCACCAGCGGCCTCGGCCTGGCCATGGCGACCGCGCTGGCCGAATCCGGAGTCCGGGTGGCCCTGACCGGCCGGTCGGCCGAACGGGCCGCCGAGGTGGCCGGACAGTTGCCGGGTGCGATCGGCATCGGCCTGGACACCCGGGACCGGGATTCGGTGCGGCGCGCGGTGGACGAGGCCTGGACCAGGCTGGGCGGGATCGACCTGCTGGTGAACAACGCCGGCCGCGGGATGAACTCGATCAACCCGCGTTTCCTGGTCGAGCCACCCGGATTCTGGGAGGTCTCCCCGGACGACTTCCAGGCGGTGATCGACACCAACCTGGTCGGCTACTTCCTGGTGGCCCGCGAGGTGGTGCCCCGGATGCTCGAGGCCGGTGGCGGGCGGATCGTGAACATCGCCATCCGCCCGGAGGCCTACCGCCGACCCGGGTTCTCGCCCTACGCGCCGTCCCGCGCGGGCACGGATTCGCTGTCCCGGATCATGGCCGCCGACCTGCGGCACACCGGAATCCGGGTGAACCAGCTCCTGCCCGGCGGCACCACCGCCACCGGCATGGTCCCCCTGGATGCGTTGCCTGAAGGCGAGCAGGTACTGCCCGCCTCGATCATGGCCAAGCCGATCGTCTGGCTCGCCTCCGACGCGGCGGCCGACGTCCACGACGAACGCATCTCCGCTGTCGACTTCGACGAGTGGCTTGCCGCCAGGTAGGTAGGGTCGGATCATGACGCTACCCACTCAGGACGAGGTGCTCGGGTACTTCAGCACGCTGTCGAACTGGGGGCGGTGGGGCGAGGACGACGAGCTCGGCACGCTGAACCACATCACCGACGACGTCCGGCTGGCGGCGGCCCGGGCCGTGCGCCACGGCAGGAGCGTGTCGTGTGCGTGGGAGGTCGCCGTACCGGAGGAGATGGAGCGGTCGACGACGACGTGTCCGTGTGCCGCCGAGATGCCGGGTGCGGAGAACATGCCCTTGCCCGGGTTCCGGAACGACCGGCGCTGGGGCTTCTCCAACGAACGGCTCGGCATCCTGTTCCACGGCAACACGATCACCCACATCGACTCGCCGTGCCACATCTTCTGGGACGGCGCGATGTACAACGGGCGATCGCACTCGTTGGTCGACGCTGAAACGGGGTCGGCGTGGGCGGCGGTCACCGCGGCGGCGAACGGAATCGTCACGCGTGGTGTCCTGCTGGACATCGCGAAGGTCCGCAGTGTGCCATGGCTGGAACCGGGACAGGGCGTGTTTCCCGAGGACCTCGATGAGGCCGAGCGCCGCCAGGGGGTGCGGGTGCGACCCGGCGACGCGGTACTCCTGCGCACCGGCTACGGCCGCGCCCGGCACGAGACCGGTGCGGCGGCGGGTGGTTTCACCCAGGCCGGCTGGCACGCGTCCTGCCTGCCGTGGCTACAGGAACGGGGCGTCGCGCTGATCGGCGCCGACACCCCGCAGGATGTTCAGCCGTCCGGGTACGACGACGTGTTGATGCCCGTCCACGCGGTAGGACTGGTTGCGATGGGCCTGTGGCTGCTGGACAACTGCGACCTGGAGGCGTGCGCGGCCACGGCCACCGAGCTCGGCCAGTGGGACTTCCAGCTCGCGGTGGCCCCGGTCCGGTTCGCCGGTACCTCCGGCAGCCCGGTCAACCCGATCGCCACCTTCTGACCACACACCCCGCTCCGCGAGGCTTTCCCGGAACATTCCCCGCCCCAATCCGGGGGCAGACCGCCCTCTAAGGGAGCCGGGCTCCACATTAGCGGCGCTCGGGGGCTGTCAAGGGGGGTTTGGGGCCGGGTGTGGACTGGTGGGCGGGGTGTGGATGGGTGCGGTCCTGGGCGTCCGGATTCTGCGGACAGCAAGAAGCCCCTAAACCGCCCGCCCCAAAAACCCCATAAGCCGGTCACAAGAAGAAGCCCCCTCCGCAACCGCAACCGGAGCCCCAAAAATCCGCCCCCGAGCCGAAGCCTGAACAAACCCCCGAGCAAACCAGTCCACATGCGACACCAGCTCATCCGAAAGCACAGCCGGCCGCCCCAAAGCCCGCGAGAGATCCCACCCATGCACCACAGCATCGAAGATCAGCAAATTCCCCAGCACCGACCCAGGTAACGGCCCCAACGGCATGGCCCACCGCCGACGCAGCGCGCCAGGGGAGCCGAGCGCGGAGAGAGCGTGCTTGGTCGCCGTTCGATACGAATCCACCGCCGACAGCCCCCGGTACTCGGTGTTGGCCGTAGTACTGGGCGCCAGCGCCATCGGTTCCACCCGCTGTCCACTGGCCACCTGGCTCAGCAGCAGGGTGCCGCCGATGAGGTGGTTGGCCAGTTGCCGCACCGACCACTCGGTGCACGGCGTGTCCGCAGGCCAGTCCGCCTCGCTGACCTGCGCGATCCATGATGCGGCGAACTCCGTCGCCTGCTCCAGCCGGTCGAGCAACTCCATCCGCACCCCCTGTGGGATTCCCAAAACATGGGTACCACAGACCTCCGATCACGCGAAGCTGTCAACCTGTGGCTTGTTGGAGCTGGTTCGGAAAGGCCATCGCCTCGTTGTATTGCTGGCCGGTCTGGAGGCAGTGATAGAGCTGGCCGAGCAGGCGGTTGTAGAGGTGCCGCAGAGCGGCTGCGTGTCGGTCACCGCGGTCTCGCCGTCGTTGGTAGTGCAGTGCTGGGCCGGCTGCTTTGGTGGACGCGACGAAGGACCAGATCCAGCCGACCGCCGCCAGGCGGTCGTTCTTCACTCGTCGGAACGTCACGGACTCGCTGCTGCCGGAGGCCTTGGTCACCGGTGAGGACCCGGCGAACGCCTTGAGCGCGCGGGCGTCGGCGAAACGGTTGCGGTCGTCGCCGATCTCGGCGAATACCCGGGCGCCGGTCAGGTCAGCGAGACCGGCGAAGCTGATGATCACGGCGTGGTCCGGGTGCTTGTGGAAGGCGTCGGCGGTGGCTTTGCCGAGTTGCTCAACGCTTGCGCACTCGGTGTCGAGGGTGGCCAGCAGTCGTAGTGCCTGGGTGCCCATCGCTTCTTCGACCAGTGGTTCGTGTCGCAGGTGAGGACGCCGCAGGGCCTCGTGCAGTTCCGCGGCCCGTTTGTCGATGCCGCGCTGGCGTCCGGCACGACGCAACGCTGCGCTGATCCTGACTTTGGTCAGGCGGGCGGTGGCTGCTGGTGTCGGAGCGATGGCCGGCACGGCACGGGCTTCGGCCGTGGTCAGGTTGGTGGCGGATCCACCGGCGAACGCTTCGAGGAACCCGGGGTGGTACTCCCGCAGCAGGGAACGCAGCTCGTTGCTGGCCTTGCTCCGCCGCCAGATCGCGTCCTGTGTGGCGCGGGCCAGCACAGCGATCGTGCGGGCGAGCTCGGTGTCGGCGGGCAGCGTCCGGTGCTCGTGCGCGTCGGTGCGCAGGATGTTGGCCAGTGTCTTGGCGTCGGCGTGGTCGGATTTCTTGCGGGAGACAGAATGCCGGGTGCGATAGGCCGCGACCTGCTGCGGATTGATCGCGTAGATCGCCCGGCCGGTGGCCCGTAAGGCGGCGACCAACAGCCCTCGCGGTGTTTCGATGGCCACGGGGATCCGGTTCTCGGCGGTGTCACCGGCCTCGGCGAGCATGGCGGTCAGCTCGGCGAAGCCGTCCACTGTCTCGGTGATCCGGCGCTTGGCGACCAGTTTGCCCTCGGCGTCGATCAGGGCGATGTCGTGGTGTTTCTCCGCCCAGTCGATCCCACAGAACACCTTCAAGTTGTCGACCTCCTCGTTCAGGGGTTCCTCTGCTGGTCGCAAGACCCTGGCGAGAACGCGCGGCGCCCTAATGACGAGGCTCGATGGCCTGACCTCCGATGAGCCGTTCGCGATCCCAGCGACCCGCACGGTCCCGGTCTTCGCGTTAGAGCTCGAGGGCTCAGCTTGTGCGAGGTGTGTGCCGTGCGGGCGGGCTCGAACCACGAGCAAACCTGCCCGCAGCGGCTGGTGGAGGTGGCCTGGACACGCCGTGCGTGCCGGTCTTGCACGAGGACTCCGACGGTCCACGAGGTGTGTAGGCGTTGCGCCCCGGCGGACCAGACCACCACCGCCAGTACCGTGCTGCGCCGGCCTGTGGTGAGGCTTCACAAGCCCGGGGTTAGACAGGCATCAGCACGGTGCGAGCAGATGAACATCCCGCAGTGAACACGGGCCGTTCGGAAGTCATTAGGGGTCTGACACCACTCGATCCCGGAACGGTAAGGATCAGAATTCGCCGTGCCGGCCTTTACCCGATCGGAACTGGGTAAGGCCTTCCAGCACGTGCTTGATGGATTCGAAGCCGTAGCCGGTCTCGATGCGCAACGCCTCCGATTCGGACTCGCCCGCGGTGTCCAGCAGGGACAGCCGGTCGTTGCGCATGCACTCCTGCGGGAAGCCCGCCAGCTGCAGGGCCAGTTCCTCGGCGGCCTTACGGGATTCGCCGACCGGAACCACCCGGTTCACCAGGCCGATCGACAGTGCCTCGGCCGCATCCACCGGGCGGCCGGTCAGCACCAGGTCCATCGCCCGGCTCTCGCCGATCAACCGGGCCAGCCGGAAGGTCCCACCGTCGATCAGCGGCACACCCCAGCGGCGGCAGAACACGCCGAGCACCGCGTTCTCCTCGGCGACCCGCAGGTCGGCCCACGCCGCCAGTTCGATACCACCCGCGACCGCGTACCCGGAGATGGCCGCGATGACCGGCTTGCTCAGCTTCATCCGGGTCGGGCCCATGGGGCCGTCTGCCGACATGTCGTCGGAGAACTGGTTGCCGCGCTCGGTGCCCACCGCGTGGAGGTCCGCGCCCGCGCAGAACGTGCCATCGGAACCCCACAGCACCGCCACGGACTGCGAGGGATCGGCGTCGAACTCGCGGAAGGCCGTGGCCAGCGCTGCTGCCGTCGGACCGTCGACCGCATTGCGGACCTCGGGCCGGGACAGGATGACCGTGGTCACCGGGCCGTTCTTTTCCACCTGAACCGACATCACGCCTCCAGACGTATAACTACTCGTCAGTAATGTAGCCGTATTCCCTTCCGCCCATGTGATCCAATCGGACCCGGACAGAGGTTCAATCCGGCCCGAACTCAGGCTTATGCTTCGGTGCTATGACGGAGGCGACGCAGGTGACGATGACCAAGAAGCGTCGGCTTTCGCGCGTCACCATGTGGGGACCCGCATTCGTCGCCGCGGTCGCCTACGTCGACCCCGGTAACTTCGCCACCAACTTCGCAGGTGGCAGCGAGTTCGGCTACCGGCTGCTGTGGGTCATCGTCGCGGCCAACCTGATGGCCATGCTGGTGCAGACGCTGTCCGCCAAACTCGGCCTCGCCTCCGGGCGGGACCTCGCCGAGCAGTGCCGGGAGAACTTCCCCAGGCCCGTGGTCTGGTTCCTCTGGTTCCAGGCCGAACTCGTCGCCATCGCGACGGACCTGGCCGAGGTGATCGGCGGCGCCGTCGCGCTCAACCTGCTGTTCGGTATCCCGCCGTGGGTCGGCGGCCTGATCACCGGCCTGGTCGCCTTCGTGCTGCTCGGCCTGGAGACCCGCGGTTACCGCCGGTTCGAGCTGGCCATCGGCGGCCTGCTCGCCGTGATCTTCGCGGGTTTCATGTACAACCTGGTCCGCGCCGGCCTGGACGTGAACCAGATGATCTCCGGCCTCAAACCGGGATTCGCTCCCGGCAGCGTGCTGCTGGCCACCGGCATCCTCGGCGCGACCGTGATGCCGCACGTCATCTACCTGCACTCCTCGCTCACCGCCGGCCACATGCGCAGGCACGGCCAAGGTGGCATCGGTACCGGAGACGAGGTGGGTCTGCGGCGCAGGCTGCTCGGCGAGCAGCGGATGGACACGCTGCTGGCGCTGAGCATCGCCGGGCTGGTCAACCTGTCCATGCTGATCATCGCGGCGCAGCTGTTCGTCGGTCGCGACATCTCGACCCTCGAAAGCGTGCACAGCGCGCTGGGCACTGCCCTGGGCAGCTTCGGGGCGCTGGCCTTCGCGCTGGCCCTGCTGGCCTCCGGCTTCGCCAGCTCCTCGGTCGGCACCTACGCCGGGCAGGTGGTGATGGCCGGGTTCCTGCAGATGCGCATCCCGCTGATGCTGCGCCGCTCTATCACCCTGGCCCCGGCACTCGTGGTGCTCGCGCTGGGCATCGATCCGACCGCCGCCCTGGTGATGTCCCAGGTGGTGCTGTCCTTCGGCATCCCGTTCGCGTTGTTCCCGCTGATCTGGCTGACCGCGCAACGCCGGATCATGGGCGTGCTGGCCAATCCCTGGTGGCTCACCGGAGTCGCGCTGCTGATCGGTACCGCCATCACCGCGCTCAACGCGAAGCTACTGCTCGACCTGATCTAGCCCCTGGACAGAGTTCGCCACAGCCTGAGCAGTTTCCATGGAAAGTGCTCCGCGCAGCGTCAGATCTCTAGCCCCTGGGCGATATCGGTCAGCCGCAGGATCAACGCGCTCAGCGCGGCCAGTTCCTCGCCGTCCAGATGTTCCAGCAGCTGCCGCATGCCCGCGGAGTTCGCGTCCCGCAGCTTCTCGATCAACCGCACACCGGAATCGGTGGGCGTGAGCCTGCGCACTCGCCGGTCCCGCTGATCTTCGTGCCGTTCGACGAGCCCCTGCGCCACCAGCCGATCGACGATCCCGGTGACCGTTGCCAGGCTGACCCCGAAGGACGCGGCCAGCTCCTGTCCGGTGGCGCCGTGCCGGGTCGTGATCACCAACAGCGCCTTGAGCTGCTGCATGGTCAGGTGAATATCGAGCAGAGGGCTGTGTCCGCGCTGCGCCAGAAGCTGTCCTAGCACATGCTGAGCACTCAGGATCTCTTCGATGATCCGAGGTCGCTCCGCCGCCACACACGCCTCCTGAGCACTGGTTAAGAACCGGAGCCCAGACCGTAACACCGGTTGGGGTGGTACAGACAGTTCGTCTGTAGCTAAGTGTTAGATCAGCCCATAAGGTCAGGGAGAGACGAATGACGAGGTTGGCCAGGCTCAGCCTGACCCATCGGGCCCTCGTGGTCCTGGTAGCGGTGGTGCTCACCGGTTTCGGGCTCTACGCGATCCCCAAACTCAAGCAGCAGCTGCTGCCGTCCCTGGAGTTCCCCGTCGCCTCGGTGGTCGCCCAGTACCCGGGCGCGGGCCCGGACGTGGTCGACCAACAGGTGACGCAGCCCCTGGAACAGGCGATCCGCAGCGTGCCCGGCGTGACCGGGGTGCGCTCCACATCGAGCGACGGCTCGTCCGCGATCCAGACCGAGTTCGACTACGGCACCAAGATCGACGACGCCACCGGCAAGATCCAGCGGGCCATCGACCGGATCGGCTCCACGCTGCCGCAGGGGGTGAAGCCCGCGGTGCTGGCGGGTAGCACCGACAACCTGCCCGCAGTGGTCCTGGCGGCAAGTGCGGACCTCGACCAGCGCCAGCTGGCCGAGAGGTTGAAGAACACTGTCGTTCCCAAGCTCCGCGAGATCTCCGGCGTGCAGGACGCTACGGTCACCGGTGCCCGCGACCAGAGCGTCACCATCACGCCGAACATCGCCGCGATCGTCCAACTCGGACTCAAGCCGGACGCGATCACCGCTGCCCTCAAGGGCGCGGGCACCCCCATCCCGGCCGGGCAGGTCGGCCAGGACGGCCGCAGCCTCACCGTGCAGGTCGGCGGCCGTATCGGGTCGATCGACGAACTCCGCGCGCTGAGCCTGGCCACGCCGACCGGCGGTGCGGTGCCGCTGTCCCAGATCGCCACCGTCGAGCAGACCGCGGCGCCCGCCACCTCGATCACCCGCACCAACGGCAAGGAGAGCCTCGGCGTCTCCATCACCGTCGGCCCGGACGGCAACGCCGTCGAGGTGTCCAAGGCCGTCACCGACAAGCTGGACGACCTGGCGAAGGAGCTCGGCAAGAACGGCAAGCTGACCGCCGTCTTCGACCAGGCGCCGTTCGTGCAGAAGTCCATCAGCGGCCTCACCACCGAGGGCCTGCTCGGCCTGCTGTTCGCGGTGCTGGTGATCCTGCTGTTCCTGTTCTCCGTCCGGTCCACCGTGGTCACGGCGGTGTCCATCCCGCTGTCCGTGGTGATCGCGCTCATCGTGCTGTGGGCCGGCGACTACTCGCTGAACCTGCTCACGCTCGGCGGCCTGACCATCGCGGTGGGCCGGGTGGTGGATGACTCGATTGTGGTGCTGGAGAACATCAAACGGCATATCGATCGGGGAGAGGACCGCCTGGAGGCGGTGCTGAGCGGCGTGCGCGAGGTGACCGGTGCGGTCGTCGCGTCCACCCTCACCACGGTCGCGGTGTTCCTGCCGATCGCCGTGGTCGGTGGCCTGGTCGGCGAACTGTTCGCGCCGTTCGCGGTCACCGTCACCGTGGCCCTGCTGGCCTCGCTGCTGGTCGCGCTGACCATCATCCCGGTGCTGTCCTACTGGTTCCTCAAGCCCAGTAAGGACGGGCACCAGGAGGACGAAGACACCGCACTGGAGCGCGCGTATGCGCCGGTGATCACGTTCGCCACCGGGCGGCGCAAGACCACCATCGCCATCGCTCTGGTCACGCTGTTCATCACGCTGGGACTGACCCCGCTGCTGAAGACCAACTTCATCAGCCAGTCCGGGCAGAACGTCATGCAGCTGACCCAGATCATGCCGATCGGCAGCAGCCTCGGGCAGACCGACAAGGCCGCCGAGCCGGTGGAGAAGATCCTCGGCGAGTCCAGTGAGGTGAAGTCCTACCAGGTCACCGTCGGCGCGGGCGCCAACCCGTTCGGCGGAGGCGGCGGCAACGCCAACCGGGCCAACTACGCCATCACGCTGAACGAGGACCAGGACGCCGAGGAGTTCACCCCGACGCTGAAGGACCGGCTGGCCAAGCTGGACGAGAAGACCATCGGCAAGGTCAGCATCGGCGGCGGTGACGCGGGCGGGTTCAACTCCGACGGCGTGCAGGTGTCGGTGAAGGCGCAGGACCAGAAGTCTCTGGATGCCGCGGCCGAGCAGGTGCGCAAGGCCGTCGCCGAGACCCCGGACACCAGCGAGGTCACCAGTGACATCGCCAAGAGCGTGCCCAGGGTGCAGGTGAGCCTCGACCGGGCCAAGGCGGGTCCGCTCGGCCTGACCGACCAGACCGTGGGCCAGCTGGTCGCCGGGGCGTTCAAGGGCGCGCCGGTCACCCAGATCGCCTCCGACGGCGGAACCCTGGATGTGGTGCTGCGCAACGGGACCACACCGACCACAGTGGACGAACTGCGTGGTGTACCGATCACCACCCCGGCCGGCGCGGTCCGGCTGGCGGACATCGCGACGGTGTCCATCGTGGACGGTCCGGTGCAGATCAAGCGCACCGACGGCGTGCTCACCGCCACCGTCTCGGCCAAGGCCTCGGCCGCCGACATCGGCAAGACCACCACGGAGATGACCAACCGGCTGAAGGACCTGAAGCTGCCGACCGGCGCGAGCTACGAGCTCGGCGGCGTGAGCCAGCAGCAGGCCGACGCGTTCTCCGACCTCGGCATGGCGCTGCTGGTGGCCATCGCGGTGGTGTTCATCATCATGGTCGCCACCTTCAAGTCGCTGATCCAGCCGCTGATCCTGCTGGTGTCCATCCCGTTCGCGGCCACCGGCGCGCTGGTGCTGCTGCTCATCACCGGCACCCCGCTGGGCGTCCCGGCGCTGATCGGCATGCTGATGCTGGTCGGCATCGTGGTCACCAACGCGATCGTGTTGATCGACCTGATCAACCAGTATCGGGAGCAGGGCATGGACGTGGCGACGGCGGTGGCCGAGGGTGGCAAGCGCAGGCTGCGACCCATCCTGATGACCGCGGCGGCGACCATCTGCGCCCTGGTGCCCATGTCGCTCGGCCTCACCGGGGGCGGCGGATTCATCTCGCAACCCCTCGCCGTGGTGGTGATCGGCGGCCTGCTGAGCTCCACCGTGCTGACCTTGATCGTGGTGCCGACGCTGTACACGATCGTCGAGGGACGCAAGGAACGCCGCGCTGCCCGCCAGGCGGGTGACAGCTAACACGGTAAGCGTTATCAGCACCGTCCCGTAGTGGCCCGCCTTGCCCCGGCAAGGCGGGCCATCACGCTTTTATCACGGCTTATCACCGTGATCTTCTGTCAGGCCGGCCGCGCCCCTGCGCTACCTCCCGGCAAGCTTCCAAGATTTCTGTGAAGCCCGCTTGAACCACCGCTGAGCGGGAAGCGTATTGACTGTGTGTATGGATGATCACGGTTCGGTACCAGGCACGGTAACGAACGACTAACCCTGGTTTATCGCCCACTCGGTGGGGGATGCCGCACGCCCGTGTGAGCGCTCAGGTGAAACCTGTTATGTGCTTATTCGACTGAATACCCAATGGGCTTACATCTGAACGTGACCTTGCTGTAATCGCCCACTTTAGCTCTACATTAGCTGTGTGAAATACGCGTGAATAACTGTCTTCACGCAGGTCAAACACCTGCGGTGCTGCACTCGAACATGCCGGTTAACGGCATGTTCCTGGACGCGTGACCTGACGATCGGAACGTTCGAAAGGCGGTTTCGGGTATGCGACGGGTAGAGGTGGACGTACTGGTCTGCGGTGAAAAGGCCCTCAATGTGTTCGACGCGATCATTCGCTGGGAGCGTTATCCCCAGCTGGTGCCGCAGATCCGGTCGACCATGGTGCATTCCACCTGGCCGCGGGCATGGGGGAGTTCGAGCTGGGAAGTGGAAGCACCGACCGGCAAGCTGCGATGGATTCAGGAGGAGCACTTCCTGCGCGATCGCCTGGAAGTCCGATTCGACATGACCAGCGGTGACTTCGAGAGCTTCGCCGGCCGCTGGGTGATGCGGCAGCAGGGCCTGGACACCGCGTTGTTCGCCGAGTTCGACATCGACGCCGGTACCCCGTGCGTGGGTAGCGTGCTGGAACCGATGATCGAACTGACCATCCGGGAGATCGTGGAGACCGCGGTGCACGGGATGTTCCCGCGTATCCGGACCGAGGGACGCCTCGGCCACGCCACCCTCTCCGCCTGAAGCGGGACCCGATGTTGACGAGTTTCGGGCACGGGGATAAGCCCGAAACTCGTCAGGATCGGGTCCGGTGAGCGTGGCGTGTCGCGGGCGCCACGCTGCCGGTGGCTTTCAGGCCGGGTCGAGCGGCCTGAAAGCCACTACCGGTCCTAGAGACCACGCGCCGCCAGGGCAGCGCTGATCCGGTCGTCCGTGGAGACGACCGGCGCCTCGCGGGCCACCCACGGATCGCCGCCGAAGTACCGGCGGAAGATGGTCTCGGCTGTGCGGGTGGCCAGCGCCTGGGTGGTGAGGGTGGGGTTCGGCCCGCCGAGGCCGTTGGCGAGGGCCGAGTTGTCCGCCACGAACAGCCGTTTCACCCATCGTGCCTCCGCCGAGGCGTCCAGCACCGAATCGGCTTCGGACATGCCCATCCGCATGGTCGACTGGACGTGCAGGATCAGCGGCGCCCAGTCGATCCGCAGCACCCGGGTGGCTCCCGCGCCCCGCAGCAGTTCGGCGGCCCGATGAGCCAGGAACTCGCGGTTGCGCACGGTGCGGGCGGTCCGGTTGCGGGCGTGGAACTCCACCTTGGGGATGGGTCCGTGCTCGTCCGCGAGGGGCAGCCCGGAGCGGAGTACCCGGTTCTGTGCCTCCACATCGTCGTCGGTGATCACCAGGACGTTGAGCAGCCGGTCGACGCCGTGTTCCATGACCTCCTTGAGCTGCGGGCCGATGAGCCGCCCGGCGGGCCCGTCCCACGGTCCGGTCGCGCCCCGGCCGTTGGCGTACTGACCCTGGATCCCGCTGTCGGACAAGGTCATGGAGAAGGCCTGGAGCGAGGGTGCGAGTCCCACGTTCTCCAGCCCGCCGTAGCCGGGGAAGTCGCATCGCGCCGAAGAGCCCACGCCCTTGGACGACCCGGTCTCCTCGTCGAGCAGGCCGATCAGCCAGTCGAAGTAGTGATCGGTGTAGCCGCGGCCGACCCAGTCGTTGGGATTCGGCAGCCCGCTGTTCAGCCACAGCCTGGGTGACTCGGTGCAGCCGCCGGCCATGACCACGACCTTGGCATCCTCCCGGTGGATCTCGCCGGTGCGGTCGTCCCGCCAGCTGACCCCGGTCGCGGTGCCGTGTTCGACGTGGATCTGGGTGACGAACGCGTCGGTGAGCAGGGTGACCGCCCTGCCGTGCGGGGACCAGGCGTCGGCGGTGATCGCCATCGGCACGTAGCTATTGTCGGTGGACCGTTTGGCGAACTTGTTGCGTGGCGCGGCGATCGGCTGCATGCAGCCCTGGAAGCAGTAGCCGCAGAAGGTGCAGCCGGTGGCGAGCGGGAAGGTCAGCTTCGCGGTGTCGGTGGTGCGGCCCGCGTTACCGCCGGGTTGCAGGATGGCGTTCTCCTGCGGGCGATAACTCGCCTGCCTGCTGGTCTTGCCAGTCTGGACGGGGATGCCGAGGGTTTCGCAGCCGCGGAAGAACACTGATTCCTTGGTGCCCATCGCGGCCGTCTGCACCGGCAGCGTCGCCTCGACCCACTCGAAGTAGGGCACGAGTTCGTTGTAGCCGAACGGGAATCGGTGTGCGGTGTCGTAGGCGGCCGCGTCCGGTCCCTGGTAGTCGGCGAACACGCCGGGATAGGCGCGCGGGCAGTTGCCGTAGTAGTGCTGGGTGGTGCCGCCGACCCCGGACAGCTGCCAGAGGAAGGAGTTCTGCGGGGTCTCCCGGAACCACGCCGGTTTGTTCCGATCGGACGGTCCGAACCGCAGGTAGCCGTTGATGGGGGAGTTGGCGTCGTTCTCGAAGTGACTCCACTCCTCGCGTGGCTTCGCGTGCCGTGGCCCGGCTTCCAGCAGCAGTACGTCCAGGCCCCGGCCACCCAGCTCGGCGGCGACGACGGGCCCGCCGCCCCCGGCGCCGATGACGATCACGTCGCGCATCAGTCCCGCACCTCCGTCCGACCCTGGTAGTACCCGCGGAGCTCGTCCCAGCCCTCGACCGGCCCGGCGGGTTGGTAGCCGCTGAGCTGCCAGCCCACCGGACGAGCGGTGAGCTGCCGGTTCTTCTTGTCGTAGACGGCCCATTCGGAGAACACCCCGAACGCACAGAACTCCAGCAGCGCGCCGCCGACGAACTTCAGCAGTCCGGACAGCGACTGCCGCAGTGGTTGGGGCAGGCCAGCGTCCAGCGTGGCCACCAGGTTGGCGTCGCCACCTTCGATGAGCTGGAAGGTCCTGGCCTTGTCGGCGAAGGACAACCGGGAGAACGGTGAGGCGAACGCGCCGTGCAGTGACAGCGGATTCACCTGGGAGCCCACCAGATTCAGCAGGAGGGCGATGACAAGGGAGAGCGGGACGGTCTCGTCGTTCTGCAACAGCGACCGCAGTGCCTTGTCCACAGTGGACACCTGCTGATCGGACGGTCCGTGCAGCACCGCCGGGAGCGGCAGATCGGCGGCGCCGGAGGCGAACGCCGCCGCCAGCGGGCGGGCGATCTGGTCGGGGAAGGGCACGAAGTTGTCCAGTGCCTCGATCAGGAAGTCGGTTCCCTTTGCCTGGAGGCCACCCGGCGAGGCGCTGGGCGTGCCCTGGGCCCGGGAGTACTCGTCCTGGCCGGGGACCACGAAGGCGACGAGGCCGTTGAGCGTGTCCCTGGCCAGGGTGGACAGGGCCGGGCGGAGGAGATCCAGGGGTCTGGCGGCCGCCAGGCCAGGGGGTAACAGGCTTTCGACACTGAGTACGGCACCGAGCACGCCGAGCCGGGCGAGTAAGGCCCGGCGTGCCCATGGCTGGGGTGAGGTCATCTGATCCGCGTCCTCTGCTGCCGTGGTGGGAGTGACGGGAGACACAGTTCGCAAGCGATCATCTGCTTACCCCGGAGTACTTCACGGGGCAATGGAACTAGCCCGTTCAGCCCAGGGTGGCACCGGATAACGGCGGGTTCGGGGTGCTTCTGGTGGTTGGCGAAGGAGGCTTTGGAGGGGGAGACGGGTGGGCGGGGCCGTCTTTCCTGCCGGCGTGTTGGGTGGGCGCACGCCGGACTGGGTTGTTGAGGTGGAGGTGACCGGGTGTGGTTGGGGTACCCGGCCTGACCTGACCTTCTGGGTCCCCCGGCCGCCCAGATCACGGTCCGTCGCCATCGGGTCCCCGCCGCCCAAGGTGCCGCCAACCATCCAGCGTCCAGTCCACTGTGGACCAACGGATTGTGCATGGTTAAAGACCTTTTCGGGGTCGAAATTCGTCTTTAACCGGTATCGACCCCACCCTGTTCACTCACAAGGGCACCACCAGTCACATTGGCCCCATCGGCCACACACAGGTCGGTGTGGGTCCACGCCGGAGGTGATCAAGACCCGACGGGACCGCAGGCCGCCCGAAAGTCCAGACCGGCGTGCCCCACCCAACACCCCGGCAGGAAAGAGGCGGGCCCCCACCCGTCTCCTCCTCCAAAGCCCTCTTCCGCCGACGCCCCCAAGTCGGCGAAGCAAGCCCCTGCGGCTACCGGCGGTTCACATCGCCCGGTGATCGCCCAAACTTCGCCTGCGCGATGACTGCGCGCAACCTGAGATCGAATACATTCAGCAGCACTGTCGATCAGCGTCAGCCGAATCGAGGTTCAGCCGACTAAGCGGAACGATTCTGCGATAGTGAGAACCGGTTTCAGTAGATCATCGGTGTCGATCGTGAGTGCTGTGTGATATTGCGGATGGCCAGCCTATTGATTGATAGTCGGCGGCCGATCCGGACGGGGAGATATCGGTATTGCATGGAATCCTTTTACCTGATCGTACTGAGGTGCCCATCACATAGCGCCCACAAAACCGCTGCTGAGCAGGCTGTTTGCGCAAGCAATCACCGGCGGTAATTGAGGTATAGCTCAGGTGAGTCACCCACATGGGTGATGTCCGGTACCGGCCACATATGAGATAAACCTTCGCATCCGAATGCAGTGATCGACTAGCCCAAGGGGCTGCATTGCCGTGGATAAACCGCAGCGTCAGCGAGTAGCGGATTTCGTGGTGTCCGCGCTGCAGCGGCGCGGTGTGAAAAACGTTTTCGGTGTGGGTGGAGCGAATATCGAGGACCTCTACGACGCGTTGCAGAACTCGGGGATTTCCGGGGTCGTCGCGAAACACGAATGCTCCGCCGCGATGATGGCCGACGGCTACGCACGAGTCACTGGACGGCTCGGCGTCGTGATGGCCACCTCGGGTGGCGGGGCGATGAACCTGGTCGCCGGGCTGGCCGAATCCCACGCCTCCCGCATCCCGGTACTGGCGCTCGTCGGACAGCCGCCGACCACCCTGGACGGCAGTGGCGCGTTCCAGGAGGGCAGCGGCCAGGCCGGTTCCCTGGACACCTACCCGCTGTTCGCCGCGGTCGCGCGGCACTGCCGCCGGGTGACCGACCCGGCCGACATGGCGGAGGCCCTGGGTGAGGCGATCGCCGCGGCCGAGTCCGAACCGCAGGGACCGGCGGTGTTGTTGCTGCCCAAGGACATTCAGCAGAGCCTGATCCCGGTGGCGACGGCGCCGTCCCGGCCGAGATCGGTGGCCGGCTCGCCGGCCGACCTCGTTACGGCCGCCTGCGGCACGCTGACCGACGCCCGATCGATCCTGGTGATCGCCGGAGAAGGCGCGGCCCGGGCGAAGACCGAACTCCTGGATCTGGTGCGGCGGATGCCCGCCAGGGTGGCGGTCACGCCCGACGCCAAGGACGCGTTCGACAACCGGCACCCGGCCTACCTGGGTGTCACCGGCGTCATGGGCCACGCCGAGGTGATCGAATACGCGAAACAGGCCACCGCCTGCCTGCTGGTCGGCACCCGGCTGCCCATGGTGGCCAGGGACGGCCTCGACCCGGTGGTGCACGCGGTGCCCGTGATCAGCGTCGGCCCGGAGCCGCCGTTCGTTCCCGCGCTGAACCTGGACGGCGATCTGCGGATGACCCTCGACGAACTCACCGCCCGGCTGCCGGAGCGCGATCCGGATCCGATGCGAACGGACCTGCTCAGACTGCCCATGGTGGCGTCCGGGAACAGGTACGAGGAGCTCATCGCCGCGGTCCAGACGGCGCTGCCGGAGCGGGCGCACGTGTTCGTGGACGCCGGGAACATCGGCGCGGCGGCCATCCACTGGCTGACCGCGCCCCGGGACGGCCGATGCGTGGTGGCCCTCGGCATGGGCGGCATGGGGTACACGTTCGGCGCCGGGATCGGCGCGGCCATCGGCGACTCCCGGCGCACCTACGTGCTGGCGGGTGACGGGTCGTTCTTCATGCACGGTATGGAGATCCACACCGCGATCGAGTACGACGCCGACGTCACCTTCATCGTGGTCAACAACAACGCGCACGCCATGTGCGTCACCCGCGAGCAGCTGTTCTACGCCGCCGACTACAGCTTCAACCGTTTCCGGCCCGCCGACATCGGGTCCGGCGTGGCCGCGATGTTCCCGAGCCTGCCGGTGGTGCGTGCCGAATCCGCGGCCGAGGTCGGCGCCGCTGTCCGGGCCGGCGCCGCGCTGTCCGGTCCCAGCCTGATCACCGTGGACGTACCGACCGACGAGATGCCGCCTTTCCGGCCGTTCATCGCCGCCCAGCACGACAGGAGAACCGCATGAACGATCTCGCTGACATCCCCGGGTTGGTCCGGGTGGAGAACAGTGATCGCGATGACGTGCTGGCGACGGTCGCCGAGATGACCCATGCCGTCTATCCGCACCACCAGGTCTACGGGCCGTACTGCACCATCCACACGCACGTCGACGCTCCGGCCCGCGAGGTCTACGAATACCTGCGCGACCCGCTGCACCTGCACGAGTGGAGCATGACCACCCGGGACCTCCGCCCGGAAGGCGACCTGCTGGTGGGCACCGACGTGCTCACCGAGGGCACCCGGATCTTCGTGAAGACGGAGACCAACGACGACGCGATGACGGTGGATTTCCACTGCGCCTGGGACCAGGGCGACCGGCTCTGGATGATCTACCTGATGCGGGTGGTCCCGGCCGAACTGGTGCTCGGCCGACCGGGCTGCGTGGTCACCTGGACCAACTGCCATCACCGGTTCTACGACGAGAATCCGCACCCGGAGGCCTCGCCCCGCGGCCGGGCCTGGGTCGGTGACTTCTGGGACATGTTCTACGCCGGGCACACCCTGGAACTGACCAACCTCAAGCTCATCTGCGAACACCGCACCGCGCGTCGCGAGGCGGCCTGATGACCGCGATCAGCCTGACCGATGTGGCCGGTTACCTGCCCGGCGAGCCGGTCGACCTGACCTACTTCACCGCGCTGCCGAGGAAGAGCTCGGCGATGTTTGCCCCGCCGCAGCGGCGGCACCACATCGCCCGGGACGAGACCGCCGTGGACATGATCGAACGGGCGGCCCGGTCCATTGTGGATCGGCAGGGTTCCCGCAGCCTGCGCGGGGTGAACGCGCTGCTGGTACACACCCAGGTTCCCGATCAGCCTTTTACCGGCTGCGGATCCGAGGTGGCCAGGCGCCTGGGAATGTACCCGGAGTGGGTCCTCGACGTCCACAATGGAGGGTGCGCCTCGTTCGTGCACATGCTGGCGCTGGCCCGCCGGCTGCTGGAACCCGGCCAGTCGGCGTTGCTGTGCAACGTGCAGAACGCGGCGGGCAAGATCTACACCCAGTCCGAGGTGCGGAAACGGGTCGAGGCCCCGGTGCCCGGCGATGCCTGCGGGGTGGGACTGGTGACCACCTCGGCGCACTCGCCGGTGCTGGAGATCGAGTGCCGCAACCTGGGTGAGTTCGCCGGCGGCATGGAGATCGTCACCGGCGACGGCAGCACCCCGCACCACTACTGGGAACCCAACGCGGGCCAGGGCTGGCTCGGCTTCTCCGACTCCAGCATCGCCAAGGTGCTGTCCCGGGGGAACCGCCTGGTCCCCGAGGTGATCACCGCCGTATGCGACCGGCTCGGGGTGTCCACCGCCGAGATCGACACGCTGATCACCAACCAGCCGAACCGGCTGTTCCTGCGCAACTGGCGGGAAGCCCTCCAGCTGGACCAGGAACGGCAGATCGAGAGCTTCAACGACTGCGGGAACATGTTCGGCGCCGCGATGCCGGTGAACTTCGAGCGCGGCGTGCGGGACGGCCGGATCAAGGACGACAGCCTGGTGGTGCTGGGCGGGTTCGCCCACGTCGGCGACTTCGCCGCGGCCGCCGCGATTCGCTGGCAGGGGACCGGGATTGTCCACTAGACGCGCCACCGCCATCCTGCTCCTCGTGCTCGGCGTCGCGGTGGGCGCCGCCGTGCTGGCCGGAGTACTCGGACCGAAGTTCAAGAGCGGCGGATATGTGCCGCCCGATGCCGAATCCGTGCGTGCCGACAAGGTCCTCGCCGCCGAATTCCACGGCGGGGCACCGAATTTGGTCCTGCTGGTGTCCGGTGAGTCCGAAGTGGACAGCCCGGCGATGGCGACCGAGGGCCGGGCGCTGGCCGAGCGGGTGCGGTCCTGGCCCGGGGTCGCCTTCGCACAGTCCTACTGGGACACCGGGTACCCGCAGTTGCGCAGCCAGGACGGCAAGGCTGGGCTGGTGCTCGCCCAGCTGTCCGGGGACGAGGGCGCCGCGCAGGAGACCGCAGCCAAACTCGTGCCGGCGGTGACCGGTGAACGCGGCCAGATCGTGGTGAGCGCGACCGGCTCGATCCAGACCAATGTGGAGGCCGAGGACTGGAGCAAGCGCGATCTCCTGGCGGCCGAGCTGATCGCGGCGCCGCTGACCTTCCTGATCCTGCTGTTCGCCTTCCGCTCGCTGATCGCCGTGCTGATGCCCCTCGTAGTCGGCGCGGTCGCGGTGGTGGGCACGGCGGCGCTGCTCAGCGTGTTGTCCCGGTTCATCGAGCTGAACATCTTCGCCATGAACATCACCACGGCGCTCGGCTTCGCCCTCGCCGTGGACTACAGCCTGTTCATCATCACCAGATTCCGCGAGGAGCTGATCCACGACCCGGGGTCCGCTGTCCGCCGGACGCTCAGCACGGCCGGCCGCACGGTGATCTACTCGGCGATCACGGTGGCCCTCGGACTGGCCGCGATGCTGGTGTTCCCACTGGTGTTCCTGCGATCCATGGCCGTGGTCGGCATGATCGTCGTGGCGCTCGCCGCGGTGGCGGCCATCGCCCTGCTCATCCCGGCGCTGGCCCTGCTCGGGCCGAACATCGACCGGTTAACCCTGTTCCGGCGCCGGTCGGAGGTCGCGGGTGGCTGGGGCCGGATCGCCCGGACCGTCATGCGCAGGCCGGTGATCTTCGGCGGGGTGGTGACGGTGTTGCTGGTACTGCTGGCGATTCCGTTCGGCCGCGCGGAGTTCGGCACCATCGACGACCGGGTGCTGCCTGCCCGGTCCGCCGCGCATGTGGCGGCCGACCAGTTGCGGGACCGGTTCCCGGGCGTGGAGACCACTCCGGTGTCGATCGTGCTGCCGCACACCGCCGCGGAGTCCACCGTGGACTATGCGGCACGGGTGTCCCAGGTGGCCAATGTCCGCGCGGTGCAACCGGTTCCGTCGGAACGGGGGACCTGGTTGCGGGTGGCAGCCGGCGCGAACCCGGACTCGGCGGCCGGCCGGCGGCTGATCGCCGACCTGCGCGGGCTGCCCGCGCCGGGGGAGCGCCTGGTGACCGGGGGAGCGGCCGACCTGGTCGACACCCGGGAGGCCATTGTGGACAGGCTGGGCTGGGCGGCGCTCATCGTGCTGGGCTCGATGACCCTGCTGCTGTTCCTGTTCACCCGTAGCGTGATCGTGCCGGTCAAGGCCGCCGTGCTGTCCGCGCTGAGCCTCACCGCCTCGTTCGGCGCGATGGTGTGGATCTTCCAGGAAGGGCATCTGCGCTGGCTGGTCGGGGATTTCACCGTCACCGGTTTCCTCGACCTGAGCACGCTGGTACTGGTGTTCTGCCTGGCCTTCGGGCTGTCCATGGACTACGAGGTGTTCCTGCTGTCCCGCATCCGGGAGGAGTACCTGCGGACCGGGGACAACGAGGGCGCGGTGGCCGAAGGCCTGGCGAGCACCGGCCGGGTGGTGTCGGCGGCGGCGTTGATCGTCGCCGTCGTGCTGGGTGTGCTGGCCTCGTCTGGGCTGACGATGCTCAAGACCCTGGGCGTCGGCCTGGCCATCGCGGTGATCATGGACGCCACCCTGGTCCGCGGCGTGCTGTTGCCCGCGACCATGAAACTCCTCGGCCCACTCAACTGGTGGCCGTTCGGATCCGAAGTTGGCGATGTTCGGGGCGAGGAACGAGTCCCGAACATCGCCAACTTCGGGACTACGAAGAGCGTGGGGTGACCAGTCCGGTCTCGTAGGCGAGGACGACGAGCTGCGCGCGGTCTCGGGCATGCAGCTTCATCATCGCCCGGTTCACGTGGGTCTTCGCGGTCAGCGGGGATACCGTCAGCTTGGTGGCGATGTCCTCATTGGACAGTCCATTCGCGACGAGGACCAGTACCTCGCGTTCCCGGTCGGTGAGCACGTCCAGCGCGGCCGGGGTCGGCTGCTCGGCCGGCTCCGGCTGGGCCAGGTACCGGGCGATCAGGCTCTTGGTGGCGGCGGGGGAGAGCAGCGCCTCGCCACTGGCCACCACCCGGATGGCGTCGAGCAGTTCCGCCGGTTCCACGCCCTTGCCGAGGAAGCCGCTCGCGCCGGCGCGCAGCGCCTGGAACACGTACTCGTCCATCTCGAAGGTGGTCAGCACGAGGACCTTCACCTCGGCCAGCGCCGGGTCCTCGGAGATCATCGTGGTCGCCTGCAGGCCGTCGGTGCCGGGCATCCGGATGTCCATCAACACCACGTCGACGGCCAGTTCCCTGGCCAGCCGTACCGCCTCCGCGCCATCGGCGGCCTCGCCGACGACCTGGAGGTCCGGGGCGGAGTCGACCAGCACCTTGAAGCCGGCCCGCATCAGCGCCTGGTCGTCGGCCAGCAGCACTCGGATCGTCACAGTGACCCATTCTCCTCGGCGGGCAGAACGGCCCGTACCCGGTAGCCGGTCTCCGTGGAACCGGCCTCCAGGGTGCCGCCCACCGCCGCCGCGCGTTCCCGCATGCCGCGCAGTCCGTGCCCGGTGCCCTCGGCGGGCGCCGTTCCGGCCGGCGGCCGCCGATTACGCACCTCGATGATCAGCTGGCCGATCGCGTACCGCAGCAGCAGGTCCACCTCGGTCGGGCCGACGTGTTTGCGCACATTGGTCAACGACTCCTGAATGATCCGGTAGGCGGTTAGATCCACCGCCGCCGACAGTGGGCCGGGTATCCCGTCGACGCGCCGGTTCACCCGGAGGCCCGCCTCGGTGAATGCGGTGATCAGCTCGTCGAGCCCACCGAGGCCCGGTGCGGGCGCGGTGGGTGCGTCCGGCTGGTCCTCCTGACGCAGCAGCCCCAGGGTGGTCTGGAGTTCGGTGAGCACCGACTGGCTGGACTTGCGGATCAGCTTCAACGCTTCGGCGGCCTGATCCGGTTGGCTGGTCAGCACATGCGAGGCGACCCCGGCCTGCACGTTGATCAACGCGATGTGGTGGGCCAGCACGTCGTGCAGTTCCCGGGCGATGCGCAACCGCTCCTCGGTGACCCGCCTGCGGGCGGTCTCCTCCCGGGTCTGCTCGGCTCGCACCGCGCGTTCCTCCACGGCCAGCACGTAGGCCCGCCGGTGCTGGACCGCGTCGCCGACGGCCACCGCCATCACGATGAACGCGATCGCGGCGAACACCTCCGGTTCGACCCAGCCCTCCTCGATCAGGCCGAGCAGCACCATGCCGGCGATCACCGCGAGGGCCGCCCGCGCGGCGGTGCGCCGGTCCAGGTTCGCCGCCACCGTGTACATCGCGACGATCACGGTGAAGCTGATCGGCCGGGTCTGCCCGGAGATGAACGTCGCCACGGCGAAGGTGGCCATGGTCAGCCCCAGCACCGGGATCGGCCAGCGACGGCGCCACAGCAGGGCGGCGCACGCGATGAGGCCGAAGATCACCAGCAGATAGCGCGGCGGATGGTGGTGGCCGCCGCGGGAGAGCAACGGGCCGATGATCACCCAGACGAACAGGCCGGCCGCCAGCACCACGTCCATCAGATGGGGGTTGCGGCGGATGACACGTTGATAGGAGGCGAGGCCGGTCACCGGCTCACGGTAGCGCCACATAACGATCAGGGTCGTCCGCTGGACACGGTATGTCCCACGTACTGCGGTTGTAGCAGCACGGAACCCGACAGTGTCCCACCCGGCGCGTTAATCTTGCGTCCTGTTCGCAGCTCGATGAACTGGAGAATTCGTGGCCGATCGCGTTCGCACCGCCACCCGCAAGGTCCCGTTGTCCGACCCGGGGCGCCTGCAGGAGGTCTACGCGGCCACACTGGACGCGGTCGCGGACGTCGGTTACGAGCGGTTCAACATGGACCTGATCGCCCAGCGGGTGCGGGCAAGCAAGGCGACGCTCTACCAGCGCTGGCCGTCCAAGGCGAACCTGATCATGGACGCGCTGCGGCATGTGGACCTGGAGTTCACCGTGCCGGACACCGGCAGCTTCCTCGGTGACCTGCGGCTGATGATGCTCTACTGGCTGCAGCTGCCCCAGGTGAGCCGGCCGGGCCTGATGCTCGCGGTCCTGGAGGGCAGCCGCCGCGACCCGGAGCTCTACCAGCTGCTGATGAACCGGGCCGACGAGCGCTGGGCCCGGGAACGCACCCTCGACGTGATCCACCGGGCCATCGCGCGGCGCGAACTGCCGGAGGACGTGGATCCCGAGCTGATGCTGCTCTGCCCGTTCGCCGTGGCCATGGCCCGGATGCTGGTCCCCGGCACCGACGACCCGGAAGAGCTCGTCAACCGGGTAGTGGACAAGCTGGTCAAGCCGCTCCTCACCCACATGATGTAACTCGCTGAGAAGTCCCTGAATTGGGTACTAATTCGGTAGCTAGGTACAAAACAGTTCTGTACTGTCCAGTGGTGAGGGCATTCCCGAGCGAGGGGGGACCACCACGATGACCGAGACCGTCAGCCGCTGTCCGGTAGCTCACGATCAGCTGCCGCAACCGGCTCCACTGCCGTTCGTCTCCGAGGATCCGTTCCACCCGCCGCAGCGGCTCGGTGAGCTGCGTGCCGAGTTCCCGGTGAGCCGGCTGCTCTACCCGGGCGGCGAGATCGGCTGGCTGGTGACCAAGTACGCCGATGTGCGGGCGCTGCTGGCCGATCCGGTCACCTTCAGCTCCCGCAACCGGCAGCGCGCCAACCCGATCCGGGAGATGCCGGAGGATTTCAAGGAGCAGCCGCCCAAGCCGGGCCTGTTCATCAACGAGGACCCGCCGGACCACGGGTTCTACCGCAAGCAGCTCACCGGGCAGTTCACCGTCAAGCGGATGAAGGCCCTGGAGCCGAGGATCGAGCAGATCGTCGCCGACCAGCTGGAGTACATGGCCGCCAAGGGACCGGTCGCCGACCTGGTGGCCGACTTCGCGCTGCCGGTGCCCTCACTGGTGATCTGCGAACTGCTCGGCGTGGACTACGCGGAACGCGGGTCCTTCCAGGAGTGGACCGCCACGCTGCTCAATCTGAACTCCACCGCGCAGCAGGTGCGCGCTGCCGTGGACGAGCTGGACCAGTTCATGCTGCGGCTGGTGAAGCAGAAGCGGGCGGAGCCGGACGACGCGATGGTGTCCGGGCTGATCGAGGCCCAGGACGGTGCCGAGCGGCCGCTCACCGACGAGGAGATCGCCGGCATCGCCTTCCTGCTGCTCATCGCCGGGCACGAGACCACGGCCAACATGCTGGGGCTGGGCACGCTGACCCTGCTGCACCACCCGGAACAGCTGGCCAGGCTGAAAGCCGATCCGTCCCTGGTGGACACGGCGGTCGAGGAACTGCTGCGGTTCAACAGCATCATCCGCGTCGGTCAGTTGCGGGTGACCACCAGGGAGGTGGAGATCGGCGGGCAGCTGATCCCGGCGGGCTCGTCGGTGGTGGCCTCGAACCTGGCGGCCAACCGGGACCCGGAGAAGTTCGACAACCCGGACGAGCTGGACATCACCAGGGGAGCGGTGCACCACATCGCGTTCGGGCACGGTGTGCACCAGTGCCTTGGCCAGCAGCTGGCCCGGATCGAGATGCGGATCGGGTACCGCAGGCTGTTCGAGCGGTTCCCGGACCTGGCGCTGGCGATTCCGCTTGCGGACGTCAAGTGGCGCACCGACATGGCGATCTACGGCCTGCACGAACTGCCGGTGACCTGGTAAGGAGGACGGCCATGCGGGTCGAACTGGAGCGCGACCGGTGCTGTGGCGCCGGGATGTGTGTGCTGTACGCCCCCGAGGTCTTCGATCAGGATGAGGAGGACGGTCTGGTGCTGCTCAAGATCGCGGAGCCGCCGGACTCGTCGCTGGACGCGGTACGCACGGCGGCCGGGACCTGTCCCAACTCGGTGATCTCGATCGCCGGTTGAGAAGGTGGTCCCGCCACCCCAGGGCTGTGTGTATCGATGACCGCCGGGTGGGCGGCAGGCGGGAGAGTGCCATGCCGCCTACCCGGTGCGTTCGCACTGCGGTGATCCACTGATGGGGGACTCCGTAGGCGTGGATCAATCTACGGTGGTGTGACGCTCGTGGTCGGAACGTGTGCTCGTTCGCTAAAGAGGGATCTCACAACAGGCTGAGATCTTTCGAGGTGATCAACACCGTGTTAAGTGCAGCGGTTCAACGGGTTCTACGCGGCGATCCACGGGGCGGGCCTCGGTGGCCGGCGTTCGCGGTGATCATGCTGGTGATTCCGGTACTGCTCGCCGCCACCGTGCTGGTGACCAGCAGTGGTGCCGCCGTGCGGTCCGCCGACTCGCCATCGGTACTGGTACTGAGCGCGTCCGCGGACCGGGTCGTGTTGTCCGGGGTCGTGGCCGAGGGCAGGGCGGCCGACCAGCTGCTGCGGGTGACCAGGGAGAAGTCCGGCACCCGCGTGGTGACGGACGCGCTGGACCGCACCGGTTCGGCGAATCCCGCGCTGTCCGACGAAAAACTGGCCCGGCTGCTCGACATGATCCTCGCGCCGGACCGTGGACCGGCCGAGGAGTTCACCGTGCTGCTGCGACCGGAGTCGGGTTCGGTGCTGTCCGGCCAGGCCGCGCCGGAGCGGTCCGCCGAGGTGGAGAAGGTCATCCGGGAGCTGTTGCCGGCCACCGACCTGGTGAACAAGGTGGGACCGCCCGCCGGGTCCACCCAGTCCGTGCTGGCGGTGACTCGCTTCCAGGACAGCATCAACCGGATGCTGCAACCCGGGCCCGGCATCACCTTCGGCCTGGGCGAACCGGGTTTCGCCGGTCACGGCGCCACCCTCGCGAGCCGGCTCGGGCGGCTGCTGACCATCGCGCCCGCCTCGTCCATCGAACTGGTCGGACACTCCTGGGCGGCCGAGTCCAACGGGCAGAATCCCGCCGAGCTGGCGAAGGCCAGGGCCGATCGGCTGCGGGACGAACTGGTCTTCCAGGGGGTGAATCCAGCGGTGATCACCACCCGGGGAATTGCCGAGGGTGGCGGAGCCGGGCATCCCACCGTCGACGTGAAGATCAAATAAGGAGGCGCGGCATGACCTGGTTGTTCGTGCAGACCCTGATGCTGTGCCTGCTGGCCTTCGCGCTCGGCGCGCTCAGCGCCGGATTGTTACTGGTGCGGCCGTTGCTGCGGCAGATGCAGCCCGCCGAGCCGCCGCTGGTGATCCAGGCGCTCCCGATGCAGGCGTCAGCGAGCGAGGCGAGCCCAGACGGTCTTCCCGTTCACTGACCGATCGCAACCCCACCCGGTGCTCAGCTTTCCGACGATCAGCAGGCCACGGCCGCGTTCGTTGGCGGGCGCCGGGTGGCGGGTGATCGGGTCGCCCCCGTCGTTGTCGGTGACCTCGATCAGCACGTGATCGTCGAACCTGGTCAGCACCAGGGTGCTGGCCGATCGCGCGTGTTCCACGGCATTGTTGACCAGTTCGGACACGACTAACGCGAGGTCACCGCTCAGTTCCTCGGAAAGTGACCACTGCGCGGCCGCCTGAGCGGTCAGATCCCTGGCCAGCCGGCTCGCCCCGATGTCGGCGGGCAGCGCCAATTCCAGCCGCCCTGGGCCTGTGTCCACATCGGTCCATTCTGCTCGCGTGCGGGGAACACCGCAGAGAGTAACTCCTCGGCGGTACCCCGCGCAGCGAGCGGCGCCTCGGGTGGAGGCGCCGCCCGGAATCCCTAGGAAGAGAACAGGAAGTGGCCGAAGCCCTTGCGCTTGTGGTGCCCGCCGTAGTGACCGCTGTAGTGCGGCTGCTGCACACCCCAGCCGGGGCCGGGAGCGGCGTAGCCGGGAGCGGGCGGCGGCGGAGGCGGGGGCGGCGGAGCGGCCTGGTGGTACTGCTGCTCAGCCTGGGACAGTGCTTCCAGCTCGCCGTAGTCGAGAAAGACCCCTCGGCACTGGTCGCACTGGTCGATGTGGATTCCGCTGCGGTTGTAGACCCGCATGGTTCCCGGGCACTTCGGGCATCGGACGCCCTGGCTCATGTCGTGACTCCCCTTCTAGGCCGGCCAGCGGCCTGACCTCACCTTACGCAGACTTCACATCGCTTCGATCACGACCACCGTCGAATACCCGCTGACAGGCTTCGACGAACGCGACTTCCACCTCGTCGAGTTCTCGCAGCTCCCGGTGGGCGTGCCGAACAGCTGTGGCTGCGTACTGAACCAGTAACGCGCGGGCGGGCAGCTCCAGTTCCGCCCAGGGATCATCCGGGTTGATCACCGGATTGAGTGATGCGTATCTGTGCAGGAATCGTTGCCAGTCGGCCGGATCGTGGATCCCCGCGGCGAACAGGGCGGCGGGCCGGGCCAGATCCCACAGCGGATCGCCCACGCCCAGGTCGTCGATGTCGATCAGCCGCCAGCCCAGCTCGGGGAAGGTGATCAGCTGGCCGAGGTGCCAGTCCCCGTGCACCAGCGCCCGCCGCGGTCCCGCCGCGGTGATCGGCCCGCCGCGCGCCCAGTCCGGCAGGGTGGACGCGGCGGCCCGGATGACGGGCGTCGCGGGGGAGTCGGGCAGGGCGTCCAGTGCGCGACCCACCCGGGCGGTGTCCCCGGGCCGGGGCAGATCCGCGGGCACCGGAGAGCGGTGCAGGGCCGCCAGGAGCTCCGCGGCCTGCTCCCACGGCGCGAGAGCCGGTTCGTCCGGGTCGACGGGAGTACCGGCCGGCCACGCGGTGATCAGCCTGCCCTCCCGCTGGAGGATCGGTGCGCCGTCGATCGGCAGGTACGGCAGCAGGATGTCGCCCAGCCGCTCGGTGGTGGCCAGCCTGCGGTGCAGCGCCGCCGGATCGGTGCCGGTGGGGTGCGCCTTGACCACGACATCGCCGACCCGGGCCAGGAGCGTCTCGCCCCGGTCGAAGGTGGTGCTGTGCGTGCCGCCCGGGGACAGCCGGGCGCCGATCTCGATCAGCTGATGGAGCAGGTTCACCCCATCAGTAGTACTCGCTGAACCAGTTCCCCAGCCAGGACGGGGTCTTCCAGCGGTGCCTGCCATCGGGCTCGCCGCCGCCCGTACCCGCCAGCTCGCGTTCCCGGGTGCGCCAGCGCACCACGGCGGCGAGGGCCACCATGCCGAGCAGCACCATGGAGATCCACAGCGTCCGGCGCGGGGTGAAGAACCCGGGGGCCGGATTGCCGGCGGCGGTGGGGGCGATGTCCGTGGAGTTGCCGGTGTTCCCCGTGGCGACGCCCCCGACAGGCGGCAGTTCGGAGATGGTCCGGCACTTCCATTCGAGGTTGGTCGACCCGGCCTTCTGCCAACCGGTGCACTCCTCGCCGGGTTTCGGCGTGGGGGTGTCGGTCGGCGCGGCCACTGCGGCACCCGCACCGATCAACGCGACCCACGCCAGGGCGACGAGCAGGGTGGCGAGCCTGGTCAACACAACTCCGTCCGCTGGAGAACCTTCTGTCCGGTTAACGCACGCCCATCACGTCGGGAAACTCACCCAATAGAGTGAGGCTTCCGGATGGTGGGAAACCCGGACATACCGAAGTTGGCGATGTTCGGCGTTCTTTGCCGAACATCGCCAACTTCGGGGACGCCTTTACTTCAGGTCGGCGCTCGACTTGTTCAGCAGGCGCCGGGCGACGATGAGCTGCTGGATCTGCTGGGTGCCCTCGAAGA
Organism: Pseudonocardiaceae bacterium YIM PH 21723; assembly: GCA_003600225.1. GTDB lineage: Bacteria > Actinomycetota > Actinomycetes > Mycobacteriales > Pseudonocardiaceae > QZFT01. The sequence goes on from QZFT01000019.1 coordinate 38,831, forward strand.
TGTCCAGGATCTTCGAGTCGCGGCCCCACTTCTCCAGGAGCTCGTGCTCGGAGTAGCCGACGGAACCGGCCAGCTCCACGCACTTCAGCGTGATGTCCACGCCGGACCGGCCGGCCTTCGCCTTGGCCATGGAGGCCTGCAGCGAGTTGGGCTTGCGGTTGTCCGCCATCCAGGCCGCCTGCAGCGTGAGCAGGTAGGCGGCCTCCCAGTCGGCCTCCAGCTGGAGGTAGATGGCCGCGGCGGCCGACTGGGCCTGCGCCGGCTTGTCGTAGTTGATCTCGATGCCGGCGTCGGTCAGCAGCTTGAGGGTGTCCTCCAGGGCCGCACGCGCGACACCGACGGCCATGGCGGCCACCAGCGGGCGGGTGTTGTCGAAGGTCTGCATGACCCCCGCGAAGCCCTTGTCGACGTTCACCTCGGGGTCGCCGAGCAGGTTGTCCTTGTGGACGCGGACGTCCTCCAGGCGGTAGTGCGCGGTGTCCGAGGCGCGGATGCCGAGCTTGTGCTCCAGGCGCACCAGGGTCAGACCCGGAGTGCCCTTCTCCACGACGAAGGACTTGATCGCGGCGCGGCCCAGGGACTTGTCCAGGGTCGCCCACACGACGATGGCGTCCGCCCGCTCACCGGAGGTGATGAAGATCTTCTCCCCGTTGAGCACGTAGTGGTCGCCGTCCAGCTTGGCGGTGGTGTTGATCGCCGCCGAGTCCGAACCGCAGTGCGGCTCGGTGATGGCCATGGCGGCCCACTTGCCCTCGAACCGCTTGAGCTGCTCGTCGTTCGCCACCGAGGCGATGGCCGAGTTGCCCAGCCCCTGCCGCGGCATGGCGAGGGTCAGGCCGACGTCGCCATAACAGGTCTCGATGATGGACAGCGCGGACGACATGTTGGAGCCGTTGCGGTTGCCCTGGTCGCCGTCCTCGGTGCGCCGCACGCCGGTGGCGCCCGCACCGTTGCCGGTGCCGGAGGAGTTGAGCCCGTCGATCAGCGCGGCGAGCGTGTCGAGTTCCTTGGGGTACTCGTGCTCGGCGGCGTCGTACTTGCGGGAGTTGGGGCGCAGGAACTCGCGCGCCACCTGGTTGGCCTGGTTGACGAACGCGGAGAACTTCTTCGGAACCTCAAGATTGATCATGATCGTGGTAGTCCTCAGATGAGGACGGCTCCTTCCATCACGGCGATGGCCCGCAGGTCCCGGTACCAGCGTTCGACAGGGTGGTCCTTGACGAATCCGTGTCCGCCCAGCAGCTGCACACCGTCGCTGCCGATCTGCATGCCCTTGTCAGCGCACAGCCGGCGGGCGAGGGCGGTCTCCCGGGCGAACGTCTTGCCCTGCTCGGCGCGGCTGGCCGCGCGGTAGGTGACCAGGCGCATGCCGTCCAGCTCGATGCCGATGTCGGCGACCTTGAAGGCCACGCCCTGGCGGTTGCTGATCGGCTCGCCGAAGGCGACGCGCTCGTTGACGTAGGGGATCACGTAGTCGAGCACGGCCTGACCGGTGCCCACCGCGAGGGCGGACCAGGCGATGCGGGACAGCCGGATGCACTCGGCGTAGTTCTCGCCGGTGCCGAGCTTGGCGGTCGCCGGGACCTTGACGTCCTCCAGGATCAGCCGGCCCAGGCTCGCGGCCCGCAGACCCATGCTCGGCTCGGACTCCACGGACACGCCCTGGGTGCTGGACTCCACCAGGAACAGCTCCGGCTTGCCCTCCAGTTCGGCGGCCACCACGAACAGCTCGGCGCTGGCGGCCCGGGGGACGAGGGACTTCACGCCGGTCAGCTGGTAACCACCGCCGGGGACGCGCTTGGCCTTGGTCTGCAGGGAGAACGCGTCGAACAGGGGACGCGCCTCGAGCACCGCGAGGGCGGCGGAGGGCACGTTCTCACCGGTGAAGCTCGGCAGGTAGGTGGCCTGCTGCTGGTCGTCGCCCCACAGCGTGAGCGCGGTGCTCACCGCGGAGGGCGCCAGGCAGGCGACGGCCAGACCCATGTCGCCGTGCGCCATGGCCTCGGCGATGAGGACGTTGGTGGTGGCGGAGCGCTCGGTACCCGCGCCGCCCAGGTCCTCGGGGATGCCGACCAGGGACACACCCAGCTCGGAGGCGGTGTGCAGCAGCTTCTCCGGTGCGGTGCAGCTCGCGTCGGCCTCTTCGGCCGCCGGGCGCAGCTGCTCGGCGGCGAACTCGGCCACCGTGTCCTTGATCATCTGCTGCTCGTCGTCCAGGCTCAGGTCGAACAGACCGTTGCTCTTCTGGGACGGCAGCCGCGCGGGCTTGCCCTTGCCCTTCGCGGGGGTGAAGGTGCGGCTGGCGGCGGCGACGGTACGGAAACCCACCTTGGTGGCGTCGTGCAGCGCGCGCTCGGCCGGCTTGCGCAGGCCGAAACGGTCCAGGATGGCCAGCCCGGACACCTTGTTCAACAGGACCAACCCGTACCCCATGAGATCACGCCGGTTGCCGCCGGCGCGGGGGCGTTCCTCTCCAGCCACAGCTACCACCTCTGTCGATCGGACAACGCTAACCTACTCATGCGTAAAGTAGCGCGTACCTACTCATGAGTAAAGTCGACCTGCCCAACGTCAGCCCACAGTGACGGTTACGTGTGGCTTTCAGCGGAGTTCGGCGACGCCTGCCCAGATGCCGGACAGCGTGGGATCCCCGGGGACGGGGGATTCCGGGCGCCACTGGGGAGCGCACACCAGGCCGGGCTCCACCAGGTCGAACCCGTCGAAGAAGCGCAGCACATCGGCGCGGTCGCGCAGGTACATCGGGTCGCGGCTCTCGTTCATCACCGTGGCCATGCCCGCCTGCTGCGTCGGCATCATGTCCGCCGCCAGGTGCGAGATGGCCAGGTGGCTGCCCGGTGCGAGCCGGTCCCGGTAGGAGGCCAGCGCGGCGTAGGGCCGCTGCGCCTCGGGGACGAAGTGCAGCACGCCGAGCATCAGCAGGCCGATCGGCTCGGACAGGTCGAGGATCTTCCTGGCCTGCGAGCTGCCCAGGATCTCCACCGGGTGCGCCAGGTCGCCGAGCAGGATGTCCGTGCCCGGCTCACCGGTCAGCAGCAACTGGCTGTGCGCGACGGCGACGTGCTCCTTGTCCACGTACAGCACCCGGATGTCCGGATCGGCCCGGTGGGCGATCTCGTGCACGTTGCCCACGGTGGGGATGCCGGAGCCGATGTCCAGGAACTGCCGGATCCCGCGCTGCACCATGTACAACACTGAGCGGCGCAGGAAGGCCCGGTTCATCCGCGCGATCATCCGCGCCTGCGGCTGGGCCGCGACGAACCGCTCACCGAGCGCGCGGTCCGCCGCCGTGTTGTTGCTGCCGCCGAGCAACCAGTCGTAGACGCGGGCGGCGCTGGAGTCGGTTGCCAAAAAATCGTCGCTGGTCACTAACGGCGGTAGCCGACGCCCGCGAGCATGCCGGAGACCTCCAGGTCACCGTCCAGATCGGTGGGGGAGTCGGGGTGCCACTCCGGCAGCCGCACGACGCCCGGCTCCAGGAGCTCGAAGTCCTGGAACAACGCCTCGATCTCCTGCTTGGGCCGCGGGTACATGGGGTCGCGGCTCTGGCTCATCACCTTCACCACGCGCTGCATCTGCTCGTTCTTGAACTCGCTGGTGAACTGTGAGATCGCCAGGTAGCTGCCGGGCGTGACGTGGTCGTGGTAGACGCGGAGCAGGGCCTGCGGGTCCATGCTCTGCGGCACGAAGTGGAAGACGCCGACCATCAGCAGGCCGATCGGCTGGCTGAAGTCCAGCAGCCGCCGGGTCTCCGCGTGGTGCAGGATCTCCAGGGGGTTCTTCAGGTCCTCCTGCAGCGCGGTGGCCTTCTCGTTGCCCTTGAGCATGATCTGGCTGTGCGCGACCGCGACGGCCTCGTTGTCCACGTAGACGACCTTGGTCTCCGGGTCGACGCGCTGGGCCACCTCGTGCACATTGCCCACGGTGGGGATGCCGGAGCCGATGTCCAGGAACTGCCGGATCCCACGCTGCATCATGAACAGTACGGAGCGGCGCAGGAAGGCCCGGTTGGTGCGGGCACTGATCCGCGCGTCGGGCATGGCGGACAGGAACTTCTCCCCGATCGCCCGGTCCGCCGCGAAGTTATGGCCGCCGCCCAGCAGATAGTCGTACACGCGAGCCGCACTGGGCAGCTCCATGTCCACTCCGCCGGGCAGCCAGCCTGCCGTCTCCGCCACGAGGCACCCCTTCTCGATCTTGACCTGCGAGCGCCAGGTTACCCATAACGTCAACGCGGAAACAGTGTGACGCAACCACATTCGGTCAAGTGCGCGGTAATCGGTATACGGCGTTCACTAACGGTATTCCGGGTTCTCGAAGTCGAACCGGCAGCCCGCGTCCCACTCCGACCGCTGGTTGCCGTGCGCCGGCATGCCGCCCGCCCGCTTGAGCAGTGCGCCGAGGTGCATCAGGTTCCACGTCATGAACGTGGTGTTCCGGTTGGTGAAATCGTTGTCCCGGCCGCCGCCGTCGGGGTCCAGGTAGGACGGACCGGGACCGGCCTCGCCGATCCAGCCGGCGTCGGCCTGCGGCGGGATGGCGTAGCCGAGGTGCTGCAGGCTGTAGAGCACGTTCATCGCGCAGTGTTTGATGCCGTCCTCGTTGCCGGTGATCAGGCAACCGCCGACGCGGCCGTAATAGGCGTACTGCCCGGCGTCGTTGAGCAGGCTGGAACAGGCGTAGAGCCGTTCGATGACCTTCTTCATCACGGAGGAGTTGTCGCCCAGCCAGATGGGGCCGGCCAGTACCAGGATGTCCGCGTCGAGGACCTTCCGGTAGATCTCCGGCCAGGCGTCGGTGGCGGCGCCGTGCTCGGTCATGTCCGGCCAGACACCGGTGGCGATGTCCAGGTCGATCGCCCGCAGCACCTCGGTCCGCACGCCGTGCTTGTCCATGATGCCGCGGCTGATGTCGATCAGCCCCTGGGTGTTGCTGGGCTCGGGGGAGTACTTCAGCGTGCAGTTGATGAACAGTGCGCGCAGATCGTCGAAGCGTAGGTCTGTCATGTCGGCCAGTCTGCTGACTGTGTCCGGGTGTCGCGCGGTGAGCGGCGGGTCTGTCAGTAACCGGTAAGGACTGGGGCTGGGGGTTGCGTCGGGTTGTTGGCGAAAGAGGCTTTGGAGGGGGAGACGGGTGGGGGCCGCGGGTCTTTCCTGCCGGGCTGTTGGGTTCGGGGTGACCTGGGGTGGTCGGGGGAGCGAGCGCTCAGTCCACTGTGGACCGGGGTGTTGTGCACGGTTAGAGACGATTTCCGGCCTGGATTTCGTCTCTAACCATGCACAACCGCACCCCGTTCACCCACAAGAACACCACCAGCACCAGCAGCCCCTCCAGCAACGCGCAGATCCGCGCCGGAAGCCACCTAAACCCGAAACCCAGCCCCGAAAGCCCAGACTGGCGTGCCCCCACCAGACGCCCGGGGCAGGAAAGACAGGTCAACCCACCCAACTCCCCCTCCAAAGCCGCTTTCCCCAACAGCCGGACCCGACCCCGCCCGCCCAGCCGCGCCGAGCGGTCGCACCCATCCCGCGGGCTGATCATGAACCGCCGTTCGGCGATTCCGGCGGCCCGCTGAGCGGCCTCGAGTGTTGTCTGGCCGAAGACAACGGTGTCCAATTTTCAGTACGCCGAGTGAGAAAGCGATTACGCCGAGCGAGCGGTACCGGACGGTCGGCGTGCGCAACACTTTCGGGTTCGGCGTGTCCACGTGCGGCAATGTCACCTAGAGGTAAGAAGTAGTGACGCCTAGCAGGGGGTCGTGGTTGCATCCACGGCGGGTCGAAATTGCTGACTGTGAGCTATGGCGCACAAATCCAGGCCTGCAGTAAGCTGAACGGGTGAACGACCAAGCCTCAAACCGCCTGAAAGTGTGCGGAGCGCTACAGAGGTTTGGATCCGGAGCGATATCAGTGCCACGATCCCTGGCGGCCCGGAGAACTCCCCACTGGGGGAACAACTACGACGCGTTAGGGAAACTGGCGTCGACGAAGTCGAGGAGTCTCGATGAACGCGACCGTTAGGTGGATGAACGGTGACACCGATACGGCGGACCATGCAGTGGTGGACGACCTGCCTCTGCCGGCGACCTGGCGTGAGCGGCCTGCTTTCGAGGCCCTCTGCGGAGTGATCGTCGACGAAGAGGTCGTCGTCCAGAGCCCACTGTCCGTCGGACCGGATGGTCGACCGCTCATTTCCAACACGGGAGCCTTCCGCCGCCTGATCAACCGGTGTGAGCGTTGCGAACGTGTGCTGTGGGCCCGGCAGACCCTGCGTGATCTGGGCGAGCCCACCCGCCACCAGCGCACCAAGCGCGGCTGGTTGGACAAGTTGCGCGGCAAGTCGGCCGCCGAAGGCACTGCGGAGTTCTGACCCCGCGGAGCAAGCTGCCGCTCGATATCAACCGGTTACCCGCCCGGCTCAGTGTTGTGCCGGCCGATCTTTTCGGTTCGACGGGTCATCGCGCTCTCGTTCGGCGACGAGAAGCAGCCGGTTATCGAGTAGCAGTCAAAACCGCACCTGAGAACACATTCGGCTACGACAGAATCATCGTGTCGGAGCTAACGTGGTGGCGTTGGTCACCGACAACGAGAGTGTCGGTCTACTACGAGGTGCACGAAACATGAGTACTACCCGCTCGGCATCGACAATGGAGTCGGAGCCCGAGACAGTCGGACTGCCCACTGCCCCCTGCAGCGTGGTGTGGAGTAAAGGCCACGCCTACGTACTGGAGCGGCGCAACGGCCGGGCCCACTGGACCGGCGTTGACGACCGTGGACGTCCGCAATCCCTGAGCAACGCCGACCTGCTTCGGCGAGGCTGGACGCACACCCGCTCCTGAATGGGTGGGGTGCAGGCCGGTGGGGAACCGTTCCATAACCGGATGCGAATGTGATCTGGTGACGACACGAGATTCCCCACCGACCAACCGCGCATGTGCATCAGCTTCTGCGCCTAATATGCAGATGCTGGCTATGCAAGTGCCGGGAGGAGGCCACGTGGCGCGCAGCGATGTGCAAGCACTGAGGGAAGCCAGCGAGCGCTGGCTCACGGTGCCCAACGTGCTCAGTGTGCTCAGGCTGCTGGGTGTGCCGCTGTTCCTGTGGCTGTTACTCGGCCCGAAAGAGGATCTGCTGGCCTTCGTGGTGCTGGCGCTGTCCGGGCTGACCGACTGGCTGGACGGCAAGCTGGCCCGCTGGCTGGACCAGACCAGCCGGCTCGGCGCGATGCTCGACCCGATCGCGGACCGGCTCTACATCGTCGCCACGCTGGTGGCCTTCCTGATCCGGGACGTCGTGCCCTGGTGGGTGGCCGCCGTGCTGCTGGCGCGAGACCTGGTGCTGGCGCTGACCCTGCCGGTGCTGCGCCGTCGGGGCTTCGACCCGCCGCCGGTGAGCTACCTGGGCAAGGCGGCGACCTTCAACCTGCTCTACGCCTTCCCGCTGTTGCTGCTGGCCACCACGCGATCCGACTCGCCGGTGCTCCAGGGCATCATCGAGGTGGCTCGGCCGTTCGCCTACGCGTTCACCGTCTGGGGCGGCGCGCTCTACCTGTGGACCGCGGTGCTGTACCTGTGGCAGGTGACCGCTGCATTGAAGCTGGCCCGGGCGGAGTCGCGGGTTGGCTGAGCCGCAGGTCCCGATGGATCCGGCCGAGAAACTGGCCCGCAGGCTGCTCGGTGACCACCTGGACCCCGGCTATGCCCAGCGCGCCGCCCAAGGCCGTCCGTCCACCCGGCTGGACCGGGTCTGGATGATCGCCGTGCTGCTGGTGATCGGCCTCATCCTGGGTGCGGCCGCCGCCGACGCGGGCTCGCGGGCTCCGGCCACCGAGCAGACCCGCAGGGGCCTCGTCGGCTCGGTGCGTGGCGCTCAGCAGGACACCGACCGGCTCGGCCACCGGGCGCAGGAACTCGGACAGGCGGTGGAAGCCGCCCGCCGTGCCGCGCTGGACGGCGACCAGACCGGCGCGAACGCCCTGGCGGAACTGCGCAGGCTGCAGATCGACGCGGGCACCATCGAGGTCACCGGGCCCGGCATGCGGATCACCGTGGACGACAAGGGCGACTCCCGGCGGCCGGCCACCAGCACCAGCACGGTGCTGGACGGGGATCTCCAGGTGCTGGTCAACTCGCTGTGGTCGGCGGGAGCCGAGGCGATCTCGGTGAACGGCATCCGGCTCCAGCCCAAGAGCACCATCCGGCAGGCCGGCGGGGCGATCCTGATCGACAACCGGCCGGTCGGCCGCCCCTACGTGGTGGAGGCGATCGGCGCCGCCGCCGAACTGCATCGCCGGTTCCTCAGTACCGACGCCTATGGGCGGTTCACCGCCTTCTCCCAGCTGTATGGCACGGTGTTCACCATCGCGCAGGCGGACGAGCTGCGGCTACCGGCGGGTGACCCGGGCCGCCCGCGCGTTGCCACGCCCATGACCAGCACTTCAGGGAGGTGACGCGGTGATCGCCGTGATCGCGCTCGCGGTCGGCATCGTGCTCGGACTCGTCCTGGACCCGACCGCGCCGGACTGGATCCAGCCGTACCTGCCGATCGCCGTGGTGGCGGCCCTGGACGCGGTCTTCGGCGGCCTGCGGGCCCGCCTCGACGGCAACTTCGACCCCAGGGTGTTCGTGGTCTCGTTCGTGTCGAACGTGCTCATCGCCGCGCTGATCGTGCTGCTCGGCGACGAACTGGGGGTCGGCGCCCAGCTGTCCACCGCGGTCGTGGTGGTCCTCGGCATCCGGATCTTCGGCAACGCGGCCGCCATCCGCCGGCACCTGTTCAAGGCGTGACCATGGGGCAGAAAAAGCTGGTCAACGCCCTGGTGGCGGTGCTGTGCGTGCTCCTCGGCGTGGCGCTGGTGACCCAGGTGCGGCGCACCGAGGTCGGCGACACCCTCGCGGATCAACGCCCACAGGACCTAGTGGTGCTGCTGGACGGGTTGCAGCGGCGGGAGGCGGCGCTGCGCAAGGAGATCACCGACTCCGAGGACGCGCTGCACCGGCTGCGGGAGAGCGGCGACCGGTCGGCGGCGGCCCTGGAGGAGGCGCGGCAGCGCACCGTCGCGCTCGGCGTGCTGGCCGGTACGGTGCCCGCCGCCGGACCGGGACTGCGGCTGACGATCTCCGACCCGAGTGGCCAGCTGAACCCGGAACTGCTGCTCAACGTGCTGCAGGAGCTGCGTGGCGCGGGTGCCGAGGCGGTGCAGATCGGCTCGGTGCGGATCGGCGTGGACTCCGCGTTCACCGGCGACAGCGGCCAGATCACCCTTGACGGGGTGAAACTGACGCAGCCCTATCAGGTCGTGGTGATCGGCGATCCGCCGACGATGGACGCCGCGATCAACATCCCGGGCGGGGTGATCGACGCCGTGGAACGTAAGAACGGCAAGGTGGTCAGCAAGCAGGAACAGCGGGTCGAGATCACCGTCCTGCGCCCGCCCAGAGAGCCCAGGTTCGCCAAGCCCGCTAACTGACCGGGTGCACCCGGCGGAATTGATCCATGCCACACCTGGCGTGCTCGTTGGGTGGGAGCCCCCGCGCCTGCTTATGCTGCCACCCGAAACACGACGCTGTGTCGAAGACCGTAAGGAGTCAAGGTGGTTCCCGAAGAGCTCAAGTACACCGAGGAACACGAGTGGATCGCCCAGGCGGGCGAGGGCACCGTGCGGATCGGGATCACCCACTACGCCCAGGAGCAGCTCGGCGACGTGGTCTTCGTCCAGCTGCCGGACGTCGGTGACAGCTACGCCAGCGGGGCGACCCTGGGCGAGGTCGAGTCGACCAAGAGCGTCTCGGACATCTACGCGCCGCTGCCGGGCGAGATCGTGGCCCGGAACGAGGCGCTGGTGGACACCCCCGAGCTGATCAACAGCGACCCGTACGGCGACGGCTGGCTGGTCGAGATCAAGCTGGAGGACGCCTCGGCGGTGAACGGACTGCTCGACGCGGCCAAGTACCGGGAACTCACCGGGGCGTAGGACTGTTCTCTGTACAGGGCGAGCGCGGGAGTTGATGTTGGGTCCCGAAAGTCGGTGACTTCAGCTCGCCCTGTACGTTTAGTAGTCGAAGCCGCGAACGACCAGCAGGAGGAGAGCTCAGGTGAGCCACAATGAGGGGCAGGGTGTCCCGCCGGAGCGGGAAGTAGAGTCCACCTCCATTTTCAAGGCGGACTTCTCCAGCCTGGAGGCCGCTGACGCCTCTGCGGAGGCGCCGACGCCGCACGTGTCGGGTGTCGAATCGCTGCCCACCGGATCCGCGCTGCTCGTCGTGAAGCGTGGCCCGAACGCCGGCTCCCGGTTCCTGCTGGATCGGGACACCACGAGCGCGGGCCGTCACCCGGACAGCGACATCTTCCTCGACGACGTGACCGTGTCGCGCCGTCATGCGGAGTTCCGCCGCGAGGGCCGTGACTTCGTCGTCGTCGACGTGGGCAGCCTGAACGGCACCTACGTCAACCGGGAGCCGGTGGACACCGCCGTGCTGGCCGGAGGCGACGAGGTGCAGATCGGCAAGTTCCGGCTGGTGTTCCTCACCGGTCAGGAAAACCTCGGAGGCCAGGGAACTCGTTGAGGTGTCGTCCCCAGGACATGCACATCAGCGGGGGCCGCAGCAGCAGCGAGGATTGAGTATCGGGGCGGTGCTGGCTCAGCTCCGCCCCGATTTTCCTGAGGTGACCATCTCCAAGATCCGCTTCCTGGAGACCGAGGGCCTGGTCGCCCCGGAGCGCACCAGTTCCGGGTACCGCCAGTTCGGTCCGGTGGACGTGGAACGGCTGCGCTTCGTGCTGGCCGCACAACGTGATCACTATCTCCCGTTGAAGGTGATCAAGGAGCAGCTGGACGCCGCGGACGGTGGCCTGCGGCCGCCTCGCCAGCTGGTGGCGGTGGACCGCGATCCGGCGCCCGCCATGCCGGCGGATTTCCTCACCGGACTGGAAACCCGGCTCACCCGCGAGGACCTGCTGGCCCAGGCCGTGATCGGCGAGGACCTGCTCACCGAGATCATCGAGTACGGGTTGATCAAACCGGGAGCGGCCGGATTCTTCGCTCCGGACGACGTGACGATCGCTGCCACGGTCCGGTCGATGACCCACTTCGGCCTGGAACCACGGCACCTGCGCGCGTTCCGGACCTCCGCCGACCGGGAAGTCGGTCTGCTCGCCCAGATCACCGCGCCGGTCGCCCAGCGGCCACACCCGCAGGCCAGGGATCGGGCCGCCGAACTGGCCAGGGAATTGGCCGCACTGTCGGTGACGTTGCACACGTTGCTGGTCAAGATCGGGCTGCGTGAAGCCCATGGCGGGTAGCCGGGAGCGCTGGTCACCAGTGGCTCCCGGCACTGGTCAAAACGACGGATAAGGCACTGTTTTTGCGAAAACCCCAGCATCACTGCGATATCGCGGGTAGCGTCGGAGACGACGGTGAGCGATCCTCATTAGCAGGAAGCAGTGGGTTCGCAGGGGTGCTGGAGGAGGTGTGAAGCCGATGAGCGAGATGCGCGTCGTGGGCGTTCGGGTCGAACTGCCCGCCAACCAGCCCATCCTGCTGCTGCGTGAGGTCGAGGGCGATCGGTACCTGCCGATCTGGATCGGCTCGGTCGAGGCCACCGCCATCGCCCTGGAACAGCAGGGTGTGCGGCCGTCCCGTCCGCTGACCCATGACCTGCTCAAGGACGTGATCGAGGCGCTCGGAACCGAGCTTCAGCAGGTCCGGATCACCGACCTGCAGGAGGGCACCTTCTTCGCCGAGCTGGTCTTCGAAGGTGACATCCGGGTCTCCGCCCGGCCCAGTGACTCGGTGGCCCTGGCGCTGCGGATCGGTGTGCCCATCTTCGCCGAGGAAGCCGTTCTCGCCGAGGCCGGACTGGTCATTCCGGATGAACAAGAGGACGAAGTGGAGAAGTTCCGCGAGTTCCTCGACTCGGTGTCGCCGGAGGACTTCCGCGGGGCCGAACAATAACGCTGCGCGGCACTTGAGTACTCAAGTGTGAACCCAGCGTGACTCCATCGAGTTTTTTCGTACGGACCGTAACCGAACGTATCCGATTGCCTACGCAAGCTCTTCGCGCCCCCGCGCGTCGCGTTGACCTCCCCCCGGTGCCGTCTTACCGTCGTTGACGAGATAAATGGCGTCGGTGTCATTCAGCGGCGCCGAGGTGATCTGAGGCGACCCGACCGCCGAAGGTCGCGGCTGCCCTCCAGGGCACGCCGATTTGAGGGGAGGCACCCGTGGTGCAGGAAGTACCAGGCCCGGCCAGCGCGCCGTCTGTGGACCTGGACGCTCGCGGCACCATGCCCGGCTCCAGCCAGGGTGAGTTGTTCCCTGACTCCTCGATCCCCGACGAGCTCGTCGGCTACCGGGGTCCGGCGGCCTGTCAGATCGCGGGCATCACCTATCGGCAGCTCGACTACTGGGCCCGTACCGGCCTGGTCCTGCCGACGATTCGCAGCGCGGCCGGCTCCGGCTCGCAGCGGCTGTACTCCTTCAAGGACATCCTGGTGCTGAAGGTGGTCAAGCGCCTGCTGGACACCGGGGTCTCACTGCAGAACATCCGGGTCGCGGTCGACCACCTGCGTAAGCGTGGGGTGCAGGACCTGGCCCACATCACGCTGTTCTCCGACGGCACCACGGTCTACGAGTGCACCTCCCCGGAGGAGGTCGTGGACCTGCTGCAGGGCGGCCAGGGCGTGTTCGGCATCGCGGTCAGCGGCGCCATGCGCGAGATCAGCGGCACCATCCACGAGTTCCCCGCCGAGCGGGCCGACGGCGGCTCGATCATCGAGCACCAGGACGGCACGGACGAACTGTCCAAGCGCCGCTCCACCCGCCGCACCGGCTGATTTCGCTCGTCGATTCTCATGCTTGCGTGTGCAAGATCAGATGATCTGGGTCACACTTCTTCACCTTGGTGAGGTAAGGCTTTTCCGGCTGGTCGCAGGGCCTCGACGCAGAGTCGCTGGGTAACGCGCGGATCCGCAACTGTGGGTGATCATTTGGCACCCGATTAGCGGGCGCGGATGGGTGAACACCCTCAGTACGCTGCGGAATCGTGCTCTCGATCGGGTTACCGCCGCTGTACAAGGACCTCCGTTTCCATGGCCCGCTGTCCCAGCCACGGGCCGATGGGTTGATCCGCTCCCTCGCGCCGTTCCGCGACGGCAAGGTGGTGGATCTCGGCTGTGGCTGGGGTGAATTCCTGCTCCAGGTGCTCGCCGGCAAGCCGAAGGCCATCGGCCTCGGTCTGGACATCGACGCCGAGTCGATCGAGCACGGCCTGAAGAACGTCAAGGCCAGGGAGCTGGAGAAGCGGGTCGAGCTGGTCGTCCACGACGCGAAGAGCTGGCTGGCGGAGACCGGCGAGACCGTGGACCTGGTGATCATGCTGGGCTCCACCCACCTCTTCGCGGGCGATCGCACGGTGGAGGCCCTCCGGGCGATCCGCCCGATCCTCAATCCCGGTGCCAAAGTGCTGCTGGGCGAGACCTTCTGGACGGTGCCGCCGGATCAGCGGGAGTTGCAGACCATGGGTGCCACGAAGGACCGGCACCGCAGCCTGGCCGATCTGGTGGAGACCTGTTTCGACGAGGGCTACCGGTTGCTGAACCTGAGCCAGGCCAGCAGGGACGAGTGGGACGCGTTCGAATCGCAGCACGCCGCCGGGGTACAACGCTGGCTGCTGCAGAACAAGGACTCCGAGCACTTCGCCGAGGTGCAGGACCGGGCCGCCCGCCGCCGCTTCACCTGGCTGAGCGCCTGGCGCGAGACCTTGGGAATGGCCTACCTGACCCTCGCCGTCGACTGACCCGAACCCGAAGTTGACGATGTTCGGGGGAGTTAGGAGTCCGAACATCGTCAACTCCGGGACGCGATGATCACGATCCGTTGAAGGTCCGGTGGCGGCACAGGGTCGCGCGGCCCACAACTGGGCAAACCAGTGATAGCGCCGGGGTACCATTGACGAGTAGTCGCACAAAGCCAAGCGGGAGAGTCCGGCCGATCCCTCAAAGATCGCAGTCGGCGCCGAAGGAGCAACTCCTCCCCGGAACCTCTCAGGTACAAGGACCGCTTGGGCGAGACGCCTCTGGAAAGCGGGTCAGCCGACCCCGCCGACGGTGCAAGCCCGGATAACGGGTGAAGCTCTCAGGCGCCCGGGATTTCGGGTACGGACAGAGGGGGAGGGATGGCAGAGCTGTCCCCACACGCCCCTCTGTGAGGTTCTTCTATGACGAGCGACCGCATCCCGTTGGCCGCCCTGGAGCACGGAACGCCGTTCGCCGACCGGCACGTCGGCCCGCGGCCCGAGGAACTGGCCCGGATCCTGGACGCCATCGGCGTCGGCTCGCTGGAAGAGCTCGCTGACCGGGTGATCCCCGGTTCGATCCGGGACAACGACGCCACTCGCGCCTCCGTCATCCCGGCGCCGGCCACCGAGACCCAGGCCCTGGCCGAGCTGCGCGCGCTGGCCGAGAGCAACCGCCAGCTCACCCCGATGATCGGCCTCGGCTACTACGGCACCGTCACCCCGCCGGTGATCCGCCGCAACATCCTGGAAAGCCCCGCCTGGTACACCGCGTACACCCCGTACCAGCCGGAGATCTCCCAGGGCCGCCTCGAAGCGCTGCTCAACTTCCAGACGATGGTCTCCGACCTCACCGGCCTGGCCACCGCCAACGCCTCCATGCTGGACGAGTCCACCGCCGCGGCCGAGGCGATGACCCTGCTGCGCCGCGCGGGCAAGTCCAAGTCCGCGCGCTTCCTGCTGGACGCCGACACCCTGCCGCAGACCATCGCGGTGATCGAGACCCGCGCCGAGCCGCTCGGCATCGAGGTCGAGCTGTTCGACGTCGCCGCCGGCCTGCCCGAGGGTGACTTCTTCGGCGTGCTGCTGTCCTACCCGGCCGCCTCCGGCCAGGTGCGTGACCTGAGCGACCTGGTCGCCGCCGCCCACGAGCGCGGTGCCCAGGTGGCCGTCGCCGCCGACCTGCTGTCCCTGACGCTGCTGAAGGCACCCGGTGAGTTCGGCGCCGACGCCGCGGTGGGCACCACCCAGCGCTTCGGCGTGCCGATCGGCTTCGGTGGCCCGCACGCCGGGTACCTCGCCGTGCGCACCGGCCTGGAGCGCCAGCTGCCCGGCCGCCTGGTCGGCGTGTCCAAGGACGCCGACGGCAACAAGGCCTACCGGCTGGCCCTGCAGACCCGGGAACAGCACATCCGCCGGGAGAAGGCCACCTCCAACATCTGTACCGCGCAGGTGCTGCTGGCGGTCATCGCCTCCATGTACGCGGTCTACCACGGCCCCGCCGGCCTGAAGTCCATCGCCACCCGCACCCACCGGATGGCCGCGGTGCTGGCCGCCGGACTGCGCGCCGGTGGCATCGAGCTGGCCCACGGCGAGTTTTTCGACACCGTGCAGGCCGTCGTCCCGGGCAAGGCCCACGAGGTCGTCTCCGCCGCCCGCGAGCTGGGCGTCAACCTGCGCCTGGTGGACGCGGATCGCGTCGGCATCGCCACCGACGAGACCACCGGCCGCGAGCACCTGGAGCGGGTGTGGCGGGCCTTCGGCGTCGATGCCAAGGCCGACGACCTGGACCTGGGTACCCCGGACGCGCTGCCGGCCTCGTTGCTGCGCGAGTCCGAGTACCTGACCCACCCGGTGTTCCACACCCACCGCAGCGAGACCTCGCTGCTGCGTTACCTGCGCTCGCTGTCCGACAAGGACATCGCGCTGGACCGCAGCATGATCCCGCTCGGCTCCTGCACCATGAAGCTGAACGCCACCGCGGAGATGGAGCCGATCACCTGGCCCGGCTTCGCGAACCTGCACCCGTTCGCGCCGGTCGAGGACTCCCAGGGCATCCTGACGCTGATCAAGGACCTGGAGAACTGGCTGGTCGAGGTGACCGGCTACGACGCGGTCAGCGTGCAGCCGAACGCCGGATCGCAGGGTGAGTTCGCCGGCCTCCTCGCGATCCGCGCCTACCACCGCAGCGAGGGCCAGGAGGCCCGCGACATCTGCCTGATCCCGGCGTCCGCGCACGGCACCAACGCCGCCTCTGCGGTGATGGCCGGCATGCGGGTGATCGTGGTCAAGTGCGACGACGAGGGCAACATCGACCTGGCGCACCTGCGGGAGACCGTGGCCGCGCACCGGGACGACCTCGCCGCGATCATGATCACCTACCCGTCCACGCACGGCGTGTACGAGGACACCGTCTCCGAGGTGTGCGCGCTGGTGCACGAGGCCGGCGGCCAGGTCTACGTGGACGGCGCCAACCTGAACGCGTTGATCGGCCTGGCCCGGCCCGGCAAGTTCGGTGCGGACGTCTCGCACCTGAACCTGCACAAGACCTTCTGCATCCCGCACGGCGGCGGTGGTCCCGGTGTCGGCCCGATCGGTGTGCGTGCGCACCTGGCGCCGTTCCTGCCCAATCACCCGCTGCAGCCGACCGCGGGCCCGGCCACCGGCGTCGGCCCGATCAGCGGTGCCCCGTGGGGCAGCGCCTCGATCCTGCCGATCTCCTGGGCCTACGTCCGGATGATGGGCGCCGACGGCCTGCGCCGCGCCACGCTGACCGCCGTCGCGGCGGCCAACTACGTGGCCCGCACGCTGGACAAGCATTACCCGGTGCTCTACACCGGCGCGACCGGCTTCGTCGCCCACGAGTGCATCCTGGACCTGCGGCAGATCACCAAGGACACCGGCGTGACGGTGGACGACGTGGCCAAGCGCCTCGCCGACTACGGCATCCACGCGCCGACCATGTCCTTCCCGGTGGCGGGCACCCTCATGGTGGAGCCCACCGAGTCCGAGGACCTGGGCGAGATCGATCGCTTCTGCGAGGCCATGATCGCCATCCGCCGGGAGATCGACCAGGTAGCGGCGGGCGTGTGGCCGGTGGAGAACAACCCGCTGCGCAACTCCCCGCACACCGCCGAAAGCCTGACCGGCGAATGGGACCACCCGTACACCCGTGCGCAGGCCGTGTACCCGGCAGGCACCGATGTGCCGAAGATCTGGCCCGCCGTACGCCGAATCGACGGAGCACACGGAGACCGCAATCTGGTGTGCTCCTGCCCGCCATTGGACGCGTACTCCGTCTAGATAATTGACAACGAGAGGGTCCTGGTCTATTCGGCCAGGACCCTTTCGTTTAACGAATGTTTGCCTATTTCTTGGGTTTTCTGGGTATTTTCGGTCCATTTGCGCAGACGGGTAAAGATCCCATCTTTCGGCGGAAACACCTGTTCAGAACCAGTGCGTAGGTCGCCGACTCACCCGTTGGGGTGGTCCTTTATCGCTTGCCGCGACAATTCGCTTCCCGTTAGATGGCCGTGACGCACATTTGTCAGACTTACGTCGGGAAATGTCATTACCAGTCGGGGGGAACCGGTGAGGGACGAGCCTGGGTGCTTGATTCGGGTACTACTCCTCGATGACTGCACGATCACCCGCAGCGGAGTGCGTGCGATTCTGCACGCCTACGACGACATCGATGTCATCGGTGAGGCCGAGGACATCCCGACCGCG
Organism: Pseudonocardiaceae bacterium YIM PH 21723; assembly: GCA_003600225.1. Classification (GTDB taxonomy): domain Bacteria; phylum Actinomycetota; class Actinomycetes; order Mycobacteriales; family Pseudonocardiaceae; genus QZFT01. Next base: position 56,370 of record QZFT01000019.1, read on the forward strand.
GTGGCGCAGATCGAACGGGACGAGCCGGACGTCGTCGTGGTGAATTCCCTGGCCAGCCAGCTGAATCCGCATCAGATGATCGACGGGTTGAACTGGGCCGGCCGGATCCTGGTGATCGTGGACGCGGACACCGGGTTCAGCGCGGCCACCGGCACGGTCGGCGCGCTGCTGAAGAGCGCGACGCCCAAGGAACTGGTGCTCGCGCTGCGCATGGTGGCCGCCGGGTACTCGCTGTTCCCGTCGTCGCGCTGCAATCCGCCGAAGCAGCAGTCCAAACCCACCGAGCTGATCAGGGCGAGCCTCGGCCCGGAGCTGGACTCGCTGACCGCGCGGGAGTACGAGGTGCTGCGGCTGCTCGCCCAGGGCAGCACCAACGCGGAGATCTCGGCGACCCTCGTGCTCAGCGAGAGCACGGTCAAGTCCCACGTGCAGAACCTGCTGGGCAAGCTCGGCATGCGCAACCGGGTCAGCGCCGCCATCTACGCCTACGAAGCCGGCATCGTCCCAGGTCCCCGAAGTTGACGATGTTCGCGGCGAGGAACGAGCCCGAACATCGTCAACTTCGGGACGCCGCTACACGAGGGACTTGGTGTCCGGGAGCGATTCCAGGGCGGTGCTGATCTCCGATTCCGTCGGCTCGAAGTCCTCCAGCCGGCCCGCCAGGTAGGCGTCGTAGGCCGCCATGTCGAAGTGGCCGTGACCGGAGACGTGCATCAGGATGGTGCGCGCCTCGCCGGCCTCCTTGGCGGCTAGGGCCTCGTCGACCACGCCGCGGATGCTGTGCGCGGACTCGGGGGCGATGACGAAGCCCTCGGTCCGGGCGAACTGCACCGCAGCGTCGAAGATCTGGTTCTGCGAATAGGTGCGCGGCGTGATCAGCCCGTGCTGGGCCAGCACGCCCATGGTCGGCGAGCTGCCGTGGTGCCGCAGGCCACCCGCGTGGATCGGCGCCGGCATGAACGTGTGGCCCAGGGTGTACATCGGCAGCACCGGGCCCAGCGACGCGGTGTCCGGGTAGTCGTAGGCGTACTGACCGCGGGACAGGCTCGGGCAGGCCTCCGGCTCGACCGCGTAGAACTTGGTCCCGGTGCGCTTGCCGGACAGCTGGTCGTACAGGAACGGGTAGGCCAGACCGGCGTAACCGGAGCCGCCGCCGACGCAGCCGATCACCACGTCCGGGTACTCACCGGCGATCTCCAGCTGCTTCTTGGCCTCCAGGCCGATCACCGTCTGGTGCAGCAGCACGTTGTTGGAGATCGACCCGAGGGCGAACTTGGTGTCCTCCCGGGACATGGCGTCCTGCACGGCCTCGCTGATCGCGATGCCGATGGAGCCGTTGGAGTTCGGGTCCTCGGCGAGGATCTTCCGGCCCGCCTCGGTGAGCTCGGTGGGGGAGGAGTGCACGGTGGCGCCCCAGGTGGCCATCAGCATCTTGCGGTACGGCTTCTGGTTGTACGAGGCGCGCACCATGTAGACGGTGGCCTCCAGGCCGAACTGGGCGCAGGCGAAGGCCAGCGCGGAGCCCCACTGGCCGGCGCCGGTCTCGCTGGTCAGCCGCTTCACGCCCTCCTGGGCGGCGTAGTACGCCTGCGGGATGGCGGTGTTCGGCTTGTGTGATCCGGCGGGCGACACACCCTCGTACTTGAAGAAGATCTTCGCCGGGGTACCCAGGGCCTTCTCCAGGCTGGTGGCCCGGTACAGCGGCGACGGCCGCCAGATCTGGTAGAGCTCGCGGACCCGGTCGGGGATCTCGATCCACCGCTCGGTGGCGAACTCCTGGTCCACGATGCCGGCGGGCAGCAGCGGCAGCATGTCCTCCCTGGTCATCGGCTCCAGGGTCTCCGGGTGCAGCTGTGGGGGCATGGCCGACGGCAGATCGGCGACGATGTTGTACCAGGACTCTGGCATGTCGTGCTGGGACAGGACTATCTGCTTGACCATGGGAATTGGTCCTCACTGGTGGCGGGTTCGTCTAATTCCCAGAAATAAACCCCCAGGAATCGGCTCCGATCGTATGGCGACGAGAATGCTCCGGTCGACCGCTGTTAGAACGATTTGTTGCTCATTATTTCGGTCAGGGTACGACAGTCTTAAAGTACTAGTGGAATGCGTGGGCATCACTGTTAGCGTTTCTCGCATGGAAGGTTCTCGGCTCACCGGCGCCGCGTACGCGGGGGTGGGTACCGTGCTGGCGGGTACCTCATTCGCGGCGACGAGCCTGCTCACCCGCTACCCGTTCCTGTCCGGTCAGACGCTGCGGTTCGCCGTCGGCGGGCTGGCGCTGGTCGTGGTGCTGCTCTGGATGCGAGCCCGCTGGCCCCGGCCGACCGCGCGCGAGCTGGGCCTGCTGGCCTTGCTGGCGGCCACCGGGCTGGCCGGGTTCAACCTGGCCGCGCTGGAGGCGTTGCGGTACTCGGAACCCGCCGCGCTCGGCGTGCTGGTCGGCTGCACCCCGGTGCTGGTCGCCCTGGTGGGCCCGTTCTTCGTCCGCAGAAAACCGTCGGCGCCCATCGTGGGTGCGGCGGTCATCGTGGTCATCGGCGCGGCGATCGTCATCGGGCTCGGCGCCACGACCTGGCTGGGACTCGTGTTCGGGCTGCTCACACTGCTCGGTGAGACGGCGTTCACCGTGCTGGCCGTCCCGGTGCTGCCCCGGCTCGGACCGGTCGTGGTGTCCACCTACGTGTGCCTGATCGCCGCCGTCGAGATGGCGGTGCTGTCGCTGCTCCTGGAGTACCCGGGCTTCCGGGTGCCCACCGCGAGCGAGGCGTGGGCGCTGCTGTACCTGGCCCTCGCGGTCACCGCGGTCGCGTTCATCGCCTACTACGGCGGCATCCAGCGCATCGGCGCGGAACGGGCCAGCCTGTTCGCCGGCCTCATCCCGGTGGCCTCGGCGTTCGCCGCGCCGGTCGTCGGCACCGGGCACCTCGGCTGGCCGCAGGTGATCGGCAGCGTCATCGTCGGCGCCGGCATCACCCTCGGTATGGCCACGCCCAGTAAACCGGTGGCTCCGGAAGTAGCCATTGCCTAACAATATTTTTCTCGCCGAAACAAAGGACCGGTCCAGTAGGGCCGGTCCTTTGTGATGAGAGGCCAGAATCGTACTTTGGACGATGGTCAGCGGAAATGTGCGGCAATAGCGTTGTGGTATTCCACCACCACAATTCCGGGGGTCCCTCAGCTATGTCGCAGAACGACACCGAAGTCGCGGACGTCTCCGCTTTCGTGGATCTCACCCAGCACGAGATCCAGGCGTTGAAGACGCGCTACAACCTGGCCGACGCGCACACCCACCAGGCGCAGTCGCCCAGCCAGGACAAGATCGTCTCCCGGCTGCCCGACCTCTGGTACGAGGCGGAGAACGACCAGCAGGCGCACTTCGAGCAGCGCTTCCTGGACGCGTTCTTCCGGCTGCACCGCCAGCCCACCGCGAACGCGATGCGCAAGACCATGCTGTCCTACTCGGCCAGCGTGTCCACCATGGTCGCCGCGATGTACCTGCGGGCGCACGACAAGTCCGTGTCGCTGATCGAACCGTGCTTCGACAACCTGGTCGACCTGCTCAAGAAGATGCAGGTGCCCCTGGCGGCCCTCGACGAGAAGAACCTGCACGACTGCGGCTCGATCTACGAGCGGCTGACGGAGGCCGTCACCACCGAGGCGATCTACCTGGTGGACCCGAACAACCCCACCGGATTCAGCCTGCTGAAGGACGGCCGGGCCGGCTTCGCCGAGCTGCTGCGCTACTGCCGGGACCACGACAAGATCCTGGTGATCGATTTCTGCTTCGCCTCGTTCGCCCTGGCCGACGGGCGGTTCGACCGGTTCGACATCTACCGGATGCTGGAGGACTCCGGCGTCACCTACATGGCGATCGAGGACACCGGCAAGACCTGGCCGGTACAGGACGCCAAGGCCGCGATGATCACCGTCAGCGAGGACATCCGCGACGAGGTCTACAACATCCACACCGCGGTGCTGCTGAACGTCTCCCCGTTCGTGCTCAACCTGCTGACCCACTACGTCGAGGACTCGATCACCGACGAGTTCGCCTCGGTGCGCGAGGTCATCTCGGCCAACCGGGAAGCCGCCAAGGAGGCCCTCTCCGGCACCGTGCTGGAGTACGTGGAGCCGGTCGTGCACACCAGCGTCGCCTGGTTCCGGATCGGCCGTCAGGACCTGACCGCGACCAAGCTGCAGGCCCGGCTGTTCGACGACGAGGTCTACGTCCTGCCCGGCACCTACTTCTACTGGAACACCCCGGACAACGGTGAGCGGTACATCCGCATCGCGCTGGCCCGGGAGCCGGAGATGTTCGCCGCCGCCATGCGCGTCATGCGGGAGGCGTTGATCCGCCATGAGTCCTGAGATCGTCATCGACGCCTCGCTGTTCATGGGGATGCACAGCACCGATGACCTGACCCGGGTGCGGTGCAAGGGTTTCTTCGCCCAGCGCATCGAGGGCGCCGTCGTGATGAGCCTGGAACACGTGGGCCGCTGCGACGACCTGGTGTGGAGCTACCCGAGGGATGTCCAGGACCGCTACTACCCGTTCATGGACGTGCTGCACACCGACATGGACATCCGGCGGATCGGTTACGGCGAGAAGGAACTGATCACCGCCCTGGAGGACCCGGTGCTGGCCGGCCTGCCGATGCACGAGCGGCTGCTGCTGGCGATGGTGCTGCGGCGGGACGCGGTGCTCTACACCGTCAGTCCCCGGCTGCGCGCCCGGGAGGACCTGCCGGTGCACCACATCGATCTGCCGTCCACTTCGGACTTCCCGGACGGGTTGGAACAGCTGTACCAGGAGTCCCTGGTGTTGCGAGTGGGGGAGAAGGACCTATGACGTACTCGGGCACGATCGTCCCGCTGATCACGCCGCTGACCACTGGCCGCGCGGTGTGCGAGTCCAGTGTGGACAGGCTGATCGGCTCCATCCACGGTGCGGTCACCGCATTGATGCCGGTGCTCAGCTCCGGTGAGGGCTGGAAACTGGACGAGACACAGTGGACGGACATGGTCCGCTACACCCGGCGGTACTCCCGTGGGCTGCCGGTGCTGGCCGGAATCCAGCTGCCCAGCACCGACGAGGTGATCGCCAGGGCCCAGCTGGCCGCCGAACTCGGCGCGGACGGCATCGTGGTGACCACGCCGTTCAGCCCGGACCTGGGCCAGCCGGAGATCCTCCGGCACTACCGGCGGATTCGCGCGGCCACCCCGATGCCGATCTTCCTCTACAACGAGGCCGCGCTGTCCGGGAACACCATCGAACCGGCCACCCTCAAGCGAATCTGCGAACTGCCCGGCATCGTCGGTATCAAGGAATCCAGCGGATCCGCCGAGCTCACCCTGCGACTGGTGGCCGAACTGCCCGGCCTGCCGGTGTTCGAAGGCTGGGAGAACCTGCTGTTCGAAGCCAGGGGAGTGGCTGGGTTCGTCGGGCCTCTCGCCAACCTGGAACCGGGGCTGTGCAACGCGATGCTCGCCGATCCGACCGCTCGGGGACAGGGCGAAATAGACGCCGTCTGCGAGCGGTTGGGCCTGTACAAGGACGACTGGTACCTGTGGGCGAAGCGTGAACTGCTCCGCCGCGGGGTCATCGAGACCGACCTGGGGGTCGACTCATGAACGGAGACCGTCCACAACAACGGCTCTACCGGTACAACCGGGGCATTCCCACGGCTGCGCAGTACGCGGACCTGCTGGCCATCGAGGCGGACTGGGTGGTCGCCCGGGCCGCCGGATTCGAGGCGACCGCACCGGAATTCGGCTCCCGCCGCGAGCTGATGAACGCGCTGCACCGGCTGCTGCGCGACGAGGAGGCCGCCGGGCCGTCGGACAACGAGCGGTACCTGGCCGAGCAGGCCACCCGGGAGGAGTTCACCCGGATCGTCGCGGACTTCGCGGTCGACGGAATGGTCGAGTCGCAGTCCCACCTGGGCATCATCCCGAGGCTGCCGGACAAGGCCAGGATGGCCGTGTTCCGGGTGATGGTGGACGAGTTCGGTTGCGGCAACGACGACCAGGAACACGCCCAGCTGTACAAGAAACTCCTTGCCGAACTGGGCCTGCCGACCGACCTGGACTACTTCGTCGAGCGGTCCGGTGAAGAGTGCTTCAAGTACGTGAACCTGTTCTACTGGCTGGCGAACCGGGCGCCGGTGCCCGAGTACTTCCTCGGCGCCTACGCCTACTTCGAGTCCAGCGTGCTCTACGCCTACCGCAGCTACGCGGACGCCACCACCCGGCTGCGCATCCGGCACCGGAAGTACTACGACGAACACCTGTACATCGACACCTTCCACAGCAAGCAGATGCAGGCCTCGCTGCGGGCCCTAGAAGAGGACCGGCCCCTGGACCTGGCCAAGGTGTGGGCGGGCATCCAGTTGACCAGCGCCACGGTCGCCGAGGCCACCGACGCCGCGATCATCCGGGCCCGCGGTGTCGGAGTGGCCGCGTGATCCGCCCGGTGTCCGAGGACCAGATCCTGGTGGAGGTGGCGGGCAGGCGGATGCTGGTGGAGGCCGAATGCCCGCACCGCAAGGGGCGCATGCGGTTCGGGCACATCAACGAGCGGACGCTGCGGATCAGCTGCCCGCTGCACCACTCCACCTTCGACCTGACCACCGGCGAGCGGGTCTCCGGGCCCGCCTGCCGGTCCTTACGGGTGACCGAGCTGGAGGACTGACATGGATCCACGACTGCCCGCCGATCCGGGCACCCTCGTCATCTACTCCGACATCAACTGCTCGTTCGCACACCTGGCCGTGTACCGGCTGCACGAGACCCGGGCCCGGCTCGGCGTCTCGGTGGCGTTCGACCACCGGGCCTTCCCCCTGGAGCTGTTCAACGACAACGTCAACGAGCGGCCCGGCGTCGACTCGGAGGTGTCCGTGGTCGGCGCCCTGGAACCCGAGGCGGGCTGGCGGCTGTGGCAGGGACCGGACTGGCAGTACCCGGTGACCATGCTCCCGCCACTGGAAGCGGTGCAGGCGGCCAAGACCCAGGGCTGGGCGGCGTCCGAGGCCCTGGACCGTGGCCTGCGACGCGGACATTGGGCGCAGGGCCGGTGCATCTCCATGCGGCACGAGATCCTGGCCATCGCCGCCGAGGCGGGGCTGGATGTGCCCGCGTTGACCGCGGAGTTCGACTCCGGCCGGCACCGGCCCGCGGTGATCGAGCAGTGGCGGTCGGCGCGCGAGGGGCGGGTGAACTGCAGCCCGCACGTGTTCCTGGCGGATGGTTCGAACTGGGCCAACCCCGGAATCGGCGCGCGCTGGGTGAACGGCGGCTTCGGCGTCGGCTTCCCGGTGATCGACTCCGACGACCCGTCTATCTACGAGACCATCCTCAAGCAAGCGGCAGCGTTGTAAGCATGGTGCCCTTGCTCGCGTCTGACGCGAGTAAGGGCACCATGCTCGCACTCTCAGTCGCCCCAGAAGCCGTCGATGCGGACCTTCTGCTTCGGGATGCCGTCGACCTCGCCCTGCTCCGGGTTCAGGATCGGGATGAGGCCGCCGTCGGCCACCTTCTGGATGATGTCCAGGCCCTTGGTCACCCGGCCGAACACGGTGTAGTTCGGCTTCAGCTTGGAATCCTGGTAGTTCAGGAACCACTGCGACCCATTGGTATTGGGCCCGGCGTTCGCCATCGCCAGGGTGCCCGCGCCGTAGGTCTCGGTGCCGGACAGCTCGTCGCCGAACTTGTAGCCGGGGCCGCCCTCGCTCCAGGTCTTCGGGTCGTAGGTGCCGTCGAAGCGCGGATCACCGCACTGCAGCACGTTCAACCGGCCGGGGTACTTGGTGATCCTGTGGCACAGGCTCTCGTTGTACCAGTGCTCGCGCACCAGGTGCAGGAAGCTGTTCACCGTGCAAGGGGCCTTGTCCCGGAACAGCTCCAGTTCGATGTTCCCCCGGTTGGTCTCCATCGTCAGCTGGAAGGTGCCCTTGTTGCGGGCCTGGGCCGGGGGCGGGGACACCGGCTTGACGGCCGGATCCTCCGGCGTCGGGATGTAGGTGCAGGTGACCGTCGAGGGGCTCGCCTCGGCCGTGACCGTGGACAACCCGGTGGCCAGCAGGGCCAGCACGAGGGCGATCGTGGATGAACGTCGCGTCATGGCCCGACACTAGTCAGCCGAAACGCCTGTCCGGCAGTGTCAAACGGTGCATTGCATAACCCGGGTGCGCCGCCGTCGGCGGACAGGCGAGAATAGATCCCCGCATACCTGCGACCGATCGATGAACTAGGAGATGTACCCGTGTTGCGCACGCACAACGCCGGCGACCTGCGCGCCGAGCACACCGGCCACACCGTAACCCTGACCGGGTGGGTGGCTCGGCGCCGTGATCACGGGGGCGTCATCTTCATCGACCTGCGCGATCGCTCCGGCGTCAGCCAGGTCGTGTTCCGCGAGGGCGAGGTGGCCGAGCAGGCCCAGCGGCTGCGCTCCGAGTTCTGCGTGAAGGTCACCGGCACGGTCAACGCCCGGCCGGCGGGCAACGAGAACCCGGAGATCCCCACCGGCCAGATCGAGATCGCGGTCGACGCGCTCGAGGTGCTGTCCGAGTCGGCTCCGCTGCCGTTCCCGATCGACGAGCACATCGAGGTCGGCGAGGAGGCCCGGCTCAAGCACCGCTACCTGGACCTGCGCCGCCAGGGCCCGGCCGCCGCACTGCGCCTGCGCAGCGAGGTCAGCAAGGCCGCGCGCCGCGTCCTCGACGGGCACGACTTCACCGAGATCGAGACCCCGACCATGGGCCGGTCCACCCCCGAGGGCGCGCGTGAGTTCCTGGTGCCGGCGCGGCTGCGCCCGGGTAGCTGGTACTCGCTGCCGCAGTCCCCGCAGCTGTACAAGCAGCTGCTGATGGTGGCCGGTATGGAGCGGTACTACCAGATCGCCCGCTGTTACCGGGACGAGGACTTCCGCGCCGACCGGCAGCCGGAGTTCACCCAGCTGGACATCGAGATGAGCTTCGTCGAGCAGGACGACATCATCGCGGTGGCCGAGGACATCCTGGTCGAGCTGTGGAAGCTGATCGACGTCGAGCTGCCCAAGCCGTTCCGCCGGATGACCTACGCGGACGCGATGAACAAGTACGGCTCCGACAAGCCGGACCTGCGGTTCGAGGTGCAGCTGACTGAGCTCACCGAGTACTTCAAGGACACCACCTTCCGGGTCTTCCAGGCGCCCTACGTGGGTGCCGTGGTGATGCCCGGTGGCGCCTCGCAGCCGCGCAAGCAGCTGGACGCCTGGCAGGAGTTCGCCAAGCAGCGTGGGCACAAGGGTCTGGCCTACGTGCTGGTCCAGGAGGACGGCACCCTCGGCGGCCCGGTCGCCAAGAACCTCACCGACACCGAGCGCGAGGGCCTGGCCAAGGCCGTCGACGCCAGCGCCGGTGACTGCATCTTCTTCGCCGCCGGCGACCCGCGCGACGCCCGTTCGCTGCTGGGTGCGGCCCGCCAGGAGATCGCCCGCAAGTGCGACCTGATCGACGAGAACGCCTGGTCGCTGCTGTGGGTGGTGGACTTCCCGCTGTTCGAGTCCGCGGACAAGATCGAGGCCGGTGACGTCGCGGTGGGCAGCGGCAAGTGGACCGCGCTGCACCACGCCTTCACCAGCCCGACCCCGGAGTGGGTGGACAAGTTCGAGTCCGACCCGGGCAACGCGCTGGCCTACGCCTACGACATCGTGTGCAACGGCAACGAGATCGGCGGCGGCTCGATCCGTATCCACCGGGCCGACGTGCAGCAGAAGGTCTTCGGGATCATGGGCCTGAGCGCCGAGGAGTCCCAGGAGAAGTTCGGCTTCCTGCTCGACGCCTTCAAGTTCGGCGCCCCGCCGCACGGCGGCATCGCGTTCGGCTGGGACCGGATCACCATGCTGCTGGCCGGCGTGGACTCGATCCGTGAGGTCATCGCCTTCCCGAAGAGCGGCGGCGGCTTCGACCCGCTGACCCAGGCCCCCGCGCCGATCACCCCGGCGCAGCGCAAGGAGGCGGGCATCGACGCGAAGCCGCCCGCCCCCAAGCCCGCCGCGGAGTAGCTTTCGTTCTTGCCGGTGCCCGGCCTTCCCGTTGTGGGGAGGCCGGGCACTGTGCTGTGTGGGGGTTGGGTCTGGGTTGTTGGCGAAAGCGGCTTTGGAGGGGGAGATGGGCGGGATGTGCGACTTTCCTGCCTTCGTGTTGGGTGGGGGCACGCCGGTCTGGGTTTTCGGGGTCTGGACGCGGGTTTGGGCGATAATCGGCCACTGTCCACTGTGGCCGTCCATAATGGACGTCCACATCATGGGATCCCGGCGTGTCGCACGGTTTCTACACCGTGTCGCGCCGGATGGCCTTGATCAATGCGGAGTTTGGGCCGCTGGGCGCCCTAAAAGACGCTTTCCGGGCCAACCCCGACCCCACGTTTCACGCCGAGCTCACACCCGCCCCGCGCAGCGGCCCAGACCACCCAGACAGGCGTGCCCCCACCCAACAGCCAGGCAGGAAAGACGCCCCCACCCACCCGTCTCCCCCTCCAAAGCCATCCTTCGCCAACAGCCAGACCCAACCCCAGCCGGCGTCAGCCGCCCAAAAGCGGCGCCACGACGAAGGCCAGCAGGCTGCTGGCCACGTTGAAGGTGACGTGCGTAACGACTCCGGGCCACACCGAGTCGCTGCGCCGCCGCAGTTCACCGGCTATGAGGCCCACGATCAGCCCGGACAGCATGGTGACCGGAACCCCGTGCAGCACCGCGAAGATCACCGCGCTGCCGACGACGCCGGCGACCGGGCCGTAGCGCAGCAGCGCGGTGGTGACCACGCCGCGGAACAGCAGCTCCTCACCGATCGGGGTCAGCACGCCGAGGAACAGCAGGCTCAGCATCAGCTGCACGGCGCCGCCGGACGCGGCTGTCGCCCAGTCCGCCTGGGCATTACCCGTGTCCCCGGTCAACGCGACATAGGCCTGCGTCACCGGGATCTTGAGCACCAGCCCGAGCACCCCGCCCGCGAGGCCGAACAGCAGCCAGCGACCGGTGGTGCCGCGCACGCCGAAGGCGGCCCAGTTGCGGATCCGTACCGACGCGGCGACCGCGAAGCCGCCGCCTGCGGCGATGAAGGAGAGCGCCATCAGGAAGATGCCGAGCGTCTCCTTGCCGGCCGACGCGGCGACCAGTCTGGCGAGCACCACGGCGAGCACCGCTGAGGTGGCGATGCCGACGCCGATCTGTGTGGTCCTACTGAGCGATGTGGTCATCAGGTCCCCCCTGTTTCCTCTGGTGGCATGAGTGCCGAAACCCGGGACAGCACATCCAGCTGGGCCGGGTTGTAGATGTCGCGCAGCGCCGTCTGGATCGTGCGCTTCGCGTGTTCGCGGCCGCCCCGCACGTCCTTCCCGCGCAGGATCCGGCCCTTGTTCCGGCGCCGCAGTTCCACGCTGTACGGCAGCATCCGGGCCGCCAGATCGGCGCGGGACGCGTCGTCGGCGTCGGCCGGGAGGTTCTCGAACTCGATGTCCACCGGGTTCTGCTCGTAGTCGCGCATCCACTCGGCGAGCGCCTCCCGCCCGTCGGGGCCCGCCAACTGGGACATGACCACCAGCAACCCCCGCTCGGTCTCCGGTGCCTCAGCGGGGAGCGGGTCCGGGGCGCGGTCGCGCAACTGCCTGCCGATCTCGTCCCTGGCCCGCTGCAATCGCTCGATCGTCGCGGCCAGTTCGGTGTCCAGGTCGCGGAGGGCCTCGTCGGAGGTCTCGTCGGTGTCGTCCAGCTCGCTGATCCGGGTCAGCGAGAGACCCAGGTCGGTGAACCGCTTGATCCGGACCAGCCGCACCAGGTGCTGCACGCCGTACGACTTGTAGCCGTTGGCCCGACGCGACGGCTCGGGCAGCAGGCCCACCTCGTGGTAGTGCCGGACCGCGCGCAGGCTCACGCCCGCCAGCTCGGCCACCTCCCGGGTGCTCCACGCCATGTTCCGCTCCTCCCTTCCGGATCAGTGCACACTGTGCCGCTACGGCATGGTCAAGCCCCGGTTACCCTCTCCGGGTGCTGCACCTGCGAGTGATCGCCCCGTCGAGCAAGGCCGATGCGGTCCGGAAGATCATCGACGGCTGTCCCGGCGCCACCCACGTGGTGATCCACCCGGGGGCGGCCGTCGAGCCTGCCGGGGACGTGATCCACGCCGATGTGGCCCGCGAGTCCACCGAGGAACTGCTCTGCGCGCTGCGGGAACTGGGCATCCCGGATCAGGGGGCGATCACCCTGGAACAGCTGGACACGACGATCTCCCGGCTGGCCGACGAGGCCGAGGAACGGGCTCCCGGTGAGGGAGCGGACGCCGTCGTCTGGGAGGAGCTCACCGCACGATCCGGTGAGGAGTCCGCCCTCACGAGCACCTTCCTGTGCTTCCTCACGATCGCGTGCCTGCTGGCCGCGGTCGGCGTGATCACCGACTCCGCCGTCACCATCGTCGGCGCCATGGTCGTCGGCCCCGAGTTCGGCCCCCTGGCAGCCGTCGCCGTCGGGCTGGTCGCCCGTCGCGGTGACCTGGCCAAACAGGGTGCGCTGGCGCTCGCCGTCGGCTTCCCGGTCGCCATGGCGGTCACCGCCGCCGGGACGGCACTGGGCCGGTGGGCCGGGCTGTTCACCGACCACGCCCTCGACCACCTGGCCCAGGTCGACTTCGTCTACAAGGTCGGCCCGTTCTCGCTGATCGTGGCGCTGCTGGCGGGCGCGGCCGGCATGCTCGCGCTGACCTCGTCCCGGTCCGCGGTCCTGGTGGGCGTGTTCATCTCGGTCACCACCGTGCCCGCCGCCGGAATGACGGTCGTCGCCGCGCTGCTGGGCCAGTGGAACCAGGCCGCGGGCGCTTTCGGGCAGCTTGTGGTGAACCTGGCCGGGATCATCGCCGCCGCCGCACTGACCCTCCTTTTGCGCAGGTCAGCCGCCCCGACGGCCTAATCGGTGAAGCCCATCGGGTAACCGTCCCTGATCGAGCCTGTCACAAGGCGTCCACACCGTGGAATACTGGTGGTGATCTACGCCACAGCTGGCTACTTTCGGACGCAAACTCCCTCTGCTGACAGGACGGTTCGAGTGATGCTGTGGACGCATCCGATGCCGCACGTGCAGGGACACGAGCAGCGAGCCGATGGACATCGCGACGTAACAGAGCCCACGTACTGAAGCGCCAGCGCCCAGGTACACAAGCATGGCGCGGCGGTCACACCCCGACCGGCGCGCACGCGAGTAGGGTCGAAGACGATGAGCGTAGAGATCAGGGCAGGCCACGCCGGTTCGGACGGAGTTCCGGATTTACCACCAGAGGTGGTGCTCGAGCGTGCCGTGGCCAATGCGGAGAAGGTGCTCAGCCGCCGCTTCGGTGCAACCGTCAGGCTGGCCGATCCGGTACCGCTGAGCACTCAGCCGACCCCGGAGGGCCAGCGTGCGGTGATCGCCCGGGTCCGGGTGGCGGTCAGCCCGTTCTCCCATCCGAAGACCCTGGTGATCAAACGTTACCGGCGGGAGGTGCCGCCGAGCCGGTTCGCCCTGGAGGCGGCCGCCAGGCAGCTGTCCACCGCCCTCGCGGGCAACCTGCGGGTCAGTCCGGAACTCGTCGGCCACGACGCCGCCGCGCGGCTGCTCGTGCTGGAGGACCTGGGCCGCGCGCCCACCCTCGCCGACCGGCTGCTCGGCTCCGACCACCGGGCGGCGGAGAGCGCGCTGCTGGGCTGGGCGCGGGCGCTCGGCCGGATGCACGTGACGACGGCGTCCCGGGAAGCCGACTTCGAGGCCTTGCTGCGGCGGTTCGGGCAGCAGGTGTGGCGGGATCCGGCGGAGATCGCGGTCAACCGCGCCGTGCGTGAGGTCCCCGATCTACTGCACGCCGAGCTCGGTATCGACCCGAGACCGGTCATCCAGGAGTACGCCGAGCGGGCCGCGCTGGACGTGCTGGGCAGCCAGTTCCGCGCGCTGTCCGCCGCCGGCCGCTGCCCGGACGACTGCCTGGTGACCAGCAAGGGCGTCCGGTTCCTGGACTTCGACGGCGCCTGCGTGCGCAGCGTGCTGCTGGACGCCGCCTACCTGCGCAGCCCGTTCCCGGGCTGCTGGTGCACGTTCGCCCTGCCGACCGGCATGTCCGAGGCGATGCTCGCCGCCTGGCGCAGCGAGGTCACCGCGGTGTGGCCGGAGCTGTCCGACGACACGGTGCTGGACCGGCTGCTGCTCCAGGCCCAGTTGCTGTGGGTGTGGCGGTCCACCTGGGCCTGCCTCGCCCAGCTGGCGCAGGACAACTGGCCCACCGACACCCACCTGCACCTGCCCGCCCCCCGGCGGGCGAACGCCCTGGCCGCCCGCTGGCAGCGGCTCATGGAGGACGCCGGCAGAGCGGGCGATGCCACCGTTGTCGAGCACTGCGCGGGCGTGGTGAAAGCCCTCGGTGACCGTTTCGGTGCAAGCACGCTCACGCACGAGCTCTATCCCGCGTTTCGATAGGTCCTTGGGATTACCAGCACGAACAGTTCCCCCATCCGTCTCCGGGCCGTCACCCCAACCTCACCCGGTTCCCGCACTCACGCGTGATCGTGGTCCGTGTGACCGCGCAGACGATCGCGCTCGCCGCGGATAGCCAGCCGGGGCGAGTTGTACGCACACTGGTCGCCTTGGGCGACTCCACCACGGTCGGTATCGGCGATCCAGTGGCCGGGGGGCGGTGGCGTGGCTTCGGCCCCATTCTCCAGCAGGCGCTGGGGGAGCGGGGACAGGTCCGGCTCGCCAACCTGTCCTACACCGGCGCCCGGATGGCCGACGTCCGGCGCAAGCAGCTCTCCCAGGCACTGCGGTTGCGTCCGCAGGCCGTGGTGCTGGTCGTCGGGATGAACGACACGCTGCGCTCGGACTTCGATCCGGTCCAGCTGCACGACGACCTGGACGCCATTGTGGGTGAGCTGATGGCGGCCGGCGCCGTGGTGGTGACCGCGCGGTACCACGATCACGCGAAGGTCTTCCAGCTTCCCGGTGCGCTGCGCCGGGTGCTGCGGTCCCGGATCGACGAGCTGAACCGGATCACCGACACGGTGACCGCCCGGCACGGCTCCCAGGTACTGGATCTGGACGCGATGCCCGGGGCCTACGAGCGCACCGCGTGGAGCGCCGATCGGCTGCACCCGTCCGAGTACGGGCACCGGATGCTGGCCCAGGGTTTCGCCGAGAAGCTGCGTGCGGGTGGCTGTGCGGTGCCTCACGAAGTGGTGATGGAGTGCTCCGGTGGAGTGCCGATCAAACCGATCCACATCGTGCTCTGGATGATCTTCAAAGGCATCCCGTGGCTCTTCCGCCGGGGCAGCGACCTGCTGCCATACGCAGCCAGGATCATCGTCCGTGACTGGATCTACGGCGGGCCCGCGCCGGTGGGCAGCCACCGGCCGAAACTGCGTGTGGTGAGGGATCGTCGCCGATAATCGGACGGGGACCCGTTCGGCCTATTCATTCTAAGAGAATCACAGTATCGTCTCCGATGTATTACCTCATTAGGGTGCCCCTCTCACTGCCTAGTGACGGGAAGTGACGACGATGACGCTGCTCAGGCCGCCATTGGCCTTGGAAACTATGGATGTGCGACCTGCGCAACACTCGATAGTGCGAGGTTGCCGTGCGCTCATCTGGAGTAAGCCGAGCGCCTTGTCTGCCTCCGATCGGCGGACGCTGTTCGACACGCTGGTCAGCGTGTCGACTGAGGCATTCGGCGCAGACTCCACCCGCTTCTGGGACTACCGGGAGTCGCGTGGATTCTTCGACCAGATCTCCACGTTCGCCCTCGTGGTGGATCCTGACTACCGGGTGATCGGCTGGAGTGGCTTCCACCGGCGCAGCATCGACGGGCACAGCTACACCTACTTCGATTCGTCCGGGATCATCCCCAGCTATCAGGGCAAGGGCATCCTCTCCAGGCTGTCCAGCCGGTTCATGGCCGGCGAGATCCTGGGCCGGAACCCGCTGTACCGCAGGCACCTGGTGTTCCGCACCAGGAATCCCGTGCTGTACCTGGGTTTCACCGGAGTGGTCGGGGCGAAGCGCACCTACCCGAAGCTGAACGGCGCGCAGCCGGACCGGGTGGTCAGCATCGCCAGCGATGTGGCCGCCTGGCTGGAACAGCTGGACCTGCTGGACCCGGTGACGCTGAAGATCAAGAACGCCTACGCCGTCATCCCCGGCATGTACGGGGAGGAGCCGCTCAGTGGCAACAAGGAGCTCGACGAGCACTTCGCCACCCAGCTCGGCCCGGACGACGCCTACGTCATGGTGATCGAGGGCAACAGCCTGGTGCTGTTGAACTACATCATCAAGACGGCGGTCAGGGGCCTGGTCGCCAAGGTGCGGAAGTCCAGTAACCGACGGTAACCGAAAATCAGCTGATCGGACCGCTTCCCCGGCGGGCCCCAGCGGGTTGATCCTTCCACGCGGTAAAGCCGCTTGGAGGGATCGCCATGACCGCTGTCACGCTGACCGACGCCGAACTGAGTCGATTCACCGCCAAGCCCGCCCGCAGTGGGCTTCGCGGTGGATTCAGCGCGGTGACCTGGACCAACGCCGCACAACTGACCGAGGCCGAACGCGACCGGCTGGATGAGGTCATGATCCGGCTGCAGAGCCGCGTCTACGACGGGGACGCCACTGAGGTCTGGCGGCAACGCCGGGCCGACGGCTTCTTCGACCTGGTGTCCAAGTTCCACCTGATCCGCACCCCCGCCGCCGAGGTGATCGGCTGGATGAGCCTGGTCCGCCGCAGGCTCGCGGGCGCGCACGTGATCTACCTGGATTCCACCGGCATGCTGCCCGAGTACCAGCGCTCCGGCCGGATCTACGCGCTCCACGTGCGGGACCTGGTCGGCGAGATGGCGCGTAACTGGCATCGGATGATCTATCTGTCCATGCGCACCCGCAATCCCGTGGTGTACAAGGAATATCTGCGTGGTTCCGGAGGACTGGGCTTCTTCCCGATGCCGGAGCGACCGGTGCCGGACCGGGTCCGTGCGGTGGCCGCCGAGCTCGCCGTCGCGCTCGGGCAGCGGGAGCGACTCGACGAGGCCACCCTGGTGATCAAGGATGCCTATCAGGACGAGTTGCGATCCGGTCGGGAAACCCCGGAATCCGGCGATCCGGTCATTGACGGATTCTTCGCCGGCCACCTCGGTCCGGGTGATGCCTATCTCATTTTCCTGGAGGCGACCTTGCCGCGAATGATCGGATTCCTTATTCGGGACGTAAAAACTTTGTATGGTCGTATGCGCAGGGCAACAAATGCGACTAAGAAAGTAAGAAATGACGCACCCAAAAGGGTGAATTAGATGTCAGCTGGATAACTTCCAGCTCCCTACTATGGCGCCCCATCGTTCAAGCTCAGCTTGAGCCAGATGGAGGAACCATGACGGGCGTGTTGAAGGGTGCCGATCTTCGGCAGTTCTCTTCGCGGCCGACGGTGAGACGGTTGCGCGAGGGTTACCGCATCTTTGTTTTCCGGGAACCGTCCGCGCTGTCCGCCGCTGATCGCGACAAGATCTACAACTTCCTGACCGAGGCCGCGACCAAGGTCTTCGGTGCGGACAAGGTGCCGTACTGGAGCAGCAAGCGGGACAACGACTTCTTCTCTCACGTGTCGGTGTTCGGGCTGGTCGTGGCGCCGGACGACGCCGTGTGCGGCTGGAGTGGATTCCACCGCAAGCGGTTCGCCGGACAACATGTGATCTATGCCGACTCCAGCGCCCTGCTGCCGGAGCATCAGAGCAAGGGCGTGGCCATGCGAATGGCCAATGTGTTGTACCTGGAGGAATTCCTTCGGCGTCATCTGCATCACACGATGTGGATGGTGGCGCGCACCCAGAGCCCGATGATCCATTCGGGTCTCACCCGCAGTGGTGGGCCGGACAACGTCTATCCGCAACCCGGAAAGCCGGTGCCGGCGAAAATTCAGCGGATTGGTCAGGCCGTGGCCGATTGGCTGGGGCAGGGCGCCGCATTCGAGCCCGGACTCATGCGCATCAATGACGCCTATGGGTCCACGACGGGCACCTATAAGCAACGTCCCGTGGCCGATGTCACGGAGATCAATGACTATTTCGCCGAGTACATCGGCGCGGATCAGGCGCTCATTGTGGTGTGCCGGATCAACCTGGTCGTCGCCGGTTCGTACTGGTTCAAACGGTCCGCCAGAAAATGGTGGGAACGGCTTACCGGTGCGAGCGGTATCACGCCTGCCAACGTATCGTAGGGCCGTGGCATTGACTGATCGCGTTCTGTTGGGCCCCGGACCGGGCAATCCCTACCCGGAGGCGACGGCCGGCCTGGCCGCCCCGCTTCTCGGGCATCTCGATCCTGAATTCCTGCGGATCATGGACGAGAGCTGTGACGGGCTGCGCACGGTCTGGGGCACCACGAACCGGCGGACGCTCCCGCTGTCCGGTACCGGTTCCCTGGGCATGGAGGCTGCGTTCTCCAACACCGTCCGCCAGGGCGATGTGGTGGTGGTCGCGGTGAACGGCCTCTTCGGCAAGCGGATGTGCGAGGTCGCCTCGCGGTACGGCGCCGAGGTGATCCCGGTGGAGCACCGGTGGGGCACCCCGGTGGACACCCAGCGTGTCCTCGAAGCCCACCCGGCGCCCGCCATCGTCGGTGCGGTGCACGCGGAGACCTCCACCGGTGTACGCAGCGACATCGCCGAGCTGGGCGCCGCACTGCGCGCCCGCGGCGACGACACGCTGCTGCTGGCCGACTGCGTCACCTCGATCGCGGGTGAGCCCATCGACCTGGACGGCTGGCAGGTGGACCTGGCCTACGCGGGCACGCAGAAGTGTCTCGGCGTACCACCGGGTCTGGCCCCGTTCACCATCTCCGAGCGCGCCTGGGAGCGCCGGGTGCAGCGGCCGCCGGTCTGGTACCTGGACCTCGGCCTGCTCGGCGATTACCTGGGCAGTGGTTCCGGCGGCGGCCGGACCTACCACCACACCGCGCCCACCGCGATGGTGGCCGGTCTGCACGCCGCGCTGGGCCGGATCCTGGACGAGGGTCTGCCGCAGGTCTTCGACCGGCATGTCGAAGCGGGCACCGCACTGCGTGAGGGGCTGGCCGAGCTCGGCCTGGAACTGTTCGCGCAGGAGGGTCACCGGCTGTCGCAGCTGACCACGGTCAAGGTGCCGGACGGGGTGGACTCGGCGAAGGTCCGCGCCCAGCTGCTGAACGCCTACAACATCGAGATCGGCGCGGGCGCCGGCGAGTTCGCCGCCACGGTGTGGCGGATCGGCCTGATGGGGCACAACGCCCGTCTCGGCCGGGTCGCGCAGCTGCTCGGCGCCCTGCGCGCCATCTTGCGCTAGCCGCAGTGATTCCGAAGTTGGCGATGTTCGCGGCGAGGAACGAGCCCCGAACATCGCCGGCTTCGGGACACTTTGTGGATGTGAACCATTTCCTGGTCCGGCACGAAGGTACGTGAGACGGCGTACTCCCTGATTCCATTGGGTAACGCAGGAGTGACTGTCATGTGCCTCCTGTGTAACCAGAATGGGTGAACGTGTGGCCTGGGTCACAGCTTCGCTGGAGAATGAACTCGTATCGATACCTTGAGCGTTAGAGGGACGTAATCCCAGTCAGGACCGAGGAGGGGGAGGGTGGCATGCATCGCGTGATCGCGACCTTTCTGGCCGTCCTGTTCTCCTTCTTCCTCTCTCCCGGCCTGGCCGCCGCCGTTCCGGTGAACCCGGGCTCCCCGGTGATGGCCGTGCCTGTCGACGAGTCGCTCGTCAGCGAGCTGTCCTACATCGACGAGACCTGCGGGGAGCACTGGAACCCCAAGGATCGTCCGCAGCCGCCGATCGCTCCCACCTTCTCGATCGTCAAGCAGATGCGCCGGGATCTGTCCACCCAGCCGCCGGTGATGCTGGCTCCACTGTGGACAGAACCGATCATGGTCACCCTGCCGAACTGTCCCGTCGCCCGGTTGGCGATGGGTGACGGACGGGACGACCCCGACCTCGCCGAACTCCAGGTGTTACGCCGCTGATCGGCATCGGTTTCTCCGATGTCCAGTACCAAACACCTACACGAGTGGCGAGGCGACTACCCGTGAAGTTCACGCATATGCAAGAAGCGGCCCGACGTTTCCACATCGGCCGGGACAGCGACACCGCGGCGGCACTGGCCGCCGGTCAGCAACCGACCACCATGTTCATCACCTGCTCCGATTCCCGCATCGTGCCCTCGCAGTTGCTGGGCACCGAGCCGGGCCAGCTGTTCGAGCTGCGCACGGCGGGCAACATCGTGCCGCCCTACCTGGCGGACGGTGCGGCGGGTGAGGCCGCGACCATCGAGTACGCGGTGCAGGTCCTCCAGGTCGAGGACATCGTGGTCTGCGGTCATTCCCACTGTGGCGCGGTGGGAGCCCTCACCAAGCTCACCCATGGCGGCGAGGCCCTGAGCGGCCTGCCGTCCGTGCGGCGCTGGCTGGAGACCACCGAAAGCAGTGGTCCCGCATCCGCGCTGACCCGTCAATCGTTGCGCGGACAGGAACACGGGTCCGCGCTGCAGGACGAAGGCCGGCAGCACGTGGTCGCTCAGCTGGACCGGCTGAGCGAGTATCCCTTCATCGCCGAGCGTGTCGCAGCAGGGTCGCTGACCATGCACGGCTGGTTCTACGAAGTCGACAGCGGTGCCGTCTGGACGCGGGGTCCAGAGGCTTTCGTCCGACTCTGATACTCGATTTTCCTTCAGGAGCCTGACGTGTCTTCAACGCACCCAATGCCGACTACTCAGAGTCCGGTATCGAATACCGGTAGTGAAAATTCGCTGTTACAGCGGCTCAAACAACATGGACCGGCCGATCTCACCGCCTCCCTGGTGGTGTTCCTGGTCGCGCTGCCCCTGTGTGTGGGCATCGCGGTCGCCTCCGGTGTTCCGGCCGAGCTGGGCATCATCACCGGCATCGTCGGCGGCATCGTCGTCGGCATGATGCCGGGCAGCTCACTGCAGGTCAGCGGACCCGCGGCCGGGTTGACCGTGCTGGTCGCCGACCTGGTCAGCGACCACGGAATCGGCTCGCTGGGCATCGTGGTGCTCGCCGCCGGCGCGCTGCAGCTGCTGCTCGGATTCCTCCGGCTGGGCCGCTGGTTCCAGGCGATCTCGCCGGCCGTCGTCCAGGGCATGCTGGCCGGTATCGGCCTGGTGCTGATCCTCGGCCAGATCTACCCGATGCTCGGCGAGCAGCAGCCGAAGACCACCGCGGAGAAGTTCGGCGGTCTGCCGGGGCTGCTCGGTGCGGACGACCCGGCCGCGCTGGTGCTCGGCGTGGTGACCCTCGCCATCCTGATCGGCTGGCCGCGGATGCCGGCCAGGGTGAAGGTGGTACCCGGCGCACTGGTCGCGGTGCTGCTCGGTGGCCTGGCCACGTGGGTGTTCGACCTGCCGGTGACCCGGATCGAGATCAGCACGTTCGGCGACGCGGTCCGGCTACCCGGGCTGGAGGACTTCGGCAATCTGCTGACCCCCGGTGTGCTGGGTGCCGCGCTGACCTTCGCACTCATCGCCTCGGCGGAGAGTCTGTTCAGCGCGGCGGCGGTCGACCGGATGCACGATGGCAAGCCGACCGACTACAACCGGGAACTGATCGCCCAGGGCACCGGCAACGCGGTGTGTGGTGTGCTCGGTGCCCTGCCGATGACCGCGGTCATCGTGCGGAGTGCGGCGAATGTGCAGGCCGGGGCCAAGACGAAGGCCTCCCGGGTGCTGCACGGCGTGTGGCTGCTGCTGTTCGTGGCCGCGCTGCCGGGTGTGCTCGGCTTCGTGCCGATCCCGGTGCTGGCCGCGCTGCTCGTCTTCTCCGGCGTGAAGCTGCTGGAGCTGCCCAAGGTGATCGAGCTGGTGCGCACCAACACCGCCGAGGCGGCGATCCTGCTGATCACCGCCGTGATGATCGTGTCCACCGATCTGCTGATCGGCACCTGTGCCGGTCTGGCGGCGGCGATCCTGAAGACGGCCTGGGAGGTGTCCCACCTGCACGTCCACCAGACCACTCTGGAGGACGGGGTACGGGTGCACCTGCGCGGCAACGCGACCTTCCTGCGACTGCCGCAGCTGCTCACCAGCCTGGAGAAGGTGCCCGCCGGCGGCCGGGTCGAACTGGACCTGACCGATGTCCGGCACCTGGACGCGGCCTGCGAGCAGGCCGTCCAGTCCTGGGTGGATCAACGCAGGCGGGCCAGTGGCTCGGTGGCGTTGTCGCTACCGGAACCCCGGCTGGCCACCGCGCGCTGATCACCGTCTCCCGCCCTGAATGGGAGCAAAGCCACCTTTCACGCACTGGATGCGTGAAAGGTGGCTTTGCTCCCACCAGACGCTAGTAATGCGACCTTTGACGTCGCGCCGGCAGCCCGCTACCGGCCGCTCTCGGCCTGCGGCCGGGCCGGGGTGCCCGGCTGCTGCTGGCCGTCGCAGCCCGGCAGCCCCTGGCAGGGGGCGAGCTTGGTCCAGTCGATCTCCCAGATGGTCATCTCATCGTTGTGGAAGCGCTGGATCAGGCCGGGCGTCCGGTCGAGCTCCCGCATGCCGGGCGGGTAGGTGACGCCCACGTTGTGCCCGATGTGGGTGAACTCGTCCCGGTCCTGGATGACGTACCGGACGTTGTAGTGGCGGATCTTGGCGCTGGACTTCGGATTCACCGTCAGCTGGTTGAAGTCCTGCAGCAGCTCCATCCGATCGCCCTGCACGTAGTAGTTGGCGATCACCAGTTCGACCCCGGTCAGCGGATAGATCCACATGGTGCCGTCGACGACGTCGTTCATCACTCGCTCGCCGGGGCGGACCATCGAGGTGAGCGCCGCGCGGGCCTGCTGACGCTGCGGGGACATGATCGCGTTGCCGTAGGCCGGCCGCATCAGCTCGGCGTTCGGCAGGGCGTAGGCCTCGGTGTTGCCGAGATAACCCACCGACAGCAGGCTTCCGGCGACGATCAGCGAGGTCGCCACCGCCCACTGTGGACGGAGGCGCAGCTTGAGCAGGCCGGGCCGCAGGTAGGGCGCCAGCCAGTGGGCGAGGACGCGGATTCCCCAGCCCGCCAGCAGGATCGCGGGTAGCACGACGAGGGACATCAGCCGGCTGCGATCGGTGTACCAGGGGATCACCAGCATCTTGGCCCAGTGCCGGTCGACGCCGGCCGCGGCCACGAACAGGAAGACGAACACTCCGTAGACCGCGGCCAGCCAGCGGTGGTCCCGGTTGCGCAGCAGGGAGATGCCGCCGACCAGGACGAACCCGGCCAGCAGCCACTGCGGCCACCTCGTCTCGGTGCTCAGCAGCAACGCGTCGCCCAGCGCCCGGCTGGGCGTGGTGACCGTCGGCCACAGCGCGCCGCTCACCGCGCCGGCCTCGCCCAGGGCACCCAGCAGATAGGGCAGGGCGCCCAGGACCACCAGCACGCCGAGTACCACCAGCCGGGGCAGGTCGCGCCGGATCCAGGACCGCGGGTCGCCGATCAGCCGGTGCACGAGGTAGCAACCGCAGACCAGGACCATCACGAAGGCCATCGCCGAGTGCACGCCGTTCAATCCGATGGCGCCCACCGCGACCAGCAGGCCGAGCTGATCCCGCCCGCTGGACAGCCACAACACGAACAGGCCGGTCATCGGCAGCACGAGTGCCACGCCCAGCGCATAGGGCAGCAGCGCGCCCCAGATCCACAGCAGGTAGGGGAAGGCGGTGAACGAGGTGCTCACCAGCGCGGCGCCCGCCGCCCAGCCCGCGGCGCCACCGAACGCGCGGATCGCGGCCACCGCACCCAGCGGCAGGATCACCGCGCTGATCACCAGGATGCTGGCGTTGAGCACCAGCGCGATCTGACCGTCGCTCACGGGCAGCAGCGGCGCCATCAGATTGTGGTAGGCGTTCGGGTAGAAAGAGCCGCCCGGTTTGTCCGGCTTGCCGATCCAGCCGAGAGCCATGACCCCGGAGTCACCGGCCTGCGCGATGCGCCGGACGGCGGCCGCGTGGAACAGGCCGTCGAAGCTCTGCGGCATGGTGCGTAGCCCGTGGGTGCCACCCGCGATGGTGTAGGCGCCGATGAACCCGGCGACCGAGGCGCAGGCCAGGATGACCAGCGAACTCAGCCGTGACCAGGTGGGCAGGGGAGCGCCCAGCGAGTACCCGCGGCGGTGTGCGATCGCGGCGACGACCCCGGCGACGGCCCAGCAGAACGCCGACCAGCCCAGCAGGAACGGCAGAGCCCAGCGCATCCCCAGGGCGGGTGCGAGCGGCGCGCCGAGGGCCACGATGCCCAGGGTGCCGACCGGCGCCGAGCCGACGAGCAGCCAGCCACGCAGGCCGAGGATCAGGTTCAGCACGAGACCCGGCAGGTAGACCAGGGCCACGGTGGCGAGGACGAAGAGCACGGTTGACCCGTGGGAACCGAGAAGCGTGGAAAGCAAAGGTAATTCCCCAGAACGAGTGCGCACGCCCCGTGGCGACGCGTCCGCAGACATTATCGGTGTGTCCCCGACTGAGCGTTACCGAATGTGCTGATCGCCCTAGTCCACATGGGGTTCGAACGGAGTAGTCCGGTAGTACGTCAGGGGTGACGGGTAACTTCATGGGGGTGAGCGACGGTTTGTTCGACGGTGGGTTGTTCGAGTCTGATGCGCAGCATCGGGCGGGTGAGCACCTGGCCGCCAACGCCCCCCTGGCGGTGCGGATGCGCCCGGCCAACCTGGACGAGGTGCTGGGCCAGGACCACCTGCTGGGGCCGGGGGCTCCGCTGCGCAGGCTGGTCGAAGGCGCGGCGCCTGCCTCCGTACTGCTCTACGGGCCACCGGGAACCGGCAAGACCACCCTCGCCACGCTGGTGTCCACCGCGACCGGCCGCCGGTTCGTCGCCCTGTCCGCGCTGTCGGCCGGGGTGAAGGAGGTCCGTGCCGTCATCGAGGAGGCACGGCGCCGGCTGGGGCGCAACGGCGAGGCCACCGTGCTGTTCATCGACGAGGTGCACCGGTTCTCCAAGACCCAGCAGGACGCGTTGCTCGGTGCGGTGGAGGACCGGACGGTGCTGCTGGTGGCGGCCACCACCGAGAACCCGTCGTTCGCCGTGGTCTCTCCGCTGCTCTCGCGTTCGCTGGTGCTCCAGCTGCGTTCACTGTCCGATGAGGACATTCGCAGCCTGCTGCGGCGGGCGGTCACCGACGAGCGGGGCCTCGGCGGTGAACTGGACCTGGTGCAGGAGGCCGAGGACCACCTGGTCCGGCTGGCCGGCGGCGACGCGCGTCGCTCGCTCACCGCACTGGAGGCGGCCGCCGAGTCGGCCCGGTCGCAGGGCGGTAAGGAGATCACCCTGGCCATTGTCGAGGCCACGGTGGACAAGGCCGCCGTCCGCTACGACCGGGACGGCGACCAGCACTACGACGTGATCAGCGCGTTCATCAAGTCCATCCGCGGCTCCGATGTGGACGCCGCGCTGCACTACCTGGCCCGGATGATCGAGGCGGGGGAGGACCCCCGGTTCATCGCGCGGCGGCTGATGGTGCACGCCAGTGAGGACATCGGGATGGCCGATCCCACCGCGTTGCAGGTGGCCGTGGCCGCAGCGCAGGCGGTGCAGCTGATCGGCATGCCGGAGGGCAAGTTGAACCTGGCCCAGGCGACCATCCACCTGGCCACCGCGCCCAAGTCGAACGCGGTCACCACCGCCATCGACGCCGCGCTGTCCGATGTCCGGGGCGGCGCCACCGGCACGGTGCCGCCGCATCTGCGGGACGGCCATTACGCCGGAGCGAAGAAGCTGGGCAACGCGCAGGGGTACCGCTTCCCGCACAACGTGCCCGAGGGCGTGCTCACCCAGCAGTATCCGCCGGACGACCTGATCGGCCGCGACTACTACCAGCCGACCGCACGTGGCGCCGAGCGTCCCCTCTCCGAACGACTACCCAAGCTCCGCAAGGTGATCCGTGGTGATTCCTGAACCGATGGGCCTCGGGCACATCGCCGGTGTGCTCGATCTCGGCCACCGGGTGTTCGACGTGTCCGCGATGCCGTACACCTCCTGGTCGCTGACCTCGCTGGCGGTGCACTTCGACGAACAGCCGGACGCCTGCTGGGTCGCCTGCGACGGGCCGAGGGTGGTCGCCTTCGTACTCGGCTCGCTGGACTACGACGACCGCGAGGACTGGGGTTACCTGGAGTGGATCGCCGTGGATCCGGAGTACCAGGGCCGCGGGCTGGCCGGTGATCTGCTGGAACTGTCCTGTAAAGCCCTGTTCGCCGCGGGTGCCACCCGGGTGGTCACCGATGTCGAGCAGTCCAATGTGGCCTCGGCCGGGCTGATGCGCAGGCACGGATTCGCCGACAGCGTCACGGTCACCCTGTTCATCCGGGACGGCGACGCCCCGCCGGCCGACCGCCCCCGGGTACACCGGGATCCGGCCAAGTCCCGGCTGCACTCGATCGCCCGCCGCCAGCTCCCCTAGTTCTCGGGAACTACGCAGGTCAGTGCCGCAGACCGAGGCGCAGCGCGCGGCGGGGAAGGTACCTTTCGTCCCGATGAGCACGAATGACAAGGGGCGCCTGGCCTTCGCGGGCTGGCGCGATGCCGACCGGCTGCAGCGACTGAACGACGTGATCATGGTGTTCACGCTGCCGTTGGTCTACGCCACCGCGTTCCGGGATTTCCTCGCCCTGCCGATCCGGCTGCGCTGGTTGGTGATCGGCATCATCCTGGTCGAGGTGGCCGCGCTGGTGTTCCACCGCAAGTACCCGGTCGCCGTTCTCGCGGTGGTCGCGTGCTGTGAAGCGCTGATGGTCTTCCACCTGCCGGACACCAGTTATCTGGGTATGTTCCTGGCCGTCTATGCTGCGGCCGCCTGGAGCACGGGGCGGGGACGCTCGGCGAGCCTGCTGATCATCGGCCTCTCGGTGATCTGGGTGTGGTCACGCAGCTGGGAGCGCGGTGACACCGGCATCCCGGTGCTGGTCGGCGTCATGCTGGTCGCCGGTCTGATGTGGTTCACCGGCCTGTACGAGGCCAGTCAGCGGGGACGGATCGAGACCCTGGAACAGGAACGTGAGGTCGCCGAACAGCAGGCGGCCGAGCGGGAACGGGCCAAGCTGGCCAGGGAACTGCACGACATCCTCAACCACTCGGTGACCGCGATGGTCCTGGATGCCCGGGCCGCGGGGGAGACCGGGACCGACCAGGAGGCGCGGGCCGCCCTGGAGCGGATCGCGACCACCGGCCGCAACTCGCTGTCCGAGCTGCGCAGGCTGCTGGGAGTCCTCCGGGCCGGTCCCGATGGCGACCGTCCGCAGGAGATCGTGCCGCCGCCCACCGTGGACCAACTGGAGACGCTGATCGGCGGGCTGCCGGCACTCGGGCCGAAGGTCGAGCTGCGCCGGGAAGGTTCGGTGCGGATGGCGGACGCCAGTATCGAGCTCGCCGCCTACCGCGTGGTCCAGGAGTCGCTGACCAACGTGACCAGGCACGCCGGAGCGGTGCCGACCACGGTTCGGCTCACCTACCTGCCGGATTCGCTGGAGATCGCGGTGCACAACGTGGCACCCGAGGCCCGCCCGGCGCGGACCCACCCGCCCGGTATGGGACTGGTCGGTCTGCACGAGCGGGTGGCGTTGCTGGGTGGCCAGTTGCACGCGGGACCGGACTCCGATGGAGGATTCACCGTGGGGGCCGTGTTGCCGTTGCGAGGAGCAGGATGAGTATCCGGGTCGTCGTCTGTGATGACGAGGCGTTGTTGCGTGAAGCGCTGAGCAGGCTCATCGGCGCCGCCGAGGACCTCGAGGTGGTCGGGCTGGCGAGCAACGGCCAGGAGGCCATCGAGGCGGTGGCCAAACACGCCCCGGACGTCCTGCTGATGGACATCCGGATGCCGGTGCTGGACGGCATCGAGGCGACGCGCCGGCTGGTGCGTGGCACACCGAACCCGCCCAGGGTCCTGGTGCTGACCACCTACGACCTGGACGAGTACGTGTACGCCGCGCTCCAGGCCGGGGCCAGCGGTTTCCTGCTGAAGGACGCACCCACCGAGCGGCTGCGCGACGGCATCCGGATCGTCGCGTCCGGCCAGTCCGTGCTCGCGCCGGAGGCCACCAGCCGCATGATCGACATGCTGCGGCCGGAGCTGCCCACCGACGAGGACCGGGCGCTGGCGACCTCGCTCGGCACGCTGACCGAGCGGGAACGCGAGGTCTTCACCCTCGTCGCGCGTGGACTGTCCAATGCGGACATCGCCGCGGAGCTGGTGATCTCCAAGTACACGGTGAAGGTGCACGTCTCCAGCGTGCTGGCCAAACTCGGCCTGCCGGACCGGGTACACGCGGTGCTGGCCTACTCGCGCATGCGTGGAGTCCTGTAGCTCAGGCCGGCCAGAGCTGGAAGAGCCAGCACTCCACGCCTTCCTCGAACGTGCCCTCGTCCAGTTCCGCGGCCGCCGCTCGGCCACCGGTGTGGACCCGGACGCGGTGCGCCCCCGAGCTGGGGATGTGCAGGACCTGCGGCTCCATGTCGGAGGTCACCGACCGCAGCCGGACCTGTTCGCGCAGATCGCAGTCCAGGACGAGGACGTGGTCCCACTCTCCGCTCGCGGCACCGGGATCGGAGTCCCACAGCTCTACCCGCACGGCGGGATAGTGATCATTGGCCGCGCTGTGCAGCAACAGACCGCCCGCCCCGCCCACGGCGATCCACTCTCCGGCTGGTGCCGTCAGCGTCAGGGGATCGCGGTCCAGTGGGAACTCGCCGAGCAGGAACTGGCTGTACTCCACGGTGATCGAACCGTCGAAGGCGCTGATCATGTGAGCAGGTCGACCCCGCCCCAGCCGGAACCGATCACCGTCGCCCGGCCGAAGCTGTTGCCCTCGGCGACCCCGGTGAACGGGAACACCACCAGCGAACCGTCCTTACCGCGGACCAGCACGTCATCGCGCCCGTCCCCGTTCAGGTCGGCCAGCGACAGGATGTCCAGCAGGTCACCGGTGAACTTCCCCCTGGCCAGGGTGGTGCTCGACGGCGACCAGGTGTTCGTGCCGTCCACGGCGCCGGAGTGTGCCGAGGCCACCATGTCGCCGGTGGCCACGAAGTTGGTCACCAGATCCGGCCGGTCGGTGCTCCACGGTGTGGCGTACAACCAGCCCAGCCGGCCCTGCCGGACCAGCGTCCGCTCGCCGAAGGTGGCGGTGCCCTGGAACGTCCCGCTGTGCGGGTACAGCCACAGGTTGTCCTGCAGGTCGTAGCCCAGGATGTCGGCGTTCCCGTCCCCGGTGACATCGGCGAGCACGATCTCGTACAGCTCGTTCCAGCCGGTGCCCAGCAGGACCGGTTCACCGAGGGTGTTCAGCCCGTTGACGGTGCCCGAGTGTGGGTAGACCAGTAACGCGCCGTCCGAGGCGCGGCGGGCCAGCACGTCGGCGTGCCCCTTCGGGTCACCGGTGATCTCCGCGACGCCGATCCAGTTGAACCCGTTCCAGCCGCGGCCGATCTGTGTCCGCTGGCCCAGCGTCTGCCTGCCCTGCAGTTTCCCGGAACCGGGATAGAGCCACAGCGCGCCGTCGTCCACCCCGGGTTCCCGGGTGAGGACGTCCACCGCGCCGTCCCCGGTGAGGTCCTGGGACCGCGAGCCGGAACGCTGCGCGTAGTCCGCGGCGGCCCCCGATTCCGGTGCGGCCGAAACCAGGCTCGATTGGAGTGCGAGCAGGCCGAGCAGCGCGCCCAGTGCGATGACGCGCCGTGTCGTGGACAGCGGCATGGTGGTTCTCCCCAGGATGTGATCCAGCACGCCGACTCTAACCAGGTGGTGGAGGGCCGACAACCGTGAGCGGCCTAGCCACCGTTCTGCGGAATCCGGTAGCTGCGGTAGGCGGTGTTCTTGGGCAGCCGGTAGCACTCCCGGCCGGTGATGGCGTTGATGATCGTGGCGTTGCGCACCGCCCCGTAACCCAGATCCGCGGCCGCCGTGCCGTGGCTGTGGCCGTCCGCGTGGGGCACGAAGATCCGGCCGCTGACCCGGGGATCCAGCTCCGCCGAGTGATCCAGCCGGACGTGCGGGCGCCCCCTGGTGTCCCGCCGCAGGTATTGCCGGATCGGCCCCATGAAGTGCGGCGATCGCTCCCGGTACCCGGTCGCCGCGATCACCAGGTCGGTCCGGTGCTGGAATCGCGTTCCGGTGTCCGTGTGCAGGCAGTCCAGTACCGCCCGGCCCGCCGTGTCCACTGTGGAGGCCCGCACGACGACCTCGGTGCGCAGTTCCACCTCGGACAGTCCGGGTTGCAGCTCGCGGGAGTACAGCAGCTCGTGGATGTCGGACAGGGTGCCGGGGGTGACGCCCCGGCGCTGCTCGCGCAGCAGCTCGTATCGCCGGTCCTCGGGCAGCGCGTGGAAGTAGGCGACGTACTCCGGCGTGCAGGTCTCCGGCGACCCTCCGGTGTGCGCGGACCGGCTCAGCCAGCTCACCGCCGGGCCGCCGTCCAGGTTGCGGCGCACCAGGTCCAGGGCCACCTCGGCGCCGGACTGCCCGGAGCCGATCACCGTCACCCGCCCCGCGCCGTCCACCCGGTCGAGGCGGTGCAGGTACTCCGCGGAGTGCACCAGCCTGGTACCGGGCAACCCGGCCAACGCCTCCGGCACGTACGGCTCGGTGCCGACGCCCAGCACGATGTCCTTGGCGCACATCAGCAACCGGGTGCCGTCGCCCCGCATGACGTGCGCGGTGAACCGCTCCAGGCGGGTGTCCCAGCGCAGCGCCTCCACCCGGTGCGCGAGCCGGACCGAGGGCAGCCGGGAGGCCACCCAGCGCAGGTAGTCCTCGAACTCCAGCCGGGTGGGCCGGAACCGGTCGCGCAGGTAGAACGGGTACAGCCGGTCCGCGTCGGCCAGGTAGGCCAGGAAGGACAACCGGTGGGTCGGATCCACCAGGCTCACCAGGTCGGTCAGGAAAGATCCCCGGATGGTCGCGTCGGCGAACAGCAGACCGGCGTGCCAGCGCAGTTCCGGCTGCGCCTCCAGCACCGCGACGTTCAGATCGTCCACTGTGGATGCCAGGGCGGCCAGGCCCAGGTTGAACGGCCCGGCGCCGATGGCCAGCACATCGTGCTCGATCATCCGCGCTCCCGGATCAGCAGCGCGGCGGTCTTCTCCGGGAGCTGGATCTCCCCGTGATCGGTGAAGCCGGCGGCCGCGAAGGCGTGCAGCGAGCGGGTGTTGCCGACGTCGGGCTCGGCGAGGATGCGGGTGCAGCGCGGCTCGGCGGCGAACAGCCCGGCCACCACGGCACGCAGGATCCGGGTGCCCAGGCCCGCGCCGGTGCGGTCCTGATCGCCGATCGCCAGGTGCAGTCCCAGGTCACCCGGCCTGGCGGGGTGGAACCCGGCGAGCCGGTCCAGTTCCACGCGGTACACCTCCACATAGGCCACCGGAACGTCCCCGTCGGACACCACCATCGGCAGGCAGCGCGGCCCGGCCAGGTGGTCGAGCAGCTGGGTCTGCCAGCGGGAGCGGGTCCAGGCCTGCTCCCAGTAGGCGGCCACGTGCGGATGGCTCATCCACCGGTAGATCAGATCCAGGTCGGCTCCTTCGGCGTGGGCGACCCGCGCCGACAGCGGAGGGCGCAGCAGGGGCAGCGGGGGAGCCGGCACCGACCACCTCCATAGTCAACTGAAGTAAGGCTAACCTTATTCAGCGTGCCGGAGGTGTGGATGTCAAGCGGTTCCCCCGTCTTCAAGACCGATGAACCCCGGGTTCATCGGTCTTGAAGACGGGAGAACCTCAGCGACAGGCCGGGGACCGGACACGTCACCCTGAGGGACTAGCGGTAACCTCACCTGCGCAGGTTCGGGAGAGAAAGCGTAGGAGGACGACGTGTCACCAGGCCAGATCGCCGCACTGATCGCGGCGGGCGCCTTCGTGCTGCTGGTGCTGTTCCTGGTGGTCGTCCTGCTGAAGCTGGGCCGCACCCTGGACGAGGCGACCACCGCGATCAAGAAGGCCCACGAGAACAGCGACCCGCTGTTCACCGGCGCCAACACCACGATCAACCACGTGAACACCCAGCTGGAGCGGGTGGACGGGATCACCGCCAACGCCCGCGCCGTCACCGGCAACGTCTCCGCGCTGACCTCGCTGTTCACCGCCACCCTGGGTGGTCCGCTCGTCAAGGCCGCCGCGTTGTCCTACGGCGTCTCGAAGGCCATGAAGGCCAGGCGGGCTAAGGACACTGCGGAAGAAAGCGGACGACACACTCGTTCCGGTCGGCGTAAGGTCGGTAAGGGAGGTAGGCGGTGAGACGGTTGTTCTGGCTCGGACTCGGCGTGGTCGCCGGGGTCTTCGTCACGCGCAAAGCCAACCGCACCGCCCAGCAGTTCACCCCGGCCGGTATCGGTGAGAACGTGGGCGAAGGCCTGCGCCGCGTCGCGGAGGCCCTGGGGGATTTCGGCGCCGACGTGAAGGCCGGAATGACCCAGCGGGAGAACGAACTGCATTCGATGGTGGACTCCAAGACCGGGCTGCCCCTCGCGGCCACCGGCGAGTCCTACCGCATCGGCTCCGGTGAGCGACCGGATTGGCTGGGTACCTGGAACGAGGTCTCCAAGCCGCTTCCTGGCGCGCGAGCTCGTAAGGCGAAGGGCTGACCCCTCGCCGCTTGTCCGCGACCGCTCTTCGCCGTGCCGTGCCCCTGATCACCTCCATACTCATGAGGATTTCCCGTGCAGACCCACGAGATCAGCAAGCGCTTCACTGATCATTTCGTTCGCAGCGGCCACCAGTCGGTGCCCAGCCACTCGGTGCTGCTGGACGACCCGACCCTGCTGTTCGTCAACGCCGGCATGGTGCCGTTCAAGTCGTATTTCCTCGGCGAGGCCCCGCCGCCCGCGACCAAGCTGACCAGCATCCAGAAGTGCGTGCGGACGCCGGACATCGACGAGGTCGGCAAGACGACCCGGCACAACACGTTCTTCCAGATGGCCGGCAACTTCTCCTTCGGCGAGTACTTCAAGGAAGGCGCCATCCAGCAGGCCTGGGAACTGGTCACCGGCTCCCAGGACAGCGGCGGTTACGGCTTCAACCCGGACGACATCTGGGTCACCGTCTACGAGGACGACGACGAGGCCATCGACCTGTGGCGCAAGGTCGGCATGCCCCTCGACCGCATCCAGCGCCGGGACATGATCGACAACTACTGGTCGATGAACGTTCCCGGCCCGTCCGGCCCGTGCTCGGAGATCTACGTCGACCGCGGCCCGCAGTACGGCAAAGAGGGCGGCCCGGTCGTCGACGAGGACCGGTACCTGGAGATCTGGAACCTGGTCTTCATGCAGGACATCCGCGGTGAGGGCAAGGGCAAGACCGACTTCCCGATCGTCGGCAAGCTGCCCAAGAAGAACGTCGACACCGGCATGGGCATCGAGCGGGTCGCGTACCTGCTGCAGGGCGTGAACAACGTCTACGAGACCGACCTGGTCCGCCCGGTGATCGCCAAGGCCGAGGAGCTGTCCGGCCGCAAGTACGGTGCCAACGAGATCGACGACGTCCGCTTCCGGGTCATCGCCGACCACGCGCGCTCCGGCATGCTGATCATCGGTGACGGCGTCACCCCGGGCAACGAGGGCCGCGGCTACGTGCTGCGCCGGCTGCTGCGCCGCATCGTCCGCTCCTCCCGCCTGCTGGGCGTCAAGGAGCCGGTGCTGAGCCAGTTCGCCGAGGTCGTGCGGGACACCATGGGCCCCACCTACCGGGAGCTGGTCACCGACTTCGAGCGGATCGACCGGATCGCCACCGCCGAGGAGAACACCTTCCTCACCACCCTGGCCAGCGGCTCGAAGATCTTCGACCTGGCGGCCAAGGACGTGAAGGGCACCGGCGCGACCGTGCTGCCCGGCGACAAGGCCTTCCAGCTGCACGACACCTACGGCTTCCCGATCGACCTGACCCTGGAGATGGCCTCCGAGGCCGGCCTGCAGGTCGACCAGGACGGCTTCCGTGAGCTGATGGCCGCGCAGAAGGCGCGGGCCAAGGCGGACGCGGCCAGCCGCAAGACCGGTCACGGTGACCTGACGGTGTACCGCGAGCTCCTGGACCAGGGCCCGACCGTGTTCCGCGGTTACGAGGAGCTGGAGACCGAGGGCACCGTGCGCGGCATCATCCGCGACGGCCGGCGGATCAAGAGTGCCGGTGAGGGCGAGATCGTCGAGGTCGTGCTGGACCGCACCTCGCTGTACGCCGAATCCGGTGGCCAGGACAGCGACTCCGGCCTGATCGTGGCCGACGGGATGCAGCTGAAGGTCCTGGACGTGCAGAAGGTCGCCCGCAAGCTGTGGGTGCACCAGGTGAAGGTCGTCGGCGGCGAGGTCGCCGAGGGCCTGAAGGTCGTGTCCCAGGTCGACGCCGAGTGGCGCACCGGTGCCCGGCAGGCGCACTCCGGCACCCACGTGGTGCACGCGGCGCTGCGCCAGGTACTCGGCCCGTCCGCGTTGCAGAGCGGCTCGTACAACAAGCCGGGTTACCTGCGGCTGGACTTCGCGTGGAGCAACGCGCTGTCCCCGGAGACCCGCAGCGAGATCGAAGAGGTCTCCAACCTGGCCGTGCGCCGGGACCTGCCGGTGCGCATCGTCTACACCGACATGGGCGGCGCGCAGGACATGGGCGCGCTCGCGTTGTTCGGTGAGACCTACGACGAAGAGGTCCGGGTCATCGAGATCGGCGGCCCCTGGTCGGTCGAGCTCTGCGGTGGTACCCACGTGGACCACTCCAGCCAGATCGGCCTGGTCGCGCTGACCGGCGAGTCCTCCATCGGCTCCGGCACCCGGCGCCTGGAGGCGTTCGTCGGCATCGAGGGCTTCCGCTTCCTGGCGAAGGAACGCGCGCTGGTCCAGGGCCTCGCCGACTCGCTGAAGGTGCCCACCGCCGAGCTGCCCGAGCGCATCGAGTCCCTGGTGGACAAGCTGCGCACCGCGGAGAAGCAGCTCGACCAGTTCCGCGCCGAGAAGCTGCTGTCCTCGGCCGGTGACCTGGCCGCGGGCGCCGACGACCTGAACGGCGTCGCGTTCGTGGGCAAGGAGCTGCCCGCCGGCATCGGCGGCAACGACCTGCGCACCCTGGGCACCGAGGTACGTAACCGCCTCGGATCCCGGTCCGGTGTGGTCGCGCTGTTCTCCCCGGACCCGGCGGCGGGCAAGGTCAGCTTCATGGTGGCCACCACCGACGCCGCACGCGCGGCGGGGATCAACGCGGGCAAGCTGGTCCCGGTCTTCGGCCCGGAGATCGGTGGCCGTGGCGGCGGCAAGCCGGACATGGCCCAGGGCGGCGGCACCAACCCGGCCGGTATCGGCAGTGCGGTAGCCGTGCTACGTAAGGAACTAGAGGCGCGCCAAGGGAATAAGACACAGTGAACTCTTCGCCCCCACCCGCAGTGGACCGGCCCGGAATCGACGATCCCGGCTTCGGTCGCAGACTCGGTGTCGACGTCGGTTCGGTGCGGGTGGGCGTGGCGATCAGTGATCCATCGTGCCTGTTGGCGACCCCGCTCGTTACCCTTCAGAGGGACGAGCAGAGCGGCCGTGACCTGGACGAACTGGTCGCGCTCGTCCGTGAGCACGAGATCGTCGAAGTGGTGGTCGGATTGCCCAGGACCCTGCAGGGCAGGCACGGCCCCGCGGCGGAGGCCGCGGTGTCCTATGCCCAGATGCTGTCTGCGCGTATATCCCCCGTTGTGGTTAAGCTCGGGGACGAACGGCTAACCACGGTGACGGCTACCCGAGTCCTTGCGCACCGTGGGGTGCGCGGACGCAAACAGCGAGCGGTGGTTGACCAAGTGGCGGCAGTGGAGATCCTTCAGGCTTGGCTGGACGGACGGTCCCGGACCCTCGGAGCGGGCCGGTGAACGACCGCAGGAGCCGCCCGCCACGTGAGCGCAGGCCTCGACCGGTGCGGGATCGCCAGGAGTACGTGGAGCAGACGCCGACCGACGGCCTGGGGCTGTTCCACGACGAGACCACGGTCATCGACCGCATCGACGACGACTACGTCGACGAGCAGGAGCTTCGCCGCCGCAAGAAGAAGGCGGCCCTGGAGAAGAAGCGGATCAAGACCAAGCGCCGCAACCGGATGGTCCTGATCAGTGTGTTGCTGGTTGGCATCCTGGGCGCCGCGAGCTTCGCCGCCTACACCCTGTTCTGGTACTCGGACTACAAGGGCGACGGCACCGGCAGCGTGGTGGTCCAGGTCGAGGACGGCTCCTCCCTGACCGCCATCGGAAAGACCCTGGAGAAGGCGGGCGTCGTCGCCAGCGCCAAGGCGTTCACCAAGAACGTCGGCGCGGCGAACATCGTCCCCGGCTCCTACAAGCTGCACAAGGAGATGTCCGGCGCCGCCGCCGTCGCCCTGATGCAGAACCCGTCGTCCAAGGTCGGCTCCTTCGACGTCAAGGGCGGCGAGCAACTCTTCGACTTCAAGGTCTCCGAGAAGGAGACCAAACCCGGCATCTACTCGAAGATCGCCGAGGCCTCGTGCACGGAGGAGTCCGGCACGAAGAAGTGCGTCTCCGTCGACGAGCTGAAGTCCGTCGCCTCCACCGGCGACCCGGCGGACCTGGGCGCGCCCGAGTGGGCGGTGGCCTCGATCAAGAAGGCCCCGGATCAGAAGCGGCGCCTGGAAGGCCTGATCCTGCCCGGCACCTACAACGTGCCGCCCGGCCTGTCCGCCAAGGACACGCTGAAGAACGTCATGCAGACCTCGATGGCCATCATGACCAAGGCCGGCATGCCCGACCTGGCGAACAAGACGGGGCTCACCCCGTACCAGGTGCTCACCCTGGCCTCGCTTGTCGAGCGTGAGTCGAACACCGAGGACATGCCCAAGATCTCCCGGGTGATCTACAACCGGATGGCCAGCGACGAGCCGCCCATGCAGCGGCTGCAGCTCGACTCGACGGTCAACTATCTCCTGGACCGGCAGCACATCCGCACCAGTGATGCGGACCGGAACAACAAACAGAACCCGTACAACACGTATCAGCAGAAGGGCCTCACCCCGACGCCGATCGGCTCGCCCGGCCTCAACGCGTTGAAGGCGGCGGCTAACCCGGAGCCGGGCAAGTGGCTGTTCTTCGTGGTGTGCGAGAAGCCGGACAAGTCCTGCTTCGCTGAGACATTCGCCGAACACGACAGGCTCCAGGCGGACGCACAGCGGCGCGGCATCTTCTGATCTATCGCGCCGAAGTATCCGGAACCAGGCTAGGGGCGCACCTGTCCAGGATGGCAGGTGTAGATAACGTGATGATCAACTGTGCCGGTGTTGGCACCGGTAGCGGTGGTCTGAGCTGTTTCTTCAGTCGCTGCCGATGCGGCAGCTCGATGCGTTAGTTACTCGCTGTGTCGATTCGCAGTCGCCGGGTTCCTGGTGCGGTGCTCGTTTTCGCCGACTGAAGCGTGCCTGACCCGTTGTCTGAGTGACATCGTTGTCTGTCCTAATTCAGACTGAATTACTTCAATCTATGGACCGAGCGTCTGGTTTCCGGTAACTTTCGATTCCAATTTAATTCGCACGAGGGGGCAAGTGATGAAATCTTTTAGGGTGCCGATGGCCATTCTCGTATCAGCCTTCTTTTTGTTCGCAAGCACGACTACTGCTCTAGCGGCAGGAAATGAAGCTCAGTTGCCGAGTAATTGCGGTTTGGGTCACCCTGACGGGCAACCTGTGTGCATGACGTCAGAAGAACTTTTTGCGGGAAGCCAGTATTTTCATGCTCCGATTTCTTCGGGGCAGTGCAGGAACGTATTTGCCTACAAGAGTATTCATAATGAGCATAATATTGCGCAACGTGTGTGGGAAAATGGAAACTGCACCGGCAGGGATATATTGGTTTACGTTAATGGCGACCAGACCTATTTCGGCTTCACTGCCTATGGGTTGGGTGGATTCTAGGGGGCCAATGGATTGGCTGCGTTCTGCCTGATTTTGTTATCGCTGCCAGGTACATGCCGCCCGAGGCTTTGCTCAGTGTGATCCGTTTATTGGGTTGATGATCCAGTCAGCTTATGGACCGCTGTTCTCGGTTTGCCGGTACAGCATTCGCTATCCCGGTGCTGCACCGCGGTGCCTTCATACGTTCGGTTTGACCTGGATTTACGCGTGGGTGGAGTATGAGGAGCAGCGGCTGCCCCAGTTGATCGCAGAGACGGGGCCGGTTTCTCGGTCACTATGCCGGGTAAACGCGTGACCCTCGCGGTCGTCCCACAGGCCAGGAGTATCGCCCTGGCCACCGGGCTGCCATGCTGGTTTCACCCCGTACCAGATCCTGACCATGGCGTCGTTGATCGAACGCGAGGCCATCAACGAGGACATGCCGAAGATCTCCCGGGTGATCTACAACCGGTTGGCCAACTCCCAGCAGAACATGCAGCGCCTGCAGTTCGACTCCACGGTCAACTACCTGCTGGACCGCCAGCACATCACGACGACCAAGACCGACCGGGAGAAGGACGGCCCGTACAACACGTACCTGCGCAAGGGCCTGACCCCGACGCCGATCGGTTCGCCCAGCGCGGAGGCGTTGAAGGCCGCCGCTCACCCGGAGTCCGGCAACTGGCTGTACTTCGTGGTGTGCAAGAAGGGTGGCAAGTCCTGTTTCACGGACAACTTCGACACTCACCAGAAGACAGTCGAAGAGGCGCAGAAGAACGGCATCTTCTGATCCGTATCCTCTGATCAATGAGTTCACGGTTCGCGGTCCTCGGTTCGCCGGTGCAGCACTCGCTTTCGCCAGTGCTGCACCGCGCGGCCTTCACGGCGCTCAGCCTGTCCTTCACCTACGAACGGGTGGAGTGTGACGAGCACCGGCTGCCCCAGCTGATCGCCGAGCCCGGCTGGACCGGGTTCTCGGTCACCATGCCCGGCAAACACGTCGCCCTGACGGCGGCCGACCGGGTCACCGACCGGGCCCGCGCCGTCGGTGCGGCGAACACCCTGGTCCGCACCGACGAGGGCTGGCTGGCCGACTGCACCGACGTGGACGGCGTCTCCGGCGCCCTGCGCTCGGCCGCCGGGCTGTCCTATGTGGACAGCGCACTGATCCTCGGTGCGGGTGGCACCACCCTGGCCGCCATCGTCGCGCTGGCCGGGATGGGAGCCCAGGAGATCACCCTCGCCGTCCGCAACCCCGACCGGGCGGCGGACGCGGTGCGTTGCGCGGAACAGCAGGGCCTGCGCACCCGGGTCCTGCGCCTCGGCGCCACCGACCTGTCCGGCCTGGCCGCGCACAGCTCGGTCACTATCAGCACGCTGCCCGGGGGAGCGGCCGACGGTTACGTGTCCGAACTGGTGCGTGCCCCCGCGCTGCTGGACGTGATCTACCACCCCTGGCCGACGCCCCTCGCGACCGCGGCGAAGGCCAAGGGGATCGCGTTCGCCACCGGCCTGGACATGCTGCTGCACCAGGCCTTCGGTCAGGCCGAACACTTCACCGGCATGCCCGCGCCCCGCGAAGCCATG
This sequence comes from Pseudonocardiaceae bacterium YIM PH 21723, assembly GCA_003600225.1. Taxonomy (GTDB): domain Bacteria; phylum Actinomycetota; class Actinomycetes; order Mycobacteriales; family Pseudonocardiaceae; genus QZFT01. Next base: position 95,861 of record QZFT01000019.1, read on the forward strand.
CGGGACGCGCTGCGCATCGCCACCGGCAACGAGCTCGAGCTCCCGCTCTGAGTGGAGCACTTTCCATGGAAAGTGCTCAGCTGGTGGTCGTCTTGGGTGCGGGGGCACTTTCCATGGAAAGTCCGGTGATCGGCCAGGCGACCTCGGTGTAGTCGCGCACGATCACGTGCGCCTCCGCCAGTTGCTCCGCCGGAACCGTGTTGCCCACCGCGATGGTGTGCGCGCCCGCCGCCCGCGCGGCGGCGACTCCCGCCGGGGTGTCCTCGAACACGATGACATCGCCGGCGTCCACGCCCAGCCGCTGGCAGGCCAGCAGGTAGCCGTCCGGAGCGGGCTTGCCGTTGACCACCTCTTCGGCGGTGACGATGGCCGACATCAGGTCGAGCACCTCCAGCCGGGCCAGGTGTCCCCGGACGTGCGGTGAGGTCCCGGAGGACACCACGCCCAGGGTGACCCCGTCGGCGTGCAGCTGCCGGATGAACTCCGGCGCACCGGTGATCGGGCCGGGAGCGGGCAGGTCCGGGTCGGTGAAGTAGCCCATGCACTCGGCGCTCAGTTCCTCCGGCGTGCGGCCGGGGAAGTGGTGCATGAAGGCGGGCAGCACCTCGTGACCCCGTCGACCGGCGAATCCGGTCAGCTCCGCGTCGGTGATCGGCGCGGAGTAGAGCTCGAACAGCCGGCGCCACGCCGCCTTGCTCTGCGGCTCGGTGTCCACCAGCGTTCCGTCGAGATCGAACAGCACTGCCGAAGGCGTCATCGCCAAGTCCCCCTGAGCTCGTCGTATACCCAGTCGACCATGGGGTCACGACGGGTCTCAAGGAACAGTGACGACGGCTACCCGCTGATCGGTCCGTAGATCGCCGCCGGGGTGCCGGTGGTCATGGCCCAGTACCGGTCGCCGTAGGACCAGTGCCACCACTCGGTCGGGTAGTTCACCAGTCCGGCGGTCTCCAGGGCCGAGCAGAGGATCTGCCGGTTCTCCTTGCCCTCCGCCGAGATGTTGGTCGCGGCGGTGTAGCAGGCGCCGTCGTGTTCCTCCGGCGGAGCGTTGAGCCTGCCGCCCATGTCCAGCTCGCCGCCGTCGGCCGCGCACAGCGTCAGGTCCACCGCCGCGCCCGCCACGTGCGGGCCGATGGCCGGCGGGGACAGTGACCGGCTGGTCTGCTGGTACAGGTGGTCGTCGCTCCAGCCCGGGTTGTCCCGGCGCAGCTGCTCCGCGTACTGCTGGAAGTACTTGGCCTGCAACCGCATCGGCCGCCGGCCCTCGTAGATCATCAGGGCGGTGCCCGTGGGCAGCAGGCTGGCGGCCAGCCGCAGCCGCTCGACCAGCCCGGCCCGCAGCTGCGCGTAGATCCCGGCCTGGTCGGCGTAGGTGGCGTTCATCCGGAACTCCGGGAACTTGCGCACGTCCACCAGGGGCTCGCCGCACTCCAGCACGGGCAGGTCCGCCACGCGTGGGTCGCACATCAACACGATCTCGGCCATACGATCATTCTCGCCGAGCCGGTCACATCCCGCATGACCAGGCGCAACGAAGTGATCTCGACACTTGAATCCCATCGCTTGCGTCAGCAAGCATGAAGGAAAGCGTATTCAGGTGGGGGAAGTCCGGTCGAAGTCCGGCGCTGACCCGCAACGGTAGTTCGTGCATGGCGCGCGAGGAGCCCGATCACCCACCGAATGCCAGCGGCTCCCCGTCGAGGTCATGCGGATCGGAGCCCGGGGGCGATCCGGGCACGATTTTCGGACCGCTACCGAAAGGTGTTGCCCCCATGCGGGCTGTATCCACCCTGCTCGTCGCACTGCTGTGCCTCACGGCCTGCGGTGCTCCGGCCGCCCAGAAGGCGACCGGCAAGATCGAGGTCACCAGCTGTGGCCGCAACCAACTGTTCACCGACACCCCCAAGCGGGTGCTGGTCATCCATCAGCACCCCACCGAGATGCTCGTCGCTCTCGGCCTGACCGACAAGATCGTCGGCATGGCGTATCCGGACGACAAGACTCCACCGCAGTCCATCGCGGCCGACTACAACAAGGTCAAGCTGATCTCGGAGAAGGCCCCCTCCTTCGAACAGGTCCTCGCCGCCGAGCCCGACCTGGTGGTCGGCGGTTACACCAGTGCCTTCGACGAAAAGCAGGGCCTGGGCAGGCAACGCCTGGAGGACAAGGGCATCCGCACCCTGCTGCTGTCCGAGTCCTGCTCCGAGGGCGCGGGCACCATGGAACAGCTGACCACGGACCTGTCCCTGTTCGGCAAGGTCTTCGGCATCCAGGACCGGGCCAAGGCGTTGTCCGACAACCTCACCGGCCGTATCGCCAAGGTGCAGCAGGCGGTCAAGGACAAGCCACAGGTCCCGGTGTTCTTCTACGACAGCGGTCAGGACGCCCCGCTCACCGTCGGCCGTCGTGGCCTGGGCAACGCGCTCGCCACCGCCGCCGGCGGCAAGAACATCTTCGACGACGTGGACAAGGCGTGGGGCAAGGGCGCCTGGGAACAGGTGGCGGCCAAGACCCCGCAGGCCGTCGTGTTCCTGGACTACCTCGAGGGCGGCAAGCTCGACGAGAAGCAGAAGTTCCTGGAGAGCCAGCCTCTCGCGTCCGCGACACCGGGTGTGAAGGCCAAGCGGTACGCCACCGTCAGCCTGATGGAGATGACCGAGGGCATCCGGGTCGCGGACACCGTCGAGAAACTCGCGAAGCTGCTCCACCCGGAGTCGATGAAGTGAGGCGGTTCGCGCTGCCGGCCGTGCTGGTGGCACTCTGCGTGGCCCTGCCCCTGGCGGCCGGGCTCGCATTGTCCGTCGGCTCGGTGAAGCTGCCCCTGGCCGACGTCTGGGCGATCATCGTCAACGGGATCGCGCCCGGGGCGATCGAGCCGTGGTGGCCCCCGGTGCGCGAGGCGATCATCTTCGATGCCCGGATGCCCAGGGTGGTGCTGGCCATGGTGGTCGGCGCCGCCCTGGCCGTCGCCGGAGCCGTCGCCCAGACGGCGACCCGCAACCCGCTCGCCGACCCGTACCTGCTCGGGGTGTCCAACGGGGCCGGGCTGGCGGTGGTCCTGCTGGTCGTGTTCGGGTTCGGCGCCGGCCTGTTCGGCACGCTGACCCTGCCGATCGCCGCGTTCGCCGGTGCGCTGCTCGCCCTGGCCGTGGCCATGGTGATCAGTGGCCGCGGTGGGTCGATCGTCGTACTGCTGCTGTGTGGCCTGGCCGTCGGGCAGACTTTCGGCGCGGTGAGCTCGATCATCCTGTTCGGCTGGGCCAAGGGGAACCAGACCGAGCAGGTGTTGTTCTGGCTGGCCGGCGGATTCGGCGATGCCCGATGGCACATGGTCGCGGTGCCCGGTGTGGTGCTGTTGCTGGTCAGCGCCGGGATCATGATGGCGGGCCGGTGGATCGACCTGCTGCACGCCGGTGACGACAGCGCCGCCGCGCTCGGGGTGAACCCGGGCGCGCTGCGGATGGTGCTGCTGCTGGTCGTCTCCCTGGTCGCCGGGGCGAGCGTCGCGGTGGCGGGCGGGATCGGGTTCGTCGGACTGCTCGTGCCCCACGGCGCCCGGGCACTCGTCGGCGCGGCCACCAGGCGGCTGCTCCCGGTCGCCGCCCTGCTCGGCGCGTTGTTCCTGGTGCTGTGCGATCTCCTCGCCCGCTCGATGGCGCCGCCGATCGAGGTACCGGTCGGCCTGATCACCGCCGCCATCGGCGGACCGGTGTTCCTGTACGTGCTGCTACGGCACCGGCGGAGGTTCGGATGATCGTGCGGATCGAGGACCTGCGGGTCGCCCTCGGCGGCAAGCAGATCCTGTCCGGGGCCGGACTCGAAGCCGCCCCCGGCGAGATGTTCGGCCTGATCGGCCCCAACGGCAGCGGTAAGTCCACCCTGCTGCGCACGCTGTACCGGGCATTGCGGCCGGACGGCGGCGTGATCGAGATCGACGGCACGGACACCAGATCCCTGCGCCGCCGGGACCAGGCCCGGCTGTTGTCGGCGTCCACCCAGGATTCCGACCACACGGCCGCGTTGTCGGTGGGCGAGGTGGTGGAGAGCGGTCGCACCGCTCACCTGGGACTCGTCGGTGGCCTGCGCGCCGAGGACACCGCCGCCGTGCAGCGGGCGCTGACGGCCACTGACCTGCTGCACCTGGTCGGCCAGGACGTGCGCACATTGTCCGGTGGCGAGCGGCAGCGGGTGTCCCTGGCCAGGGCCCTGGCGACCGAGCCGCGGATCCTGGTCCTCGATGAGCCGACCAACCACCTGGACCTGCGGCATCAGCTGGAGATCCTCGGCCTGCTGCGCGCCAAGGTGGCCGACGGGCTTGCGGTGCTGATCACGCTGCACGACCTGCGGCTGGCCGCCGAGTACTGCGACCGGCTGGCCGTGCTGGATCGGGGTGGGATCCAGGCAGTGGGCACCCCGGCCGAGGTGCTCAGTACCGAGCTGCTGGCCGGGGTGTTCGGCGTGGCCGGTGAATTCGCCGGCGGCCGCCTGCATATTCACGGTCTGGCTCACAGGCCGTGAGCTGCGGCCCAGCTGATCATCTTCGCGTAGAACTGCGGGGCGGTCGGATGGAAGACGAACGAGTGTCCCGCCTCGGGCACGATGAAGGTGTCGAAGGAGGACGCCTGGCCGAAGTAGCTCTGCTCACTGGCCTTCAGCGCTGCGGCCGATGAGCAGTCCGCGCCGATCAGCTTGATGCCGTTGATCACCGGCCCGCCACACATCGAGCCGTCCTTCTCGCCCATCGCCAGCAGCACCGGCGCGGTGATCCGGCCCGAGACCGAGGTCAGCGGGACGAGCTCCCTGACGATGTCGGCGGCCTCGATCGCGGCTGCCACGTCCCGATGCGACTCGTCGTACTCGATGGCGCCCGGCGGATCCTGCGCCGGCAGGTGGAAGGCGATGTTCCGCCTGCCCGGCAGCGTGGTCACGTAACCGAGGTCCAGGCCCCGGCCGCGCAGCAGCGGGTCCGGGTCCAGCGGGGTCACCGGGCCGACGGAGGTGAACACCGGCACCAGGCCCGCGGCGTTGAACATGTGCGCCAGACCGGTGCTCACCACACCGTCGACGTCGTGATAGGTGGCCGCCTCGATCCGGACCAGGCCCGAGCCCAGCGAGTGACCGACCAGGATGACCTTGGCGAACCGCTCCCGCACCTTGGTGATCACCTGGTGGATGGCGGCGGAGCCGGTCGGCCCGGTGACCAGGGTGTTGAACGGGTGAGAACTCTTGCCGGAGCCCAGCCGGTCCATGTTGAGTGTGGCGAATCCGGCGTTGTTCATCGCCTCGCGGTAGGAGGCGGCGCCCTGCGGCTGGTACTCCCAGACGGCCGCGTTGTAGGTGCCCCCGGGGACCAGGATCTGGATGGTGGTCGCGCCATCGGGCACACACAGCGTGCCGTTGATGTTCTGCTGGGTGCCCGCCACAGTGACCGGGTAGTTCTGTTCCTGGCAGGTGGCGGCACCCGCCCCGGCCGGAGCGGCCGCCGGGATGAGTGAGGCACCCACGAGCAATGCCGCAGCCGAGGCGAGGCGGCCGATGCCGATGAGTCGCACGGAGTTTTCCTTCATCACTGGGCTGGAGTGAAACGGAACACACGGCGACTGTACGCTTACGGGCTGTAGCAGAAGAACAGGGGCGCGAAACCGTGACGCAGGAAGCCGCCTGGACTCCGGATCACATCGACACCACGGTGCCCAGCGCTGCCCGGATCTACGACTACATGCTCGGTGGCGCGCACAACTTCGCCGCGGATCGGCTGCTCGGCGCCAGGGTCATGACGATGGACCCGAACATCCGGGTCACCGCCAGGCTGATCAGGTCCGCGCTGGGCCGCATGGTGCGATTCCTGGTCGACCAGGGCATCCGGCAGTTCCTGGACCTCGGTTCCGGGATTCCGACGGTGGCGAACGTGCATGAGATCGCCCAGGGAATGGACCCCGTCTGCCGGGTGGTCTACGTCGACATCGATCCGATCGCGGTCGCGCACAGCGAACTCCTGCTGGTGGGCAACGGCCGGGCGGAGGTACTGGGCGCAGACCTGCGAAACCCGGATTCCGTGCTCTCCAGCGAGCAGGTCACCCGGCAGCTGAACCTGCAGGAGCCGATCGCCGTGCTGTGCTCGTCGGTGCTGCACTTCGTGAGCGATTCCGATGGTCTGCCGGACATCATGCGCACCTATCGGGACGCGGTGTGCAGCGGCAGCTATCTGGCCATCTCCCAGGTGGGACTGGGCATGGGAACCGAGACCAAGGGCAAGGTGGACGACGCGTTGCGCAGGTCCGGCAGCCAGGAGCGGGTGACCGGACGGACCCGGGAGCAGGTGCTGGAGCTGTTCGGTGAGTTCGAACTGGTCGAGCCGGGGCTCGTCAACGCGGCCGGCTGGCGGCCGAGCGGACCCAGCGACATGTCCGGGCTGGGCACCGTGAACAAGGACTTCCACACCGGGGTCGCCCGCAAGCTGTGAACGGCCAGAAGGGCACCTCCACCAGGGGAGATGCCCTTCCGGGGACCGGGTTTGTCAGGCGTCCAGGTCCGTCGCGATCAGCTCGGCCACGGCGTCCAGGGCGGCGTCGGCGTTCTCGCCTTCGGCCTCCAGGATCACCTCGTCACCGTGCATCGCGCCCAGGGTCATCAGACCCAGGATGCTGGAGGCGTCCACCGGCTTGCCGTCCGCCTTGCGGATGGTGACCGTCACCTGGCCGTTGGCCTTGTGCTCTCCAGCGACCTTGGCCAGCGTCGCGGCGGGACGGGCGTGCAGCCCCACCTTGCTGGCCACGGTGACCTTGCGTTCCGGCATTGCTACGCCTTCCCTTCCACTGTTGTCGCCTCGACCTTGGCCTCGGCAGGAGCCTGGTCGGCACTGACCTGCTCCGTAGTATCGGTGTCCTCTTCCCGTCCCGGGGTGCGCAGGTTCCACTTGGTGATCACCCAGCGGAACAGGAAGTAGTAGATGGCCGCGTAGATCAGGCCGATCGGGATGAGCCACAGCGGTTTCGTCGCGATGTTGAAGTTCAGGATGTAGTCGATGGCTCCCGCGGAGAAGAAGAAGCCATCGTGGATACCCAGCGCGTTCACGATCGCGTGCGAGGTACCGGTGAGGACCGCGTGCACCACGTACAGCGGCCACGCGACGAACATGAAGGTGAACTCGAGCGGCTCGGTCACACCCGTGATGAACGAGGTCAGACCCGCGGAGAGCATCAGGCCACCGACGATGCGCTTCTGCGCGGGCTTGGCGGTGTGGTAGATCGCCAGAGCGGCGGCGGGCAGCGCGAACATGAAGATCGGGAAGAAGCCGGTCTGGAAGATACCCGCCGACGGGTCGTGCGCCTTGACGAACCGGTTGATGTCACCGGTGACCACGTTGCCATTGGCGTCGGTGGCCTTGCCGAACACGAACCACAGGAACGAGTTCAGGATGTGGTGCAGGCCCAGCGGGATCAGCAGGCGGTTCAGGATGCCGTAGATACCGGCACCGATCACCGGCGCGCTGGTGACGTTGTGGCCGACCCAGTCCAGGCCGGAGTTGAACCACGGGTAGATCACCGAGAGCACGACCGCGATGACCATCATGGCCAGCGAGGTGATGATCGGCACGAACCGCCGGCCACCGAAGAAGGCCAGGTAGGGCGGCAGGGAGAGCCGGTGGTAACGCTGCCACAGCCAGGCCGCGACCAGACCGGTGATCAGACCGCCGAGCACCTTGTAGTCGATGAGCAGCTGGGTCTTGCCGTCCGGATTGGTCAGACCCTTGAGGATCACCGGTGACAGGGCTTTGGTGATCCCGGTGAACGTCACGTAACCGACGACGGCCGCCAGTGCGGTGGAGCCGTCGGCCTTCTTCGCGAAACCGATCGCCACACCCACGGCGAACAGGATCGGCAGGTTGTCGAACAGGGCGTTGCCCGCGGCGGCCAGCACGATCGCCACGTTCTTCAACGCGGCGATGCTGCCCAGCAGGTCGTCCTGGCCGAGCCGCAGCAGTAAGCCGGCTGCGGGCAGGGCGGCGATGGGCAGCATCAGGCTGCGGCCCAGACGTTGGAGCTGACTCAGGCCGACGATCTTGCGGCCCCCAGTCGATGAACTAGTGCTCATCGGTTCCTCCCGGTACGAACTTAGGACCGGGCTGTTCGGTGTACCGGTCCAGTTTCATGGTGATTTGGTACGAGTCGCCGCGATAGAACGAGGTCATGTCCTCGACAGGGCGATGGTTCGCGGTGGCGATGCGGTGGAACACCAGCAGCGGGCTCTGTGCGGGAAGCCTCAGCAGATCCGCCGTCTCGTCGTCGGCCTGCTGCGCGGACACGGTCTGCCGACCGCTGTCCAGGATCAGCCCGTAGTCGTTCGCCAGCAGGGCGTACAACGAACCGGTCAGATCCCGATCGATCAATCCGGGTACGTGACCCGCGTGATACCAACCTCGTTGCACCGACACCGGCTGACCCCCGACGAGCCGTAGTCGTTCGACGCTGTACGCGGGCTCCCACTGCCGCAGGCCCAGGTTGGCGCACACCTGTTCATCGGGGATGCCGATGCCGGTGCGCAGTACCACCGAGCTCGGTTGCAGGCCGAGCTTGATGGTGTCCTGGGTGAATGAGGACAACCTGGCCTGATTGTCCAGCGCCGGACGTGCGGTGAACGTGCCCTTGCCGCGTGCTCGCGTGAGCAGGCCTTCAGCGGCGAGTTGACTGATCGCCTCCCGGACCGTCAGCCGGGAGACCTTGTACTGCGTGGCCAGGTCGCGCTCTGACGGGAGCGGCGAACCGGGTGGCAGTTCAAGGGTGGCCATCCTGCGCAGGATCTCGCGCAGCTGGCTGTGCTTGGGGATCGGGCCGTCGACGACCTCGTCCCTGGGCACCGGCACGGAAGGATCGTGATTGGTCACGGCTTCCTCCCGATTGTCGCTGGATCTGTTTCTGGACCGGACCAATTGGTACGGTCCGGTCCAGACCACTTGCAAGGAGGATGTGACCTAGTTGAACGGGTGTCAACTTCCGTTACCGCATCGTGCCGGACAGCACCCGCAACGAGACATTATCGTCCCAGGTCACAGGCATTTCGGAGGGAAATCATCATGGCAGACAAGGCAGAGGCGATCCTCGCCGCGCTCGGCGGCGCGGACAACATCGTCGAGATCGAGCCGTGCATCACCCGGCTGCGGTGTGAGCTCAAGGACGGCTCGCTGGCCAATGAGGCCGCGCTGAAGGCGGCCGGTGCGATGGGTGTGCTGAAGGCCGGCGAGGTCGTTCAGGTCGTCGTCGGACCGCAGGCCGACACCATCGCCAGTGACATCGAGGACCTGCTCTGATGACAAGCGTGCTCTCCCCGGTCTCCGGCACCGTACTTCCCCTGTCCGAGGTGCCGGACCCGGTTTTCGCCCAGGCCATGGTGGGCCCTGGTGTCGCGCTCAAGCCGGTCGGTGGATCCGCGGACGTCATCGCCCCGATCGCCGGAGTCATCGTCACGCTGCATCCGCACGCCTTCGTGATCGCGGGGGAGAGCGGCACGGCGGTGCTGGTGCACCTGGGAATCGACACGGTGCAGCGTCAGGGCGAGGGCTTCGCCCTGCACGTGGCCAAGGGTGACACCGTCACCGCCGGCCAGTCCGTCGTCACCTGGGACCCGACCGAGATCGAGGCGGTCGGCTTCTCGTCGGTCTGCCCGGTCATCGTGCTGGAGGCGACCGAGGACCAGCTCGCCGACCTGGTGGTCGGCTCGGACGTGACCGCGGGCGACCCGCTGTTCACGCACCAGAGCTGAGGTCGGTCGTCGGGGTCGACGAGCACCGGCGCCCCTCGCCGGAGCTCGTCCTCCGCCCGTGGCTCCGAAGTTGACGATGTTCGCGGCGAAGCCCGGACATCGTCGACTTCGGGACTGTGCTTCACTCACATGTGCGAATTGGTTGCTGCGAGATGCGCCTTAGCCTCATCTGGCTTGAGCCGGTGACGGTGACCGGCGCAGAGTCGCGGCATGCAACTCACCCCGCTTCTCCTCCCGCTCGCCGGCCTCCCCGCCGGATGGTCCCTCCGGCTGCTGCTCGGCCGCCTGCGCCGTGGCGTGGCGATACCGCCCGGCTGGTGTGAGGTCGCCGTACCCCTGTTGTGGTCGATCAGCACCGCGCTGAGTTACACCGGGGCGCTGCCCCGCGCCGGCTTGCCGTTGTGCCTGGTCGTCGGCTGGCTGCTGGTCGCGTTCAGCTGCACCGATCTGCTCGCCGGCCGATTGCCGAACGCGTTGACCCTGCCCGCCGTACCGCTGGTCGCCGCCGTGCTGTGGACGGCCGGCTCCGCGACACTCACCCGTGCACTGCTCGCGGGCGCCGCCCTGTTCACCACGTATGCGGTGGCGCACGCCATGTCCAGGTCCGGGCTCGGTGCCGGCGATGTGAAGCTCGCGCCTTCAGCCGGTATGGCGCTGGGCGCGATGTCCTGGCCCGCCGTCGCTCTCGGGGCGTTCGGGGGCCTGGCACTCACCGCCTTGTTCGGCCTCTGGTGGCGGCGGACCGGCCGGGCCATTCCGCACGGCCCGCCCTTACTGGCGGCCGTCTGGCTGGTGGCCGACTGCCCCCGGCTGGTCACCGTCCTGACATAGTCCCTGGATATTCGTGTGACCCGCTGAGCCCGGCATGAAAGGATAAGCGACGTGCTGCGTTGGATAACCGCTGGAGAATCGCACGGACCCGCTCTCACCGCTGTGCTCGAGGGCATGGTGGCCGGAGTAGAGATCACCTCGAAGGAGGTGGCCGCCCAACTCGCCCGGCGACGGCTCGGCTACGGCCGGGGTGCCCGGATGAAGTTCGAGGCCGACGAGGTCACCTTCCTGGGCGGAATCCGCCATGGGCTGACCCTGGGCGGTCCGATCGCGATCCAGGTCGGCAATACGGAATGGCCCAAGTGGGAAAAGGTCATGGCGACCGACCCGGTGCCCGCTGAGGAACTGGCGGACCTGGCCCGCAACGCGCCGCTGACCCGGCCCCGCCCGGGGCACGCCGACCTGGCGGGCATGCAGAAATACGGCTTCGAGGACGCCCGCCCGGTGCTGGAGCGGGCCAGTGCCCGGGAGACCGCCGCTCGTACGGCGCTCGGCACCGTGGCGATGAACTTCCTGCGTCAGGCGCTCGGTGTCGAGGTGATCAGCCACGTCGTCGGCCTGGGTGAGGCCACGGCTCCGGACGGCACGTTGCCGCTGCCGACCGACCTGGACCGGATCGACGCGAGCCCGGTACGGGCCCTGGACGAGGAGACCACGGCGGCCATGGTGGCCGAGGTGGACGCCGCGCACCGCGACGGCGACACGCTGGGTGGCGTGGTCGAGGTCGTCGTGCACGGCCTGCCGCCGGGTCTGGGCACCTTCGTGCACTGGGACCGCAGGCTGGACGCCAGGCTGGCGGCCGCGCTGATGGGCATCCAGGCGATCAAGGGCGTCGAGGTCGGCGACGGCTTCGAGACCGCGCGTCGCCGGGGCAGCAAGGCGCATGACGAGATCGACCGCGGCACCGGTATGACCGGGGTGAACCGCCGGTCCAACCGGGCGGGTGGCATCGAGGGCGGCATGACCAACGGCGAGCCACTGCGCGTGCGCGCCGCCATGAAGCCCATCTCCACGGTGCCCAGGGCGCTGGCCACGGTGGACATCACCACCGGTGAGGCCACGGTCGCGCACCACCAGCGGTCGGACGTCTGTGCCGTGCCCGCCGCCGGTGTGGTCGCCGAGCACATGGTGGCGCTGGTGCTGGCCGAGGCCGTGCTGGAGAAGTTCGGTGGCGACAGCATTGCCGAGACCAAGCGCAACGTCGACGCCTACATCGCCCACCTCCCGGCCCCACTGCCCAACTGAGGTCACCGAGGAAAGGATCGCGGATGTCGGTCGGCATCACCGGGATTCATCACCTGAAGATCCCGGTCAGCGATCTGGAGCAGAGCAGGGCCTGGTACGAGCGGGTCCTCGGCCTGCACGTCCGGCAGGAGTTCTCCGATGGGGACGGCGTCGTACGCGGAGTCGCCGGAGACATCGGGGGCGTGCCGGTCGCGCTGCGGCAGAACCCGGCAACGGCGGCGGGGCTGAGCGGGTTCGACCCGATCTGCTTCGCCATCGCTGACCGGGCTGCCGCCGAGGGCTGGGTCGATCGACTGGACGATCTGGGTGTCGACCACTCGTCGGTCGGCCAGGGCTCACAGGGCTGGGTCGTACGGGTGCAGGATCCGGACGGCATCGAGATTCGCCTGTACAGCACGGACTCTCCGTACAGCGGGTAGTCGCGTGGATAAGGAACATGACATGAGTGAGCAAGGCCCACAGGCGGTCGTGGTCGGACCGCCCGGCGCTGGGAAGACGACCGTGGGCAGGCTGATCGCCCAGTCGCTCGGCGTCGAGTTCCGCGATGTCGACCATGACATCGAACAGGCGGCGGGCAAGCCGATCTCGGACATCTTCACCGAGGACGGCGAACCGCATTTCCGCCGGTTGGAGCGGGCGGCGGTGGCCGCCGCGCTGACCGAGCACCAGGGCGTGCTGTCGCTGGGCGGTGGCGCCGTGCTCGCCGAGGAGACCCGGACGCTGCTGAAGGCGCACCGGGTGGTGTTCCTCGCGGTGGGCATGGCCGAAGGGGTCAAGCGCACCGGGATGTCCTCCGCGCGGCCGCTGCTGGCCGGGATCAATCCGAGGGCCACCTACAAGGCCCTGCTGGACGCCCGGCTGCCGTTGTACCGCGAGGTGGCCAGTATTGAGATCGACACCGACCGCAACACCGAGGAAGAGGTCGCCGAGCAGGCGGTGGCCCGGTTGAAGGAGCTGGCATGAGCACGGAGCCGACCGCGATCAGGGTGAACGCGGAGCACCCCTACGACGTGCTGATCGGCCGTGGGCTGCTGGGTGACCTGGTGGACTTCGTCAAGGACACCGGGGTGGTCGCGATCCTGCACCAGCCGACGCTGTCCGCCACCGCCGAGGTGCTGCGCGACGAACTGGAGGCCGCGGGCGTCGACGCGCACCGGGTCGAGCTGCCCGATGCCGAGGACGGCAAGAACCTGGCCGTCGCCGGGTTCTGCTGGGACGTGCTGGGCCGCATCGGCCTGCCGCGTTCCGGCACGATCATCTCGCTCGGCGGGGGAGCGGTCACCGACCTGGCCGGATTCGTGGCGGGCACCTGGATGCGCGGGGTCAAGGTCGTGCACGTGCCCACCACGCTGCTGGGCATGGTGGACGCCGCCGTCGGCGGCAAGACCGGCATCAACACCGACGCGGGCAAGAACCTGGTCGGCCTGTTCTACGAACCGGCCAGGGTGTTCGTCGACCTGGAGACGCTGAAGTCCCTGCCCCGCAACGAACTCGTGGCGGGCATGGCCGAGGTGATCAAGGCCGGCTTCATCCACGACCCGGTGATCCTGGAGCTGATCGAGGCCGATCCCGCCGCGGCCATCGACCCGGAGCAGGAGGTCATCGGTGAGCTCGTGCGCCGGGCCATCCAGATGAAGGCGGACGTGGTCTCCGCGGACCTGCGCGAGTCCAGCCTGCGGGAGATCCTCAACTACGGGCACACCCTCGGGCACGCCATCGAGCGCCGCGAGCGCTACAAGTGGCGGCACGGCGCCGCAGTCAGCGTCGGCCTGGTGTTCGCCGCCGAACTGGGCAGGCTCACCGGCCGGCTGGACGACGCCACCGCCGATCGGCACAGCGCGGTACTGCGCAGCATCGGCCTTCCGGTCAACTACGAGCCGGGCGCGCTCGGCCAGCTGATGGAGGGCATGAAGCTGGACAAGAAGAACAAGTCCGGCGTGCTCCGTTTCGTCGTCCTCGATGGCCTGGCCAAGCCGGGCAGGCTCGAAGGCCCGGATCCGCAGTTGCTCGCCGCCGCCTACTCGGTCGTCGAGCGGGAGCCCGGTCCGTACACCGGTGGAACGGTGATGCTGTGAAGATCCTCGTGCTCAACGGCCCCAATCTGGGCCGGCTCGGCACCCGAGAGCCGGACATCTACGGCTCGGAGACGCACGCCGACCTGACTGCCTACTGCGAGCGGGTCGGTACCGACGCCGGGGTTCAGGTGGAGGTGCGGCAGACCGACTTCGAGGGGGAGATGCTGCACCACCTGCACGAGGCCGCGGATCACGGCTACCCGGTGGTGCTCAACGCCGGTGCCTGGACGCACTACTCGATCGCGGTGCGCGACGCCTGCGCCGCGTTGACCGCGCCGCTGGTGGAGGTGCACATCTCCAACACCTACCGGCGTGAGGAGTTCCGGCACCACAGCTACATCTCCGCCGTGGCCACCGGAGTGATCGCCGGCCTCGGCACCTACGGCTACGAAGCCGCCATCCGCTTCCTGGCAGCCCAGAACTGAAGTTCCGAAGTTGGCGATGTTCGCGCGAGGAACGAGCCCGAACATCGCCAACTTCGGGCACACCGTGCGGTCAGAGGCGAGCCTGTAGGCCGTCGAGCAGGGCCTGTAGCCCGTAGTCGAAGGCCGTCCGGCGTGCGTCCGGGTTGTCCAGATCGGCGCCTGCGGCGAGCCGTGCCTGGAGCCGGGGGAACTGCCGGGCCACATCCTTGGCCCTGGCCAGCTCGTCGGCGAGCGCCCGATCAGGGTCCTCGCCTCGGCGACGGGCCTGGGAACGCCAGGTCGCGTCCGTGGCCTCACCCAGCACCGAACCGAACACGAAGGTGAACAGGGCGCTCAGCGCCCAGTCCTGGTCGGTGCCGGTGAACCCTGCCCGCTCGATGATCCCGTAGCCGTACTCCTGCCAGGCGGCCATGTTCGGGCCGTACAGGAAGTGTGTGCCGACGGCGGGCAGTACCCACGGGTGTTCGGTGAGCATCGCGTACATCGCGGTGGCGAGTTCGGTGGCCGCCGCTCGCCAGTCGGTGTCGACGGCCCTTGACCGGGGGATCTCGGACCAGACGTGTTCACCGGCCAAGGCGAGCAGGTCGTCCTTGTTCGGCACGTGCCAGTAGACGGCGGTGGCCGCCGATCCCAGGTGCTGGCCCAGTTTCCGCATGCTCAGGCCATCCGCCCCGTCCGCGTCCAGGAGCTCGATGGCGGCGGTGATGATCTGGTCCTTGGTCAGCGTCTCTCTCGGCACATCGCCGAGCATAACCACCGACTTGCACACTGTTCAAGTTGCTACTTGCACAGCGTTCAAGTCCTGCCCTACAGTCCCTGACAACAGACTTGAACGGTGTGCAAGTAGGGGAGAAGCAGATGGAATCGGTTGTGGCGGGGGGCCATGCCGCTGACCTGGTCCCGGACCGGAAAGGCACGGACCGGAACGACACGGGCGCACAGGGAGCGGAGGGGAGGGGATCGGGCCAGAACGGCGCGGTAACCGGTCATGGCTGGCTGACGCTGCTCGCGGTGGGCCTGGGGTCCATGGTCGTGCAGCTGGACAGCTCGATCGTGTCGATCGCCAACCCGGCGATCGCGCTGGACCTGGGCGCCGGACTCTCGCAGATCGGCTGGGTGACCACCGCCTACATGCTGGTCCTGGCCGGACTGCTGATCCCGGCGGGTGCCATCGCCGACCGGATCGGGCATAAGAAGTCGTTCCTGCTCGGCGTCGGTGGCTTCTCGATCGCCTCCGTGCTCTGCGGCATGGCGGACTCGGTCGAGTTCCTGATCGGCGCGCGCATCCTGCAGGGTGTGTTCGCCGCGCTGCTGTCACCCGCCGGCCTCGCGGTGCTGCGCGCCGCGTTCCCGCCGGACAAGCTGGGCATGGCCTTCGGCATCTTCGGTTCTGTTTCCGCGATCTCCATCGCCGGCGGCCCGATCATCGGCGGCGTGCTGGTGCAGTACGCGAGCTGGCCGTGGGCGTTCTACATCAACCTGCCGGTGGGCATCGTCGCCGTGCTGGTCGGTGCGCTGGTGATCCGGGAGAGCGAGCGGGCGCCGGTGACCGGGCGTCTTGACGTGCTGGGCGCGGTGACCCTCACCGTGACCATGGTGCTGCTCATCGTGTCGATCAGCGGCGTGGCCACCTACGGCTGGTTCGCCATGCCGACCCTGGGACTATTCCTCGTCGGACTCGCGCTGCTGGCCGTCTTCGTGTTGATCGAGCGGCGGGCATCCGACCCGATGGTGCCGCTTGAGTTGTTCCGCAACCGCACCTTCAGCGTCGGCGTGGTGCTGATGACGGTGATCACGCTGGCCTTCTTCGCGGTGCTGTTCTACCTGACCTTCTACCTGCAGGGCGTGCGCGGCTACACCCCGATCGAGGCCGCGGTGGCCATGCTGCCGATGACCCTGGTGTTCGCGGTGTCCGCGCCCCTGGCCGGCCTGCTGGCCACTAGGATCGGCCTGCGTGGCACGTTGGTGACCGGCTCGGTGCTGACCGTGGTCGCCCTGGGAATGCTGGTCCGCCTCGATGCCGGTTCCGGCTTCTGGACCCTCGCGCCGGCGCTGGTGATTGTCGGATTCGGCATCGGATTTGTGTTCGTGCCCGCCATCGAGGCCATCGTGGGCAGCGCGCCGGTGGAACAGGCGGGCGCCGCCTCCGGCATTCAGGGGTCCACGAGCCAACTGGGCAGCACGTTCGGTGTGGCGATCTTCGGCAGCGTCATCGCCACGGTGGTCTCCTCCCGGTTCGGCGGCGCGCTGACGGATGCCTTCGCCGGAAAGGTCCTGCCCCCCGGAGTGACCGTGGACCAGATCGCCGGCCAGTCGCAGGTGCGGCAATCCGTGGGGCTGGGTTTCTCCCCGGCCATGCGGGACGCGGTGGTAGAGACCTTGACCCGGTCGGGGCTCTCGGATGAGCAGGCCGGCCGGATGGCCGCCACCGTGGCGGAGGCGGCGCATCGCACCTTCCTGGACGGCATGCACACCGTGTTCCTCTACGCGGCCGGAGTGGCCGTGGTCGCCGGGCTGATCTCCCTGTTGGTCGGTAACGGAAAGAAATCGTAGATCTAACGAAACTCACGCGTGGGTGGCCGTAACCAAGCCACCCACGCGTGAGTTTGTCGTTGCGGCCGTGACTGTCTCCGCTTGCTGCCCCTGCGTTCACTAATATGAGTGAGCCCACGAATGGGGACATGGGCCGGAGCGGAAGGTCGCGACAAGTGGTCAGACCCTGGGTGGGCCTCAGTCTGCTGCTCACCGGCGTGACGCTGCTGGTCAGCGGGTGCAGCGGCGGCGCGAGCACGCTGGCCGAAGGTCTGCCGCCCGCCCCGGGCATCTCCCACGAGGGTCAGAAGCTGGTCACCGATCACGGCAGGCAGGGCGCTCAGGTGCTCGCCTCCGGCGGTCAGGCCGCGCCCTACAACTACGGACCGGCCCTCATCGCCGACGGCGGCGGCTACCGCGCCTGGTGGTGCAGCCAGTTACCCGGCGCCGGGGCCGACGGGGACGACATCCTCAGCGCGGCGGGCCCGGCCCTGGACAAGCCCTTCGGCCCCGCGCAGCCGGTTTTCTCCGGCACCGGCACCGGATTCGACGCCATGCACACCTGCGACCCATCGGTGATCAAGGTGCGGGGCAGCTACTACCTCTACTACACCGGCGCCGCGGCCGATCATGACCACATCAACGGTATCGGGGTCGCGAGCAGCACCGATGGGGTGAGCTGGACCCGGCTCGCCGACAGCAAACCGATCCTCACCAGCTCCCGTGAGGTCAACCGGGCCAACACCTACGGCGCCGGGCAGCCCTCGGTGGTGTACCGGGACGGCTGGTTCTATCTGTTGTTCACCGACACCGCGGGCAAGGCGGCCGGCTGGGACGGCGCGGGCCAGTTCGTGGTCCGGGCCAAGGATCCGGCGTTCCGGCAGAACTTCCAGGCCTGGGGCGACAAGGGCTTCACCGACGCCGACCCGGCCAAGGCCAGCCGCTCTCGGATGGTGGTCAACGCGTTCAGCGCCGACCTGATGTGGGTGGACGCCCTGGACGCGTGGGCGATCGCGCACGAGACCGCCGAGGGCACCACCGTCGGCTTCTGGTCGGTGGACTTCCAGCGCAGGCCTTTCCAGGACGTGCTGATCCCCGGGCAGTGGAAGGAAGGGCCCGGACTGGTCCGCCGGGCCGACGGGCACGCGCCCGCCAGCCTGACCGATCCGTGTGGCCGGGTGCCCCTGGACGTGGTCCGCGCCACCGTGCTGGGTGCCGCGCCCACCGACCTGCGCTGGTTCGGGATCGACGTCGTCGGCGCCAAGGGCTGCCTGGACGACAAGCGGGCCGCCGCGGTGCTGGACGGGCTGGCCATGCCCTCGGCCGACCGGACCATCGACCTGATCGCCTCCGGAACCCGGATGCGGGTGGAACGCCGTTCGGTGGCCCTGGCCCTGGGCAACGGTCTGCTCGGCGCCCCGGTCGACGCGGTGGCCGGATTGTCCCGGGGCGGGAACCTCAAGGCGGGTGCCCTGGCGGTACGCGCCCCGGACCGGCCGGTGGGCATCGTGCTGGAGGACGGGCACCTCTACGTGGTGGGCGATCCCCAGGTGGCCGAGCTCAACTCCTCGGGCATCCGGGAGGTCACCCAGCACGAATGGGACAGCTACCCGCGCGGCACCGACTTGACCCGGCGCTGACGCAGTAGCTGGACGAACGCTCCCTGCGAGCGATCCCGGGGCGGCAGCAGGCCGCCGAGCGCCTGACCGGCGAAGGCGGGCAGGAACACCATCAACGCGGTGAACGAGGCGCCGCCGACCATGGCCGCCCACACCGCGTCCGTCCCCGTGTAGTCGATGAAGATCGCGGCGGCGATGACCCGCAGCAGCCCGGCGATCGGACCGGCGACCAGGCCGGCGATCAGCCAGGTGACCGCGCTCTGACTGGTCGTCCAGCCCCGGTCCCACCGGTCCAGCAGCCCCCAGCCGAGTGCGACCAGGATCAGGATCGCCAGGAAGATCGGCCCCGGCCAGGTGGTCTCCGGCCAGTCGGCCAGGATGAACGCCACCAGCACCTGGGCCAGCGCGTGCGCGCCGGCCATGGACAGCCCCCGGACGATCCAGTCTCGCATGGCGGCCAGTGTAGATGCCTACGCCGTTCGGACCCCGTCAGCGGCGAGTCGCACCGTCACGTAGCGCAGGAAGAACTGCGTCAGTGGCCCCATGGTGAACGCGATGATCACGGTGCCCACGCCCGCGGTCCCGCCCAGCAGCCAGCCGGTGGCCAGCACGGTCAGTTCGATCACGGTCCGGACCAGCCACACCGGCAGGCCGGTGAGCCGGACCGCTCCGGTCATCAGCCCGTCTCGTGGTCCGGAGCCGAACCGGGCGCCCAGGTAGACGGCACCGAAGAAGGTGATCATCAGGATGCCGAGTGTGAGGTAGCCGATCTGCAGGAAGATCGTCTCCGGTTCGGGCAGCACGGTGAGCACGAGATCGGCGGAGAAGCCGATGAGCAGCACGTTCAGCACGGTGCCCAGGCCTGGGAGTTCGCGCAGCGGGATCCACAGCAGCAGCACCGCCAGCCCGATCAGGTTCGTCACCCAGCCGAAGCTGAGCCCGGTGCGCAACGAGATGCCCTCGGCCAGCACCGACCAGCTGGAGTTGCCCAGCAGACACCGGAGCTGGAACGCGAGGGAGGCGCCGTAGCCGATCAGGCCGGTGATCAGCAGCACCAGGCGGAGCAGCTTCTTCTCGGCACGTAACTGCTCGGTGGCGGACATTCTGCGCGCGATCAGGGAAGTCGTCATGGGTTGATCGTCGGCCCATCTGGCATTGAATTCCATAGCCAGATGACCGATGCTGGACTGGTGAACGTCAACGGGCACACCCTCGGCCACCGGCTCGGCGACTGGTCGCAGGGACCCGGGCCGGCCCACCGCAGGCTCGCCGACCGCATCCGGCTGCTGATCCTCGACGGCCGGTTGCCCCTCGCAACGACCATGCCGGGGGAGCGGGACGTGGCCACGGCGCTGGGGATCAGCCGGACGACCGTGTCCACCGCGTACGCGACGCTGCGGGACGGCGGCTATCTCAGCGCCCGGGACCGCACGCGTAGCCAGACCCGCCTGCCGACCGGTACCGGGGAACCTGACCGGATGGTGGGCGGCGATCTGGTGGAGTTCTCCTTCGCCGCGCCCGCGATCCCCGGACCGGCACTGCGGCAGGCGTTCACCAGGGCACTGGACCAGCTGCCCCGGTACATGCCGCTGCACGGCTACCACCAGGTCGGCCTGCCGGAGCTGCGGTCCGCGGTGGCCCGGCGGTTCACCGAACGTGGACTGCCGACCGACCCGGGGCAGATCCTGATCACCAACGGCGCGCAGCACGCGCTCGCGCTGATCGCCCGGACCCTGCTGGGGCCGGGGGACCGGGTGGTCGTCGACCACCCGACCTACCCGCACACGCTGACCCTGTTCCACAGCCTGCGGTGCCGCATCACCCCGGTCCCGCTGGCCGAACACGGCTGGGACCTCGACTCCCTCGCCACCGCCACCCGGGGTGCCGCCCTCGCCAGCCTGATCCCCGACTTCCACAACCCGACCGGCCTGCTGATGGCCGCCGAGGACCGGGAACGACTGCGGGTGCACTGCCCCCTCGTCGTCGACGAGACCATGGCCGAACTGGCCCTGGACGCGCCGCCGCCGGTCCCGGTACCCGGGGCCATCATCGTCGGTTCGATGGCGAAGACCTTCTGGGGCGGTCTGCGGGTGGGCTGGGTCCGCGCCGACCAGGCACTCATCCACCGGCTGGTCCACTCCCGGCCGGCGAACGATCTGGGCACGCCGGTGATGGAACAGCTGGCCAGCGTCGAGCTGCTCACCGAGATCGAGCACATCCTGCCCGGCCACCTGGACACGCTGCGGGCCCAGCGCGCGCGGCTGCTGGACCTCGTCGCCGACCGGCTACCCGACTGGATCGCGCCCCGGCCCGCGGGCGGCCTCGCGGTCTGGGCGCGGTTGCCGGGGGCGTTCAGCTCCGCGCTGGCCGTCGCCGCCGAGGACCACGGGGTGCGGCTCGCGGCCGGTCCTCGCTTCGGGATCGGCGGCGCCTTCGAACGGTTCATGCGGTTGCCGTACAGCCTGGACGTGGCGCAGCTGGAACGGGGGATCGATGGCATCGCCTCGGCCGTGCGGGCGGTCGGCGCCCGGCGACGGGATCGGGACGCGTTCACCCCGATGGCCTGACGGCTGATCGGCTGTACCCGCGATATTTCCTGCTCAGTTAGGCTCGGGGACATGCCTGAGACCCACCTGAACCGTCGCGCGGCGCTGCGTGCCGAACTCGTCGAACGCGACCTGGACGCCCTGCTGGTGACCGACCTGCTCAACATCCGGTACCTCACCGGATTCACCGGTTCCAACGCCGCGTTGATCGTGGCCGCGAACGACGACGCGAACGAGTCCAGGACGCTGTTCTGCACCGACGGCCGGTACCTGTCCCAGGCCGCCGTCCAGGTCCCGGACCTGGAGCGGATCATCGAGCGCAACAGTGCGGTGAAGCTCCTGGAGAAGGCCGAGGCCAGCGGAAAGCTCGGCTTCGAGAGCCACAAGGTCACCGTGGACGGCCTGGACTCGCTGTCCGCCGCCGCGGCCGGCGCCACCTTCACCCGGGCCCCGTCCCTGGTGGAGAAGCTGCGGCTGATCAAGGACGACTCGGAGATCGAAGCGCTGCGGATGGCCTGCGCCGCCGCCGACCGCGCCCTCGCCGACCTCATCGGACAGGGCGGCCTGGTCGCCGGTCGCACCGAGAAGGAGGTGGCCCGCGACCTGGAGAGCCGGATGCTGGACCACGGCGCGGCCGGACCGTCCTTCGAGACCATCTGTGCCTTCGGCGTCAACTCCGCCGTTCCGCACCACCGGCCCACCGACGCGGTGCTGGCCACCGGCGACTTCATCAAGCTGGACTTCGGCGCGCTGGTGGACGGCTACCACTCGGACATGACCCGCACCCTGGTGCTGGGCAAGGCCGCCGACTGGCAACTGGAGATCTACGAGCTCGTCTCGGCCGCGCAGGCGGCCGGACGTGCGGCGTTGGTCCCGGGCACCGACGTGAAGCAGATCGACGCCGCGGCCCGTGATGTGATCGCCGCCGCAGGGTACGGCGAGCGGTACCTGCACGGCCTCGGACACGGCGTCGGCCTGGAGATCCATGAGGCACCGTCGATCGGTCAGCTGGGTGAAGGTAGGATCGCCGAAGGCATGGCGGTCACCGTCGAACCAGGTGTCTACCTGGAGGACAAGGGCGGGGTCCGCATCGAGGACACGCTCGTGGTGCGCGCCGGCGAACCCGAACTCCTCACCCTGACCACGAAGGATCTTGTGGTCGTCTAAAGCGAACAAGCCATCGGGCCCGATTGTGGCCTGGAGCCAGTACAGGAGAGACCACCACCGTGGCCACCACCACCAACGATCTGAAGAACGGCATGGTGCTCAAGATCGACAGCCAGCTGTGGGCCGTCGTCGAGTTCCAGCACGTCAAGCCCGGCAAGGGCCCCGCCTTCGTGCGCACCAAGCTCAAGAGCGTGCTCAGCGGGAAGGTCGTGGACAAGACCTTCAACGCCGGCACCAAGGTGGAGACGGCCAATGTCGACAAGCGCGACATGACGTTCCTGTACAAGGACGGCGCCGACTTCGTGTTCATGGACGGCGACACGTACGACCAGATCAGCATCAACGGCGATGTGGTCGGCGACTCCGCCAACTACATGCTGGAGAACACCCTGGCGATGGTGGCCACGAACGACGGCGTTCCGCTGTACGTGGAGCTCCCGGCCTCGGTCGAGCTGGTCATCCAGCACACCGACCCCGGTCTGCAGGGTGACCGGTCCACCGGTGGCACCAAGCCCGCCATCCTGGAGACCGGTGCGGAGGTCCAGGTCCCGCTGTTCATCAACATCGGTGACAAGATCAAGGTGGACACCCGCGACAACCGCTACCTCGGACGCGTGAACAGCTAAGTGAGCGGACAATTCAAGGGACGCTCCGGGTCGCGCAAGCGGGCCGTGGAGATCCTTTTTGAAGCGGACATCCGTGGCCTCGGCCCGGTCAGCGTGCTCGCTGACCGGGTCGGCTCCACGGACACCTTGCCCGTCAACGACTACACCGTGACCCTCGTCGAAGGGGTCAACGAGCGGATGGACCGGCTCGACGACGTGCTCATGCAGCACGTCACCGAGAGCTGGAGCCTGAACCGGCTGCCGGCCGTGGACCGCGCCGTGCTCCGGGTGGGCCTGTACGAGATCCTGTTCGCCGCCGATGTGCCCGACGCCGTGGCCATCGACGAGGCAGTGGAGCTCGCCAAGGCGCTGTCCACCGACGACTCGCCACGCTTCATCAACGGCGTCCTGGGCCGCATCGTGCAGAACGCCGACCGGTTCCGCACGGCTCCCCAGTAGAGCTTCTCTTCACAAGGGCACTCACCGGCTTCGGTGGGTGCCCTTGTCGCGTTCCGGATTCGGGCTGACACGAGTGGGTGGAATAGCTAGGCGCGTTGGGGGAATCAGGGGAGGGGGTGGCTTGTCCGCCTGACTCCCACGCCTCATCGTGTGCGGCGAGACACCTCGTCGGGGAGGGCAGCTCACCATGACCCAGCCGATCATCAGAGCACGCGACATCATGCATCGGGGCGCCAGCTGGATCGATGCGACGGACACCGTGGCCGAGGCGGCGCGGATCATGCGTCACCTGGATGTGGGGGCGCTGCCCATTCGCGGGGACGGCGATCGCATGTGCGGCATCGTGACCGACCGGGACATCGTGCTGCGCTGTGTCGCGGCCGGGCTGGACCCGGAGATGACACTGGTGAAGGAACTGGCCGAGGGTACCCCGGTATGGGTGGACGCCGACGCGGCCATCGAAGAGGTGTTGCAGCGGATGGAACAGCACCAGATCCGCCGGCTGCCGGTCGTCGAGCATCGCAGGCTCGTCGGCATGATCAGCCAGGCCGACCTCGCCCGGCACCTCTCGGACGGCCAGGTCGGTGAGTTCGTCGAGGCGGTGTGTGCCGGCTGAGCGCGGGGGTCTGCCCCACCCCGCGTCCGCACGTCACGCTCACGACGCCAGGAGAGCCAGTGATGTGGGCCCAGGAGGGGGCTGGGCCCACATCACTAGTCTTCCTTGGCCGGACGGGCCTCGGGAGGAAGCACACCCCAGTCGATCAGCTGCTCGGTGAGCTCGCCGGGCGTCATGTCATAGATGATCGCCAGCGAACGCAGGTCCTCGGTGCGGATGGACAGCACCTTGCCGTTGTAGTCACCGCGCTGGGACTGGATGGTCGCGGCGTAGCGGGCCAGCGGCCCGACCTTCTCCGCAGGCAGCTGTTGCAGCCGTTCCAGGTTGATGACGATCTTGGTGGCGGGCTCGGCACCGGAGGGCACTCGGCCCTCGGGCAGCAGTTCCGCGACCGGAACACCGTAGAAGTTGGCCAGCTCGGCCAGTTTCTGCACCGTCACCGCACGATCGCCACGCTCGTAGGAACCGACGACGACCGCCTTCCAGCGACCACCGGACTTCTGTTCCACGCCGTGCAGGGACAGTCCCTGCTGTTGCCGAATGGCGCGGAGCTTGGCGCCCAACGCCTTGGCGTAATCGCCCATGTGGCGGTTCTCCGTTTCGTTCGCCCCGTCAGCCGGTTGACGAGTGCCGCGGGGAAGCTCAGATCGATACGCAGAGTAATGGTCGCTCGCTGTTGTCACTAGGTCAAGCTGATCTCACTGCGGCAGGCGGGCGAGTTGCCTGACACCACCCAGAAGAATGACATTTGGCCGATACTCGGCGCGTCGCTACGAGCCTGCGGCGTGATCTTCACCCATGTGGCGCCAGGGGTCCCCCCGCCGTTGCAGTGAGGCTCGTCGCGAATAACCCTCCGCGCATGGTGGCAGAGGGTTCGCCTGATACGGTCGAAGCGCGGCCAAGGCACTTCGTGTCGCAAATACCCGCTCCTCATCGCCGTCGGATCCGGCTGAGTGGGCGAACGACATCCTTTAAGGACGCGTCCCGTGAGGCGCAGAAGGAGGTCCACCCGTGACCCCGCGCGAGAGCGTGGGCGCTGCGGACGCCGCCGATGAGCGAACGTTGCTCTCGGCTGCTGATGTTGCGCGCACAATCGCCAGGATGGCCCATCAGGTCATCGAGAAGACCGCCGTCGAGCCCGGTGAGGCTCCGGTGCAGGTCACCCTGCTCGGTATCCCCACCCGAGGGGTGCCGCTAGCCAGGAGGCTGGCCGACAAGATCCGTGAATTCAGTGGCGCCGAGGTTCCGGTCGGCACCCTGGACATCACCCTCTACCGTGATGACCTGCGACGGCGCCCCAACCGGCCCCTCGAATCCACCGAGCTGCCGCCGGGCGGGATCGAGAACTGCCTGGTGATCCTGGTGGACGACGTGCTCTTCTCCGGCCGCACCATCCGGGCCGCGCTGGACGCCCTGCGCGATCTCGGTCGCCCGAGCGCCGTGCAGCTGGCGGTGCTGGTCGACCGCGGCCACCGGCAGCTGCCCATCCGCGCCGACTATGTCGGTAAGAATGTGCCGACCGCGCGCCAGGAGGACATCGCCGTGGAACTGTCCGAGCGAGACGGCAGGGACGCCGTCGTGCTGCGGAGGGCCGGCGCGTGAAGCACCTGCTGTCCGCCGGTGACCTGACCGCCGATGCCGCGCTCGGCATCCTGGACACCTCCGATGAACTCAAGCGCACGCTGCTCGGCCGCGAGGTCAAGAAGCTGCCCACCCTGCGCGGCCGCACGGTGATCACCTGCTTCTACGAGAACTCCACCCGCACCCGCGTCTCCTTCGAGGTCGCGGGCAAGTGGATGAGCGCAGATGTGATCAATGTCTCATCGAGCGCCAGCTCGGTCTCCAAGGGCGAATCGCTGCGTGACACGGCTCTCACTCTGGCCGCTGCGGGCGCCGATTGCGTCATCGTCCGGCACCCCGCATCGGGTGCCGCGCACCGGCTGGCGCACTGGCTCAGCGAGGCCGGCATCAGCGTGGTGAACGCCGGCGACGGCATGCACGAGCACCCCACGCAGGCGCTGCTGGACGCGGCGACCCTGCGGGAGCGGCTCGGTGACCTGACCGGCAAGCGGATCGCCATCGTCGGCGACATCCTGCACAGCCGGGTGGCCCGGTCCAACGTGCTGCTGCTGCGCACGCTCGGCGCCGATGTCCGGCTTATCGCCCCGCCCACCCTGGTGCCCGCGGGCGTCGAGGAGTGGAAGGTACCGGTGCACCACGACCTCGACGCGCACCTGTCCGATCTGGACGCGGTGATGCTGCTGCGCGTGCAGGCCGAGCGGATGCACGGCGGGTTCTTCCCCTCCGCCCGCGAGTACTCCATCTCCTACGGGCTGAACGAGAAGCGGTTCGCCAAGCTGCCCGAGCACGCGGTGGTGCTGCACCCCGGTCCGATGCTGCGGGGCATGGAGATCGCCTCCGCCGTCGCCGACTCCCCGAGGACCGCGATCACCGACCAGGTCCGCAACGGCGTGCACGTGCGCATGGCGGTCCTCTATCACCTGCTCGCCGGAGAAGAGGAAAAGGTATGACCCTGATCCGTAACGTCCGTCCCTACGGTGAGGGCGCTCCGGTCGACGTCCGCATCGAGGACGGCCGCATCGCGGAGATCGGTCACAGTCTGACCGTTCCCGAAGGCGCGGAGATCATCGAGGGCAACGGCGACGTCCTGCTGCCCGGCTTCGTCGACCTGCACACCCACCTGCGGGAACCGGGCCGCGAGGACACCGAGACCATCGCCACCGGCTCGGCGGCCGCCGCGCTCGGTGGCTACACCGCGGTCTTCGCCATGGCCAACACCGATCCTGTGGCCGACAATGCTGTCATCGTCGAGCACGTCTGGCGGCGCGGCCAGGAGGCCGGCCTGGTGGACGTGCACCCGGTGGGCGCGGTCACCGTCGGCCTCCAGGGCGAGAAGCTCGCCGAACTGGGCGGTATGGCGGGCAGCGCGGCCGGCGTGCGGGTCTTCTCCGACGACGGCCTCTGCGTGCACGACCCGCTGATCATGCGCCGGGCGCTGGAGTACACCAAGGCCCTCGGCGCCGTGGTCGCCCAGCACGCCGAGGAGCCCCGGCTCACCGTCGGCGCGCAGGCGCACGAGGGCGCGATGGCCGCCAAGCTGGGGCTCACCGGCTGGCCCGCCCCGGCCGAGGAGTCGATCATCGCCCGGGACTGCCTGCTCGCCCAGCACGTGGGCGGCCGGCTGCACATCTGCCACGTGTCCACCGCGGGCAGCGCGGACGTACTGCGCTGGGCGAAGAACCGCACCCCCGACCTGGCCGCCAAGGCGGGCGAGGCGATCATCTCCGCCGAGGTGTGCCCGCACCACCTGCTGCTGACCGACGACCGGCTCGCCGACTACGACCCGGTCAACAAGGTCAACCCGCCGCTGCGCACCGAGTCCGACGCCCACGCGCTGCGCCGGGCACTCGCGGACGGCACCATCGACTGCGTGGCCACCGACCACGCGCCGCACGCCGTGCAGGACAAGGACTGTGAATGGTCCGCCGCCCGCCCCGGCATGCTCGGCCTGCAGACCGCGCTGTCCATCGTGGTGGAGACCATGGTGCGCCCCGGGCTGCTCGACTGGCGCGGCGTCGCCCGGGTGATGAGCGAACGCCCCGCGCAGATCGCCGGCCTGGCCGACCACGGCCGCCCTCTCGCCGCGGGCAAACCGGCCAACCTGGTCCTCGTCGACGCCGACGCCGAGTGGACCGTGCGCGGAGCCGAATTCGCCAGCATCGCCGCCAACACGCCGTACGAGGGCATGCGCCTGCCGGGAAAGGTCACCACGACCATCCTGCGCGGACGCGTCACCGCCAAGGACGGCGTCGCCACCGAAGTGAAGGTATCCGCATGAGGATCATCCTGACCCTGATCGTTCTGGCGATCTTCATCATCTTCCTGCTGAGCATGCTGCGTGGCTGGCGCCAGCGGCAGCGCAGGCAGGAGAAGGTCCTCGCCCCGTTCCCGGTCCCGCCGGCCGCGATCGGCGAGCCGGAACTGCTGCCCGAACTCACCGGCATGTACTTCGGTACGACCTTCGCGGGCAACTGGCAGGACCGGATCGCCGTCGGCGACATCGGCCACCGCGCCGAGGCCACGCTGCACGCCACCAGCCAGGGCGTGCTGGTCGACCGCGTCGGCTCGAGTCCCCTGTGGATTCCGGCCGCGCTCATCAAGGACTCCCGGGTCAGCCCGGGCCTGGCCAACAAGGTGATCCCCGGCAAGGGGCTCCTCGTGATCACCTGGCAACACGGTGACCAGCTGCTCGACACCGGATTCCGTGGCGATGACGGAGACGTCTACGAGCAGTGGGTCACCACCACTCGCAACTTGAAAGGACTGAAGAAATGACGGAACCCGCTGTTCTCGTCCTGGAGGACGGGCGGGCCTTCCGCGGCACCGCGTACGGCGCCGTCGGTCGCTCGCTGGGCGAGGTGGTGTTCTCCACCGGCATGACCGGCTACCAGGAGACGCTCACCGACCCCTCCTACCACCGGCAGATCGTGGTGCAGACCGCGCCGCAGATCGGCAACACCGGCTGGAACACCGAGGACGACGAGTCCGACCGCATCTGGGTCGCCGGCTACGTCGTGCGGGACCCCGCACGCACCCCGTCCAACTGGCGCTCCACCACCACCCTCGACGCCGAGCTGACCAAGCAGGGGATCGTCGGCATCGCCGGCGTGGACACCCGCAGCCTCACCCGGCACATCAGGGAGCAGGGCGCCATGCGCGCCGGCGTCTTCTCCGGTGTCGCGCTGGGCGAGCTGGACCACCTGGTCAACGAGGTGCGCAACAGCCCGAAGATGGCCGGCGCCGACCTCTACGGCGAGGTCACCACCGAGAAGGCCTACGTGGTTCCGGCCGTCGGTGAGAAGCGGTTCACCGTCGCCGCCCTGGATCTGGGGATCAAGGCCAACACGCCGCGGATGATGGCCGCCCGGGGCATCGAGGTGCACGTGCTGCCCTCCACCTCGACCTTCGCGGACATCCAGGCGATCAACCCGGACGGCGTGTTCCTGTCCAACGGTCCCGGTGACCCGTCGACCGCCGACGGTCCGGTGGAGCTGGCCCGGAAGGTCCTCGCGGCGAAGATCCCGTTCTTCGGGATCTGTTTCGGCAACCAGATCCTGGGCCGCGCGCTGGGCCGGGGGACGTACAAGATGCAGTACGGACACCGGGGGATCAACATCCCGGTGATCGACGTGCGCGACGGCACGGTGGCGATCACCGCGCAGAACCACGGGTTCGCGGTCGAGGGGGAGCCGGGGGAGCTGTTCGACACCCCGTTCGGCCAGGCGCAGGTCTCGCATTACTGCCCCAACGACAATACCGTCGAAGGCCTGCGGCTGCTGGACGGCCCGGCGTTCTCGGTGCAGTACCACCCCGAGGCCGCGGCGGGCCCGCACGACGCCGCGAACCTGTTCGACGAGTTCGTAGCCCTGATGGAAGGCAAGGCAGCCTGATGCCGAAACGCGACGATATCAAGCACGTTCTGGTCATCGGCTCCGGTCCGATCGTCATCGGCCAGGCCTGCGAGTTCGACTACTCCGGTACCCAGGCCTGTCGGGTGCTGCGCGCCGAGGGCATCCGGGTCTCGCTGGTGAACTCCAACCCGGCGACGATCATGACCGACCCGGAGTTCGCCGACGCCACCTATGTCGAGCCGATCACCGCGGAGTTCGTGGAGAAGGTCATCGCGAAGGAGCGCCCGGACGCCATCCTGGCGACCCTGGGTGGGCAGACCGCGCTGAACACGGCGATCGCCCTGCACGAGCGCGGCACCCTGGAGAAGTACAACGTCGAGCTGATCGGCGCCGATGTCGAGGCCATCGAGCGCGGTGAGGACCGGCAGAAGTTCAAGGACATCGTCCGGGGCATCGGCGGTGAGGTGCCGCGTTCCGCGGTCTGCAACTCCATGGACGACGTCCGCAAGACCGTTGAGGACCTCGGTCTGCCGGTCGTCATCCGGCCGTCGTTCACCATGGGCGGCCTGGGTTCCGGCATGGCGCACACCGCCGAGGAGCTGGAGCGGATCGCCTCCCAGGGCCTGGCGGAGTCCCCGGTCACCGAGGTGCTGATCGAGGAATCGGTGCTGGGGTGGAAGGAGTACGAGCTGGAGCTCATGCGCGACCGCAAGGACAATGTGGTCGTCATCTGCTCGATCGAGAACATCGACCCGATGGGCGTGCACACCGGTGACTCGGTGACCGTCGCGCCGGCGATGACCTTGACCGACCGCGAGTTCCAGCACATGCGCAACGTGGGCATCGACGTTCTGCGCGCGGTCGGCGTGGAGACCGGTGGCTGCAACATCCAGTTCGCCATTCACCCGGAAACCGGGCGCATGGTGGTCATCGAGATGAACCCGCGCGTCTCCCGGTCCAGTGCGCTGGCCTCCAAGGCGACCGGCTTCCCGATCGCCAAGATCGCCGCGAAGCTGGCCATCGGCTACACCCTGGACGAGATCCGCAACGACATCACCGGCGAGACCCCGGCATCCTTCGAACCGACCCTCGACTACGTCGTGGTCAAGGTGCCCCGGTTCGCGTTCGAGAAGTTCCCCGGCGCCGACCCGACGCTCACCACCACGATGAAGTCGGTGGGTGAGGCCATGTCCATGGGCCGCAACTTCGTCGAGGCACTCGGCAAGGCCCTGCGCTCCATGGAGACCAAGTCCGGCGGTTTCTGGACCACCCCGGACCCGGCGGGCGCCACCCTGGAATCCACGCTGGACGCGCTGGGCGCCGGGCACGACGGCCGGCTGTACACGGTGGAGCGGGCGCTGCGCCTCGGTGCCACCGTGGACCAGGTGCACAAGGCCTCCGGCATCGACCCGTGGTTCGTGGACCAGATCCTGTCCCTGATCGAACTGCGTGCGGAGATCCTCGACGCCCCGGTGCTCGGACCGGAGCTGCTGCGCCGCGCCAAACGGTCCGGCCTGTCCGACCGGCAGATCGCCGCGCTGCGCCCGGAACTGGCCGGGGAGAACGGTGTCCGCGCCCAGCGGCACCGCCTGGGCATCCGGCCGGTCTTCAAGACCGTGGACACCTGCGCCGCCGAGTTCGCCGCGAAGACGCCGTACCACTACAGCGCCTACGAGACGGACCCCGAGGCCGAGTCCGAGGTCGCGCCGCAGACCGAGCGGCCCAAGGTACTGATCCTGGGCTCGGGTCCGAACCGGATCGGTCAGGGCATCGAGTTCGACTACTCCTGTGTGCACGCAGCGCTCAGCCTGTCCGAGGCCGGCTACGAGACCGTCATGGTCAACTGCAACCCGGAGACCGTCTCCACCGACTACGACACCGCGGACCGCCTCTACTTCGAGCCGCTGACCTTCGAGGACGTCCTCGAGGTCGTGCACTCCGAGCGGCAGTCCGGCACCGTCGCGGGCGTGATCGTCCAGCTCGGCGGCCAGACGCCGCTGGGCCTGGCGCAGCGCCTGGCCGACGCCGGCGTGCCGATCGTGGGCACCCAGCCCGAGGCTATCCACCTGGCCGAGGACCGCGGCGCCTTCGGCGACGTGCTGACCAACGCGGGCCTGCCCGCGCCGAAGTACGGCACCGCCACCTCGTTCGACGCCGCCAAGCGGATCGCCGACGAGATCGGCTACCCGGTCCTGGTCCGCCCGTCCTACGTGCTGGGCGGCCGGGGTATGGAGATCGTCTACGACGAGGCCTCCCTGGCCGGCTACATCGAGCGGGCCACCGAGATCACCCCCGAGCACCCGGTGCTGGTGGACCGGTTCCTGGACGACGCCATCGAGATCGACGTCGACGCCCTGTGCGACGGCGAAGAGGTCTACCTGGGCGGCGTGATGGAGCACATCGAGGAGGCCGGGATCCACTCCGGTGACTCCTCCTGCGCGCTGCCGCCCATCACCCTGGGCGCCTCCGACGTGGAGGCCGTGCGGCGCTCCACCGAGGCGATCGCCAAGGGCATCGGCGTCATCGGCCTGCTCAACGTGCAGTACGCGCTCAAGGACGACGTGCTCTACGTCCTGGAGGCCAACCCGCGTGCCTCGCGCACCGTTCCGTTCGTCTCCAAGGCCACCGCGGTTCCCCTCGCGAAGGCGGCGTCCCGGGTGATGCTGGGCGCCACGATCGCCGAGCTGCGCAAGGAGGGCGTGCTGCCCGCCGAGGGCGACGGTGGCGCGCTGCCGCCGGACGCCCCGGTGGCCGTCAAGGAAGCGGTGCTGCCCTTCCACCGGTTCCGCACCAGCGAGGGCCACGGCGTGGACTCGCTGCTCGGGCCGGAGATGAAGTCCACCGGTGAGGTCATGGGTATCGACGTCGACTTCGGCCGGGCCTTCGCCAAGTCGCAGACCGCGGCCTACGGCAGCCTGCCCACCAGTGGCCAGGTGTTCGTGTCGGTGGCCAACCGGGACAAGCGGTCCATGGTGTTCCCGGTCAAGCGCCTCGCGGACCTCGGGTTCGACATCCTGGCGACCACCGGTACCGCGGAGACGCTGCGCCGCAACGGGATCCCGTGCTCGGTGGTGCGCAAGCACTTCGAGGGCGAGAACAACATCGTGGACGCCATCCTGGCCGGTCAGGTGCAGATGGTGATCAACACCCCGTACGGCAACCCCGGGCACCGCGTCGACGGCTACGAGATCCGCACCGCCGCCGTGGCCAAGGACATCCCGTGCATCACCACCGTGCAGGGCGCGGCCGCCGCCGTGCAGGGCATCGAGGCCTCCATCCGGGGTGACATCGACGTCCGCCCGCTGCAGCAGCTGCACGCCGCCATGCGGGGCCAGAAGTAACAGATTCTGCAGAAACTGCGCCTTGTGCAGTTTCTGCAGAATCTGTTCGCAGTCAGATATTGGTTGACGAGAGCGGCCGGTCGGCGCCCGCGTGGTCGGTGAGACCATGGCAGGGCGGCTGACCGGCCGTTTTCCAGTAGATGGGAAAGCTATATGCCCGTTGAGCAGCAGGAACGCTTCGGTGCACGGTTGACGCGGGCCATCGAGGCGCGCGGCCGGCTGTGTGTCGGGGTCGATCCGCACCGTGAGCTGCTGGAATCCTGGGGACTGAGCTACGACGCCGAAGGCCTGCAAAGGTTCGCCGACATCTGCGTCGAGGCGTTGGCCCCGGAGATCGCCGTGCTCAAGCCGCAGTCGGCCTTCTTCGAGGTGTTCGGCAGCCGTGGCGTGGCGGTCCTGGAGGACTTCATCAACCGCGCCCGGGAGGCCGGGACGCTGGTGCTGCTGGACGCCAAGCGCGGCGACATCGGCTCCACCATGGCCGGGTACGCCGAGGCGTTCCTGGGGGAGTCGGCGGTCGCTCCGGCGGACGCGCTGACCGTGTCGCCGTACCTCGGATTCGGTTCCCTGGAGCCCGCCCTGGCGGTCGCGGAGGCCACCGGGCGAGGGCTGTTCGTACTCGCGCTGACCTCCAACCCGGAGGGCGCTTCGGTGCAGCGGGCCACCGCCGCGAGCGGGCGTCCGGTGGCCGAGGAGATCGCCCTGGCGGCCGCCCGGCGCAACGCCGGTGTCTCCCCGCTCGGCGATGTCGGTCTGGTCG
The DNA here is from genome assembly GCA_003600225.1 of Pseudonocardiaceae bacterium YIM PH 21723. Taxonomy (GTDB): domain Bacteria; phylum Actinomycetota; class Actinomycetes; order Mycobacteriales; family Pseudonocardiaceae; genus QZFT01. The sequence goes on from QZFT01000019.1 coordinate 129,273, forward strand.
TCGGAGCGACCATTGGGTCCGTCGGCTTCGATCTGGGGGCGCTGAACGGCCCCATCCTGGCGCCGGGTCTCGGGGCCCAGGGGGCCACTCCGAGTGACCTCCAGACCGTGTTCGGGGACCACTATCGGAGCGTTCTGCCGACTACGTCACGGGGCGTTCTGCGGCATGGACCCGACGTGAATTCGCTGCGAAGTGCGGCGTTGGCGGCTCGTGACGAGCTGTTGAGTGCTGAAACACGCTGAACCCAAAAATTTTTTCGGGTGATGTAGCACAACGCGCATACGGCCGAAATGGTGCGAATATTAGGCCGAACGGGTGTCAAACGGCCGGGTTGCGCTATAGGTCACGATATGCATTGCGGAGACACGCCCGACCCATGTTGTGCAGCATCGACCGAGGTCGGTACGGTCGCCGCACCGATTTAGCGGAAACACCACACCACGGAGGAAATCGTGGCCCTTCCCCAGCTGACCGAGGAGCAGCGGGCCGCAGCGCTGGAGAAGGCAGCTGCCGCTCGTCGCGCTCGGGCTGAGCTCAAAGAGCGCCTCAAGCGCGGCGGTACCAACCTCAAAGAGGTTCTGGCAGCTGCCGACAGCGACGAGGTTCTGGGCAAGATGAAGGTCTCGGCATTGCTCGAGGCCCTGCCCGGCGTTGGCAAGGTTCGTGCTGCGCAGATCATGGAGCGTCTGGAGATTGCAACCAGCCGCCGTCTGCGCGGTCTGGGTGATCGGCAGCGTAAGGCGCTGCTGACCGAGTTCAGCGCCGAGTGATTGCCGGCAACGCCGGCCGTATCATCGGCAACGGGCCGGGGTCGACCTCTTTTGGTCGGCCCCGGCTCACCGTAGTGAGCGGACCATCCGGTGTCGGCAAGTCCAGTGTCGTCACGCAGCTGCGCGCCATGGGCGCGGATATCTTCTTCAGCTGCTCGGTAACAACCCGTTCGCCCCGCCCCGGCGAGGTCGACGGCCAGCACTACCACTTCCGCAGCAGGGAGGAGTTCGATCGCCTCGTTGCGGAGGAAAAGCTCCTGGAGTACGCCGAGTACGCCGGAAACGGCTACGGAACCCCCAGGGAGCCCGTGGAAGCCGCTCTGGCGGGCGGAAGGCCTGCTCTGCTGGAGATCGAGCTACAGGGCGCCAGGCAGGTCAGGGCCGCGATGCCCGAGGCCCAGCTGGTCATGTTGCTGCCGCCATCCTGGGAGGCCCTCGTGGCCCGGCTCACCGGCCGGGGTACCGAGGATCCGGCCGTTGTGGCGCGTAGGCTGGAGGTCGCCAAGCAGGAACTGGCGGCCGAAAGCGAGTTCGACACGACGGTTGTCAACACCGAAGTGCGGCAGGCGGCGCAGGACTTGCTACAGTTGATAGTCGGACCAGCCCCGGTGAGCAGCGTTAAGTAGTTCCCAGGCAGTCCGCACCCCCTTTCTTGCAGTGCCCGTCCTACCCGTATCTGGAGCATTCGTGAGCCTCCCCTCCGCGCTGGGCAGCCTTGGCCAGACCTCGCACCAGTCCTCGATCACCGGTACCGAGGGCATCACCAACCCGCCCATCGACGACCTGCTCGAGAAGGTCAGCTCGAAGTACGCCCTGGTGATCTACTCCGCCAAGCGTGCGCGGCAGATCAACGACTACTACGCCCAGCTGGGCGAGGGTCTGCTGGAGTACGTCGGCCCGCTGGTCGAGCCGGGTGCCCGGGAGAAGCCGCTGTCCATCGCCATGCGCGAGATCCACGCCGGCATGCTGGAGCACACCGAAGGCGAGTAATTTCCATGGAAAGTGCGCCGAAGAAGCACTTTCCATGGAAATTGTTCCCCGTCAGAGCACAGTCCTGAAGGGCGCCCACCGGTCGGTGGGCGCCCTTCAGGGCGTTCCCGTGCCGAAGTTGACGAGGTTCGCGGGAGAACCGAGCCCGAACCTCGCCGACTTCGGCCCAACAGTGACCTTCTGCGTGTTCCCTGGCAGCGGACCGGCATCGGGACCAGACTGGTCCGGTGACTCAGAAGCCCAAGGTCGTCCTCGGCGTCGGTGGCGGCATCGCCGCCTACAAGGCCTGCGAGATCCTGCGCAGGCTCACCGAGACCGGACATGACGTGACGGTGGTCCCGACCGAAGCCGCCCTCAAGTTCGTCGGCGCCGCCACCTTCGAGGCCCTCTCCGGAAATCCGGTGCGCACCGGGGTGTTCCAGGACGTGCCGCAGGTCGCCCACGTGAAGATCGGGCAGACCGCGGACCTGGTGATCATCGCGCCCGCCACGGCGGATCTGATGGCACGCGCCGCCCAGGGCCGGGCCGATGACCTGCTCACCGGGACCCTGCTCACCGCGCGCTGTCCGGTGCTGATGGCGCCCGCGATGCACACCGAGATGTGGGATCACCCCGCCACCCAGGACAACGTGGCGCTGCTCCGCAGCCGCGGCACCATCGTGATGGAACCCGCCAGCGGCCGGTTGACGGGCAAGGACACCGGCAAGGGCAGGCTGCCGGATCCGGTGGAGATCGCGGACCTGGGCCGCCTGCTGCTCACCAGGCCGGACGCGTTGCCCCGAGACCTGGAAGGCCTCAAGGTCACCATCTCGGCGGGCGGGACCCGCGAGCCCCTGGACCCGGTCCGGTTCCTGGGCAACCGGTCCTCCGGTAAGCAGGGGTACGCCCTGGCCCGGCTCGCCGCCCAGCGTGGCGCCGAGGTGACGCTGATCGCAGCCAACACCGAGGCGCTGCCGGATCCGGCCGGGGTGGAGATCCGGCGGGTGGGTACCGCCATCGAGCTGCGGGACGCCGTGCACAAGTCCGCCGAGGGCGCGGACGTGGTCGTGATGGCCGCCGCCGTCGCCGACTTCCGGCCGGTCGACCTGGCCGATCACAAGATCAAGAAAACCGATGACGGGCCGCCGGTGATCACGCTGACCACCAACCCGGACATCCTGGCCGAGCTTGTCCGGAAGCGGACGGCCGGGGAGTTGAACACGAGGTTGATCGTGGGTTTCGCCGCGGAGACGGGAGATCCTCACCACGATTTCCTGGATCACGCCCGGGCCAAGCTGCGCCGCAAGGGATGCGACCTGCTGGTGGTCAACCAGGTGGGCACCGACAAGGTCTTCGGCCTCGACGACAACGGCGGCTGGCTTCTTTCGTCGGACGGCACGGAAACCGAACTGCCTCTTGGTACGAAAGCCGTATTGGCTGCCAACGTCCTGGATCGGATCGCTGGACAGTTCTCGGGACAGGTTGGGAATCTCTAGCAAGGATTGACCACGACTGGATGAGTAGCCGGTTAGGCTGGATCCAACAGAGCGGCACGCCGATGTCGCTGACCAACGAGGTAGGAGAGCTGTGACCGTTCAAGGTGGCCGCCGACTGTTCACATCTGAGTCGGTGACCGAAGGGCACCCCGACAAAATTTGTGACGCGGTCAGCGACTCGATCCTGGACGCGTTGCTGGCCAAGGACCCCCGTTCCCGGGTGGCCGTGGAGACTCTGGTGACCACCGGACAGGTGCACGTCGCCGGCGAGGTCACCACGGAGGCCTACGCCGACATCCCCGGCATCGTCCGCCGGGTCATCCTGGACATCGGCTACGACTCGTCCAGCAAGGGTTTCGACGGGAACTCCTGTGGCGTGAACGTGGCCATCGGCGCGCAGTCCCCGGACATCGCGCAGGGCGTGGACACGGCCTACGAGTCCCGCCTGGAATCCGCCGAGGACGAGATCGACAAGCAGGGCGCCGGCGACCAGGGCCTGATGTTCGGCTACGCCTGCAGTGACACCCCGGAACTGATGCCGCTGCCGATCGCGCTCGCGCACCGGCTGTCCCGGCGGCTGTCCAAGGTGCGCAAGGACGGCACGCTGCCGTACCTGCGCCCGGACGGCAAGACCCAGGTGACCATCGAGTACGCGGGCGACCAGCCGGTCCGGCTGGACACCGTGGTGGTGTCCTCGCAGCACGCCGACGACATCGACCTGGAGAAGCTCCTGGGTGTCGACGTGCGTGAGCACGTGCTGGCTCCGGAGATCAACGAGCTGAACATCGACACCAGTGACGTCCGGCTGCTCGTCAACCCGACCGGCCGCTTCGTCATCGGCGGTCCGATGGGTGACGCGGGCCTGACCGGCCGCAAGATCATCGTCGACACCTACGGCGGCATGGCCCGGCACGGTGGCGGCGCGTTCTCCGGCAAGGACCCGTCGAAGGTGGACCGCTCGGCCGCGTACGCGCTGCGCTGGGTGGCCAAGAACGCGGTCGCCGCCGGTCTGGCCTCGCGGATCGAGGTGCAGGTGGCCTACGCGATCGGCAAGGCGGCCCCGGTCGGCCTGTTCGTGGAGACCTTCGGCACCGAGACCGTGGACCCGCAGAAGATCCAGCAGGCCATCTCCGAGGTCTTCGACCTGCGGCCCGCCGCGATCATCCGGGACCTGGACCTGCTGCGCCCGATCTACGCCCCCACCTCCGCGTACGGCCACTTCGGCCGCACCGACGTGGACCTGCCGTGGGAGCGCACCGATCGTGCCGAGGCGCTGCGCAACGCCGTCTAGCACGTTTGCTCCGCATGCCCACCTCACAGCTGTGAGGTGGGCATGCGGCATCATGGGGGCATGATCATGGGGCTGCCGACGGGAGTCGCGCAGGAGTTCTACGGCCGGCTGGCCGCCGTCTGGGGCGATCGGGGCCCGGTGCTCGACATCGGATCCGGGTCCGGGGTGGTGGCGGCTGAGCTGCACCGGCACGGGGTGCCGGTGGTGCAGCTCGATCCGGTGGACAACCGCGGCGACGCGGCCGGGAAGATCCCCTACCTGCACGCGGACGGCTGCGCCCTACCCTTCCGCCGGGGTTCCTGCGCGGGTGTGCACCTGGCCAGGGTGCTGGCCCATGTACCGGACTGGCGGCGGGCGACCGCCGAGGCGGTGCGGGTGCTGGCCCCGGGCGGCGCGATCGCGGTGGACCTCGGCGACCGGCCACGCAGCGGCCCGCATGCCGCGCTGACCGGTGACCTGGTCCGGCTGGCCGCCGAACTGGGGCTGCGGGAGTCGCAGCCGCCCGGCGATCCGCTGCACGACCGCGCGGTCGATGGCCGGATGGGGGAGCTGGGCTGCGGCGATCCCGAGCTGATCGAGACGGGCGCGACCGTCGAGGTGTCGTTACGGGAGACCGCGGACGGCCTGGTTCGCAGCCGGTATCGCTGGGCACCCGGCACCGACCACGGTCTGCTGGCCAAACTGGCCGATCAGCTCCTCGCTGGCCTGGAGACGGATCCGGACGCGCCGGTGCCGCTGCGCCGCTCGGCACGTTACCGGGTATACCGGATGCTTCCGGCCGGCTGAAGCCCCTTGCCCCGCCGAGTAAGTACGCTACCGTAGCTACGGGGTCGTAACTTAACGGAGGTGAAGTGTGCCGGACGTGCTGATCGTCGGTGCGGGTCCGGTGGGGCTGACCGCCGCCATCGCCGCCCGCCAGGCCGGCCTCGATGTGGAGGTCGTGGAGGCCGCGGCCCCGGACCGGTCGCGGCCGGGCAGCCGGGCGATCTACTACTTCCCGCCGACCCTGCGCAGCTGGGAGCGGTTGTATCCCGGCCTGGGCCGGGCCATCGCCGACGCGGGCACCCGGGTCGACCGGGTCAGTTGTCACCGCAGCGACCGGACCCTGTTCGACGTGCGGGTGTCCAGCTGGCTCAGTGGCGCCGCACTGCCGCAGCACGACGTGGAGCGGCTGCTGCGCCAGGCCCTGGACGAGCTCGGCGTGCCGATCCGCTGGGAGTCCCCGGTCTGGTGGACCCGCTCCGATCCGCAGGGCGTGGAGCTCGAACTGCGGTCCGGGGAGACGCTGCGCGCGCCCTACCTGATCGGCGCGGACGGCGCCCGGTCGGTGGTGCGCGACTCGCTCGGCATCGCGTTGCGTGGCGACCGGGCGGCCACCGAGTTCGTCATGGCCGATGTGGCCGCTCATCCGGAGACGGCGCTGCCGCGCCGCGGGGTCCGGTTCTGGTACGACCATCCGGTGGCCCGGCGGAACATCGTGCAGATGGGGTACGGCAGCGGCGTCCGGGTCGCGGTGCAGTGCACCACGGCCGAGGACGTCGAGCGGCTGTCCAGCCCGGCCGGTATCCGGGAGTGCGTGTCCACGGTCCTGGATCCGTGGCACGGCGAGCACGTGGAGTGGGTTGCCCGCCACCGGTTCCAGCAGGTCGTGGCGGAGAGCTACACCGACGCCCACCGCCGGGTGCTGCTGGCCGGCGAGGCCGCCCACCTGTTCGCGCCCTGGGGTGGCCGGGGGATCAACTCCGGGCTGATGGACGGCAGCGAGTCGGCGCAGGCGATCGCCGGTGCGTTGCGGGAACCCGAGCGCCGAGTGGAGATCATCGACCGGTGCGCCGCCCGCCGGCGGACGTGGGGACTGCACAACCGGGAGCTGTCCGGCCGTGGCCTGCAACAGATGCGCGCACCGTTGCCGATGTTGCCGCGCCGCCGTGCCGGGGTGTGGAACTGGTACTGATCCGGAACAATGACAACGGTGACAGCCTCCACTGATCGACCCCGCGCCCGCCAGCCGCGCATGCCCATCGAGGTGCGCCGGGAACAGGTGCTGGACGCCGCGCTGCGGCTGATCACCGAGCACGGCTACGCGGCGGCCACCATGGAGGCGATCGCCCGGGAGGCCGATCTCGCCAAGCCCCGGGTCTACAGCGCCTATCCCGGCCGGGGCCCGCTGCTGAACGCGCTGTTCGAACGCCAGGAACAACGCGCGCTGGCCACCATCGCCGAGGCGGTACCCGCGGACTTCACCGGATACGAGTCCGCACTGGACGTGCTGGCCACGGCGGCCGAGAACCTGATGCGCGCGGCCGCCGCCGAACCCGCGGCCTGGCGGCTGCTCGTCTTCCCGGCGGATGAGGCGCCGCCGGAGGTGCGGCAACACGTGCACACCAGCCGGACGTTCGCCGTCGACCAGCTGCGGGTGCTGCTGGTCTGGGCCCGCACCGTCCACCCCGGGCTGGCCGAAGTGGACGGTGACCTGGCGGCCGAGATGCTGGCCGCGGCGGGGGAGCGCGGACTGCGGCTGGTGCTCCAGGATCCGGACGGCTATCCCCCGGAGCGGTTCGCCGCGTTCGTGAGGAGCTGGGCGGACATCTTCTTCCGCTGAATGTGGCTTTCCTTCGGTAGAAGTCGGTGAATGTGGCTTCCGGTCGGTAAGACCGAAAGGGAGCCACATTCAGCGGGGTCAGGCGGAGGTCTGCCGGACGAGGTGATCGACCACGTCCGCCATCTCGCCCGCCCGCCGGTACTGCTCTCGTTGCCGGGCCGCACCGGAGCCGGCCGCGATCAGCTGATCCGCCAGCCCGGCGACCTGGTCGTAGTCGCCGTGTTCGCGCAGCGCCGGGGTGATCCGGTCGATCAGGTCGTACACCAGCTGCACGGCGGGCACCGGGCTGCCGTCCGTGAGATCGACACCCATCCCCTCCAGGCCCTCGCGGGCCGCCATCCACTGCGCGGCGCGCAGCAGCGACTCCTCGGGGTCGGGCGCCAGTTTCCCGGTCAGGATGTCGGTGACCGCGGTACTGGCCAGCGAGCGGATCACCGCCGCCAGCAACACCGTCTCCTCCGGCCGCTGCGGCACGTCGGCCACCCGCACCTCCAGCGTCGGCACGTGGGTACTCGGCCGGATGTCCCAGAACAGCGTGCCCCGGTCCAGCAGCGTGCCGGTGGCCAGCAGCGAGTCGGTGATCTGGGCGAAGTGCGCGGCCGAGGTGAAGAACGGCGGCGGCCCGGCGACCGGCCACTTGCTCCACAGGATCGTCCGCCAGCTGGCGAAACCGGTGTCCCGGCCCGCCCAGAACGGCGAGTTGGCCGCCATCGCGGTCAGCGTGGGCAGCGCGACCCGCAGGTGGTTGCTCACCTGGAGGGCCAGTTCCCGGTTGGGCAGCTGCACGTGGACGTGGCAGGAACAGATCGCCAGGTCCTCGGCGAGCGCCTGGTACACCTCGACGCCCCGGCCGTACCGGGGATCGTCGCTGACGGCCAGGGGGTGCATGTCGCCCAGCGGGGGAGCGCCACTGGCGATGATCCGGTACCCCTCGGCCGCGGCGGCCGAGGAGACGGCCGTGCGCAACCGGCGCAGATCGGTCAGCAGACTGCCGGCGCTGGACTGTGGTTCGGTCTTCACCTCGATCTGGAACCGGGTGAACTCGGCGGTGATGGTGTCGCCCAGAAGTTGCTCCGCCCTGGCGATCACCACGGGGGCCACCGGGGCCAGTTTCCGGGTGATCGGGTCGACGACGAGGTATTCCTCCTCGACGCCGATCAGGGCGCAGGTGCCATCGGCGATCACCTGCGCACGGGAGGGGGTAGTGGTCGCTGCGGTCACGTCGACGGCCATGGTCGCCTCCCGTGTCACATACGGTACCCATGACGTTACCGGTCGTAGTCACTTCTGCAAATGGTGCAGCTGGGGGTAACCGGCTGACCGGATCGGGCCAACGGTCTGTGCGCCGAAGCATCGCTGCTAGCCGGTCCGGGGCATCGGCCCGAAGATCTTCGGGTCCACCAGCTGAGACATCGCGGACATCACCTCCGTCACCGTGTCGTGGCTCTCCTACCTGCCTATAGGGTGTTGGCGTAGACCAGCAGATTTGAAGAGGAGACCCAGTGACTGTCCGGGTAGGTGTGAACGGCTTCGGCCGCATTGGCCGGAACTTCTTCCGCGCGGTTGCCGCGAGCGAGCACGACATCGAGATCGTCGCGTTCAACGACCTCGGTGACCTCAAGACGATGGCGCACCTGCTGAAGTACGACAGCATCCTGGGTCGCTTCCCGGGTGAGGTGTCGGTCAGCGACGAGGGCATCGTCGTCGATGGCAGGACCATCAAGGCCCTGGCCGAGCGCAACCCCGGCAACCTGCCGTGGAAGGACCTCGGCGTCGACGTCGTCGTCGAGTCCACCGGCTTCTTCACCAAGGCCGAGGACGCCCGCAAGCACGTCGACGAGGGTGGCGCCAAGAAGGTCATCATCTCCGCGCCCGCCAAGGGTGAGGACCTGACCGTGGTCCTCGGTGCCAACGAGCACCTGTACGACGGCTCGCAGACCGTCATCTCCAACGCGTCCTGCACCACCAACTGCCTGGCCCCCCTGGCCAAGGTGCTGCACGACACCTTCACCGTGGAAAAGGGTCTGATGACCACGATCCACGCGTACACCCAGGACCAGAACCTGCAGGACGCCCCGCACAGCGACCTGCGCCGCGCCCGTGCCGCCGCGCTGAACGTGGTGCCCACCGGCACCGGTGCCGCCAAGGCCATCGGCCTGGTGCTGCCCGAGCTGAACGGCAAGCTGGACGGCTACGCGCTGCGCGTCCCGGTGCCGACCGGCTCCGCGACCGACCTGACCGCGACCCTGGGCCGTGAGACCACCGTCGACGAGGTCAACGCCGCGTTCAAGGCCGCCGCCGAGGGCCCGCTGAAGGGCATCCTGCGGTACAACGAGGACCCGATCGTCTCCTCGGACATCGTCACCGACCCGGCGTCCTGCATCTACGACGCTCCGTTGACCAAGGTCATCGGCAACCAGGTGAAGGTCGTCGGCTGGTACGACAACGAGTGGGGCTACTCCAACCGTCTCGCCGACCTGGTCACCCTCGTGGGCAACAAGCTCGCCTAAGTCGATCCGCCCGATGGTGGCCCCCGTCACAGACAGGGGCCACCATCGCGCGTCCGAAGGGGAAGAAGTGAAGACCCTCAAAGACCTTCTCGCCGAAGGCGTGGCCGGGCGCAAGGTGCTGGTCCGCGCCGACCTGAACGTTCCCCTCGACGGGGACAAGATCACCGACGACGGCCGGATCCGGGCGGCGCTGCCGACCATCCAGAGCCTGGTCGACGCGGGCGCGAAGGTGTTCGTCGCCTCGCACCTGGGCCGCCCGAAGGGTGAGCCCGACCCCGAGTTCTCCCTCAAGCCGGTCGCGCACCGGCTGGGTGAGCTGCTCAAGCTGCCGATCGTGGTCGCCATCGACACGGTCGGCAAGTCCGCCCAGGCCGCGTCCGAGACCGTCACCGACGGCTCGGTGACCGTGCTGGAGAACGTCCGCTTCGACGCGCGGGAGACCAGCAAGGACGACGCCGAGCGGGCCGCGTTCGCCGCCGAGCTGGCCGCGCTGGTCGGCCCGGACGGCGCCTTCGTCTCCGACGGCTTCGGTGTGGTGCACCGCAAGCAGGCCTCGGTGTACGACATCGCGCAGGTGCTGCCCGCCTACGCCGGCGGCCTGGTGCTGGCCGAGCTGGAGGTGCTGCGCAAGCTCACCGGCCCGGACGCCGAGAAGCCGTACGCCGTGGTGCTGGGCGGCTCGAAGGTCTCCGACAAGCTGGCCGTCATCGAGGCGCTGCTGCCCAAGGTCGACTACATCATCGTCGGCGGCGGCATGTGCTTCACCTTCCTCGCGGCGCTCGGCCACGGCATCGGCAACTCGCTGCTGCAGGAAGAGATGATCGAGACCTGCAAGCAGCTGATCGCCGCGCACGGCCCGAAGATCCACCTGCCGGTGGACGTCGTGGTCGCGGACAAGTTCGACGCCGCCGCCGAGACGCGGATCGTGCCGGCCACCCAGATCCCGGACGGCTGGCTGGGCCTGGACATCGGCCCCGCGTCGGTCGAGAAGTTCGCCGCGCTGCTGGGCGAGGCCAGGACCGTGTTCTGGAACGGCCCGATGGGCGTGTTCGAGCTGGCCCCGTTCGCCAACGGCACCCGCGGCCTGGCCGAGGCGATCGCCAAGTCCACCGCGTACAGCGTGGTCGGCGGCGGTGACTCCGCGGCGGCCGTCCGTCAGCTGGGGATCCCGGAGGACGGCTTCTCGCACATTTCCACCGGTGGCGGTGCCTCCCTCGAATACCTCGAGGGCAAGGACCTGCCCGGCGTGACCGTTCTGGAGGCGAAGTAATCGTGGCTCGTACCCCGCTGATCGCCGGCAACTGGAAGATGAATCTGAACCACCTGGAGGCGCTCGCCCTGGTGCAGAAGATCGCCTTCGCGCTGCCGGAGAAGTACTTCGCCAAGGTGGACGTCACGGTGATCCCGCCGTTCACCGACATCCGCAGCGTGCAGACCCTGGTGGACGGCGACAAGCTGCTGCTCACCTACGGCGCGCAGGACGTCTCCCCGCACGACTCCGGTGCCTACACCGGTGACGTGAGCGGCGTGATGCTGGCCAAGCTGGGTTGTACCTATGTGGTGATCGGGCACTCGGAGCGCCGCGAGTACCACAACGAGGACGACGACCTGGTCAACCGCAAGGTGAAGGCCGCCCTCAAGCACGGGATCAAGCCGATCCTGTGCGTGGGGGAGAAGGAGGACGTCCGCGAGGCCGGGACCCACGTCGCGCACTGCGGTGACCAGCTGATCGCCGGTCTGAAGGGCCTCAAGGCCGAGCAGATCAAGGACGTGGTCATCGCCTACGAGCCGGTGTGGGCCATCGGCACCGGCAAGGTCGCCACGCCGAACGACGCGCAGGAGGTGTGCGCGGCCATCCGGGCCCGGTTGACCGAGAAGTACGGCGCCGAGATCGCCCGCGAGGTGCGGGTGCTGTACGGCGGCTCGGTGAAGGCGAATAACATCAGTGAACTGGTGAAACAAGAAGACGTGGACGGTGCGCTGGTGGGAGGTGCCAGTTTGGACGGAGACGAATTCGCCAAGCTGTGCGCGCTCGCCGCGGGCGGTCCGCTACCGTAACTAGGACGATGGCGATCCCAGCCGGGTGATCGACCCGGTACCCTGTGTCGTCGACCGCCATACTGCGAGGAATGTAATGGGTGCTTTCAAACTGACACTGCAGATCATTCTGTTGATCAGCAGCGTATTGCTGATTCTGCTGGTGCTGTTGCACCGAGGACGCGGTGGCGGTCTGTCCACGCTGTTCGGCGGTGGAATGCAGTCGAACCTGGCCGGTTCCAGCGTCGCGGAGAAGAACCTCGACCGATTGACGTTGTTCATCGGTGCGATCTGGATCATCTCCATCGTGGGTACCGGCCTGCTGATCAAGCTCAGCTAGATGTCGTATGCCGCCCGGGAGACTCCCCCCGGGCGGCATAGCTTTTCTGGGTGACCACCTAGTGGGAAGAGAGAACCAATGGCTGGTGGAAACGCGATCCGGGGCACGCGGGTCGGCGCTGGCCCCATGGGCGAGTCCGAGCGGGGCGAGTCCGCACCGCGCCGGAAGGTGGCGTACTGGTGTGCCAACGGGCACGAGTCGCGGCCGTTCTTCGCCATCGAGGCCGATATTCCGGAGTTCTGGGACTGCCCCCGGTGCGGGTTGCCCGCGGGTCAGGACCAGGTGAATCCGCCCTCGGCGCCGCGCAACGAGCCGTACAAGACGCACCTCGCCTATGTGAAGGAGCGCCGCAGCGACGCCGATGGTGAGGCGATCCTGCAGGAGGCGCTGAAGAAGCTTCGCGAGCACCGCGGGGTCTGAGCACTCGTACGATGAACGGCCTGTTCCGTGGCGGCATCTGTTTGCCGGCCGCCGCGGAACAGGCCGTTTTTCGCTTCCCTTGGCAGGAATTTCCCCCGGGAAAGATCGATCCCGAATCTCGTCAACTTCGGGACCTGACGTTGTTCGGCGACCGGCACAATCGAGGTAGTCGACTGTTGCTCTGGGGGCTGGTGTGGGCTGGAAACAACGGTTCTTCGAGGACGAGGAAGCGCTGGTCGGAATCATCGGCTGGTACCGCCGTTGGCAGCTCCTCCGGCCAACCGCGAACTTCTGCCTGGTGAAGCTCGCCCAGTTGCAGTGGCGGAACAAGGAACACGCGAAGGCGCTGGCGTCGATCGACGAAGCCGTGGTGATGGCCCGGGTGGGCTGGTACGAGCGGCCGGAACGCCACGGCCGTCTGCTGGCCTGGGCCCTGATCGTGCAGGCCGGTATCCGGGATGACCTGGGCCGGCCCAACAGAGTGCTCGACTCGGCGCAGGAAGCGGAGGACGTGGCCAGGGTCGCGGCGGAGACGGCCCCGAAGAAGGCGGTGCCGCTGCTGCAACAGGCCCGGCTGGTGCGGGCGGGCGCCTACTACGAGCTCGATCGGTTCGCCGAGGCGTTGGTCGTCACCAGGCGGACCGTGCGGACGGCCCGGAGCGTGTACGCGGAGCAGCCATCAGTGGAGGCCGGACGGATGCTGGGTGCGGCGCTGGGGCAGCAGGGCGTCGTCGAGGCCGCGTTGGACCGGATCGATGACGCGATCGGCTCCCTCGATGAGGCTCTGTCGGTGCAGGAGCGCTTCGAGGTGTCGGCGAAATCGGTGGAGACCATCAGGCGAGTTCGCGGTGAATGCCTGGACCGCCGTGCCCGGAGTTGACGGGTTTCGGGAAGAGTGCCCGAAACC
>QZFT01000020.1 GCA_003600225.1 Pseudonocardiaceae bacterium YIM PH 21723
TCTAATGTTAATCTCAAAGGAACCCTAGCCGGCTGATGTCCTCACCCGGCATGGGGGTTCTAACCAAACAAGCTCTATCTGGCTACATTCGGTACACTGTTGAGTTCTCAAAGAACACACGCTCACCGTTGCTCGCTGCGATCATCTCGCTTCAGCGCCGGGGCTGTATTTCTGTGTTTCAAGTTTTTGTTTTGCTTTGTTGTTGCTGGTGAAGCTTAGCGAACCCGTTTTTTGTTTGTCAAATCGGGGTGTTTCGAGCGTTTCCGCTCAATCCGTTCCTCACTCTGACCTACTCGGACCCGCTATTTAGTTTGTTTAGCTTCACTGTGTTGCGGTGAAACTGTATCCGGCCCGTTTCCCGTTTGTCAAATCGGCCTGTTCGCGGTGATTGGTGACCGTTTGTGCTGGTCAACCGTATCGCGACCGATTTGTTTCGGTCGTTCCGGATTCGCTTCGCTTTTCAATGTTGCTGCGTTGTGTCGCAAACATTAGCGGATCCATTTTCGCGGAGTCAAATCGGGGTGTTTCGCACCGGTTTACCCGGCATTTCCCACGATTCTTGTCCGCGACGGATTCACTGTGTATTTGTCTAAGTTCGCTTGGCTCGATTTCGTTCTCTGCGAGCCGGTGAAACCTTAGCTGGTCCGTTTTCTCGGGGTCAAATCGGGGTCGGAACCGCCGTTTTGGCCGCGAACAGCCCAAAGTCTTTTGTTTTTACTGCTCAGGTTTGTACTACGCCAACCAAGGCACCACGACGGCGACTCTAACCCTCATTCGGGCGGTCATCCGGGTATTCCCAAGCTGGTGGCCGACTCAGAGTACTCGGTCCGTTTCGTGGAGTCAACCACTCGACCCGAGGTGAGATGCGCTTACGATCAGATGATCAGGTGGGCATCGCTCCGTGCGGCAGAGAGAAACTTACGCCTCTCCCTCTTTCAAAGTCAAATCAGCAGGTCAACGGCCACGCGGTTGCAGCCACAGGGTCATGGACCGGCCGTCGGACAGCTCCATGACCTCCTCCGGGGTCAGCGCGCGCTCTCCGGAGACGGGCAGCAGGTCGTAGCCCCAGGTGCCGAATTCCCGCAGCGCGGCGATCGGTTCGTCGCCGAGCGCGGTCATGCCGGCCGGGTCGAAGCAGACCACGACGTTCGGCTTGTCCTTGCGCAGCAGCCGGACCATGCCGCCCAGCGCCCGATGCGCCACCCCGGGCACCGCGACCCGGATGACGGAGACCCGCATCCCGGACAACTCGGGCAGGCTCTCCAGCTCCTGGTCGAGGCGCACCGCTGACACCGTCTTCGCCAGGGCGCCGGCCACGGCCGGTTGCCCTTCGACCGAGGCGGGCAACGGCGACACCTGCACCCCGCCACGCAGCGAGGCACTGATGCTCAGCTGCCCGGGAGCATCCCAGGCCGCGCCCTCGACGACGGCGAACCGCGCCTGCATGGGCTGCGCCACATTGGTGTGCACGTTGTGCCGCAGCAGCTCCAGGCAGCGGGGATCCGGTTCGACCGCGAGGACCGCACCGGAGTTGCCGATCCGGCTCAGCACGCGGATCGTGTGATAGCCGACATGGGCGCCGACGTCCACGAAGATGCCGTCCGGTTCGATCACCGAGTCGATGAGTCCGGCGACCTCGGGTTCCCACACCCCGTTGCTGGACAGCAACGGCAGCATCAGGTTGTCCTCAGCCGGCAGCCGGAGCAGTCCCGCGTCACACAGCACGGTGGACGCGCCCGGATCCGGTTCGCCGATGGTCCGCTGGTGTTCCTGCACGACGACCCGGCGCAGCGAGTCGACCGTGCGCATCGCCTGGTTGGCCATCGCCAGGGCCTTGTCGTTGCCGTGGCCCGGCCCGTGACCGTTGGTGGTGTGCGCCGGTGGCGCGGAGAGCATGTTCTCCCCCACCGTGGCGAGCCGGGATTCGGCCTGCTCCAGGCGGCCGAGGGTCAGCTCCAGGACCGAGGTCAGCTGGTCGACCCGGTTGGAGAGCTCTTCGACCTGCTCGCCGCGTTGCACGACCTCCTGGGCCAGGAGTTGCTCGACGGCCAGGGTGCGCTTCTCCAGGGGAGCCAGGTCCGGCGGAGCGGACAGCTCCACCTGCCGGGCGGCGATGTTCGCCAGTTCCAGGCGTACCGCCTCCAGGACGGCGTCCCGGTCGGCGAAGTCCTCCGGGACCAGCTGCTGCTGCCGGCGGATCAGTTCATGGGTGGCGGTCTCCACGCCATCCATCAGCGAGTTCATCACCTCGCGCAGATGGGTGTCGTAGTGCTGCAGGACGCGCAGCACCGCCTTGCGCAGCGCGGGGGCCATCGGCGTCCGGTACGAGGCATCCACATTGGGCTGGCGCAGCAGGGCGTGCCTGGCCTTCACCAACGCGCGCAGCGGATCGGCGTCGGGGCCGGGCGCGGGCATCCGGGATGCCTTCCAGCCCTGATAGGCGTGTTCGACCAGTTCACGCAGCTGTTTGGCCGCCGAGGACACCGGCCTGATGTCCAGCAGCGCCTGCCGGGTGCGCAGTCCGGTCTCCCGGGCGGTGTCCGGATCGTCGGCCACCTCGGCCATGAACCGGGCGGCCGCGGCCACATCCGGCTGACCTGCGGGTACGGCGACCAGCAGGGCGCCGGTGCCGGCCAGGAGTTCGGCGGTCGCGCCGTGCCTGGCGGCGACCACGGTGAGTCCGGTGCCCGCGACCTCGGCGAGCCGGGCGGCCAGCACATCGGTGCCCGCTCCCCCGTCGCGATGCAGGCTGACCAGGCAGGATGCCGCTTCGAACACGGTGGCCCGCTCGGTGTCGCTGGCCTCTTCGAGCAAGCCGACGCGCTTGTCGGCGGCGGTGGCCAGCCGCAGCCGCTCGGCGGCCTCCGGGCTGTACCGGGCGCCGGTAACCAGGAAGATCAGCCGCACGTCGTCGCGGTCCGGGAACGCGGTGCGGAAGGCGGAGACCACGCCGAGCGCGTTGTGCTGCACCTCGGCGCGATGGTCGACGGTGGAGACGAACACGACCTCGTCATCCAGCCCGATGCGGGCCAGCGCCGCCTTGCGGGCGGGCAGGCCGATGGCGCCCCGGTCCAGGATGGGTAGCCGGACCGTGCGGATGGGTAGCTCGGAGCGCAGTTCCTTGCGCAGCGCCAGCCGGGCGGCGTCGGAGCCGACCCAGACCTCGCTCACCCCACGCTCGGCCCAGTCGGCGACGGGCACGCTGCCGTCGGCGCTGCTGGAACCGATCACCTGCACCACGTGGCGTTCCGGCGGAACCGGCAGCCGGTGGTCGCAGACCAGCACCACCGGGTAGCTGGGCTGGTCGGCGGTGGGCAGTCCCGTGGCCCGCACCACGGCGCGCAGTGTCTCCGCGGTGCGGTTGTCGCCGATCACCGCGACGCCGAGCTGGTCGAGCAACGCGGCCTGGTCCGGCTCCGGCGCGGGCACGGCGGGTTCGGGCACGCCACCGTCGGTGAGGCACCAGCGGCGGAACTCCTTGCGATCGGCGCCCTCCGGTTCCGGGAACCGGGAACCGATCTCCGGGTGGTCCTCCAGCAGGGCACTCACCCAGCGGGAGAGCCGGGTGTCCGGGCCGTCCGGTTCGGCGGCCCAGGCGATGAAGGCTCTGACCTGCTCGGGTGCGCCGAAGGCGGCGGGCGGAGCGGAGGCGTTCAGCGTCTCCCGGGCATGCCGCCGCCGCAGGCTCAGCGGGATCGGGGTGCCCTCGGGCAGCGCGCCGAACCGGTAGGGCAGCGAGTCGACGATGTCGGCCCGGCCGAGTTCCTCGCTGTACGCGGCGCACAGCTGGGCGAGTACCGGATTGCGGGACAGCAGCACGCGGGGGCGGTCGGCCATCGTCGCGGACAGCAGCCAGGGCCTGCGGGAGTCGAAGCCCTCGAAGTGCATGGTCGCCAGGGGGTGGTCGGCCACGGTGATGCCACCGTCCGCGCCACGGTGCACCGGGCGTTGCAGGGCGTTCCACACGGACAGCCCGATGCCGGGCTGGCGCAGCACGTGGTGCTCGGTGAGTGCGGGGGCGCCGTCCAGGATGGGGCCGTACTCGTCCGGGGACTGCCGGAGCTGGCCGGCCAGGGTGCGCAGGAACGGCTCGGCGCCCGCGGCCACGGCGAGGAAGCCGGGGTCGAAGGTGCCGACCTCGCGCAGGTCCTCGGGGGTGGGGCGCAGCCCGTCGCGAGGCAGGGGTTCCAGGACCCGGGGCAGCAGGACGACCGGGTGGTCGTCGAGCGCCTCGGCGATGTGGTCGGCGAACGGGCCGAGCACGAAGACACTGGGGTCCAGGTAGAGCACATGGTGTTCGGTGTCGACCAGGTGGGCGAGCAGCAGCGGCTGCAGCACGGCCCGCAGCTGCGCCTCGGTGTACGAGGTGGCGAGCGTGGCCAGTTCACCCGCCGGGATACCGATGTCGGCGGGGGTGAGTACGCCGGAACTGCGCTGATCGGCGGTGCCGTCGGCGAGCAGGACCAGGAAGCGCAGCCGGGTGTCCGGCTGCCGATGCGCGGCCAGCAGTGACTCTCGCAGCACCCGGACCTGCGGAAGCTGCGCAACGCTGGCGACTGTGCACACGGTCAGTTGCACAGGCGAGGACACCTCCGGCTGCTCAGGTTCGGGACTACTCACGGAAGGCGAACCTACGGCCTCGGAAGTGGATCTTCCAGGGGGGTCCCTGTATTTTCCTGAGAGTGGACGTCGGCGGAACACGGTAGTTCCCAAGGAGATCGCCCACGATCGGGCGATCTCCTTGGCTCAGGCTAGCCGACCGTGGGCAACAGGGTCGGGGCCTTGCGAACCGGGTGAGCGTGCTCGAAGGCGGCGCCGATCGCCAGCAGCTTGGCGTCGGTGAAGTTGCCCGCGAACAGGGACAGGCCGATGGGCAGCGCGCGCTGCGGGCCACCGAAGCCGGCGGGCACCACGACGTGCGGATATCCGGAGACGGCCGCCGGGGTGGAGCTCGGGATGATGTCGTTGTCCCCGCGAGCGCAGTCGGAGATCCAGGCGGGCGGGTTGGTCGGCGAGACGATCGCGTCCAGGTCGTTGGCCTCGATGGTCTCGTCGATGGAGCGCTTGGCCAGGTCCGTCAGCTCGGCCCGGTTCTTCTGGTATTGCGGGTCATCCGGACGTGGGGCCTGCTCGGCCTGCTCGAACAGCTCCTGGCCGGGGAAGCAGGTCTGCTCCAGCCTGTCGTTCTTGTTGTACTCGATCAGGTCGGCCAGGGTCTTGTTCTTGCCGTCCCTGGTGGCCAGGTACTTGTTGATGTCCCGGCGGAACTCGGTGAGCAGCGCGGGGAACTCCAGTTCGCCGATCCGCTCCTGGTAGGGCACCTCGACCGGCACCGCGGTGGCGCCGAGGGACTCGAGCACCTTCACCGATTCGGTGAGTACCCGGTCGGCGTCCTCGCCGACCACCGGCAGCCGCCAGACGCCGATCCGGGCGCCGCGCAACACGTTCGCGTCGGCGGTGGCGAAGTCGGCGGTGCCACCCCGGATGGCGTTCAGGGTGAGCGCGGCGTCGATCACGTGCCGGGCCATCGGGCCCGCGGTGTCCTGCTCGGCGGAGATCGGCACGACGCCGGCTCCGCTGACCAGGCCCAGGCTGGGCTTGACCGCGGCCAGGCCGTTCATGCCGGCCGGGCAGACGATGGAGCCGTCGGTCTCACTGCCGATGGCGACCTGCGCCAGCGAGGCGGCGACCGAGGCGCCGCTGCCGGAAGACGATCCGCAGGCGTTGCGGTCCAGCACGTACGGGTTCGCGGTGAGCCCGCCGTTGGCCGACCAGCCCGAGGTGGGCTTGGCGGCGCGGAAGTTCGCCCATTCGGAGAGGTTCGCCTTGCCCAGGATCACCGCGCCCGCCGCGCGCAGCCTGCGCACCAGCTCGGCGTCCTTCTTCGGCCTGCTGTCGTTCAGCGCGCGGGAACCCGCGGTGGTCGGCAGGTCCGCGGTGTCGATGTTGTCCTTGAGCAGGACGGGGACGCCGTCCATCGGGCTACGACGTTTGCGGCCGTCACTGGCCTTGGCCTCGTCGAGGGCCTTGTCGTTGACCACGATGACGGCGTGCAGCTTGGGGTTGAGGTCGTTGATCCGCTTCAGGTAGGCCTTGGTGAGCGCGACGCTGGTGGTCGCTCCCCTGCCTCGCTTGGCCTGGAACTCGGGAATGGTGAGCTGGTCGAGTGCCGTGCCGTCGATCTGGGCGGCGGCCACGGGTTCGTCGGACACAGAGCTGGTCTCCGCGAAATACGCGGTGACACCGGTCAGCAGGACCCCTGTGAGGGCAACCGAGATAAGTCTCCGTCTAGACACACGCTCACCCCATCGTGGGATATAGCTTGGGTCAATCCGCCTGCTGGCAGCCATGTGGACGCCAGATTTACGCTGGTAGTTGACCAGGCGGTGTGTTAAGGCAGGCTATCGCTCGTTCGGCCCAACGGGCTAGAGGCCGGGCAGGAAGTCCATCCACTCGGCTGGAATGTCAGTGCAGGCTGGAACAGTCGCCGCCATGGATGCACGAACCGTCGCCGTCGCAGGTGCCTCACTGTCCGTTGAAATTTCCGGGCGAGGTACCTCGCCCCCGCTGCTACTCCTGCACGGCGGCATGGGCAGCACGGCCGACTTCGCCGAGCTCGGATTCAGCGACGGCGGCATCGCCGGGCTCCGGCTGGCCGCGCACCACCCGGAGAGGGTCGGGACGCTGTTCGCGATCGGTGCGGACTGGACCTTGACGGAGGCGAGCCGAGCATTCCTGTCGCAGGTCACCCCGCAATGGTGGCGCGACCGCCACCAGCATGGCCCGTACTCCGAGGCGGCCTACACCGCGAGGAACCCGGAGCCGGACTTCGACCGGCTGGTCAGGGAGAACGTGACGATGTGGATCGACGACACGACCGCGACCGGATATCCCGGCGAGGACATCAGGAAGATCAGCGCTCCGGTCGTCATGATCCGCGGCGCCGACGACCGCCTCGCCGGCCAGGATCTCGCCGAGGCGTTACGACAGATGCTTCCGGGGTCCGCGCTGCACGAGATCCCGGACGCCGGACACGAGGTCGCCGCCGGCCGGCCCGCCGCCGTCGCCGAGATCGTTCGTGCGGCGGGCTAGAGGACGGGCAGATAGCTCCGCAGTTCGTGTGGGGTGACGTTCCGCCGGTAGGAGTCCCACTCGGCCCGCTTGTTGCGCAGGAAGTAGTCGAACACCGCCTCGCCGAGCGTCTCCGCGACCAGCTCGGAGGACTCCATGACGCTGAGCGCCTCCGCCAGGTTCTGCGGCAGCACGTCGTAGCCCAGCGCGCGGCGCTCGAAGTCGGTCAGCGACCACACGTCGTCCTCGGCGGCCGGCGGCAGCTCGTAGCCCTCGGAGATGCCCTTGAGCCCGGCGGCCAGGATCACCGAGTAGGCCAGGTACGGGTTGCACGCGGTGTCCAGCGAGCGGATCTCCACCCGGCGGCTGGACGCCTTGCCCGGGGAGTACATCGGCACGCGGACCAGCGCGGACCGATTGGCGTGGCCCCAGCAGACCACGGTGGGTGCCTCGCCGCCGTGCACCAGCCGCTTGTACGAGTTGACGAACTGGTTGGTGACCGCGGAGATCTCCCGCGCGTGCTTGAGGATGCCCGCGACGAACGCCTTGCCGACGGCGGACAACTCGTACGGGTCCTCGCCGTCGTAGAAGGCGTTCTGGTCGCCCTCGAACAGCGAGAAGTGGGTGTGCATGCCGGAGCCGGGATGCGCGGTGAACGGCTTGGGCATGAAGGACGCGCGCACGCCCTGGGTGATCGCGACCTCCTTGACCACGTAGCGGAAGGTCATCACGTTGTCGGCCATGGTCAGCGCGTCGGCGTAGCGCAGGTCGATCTCCTGCTGCCCGGGCGCGCCCTCGTGGTGGCTGAACTCCACCGAGATACCCATGGCTTCCAGGGCCTCTATCGCCTCGCGGCGGAAGTGCGGCGCGCGGTCGTGGCTGGCCTGGTCGAAGTAGCCGCCGCGGTCGGCGGGCACCGGCTCGCTGCCGTCGTCCGGCAGGTCACGCAGCAGGAAGAACTCGATCTCCGGGTGCACGTAGCAGGTGAAACCCGCCTCGGTGGCCTTGGAGAGTGTCCGGCGCAGCACGTGCCTGGGGTCGGACCAGCAGGGCGAGCCGTCGGGCATGGCGATGTCGCAGAACATCCGCGCGGAGTAGACGTCGCCGTTCTGCGGCGACTCCCAGGGCAGCACCTGAAAGGTCGCCGGGTCCGGCTTGGCGACCATGTCCGACTCGTAGACGCGGGCGAATCCCTCGATCGCCGAACCGTCGAAGCCGATGCCCTCGGCGAACGCGCCTTCGAGCTCGGCTGGGGCCACAGCGACCGACTTGAGGAAACCGAGCACGTCGGTGAACCACAACCGGACGAACCGGATGTCGCGTTCCTCAAGGGTCCGCAGCACGAATTCCTGCTGGCGATCCATGGTCCACACCTTAGGTCGATTGCGTTACGTGCGTGTTTCCACCGGACCCGATACTAGGGTCCGACCTGCGACGGAAGTACTCCTGCGCGGCCGGACGGCGGCTCGCGATCAGGAATGTCACATTCAGTGCGGCGGAGGCGGCGGCCGTCAGCAACCCGGTCCGGCTGACCAGCAGGGTGACCACGGCGAGCACCGCCCACACGGTGAACACCAGGCGCAGCACCCGGTTGCCGCGGTACATCAACCAGGCCAGCCAGCTCAGCAGCCCGCAGACCAGCACGGCGAGGATCACCCGGCCCACCGGGACATCCGAGGCGAGCGTCAGGCCCAGGGTGAGCGCCTGATCGGCCAGCAGGGCCAGGAACGCGATCAGCACCGATCGCGGCCGGGTCAGCACTTAGCGCCCTGAGCAGGCAGTTTGAGGTCGATCAGGTACTGCGAGCCCAGGTCGTCGACACACTTGTTGCCCTGCAGGAAGATCGTGTGCTGAGTGCCGGTGTAGGTGAGCAGCCGGGCCTTGAGCGCGGCCGCCAGGTCCACGCCCGCCTGGTACGGGGTGGCCGGGTCACCGGTCGTGGAGATCACCAGCGTGCTGGGCAGGCCGGGCACGTTCGGCTGGTGCGGCTGGCTGGTGTTGGGCACCGGCCAGAAGGCGCAGTAGTCGCGCACCGCGGCGGGCGCGCCGCCGTCGTCCAGGAACGGCGCGGCCTCCCGGGCGCGCTTGTCGGCCTCCAGCAGCTGGGCCGGGTCGGTGACCCGGGGGTCGTCGACGCAGCGGATCGCGGTGAACGCGTCGTTCTGCGTGGAGTAGTGCCCCTTGGCGTCGCGGCTGTAGTACTGGTCGGCCATCACCAGCAGCTTGCCCGGGTTGCCCTTCTTCAGGTCGGCCAGGCCGGTGTTGGCGACCGTCCAGTAGTCCTTGGCGTACAGCGCCTGGACCAGGGCGGTCTGCGCGTCGGTGTAGGAGAAGGTGCGGCCGTCGAACTGCAGCGGCTTCTCGATGAGCGGGGTCACGATCTCCCGGTACCGCTTGGTGGCCTGGGCCGGGTCGCCGCCGAGCGCGCAGGAGGACTGGGCGGCGCACCAGGTGGCGAACTCGGTGAAGGCCTTCTGGAAACCGGCGTTCTGGTTGACCAGTTCGGTGATCGGGTCGTTGCTGGGCGCGACGGCGCCGTCGAGGATCAGCGCGCGCACGTTCTGCGGGAACTGCTCGGCGTAGGCGGTGCCGATCCGGGTGCCGTAGGAGTAGCCCAGGTAGGTCAGCTTCTGGTCACCGAGCGCGGAGCGCATGATGTCCATGTCCTTGGCGACGTCCCGGCTGCCCACGTTGGCCAGGAAGTCCTTGCCGGTGTGCTCGACACACTTGGCGACGTAGTCCTGGTTCTCCTGCTCGGTCTCCCGCACACCCTCCGGGGAGGTGTCGAGGTCCAGGTCCCGGCGCTCGGCGTCCCGTTCGGAATCGCTCAGACACTTGATCTTCGGCTCACTGGCGCCGATGCCCCGCGGGTCGAAGCCGACCAGGTCGAACCGGGTGGCCAGCTCGGTGTTGCTGATCAGGCTGGCCTGCCCCGCGGCGGCCACCATGCCGGAACCGCCCGGTCCACCGGGGTTCATCAGCAGCGAGCCGATCCGGTCGCCGCCCGCCGCCGCCTTGCGCAGCAGGCCGAGTGTGATGGTCTTGCCGGCCGGGTCGGCGTAGTCCTGCGGCACGGTCAGCCGCGCGCAGCGCAGCCCACGCTTGCTGAAGGCGGCCTTCTCGTCGGTCGTGCTCGCGTACGGCGCGCATCCACCCCAGGTCAGCGACTGGCCGTAGAACTTCTCCAGCCCGGCGGGCACGGTGCCCTGAGGGCCACGTTGCTCGGTGCTCGCCGGACCGCCGTCATCCGGCTCCGGCCCGGAGCACCCGCTCAGCAGCAGACCGGTGGCGAGGAGCAGGGCGAGGATGCGGCGTTCGGTGGACACCCTTTGCATCCTGCCAGGCATGCCTAGGTACACGGGGATCTTCAGTCCGCTGTGTCGGACCGGCTACCCGGTGGGCACTGAATTCCGGCCGGCCGCAGCGACCGCGGCCGTTCCGGTGCCCGTGCCGACGTCCAGGACCGTCAGGCTCACGCGAACGTCTGGGGCGTCCAGCAGAGCAGGCACGGTGCGCACCCGACGCGGCGAAACCCTGGGCGTAGGAGCCGGCACTCGGACTGATCAAAGGCCGTCACTGTTCACCAACGATCGTGTGTTCCGCACGGCAAACCGTCCTCCAGACCGAATTCGTCGCGGAATTTCCCGCAAGATAGGGGCATGCCGCAACTTCGCGTAGCACTTGCCCAGGTGAACACCTGCGTGGGCGATCTGACCGGCAACGCCGAGATCGTCCGCCGCTGGACCAGGGACGCCGCACAAGCGGGCGCCCACGTCGTGGTGTTCCCGGAGATGGCGCTGACCGGCTACCCGGTGGAGGACCTGGCGTTGCGCGCGTCCTTCGTGGCGGCGAGCCAGGAGCACCTCGACCGGCTGGCCGGGGAACTGACGGAGGCCGGGTGCGGCGAGACGCTGGTGATCGTCGGTTACCTGGACGGCGACGAGGTCGGCCCGCGCAACGCGGTCGCCGCGCTGTACCGGGGTGAGGTGGTGGCCCGGCAGTTCAAGCACCACCTGCCCAACTACGGCGTGTTCGACGAGCACCGCTACTTCAAGCCCGGTAACCAGCTGACCGTGCTGCGCTACCGCGGGCTGGACCTGGGCATGGTGATCTGCGAGGACGTGTGGCAGGACGGCGGGCCGATCGCCGCGCTCGGCCGCCGGGGCGTGGACCTGATCCTGTCGCCGAACGCGTCCCCCTATGAGCGGGACAAGGACCGCGTGCGGCTGCCGCTGCTGGCCCGCCGCGCGGGCGAGGCGGGGGCCGCGATCTGCTACACCAACGTGGTCGGCGGGCAGGACGAGCTGGTCTTCGACGGCGACTCGATGATCGTCGGCCTGGACGGTGAGCTGATCTCCCGGGCGCCGCAGTTCGTGGAACACCTGCTGGTCACCGACCTGGACCTGCCGACCGGCGTCCGGTGCGAAGTGGTGCCCGATCCGGGCTTCACCGTGCGGACGGTGACGCTCTCCGACGATCCGCTGCCCGGCTACGAGCCGGCGGCTCCGGTGATCGCCGAGCCCCTGGATGACCTGGCGGAGATGTGGGGCGCGCTGGTCACCGGCCTGCGGGACTACGTGCACAAGAACGGGTTCCGCAGCGTGGTGCTCGGCCTGTCCGGTGGCATCGACTCCGCCGTGGTGGCCGCCGTTGCGGTGGACGCGCTGGGACCCGACGCGGTGTACGGCGTGTCCATGCCGTCGGTGTACTCCTCGGACCACTCGATGTCCGACGCCAAGGAGATGGCGAACCGGACCGGGCTGAACTACCAGGTGCAGCCGATCGCGGACATGGTCGCCGCGTTCGTCGGACCACTCCGGCTGACCGGCCTGGCCGAGGAGAACGTGCAGGCCCGCTGCCGGGGTGTGCTGCTGATGGGGCTGTCCAACCAGCACGGGCACCTGGTGCTCGCCACCGGTAACAAGACCGAGCTGGCGGTGGGGTACTCGACCATCTACGGCGACGCCGTCGGCGGCTTCGCGCCGATCAAGGACGTGTCCAAGACGCTGGTCTGGGAACTGGCACGCTGGCGCAACGCCTCGGCGGCGCAGCGGGGTGAACTGGAGCCGATCCCGGCGAACTCGATCACCAAGCCGCCGTCGGCGGAACTGCGTCCCGGGCAGCTGGACACCGACTCACTGCCGGACTACGCGGTGCTGGACGACATCCTGGACGACTACGTGGAGTACGACCACGGCCTGGTCGAGCTCTTGGCCGCCGGCTTCGACGAGGCGCTGGTGCGCAAGGTGCTGCACCTGGTGGACCGGGCGGAGTACAAGCGACGGCAGTACCCGCCCGGCACCAAGATCTCCTTCAAGGCGTTCGGCCGGGACCGGCGGCTGCCGATCACCAACGCCCGAAAGGGTTACATCTGATGCGAGCATGGTGGCCTTGCTCGCGTCTGATGCGCGCAAGGCCACCATGCTCACTTTCGCGCTAGGCGGTCGTGGCGCCCCGTGGCCAGTGAACGTGCCGGAGCAGGTCGAGCGCCGTCACGACCAGGACCACGCCGGTGACCAGGTGCAGCAGATTGGCGCCGCTGTCCATGGCCATGACGTTCATCGATGCCGAGCCCCACATGCCGATGGCGGCCATGACCAGGCACAGCACGCCGACGACCGTGTTCATCATCTTGGCGCGGTCCGCCGAGTCGTTGGCGGCCCACAGCATGGCCAGGCCGAGCACCAGGCTCACCAGGTTGCTGAGCGCGTTGACGGTGAACATGTCCATGAACATGCCGCCGGAGGAACCGGAGAAGGCATGCCCTCCGGAGACGGAGAATCCGGCGAGGCCGATCAGTGCGTAGATGGCGCCCAGCGTGAGGCCAAGAGACTGATTCGTGGTGCGGTTCATTGCTCCTCCTTGGTGGCGGCGATGCGACCGGATGGAGGAATGATGAGTACGTGACCGTCATCACACCATTGGGTTTCCGCAAGTATTTGCATACGCAATCGTCGATGGACAAAACCGGAGCTCACCAGCGGTAGATCGCATACAAAGCGGAGACCACCGCTCGTGTGAATCGAGTCTCAGGGATGTCACGGCGGGCCGCTGCGGGTGTCACTCTCGTACCGCACACATCCACATCCATCCCGGGGACCCGCACGACGGGCACCGAGGTAAGGACGGTCGATGATGACTGCTTCTGCTGAGCAGCCCGCGCCTTACGGATCCGGCGCGAAGAACACCACGGCACCCACCGGCAAGCGCGTGCGCATTCATCACCTTCTGGAGATGAAGGAACGCGGCGAGGCCTGGCCGATGCTGACCGCTTACGACATGTACACCGCGCAGATCTTCGACGAGGCGGGCATCCCGGTGCTCCTCGTCGGCGACTCCGCAGCCAACAACGTGTTCGGCCACGAGACCTCGCTGCCGGTCACGGTCGACGACCTGCTGCCGCTGGTGAAGGCGGTGACCCGGTCGGTGAAGAAGTCCCTGGTGGTGGCCGACCTGCCGTTCGGCTCCTACCAGGTTTCCGTCGAGCAGGCGGTGGCCACAGCGGTGCGCTTCATGAAGGAAGGCGAGGCGCACGCCGTCAAGCTGGAGGGCGGCCGCCGGTTCGCCCCGCACATCGAGGCCATCGTGGCCGCGGGCATCCCGGTGATGGCGCACATCGGCTTCACGCCGCAGAGCGAGCACCAGCTCGGCGGCTACCGGGTGCAGGGCCGTGACGACAAGGCCCAGGAGGTCGCGCTGGACGCGCGGGCCGTCCAGGAGGCGGGCGCGTTCGCCGTCGTCCTGGAGATGGTGACCGCCGAGGTGGCCAAGCAGATCACCCACGATCTGGTGGTCCCCACCGTGGGCATCGGCGCCGGCCCGGACACCGACGCCCAGGTGCTGGTCTGGCAGGACATGGCGGGCATGCGCACCGGGAAGACGGCCCGTTTCGTCAAGCGCTACGCCGATATGGCGGGCGTGCTGTCCACCGCGGCCCAGGAGTTCGCCGCCGAGGTCCGCGGACACCAGTTCCCCGGCCCGGAGCACTCGTTCCACTGATCACCTGAGAACTTTCCATGGAAACTGCCCTCGCTCTGGCCTGGCCACGGCGGGGGCAGTTTCCATGGAAAGTTCTCCTCGTCACCCCAGCAACGCGTCCGGCCGCAGGATGGTGATCTGATGCCGCCCCGTGGCGATGACCGCGTCCGAACGCAGCGAGTGCAGTGCCCGGACGACCGCGCGGCGCGAGGCGCTGATCGACGCCGCGATCTCCTCCTGACTGAGCGGCAGCGTGATCGCGATCCCGTCGCCGGCCGGCATCCCGTACTGCTTGGCCAGGTCCAGCAGGAACACGTGCAACCGCTGCGCCGCCGTGGAGCCGACCAGCTCGGCGCGCCGCTCGCTGGCCGCGCGTAGCCGGCCGCACACCACCCGCAGCACCGCGTGCGCGATGGCCGGGCAGGTGGCGAGGACGCCGTTGAACTGCTCCGCCGGAATCCGCAGCAGCCGCACCCGGTCGATGGCGATCACCGACGCCGCCCGGGGCAGGCCGTCGATGGCGGACATCTCGCCGACCAGGTCCCCCGCCCGGCGGACGGCCAGGATGCACTGGTGGCCGTCCGCCGAACTGGCGAGCACCTTGGCCCGGCCCGCCAGCAGCACCATCGCCGAGGTGGACCGGTCCCCCTCTCGCATGATCTGGGTGCCCGCCGGGTGATCGTGCCTGGTCCCGGTCCTGCGCAGCACCTCGCGATCCGCCACGGAAAGCAAGGTCCACAGTGGACTGACAACGTCGGTCACGAACACCTCCTCCATTAGCAACCGTCCTGCAACCGCTGTCTGCGCCAAATGGCTCAGACCACCGAACAAGCCTCTGCGATGGTCGTCGGTCTGCGGCTCCCGAGCGCTACCGCAGCACCCACCACGAAACGCCACTGGGAGGAAATCGTGTCCACCGATCCGCAATACAGGTCCATGCTCGCCGTCGACGTGGAGAAGTCCACCGGCCGCGGCGACGTGGCGTTACTGCACTTCCGCCGCACCCTGTTCCGGGTGCTTCAGGAGTCGATCACCGAGAGCGGGATCGACTGGAACGCCTGCCATGTCGAGGATCTGGGCGACGGCATGAAGGTGGTCTTCCCGATCAACGCGGTGCGCAAGCGCCTGGTCCACCCGTTGCTACACGAGCTGACCATCCGGCTGCGCGCGCACAACAAGCTCGCCGGGTCCAGCACCCGGGTCCGGGTCCGCGCCGCGCTGCACGCCGGCGATGTGCACCTGGACGACGGCAGGCTGGCCGGCGGTTCTCTCGCGATGCTGGCCCGGCTGCTGGACGCCCCGCCGCTGCGGGACGCCCTGGATCGGGCGCCGGAGAGCGCGCCGGTCGCCGCGCTGCTGTCCCAGCACGTCTACGACGAGGTCGTCCGGCACGGTTACCCGGGCATCGACCTGGACGCCTACCGGCGGGTGCAGTTCACGGTCAAGGAGACCACCACCTTCGCCTGGCTGCACATCCCCGGCCTGTCCTTCGGCCGGGCACCGGAACCGACACAACAACAACAACAGCAGCCCGCGGCCGGGGCCACCTACAGCCAGACCAACAACGCCACGAACGGCGGCCGGACCTTCAGCACGCAGACCGGTGACCTGAACCTCTCCGGGAAGGACTTCGGCTGATGGAACAGCACAACACCGCCACGGACGGCGGCACCGCGATCAGCACGCAGACCGGCGATGTGAACATCAGCTTCCAGCAGGCCGTCAAGGACTACTTCAACAACGGGATGACCGCGCTCGGCAGGCAGCTCTACCCGTCGGCGCTGCAACACTTCCTGGCCTTCCTGAGCAGCGCGCAGCACGCCACCGGGGAGAAGAACCGGCCGATGATCGCGGTGGCGCACGTGTGCGCGGCGCTGGCGATCATGCACGGGAATCCGCCGCACTACCTCAAGCCGGAGGAGGTCAAGCTGGTCCTCAACCACCTCAAGGAGGCGCGGAAGATCCACGACAACCGGTCCGTGGAGGCCATGGCCGGCACGGTGATGGCCATCGTCAAGGAGGACTACTACCTGGCCGACGGCATGCGGGCGCCGGAGGAACAGCCGGAGCAGCTGCGTGGCGAGGTCGCCTTGCTGGAACAGCGTGAGGTGGTGGAGCTGGCCCGTCACCTGGGACTGTCCCGGGGCACCACCTGGCAGCTGTTCGCGGACCGGGCCGCCGAGTTCGGCGAGCTGGTGGCCCGCACCGACCGGGTGATCATCGACCGGGATCTCAGCCCGGAGCGGGCCGAGGCGGTGCGGAAGTACTTCCGGAAGACGCCCGACCCGAAGTCGCTGTTCTGGCCGATCACCTGCGGCATCGCCGCGCTGGTGCTGCTGGTCGTGGGGCTGCGGTTCAACTGGTTCGCGCTGGTGGTCTGCCTGTTCCTGATCTTCCGGATCGGCCGGTTCGGCTTCCGGAAACTGGGCGAGTACCGGCAGTTCCGCAAGGAGTGGGAGTGGGCCGAGCCGAAGCCCAGCGACGAGCAGATGGATCTGTGGTTGCGGGAGGACGTGGAGTTCATCCGGAACGAGGCGGGCCCCAAACTGCGGATCAACCCCCGGCTGGACTGGGAGGGCGGCGAGCTGGTCGTCGAGTCCCAAGCAGTGGTCGGCGTCCCGGACTCGCTCCGCGGCAAACCGGTCTACTACCGGCTGGGCGAGGACTACCAGCTGCGGGCCAGCGCCTATGACGTGGCGATCCTGCTGCTGACCGACCGGTCGATCAACAGCTACCGCTGCCACCTGGACACCGTGAGCGGGGACATCGTCGTGGAACTGCAGGAGGAGTACCACTACCGGGACATCGTCGGCGTGCTGTCCCGCTCGCAGCCGGTGTCGCAGGTGGACGCCGAGGCGTTCCAGAAGACGATGCAGCTGCCCGAGGGCTGGTCGCTGAACATCACCGCCGACCGGATCTTCGAGCTGCGGATCAAGAACGGCGCCCCGATGGAGCTGCACGTCGGCTACGGCACCGAGCTGCAGGACGAGCACGGGAACGTGGCGTGGAGCGGCAACACCCACGCGCCGAACGTGATCCAGAAGATGTGGCGGGCGAGGCGCAGCTGATGCGCGAATCACTGGAGGACGGCTGGCGGGCGCTGACCCGGATCGAGGAGAGCATCCGGCTGGCCGACACCAAAGCCGGGTTCGTGCTGGCCGGCACCGGGATCCTGGGCAGCCTCGCGGTGCGGGTGCTGCCCGCGGATTCCCGGTGGTCCGGGCATCCGTGGCAGGCCGGGTTCGCACTGGCCGGATTGGTGCTGGTGTGTGCCGCCGGGCTGGTCGCGCTGTGGGTGTTCAGCCCACAGCGCACGCCCTGGCCGCCGGGGTCGATCCTCTACTTCGAGCACATCGCCGAGCGCTACCACAGCCCCGCGGCCTTCGGCGCCGACCTGCTGCCGGTGCTGGACGACCCGGAACGGCTATTGCGCGAGCTGGCCGACCAGATCTGGGCGATCAGTGGCATCTCCCGGCGCAAACACCATCGGGTGCGGCTGGCCATCGCGGGCCTGGGTGTCGCACTGCTCCTCACCGGGGTGGCCGCTGTCCTGTCTCGGACATAGACAAGATCCAGCTCAGTGGGTCCGTCGTTTCCACTGAGTAGATGCTCGATTCAGCCAGTGCGCCCCGGACATAGATCAACTCGACTACCGGACCCGACGTGACATGATCACAGACGGTGATGCAACATAAGCCTGTTGGGTGTCGCTTTACCACGTAAGGTCGGCGACTCCTGGCTGGTAGAAGGATAAAATTCCGCAGCCTGCCCCTTGACCAAGGCCATTACTCCATGTCGAAGCCGCACCAGCAACACGCACAGAGCACCGGGTACCCGCCGGATCTGGTCCGCGGGCGCTCCGTGCTGGCCAGGAAGTGGAGCTACCTGCTGAGCCAGGCCGTCGTCACCGCGGTGGCGGGCGCCGACCTGGACAAACTGGTCGCCGAGCAGCTGGACGTGCTCTGCGACGCGGTGCGCACGCATCCCTTCGACGCCCGGCCGCCGGAGCTCGTCGGCCAGCGCCTGGTCGCGATGGGTTTCATCACCGACGGCGGCCTGCGCTGCACGCTCGACGTGCTGAGCAAGGGCCTGGTCAACCTCGCCGAGTTCACCCCCGGCGACCTCGGGCAGATCATGCTCGCGCTGAACGCCCTCTCCTGCGGCTACGTCACGGCGACCAAGGACGCCGTGTTCGAGCAGCAGGAGGGCATGCAGATGGCCCTGCTCAAGGCGGTGCGGGACGCCCGTTCCCGGATCCAGCGCAGCGAGGCGCGGATGGGCGCGTTCGAGCAGTCCACCACCAGCGGCCTGCTGGTACTGAGCCTGGAAGGTCAGGTGCGCCGGGCCAACGCCACCATCGGCCAGATGCTGCACCGGCCGAGCGCCGAACTCATCGGCCGGGATGTCACCGGCCTGTTCCCCGAGTGCGACAACCGGCTCACCGAGGCCCTCGAAGCGCTGCGCGACGGCCGGGCGGACAAGACCAAGCTGCCGATGCGGCTGCTGGACGCGGACACCGAGGACCTGCACGTCACGGTCTCGCTGACCCTGGCGAAGGGCCCGGACGGGCTGCCGACCGAGTTCGTCATGGTGATCGAGGACGGCACCGAGCTGACGCTGCTGCAGCACGAGCTGCACCGGCAGTCGCTCACCGACGTGCTGACCGGCCTGCCGAACCGGCAGGCCTTCGTCGGCCGGGTCCAGGACGTGTTGCGCAGCGCCGACCCGGCACACGGTGTCACCCTGATCCACCTCGACCTCGACTCGTTCGGCCTGGTCACCGGCAGTCTCGGCCGGCAGGCGGGCGAACAGCTGCTCGCCCACGTGGCGGGCACCCTGCGCGGCGCGCTGCGCGAGGAACAGGCGTTGATCTCCCGGTTCGACGGCGACGAGTTCGGCATCCTGCTGGAGAACTCGGCCACCACCCCGGACATCGGGACGCTGATCGCCCGGCTGAGCCGTGAACTGGCCGAACCCATGTACCTCGACGAGCACGGCGTCGCCTGCACCGCCAGTTTCGGCGTGGTGCACCGCCCCTCCCCCAGGTTCACCCCGGCCGAGCTGCTCCGCGTCGCGGCCCGCACACTGAGCCGGGCCAAGGCCGCGGGCCGTGGCCAGTGGGAGCTGTACGACCCGGAACAGGACGCCGCGGACCTGCGCCGCCAGTCCCTCGCGGTGAGCATGTCCGGCGCCTGGGAGAACGGGCTGATCTCCGTGCGGTACCGCCCGGTCGTGGCGTTGACCGACGAGCGGGTCGCCGCGCTGGAGGCCCGGCTGCGCTGGGACCTCGACGAGGACGACACTGAGCCGATCCTGCACGACGAGTGCGTGCGGCTGGCCGACAAGACCGGCCTGATGCTCACCCTCGGCACCTCGATGATGGAGATCGCCGCAGGTCAGGCCACCTGGTGGCGGCAGCGCATCGACATGCGCCGCCCGATGATCGTCAGCCTCACCGGCAACCAGCTGTCCGACGGTGAACTGGTGTCCCGGGTGATCAAGGTGCAGGAGAACACCGGCCTGAAGCCCGCCCAGCTGATGTTCGGCGTGCCCACGGCGGAGGTGCGCACCGACGACGCGGTGGACAACCTGACCGTGCTGGACGATATGGGCTTCGAGATCATGCTGGACGACTTCGGCCTCGGCCCCGGTGATCTGGCCGCGGTGACCGAACTTCCCGTGCACGGCGTCCGGGTCGCGCGCAGGCTGGTGGACATCGGTGACGTCACCGGCTGGGACTTCGTCGCGGGCCTGGTCGACCAGGTACGGCAGACCGGCGCGGCGGTGATCGTGGACGGCGTGGACGGCGAACTGCAGGCCCGCCGCTGGCTGGAGGCGGGCGCGCAGCTGGCCTCCGGCAAACTGGCCGGCATGGCGGTCGACCCGGGCGACATCGTGTCACTTCTCGCAGCCGAGGTCTGAGCGAATCCCCTTACGCTGGAAGAAAGTTGGCCGGCATGGGGGAGACATGAGACTGCGAGCGTTGTTCAGCTGCACCGCCCTGATCAGCGGGTTGGTGCTGACCGGGGGAACCGCCCCGCGACGGGCGGCTACGACCAGGCCGAGCTCCAGCGCGGCATCGACAAGCTGCACGATCTGGGGGTCACCGGGATCGTCGCGCGGGTGAGCACCACGCGTGGGGAGTTCCGCGCGGTCAGCGGGGTCGCCGACCTGAAGCACCCGGAGCCACCGCGGCCCGATTCCCGGTTCCGGATCGCCAGCGTGACCAAGACCTTCGTCGCCACCACCCTGCTGCAACTGGCCGGTGAGGGCCGGGTGTCGCTGGACGACACCGTGAACCGGTGGCTCCCCGGGGTCCTCAAAGAGAACGTCGACAAGATCACCGTGCGCTACCTGCTGCAGCACCGCAGCGGTCTGTTCAACTACACCGAGGCCGACTGGCCCGCCACACCCGAGGAGTACGAGCGGACCAAGTACGTCTACGAGCAGCCGGAAGCGCTGATCAAGATCGCCAACGATCACCCGTCCCGGTTCGAGCCGGGTAGCCGGAGCCAGTACAGCAACACCGACTTCATCGTGCTGGGCATGATCCTGGAGAAGGTGACCGGCAGGCCGTGGGGCGACAGCGTGCGCGACCGGATCATCCGGCCGCTGCACCTGACCGGCACCACCGACCCGGGGGCGGACGCCACCATGCCGGATCCGCACGCCACCGGGTACAGCCAGTTCGCGGAGCACGGTCCGCTCGTCGACACCACGATCTCGGCGAGCAACTACGCGGACGGCGCGTTGCTCAGCACGACCCAGGACGTGAACACCTTCTTCCGCGCCCTGCTCGGTGGCAGACTGCTGCCCCCGGCGATCCAGCGGCAGCTGCTGACCGATCTGGTCGACTTCGACTACGAGGGCGACAAGGCGTACCGCGCGGGATACGGGATCTTCCGGCACCCGCTGCCCTGCGGCGGCTATCGCTGGGAGCACCTGGGCGGCACCCTCGGCTACCAGACATTGGCCGCGACGACCCAGGACGGGAAGCGCAGCGTGGTGGTGTCCCGGTCCAGCGACAACTGGGACAACTGGGCGCAGATCAACGAGCAGGTCATGCACATCGCCGATCAGGCGCTGTGCGGCTGAGACCTGTGCCACGCTGAGTCGCATGACTTTGCTGACGGGTAAGAACGCGATCGTCTACGGCGGAGGCGGCGCCATCGGTGGGGCGGTGGCGCGGGCCTTCGCCGCGGCCGGAGCGACGGTGCACCTGGCCGGCCGCACGGCGGAACCGCTGAACCGGGTGGCCGAGCAGATCACCGGGGCCGGCGGCCAGGCGACCACCACCCAGCTGGACGCCACGGTGGCCGAGCAGGTGGACGCGCATGCCGAGCGGGTGGCCGGTGGGCACGGCAGCCTGGACATCTCGATCAACCTGATCGGGGTGAACGACGTGCAGGGCACCCCGCTGGTGGAGATGGACCTGGAGGACTTCCAGGCGCCGATCCGCACCGCGCTGCGCAGTACGTTCCTCACCACCCAGGCCGCCGCCCGGCGGATGATCAAGCAGGGCTCCGGGGTGATCCTCACCTTCGGCGGCTCCGGCGCCCCGGTGCGCGACTACTACATCGGCGGCTTCCAGGTCGCCCTGCACGCGGTGGACTTCCTGCGCAGGCAGCTGGCCTCCGAGCTGGGACGACACGGGATCCGGGTGGTCGGCCTGACCACCGGCGGCGTCCCGGAGACCATCCCGGCGGACATGGCCGGCCGCGAGGAGATCACCCGGGCACTGGACGGTTCCACCCTGCTGGGCCGGTCGGCCTCGCTGGCCGATGTGGGCACGATCGCGGTGTTCGCCGCCTCGGACACCGGCCGCGTCTTCACCGGGACCAGCCTGAACATCTCCCTGGGAGCGATCATCGACTGAGCACTTTCTGCAGAAAGTGCTCCGGTCAGCGCAGGGCGGCGACGAGCCGGTCCAGGGTGCGGCCGGCGGCTTTGCCCCGGTCCAGCCAGGAGACGCGTGGGGCGGCGGCGCGCAGCGCCAGGATGGTGAGCGGTCCGTCGGTGCGGGCCCAGGCCGTGCACACGACGGGCCGGTCGTCCTCGGAGAGCACCGCGCGCACCCGGCGGGAGTCCGCGTCGGCGGTGTCGGTGTCGAGGACCTCGCCCAGCCGTTCCAGCGCGGCGTGCACCCGGGAGAACACGTCGGTCACCGGCTGCCCGAACGGCAGCCTGGTCGTCTGGATCTGCTTGCGTAACTCTCGGGTGTTCCAGTGCGGGCCGGCCGTGTCCACCATGATCTGGCGCAGCAACCGGCTCTCACTCGCGTCGTCGAACGGCGGCGCAGTAGTCACACTGCCAGGACAGTAACGCCAGCCGCCTCGAAGGCCGCAACCTGGTCCGCCGGAGCGTCCTGATCGGTCACCAGGGTGTCGATCCGCTGCACCGGGCAGATCTGCGCGAAGGCCCGCCTGCCCAGCTTGGAACCGTCGGCCACCGCGATGATCCGCTGCGAGCGCTCCACCATCAGCCGGTTGATCGAGGCCTCGCCCTCGTGGTGCGCGGCGGCGCCGATGACCGGGTCGATGGCGTCCACGCCCAGCACCAGGGTGCCGATGGACAGCTCCTCCAGCACCCGGCTGGCGAGGGGGCCGGACAGTTCGAAGGACTGCGGCCGGGGTACCCCACCGGTGACCACGATCTTCACGTTGGGCCGCACCGCGAGCTCGTTGGCGATGTTCAACGCGTTGGTGACCACGGTCAGCCCGGGCTCCTCGCCCCGGCTGTTCAGGTCGGTGCGCACGGCGAGGGCCCTGGCCACCCCGGTGGTCGTGGTGCCACCGTTGAGCCCGACCACGGCGCCCCGCTCGATCAGCCCGGCCGCCGTGGCGGCGATCCGCTGCTTCTCCGGGGCGTTGCGCGCCACCTTGTAGCGCAGCGGCAGGTCGTAGGCGAAGTCGTTGGCCACCGCGCCGCCCCGGGTGCGGGTCATCAGCTGCTGAGCGGCCAGATGGTCGAAGTCACGACGGATGGTCGCGGCGGAGACGCCGAGCTCGGCGGCCACCTCGTCCACATCCAGGCGTTCCCGCTGTCCGAGCAGTTCCAGCAGCGTGCTCAGGCGTTCATGCCGGGCCATTCGACCGTCTCCCGTCGGTGATTGACTGCGCATCAGACTGTTCGTAACAAGCCGATTTCACGCAGTATCCCGCAGGATAGCCGATCGATGACAGCTTCCACTTGCGGCACTGCCAGCCGAACTTGACGAGTTTCGGGATGCTCTTTCCCGAAACTCGTCAAGTTCGGGGTGGGGCTAGTCGGGCAGGCGGTCGCCGGTGGCGGTGTCGAACAGGTGCGCCTGGTCGGGCTTCACCTTCAGGCCGATCCGGTCACCGCGCTGCCACGGGGACATCCCCGGAGTGCGCACGGTGAGAACGCCGTTCGGCACCTTGCAGTAGAGGTACTGGTCGCTGCCCAGTTCCTCGACCACCTCGACCACGGCCTCCAGGCCGTCGACCGGGTTCACCGTCTCCCAGGCCTCCGGGCGCACGCCGACGACCACGTCCGGGCCGGTCAGCGCGGAGCGCTGCGCGGGCGTCAGCCCGACGCCGGACGGCAGGGTGTCCGCGGTGAAGTCCAGCAGGTTCATCGCCGGGGAGCCGATGAAACCGGCCACGAACACGTTGGCGGGCCTGGCGAACAGGCCGATGGGCGTGTCGCACTGTTGCAGCACGCCCTCCTTGAGCACCGCGACCCGGTCGCCCATGGTCATCGCCTCGACCTGGTCGTGGGTCACGTAGATCGTGGTGGTGCCCAGCCGCCGCTGCAGCGAGGCGATCTGGGTCCGGGTCTGCACCCGCAGCTTGGCGTCCAGGTTGGACAGCGGTTCGTCCATCAGGAAGACCGCCGGTTCCCGGACGATCGCCCGGCCCATGGCGACCCGCTGCCGCTGGCCACCGGAGAGCTTGGCCGGCTTGCGCTCCAGGTACTGGGCGAGGTCCAGCAGTTCCGCCGCCTCGCGGACCTTCTTCTCCCGGTCCGTCTTGTTCATCCCGGCGATCTTGAGGTGGAAGCCGATGTTCTCCGCCACCGACATGTGCGGGTAGAGCGCGTAGTTCTGGAACACCATCGCGATGTCCCGCCCGGCGGGCGGTACCTCGGTGACGTCCCGCTCGCCGATGTGGATGGAGCCCTTGTCGACGCCCTCCAGCCCGGCGAGCATCCGCAGCGAGGTGGACTTGCCGCAGCCGGACGGACCCACCAGCACCAGGAACTCACCGTCCGGGACGTCCAGGTTCAGCGAGTTCACAGCCGGGCGGTCCACCCCGGCGAAATAACGGGTGGCGTCCTTGAAGATCACTTCAGCCATGGTTACCTACTTTCCTGACCCCAGGGTGAGCCCGGTGATGATCTGCCGGGCCAGCACGACGTACAGCAACAACATCGGCAGTACCACCAGCGCGACGCCGGCGATCAGGCCGCCGTACTCCGACTGGTAGCTCGCGGCGCCGTAGAAGGTGAACAGCGCCCGTGACAGGGTGAACTCCGCCTGGTCCTTGAGGAAGACGATCGCCAGCAGGGTCTCGTTCCACAGGCCGATGGCGTTCAGGATCAACGCGGTGATCAGGCCGCCACGCGCCAGCGGCAGCATCACCGAGAAGAAGGTGCGGGTGGCGGACGCGCCGTCGATGGCCGCCGCCTCCTCCAGTTCGTCGGGCAGCGAGCGGAAGAACCCGGTCAGCAGGAACACCGTGAACGGGATCGACAACGCCACGTACACGATGAACAGGCCGTAGATGTTGTCCAGGTGGAC
The DNA here is from genome assembly GCA_003600225.1 of Pseudonocardiaceae bacterium YIM PH 21723. GTDB lineage: Bacteria > Actinomycetota > Actinomycetes > Mycobacteriales > Pseudonocardiaceae > QZFT01. The sequence goes on from QZFT01000020.1 coordinate 24,812, forward strand.
CTTGGACAGCACCACGAACAGCGGGATGACCACGGTCTGGAACGGCACGCCCATGCCGACCGCGATCACGTTGGTCAGGCCGCCCGCCCCGCGGACCCCGAACCGGGTCAGCGCGTAGGCCGCCGGGGCGGAGATCGCCACGGTGACCACGGTGGCCAGGCCGACCAGCAGCACGGTGGAGACCACCGCTTCGCCGAATCCGGCCTGGTTCCAGGCGTATTCAAAGTTCCGGAACGGCACGCCGCGCTGGAACCAGGTGTAGGGCAGCGCGAACGGCTTGGTGAAGATCTCGATCGGCGTCTTGAAGGCCGCCGCGATCAGCCAGTACAGCACCAGCAGGTTGAACGCGGTGACCAGCCAGACCACCACGGTGCCGATGAACTTGAGCGGAGAGAAGCGGCGCGATCCGGGCGCCGGCTTGGGTTTGTAGGCCACGGCAGCCCTTTCAGTATTGGAGCGCGTCGCGACGCATCAGCCTGCGCAGCGCGACCACCAGGACGGACACCAGCACGATCATGGCCACCGCGCAGGCACACGCGGCACCGAAGTCGGGCGTCCCGTTCGAGCCGAAGGTCCGGTCGAACACGAAGATGCCCAGCGTCCACGCCCGGTTCGGCGGGGAGTACGTCCCCGGCCCGGCCAGCACGAACACCAACTCGAAGATCTTCAACGCGTTGATCGTCCACAGCACCCCGGCCACCCCGATGACATCCCAGGTCAGCGGCAGGGTGATGTTGGTGAACTTCTGCCACGGCGACGCGCCCGCCAGGTCGCTGTCCTCGTAGAGGTACGGCGGGATGTTGTCCACGGCGGCCATCAGGATGGTGATGAAGAAGCCGGAGGACGCCCAGATCAGCGAGGCCGTGACCACCCAGGTGACGTTGTCCGGCGCCAGGAACTTCTGCGCCGTGCCACCCAGCTCGGTGAGGATGAAGTTGGCCAGCCCCTGCTTGTGCGGCTGGTACTTGAACACGAAGCCGAGGAACATGCCGAGGGCCACCGGGGCGACGATGTTCGGGAAGAACAGGATCGCCCGGACCACCTTCCCGCCCCGCATGTCCCGCAGCACCATGGTGAACAGGAAGGCCAGCACGAAGGTGCCGACGCCGCCGGCGAACACATAGATCAGCGTGTTCACGAAGGAGAACTGGAAGGCCTCCGAGTTCAGCAACTGCTGGTAGTTCCCGACGCCGTTGGGCTTCGGGGTGTCCCCTGCCCCCGCCCACTTGGTGAAGCTGAGCACCACGGTGGCCAGCGTGGGCAGCACCAGGAATGCCACGTACAACGCCATCGCGGGCACCAGGAACGGCAGGAACAGCCGCCGCTTCCGGCCCACATGTGCAGCTATCGCCCCCATCAGCCCTGATTCCTCCAGAACGTGGCCTGCGTCGAGGCCAGCCGGTCGATGAACTGCTGCGGGGTGAGCTGCCCCTTGAGCAGGGCCAGGTTGGCCGGGTCGAACACGTCCGTGGTCCACCGGCCACCGGCCAGGCTCTCCAGGCCGTCGTACTGCAACACGTGTTCCTTGGCCGGGTCGTCCAGGACGGCCTTGAGGGACTTCAGGTCCTCGGGCACGTCCACGTCCGGGCGCGGCACCAGGTTGCTCGCCACGTCCGGGATGCCGCGCAGCAGCTCCTTGTTGAGGAAGTACGCGGCGAAGGCCTTCGCCGCCTCCGGATGCTTCGCCTTCTTGGTGACCCCGAAGCCGATGGTGATCTGCTCGACGATGTCGTGCGTCGCGCCCTCGGGCATCGGGAACTGGAAGGACCCGAAGGTGACCTTGGTGTCCACGCCCTGCTTGGTCAGGTACTCGCGCACCTCGCTCGGCGCCCAGCTGCCCAGGTAGAGGAAGGACGCGTCCCCGTCGGCCCAGCGCTGCTGGTTCTGCGGGAACTTGGCCGCGTCCCAGCCGTCGATGAAGAACGGCCGCAGCTTGGCGGTCTCCTCGGCGGCCTTGAGCAGGCCGGGGTTACGCCAGCTCTGCCCGCTGCGGTCACTGGCCGCGGCGTACAGGCCGCCCGCGCCGGTGAACCGCTCGGCGAGCTGGGTGAAGAAGTACATGTTGTAGAACGAGATGTCGCCGTCCTGGCTGACGGCGGACCGGTCCTTGGTCTGCGAGCTCTGGAACAGGGAGTAGAGCTCGGCCATGGTCTTGGGCTGCTGGACGTTCTTGGTCTGGTCGCGGTTGAACCACCAGGCACTGCTGAGCGTCTCGTACGGCACCAGGAAGTTGTTGCCGTCCTTATCCTTGTTCTGCGGGAAGTCGATCGAGGACGGCGACAGCACGTCGCGCACCGTCTTGTCGCCCTCGCCGACCTTCATGGCGTAGACGTCCTCGACGCTCTGCGTTCCCCCGGGCGTGACGATCGCCGCGGCCACCTTGGTGACGTCCTGGTCGAACAGGTCCGGCACGTTGTCGGTGTTGAGCGCGGGCCCCAGGTTCTGTGAGTAACCCTTGCGGCCGAGCCACTGCACCTTGACCTTGACGCCGGTCTTCTCCTGGAAGCAGCGCACGGCCTTGCCCAGCACCTTGCCCTGCGGTTCGTCCTTGGTCCACATGGACCAGTAGGTGAACTCCTTGTCGCTCGCCGGCTTGACCCCAGGTTCCGGGCAGGGCGCGGCGAAATAGGCTTTGGCCTCCGGCGTCTCGGGGTCGTAGGTTCCGGTCCCACAACCGGCAACCACGAGCCCGACAGCCAGCGTGACGGCCATCGTTCGTTTCACGGGCATCCACCCCTATGCCACATTGCTTATTTCTGCGCAGTTTTGTGCTGTTTCGAGCACAAGTCAACAGAGTGATCTGATCGATACTGCGCGCGCGGCAACCGGAGCATCGACGCTACGCCAATCCGACCGCCCGGGCAGGGTTTGACGTTTCCAGAAGATGCGTAAAATTTCTGCCCGCAAACCCTTGCCATTGGCAGGTAAAACGTCAAAACTCCCTATGTATGACGGCTCACATAAAGCTCGAGGGCGCGGTCACCGCACAGTTCGACCCCTTCATCGACATCGACTGGGACGCCCCCGAGTTCGAGATCCGCCGGGACGATCCCCGCTGGGTACTCCCCGAAACCGACCCGGTGGCGCACACCGACTGGTACCGGAACCTGCCGCTCGACCGGCGGATCGAGGTCGGCCTGTGGCGGCAGGCCGGCATCGCCAAAGCCGGGCTCCAGTTCGAGAGCATCCTGATCCAGGGCACCCAGCAGTTCGTGATGCGGCTGCCCAACAACGCAGCGGAGTTCCGGCACTGCGGGCAGGAGATGATCGAGGCCCACAGCCACATCCAGATGCTCCAGGAGCTGATCAACCGGATCGGCGCGGACGTGCCCGGCATGTCCCGGCGGGTCAAGCGGCTCAGCCCGTACATCGGCATGCTGGCCTACTTCCCGACGATCTTCTTCATCCTCACGCTGGCGAGCAAGGAGCCGAAGACCAGGTCCCAGCCGAGCGATCACCCGCTCCTGCACCTGATCACCGGGATCCACCTCGCCGAGGAAGAACGGCGCATCGGCTTCGCGCGCGAGTTCATCGTCGGACAACTGGAAGACGCGGGCCGGCTACGCCGTGCCGCGCTGAGCCTGCTGCTGCCGATCATCCTGCGCGTCACGGTGAACGTCACCGGCATGCCGCATCCAAAGTTCCAGCGCACCTTCGACGTACCCGACGAGACCATGCGCCAGGCGTTCTGGCGCAGCGAACACTCCCGGAACCTGCTGCGCGACTCCTTCACGGGCACCCGCGCGTTCGCCGAGGACATCGGTCTGCTCACCGCCAGGACCCGCTGGCTCTGGCGTCTGCTGAACATCGAGGAGGGCAAGTCATGACCACTGCCGATTACGCGACCGAGCTACAGACCCTGTCCGACGGTTCGACCACCGTGCGCTTCGACGCGTTCCGGGACATCGCCTGGGATGCCCCGGGGATGGACATCAGCGCGGACGACCCCCGCTGGATCCTGGTGCCGTACGACCCGATCGCCATGACCGACTGGTACAAGGGCCTGCCGCGCGAGAAGCAGATCGAGGTCGGACGCTGGCGGGTGACGAACCAGATCAAGGCGGGCGTGCAGTTCGAGAGCATGCTGGTCATCGGGTTGCAACAGTCCGCGATGCGGATGCGCAACGGCTCCCCGGAGTTCCGCTACTCGATGCACGAGATGCAGGAGGAGTGCAATCACAACCAGATGTTCCAGGGGCTGGTGAACCGGGTCGGCGAGGACGTGCCCGGCATGCCGCGACTCCTGCGGGCGCTCATCCCGATCATCCCGCTGTTGTCCTACTCGCCGGTCGCCTTCGTCATGGCGATCCTGGCCGGCGAGGAGCCGATCGACCACTTCCAGAAGGTGCAGTGTCGCGCGGACATCGACATGCCGCCGCTGGTGAAGCGGATCATGCAGATCCACATCGCCGAGGAGGCACGGCACATCTCCTTCGCGCACAAATTCATCACCGAGCACGTGGCCAGGTCGACCAGGTTCCAGCGCGCGGTGCTCGGCGTCTACCTGCCGCTGATCATGCGTATCGCCGCCGACGCGATCCAGCGGCCACCGGCCGAGTTCGTGCGGAAGTTCGACGTGCCCGGCTCCGCGATGCGGCAGGCGTTCTGGGAGCACCCCGAGGCGACCAAACAGCTGGGCGAGTACTTCGCCGACGTGCGCAAACTGGCCGAGGACATCGGTCTGCTGAACTCGCGCACCCGCTGGCTGTGGCGGCGGCTGGGCATCGACGGCGGCACCGCCCGCTACCGCAGCCAGCCGGTGGAATTCCGCCGCACCACCGTCAATTAACGCTTTTCAACAGTACGTAAAAGCACTGGTTGTTATGAGACAGATTGTCAGCAAGGATGTTCCCATGGCGCGATTGACGGCTATCGCCGACTACGAGACCGAACTGCGGACACTGTCCGAGGGTTCGGTCAACGTGCACCTCGATCCGTTCGCCGACATCGACTGGGACTCGGCGGAGATGGTCATCGACCCGAAGGATCCACGCTGGATCCTTCCCGCCTCCGACCCCCTGGCAGGCACCGACTGGTACCGGAACCTGCCCCAGGACAGGCAGATCGAGGTCGGCCTGTGGCGCTGGGCGAATGTCGCCAAGGTCGGCCTGCAGTTCGAGGCCATCCTGATCCGCGGCATGATGCAGTGGGTCATGACCCTGCCGAACCAGTCGGCTGAGTTCCGCTACTCCTTGCACGAGGTCACCGAGGAGTGCAACCACATCCAGATGTTCCAGGAACTGGTCAACCGGATGGACCAGCCGGCCCCCGGCATGTCCCCGGTCATGCGAGCAGCCTCGCCGGCCATCTCCTTCCTCGCGGCCTACTTTCCGATGATCTTCTTCATCGGCATCCTGGCCGGCGAGGAGCCCATTGATCACGTGCAGAAGTCGGCCATCCGCAGCGATGCGAACCTGCCGCCCGTGCTGAAGCGGATCTTCCAGATCCACATCGCCGAAGAGGCGCGGCACATCTCCTACGCGCACAAGTTCCTCACCGAGAACCTGAAGAGCGCGGGCCGGGTGCGGCGACTGGCCCTCGGACTGGCGCTGCCGATCGCCATGCGCTGGCTGGCCGACGTGATCATGTCCACCCCGCCGGAGTTCCGCCGCACCTTCGACGTGCCCCGCAAGGCGCTCAGGCAGGCCTTCTGGAAGAGCCCGCAGTCCCAGCAGCTGATGCGGGACTTCTTCCCCGACGTCCGCCAGCTCGGCGACGAGCTCGGCCTGCGGAACAACCGCACCCTCTGGCTATGGCGGCTATTGAAGATCGATGGCCCCACCTCGCGCTACCGCAGCGAGCCGAACGAGTACCGGCGCTCGCCCGCGGTGGCCTGAAACCACCGGGCACGGGAATGAGACGCGGTTTCTCCGGGGCCCAGACCTGGAGAAACCGCTCTCAGTCCGGAGTAAACATCTCTCACCTGTTCGGTTGACACATGCCGTTGAGATGTAAAAAAGTTCAACACAAACCCTTGTGTGAGACAGATTGTCAGTTAACACTGACGTCATGGCGCGACTCACAACGGCCACGGCCGACTACGAGACCGAGTTGCAGACGCTGTCTGAAGGCTCGGTCAATCTGCACTTCGACCCCTTCGTCGACATCGACTGGGACTCTCCGGAGTTCGCGATCCTCAAGGACGACCCCCGCTGGGTGCTGCCCGCCAACGACCCCCTGGCCAACACGCCCTGGTACCAGAGCCTGCCGCAGGACAAGCAGATCGCGGTCGGCCAGTGGCGCCAGGCCAACATCGCCAAGGTCGGCCTGCAGTTCGAGGCCATCCTGATCCGCGGGATGATGACCTACGCGATGACCGTGCCGAACCAGTCGCGCGAGTTCCGCTATCTCCTCCACGAGATGGCCGAAGAGTGCAACCACATCCAGATGTTCCAGGAACTGGTCAACCGGATCGGCGTCGACGTCCCCGGCATGTCCTGGCACATGCGGAAGCTCTCCTCCACCATCTCCTACGTGGGCGCGGGCGTGCCGTTGATCTTCTTCATCGGCATCCTGGCCGGCGAGGAGCCGATCGACCACTACCAGAAGTCGGTGGCCCGGTCCGGCGAGGCGCTGCCGCCCGCCCTCCAGCGGGTGATGCAGATCCACATCGCCGAAGAGGCCCGGCACATCTCCTTCGCGCACCAGTTCATCACCGAGCACCTCAAGGGTGCGGGCAGGCTGAAGCGCTTCGGCATCGGCCTCGCGCTGCCGATCGCCATGCGCTGGCTGGCCAACGCGATCATGTCCACGCCGGCCGAGTTCCGCCGCGAGTTCGGCGCGCCGCGCAAGGCGATCCGCCAGGCCTTCTGGAAGAGCAAGCAGTCCAAGCAACTGATGCGGGACTTCTTCCCCGACGTCCGCCAGCTCGGCGACGAGACCGGCCTGCGCACCCCGGCCACGGTGTGGATGTGGAAGCTGCTGGGCATCGACGGACCGACCTCGCGCTACCGCAGCGAGCCGACCGAGTTCCGACGCGCCACCGCCTGATCCGAGCCCCGAAGCGGTTTCCGTAGGTCACCGACCTGCGGAAACCGCTTTTGGCATGTCGTGACCAGCTGAGTCCGGAACCGGTCGATTGACATAATTTTTTTATGCGTAAAAAAGTTGGCCGCAGACCCTTGTGTGAGACAGTCTGTCAATAGACACTGGAGCTATGGCCCGACTCACAACGGCTACTGCCGACTACGCGACCGAGTTGCAGACGCTGTCTGAGGGCTCGGTGAACCTGCACTTCGACCCGTTCGTCGACATCGACTGGGACGCCCCGGACATGGTCGTCGACAAGAACGACCCCCGCTGGGTCCTGCCCGCGTACGACCCCCTGGCGAAGACCGACTGGTACCAGGGCCTCTCGCACGAGCGGCAGATCGAGGTCGGGCTGTGGCGGCAGGCCAACGTCGCCAAGGTCGGGCTGCAGTTCGAGAGCCTGCTGATCCGCGGCATGCAGCAATACATCATGACGCTGCCGAACGGCTCCCCGGAGTTCCGGTACTGCCTGCACGAGATCACCGAAGAGTGCAACCACATCCAGATGTTCCAGGAGCTGGTCAACCGGATCGGCGTAGACACCCCCGGCATGGACTGGTGGATCCGGCCCTTCGCGCCGTTCGTCCCGCTCATGTCGTTCCTGCCGGTCCCGTTCTTCATCATGGTGCTGGGTGGCGAGGAGCCGATCGACCACTACCAGAAGGCGATCGCCCGCTCCGGAGACGACATTCCGCCCATCCTCGGCCGGATCACGGCGATCCACATCGCCGAGGAGGCGCGGCACATCTCCTTCGCGCACAAGTTCATCGAGGAGCACCTCAAGGACGCCGGTCCGATCCGCCGGGCGATCACCGGCGCGTTCCTGGCGATCATCATGCGCTCGATGGCCACGATCATCATGGCCCCGCCGGTGGAGTTCCGCCGCAAGTTCAAGGTCCCGCGTTCGGCCTGGCGCCAGGCGTTCTGGCGCAGCCCGGAGTCGAAGCAGATGCTGGTCGACTTCTTCGCCGACGTACGCACGCTCGCCGTGGAGACCCGGCTGCTGACCCCGCGCAGCCGCTGGCTGTGGAAGCTGCTCGGCATCTACGGCGACACGGCTCGCTACCGCAGCGAGCCCATGCAGTTCCGCCGCGCCTAGTCCCCTGCTCCGAAGTTGACGAGGTTCGGAACGCTTTTCCCAACCTCGTCAACTTCGGGACCAACCTCAGGCCGCCAGAACCCCCAGCAACCTGGCCACCTCGTCGGCGACGGACGAGCGGCCGGCGCCCAGGTACTTGCGCGGGTCCACCTTGCCCGGCCGGGCCTCGAGGTCCCCGATGACCGCCGCGGTGAACACCTTGTTCAGCTGAGTCGCGATATTGATCTTCGTCATGCCCGCCCTGGCCGCCGCGGCCAGGCCGTCGTCCGGCACACCGGAGGAACCGTGCAGCACCAGCGGCACCGGCACCCGGTCGCGTAACCGGGTGATCAGGTCCAGGTCCAGCTCGGCGTCCCGGGTGAGCATGGCGTGCGAGCTGCCGACCGCGACCGCGAGTGCGTCCACGCCGGTGGCCTGCACAAAGGCAAGCGCCTCGTCCGGATCGGTGCGCACCCCGGGGGCGTGCACGCCGTCCTTGCCGCCGACCTCGCCGAGCTCGGCCTCCACCCAGACCCCGTGTTCGTGGCAGGCGTCGACGACGTCTCGGGTCACCCGCACGTTGTCCGCGTAGTCCAGGGTGGACGCGTCGAACATGACCGAGCCGAAGCCCAGCGCCACGGCCTCGTGCACCAGCTCCGGGGTCTCCGCGTGGTCCAGGTGCACGGCGACCGGCACCTCGGCGGCCCGGGCGGCGGCCAGGGCGGCGGATCCGATGGGCGCCAGCGAACCGTGGTAGCGCACCGCGTTGTGGCTGAGCTGGATGATCACCGGCTGCCCGGCGCGGGTGGCGCCGTCGACGATCGCGGTGATGTGCTCCAGCTGGATGGCGTTGAACGCCGCGCAGCCGCGACCCGCTTTGGCGGCCGGGCCGACGATCTCTCCGGCAGTGGTCAGGGGCACGGCGTTCCACTCCTTACTTCGGTGGCCGCGACGGCCACGTGTTCCCGCTGGAAGTGCTCCAGGTCGATGTCGCCGGCCAAGGGGCCGAGCACAGCGGCGCCGGACAGCGCGACCGCCCGCCGGGCGATCTCCGGCCAGCCGCCGCCGAGGGACAGCTCCCAGGCGATGCCCGCGACGGCAGCGTCGCCCGCGCCGGTGGTGTTCCCGGTCAGCCGCGCGCTCGGCACGGCCCGCCACGTACCGGCGGCCGACTGCACGAGCAGCCCGTCCGCGCCCTGCGAGACGACGACCGCCCCGGCACCCGCCGAGCACAGCTGTTGCGCGGCGGTCAGCGGGTCGTCGTGACCGGCGACCGCGCGGAGTTCGTCCAGGTTCGGCTTGATCACCGAGGGCAGGCCTTCGAGACCGGCCAGGAGGGCTTCCCCGGAGGTGTCCAAGACCGTGGGGATGCCCTGCGCCAGGGCCAGCAGCTGCGCGTAGCCGTCCGCCGGGGCGCCGGGTGGCAGGCTGCCGGAGCAGACCAGCACCGCGGCGCCGGGCAGCCGTCGTTTGACGGCGGCCCGCAGCGTCCGCCAGTCCTTCCGGGACAGCTCCGCGCCGGGTTCGTTGAACAGCGTCACCGAGTCGTCCGAGGCGGACAGCACGGCGGTGGTGCGCCGGGTCTCGCCGGACACCGGCACCAGGTCCGCGTGCAGCCCAGCCGCACGCAGGTCCTGGGACAGGGTCGTCCCGGTGGGCCCGCCGACCGGCGCCACGGCGCAGGTGTGCACACCGACGGTGTGCAGCACCCGGGCCACGTTGATGCCCTTGCCGCCGCCACGCTGCGCGACCGCCCCGACCCGGTGCACCTCGTCGGGCCGCAGCGCGTCGACGGTGTAGGTGACGTCCAGGGCCGGATTGGGCGTGACGGTGAGGATCACGCCAGGACGACGGAACGGGTCAGGTTCCGCGGCTGATCGGGGTCCAGGCCCTTGCGCCGGGCGATCTCCCCGGCGACGAGCTGCGCCCGGACCAGGTCGGCCAGGGGGTCGATGCCGGTGTTCTCGAAGTGGCCGCCGGCCCGCTGCACATCGGCGGCCAGGCCGTCGGGTGCGGCGCCGAACATCCAGCTGACCCGGCCCGGCTGGCTGATGCTGATCGGCCCGTGCCGGTACTCCATGGCCGGGTAGGACTCGGTCCACAGCAGCGCGGCCTCGCGGAACTTCAGCGCGGCCTCGTTGGCCAGGCCGACCGACCAGCCGGCGCCGAGGAAGCTGAACTGGTCGGCGCCGGTCAACGCCTCGGCCAGCGGGGTGCTCAGCACTTCCCTGGCCTGGCTCACCGCGGTGGTGAGGTCCTCGCCGAGGTGCGCGCGCAGCAGCGCGAGGGCGGTGGTGGCGAACCGGGTCTGCACGACCGACTGCTCGTCGGCGTAGGAGAGGTCCACCACGGCGTCCACCCGGTGCGCGATCTCCGCGGGCACGCCGGTGATCGCGGTGGTGCGGCCGGCCTGCAACTGGGAGAGCAGCGTGTGCACCTCGGTCGTGGTGCCGGAGCGGCTGAGCGCGATCACGTGGTCGTACCGCCTGCCGAGCGGGAACTCGGAGGCCGCGAAGGCATCGGTCTCACCCTGACCTGCGGATTCACGGAGAGCGGCGTAGGCCTGACCGATGAACCAGGAGGTCCCGCAGCCGATGATGGCCACCCGGGCGCCGGGTTCCGGCAGCGCGGCGGCTGCGGCGATCGTGGCTGCCCTGGCCCAGCAATCCGGTTGGCTGGCGATTTCCTCGGCCATGTGCGAGCCACCCATGGGCGCACCCCTCCAGTGTCGGTGGAAACGTTCTCACCGGACGTTAACTGCGCGAAAGTGCTCAATCAATAGGCCGAGTGAACAGTTTCACGCATAGTGACGTAGTCTGCCGACGCCACGCTGGTCTCTTCGGGCGACATATGGTTCGCATGGCGAACGGACCGCTAGGTTTGCAGTCGGGTGGTTAAGCAGACAGCTATCCGCGGCGGTGTGGCACGCCCGGATGCCTGGCAGACGGACGCGCGCACCCGCACCAGTCATCGTCGCCAGGGAGAAATCCAGTATGGAGAGTCCGCTGATCACCCAGGCCACCGCAGGAGAGCACGTCGTGCTGAACGTGCACGGGGAACTGGACCTGGCCACCGCGAACCAGTTCCGCGAGCAGCTCACGGCCGCCACCGGCAGCCTCGTGGCGCCGACCCGGCTGGTGGTGGACCTGACCGACGTCCAGTTCATGAGCTCATCCGGCATGGCCGAGTTGATCGTGGCGCACGAGCGGTGCAAGAACGCGGGCACGCCGTTGATCGTGGTGGCGAACCACAGCCGCGTGCTCCGGCCGTTGCAGGTGGCGGGCCTGGATGCCCTGCTCACCATCATCGCGTCGGTGAACGAGCTCTAACGCGCGCGGCTCAGCGAGGTCAGCAAAGCCCGCGCGACGTTCACCAGCTTGACGTTGGACCGCTGCGACTGGGTCACCAGCAGCTGGAAGGCCTCCGGCGCGGACACCGCGTGCACCGCCATCAACGCCCCCTTCGCCTGGTCGATCTCCGCGCGGGACACGAGCGCCTTCTCCAGGTCGCCGGTCAGGGTGCGGCACCGCTGATAGCGGCGGGAGTGTCCGATGGCGAACGCCGCCGACATGCTCAGCACCCGGAGCAGCGACTCGTCGAACGGGTCGAAGGCGTCCTCGGAGACGCCGTACAGGTTGAGCATTCCGCAGATCTCATCCTCGGCGACCAGCGGCGCCGACAGGTGCGCTCCGACCCCCACCGCCCGGGCCGCCTCGGCGAAGGCCGGCCAGCGTTCCTCGGCCTCGGACACGGTGACCCGCACCGGCCGCCGATCGGCGGCGACCGCCAATCCCGGGCCGGCCCCGGTGGTGTAGCGGGCCGCGTCCACATCCGCCAGCCGGGAGTCGGTGGCGGCCACGGTCTCCGGCCCACCCTCGGACCAGACGGTCACCGTCACCATGTCGGCGTCGGCGATCGCGGTCAGCACCGAGTCGGCGAACTGGTCCAGCACGGCGGACAACGGCTCGACGTCCAGGACCGTCTGCAGATCTTCCAGCGCGGTCGTGGCCTCATCCAGCCGGACATGGGAGGCGACACTCGTCATGCCCGGCTAGTTACCCACATCACCGGTATCCGAACCCTGGGGTGCGTCTGGGTGGCTGTCGAAGGACGCTGTGGAGGGGGAGACGGGTGGCGGGCGGGGTCTTTCCTGCCTGCGTGTTGGGTGGGGGCACGCCTGCCTGGATGGTCGGGGCCGAAGGGCGGCTCCTGGGCCTGGCAAAGGCGCCGAAAGACGCTTTCAGTGCTCCCAGCGACCCAAGCTCCGCATTGATCAAGGCCACCCAGCGCGACACGGTGTCGAAATGGGGCGACACGCCGCGTTCTCCCACGATGTGGATGTCCACTGTGGACGCTTATCGAGTAAGGGGCACCCTCACTGCGCTCAACGCAGTGAGGGTGCCCCTTACTGCATGAGCCCCGAAAGCCCGTCAGGCGTGCCCCCACCAGACGGCCAGTCAGGAAAGACGGGCCCCACAGCCCGTCTCCCCCTCCAAAGCCTCCTTCGACGAAAGCCCAGAACCAGCCCCCACCACCAAAACTCAGTGCCCCCGGCGCTGCCGACGGAACGCCTGAATACCCGAACCGGCCGTGTACCGGGCGAAGGTGAGCAGCGGGTTCGCGTCGTCCTTGGGCTCCTTGCCGTCGCCCATCCGCCACATCTGCGTCGTGTAGTAGGTGAGCTCGGCGGCGCTGTCGATCATCTTCAGGCCGACGGTGCGCGGCCGCAGGTTCGCCTTCGGGCCATCGGCGCCGTCGAGCAGCCGCTGCGGGAAGTCCGGCTCCACGGCGAGGGGGCGACCGAGGCCGACGAGGTCCAGCGACCCGTTGTCCAGGGCGTCCTGCATCGCCGCCCGCGACCGGAATCCGCCGGTCACCATCAGCGGCAGGGTGGGCGCCTCGGAGCGCACCTTCTCGGCGAACTCCAGGAAGTAGGCCTCGCGCTGCCGGGTCGACTCCTTGACCGGCTTGCCGTTCGGCATGCCCATCATCGCCGCCGACTCGTAGGTGCCGCCGGAGACCTCGAGCAGGTCCACGCCCGCCTCGTGCAGCGCCAGCACCACGTCGAGGGTGTCCTCCTCGGTGATGCCGCCCCGCTGGAAGTCGGCGGAGTTCAGCTTCACCGACAGCGGCGTCTCCGGGCCGATCGCCGCCCGCATGGCCTTGAACACCTCCAGCAGGAACCGGCTGCGGTTCTCCGGGGTGCCGCCCCACCTGTCGGTGCGCTTGTTGGTGCGCGGGGACAGGAACTGGCTGACCAGGTACCCGTGCGCGCCGTGGATCTGCACACCGCCGAACCCGGACTCCACGACGACCTTGGCCGTGGTGGCGTACTGCTCGATGAGCTCCTCGATCTCCGCCTCGGTGAGCGCGCGCGGCTTGGCGAAGCTGCCGCCGACCTTGAGCTGCACCTCGGACGGCGCCACCGGGTGGGCGACCACGTGCCGCATCGCCTGCCGGCCCGCGTGGTTGATCTGCACCCACACCTCGGCCCCGCCGGCGCCCGCGCTGACCGCCCAGTCCTTCAGGCCGCTCTGGTGCCGGTAGTCGGTGACGACAACGTTGCCAGGCTCGCCGATGCCACCCTCGGCGACCATGACGTTGCCGGTGATGATCAGGCCCGCACCGGAGTCCGACCAGCGCTCGTACAGCCGCTGCAGCCGCTCGGTCGGGGCGTTGTGCTTGTCACCCAAGCCCTCGCTCAACGCCGACTTGGCGAGGCGATTCTTCAGGGACACGCCACAGGGCAGCGCGAAAGGGGAGCCCAGCAGACCGGTCATCAGCCACCTACTATGTCGTTCGGTATAGAAGCTTGGCATACCAAAGGTATGTGGATCGCCCATTGCGGTCAAGCCCCTGCCGCTGAACGGTGGCGAACATGACTGTCGGACCCTGCCCCTACACTCGCCCGCATGTCCTCCCCCGAATCCGCGATGCAGGTGCTGAACCGCGTCTTCGGCTATGACGCGTTCCGCGGCGACCAGCAGGCCATCGTGGACCACGTCATCAGCGGCGGCGACGCGCTCGTGCTCATGCCCACCGGCGGCGGCAAGTCGCTCTGCTACCAGATCCCGGCGCTGGTCCGGGAGGGCGTGGGCATCGTCATCAGCCCGCTGATCGCGTTGATGCAGGACCAGGTGGACGCGCTGCGCGATGTCGGCGTGCGGGCCGGATTCCTCAACTCCACGCAGACCGGTTACGAACGCGCCGACGTGGAACGGGCGGTCCGCGCGGGCGAGATCGATCTGCTGTACCTGGCCCCGGAGCGGCTGTCCCTGGACACCACCCAGCAGCTGCTGACCGAGGCGAAGGTGGCGTTGTTCGCCATCGACGAGGCGCACTGCGTGTCGCAGTGGGGCCACGACTTCCGCCCGGACTACCTGTCGCTGTCCATGCTGCACGAGCGCTGGCCGGACGTGCCGCGCATCGCGCTGACCGCGACGGCCACCGAGCAGACCCACCGGGAGATCGGCACCCGGCTACAGCTGACCGACGCCAAGCACTTCGTGGCCAGCTTCGACCGGCCGAACATCCAGTACCGGATCGAGGCCAAGGCCAGCGGGATCAGCGCCAACCAGCAGCTGCTGACCTTCATCAACGCGGAACACGCCGGGGACTCGGGCATCGTCTACTGCCTGTCCCGCAACTCGGTGGAGAAGACCGCGGAGTTCCTGAGCCAGAACGGCATCAAGGCGCTGCCGTATCACGCGGGCCTGGACAAGGACGTCCGCGCGCGCAACCAGTCCCGGTTCCTGCGCGAGGAAGGCCTCGTCGTGGTGGCCACCATCGCGTTCGGCATGGGCATCGACAAGCCGGACGTCCGGTTCGTCGCGCACGTCGACCTGCCGAAATCGGTGGAGGGCTACTACCAGGAGACCGGCCGCGCCGGCCGCGATGGCCTGCCGTCGACCGCGTGGATGATGTACGGCCTGGCCGAGGTCGTGCAGCTGCGCAAGATGATCGCGAACGGCGAGGGCGACCTGGCCCATCGGCGCAGGCAGGAAATGCACCTGGACGCGATGCTGGCGCTGTGCGAGACGGTGGCCTGCCGCCGGGTCCAGCTGCTGAACTACTTCGGCCAGTCCGGCGAGACCTGCGGCAACTGCGACACCTGCCTGAATCCGCCGGAGTCCTGGGACGGCACCGTCCCGGCGCAGAAGTTCCTGTCCGCGGTGTACCGGCTGAAGACGGAGCGGAACAACCAGCGGCTGGGCGCGGGCAAGATCATCGACATCCTGCTGGGCAAGACCACCGACATGACCGCCTCCTGGCGGCACGACCAGCTCAAGGTGTGGGGCATCGGCGCCGACCTGCGCGAGGCGGAGTGGCGGGGCGTGGTGCGTCAGCTCCTGGCCCAGGGCCTGCTGGCCGTCGAGGGCGAGTACGGCGTGCTCGTGCTGACCGCGGCCAGCGACGAGGTGCTGGGCCGCACCCGCACGGTCATGCTGCGCCGCGAGCCGGAACGGGTGCTGAAGGCGGCCAGGACGAAGAAGGCCGCCACCGTCACCATCGACCTGTCCGGCGAGCAGACGACGATCTTCGAGCGGCTGCGGGCCTGGCGGGCGGCGTCCGCCAAGGAACAGGGCGTGCCGCCGTACGTCATCTTCCACGACAAGACGCTCAAGCAGATCGCCGTGGACCTGCCGGACAGCATGGACGCACTCGGCCAGATCAGCGGCGTCGGCGAGAACAAGTTGCAGAAGTACGGCGAGCACGTGCTGGCCGCGCTCCGCGAGGACTGACCCGAAGTTGACGATATTCGGATGCCCTTCCCGAATATCGTCAACTTCGGGAGCCCTCCACCGCGCAGCGGCCCTGAGAACAATTTAAGGATTACCCAGCGGAGTGATCGAAGAACTGGCGTTGGGCCATCAGTGTGGTTTACAGTTAAAACAGGCGCCGCGCTCCCGGTAACCCCCAGGCTGGTTGAGCGTGGCGCCATCTATTTTCCCTGCAGCTCACGGCGTTATCCCGCCGAGCGACTTCCGAGACCCGCCCGTTTCGGACAGTGACGACCTGATCACTCATCCCTGACACTCAGTGATGGCGCGGTCTACGCTCGTCGGACCACCACCCACCGCAGCCTTCGAGGGACCCGCCATGCCTCTGGACGAAATGATCACGCGGATCGTCGCGGCGAAGCGCGAACAGTGGGCGAACGCCCCTGCCGCGCTCACCAACCCCGAGCGCACCCGCCCGGCTCCGGCCGGCCGGTTCTCCGCTGCGCTGCGCCGGGCGGACATCGCTGTCATCGCCGAGGTGAAGCCGCGCTCCCCGCTCAAGGGCGAGCTGTGGCCGGTGGAGAAGGCCGTGGACCTGGCCCAGATCTACACCGCGAACGGGGCCAGCGGCATCTCGGTGCTGGCGAACAACCCGTTCTTCGGCGGCTCCCCCGAACTGGTCGCCGAGGTGACCGGCGTCGTGCCGACCCCGGTGCTCTACAAGGAGTTCGTGGTCGACGCCCGCGAGATCGAGCTGGCCTACGCGGTCGGCGCGGACGGCGTGCTGATCGTGGTGCGCACCGTGGACGACCGCGAACTGCGGGAGCTGATCGCCGCCGCGCAGTCGGTGGGCATCGACCCGCTGGTGGAGACCTTCGACGAGACCGAGATCAAGCGCGCGGTGGACGCGGGCGCGACGGTGATCGGCATCAACAACCGGGACCTGAACACGTTCACCGTGGACACGGACCGGGCTCGGCGGCTGCGTGAGTTGATCCCGGCGACCGCGGTGGCGGTGGCCGAGAGCGGGATGAAGGAGCGCTCGGACATCGAGCGGGTGGCGGCCGACGGCTTCGACGCCGCGCTCATCGGCGAGACGCTGCTGCGCAGCGAGGACCCCGGCGCCAAGCTCCAGACCCTGATCGGCGTCCCCTCCCAGCGCCCCTAGGACTCCGGAGTCGGCGATGTTCGCGGCGAGGAACGAGCCCCGAACATCGCCCACTCCGGGGTTAGTGCACAACCGCCCCACCATCCACATTGATCGTCTGCCCAGTGATGAACCCACTATCCCCATCACACAAATACAGAACGGTAGAGGTCAGATCCGAAGCCTGCCCGCGCCGCTGAATGATCTGCCCAGCAACAACCGAGTCGAAGGACGGCGCCACATCCCCGGTCAGCGCCGCGTCGGTGGCCAGCAGACCGGGCGTGATCGCGTTGACCGTGATCCCCTCGGCCCCCACTTCGGCGGCCAGTGAACGGGTGAATCCGATCAACGCCGACTTGGTCGACACGTACGGCACGAAGCCGGGAATCGCCAGGAAGATCGCCTGGGTGGAGATGGTGATGATCCGCCCCCAGCCCAGCTCGCGCATGCCGGGCAGCAGCGCCTGGGTGACGTTGAAGACGCCGCCCACGTTCAGCCGCCACAGGTCCTCGAACTGGGCGAAGGTCCACTCCGGGAAGGGCCGGTTGGGGAACTTGCCGGCCGCGTGGATCACCACCGAGCTGGCCTGATCCCCCTCGATCCGCCCGGCCGCCTCCTGCACGCTCGCCGGATCGGTGACGTCGACCCGCAACGCCTGGAACTTGCCTTCACAGGCGGCGGCCGTCGCGCTCTGATCGGCCACGTCGAAGCCCACGACCCGCGCACCGGATTCCGCCAGCGCGCGGCAGATCTCCTGTCCGATGCCCCCGGCCGAACCGGTGACGACCGCCGTGCGCCCGGAAAGATCAACCCGCATTCGTGCCTCCAGAGTCGCGTTCTGCCAAGACAATGGCATGACTTCGCGGACTCAGCCATGGAAGCGGGTCGTCTCGCCGAGTTCGGCACGCGGCATGGTGATCGCATTGGCCGGAGCGGCGGTGTCCGCGTAGCCGAAGGAGATGCCGAACAACAGTTTCCGGTCGCTGATCCCGAGTTCGGCGCGGATGGTCTCCGCGTAGAAGCTCAGCAGTCCCTGTGGGCAGCTGGCGATGCCGTGGGCGGTCAGGGCCAGCATGAGCGTCTGCGCGTAGATGCCCACGTCGGCGGCCATCCGCACCTCGGCCTGCGGCGGGGTGAACAGCAGGGCGACGTGCGGAGCACCGTAGAAACGGAGGCTCTCGGCGTTGTACGTCGCACGCGCGGCGTGGTCCTCACGGGCGATCCCCACGGCCGTGTACAGCCGCTCCCCCGACTGCCTGCGCCGCTCCCCATAGGTTCCCGGATAGAGGTCCTCGCTGTACGGGAAGTCCAGCGAGAGCTCCTGGCGGTCATGCGCCGCCACCAGCGCCTCGCCGAGGCGGTGCCGGGCCGCGCCGCTGACCACCTCCACATGCCAGGGCTGGGTGTTGGAGTTGGACGGCGCCGCGCCGGCCAGGGAGAAGACGGCACGCAGCGTCTCCTCGGGCACCGGCTCGGGGCGGAACGCGCGGGTGGCCCGACGGCCCCGGATCAGGCGCTCGGCATGTTCGGGCAGGCAGCCGGTGGTCATGGTCGTGCTCCCTCAGGCTCGGCGAAGTAAACGGAACCGTTTACCTCATTGACCCTAACCCAAGTAAACGCTGGCGTATACTTGGTAGATGGTTGGACAGAGCGGGCGTGGAGCCCGGGAGCGGGTGCTCGTGGCGGCCACGGCGTTGTTCGAGGCGCAGGGGATCAATGCCACCGGGATGGAGCAGGTGGCGGCCACCGCGCCGGTCTCCAAGCGCACCCTCTACCTGCACTTCACCTCCAAGGATGACCTGGTCGTGGCCTACCTGCGGCACCTCGCGGAATCCGGGCTCACCATCGAGGGCGCGCTCGACCGGCCGGATCTCTCGCCCCGGGAACGGATCCTCGAACTGTTCTCCGTGCCGGTGGGCGACGGCCCCATCCGCGGCTGTCCGTTCGTCGACGCCGCCGCCGAATTCCCGGATCCCGACAGCCCGGCGCACGCGTACACCCGCGAGCAGAAACAGCGGTTCACCGCGCGCATCGTCGACCTGCTCCGCGAAATGGGCGCGGCCCGGCCGGAGATCCTCGGCGAGCAGCTGGCGATCCTGGCCGACGGCGCCGCGAGCCGGGCGATGGTGCTCAACGATCCGGCCAGTGGGCGGCACGCCAGAGCGGCCGCCGAGGTGCTACTGGACGCCGCTCTCCAGTGATCTTGCTGAATGTGGCTTTAGCTCGGTCTATCCGACTGGGAGCCACATTCACCGACTTCTACCGAAGGAAAGCCACATTCAGCCGACCGACTCAGTGGCTAAGACACCTGCGCCGGATCGACCCGGGCCAGGGCCGCCGGGACGTCGAGGTACCAGCCGAACTCGTACGCCTCGGCGAACGGCTCGTCGCCGAGGGCGGCCCGGCCGCGGTCGCTCAGCGCGCGGACCTGCGGATCGGTGTGGTCGTGGGCGCCCCGCAGCCGGGCGGCCGCGCCGAGCAGCACGGCCGCGTCCCGATGCCGCCCCCGCAGTGCCGCGAGGCCGGCTACCGGCACCGCCACCGTCGCCGCGATCGGCATGTCTCCGGCGGTCACCGCAGCCGCGCAGGCCCGGCCGAGGGCCTCGGCGGCGCCCGGCCCATCGCCCAGCTCCAGGCAGAGCGCACCCCGGACCGCGCCGATGAGCGCCTGCCCGCCGTTGAACAGGTGCCCGGCCGCCTCGGCTTCGGCCGACTCGATGAGCTCGCGCGCCCGGTCCAGTTCGCCGGTGAGCAGGCAGACCGCGGCCTCCCGCGCGTCGAACAGGCTCGTGACCACCGGGGACGTCGAGTGCACCGCGCGCTTACGGATCGCGGTGATCATCTCAGCGGCCTGCCGCCGCTCGCCGAGCCGCACGTGCAGGTCGATCAGCCGCAGGTCGATGAAGATCTCATCGCTGAGGATCAGCGAGCCGAACTCCCGGGCCAGCTGTTTGGCCCGGACCAGGTCGTCCCGGGCGCCGTCCAGATCGCCGTCGTACTGCCGCAGCAACGCGCGCAGCGGCAGCGCCTTCGCCATTCCCCAGCGGTCACCGGCCCGGGTGAAGCAGTCCAGGGCGGCACCCACGTCCTCGCGGACCGGGTCGAGCTGCCCCTCGTTCTCGTTGAACTGCGCCCGGAACAACTGTGCCAGCCCGGCGATCCACACATCGGTCCCGTCCACCAGCAGCTGGGTGATCGCCGGTGAACTCCCGCTCTCCGCCAGCGAGACCAGCACGATCGCCGCCGGGGTTCCGTGGAAATCCGGAGCTCCGGGGTGTTCCATCAGCCGTTCGGTGAGCGATCGCAGCTCCACACGTCGCCGACGCATCTCCGCGCTGACCAGCGCGCCCTGGGTGGCGATGGTGTTCATCAGCAGCATCGCCTCGGCCATGTCGCGCCGCAGCCCCGGTTGCCCGGCGGGCAGGGCGACCGCCGCGCCGAGCCAGTGGGCCGCGTCCCGGTGCAAGCCGAGCACCTGCCAGTACCAGCTGAGGTTCAGCGCGATCCCGATCGCCTCGTCGGCGGCGCCGGTGTCGCAGAGGTGACGCAGCGCGGCGAGCACATTGTCGTATTCGGCGCGCAGCACGTGGATGGCGTCGAGCTGCTGCGGTCCACGCAGCAACGGGTCGTTCCTGGTGACCAGGTCGGCGAAGTGCGCGGCGGCCCGATCCCGCACGCCGGTCAGGATTCCCTGCTCGGCCAGACGCTCCAGGCCGTACTCGCGGATCGTCTCCAGCATCCGGTACCTGCCCGTGTCCGGCACGAGTCGCAGCAGCGACCGGTCGACCAGGTCGGCGAGCAGCTCCGCGATGGCGGGTATCTCCGGACAGACGGCGCCGGCCGAACCGGCTGTAACCCCGCCGGGCAGCACGGCGATCCGCTCGGCGACGGTCCGGGCGTCCGCGCCGAGCAGGTCCCAGCTCCACGCGATGACAGCACGCAGCGTGCGGTGCCGGGGAGCGGCGGTCCGGCTGCCGGTGGTGAGCAGCCGGAAGCGGTCGGACAGGCCGTCGGCCAGGTCGGTCAGTGAGAGGGTCCGCAGGCGGGCGGCCGCCAGTTCGAGTGCCAGCGGAATGCCGTCCAGGCCGCGGACGATGCGCAGTATCTCGGTGAGGGTGTGCTCATCGACGCCGAATCCGGGCCGCACGGCCGCCGCGCGCTCGGTGAACAGCTGTACCGACGCGGTGTCCCGGGCCTGCTCGACGGTCGCATCCGGTTCGGGCAGCGGCAGTGGGCCCAGCGGAACGAGCACCTCGCCGTCGATGGCGAGGGGTTCCCGGCTGGTGGCCAGTACCCGCAGCCCGCGGCAGCGGGCCAGCAGCGCCGACATCAGGTGGGCCACCGCGTCGATCAGGTGCTCGCAGTTGTCCACCACGAGGAGGATCTCCCGGCCGTCGAGGCGCTCGGCCAGCACGTCCAGCTCACCCGCCGGGTCACCGCGCAGTTCGGCGGAGGCTTCGAACAGCGCCGCGCCACGTAGCCCGATCGCGGCCAGCACGGCCGTGCCGACCTCGGTGGGCTCGGTGACCGAGGCCAGGTCGATCAGCCAACTGCTGTCCGGGTGCCGGTGTGCTGCCTCCACAGCGAGGCGGGTCTTGCCCGCGCCACCGGGACCTAGCACGGTGACCAGGCGGCCGGCGGCCAGCAGCGCGCCGAGCCGGGTGAGGTCCGCATCGCGGCCGATGAAGCTGGTCAGTGGGGCGGGCAGGTTGCTCGGCCTGGCCTGTGGGGCGGGCCGGTCATCCTGGAGCAGCCGAAGGTGACGCTCGCGCAGCGCGGCGCCGGGGTCGGCGCCGAGGGAGTCCGCCAGGGCTTCCCGGACCTGCTCGTATCGGGCGAGGGCCTCGGCTTGACGGCCCTGCGCGGCGAGCGCGTCCATCAGCAGCGCCGCCGCTCGCTCGTGGACGTGATGGTCGGCGAGCAGCGCCGTCAGCCGGGTGGTGGCCGCGTCGGTCTGTCCGAGGGCCAGCTCGGCGGCGGCGAGATCGGCGGCTGCCTCTACCGAAATAGTGGTCAGCCGGGTCGCGACGGCGGACGGCAGGGCCGTCGGCTCTCCCCACAGCGCCACCGCCTCACCGAGCAGGGCGGCAGCCCCGGCCGGATCATCGGCACGCAGCCGGTCGCGACCGGCGGCGGCGAGGTGCTCGAAGCGCACCGCGTCCACGTCGGCGGGATCCACGGCCAGCCGGTAGCCGCCCGCGAGCTGGGCGATGTCGCCGACCGGGTCGAGGGCCCGGCGCAACCGGGAGACCAGGGCCTGCAACGCGTGGGCCGCACCGGAAGGCGGGTTCTCGGCCCAGATCGCGTCGATCAACGCGCCGGGGTCGACCGGGCGGCCGCCCGCGAGCGCCAGCCGGACGAGCAACGCCTGCAACCGGGCGCCCGGCACGGGCAGCGGGGTGTCGCCGCGGAACGCCGCGACACCGCCGAGCAGCGTGACGCGCAGTCGCGGTCCCCCATCCATGGCTCGATTTTCCCGCACCTGCGGTATCAGCGTCGTATGAGCCCCCTGTGAGCGCTCCCCCGCACGCTGAGCGGGACTTCGGAAGGGGAACTCTCATGCATGACGTAGTGATCGTGGGCGCCGGCCCGGTCGGCCTGCTCCTCGCCTGTGAACTCGGCCTGGCCGGCTGTTCTGTCCTGGTACTCGAACGGGAACCGGAACCCGGAACCCCGTGGCGGACGGCGCCGCTCGGCATCCGCGGCCTGTTCGGCGGGTCGACCGCGGCGTTCGACCGCCGTGACCTGCTGGCCCCGCTGCTGGCCGACGCGGGTGTCGTCCTGGAACTCGACGAGGATCCGGCGCCGCCGCGCGGCGTCGGCCACTTCGCGGGCATCATGCTGGATCCGGCGAACGTGGATCTGGCCGCCCTGCCGTTCCGGCTGCCCAGCCCGGTGCCGGACGCGTTGATGACCAGCCTCGACGTGATCGAGTCGGTGCTGGCCGAGCGGGCGGCGAAGGTGGACGTCGAGATCAGGCGCGGTGTCACCGTGGACGCCGTCACCCAGGATGACGACCGGGTGGTCGTGCACTCCGGCGCGGACGAGTACGTGGCGCGCTGGGCCGTCGGCTGCGATGGCGGACGCAGCGCGGTGCGCAAGCTCGCCGGCTTCGAATTCGTCGGCACCGAACCGCAGTTCACCGGATACACCATGGTCGTCACCGTCGCCGACCCGGAGAAGTTGCGCCGCGGCATCCACCTGACGCCGAACGGGATGTACGTCCAGATGCACACCCAGGGGCACATCGGGATGACGGACTTCGACGGTGGCGCGTTCGACCGCGCACAGCAGCCGACCCGCGAGCATCTCCAGGCGGTGCTGCGCCGGGTGTCCGGCACCGACGTGACACTGAGCGAGGTGCACCTCGTCTCGACGTTCACCGACCGCGCGATGCAGACGACGAGCTACCGGCAGGGCCGCGTGCTGCTGGCGGGCGACGCCGCGCACATCATCTCGCCGCTGGGCGGACAGGGCCTGAACACCGGCATCGGCGACGCCATGAACCTGGGCTGGAAGCTCGCGGCGACCGTGCACGGTTACGCGCCGGACGGGCTGCTGGACACCTACACCCGGGAACGTCATCCGGTCGGCGCCGCCGCCCTGGACTGGACGCGCGCGCAGGTCAGCGCCATGCGACCGGACGCGCACAGCCAGGCGGTACAGGGGCTGATCCGCGACCTGATCGAAACCGTGGACGGCACCACCTACGTGTTCCAGAAGATCTCCGGATCGTGGATCCGCTACGACCTCGGCAGCGACCAGCCCCTGGTCGGCCGCAACGCCCCGGACTTCCGCTTCGCGGACGGCACCCGCCTCGGTGACCTGATGCAGGACGGCCAGGGCGTGCTGCTGGACTTCAGCGCCGACCAGTCGCTGCGGGATTCCGCGGCGGCCTGGGAGAGCCGGGTGCGATACGTGGCCGGGACGGCGCGGAACGACCTCGGCCTGGGCGCCGTGCTCATCCGGCCGGATGGCACCGTCGCCTGGGCGGGCGACGACCGGACGGCCTTCGAGCAGGCGGCCGGCCGCTGGTTCGGCGAGGCGGAGAACCGATGACGATCACCCTCCGGCCGGGGAGCACGGTGCTGTTCACCGGCGATTCGATCACCGACTGCCGGCGCCTCGACAGCGAGGACCGGCTCGGCTTCGGCTACCCGCTGCGCATCGCGGGCGACTGGGGCCTGCGGCACCCGGACCGGCCGGTGACCTGGCTGAACACCGGGATCGCCGGGTACAAGGTGCTGGACCTGGAAACCCGCTGGCAGGAGGATGTGCTCGACGCGAAGCCGGATGTGGTGTCGATCCTGGTCGGCGTCAACGACATGGGCTGGCACACGATCGTCCCGGGCGGCCGGGTGATCCCGCCCGCCGAGTTCGCGTCGGGCTACGACCGGCTCCTCGCGCCGCTGGCCGAGGCGGGCACCGAACTGATCCTGATCGAGCCGTTCCTGCTGCCGGTCAGCGGCATCGTCCGGGCGGGCCACGCGCTCGTCGACGACCGGATCCGGGCGGAGTGGCGGGCCGACCTGGACCCGAAGATCCAGGTCGTGCGCGACCTGGCGGCCCGCTACGGCGCACATCTGCTGGCCGCCGACGCGATGTTCGCCGACCTCGCCAGGACGACCGGCCCGGAGTACTGGGCCGAGGACGGCGTGCACCCGACCCCCGCCGGGCACGCCGCCCTCGCGGCGGCCTGGCTCCGCCTGGTCGGCTAGCGGTACCCGAAGAGGCCTGTCCAACTTTTCCCATTTCCGGCCACGGCGGTGATCACCGCCGTGGCCGGTTCCGCAGCCACCCACATGGCGGAACGTCGCTGGTCAGCGCACCTTCCGCCGCAAGGCAGGCGACCGTGGACGGGGTACGCACCGCGGGTAGTAGTCCGGTTTTGGTCCGTTGACCGCCAATCGGCCGAAGGTCACGCTGGCCAGCGAATTCCCGTCGTGCTCGTCCACAACTGGGGGCCGTGCCCATGCCGGATCTCTTGCTGTTCCCGCACTGCGACCTGCACATGGCCCTGACCGGAACACCGCCCCTCAAGCTCCGGCTGGTCGGTCGCGGCGATCTCGACGCGACGACCAAGCGCTATCCGCTGACCCAGATCTTCCCCGCGCCCCCGGGTCAGACAGCGCCGGTGAAGTTCGAGTTCCTCGAGCCGCACGCGCCTCCAGGGCAACGGATCAACGCCCATCTACCCACGGTAGCGGCGGACGGCACGGTCCAGGCCACGGTCGCCGGGGTCTATCTCTTCCAGGCCAGAACCGTCCCCGCGGCGGCCACCGAGCCGGAGGTCTACATCGTCGGCAGGCTCCAGGTGCACAAGAAGCCTGTGGCGTGGTGGTTCGGCAACGACTCCATCACCACCGCGCTCGACACCGATCCGGTGAAGGGCCTCGCACACGCCCAGCCATCGATCTACATGGAGTTCGAGGACGACGCGGCACCGGGCACCGACCGGATCGGGGACATCACCGGCCACGGTTACGTCCAACTGACCCCGGTGGAGCCGGACAAGCTCGTTGTCACCGCCGACGGCAGGCTCCGGGGCCTGGTCGAGACACCCACCCCGCCGGCCGGTCAGCCGGCCGGGTCGACACCACTGGCCGGCACCATGGCCGGGCTGCCACCCAGGAACCCGTTGCCGGTACGGGTCGTCTCGTACGCGAAGCAGCGCTTCACCCTGGAGGGCGTCGGTGGAGTGCGTGGGGGCAGCGTCGCCGGGATCGACGAACTGCACAACATCCTGTTCGTCGCCGAGGGGTTCCGGGAGACCGATCGGCGGCTCTTCAACGACCTGGTCACCTCGTCCGTGCACGACATGTTCGACAAGGAGCGCCACCAGCCGTACCCGACGCTGCGGAGTGGGTTCAACGTCTTCAAGGCGTTCCTGCCTTCGCAGCAGTACGGCCTGACCTGCGGTTTCCGCATCGGCGACAACGGGCCGACGGCGGGCAAAGGCATACCGGTCCCGTCCGACTTCACCGCCGACAAGCACTATTCGACCAGCGAACTCGTCGCCCGCGTCGGATTCCCGAAGCGCGGTGAGACGGGCAGCCGAAGCGCCCTGGTGGACACGTGGACGAAACAGGGACTCCGCTTCGAGCCGGCCAGGATCGACAACACGCTCATCGACCGCTGGAAGGCACAACAGTCGTTCGGGATCATGAACGCGAGCGACACGGTGCTGGGACTGCAACTGGGCGGCAGGCCGGCCGACCGGGACTCGAACTCCAGTATCACCCGGGTGAGCTCCGGCGGCGATGTGTCCGGTACTCACTCCCCCTTCATCCTCCGGCTCTACGAGTTCTACCAGCAGCCGGACAACCGCCTGATGTCGCTGGATCCCCGCCGCCACCCTCCCGAGCTCTACGCGACGGACTCGCTGCCGAATCCGGGGAACTCCGTTCTCCAGTACATCAACGGGCTGGTGTACCCGAAGCCCGGGACGCCGCTCCCGCTCGGCGGCATGTGGCAGCCGGACGACCTGGCCTTCAAACGCAGCCGTGGGCTCGTCGTGATCGTCGGGCATGAGGAGCTGGACGGCGGGACGAGCATCAATGCGCAGACGCTCACCGCGCAGACGTTGCACCTCTACAAGAATCCGTTCTTCACCTACGACGCCTCCCGCCGGGAGATGCGGCGCAACCTCGGGACGATCAACATCGACGAGAACGAGTTCGTCGATACGATCGCGCACGAACTCGGCCACAGCTTCAACCTGGACGACGAGTACGAGGACATCAGGGGACGCGGGGACGCAGACAAGATCATCGATATGCCGGGTGACAACGTCGCCAGGTTCGGATACCTCCAGGTCCCAGGCACGTCGACCGGCCAGATCCAGGCCGAGCTGATCAAGTGGTTCCGGCTGCACCGGATGGCCGTCTCCTCCCGGCTCACGCAGAACGCGGTGGAGGAGAACGGCCGGCTCCGGGTCACCGTCCCCTTGCAGGACATGGCCAAGTGGAAGCAGATGGAGAGCCGCAAATCCGAGGTGTTCGTCGATGTGCGCAACGTCGAGATCAAGGTACGGGGCAGGCAACTGCCGTTCACCGAGGACGCCGACCACCATCTGCTCAACCTGCGAATCGACCGGGTGGACGAGGCCCTTGGCCTCATCGTGCTCACCGGCGTGCCGCCGTCGCCCTCCGGTCTGCGCACGATCGTCAAGGGCGCCGTGGTGTTCGTCGCGCAGGGCTCGGCGACCGGCGAAGCGCTGTACGTGGTGGAGAAGGCCGTGCAGACGCACCTGCTCACCAAGAAGCTCCCGTTGAACTCCGTCAAGGAGAACGTGGAGATCAGCGGAGAGGAGGACAACCCGGTCCCGATCGCCGGATTCACCCCGCCGCACTTCGACCAGACCACCGTCGGCCTCTATGAGGGCGGCGCGCATTACGCGGGCGGTCACTACCGGCCGGCCGGAGGCTGCAAGATGCGATCGCACCGCGGCCCCTCGGTCAACGGGAAGTTCTGCTTCGTGTGCAAGTGGCTGATCGTCAACCGGGTGGACCCCGGCTACCACGCCCTGGTCAACAGACTCTTCTACCCGAAATCGAGCTAGCGCCATGGCCTCCCCAGGGACATTCGAGAAGCTGCTCGCCGAGATCGGCCAGGCGGTGCTGCCACTCCGCGACGCGTTGCGCTCCCCGGACGAGTTCTCCGCGCTGCTGGCGGACCTCGGCTGGATCACCGACGTCGTTCCCCAGCCGGTCAGCGCCATCGCCAGCCCGCTGGACACCTTGTACGACGGCCTGGTCGGCCTGGTCGGGCCGGGTGGGATCAATGTCGGTGGTTCGGCCGGCGAGATCACCGGCACCTTCGGGGTGGACGATGTCGCCAGGGTGCTCGCTGGGGTCAAGGGAGTGGTCGACGGAATCCGGGCCATCCGCTCGGCACCGGACTCGGCAATCCCCGAAGCACTCAGGGCCGACGGGTTCCGGGAGAAGTTCCCCAGCCAGCTGGTGGACTACCTGATCGCCCGGTACCTACAGCGCTTCCACGCACCCGTGGCACACGCGCTCCGCGCACTCGGCATCATCAAGATCACCTATGTGCCCGCCGCCGGATCGCGGCCCGCGTACATGCATCGGTCCCTCGACCTCAAGGACCTCCCCCGTCTGTTGTCCGGCCCCGAGCAGGTGCTGAAGGACGCGTTCGGTTGGGGGACCCCCGATTTCGACGCGGCCAAGTTGATCAGGCAACTCGACAACCTGCTCGCGGCACTGGGTGGGCCGGTGCTCGTCGACAGGTTGCCGGACGCGACGGCCAAGGCGGTCCAGGGCCGGACACCCGAGGACGGCGATCCCCCGGTGCGGGCGGTCCGGGGCGTGCTGGTGGAGCAGAACCAGGACGACAGGCGGATCAGCGGCGCGATACGGCTGGTCGCGCTGCCCACAGTGGACGGTAAGCCGCCGGGCCTGGCCCTGCTGCCGTCCTTCGACGGCAAGGTCGGCTTCGAGCTGCCCATCGGCCCGGACATCACGCTCACCATCCGCAGCGACCTGGACCTGCAAGGCGGCGTCGCACTGCTGATGCGGCCCGGCCAGGGAATCAGCACCGTCGTCGGGTTCGAGAAGAACGCGCCGGGCCAGGCGAGCGGCTCGATCGAGGTGATCATCGCGCGGAAGAACGCCGGTGGTGAGCCCACGCTGCTGTTCGGCTCGCGGGACGGGACCCGGTTGCAGTTCCGGCGGATCGGCCTGGCCGGCGGGGTCCGGGTGGACAACCACGGCACCGACATCTACGCCGAATTCGACCTGGAGGGACTGGAGTTCACCTTCTCGCCGGGAGGGTCCGACGGGTTCATCGGGGCGCTGCTGCCGAAGGACGGCTTCACCATCGGCGCCGATCTGACCCTCGGCTTCTCGCACAGCCAGGGCTTCTACTTCCGTGGCACCGGAAACCTGGAGCTGCAGATCCCGGCGCACATCCGGCTCGGGCCGGTGGAGATCAAATCGCTGACCATCTCCGCTCAGCCGTCGCAGGACGGGATACCGATCGGGCTCGGCACCACGTTCAAGGCCGAACTCGGGCCGATCACCGCGGTCGTCGAGCAGATCGGGCTGACCGCGAACCTGGCCTTCAAACCCGACAACGACGGCAACCTGGGCCCGGTGGACCTGGGGCTCGGGTTCAAGCCGCCCAAGGGCGTCGGGCTGTCGGTCGAGGCCGGGATCGTCTCCGGTGGCGGCTACCTCTACTTCGACCCGGATCGCGGGGAGTACGCGGGCGCGCTGGAACTGGAGTTCGCCGGCATCGTCGCGGTCAAGGCGATCGGGCTGATCACCACGCGGATGCCGGACGGATCCAAGGGGTTCTCGCTGCTGATCGTGCTCACCGGCGAGTTCGGCGGCGGTGGGATCCAGCTCGGCTTCGGCTTCACCCTGCTCGGGGTGGGCGGCATCCTGGGGCTCAACCGCAGGCTGGACTTCGCCGCGCTGCTGGAGGGCGTGGTCAGCGGGTCCATCGACTCGGTGATGTTCCCGCAGGACATCATCGCGAACGCGCCGCGGATCATCAGCGACCTGCGTAAGTTCTTCCCGCCGGAGAACGACCGCTTCCTGGTCGGGCCGATGGCCAAGATCGGCTGGGGCACGCCCGCGCTGATCACCCTCTCGCTCGGGGTGATCGTGGAGATCCCACCGGGCAATGTGGCCATCCTCGGCGTGCTGAAGTGCGTGCTGCCCAACAAGGACGTCCCGCTGCTGGTGCTGCAGGTCAACTTCATCGGCGCCCTGCAGGTCGACCGGTCACGGCTGTGGTTCTTCGCGACGCTCTTCGACTCCCGCATCCTGTTCATGACCATCGACGGCGGCATGGGCCTGCTCGTCGACTGGAGCGACAACCCCGATTTCGTGTTGTCCGTCGGCGGATTCCACCCCTCGTTCAAGCCGCCACCACTGCCGTTCCCGGTGCCGCGACGGCTGTCGATCGACATCCTGAACCAGCCGGGCCGGCTGCTCCGGGTCTCCGCCTACTTCGCGGTGACCAGCAATACCGTGCAGTTCGGCGCGAATGCCGAGCTGCGGCTGGGATTCGACGACTTCGGCATCGAGGGACACCTCGGGTTCGACGCGTTGTTCCGGTTCTCCCCGTTCGCGTTCATCATCGAGGTCTCCGCCGGGGTGTCGCTGAAGGCCTTCGGGGTCGGGCTGTTCGGCATCGATCTGCGGTTCATCTTGGAGGGTCCGACCCCGTGGCGGGCACACGGCCGGGGCTCGATCTCGCTGCTGTTCTTCGAGATCTCCGCGGACTTCGACATCTCCTGGGGCGAGGAGCACAACACCACGCTGCCGCCGGTCGAGGTGCTCGAACTCCTGGAGACCGAGGTCGGCAAGATCGAGGGCTGGCAGACCCGGTTGCCGTCCGGCGGCTTCAATCCCCTTGTCACGCTGCGGAAACTGCCCGAGGACGACGACCTCGTGCTGCACCCGCTCGGCTCGCTGTTCATCCACCAGCGGGCCATCCCGCTCGGCGTGCGCATCGACCGGGTCGGCGCGCAACGGCCCAACGACGGCAAACGGTTCACCGTCGACGCGGAGCAGGACAGCGGGCTGGAACGGGCATCGATCACCGGTGACAAGTTCGCCATGGCCCAGTTCCAGGACATGGACGACGCGGCGAAACTGTCCCGCCCGGGGTACGAGAACCAGGACGCCGGACTGGAACTGATCGCCACGAAGGGCGCCATCGACTCGACCAGGGTGGTCCGGCGCAGCGCCCGCTACGAGCTGCACATCATCGACAACAAGCCGCCGAAGACGGTCAACACGGCCTTCGCCGCCGGCGCGGGCAGCCGCAAGCAGGGACGGCTCTACAGCCCGCACCCCGCCGTGTTCGGGCAGCTCCTGGACGGCAGCAGCACGGCGCGTTCGCCCATGTCACAACGGGAAACGAGCCTGCGGCAGCCCTTCGCCGCCGACGAGACGGTCCAAGTCACCGGCGAGCGTTTCATCGTCGCCTACCGGCGCAACAACCTCCAGGCCTTCCCGCCCGCCGCGGCCGGGTCGACCGCGTCCACCTTCAACAGCGAGGCGACCGCGAACGATGCCATCGCCGACTGGATCCGGGCGGACGCCGTGCTGACCGACCAGCTGCACGTCGTCCGGCAGGCCGAGGTCCGCGGTACCGGCGTGGCCAAACCGGGCACCTGGACAGCTGCCAACCCGCCGACCTCGGTCGTATCGGGAGCCGACGCGGTACGGCTGACCGGCGGCAAGGTGCTGGTCGCCGGCGGCGCGGACGGCACCGGCGCGGCGGTGGCCACGACGGCGCTGTACGACCCGGTAGCCGCGACCTGGGCGACCGGGTCGCCGTCGCTGGGCACCGCCCGGCAGCGGCACACCACGACGCGGCTGCGCGATGGCCGGGCGGTCGTGGCCGGTGGGCTCGGCGCCGACAGCACACCGCTGGCCTCGGTCGAGGTGTTCGCCCCGGCGACCGGCGCGTGGACCACGCCACCGGGAACCCTGATCACCGCCCGGCACGGGCATTCCGCCACCCCGGTCGGTGGGCAGTTGCTCGTCGCCGGCGGCACGAGCGCCCGGGGAGCGGCACTCGCCTCGGCCGAACTCCTGGACCCGGACACCCTCCAGTGGACCGCGACCACACCGATGCTCAGTGCCCGCACCGGCCACCGGACGGTGCTGCTCGGCGACGGCCGGGTCCTGGTCGTCGGCGGGGCCGTGCCCACCGGCCAGGGGGAACGCGCGCTGACCTTCTGCGAGATCTACGACCCGAAGACCACGGTGTGGACCCCGACCGGCAGCCTGCTGATCCCCCGCAAGGGACACCAGGCGACGCTGCTGCGCAACGGCACCGTGCTGGTCACCGGGGGCGACGCGATCCCGGCCATTCCGTACACGGTGGACAGTCTGGCCAGTGCCGAGATCTACGACCCGGAAAAGGGAACCTGGACCAGGGCCGCCGACCTGCCCGGCGGTGGCCGGAGCGGGCATCGCTGCGTCCCGACACCCTTGGGCGCCCTGGTGATCGGCGGCGTCGGCCGGCCACGCGCCACCGCCGGGTATCGCAGCGCCGTGCTCTTCGACCTGAAGTCCGGCGGCTGGAAGGCCACCGCCGCACTGCCCACCGGACGGTGGGACTTCCCCGCCGTGGACCTCGCCGACGGCCGGGTGTTCGCCGTCGGCGGTCTGTCCCGCACGGGCGCCGCCGCGCCCGGCCCGGATCCGATCGAACTCGCCGGCACCGCCGAGATCTACCTGCCATGACCGAAGGGACGGCTCCCATGAGCACAGCCATTCTCGCGGCTCCGCCCGAGTACGCCACGGCCGTGAGCTGGTACGGCCAGCACGACGCCGCCGTTGTCCTGTCCGGCGGCAAGAAGGTGCTGTTCGCCGGCGGCGCCGACGCCGACGGGGCGAGCGTGCGACAGAGCGCGGTGTTCGACCTCGACGCCGGTACCTGGTCGACCGCCCAGCTGGGTACCGCCCGCCAGCTGCACGCGTTGACCCTGCTGCCGAGCGGCAAGGTGCTGATCACCGGCGGGATCAGCGGCCCGAACACCGCCGCGCTGACCACCGCCGAGGTGTACGACCCGACGGAGAACACCTGGACCGCGGTGGAGAAACCCATGGCCCAGGGCCGGTGGGGACACAGCGCGACGCTGCTGTCCACCGGCCTGGTCCTGGTCGCCGGCGGCAGCGCGATCCGGTCGCCCGGCACGGTGATGGGCCTGAGCTCGGCGGAGCTGTTCAACCCGGGTGACCTGACGTGGGCCAAGGCCGAGGACATGACCGACGCCCGCACCGGGCACGCCGCGGTCGCGGTGCAGGACGGCAAGAAGGTCCTCGTCTGCGGCGGCAGTTCCCCGGTGGGCACCGCCGTCCACCCGGATCTGGCCTTCTGCGAGGTGTACGACGCCGACGCCAAGACCTGGAAACCGACCGGCAGCATGCGATATCCACGCAGCGCGCACACCGCGACGGCGCTGTCGGCCACCAAGGTGCTGGCGGCGGGCGGCCGGGCCCCCGGAGCGCCGGGAGACGGCAGCTTCGACCCGTACGCCCGCGCCACGGCCGAGGTGTTCGACCTCGCCGGAGCGAACGGCGTCGGCAGCTGGTCGGACACCGACGCCATGGCGTCGGGCCGGGCCTACCATCGCGCGGTCGCCCTGGGCTCCGGGATCGTCCTGGTACTCGGCGGGACCGACGAGCTCACCGACGAAGCCGGATACCGCGGGGTGCTGCGGTACGAGGCGGGCCGGTGGACGAAGGCGACCGGCCTCGACGAGGGCCGGTGGGCGTTCGGCGCGGCGGCCTCCGGCACCAAGGTGCTGGTCGTGGCCGGGATAGCGCGCACCGGACTGGCCTCAGCGGAGCAGAAGACCGAGCTGACCAGGTCCGTGGAACGGAGCGACCGGTGAGCTCGGGCGCGTACTCGTTCCTGCCCTGGCTGCGCACCGGGCTGTCCACGAAGATCAAGGACGACCCCGGTAACGCGTCCCGGGCCAGCGTTCTGGTGCAGCTGCGGCTGACCGGGGAACCACTCGAGCCGAAGCAGCCGCCGCCGAGCAGGCTCGTCAAGCAACCCGTGCAGCTCTACGGCCCCGGGGACGTCATCGGCATCGATCCACGGGCGATCTCCCGGACCGAGCCGCAGCCGTTCATCTCCAACTTCGAGCCGAACTACCTGGCGCACATCGAGTTCTACCAGGAGGACATCCCGTGGCGGTACAGCCCGGCCCCCCGGGACATCAGGCGGCTGAAGCCGTGGCTCGCGTTGATCGTGCTGGCGGTGCCCGAGTTCGAGGACGGCACACTGCCGGACCGGCCACTGCCGTACATCACGGTGAAGAACCCCGGGGCGTTGCAGAATCCCCATGACCTCGGCGCCTGGGCGCATGTGCACGTCAACGGCGAACTCGACAGCCGGCTGGCGGTCGACGACCCGGAGAACATGGGCACCGCGCTGGCCAACCTCGGCCGGGTGCTGCGGAAGGCCCCGGACAGCGCCTGTTCCCGGATCGTCTGCCCCCGGCACCTGCTGCCCAGCACGACGTACCACGCGTTCCTGGTGCCGGCCTTCGAAACGGGTCGCCGGGCCGGGATCGGGTTGGCGCCCAAGGACATCCCGGCGCTCACCCCGAGCTGGGGTGTGGCGCAGACCGAGGCGACCGGCCAGCTGCCGTACTACCACCGCTGGTCGTTCACCACGAGCACGGCGGGCGACTTCGAGTACCTGGTCCGGCTGCTCAAGCCGATCGAGGCGAAGGACCCCATCGGCCGCCGGGACATGGACGCGCACAGGTCCGACGGCTTCGGCCTGCCGCCGCTGACCACCCCCACGCTGCCCGACGGGGTGCTGCGCCTCGGCGGCGCGTTGCAACTGCCGGAGGCCGACGAACACCCGGACGCGTACGAGAACTGGGACGACTACTACGGCGAACCCGGCCCACCGCGCTACCCGAATCAATGGCAGAAGTCCCTGGCGGGCCTGATCAACCTGGCCGAGGCGTACAAGCGCACGCCACCGGCCGCCGTCAACGCCGAACACCTGTCCACTGTGGATGCCCCGGTGGATCCGGTGATCACCCCGCCGCTATACGGACGCTGGCACTCGCTCACCCCGGAGCTGCTCGCCGACGGCAAGGGCGGGCCGGCGCCGGAGGCCGAGCTGCGTGGCTGGGTACACCGGCTCAACCTGGATCCCCGCTTCCGGGTCGCCGCGCACTTCGGCACCAAGGTGATCCAGGCGCGGCAGGAGGAGCTGATGGCCGCCGCCTGGAACCAGCTGGGCGACGTGCAGCGGGCCAACGCGAGGATTCGCGCCGCGCAGCTCGCCCGGGAGATCGGCAACCGGTTGCAGGACAAGCACTTCCCGTCCCCGGCACCGGTACCGGCGCTCGCCACCGACGGGCCACCGCCGCTCGCCTCGGCGCGGGCGTTGATCCTCGCCGCGCCCGCCACCGCGCGGGTGGTCGAGCGGAAACCCGCCACCCGCGACGCGGAGGTCACCGAACAGCTGGCCGTCGGCTACAAGGTCGCCCGCAGCAGAGTGGCGGCGGCCCCGGTGTCCCCGGCGATGCGCCGGATCACCCGGCCCGGCTCCCGGCTGATGCGCACCCTGCGCTTCCCGGCGGGCGAGGCGGACCGGCTGGTCTCCCGCATCGACGAGGGGCAGATCTCGGCGGCCGGGCAACCGGCCACCCCGGCCGGGCTGCTCACCGTGGGGCGGTTCGCCGCTCCCCCGGAGGTCGCCGGCTCCGAGCGGTATCTCCAGGCGTTGCGGCAACTGGACGAGCACTGGTCCACGGCGGCCGCGGCGGCGGTGGACGAACGGCCGAAGCTCGGCATCACCGAGGCGACCGGCGACATGATGGCCGGCCTCGACGCCGAGAAGACCATGGTGGCCACCCTGCTGGACGCGATGAACCTACCGGACAGGCTGAAGCCGTCCGGTGAGCTGACCGAGGTGATGGCGTACCCGGCGTTCGACATGCCGATGTACCGGGACCTGCTGACCATGTCGGTGGACACGTTCGTGCCGAACCTAGGGCTGCTCCCGCCGAACTCGATCACCCTGCTGGAGAACAACCGCAAGTTCATCGAGTCCTACCTGATCGGGCTCAACCACGAGATGGCCCGCGAGCTGCTCTGGCGCGAGTACCCGACCGACTCCCGGGGCACGCCGTTCCGCCAGTTCTGGGACCCCCGCGCGGTGTTGCCGGTACCGAACGAGACCCCGGCGCAGCGCCGCGAACGGCTGTACGACATCAAGCCGCTGCACCAGGTGCCGAAGACCGCGCTGCTCGGCGAGAACGACAACCGGCAGCAGGCGCCGGTCCCGGGTGAGGACCAGAAGAACGACCTGGTGCTGGTGATCCGCGGCGAGCTGCTGAAGAAGTACCCGACCGCCGCGATCTACGCGCACAAGGCCGTATGGCCGCGCAACAGGGACGGGTCCGAGGACAAGAGCGGCGAGCGGGTCCTCGCCGAGTTCCCGCCGAACCTGCCGCCGCCACCCGAGCTCGTCAAGCTGCCGATCTACGAGGCGAAGGTCGAGCCGGACATCTACCTGCTCGGCTTCGACCTGGACGCCGACTCCGCGCGCGGTCAGCACGGCGATCTGGGCTGGTTCTTCGTGATCAAGGAACGCCCCGGCGACCCCCGCTTCGGGCTGGACGACGACCAGCCGGGCGTCGAGACGCGGGTCGAGGTCTGGAACGACCTGACCTGGGGAAAGGTCGATCCCAGCGGGCACCGGTTCATCGAGTTCGACCAGGGCGTCCGGGTCGGGCTGGACGACTTCAACCACGACGAGGACGACCAGGAGAAGACCGAACAACGCGCCGACGACGTCCAGATCACGGCCTGGGAACCCACCGTGAGCTCGGCCGACGTCGCCTACATCCTTTTCCAGGCACCGGTCCTCGTGGCCGTACACGCACAGGAGATGCTCCGGGATGTCCGACCTCAGCCTTAAGTTTCCGGTGCTACTGGGCCCGGTGCGGATCGAGACCCGGTACAGCACAGGCGAACTCCGTGTCCGGGTGTTCCCCGACGAGTGGTCGGTGGACAAGTTCGAGCCGCGGCCGACGCAGGCGGAACTCGCCGCGATCGGCGCCTACTGGACCGCCTACTGGGCGTCCGGCCGGTCGCCGATCGCCGAGCAGGCCGCCTGGCACCAGCTGGTCGCCCGGGTACCGATCGGCCGCGCCACCTGGCTGATCGGGCGGCACGAACCGGCCGATCTCCCCGGGCGACCGGGCCCGCCGCCGGACGGCGCCCCGATCCTCGTCGTGGTCAGCGAGCAGCCCCTGGCCGAGCAGGACCGGCAGCCGACGATCACCTACTGGACCTCGGTCTGGCGCGCAC
Source organism: Pseudonocardiaceae bacterium YIM PH 21723 (assembly GCA_003600225.1). Lineage (GTDB taxonomy): Bacteria > Actinomycetota > Actinomycetes > Mycobacteriales > Pseudonocardiaceae > QZFT01. The sequence goes on from QZFT01000020.1 coordinate 61,622, forward strand.
ACGGCGACCGGCGGCAGCTGCGGGAGGCGGACATCGCGCTGCTGACCGCCGTCGGCCCGCAGCGGGCGAGCGCCATCCGCGCCCGCCGTCCGTCCGGTGTGGACACCGCACCGGTCAGCCGGGGCACGAACGCGGTGGTGTCCTTCATGGTGTTCACCCCGCCGGCGGCCGCGGACATCGCACCGCGGTCCTGGACCGTGGCGGCGAAGGCGAAGCTGCTGCCCGACCGGTTCACCGTGTACGGCTACAGAGGCGACACCCGGGTGTTCGCCGTGGAGTTCCCCCACCCCGTCCAGCCCGACCTGGTGGTCAGCCCCGATCCGGCCGAGCCCCGGGAGACCCAGCTCCGGATCAACGAGGACACCGGCGCGCTGACCGTGCCGAAGAACCTGCTGTGGCTGACCGATTTCGAGGCGGCGATCACCGCCGGGATGGGCGTCCGGATCCCGCTGACCGACCCGGCCTGGACCACGCTGGACCGGCTCGTCGTGCTCGGCCTGCGCGCCCAGGTCGCCCCGGAGCAGTCCGCGGCCGACTTCGCCGGCCTGCTGACCGACCAGCTGCGCAGCCCGGCCGGATTCAGCCTGCTGCCACAGGGAACGCCGACGAACAACACCGAACAGGCCGCCGCCGGACCCGACCCGAAGACCGAGGCGACCACCGGCCTGGCCACCGCGGCCGGCTTCGCCACGGCGACGGAGTGGACCGACAAGAAGGACGGCCAGTGGTTCGCCGAACTGCTCGGCATCGATCCCGCGACGCTGAAGGGCGTGCCGAACGCGGAGATCTTCGACCGGCGGGACGCCCGCGCGGCGCACACGGCGCTGTGGCCGGCCACGTGGGGCAACTACCTGCAGTCGCTGCTGGGCGGGGTGCTGACCGACGCGCAGATCGCGCAGACCCGGAAGTTCTTCCTGGAGAACGTGTCCGGGCGCGGCCCGCTGCCCGCGGTGAAGATCGGCCGCCAGCCGTACGGGATCCTGCCGACGACGGTGTTCTCCCGGATGACCTGGCCGGCCGCGGCCACCCATCGCATCGCGCTGAACGGCATCCTCACCCGGGCCGCGAAGGACTGGAAGGAGGCCGTGGCCCAGGTCTCCTACCTGCACGGACCGGCCCAGGACAAGCACCAGAAGCTGCTGAACATCCTCGCGCTGCACCCGACGTCGACCGAGTACCACCACCGCTACGCGCAGAGCGCGACCGGCCTGGACCAGGTCTCGCCGGAACCGATCCGCGCGCTGCTCACCGGCTTCGGCGGCCCGGACGAGGACCCGGATCTGCTGCGCCGGCTGTTCGCCGAGGAACAGCTCCCGCTGCTGGCCCCGGTCGTCGACGACCGTCCACTGTCCGAAGTGGACCCGATCCGGGCGTACACCGACGACGAGCGCAACTACCTGCGCTGGCTGGCCGACTACGCGTTGACCGACCTGGAGAAGATCCGCAAGGAGATCGGCTTCACCGACAACAAGCCGCCCTCGGCGCTGCTGTACTTCCTGGCCCGGCACGCGGTGCTGCTGGGCTACGCCGAGGCCGCGCGCCGGCTGGCACTGACCACGCCGGGAGCCGATGTCCCTGACTCCCGGGAGGCGGCGTTCATCCACATCGAGCCGGGGCCGGCCCGCAGCGAGAGCCGGTACCGCGCGTTGTACTCCACCGATCCGGCGATCAACCCGGACCTGCTGGTCCACGAGCACCTGCGCACGCTGATCGGTGACCACGTGGCGACCACCGATCTCGCCGAGCAGGTGGCCGCGCTGGGCGTGCTGGCCGGCCTGCCGACTGCGCGGCTGGAGCGGGTGTTCGCCGAGCACATCGACGTGGCCACCTACCGGCTCGACGCGTGGCGGCTCGGCCTGGTCAACGAGCGGCTGGCCGAGCTCCGCTATGGCCAGGACCCCGCCACTCCCCCGGTTCGTGGCCTGCACCTCGGCGCCTACGGCTGGCTGGAGAACGTCGCGAAGAAGCAGGCCCCGCCCACGCAGCCGGTACCCGCTGGGCTCACCACGGTCTTCGGCACCGACCCGATCCCGGTCGACGCGAACAACGGCGGCTACATCCACGCCCCGTCGCCGTCGCACGCCCGGACCGCCGCCGTACTGCGCGCCGGATACCTGGCCAACGGCACACCCGACGACGCGAACATGTTCGCGATCAACCTCAGTTCCCGGCGGGTGCGCATCGCGCTGACCATTGTGGACGGACTGCGGCAGGGCCAGTCGCTCGGCGCGTTGCTCGGCCAGCGGTTCGAACGCGCGCTGCACGACACCAATACCGGCGTCGACAAGGTGATCGCCGGGCTGCGGCTGAAGTTCCCGTTGCGGGCCAACCGGATCGACGAGACCAGGCCGAAGCCCACCGACCCGGCCCAGCCGACGAGCGTCGAGCAGATCGAGGCCCGCAATGTGATCGACGGCCTGACGCTGCTCCGGCACGTCGACGGGCTGCCCAAGGAACAACGGGCCTACCCGTTCGACTTCACCGACCTGGAAGCGGCGAGCTCCGGCCAGAAGAAGAGCATCACCGCCGAACTCGACGGCCTGCGCGATGTGCACGACGCGCTGGCCGACCTGATGGTCGCCGAGGGCACCCACCAGGCGTTGCAGGGCAACCACGAGCGCGCGTCGTCCACTTTGGACGCGTTCACCAAGGACGGGCTGCCCGCCGAGCCGGCCATTGTGGACACCCCACGCAGCGGGACCACGCTGACCCACCGGCTGGGCCTGCAGTTCGAGTCCGGCCTGGACCCGGACCACGACCCCACGGTGGCCGGGCCCAACAACCCGCGGGCCAGGGCCGAGCCCGCGATCAACGACTGGCTGCGCGCGGTGCTGCCACTGGCGCAGAACGTCGTCGCGCTGGTGACCTGGAAGGACCCGGACGGCAGGCACCGGGAACGGGTGGTGACGCAGCAGGAAGCGGGACTGCAGCGGATCGACCTGCTCTGGGCGCTGCGTCCGAACGACCAGGCGGCGATGTCCGACCTGGACGACCGGATCCTCGGCGTGGTGCTGGAGAACTCCCGGCCACGCCCCGACATCGAGCCGGTCATCGAGTACACCACCCGGGTCGCCGGCAAGGTCAGCTTCTTCGAGCTGTCCCCGCTGATCGCCGCGCTGCGCACGCTGCTGACCACCTCCCGGCCGCTGCGACCGAGCGACCTGGTGCCCGCCGCCGGAAGCGCGACGGTGGGCCGGGCCGACGACGCGGTGTCGCTGCCCCGGGAACGTCCGGCCGCGGTGCGCGCGTCGTTGACCGAACTGGTCGAGGAGGTCGACGACTTCCTGGTGGACCTCGGGGCGCTGTACCCGGCCCAACCGGTACGGGCGGAGATCCTCAAGAACATCGACACCTTCCTGGGCCGGTACGCGAGGCTCACCGTCACGGCGGGTGGCTTCGGCCTGATCCGCAGCAGCTGGGGCGAGCTGGCCGCCTGGCGGCGCGGTCTCTACAAGGAGATCCTGGCCGCCGTCGCCGGAACCGCCGCGCGGATGCGGCGTGCGCTGAAGGCGGCCGACGCGCTGCTGCTCCAGTACGAGAACCTGCCGTCGTCCACCCCGGCCGAGGAGCGGTTCCGCATCCTGCTGCAGGCCCAGCGACTGGTGGTCACCAAACCCGGTCCCCGCAAGAACACCCCGGCCGAGCAACGGCTCGAAGTACGCGCGCAGCGCAGCAGGTTCAACGACCGGCTCACCCGGCTCGAACGGCAGACCAGCCAGTCCACGCTGAGCGGGCTGCTCGCCGAGGTCAGGGCCCAGCTGCCGCTCACCGACATCGACCCGGAGGGGCTGGACCTCACGCCGTTCGAGGACCGGGTCGTCGACTTCGGCCGCGAACTGCTGACCCGGGCCGACCGGCTGCAGAAGGACCTCGCCGAGCGGGGCGGCCTGGCGGACAAGGCGCTGGTGATCCACGACCAGGCGATCCCCGGCCCGGAGCGGGTCAGGGCGGCGACCGACGCGCTCAAGGTGCTGCTCGGCGAGGACGTGCTCGCGGTGCCGGAGTTCACCCCGCCGGACAGGGTGATCCAGCAATGGCGCGCGGCCCGCGACGACAGCGCAGACCTGGTCGCACACCTGAAGCCGGCCAGGGACTACCCGATCGACGACTGGCTGCACGGCATGGCCCGGGTGCGGGAGATGCCGCGGCTGTGGGAGAAGACCATCCTGCTGGCCGACGCGTTGCTCGGGCCGGGCGGCCTGCTGGGCACCGGCATCCTGGGCTGGAAGGAACCGGCGCTGTCGCCGATCCAGCTGCCCTATGTGGACGGTGACCACTGGCTCGGCCTGGAGTTCGCCAAGGATCCCGACCTGCCACTGGACCGGCAGTTGCGGGAGGACCGGCTGCTGTTCACCGCCTGCTACGCCACCGGCCTGGGCGACCGGGAGCAGTGCGGGCTGCTGCTCGACGAGTGGACCGAGGTGATCCCGGCGGAGCGGGAGACCACCGGCATCGCGGTGCACTACGACCGTCCGGACGCCGAACCGCCGCAGGCCATGCTGCTCGTCGTGCCCCCGATCGCCGAGCCTGACCCCCAGGCGCGCTGGGAGCCCGGTGACCTGGTCGACGCGGTCGCCGAGACCTTCGCGATGGCGAAGACCCGCGCGGTCGAACCGGATCACCTCGGCCACACCGGGTACGCGCACCTGCTCCCGGCGACCGTCATGTCGGCGACCCGGGAACCGGTCACCATCAGCACCGACCTCGCTCTCGCCAACCTGCGCTGGAAGGCCGACCATGACTGAGCCGTCGTTCGCCGAGGAACTGGCCGCACGCAGCACCCCGGCCATCGGGGTGTGGAACCGCCTGGAGGGCAGGCCCCGCACCACCGACTTCGACCGGGCGCTGCGGGCCGAGGTGCGGGACCCCCTGTGGCTGCTCACCCGCCAGTGGCAGCTCGGTGAGTTCCAGGGCTCCGACGCGGGAACCCCGGTCACCGCGACCTACTCGGTCACCCCGTCCCGGCCGACCCGGTTCCTGGCGCCCGGCGCGGCGGCCGAGGACCTGACCGCCGACCGTCCACTGGAGACGATGGCCGAACGTCGTTCACTGCCCATGACATTCGGGGCGGAGAAGATCGGCTTCGATCTCCGGCTGGCGATCGGCCGCCGGTGGCTGAAACTGCTGGACCAGGCGAAGATCCTCGGCCTGCCGCTGTTCAACTACGAGAAGCAGTACATCGAGAAATACCCCATCGCCCTGCCGGACCCCGAGAGCCTCCCGGACGTGCACCAGGTCGCGCACCCGGAGGTGTGGGCGACCATGCAGACGATCGCCGGTCGCCGGATGGACGGCTATCTGCTGTACCTGCACGTGAAAGGCGGTCGGGATGCCGATGAGGGCATCACCGGCCTGCACCACCAGCTCCTGGTCAGCCTGGGAAAGAGGCTGGTGAACTGGTTCGACGCGTTGATCGACCAACCGTCCGCCGACGCCACCTGGGACCCGGAACGGCTGGAACACCGGTTCTCCGTGTCGGCGTCCACACCGGACGGAACGGAGAAGGTGCTGACGGCGCAGGAGTATCCGGGCGGCTCACTGGACTGGCACGCGTTCTCCGTCGACCCGGACACCAAGGTCGGCGGCGCGAAGCCACCGGAGAAGACGTTGTCCCGCACGGTGTTCCCGGCCCCGGTCCGCTACTCGGGAATGCCGCTGCCCCGCTGGTGGGCCGTCGAGGACGGACGCACCAACTTCGCCGCGGTGAGCCCGAACAGCACCGACCTGGCCCGGCTGATCTTCCTGGAGTTCGCCCTGGTCTTCGCCAACGACTGGTACCAGCTGCCGTGCGATCTCCCGGCGGGAACGGTGTCCCAGATCCGCGGCCTGACGGTGACCGACGTCTTCGGCGAGCAGCTGTTGATCTCCCCGGTCGGCTCCGGACCCGACGAGAAATGGCAGCGCTGGTCGATGTTCACCCTGGACACGATCGGCACCAGGGACGTCCCCGCGGACACGGACCTGCTGCTGCCGCCGAGCGTGCCCAAGGTCGCCGACGGCCCGGTGCTGGAGGAGGTGCTGCTGATCCGCGACGAGACCGCCAACCTGGTCTGGGGCATCGAGCAGACGGTCCGGACGGCTACCGGCGAACCCCGCCGGGGCAGCGAGGCCGCCGCCGAGGTCGTCGCCTTCCGGCAACGGCCCCGCGACACCGAACCCGGTCCGGCGACGGATGATCCGCCCCGCGCCCCGCTCTCCTACCGGGTGATGAACACCGTCCCGGAACACTGGATCCCGTTCATCCCGGTGCACACCGACGATCAGCACCGGGAGATCCGGCTGCAACGCGCGTCGATGCCCGGCATCGTGGACGGGAAACCGGTCCCGGCCCGGACGACGTTGCTGCGCGAAGGCTTCGACGCGGCTCGGCAGTACTTCATCAACGAGGAGGAGGTCCCCCAGGCGGGCACCCGGCTCTCGGTGTCCTACAACCGGACTCGCTGGTACGACGGCCGGGCCGTCGTCTGGCTCAGCGCCCAACGTGGAGTCGGCCGGGGCGAGGGCTCCAGCGGGCTGGGCTTCGACCTCCTGGTGGATACACCGATGCCACCCGGTTAGTCGCGGAAGTCGAGTTCCACCCACGGCACCGTCCGGTCGAGGGCGGCCTGCAGCGTCTCCCTGTCGATCTGCCAGCCGGAGATGACTCGGCCGAGCACGATCTTCCGGTGCCGCAACAGGTCGATCCGGCGCACGTCGCTGTCGTTGTGCGATTCGGTGAAGATCTCGATCCGGTTCACCTCCCGCCAGGGCACCGTCACCGCCCGGCGGAAGATCGAGGCCACCGTGATCCCCTGCGCGTCGAGCCGCAACGCGATGTCCTTGCGTGCGGACCGGATCAACAGCACCACGGGCCTGATCGCGAGCAGCACGACGAACGGCAGCCCCAGCAAGAACGGGAAATCCGCCACCAACATGAACGCCGCGGCGAGCACCGGGGGAATCAAGTCGACCGCCGGGTTTCCCTCGAACCGGACGACCAGCACGTCGCTCATCGGTCCCAGCCGAACGTCACGCGCGGCGCGCACTCGGCGACGGCGTCCCGGAATGCCACCGGATCCGTCCGCCAGCCGAACGCGGTGCGACCGTCTCCGTTCTCGGCGTCCGGGTTGATCTGGATCCGCTCCCACCACGACGAACCGACAACCCTGATCGCCTGGATCTCGGTCCACGGCACGGTGAACTGGTCGCTGAAGTCGCAGTTGAACCGCAGTCCGCGGGCATCCACCCGCAACGGTGGCTGCCCCCGGAACAGGCAGACCAGCACCCGGATCACCGGCAACGCGGCCAGCACCGGGACCACGATCGCGAAGAAGGTGCCGCCGAACAACAGCACGAGCACCAGCACCACAGCGGCGAACCCGATGGCGGCCAGCAGCTCCCAGGTCAACCGGAACCGTTCGGCATAGCCACCTTCGGCCTGCGGCCACTCCGTGAGGTTGCCTGCGTCCAGTGGCACGCCCGGCGCGACCGTGGCGAGCACGCCCCGGAGCTCCGCGACGTCCACACGCCAGCCGAGCATGCCGATCCGGACGGGACGACGACCCTCGACGCTGACCTGAAGGCGGGTGATCGGCAGCGATTCGCCGTAGGTGTCCTCCACGAACGCGATCGACTCGACCCGCGACCACGGCAGGACGAGCGGCGGCCGGAACCCGCAGTTCAGGCTGAGTCCATCGGCGTCGGCCCGCAGCGGCGGCCGCCGTCGAGCCAGGCAGATCAGCAGCCGGATCAGCGGAATCGCGGTGACCACCAGGAACAGGGCAACGAACGCGCTCCGAAAGCCGACCGTGAGGACGAGTCCGAATAACGGCAGCAGCACAAGGAGGGCGACCTCCCCGTTGACTCGGAAGTGCGCGCGATAGACCGGACTGTTCTCCCCCATGCGCGGAATGGTCCCCCATCGGCCCGGCTACGCACCAGGTTCAATCGTCGGGGTGAGCGGAATGGAAGGTGTAGGGCTCGGTGCGATACCCGGCCGGCAGCGGTCCGTCGAAGGTCGCGTAGGGCAGGCGGAACCCGAACTCGGCGGTGAACATGTCCAGCACGCCGACCAGTTGCTCACGAGGCCCGGCACCGTCGTCCGGCAGCGTCCTGTCGTCCACGCCCGCCAGCCCGTGCGCGGTGAGCAGCGGACCGAAGTGGTCCCGATGCGTGCCTGCCCGGGTGTCGTAACCGGCGCCGATGTGGAACGACGTGACCCACTCACGGTCCCGGTGGTAGTCGACGCCGGCGGGGCCCTTGATCGTGCGGGCCACCGTCAGTACCTCGGTGCCACGCGACAGTTTGCAGCCGATATTGCCCAGCCAACCGCGTAGTTGCAGGTACTCGATCGCGATCGTCCAGTCCCCGGATTCGGCAACCCGCACCCAGAACGGGCCCGTGTCGAAGTCGGCGGTGTCGAACACCGGATCGGCGCACAGCTCGTCATGGGTCATCTCGCGCACGGTGCCCGGATCAACGCCGAACCCCTCGAGGACCTGCCGGGCCGAGCGACCCCGGACAAAGGTCAGGCAGCCGACGAGGCTGAAGAACCCGCTGTCACTGGAATCCAATGCCCAGGCCCAGTCCGACCCGATCGCGGTCATGGATTCAGTCTGCCAGCACCAGCAGACCATCCGGAAAGATCAAGGCCCCAGTCCACTACGGCAAGTACAACGGTCTCGGCGGCAAGGTCGAAACCGACGAGGACATCTGCGCGGGGAGGCCGGAATTGAGTGCGTCCGGCTCGAACTGGCGGGCACGGTGTCCTGGCCCGGCTTCGGACGCCGCATCGGTTTCCTCTTCCGGATTCCGCAGTGGACGGGCACGAGGACCTCCTGGGCGGGAAGGTGCCGATCGGCGAGGGCGATCAGCGTTTCCTGCCGCTCGTGTTCGCCGGCGGTCCGCAGTTCCACGGCGTGATGCCCTACGCGAACGGGCGACCGACGAGCTGGTCGTACTCGGTGCTGGGGCGTTAACCGAACATCCTGCCCGGGTGACGCAGGAAGGTCTGCCACAGGCGGACCATCTCCAGCTCATCCCACTGGCACGGCTCGATGCCGTCCTCGGAGAGTTCCAGCAGCTGGGCGCCGGGCATGGCGGCGACCAGCGGTGAGTGGGTGGAGTAGATGACCTGTGCGTCGTGGTGCTTCACCACGTCGACCAGGTGGTGCAGCAACACGAGGGTCGACTGGAAACTCAGCGGCCCCTCGGCTTCGTCGAGCAGGTACAGACCGGGCCCGCTGAACCGGCCGGTGATCGCCTGCAGGTAGGACTCACCATGGCTGACCTCGTACGACAGCCGGTCGCCGTACCCGGAGACGCCCATCTCGGTCATGTACGCGAGCATCCCCATCGCCGATTCCGCGCGGAGAAAGAAACCCGCGGGCTTCTTCCGCGCCGTGAAATGACTGTCCCCCAGACCTGCTGCAGGTGGAGCGCTTCGCCGAGCGGACCCTTCTCCAGCGCGCTGGCGTACCGGCGACCACCGTGCCCACCACGCACATCCAGGCCGTACGCCTCGGCAACGGCCTCCAGCAGCGTCGACTTCCCAGAACCGTTGGCCCCGACCAGCACCACGATGTCGCTGGTCAGCTCCAGGCCGTTCTCGGCGATCGCCCGGACCGCCGGGACGGTCCAGGGCCACCGGCCGGGCTGGGCGGCGCCGGGCTTGACCTCGATCCTGTCGACGAGCATTCCGCCAGGCTAATACCCGTGTCGTCGGCTGCCGGTCCCCCAGTCGCGGAGTGCGATGGAGGTGCTCGTGACATCGAGGCCGGCCAGGCCGCCGGTGACCAGGTCCGTACCCGGGTCCGGCGAACCGGTCATCGTGGGCAGCGCCGCCCGGATGTTGGCACCGTGCGCGACGACGAGCGCCGGTCCCGTACCCGCGTCGGAGGTGACCGTGGCGAGCGCGGTGCGCAGCCGGGCGACGAGCTCATGGCAGTCCTCGCCGCCGGGGAACCTCGCCGTGCGGTCGCCGTCCCGCCAGCTCCGCAGAACCGCGTTGTACACGGCCCACGCCTGTTGGTCGTTCCGGCCGTCCAGCTCGCCGACGTCGAGTTCGCGCAGGTCGTCCATGGTCGCGGCGATCTCGATGCCCAGGTAGCCCGCCACGATCTCGGCGGTCTGCACGGCTCGCCGCAGCGGTGAGGTGACGAGCCGGGTGTAGGACCGACCTTCCGCAGCGAGGCGTTCACCGAGTCGATGAGCCTGCTGCCGGCCCAGTTCGGTCAGGTCGCCGTCGTAGACACGGTGCGAGAACGTCTCGGTCAGATTCGCCACGTTCTGTCCGTGCCGGGCCCAGTCGATGCGCATGCGGCGCACGGTACAACCGGCGGCACTCAGCCCAGGTAGGGCGCAGTCCGACCGGAGTCGAGAGCGTGCTCGATACGCAGGCGCATCGAGGGGTGCAGGTTCAGGCCCGCGATGTCAGCCGGCGCGACCCAGCGGACTGCCTTCGTCTCCACCCCGTCCCCGCGAAGCCGGCCTCCGACGGCCCGGCCGACGAAGCAGAGCGAGAACTGCTGACGGACCTCGCCGTCGTCATAGGCCATGACATGCCGCGGATTGGTGTACGTGCCGCTCAGCCGGAGCACCTCGATCTCCAGGCCGGTCTCCTCCCGGACCTCGCGCCGCACCGTGTCGGTGATGGACTCCCCGGGCTCATGACCACCGCCAGGCACCGCCCAGAGGTCGTTGTCGACCCGGTGGATCATCAGCACCTGACCGTCGTCGTTCTGTACGACGCAGGTCACGGAGGGGACCACGCTGTTGATCGCGGGCGCGTTCGGGTCGTCGATGTGGTCGATGCGTGCCATGAGTCATCAAGCCCCAGTCGAACGTCGCGGTAACACCGAAAGGCCTAGTCAAACGGACAGCCCCGCGTTCGTCCAGCCGGCGGGCCGGTTCTCGGGCTTGACCTTGAGCGCGCTCCAGATCCTAGGGTCGGAGGCGTTCGTCAGCCCTTGAGGTACCGCCCGGTCCGCCGGGCAGGAGGAGTACCCGCATGATCACTCGAACCACGCTCGGCTCGCCCGGTCTCACCGTCAGCGCGATGGGCCTGGGGTGCATGGGGATGAGCGGAAGCTACGGCGCCGCCGACTGGGACGGCGGCCTGGCCACCATCGACCGGGCCCTGGAGCTCGGCGTCACGTTCCTGGACACCGCCGACGCCTACGGCGCCGGGCACAACGAGGTGCTGGTGGGCCGGGCCATCCACGGCCGACGGGACCGGGTGCAGCTGGCCACCAAGTTCGGCATCGACCGCAGCGCCGGCGACCGGGCACGTCGCATTCGCGGGGCGCGGGACTTCGTGCTGCGCTCCTGCGAGGCCTCGCTGGTGCGGCTGGGTGTGGAGGTGATCGACCTGTACTACGCCCACCGCCCGCCTCAGGACGTGGAGATCGAGGAGACCGTCGGGGCGATGGCCGAGCTGGTCGAGGCGGGCAAGGTCCGCCATCTGGGCCTGTCCGAGGTCGACGGGGAGCTGCTGCGCCGGGCGCACGCGGTGCATCCGATCACCGCGGTGCAGAGCGAGTACTCGCTGTGGACCCGCGACGTCGAGGCGGTCACGCCGGTGATGGCCGAGCTGGGGGTCGGGCTGGTGCCGTACTCGCCGCTGGGGCGGGGATTCCTGACCGGCACCCTGGATCGCTCCACCCTGGGCGAGGACGACTTCCGGCGTACCAATCCCCGTTTCGCCGGCGAGGCGGGCGAGGCCAACGAGAGGATCGTGCAGACCGTACGCGAGGTGGCCGACCGGCTGGGTGTCCCCCCGGCCCAGGTGGCGCTGGCCTGGGTGTACGCCCAGGCCGAGCGGCTCGGGGTGGCGGTGGCGAGCATCCCGGGCACCCGCAGCCCGGCCCGGTTGGAGCAGAACGCGGCCGCGCTGGGGCTCACCCTGGACGCCGAGGCGCTGGCCGTGCTGGATCCGCTCGGCGACCAGGTGCTGGGCGAGCGCTACATCCCCGCGCACACCGCCGAGGTCGCTCGGGGATAGCCAGTGGGGCTCGACGGCGTCGTTGCTGTCGCGCCCACCGGTGACCTCGCCGGTCATGCCAGCTCGGCCAGCTCCCGCCACTGCCGCCAGGTGGCGAGCCGCTGCTGGTAGACCTTCTCGGCGATCGGGTACGGGTAGCCGCCGAGGAACAGGCGCAGTGGTGGTTCCGGCAGGTCGACCAGCTTCAGCAGCACGTCGGCGGTGGCCGAGGGGTCCTGCGGGGCGCGTGCGGTGCTCCCCGCGCGGCGGGCCTGCCGGATCGGCTCATAGGCCGCGATCGGGGTGGTGTGCGCCGCCGACTCTCCGGCCCAGTCGGTGCCGTACGGCCCCGGCTCGACGATCGTCACCGCGATGCCGAGCGGGCCGACCTCCTGGGCCAGGGCTTCGCTCATGCCCTCCAGCGCCCACTTGGACGCGTTGTACAGGCCCAGCGTCGGAAAGGCGGCGATCCCGCCGATGCTGGACACCTGCACCAGGTGCCCGCTGCCCTGCGCGCGCAGGATCGGCAGCGCGGCCTGGGTGACCCACAGCGGGCCGAACAGGTTGGTCTCGATCTGCGCCCGGGCCTGCTCCTCGGTCGTCTCCTCGACCATGCCGAACAGGCCGTAACCAGCGTTGTTGACCACCACGTCCAGACCGCCGAAGACCGTCGCGGCCCGGTCGACCGCCCCGAACACCTGTGCCCGGTCGGTGACATCGAGTGTGATCGGCAGTACGCGGTCCCCGTAGGTCTCGGCCAGATCCTGAAGTGTCTCGGGCCGGCGGGCCGTCGCGGCGACCCGGTCACCGCGCTCCAGTGCCGCTGCCGCCCAGACGCGGCCGAATCCTCGCGATGCCCCGGTGATGAACCATGTTCTCGTCATGGTCATCACCCTGCCGCCGCGGACGATCGCCAACCAGCTCCCTGGCAGGGATACCCTCGGGGGCGATGACCCGTGACAACTTCCTGGGCGAGTTCCTCCAGGCGCGCCGGGCCCGCGTACGGCCGGACGAGGCGGGGCTGACCTCCCACGGCAGGCGCCGGGTATCCGGCCTGCGCCGTGAGGAGCTCGCCCGGATCGCCGGTGTCTCCCTGCAGTACCTGACCAGGCTGGAGCAGGGTGTCGATCGGAACCCGTCCCCGCAGGTGCTGGACGCGCTGGCGACGGCATTGCGCCTCGACCCGGACGCCGCCGCGTACCTGCGTGCACTCGCCGATCCGCCCGCCACGCCGACCCGGGCGGGCGAGGCCGGTGCCGGGATTCAGCACCTGCTCGACTCCTGGGGCAGCACCCCGGCGTACGTCCGCGACCGCCGGTTCGACGTGCTGGCGGCCAACAAGGCCGCCATGATGCTCGCCCCGATGTACCACCCCGGCCGCAACCTGGTCCGCGAGGTGTTCCTCGACCCCACTGTGCGCGGGTTGTTCCCGGACTGGCCGGACATCGCCACGCAGACGGTCGCGGCCCTGCGGTCGACAGCCGACCCGCGCGATCCCCGGACCGCCGCCCTCGTGGCCGAGCTGCGGGACGACGACGAGTTCCGCCACCGATGGGAACGGCACGATGTCCGGCCGTCCCGCGACGAGACCAAGCGGTTCGACCACCCCGACGCGGGCCTGCTGGTGCTGCGCAGGCAGAGCCTCGCGGTCTCCGGATCCGACGAGCAGGTGATCATCGTCTACAACGCCGAACCGGGCAGCGCCTCAGCCGATGCCCTGGCCAGGCTGCTGTAGGTGTCCACCGAAGGGACGAGCATGACCGGCGATCTCACCGAACACCTCACGCAGCTGGAAACGCAGCGGATCGACGCTCTCCTGACGGTCGATACAGCGCGGTTCGACACGCTGCACGACGACGCCTACGAGCTGTGCAATCCGACCGGAACGGTATGGGACAAGATCGAGTACCGTCAGCGGCTCGTCACCGGCCGGCTGGCCTACAGCCGGCTCGAAACGACCTCCGGTATCGATGTGCTCGTCTCGGGTTCCCTCGCCGTACTCCGCTACCGCTGCCTGATCGCGGTGCGCGTGGACGGCAACGCCATCCCGGCCCACGAATGCCGGCACATCGACACCTACACCCTCGCCGCGGACGGCCGGTGGCGCTGCCGGTACTCCCAAGCGACCGGGATCATGGACACCATCCCCACACCGGCCCGCACGCATAACGCCGGCGACGTACGCAATGAACGTGGTGTTCCCGGCTGAGAGCCGCGCTGCCGTTTCCCAAGGCCCCTGGTGTGCACGGTCGCACTGTCGCGGAGACCAGCTCAGCCCGCTTCTTCCGATGCTCCGCCAACGCATTCATGAAGACCGCACCGCGCATTCGGTAAAGCCGCACATCCGCAAAAGAATCCTGCTCATCACCTCAATAGCACAAACACTCCTTAATCAGGCAAATTGGACCAGAACCTGTTCACAGTCCCGACCCGGAGCGATTCAGTACCCGGATGGGTACCCCATATGACTCGACTTCCGTGAGCCCCACCGAAGTACCCGAACTCAGCTGTGCCCAGAGTTTCCCAATCCGGAGAATTCTCTTAGCCAGAGGACATCCCCCGTAGGGAGGCAGGGAACCGCGTGACGTCACTAGGGGAGGCGCGGTGGGCGGCGACTGAGGGGGTCATGCGGCCAAGCCGATCTCCGTTCTCGCGACACAACCGGACAAAGAGGTCCGGCACTACCGCGGTTCCTGGATCACGGTGGCGATGTAACTGCTGTCAGTCGCCGAGGTCCATCGGTCTCTGGTCGACAAGCGAGTCAACCGTGGCGTGGTCATCGGGGTGCTGACGGCGTCGAGCGCGAGCTGCACCATGACGGGCGCTACGCACGCGGCGATCACCGTACGGCCTTGGTCAGCAGCAGCCATGCGCAAGCACGTCGTTTCCGTCCTGTCCCCGTCCATGCCCCGGAACGGGTTCTTCTCCTGGACCAGATCCCGCCGAATCCCTCCGGGACGCCCGGCAAACCACGCTTCCAGCGTGAGAGCGCAGCGCAGATCCGCGGGATGCGCCGTGCCCTGGGCCGCACCGGTCTCACACATCCACTACCCGCAGGCGGCGGTCGGCGGGCGACACAGTCAGGAGGAAGGCTCATGACATTCCAGGTGGTGCACAACGCGGAGGATCAGCACTCGATCTGGCCGGCCCAACGCCCGCTGCCCGAGGGCTGGGAACCGGTCGGCTTCCAGGGCACCCGTGAGGAATGCCTGGCCGATATCGAGCTGCGGTGGACCGACATCACGCCCCTGTCCAGCCGGCGATCGTGACTCGCCGCCGCATCTCCTCCGCACTGTGGCAGTTCGGCGACGCCCCGGCCACGACCGTGCTGGCCCCGTTCGGCGGTGGGAGTGCCTACTCTGTGGCGGATTGGCTTCCGCACGTCGCCGACTCGGCGATCATCGTGCAGTACCCCGGCCGTGGCCCTCGCGCCGGTGAAGCACACGCCACCTCACTGGGCGAGCTGGCTCACGAGGTCGCGATCGAACTGGCCACGCACACCACCGGCCCGCTCACCCTGGTCGGGCACAGCGTCGGGGCGCTGCTGTGCCACGAGATCACCCGCGAACTCGAGGACCGAGGCCGGCGGGTCGCCCAACTGGTCGTGTCCGCGGCCAGGCCGGCACATCTCTCTCTGCTCCGTGAGGAGCAGGTGCTGGCGATGGACCGCGCGGCATGGCTCAGCGCACTGGTCGGCAACGGATTCGGCACACCCGAACTGATGGCCAACCAGCTGGCGGTGGACATGGCGCTGGACGCGTTGCGGGCCGACTACTTGCTGCTCGCCCGGCACCTGCGGGCCGGCGGCGCCGTGCGGGCACCACTACTGGCCATCGGCAGCTCCGACGATCCGTGGCTGGACGAAGACCACCTCACGGCGTGGGGCGAACTGACCACCGGACCGTTCGCCACGGCCGTCATGCCCGGGGACCACTTCTACTACCGGAACGATCCGGTCGCCTTCGGGAAGGCCGTACGTGCGGGGTGCGCTGCCCGCCCCGGACCGACCGATGTCCCGCCGGCCGTCCGCCGGACGCCCCCTCCGCACACCGCGCCCGGCGACCTTGAGTTCGCTGCGACGAAACTGGAGACCACGTGACCATCACCATGTCGGAACTGGACCTGACAGATCCAGCGACCCACCTGCGGCCGGACCTCAGTGAGTTCTGGGCAGAACAACGCGAAGGGCAACCGGTCGCCTGGCACCCGCCTTCTGCCGGACGACCCGGGTTCTGGGTGGTCAGCACGCACGCCCTGGCCACCGAGGTGTACCGGGACAATGTTCGATTCACTTCCGAACAGGGCAACGTGATGGAGACTCTGCTGCGGGGCGGAGACTCGGCGGGCGGACGGATGCTCGCGGTCACCGACGGCCCGCGGCACCGCGCCGTCCGCCGCGAACTGATCAAGTCCTTCAGTCCCGCCAATCTGGCGTCACTGCGCATTCGCGTGCGGGCGGCGATGCGTGAGCTGGTCGCGAATGCGACCACCACCGACAGCTGCGACTTCGCCGTTGACGTCGCTCCGCACATCCCCCTCACCGCCATCTGCGACCTCCTGGACATCCCCGAGGCGGACCGGCCCCAGCTGTTCATCGACGCCAGCACATCGCTGGCCTCCCAGGAGCAGTACGCGGACGAGCTCGAGGCCACGCTGGCCAGGAACGGGCTGCTGCTGTACTTCTCCCGGCTGAGCAAGCGCCGCGCCGCGGGGCCACCCAGGGACGACCTGATCGGCACTCTCATCGAAATGACCCGGGGGCCGCTGGCCCTGGCCGACGACGAACTCGTGTTCAACTGCTACAGCCTGCTGCTGGGTGGTGACGAGACGACCCGGCTGGCGTTGGTCGGCACCGTCAAGGCACTCGCGGAACACCCCGAGATCTGGGCCCGCCTGCGTGCGGGCGATCTGGATCAGGACGTGTTCGTCGAAGAGCTGTTGCGCTGGACGACACCGGCCCTGCACGTGGGGCGCGTCGCGGTCACCGACACCGAACTGGGTGGCACTGCGATCCGGGCCGGCGATGTGGTGACCGTGTGGAACAACGCGGCCAACTTCGACGACGCCGAGTTCCACGAGCCCCACCGGCTGAACCCGGACCGCGCACCGAATCGACATCTGTCCTTCGCCTACGGCCCGCACTTCTGCCTGGGCGCTGCGCTGGCCCGGATCGAACTGGTCGCATTACTGGACGCGCTGGCCGAACTCGTCAGCGACATCACCGTCCTCGGCGAACCGAAGTACATCTACTCGAACTTCCTGGCCGGGATGCACAGTCTCCCGGTGCGATTCACTCCATTGGGCTAAGGGGGAAAGAATGTCCGAGATCCACACGCTGCACGAACGCTTCGACAAGGCCGCGCCGGACGGCCTGGCCGTGAATGACCTCACCTACCGGGAGATCCGCGACCATGCCGAAGCCCTTGCCCGAGGGCTGGTCGCCAGCGGGGTCAGGCACGGTGACGTGGTCGGTCTGCATCTGGACCGCTCCCCCGTCGCCATTGTCGCGATGCTGGCCGTCCTCAAGGCGGGCGCGGCCTATCTACCCCTGCCTACCGACTACCCGGACGACCGACTACGGCACATGGTGCGGGAGACAGACGCTGTCCTGGTGCTCTCCGAGTCCGGCTACCAGGCGGAGGTGCCGGTACGCGATCCCAGGGAATTGGCGGATGTCCCGGGTACCCCGCTGCCTGCGGTGGGACCGGAGGACCTGGCATACGTGATCTTCACCTCGGGCAGCACCGGACGGCCCAAGGGTGTCGGCGTGACCCATGGCGGAGCGGTGAACCTGGTGGCGGCACACCAGAGCTACGTCCACTTCGGACCGCAGGAAACAGTGCTGCAGCTCGCGCCGACCGCCTTCGACGCGTCCGCCTTCGAGATCTGGGGTGCCCTGGCGAACGGCGCGCGACTCCTGCTGGCCGCACCGACGTACCACGCGCTGGAGGAGCTGCCCCGCTGCCTGCGAGAGGAGCAGGTGACCACGCTGCTCCTGACACCCGCGCTGTTCCACGTCATGGTGGATCGGCATCTGGAGACACTGGGAACGGTCCGGCAACTGGTCGTCGGTGGTGACGCGATGTCCGCCGGACATGCTCACCGGTATGTCGAGCACAAGACCGCCCAGGGTGAACCGTTCCTGTTCAACAACGTCTACGGGCCCACCGAAGGAACCACACTGGTCAGCTCGCACCCGATGAGCGAGGTGCCCGCGGACGCCGCGGTGCTGCCGCTCGGCATGGCGATCGACGGCGCGGACCTGTACCTGCTCGCCCCAGACCTACGTCCGGTACGACCTGGCGAGCGCGGCGAGATCCACATCGGCGGCAGGGCCGTGGCCCGCGGCTACCTGAAACAGCCTGCCAGGACCGCGGAGAGCTTCCTGCCGGACCCGTTCTCCTCGACGCCCGGCAGCCGGATGTACGCGACCGGCGATGAGGGCCGGCTGCGACCGGACGGACTGATCGAGTTCATAGGCAGGCTGGACACCCAGGTCAAGGTGCGTGGGCATCGGGTGGAACTGGCGGAGGTGGAACAGGCGATACTCAGCCACCCCGCGATAACAGCCGCCTGTGTGCTCCTGACGGACGAGCACCTGGTGGCACACATCGCGGGGACTGTGGCCCGCGAGGACCTGCTGACCTATCTGCGGACCACTCTGCCGGAGTACATGCTGCCCGCGCAGGTCGTCGAGCACCCTGCCTTGCCGCTGACCTCCTCCGGCAAGGTGGACCGTCGGGTACTGGCCGATCACCGTGTTGCAGAGTCCCCCGAGGCCGCCGCCGGGGAGGAGCTGACTCCGGCGGAGGAGGTACTCGCCGAGGTGTGGCGCACGGTGCTGGGGGTCGCCGCGGTGGGTCCCTCCTCGGACTTCTTCGCACTGGGCGGGAACTCGCTGATGGCCATCCGGGTCCTCGGCGCTGCCGAGGATCGGGGCCTGATTCTCGATCTCCCCAGGCTGTTCAAGAACACCACCCTGCGCGCGGTGTGCGCAGGGCTCAGTCTGAGCTCAGCGGCAACCGAGCAGGCCGACGAGGACGAGTTCGCACTGCTCGACTCCGAGGACCTGGCGAAGGTGCCCTCCTCAGTCGTCTCGGCCATGCCCGCGACCAGGCTGCAGCTGGACATGAACCTCGAAAGCAAGACCAGCGTCCAGGCAACCTGCGTGGACACGGTCTCCCGGGAGATCTCGCTGCCGCTGAAGGAGGACGCGCTTCGCCGCGCCCTCGACGACATCGCTCAGGGGCATCCGATTCTGCGTACCCGGTTCGATCTGACCACGTTCAGTCTGCCGGTACAGCTGGTGGAACCGGACGCGGCGATCCCGCTCACCGTCGACGATCACCAGGGCATGGATGCGGTTGGCTTGATCGTCCGGCACGAGAACGCCATGCGAGAACTGGCAGCGCCGTTCGACCCGGAAGTCGCGCCGCTTTTCCGCGTGCACGCCGCCCGTCTGGGCGAGGACCGATTCCAGTTGTCCTACGCGTTCCATCACGCTGTTCTGGACGCATGGAGCGAATCCGTGCTCGCTCTGGAACTGCTGAGGGGCTACCAGGCACACCTGGCCGGCGATCAGGCGACGTTCGCACCACCGGCTCCGCTCGCCGAGTACGTCAAGCTGGAACGTGCCGCGCTCGCGAACGAGGCGTCCCGCGAGTACTTCCGCGGTTTCGCGGACGCGGTGATCCCGGAGGCAGACCGACAGGAACGTCGCTACCAGACGATCTCGCTGCGCCTGCCCGACGAACACGCCAGAGGACTGGCCGAGAATGTGGCCGTGCACGGCATACCGGTGAAGTCCCAGGTATTCGCCGCCTTCTACACAGCGGTCGCCTCGCTGTCGGCCACCCGGGAGCCGGTGGTCGGGATATCGGTCAACGGCAGGCCGGAGACCACGGGAGGAGACCGGACCCTCGGGCTGTTCCTCAATCGTCTCCCGGTGCGCCTCGCCCCGACGGACACCTGGCTCGGGCTCGCACGCGCGGCACAACAGGCCGAACAGGATCTGTTGCCGCACCGGAGGTTCCCGTTCTCCGAGGTGCGCGACCTGCTGGGGGGATCTCCGTTCGAGATGGCGTTCAGCTACACCCTCCACGCCAGGAACGAGCTCGTGGACGAGGGCCTCACGACCCGGGCGGAAGACCGGCGTGTGCAGAGCACTCTGCCGGTGCGGGTCGAGGTGATCAGCGACGGTCAGCTCGGGTTCAGTCTGGAGATCACCGCGGATGAGAACCGGTTCGGTGTGGGCTTCGCCCTCCGGGTCGGTGAACTGATTCGCGAGGGTATCTCGCGCCTGGCGACCGCGCCGGATTCCGCGCCGGCGAACGCGAACTGATCGTTGTGGCTTCGGGGTCCGGCCCCGAAGCCACAGCGGCGGGAAAGCGGAACCGGGTAGTTGCCGACGGTGTCAACCCCGGCGCCGCGCGGACGAAGGGCGCGGCCGTGGCGGCGGCGATACGCAGCAGCTTCACCCGGGGGACGCTCGGCAACAGGTCCCCCACTCGTGTGTCCGACGCACACAGCGTGTCGCCCCGCCACCACGTCAGGCTCCCCGTCTGCCTCACCCGTATCCCGGTCATCCATGGACGATCGGGCCCTTCACCGCCGGGCGCCGCTCGCCGCCCTGGGAGACCGCCCCCACACACCCGCCGGTGTCGAATTCCCCTACGCCGCCAAGATCTACCGCGGCCGCTTCGGCATGCCCACGCCGCTCTCAGTGAGCGAAGCAGGCATCCGCAATCAGGTGTACCGCGGTATGTCCCCACGCCGTGGGGTGAACGGATAGCTCACGTGGCGGAACCGGACATCGGGTCGCGATCACCTCAGGAGGGTGAAACAGGATCCGGTGGCACGCCATGACGGTGCCACCGGACCTGTTCGTTATTACCTCGCTGCAGCGGAACGGCCGCGCAGGACGAGGGCGGCGACCGCCCCCACCAGCACGGCCGCGGTCAGCAAGAGCAGTGACGCGTGAATGGCGTCGGTGAGCGCCTGGTGGTACAGCGCGGCGAGGGCATCACTCACCACCCCGCCCGGCTGGGTCCCCAATCCGGGCGCCCCGCCGAATTCCGTTGCCTCGCCGCCCAATTGCCCGGCCCTGCGCAGGAATTCCTCCCTGTACTCAGCAGGCAACTTCGCGGCGAGCTCCGGCGTCTGGGCACGGATCGAGTCGGGCAGCCAACCCTGCAACAGCACACTGACGGCGGCGATACCGACCACACTCGCCACCTGCCGGACCGCGTTGTAGGTTCCGGACGCCGCACCGAGCATCTGCCCGGGGATACCGTTCATCGCGACGTTGGCCAGCGGCGCGAACGCCGTACCGGTGCCGATTCCAATGATGATCAGCACCAGCGCCAGCGTCCATGGGCTGGTCTGTGGCGTGGTGACCAACACGGTGATCAGGATGCCCAGCGCATAAATCAGGAAGCCGACGACGACCACCCACTTACCGCTGATCTTGTCGGACAGCCGGCCGGCCATCGGTCCCGCGATCCCGCCCGCGATGGCCATCGGCACCAAGATCAGTCCTGCCATCCCGGGCGACACCTGCTGCACGGACTGCATGAACAGGGACAGCGGCAGGTAGAAACCGGTCAGCGAAAACCCGACCGATCCCGCAATGACCGTGGCCACACTGAAGTTGAATCCACGAAACAGTGCGAGTGGAATCAACGGCTCGCCCCGGTTGTACCGTTGCCAGATCACGAACACGCCGATCAACACCACTCCGGCCACAAGCATCCCGGAGATCGTCACTGGCCCCGTCACCGTCCCCCACCGGTAGTGCTGACCGTTCTGCAGGCCGAAGACGAGCAGAAAGATCCCCAGTCCGGACAACAGGGTGCCAAGCAGGTCGGTCCCCCGCTTGTGCCGGGGCAGCGCCCCCGGGACCAGCCGGACGGTCATCACCAGACCGAGGATGCCAATGGGCACGTTGATCAGGAAAATCCACTGCCAGCCGACCGTGCCTACCAGGACACCACCGAACAGCGGGCCCACGATAGAGGCCAGTGCGGCTACCGCGCCCCATATTCCCAAGGCCGCTCCCCTGCGCTCGGCGGGGAATAGGGTGGAGATGAACGCCATGGTCTGCGGGGTCATCAGCGCCGCGCCGATTCCCTGCACTGCCCGGGCCACGATCAGCATCTCGACGCTGGCCGATAGCCCACACCACAACGAAGCCAACGTGAACACGGCCATACCGGTCAGGAACACCGGTTTGCGTCCCCATTGGTCACCCAGCCTGCCCGCCAGCAACAACGGGACCGAGTAAGTGAGCAGGTAGACGCTGTTAACCCAGGTGATCTGGTTGAGATCGGTGTGCAGAGTGACCAGCATCTGCGGAATGGCGATGTTCACGATGGTGGTATCCATCGTGACGAGGAAGAACCCAATACACAGAGCCGATAGGGCGATCCACGGATTAACCTTCGCCGTGGCACTATCATCCTGCACAATTACTTTGCTTGTCATCGTGAAACTCCATCCCCAGTTATCATTTACTACTGAGCGGGCTCGATGTCCCGCGTGTAGCGGAACAGAGTCGCCGGCTCGGCTTTGGCCTTGATCCCGGCCAGTCGTAGCCGGGGCGGCTCGTCATAGAGGTACTGAGGGTGGTCCGCGGCCGCCGCGAAACGCACTGCGGCCCGCGCATCATTGCCATCTGCCACCCTGACGACCAGTGCCGGATGTTGGGCGATACCGCCTGATAACCGGTCAGTTCCTGGTCGATGTCACCATGCCCTGCTTCGATCACGACGCCGATCACCTGGCGTCTGAGCTCGCGGGTGTCTTGCGGGCGAAAGTCCATTCGTGAAGTTCCCATTGCTACCGATCCCGACCCAAACGGCGGGGTCCCGTGGACCCATAGTCCAACCAAAGGTGATCAGAAAGCAAAGATCAGGAACTTCTCACACGCAGAAGTAATGGTTATACGAGCAGGTGAGCGCCCTTCTCGGCAGACCTGCTGACGGAGATTTCAGCCGTTGGTCGGTTCCGCCAGCGACTCGCCGGCTGGGAACGCCTGCCGTGCGTATCGCACGAAAACCCGGGCAGCGGGGCTGATGGGCCCCACCGACCGCCAGATCAGTCCCATCCTGCCGCGGATTCCGGGATCGGCGAACCGCACGGCTCGCAGAGTGTCCGGGTACTCATCGATCATGGAAACGGGCAGTATCGCGGGCGCGAATTCCCGCGCGGC
Source organism: Pseudonocardiaceae bacterium YIM PH 21723 (assembly GCA_003600225.1). Lineage (GTDB taxonomy): Bacteria > Actinomycetota > Actinomycetes > Mycobacteriales > Pseudonocardiaceae > QZFT01. The sequence continues at coordinate 84,790 of QZFT01000020.1, forward strand.
GAGGTCGGCCAGCATCGGCAGATTACTGACCTCTATGGTGACCTTCGGCTGGAATCCGGCGGACTCACACTCCTGCTCCAGACACGCACGAATCCCACTGCCCCTGGGCAAGCAGATCAGGGGGCGATCGCGCAGCTCGTCGATCGAGATGAATCGCCGGTCCGCCAACTGATCACTGGGTGAGACTGCCAGGACGATTTCCTCGTCGAACAGGACATCGACCTCGATGCCCTCGGGAGTGTCGCCGGTCAATGCGGCCAGCGCGATATCGAGTCGACCGTCCGCGACCGAATCGACCAGGTTCTCCGTGTTGTCCTCCGAGAGGCTGATCTCCACCCCGGGGTAGCTTTTGTGGAAGTCGGCCAGCATGGACGGCAGCCCTTCCAGCGTGAGGCCCGCCCGAACCATTCCCATGGCCACCCGGCCACGCACGACCCCGGTGAACTCGTCCACCGTGTGACGCAGCTTGGCCACACCGTCAAGGGCCTGCCGGGCATACGGGAGGACTGCCTCGCCCGCGCTGGTCAACCGGACCGTGCGGCCCCTGCGGTCGAGCAGATCCAGTCCGAGTTCTCGCTCCAGACGCCTCACCTGGGCACTCACACCGGGCTGTGCCACGAAGCACCGAGCTGCCGCTTTGGTGAAACTGGCTTCCTCTGCCACTGCGACGAAGTACTCAAGCTGGCGCAACTCCACGCCGCGAGCGTATCCAGGTGGCCTTGCGCTGGCAACGATCCGGGCCGCCGGGCGGCGATCAGATCAACACGCCCCGTCAGCGCTACGCCGGCCACGAGGTCTCCGGTATTCACGACCTTCTCGGCCGAAGATCGCGATCTACCGGAGACCCCATCTACCCGGTCGGCGACACGCCGTCAGCGCAACACCTGTGAAATACGGCTGAACTGGATCAAGGCCGGGTTCGCCGCCTTACAGTCGTTCCCCCGCAACGGCACCGCTACCGCAGCCACTCCGAGTACAACGCCGCCGTCGATCGCTACACCCGCTGGTGCAACCAGCGAGCCACACCCAGGCAATTTCGCCGGAGGCTCTCCACCCAGTATCCGGCCAAGGTTGCGTGCTGAGCCACAGGAGGTCAGCGGACGGCCACCGGCGGGATGTTGTGGTTGAGCCGGAAGAGATTGTTCGGGTCGTACTGGGCCTTGAGCTGAGTCAGTCGCACGTAGTCCTGGCTGTCATAAGACGCGCGCACCGCATCGATGTCCGCACTTTCGCCGGACAGGAAATTCAGGTACTGCCCACGCGAGCGGGCGCGGACCGTGTCGAGCACCGTTCGATGCGTGACCCTGACCCGATCCAGCTCTTCCGCCCCCGGTACCTGGCTGCTGAACCGCGAGCCGACCCCCAGCAGAAAACGCGCGTCCCGGTGACCGACGGCATTGGGGACCGTCGCCGGTCGGGCCAGGGCCCCACCCAGATGCCGGATCTCCACCACACACGGGAATTTCCCGCCGGGGCCTGCGATCGACATGATCGCGTCGGCGTCAGCCGAATCCAGGTCTTCGAGCATCGCATTGGTGGAGTAGAACGGGTTGGGGTCGGTGGGGTCGTTGCAGATCGTTTCCGACTTCAGGTACGGGACCTCACCAAGACCGTCGAGCAGCACGGGACCTGCCGCACGCAACGGCGCCACCAATCGCTCCCCGGTGACCGAATCGCCGGCGTAGGCCACACGGAGCTGGAGCACATGGCGCCCACGCAGCATCGGCGGCAGAAACGGCACGTCCGGGAACGGGATCATCGCGATCGAGGTTGTCATGTCATCTGGCACGTCCGCGGTCCAGCGAATCCATTGGCGCAATACCTCCGGCACTCCGGTCGGATCGAAATAGAGCGATCCGCCATACAGCGAGCTCACCGGGAAAAGGTCCACCTCAAGCGAGGTGACCACGCCGAAGTTACCCCCGGCGCCGCGCACCGCCCAGAACAGATCAGGGTCGCTGTCAGCAGTGACCTGCCTCAGCCGGCCGTCAGGGGTTACGAGCTCCAGTCCACGCACATGGTCGGCGGCGTACCCGAATTTCCTGGCGAGCAGGCCGATGCCACCCCCGAGGACATAGGAGACCGCACCGACCAGCGGGGTACTCCCGGACAACGGCGCCAGACCATATGGCGCGGCGGCCTCGATCACCTGCTGCCATTGGACGCCCGCTGCCATCCGAGCGCTGCGGCGCTGTGGATCGACGTGCAGCTCACGCAGGCCACTGGTACGGATCAGCATGCCACCGTCAATGAACGCACCCAGTCCATGTCCGGCCGACAGCACAGCGACCGGAAGCCCATGCTCCGCGGCGAAAGCGACAGCACCACGAACATCGTCGGTATCCGTCGCCGTGACGATGACATCCGGAGTGCGTGGCTCGTGCAGCTGGAAACCAGTCCGTTCCTGGTCATACGCCTCATCCCCTGGCAACGTCACCGCGCCCCGCACCCGACGACGAAGCTCAGCTATACCCCCGGAGAGGGCGGATATTCGATTCATGATTTCCCCTTCACTTCTACGTTCACGCGAGAGCCCGCACTCTCACCGGTCTTCCGTGATCGAGCTGGCAGGCTCTCATCGATCATGCCGCACCGACGTATCGGCACCTTAAGTAAGCGTATCGGTACCTTAAGTAACTACACCCGCGTGTCAGTCGTAGCGGGGTGCGCCCCAGGGTCGCTCCAACGATTGTTGATCATGGGAGACCGAGGAGCCGGCAGAGGCGCGGAATGGCGGGCCCGAGCCGGCAGGGGGCTTCGGCGATATCGCGGCGTCCGGCCAGGTGCAGGGTTCCGACGGCCAGTGGTTTCGCGCGAGCGCGGCGGGTCCGGTGTTCGGCGGGCAGGTTGGTGACTCCGAGCGCGACGACCGCGGAGAGCGGGTTGCCGCTGTGCGGCATCCCCGGGATGGTGCTCGTTTCGGTTCAGGCCGAAAACGAGCACCGACCCCGGGGAATGGATCACGGCTTTGAGGCCAGAGATGCTTCCAGTTGGTCGAGCAACAGCTTCATGCCCAGTTCACGGCTGACCACCGGCTCTTCGACATCCAGGTATGCACCGGAATCGGTGACCACCAGTCTGGTGCCTGTCCCCTCCGCCCGGAATTCCATGGTGCCCACCGACACGGACAGCAGTCGATCGTCGATGTGCATGGTGGAGGCCGTCACGATGCGCTCGTCAGGAACGATGTTCTGGTAGACGGCGTGGTAGTGCGACGTGAAACCCTTCTGGGTCCAGACACTGCTGAGGGTTTCCCTGCCACCGATGCGGAAATCCAGCTCCAGCGGGCCGCTGTTCACCCCTTCATGCGGCGCGGTGAACCACTTCGCCTTCGCTTCAGGCGAGGACCACGCCGCGAACACGGCTGCGGGCGGTTGAGTGAAGATGTGCTCGACGGTGTAGGTGTCGTGCTGAACGCTCATTGCTCCTCCAGATAATCACCAAAGCGATCAAGCCGCTCTCCCAGATCCGTTTCCGTTGCGCCACCCAGAGCTCGATCTGGCTCAGCGCCTGCGCTTCCAGCCGGCAGGTGCGTACCCTGCCGACCTTCTCGGAGCTGACCACACCGCTATCCAGCAGCACCAGGAGGCGCTGGACGACGGCGGGAAGCGAGATGCGCAACGGTTCGGCGAGCTGACTCACCGAGGCGACACTACGGCTGAGCCGGTCAACCATGGTGCGCCCACTGGGATCGGCAGGGCATGGAAAACCCTGTCCAGCACGGCCGATTGGTCAAGTATGTTGATTCACTCGGAGAAGTCAAGCCGTTACTCTGCGTCAGATGAGTTCCGGCGCGCCGTGGCAGGCACCGGACGGGAAAGCGCCCCGCAGCTGGTTCCGGAACGGGCCTGACGTGATAATGACAACGCGGCACGATAGAACGACTTATGGAGCCCTGGGGAGCGGACGGTCCACCGGGAACGTCTATCTGGTGAATGTGACTCTTGTGCGGTCTTAGCCGGCGAAAGCCATATTCGCCAGGCCGGGCGTCGGCCGTCTGGCGCCAAGCGCATGCCCCGATCGGCTACCCCGATCGGGATGCCCTCAGATACCCCATGAGGGCCAGTCCAACGATCTGGCGAATCCCGACTCGCATGGCGATGATTGAACTGTCCAATCTGACAACATCGCCATAGCTGATGCAATTAAAGGATGGCCCCGTGAGTATTTCGGAGAATTGGTGGAGCCCAAGTCGAAGTTATGTCTCGGACATCCTTTCACTGTTCGCGGCAAATCCGGATCGCGATGCCATTCATTGGCGTAACCAGTCCTTCTCTGGTGGCGACCTGATTAAATCGGTGCGTCAAGCATTCTTAGCACTGCGCGATTGCCGAGTAGGCAAGGGCAGCGTGGTGGCGATCCTGGTCGAACCAAATAGTCCTGAGATGCTCACTGTGCGGTACGCGACACATCTGCTTGGTGGCGCTGTTTGTTATTTGCGAAACACGAATCCTGGCACCTACTCTGCGGTTCTTCCACTGGACCAGCAGATCCAGATCTTGCGTGATACCGAAGCCATGACCATATATACCGATGCCACAAATGCGGAGCGTGCTCTGGAACTCGCCGATGGTGGCGGGATCCAGGTGACGCGACTTCACCATGAGCACGGTGATGAAGCCGGCCTGGTCGACACCGCGGACACCTCAGACGTCGCGCCATGGGATTCGGATGCGTTGGTTTTCATCCCCTTCACGAGTGGTAGCACGGGGAGGCCCAAGGGCATCCGATCCTCGGGCCGCGCGTGGGAAGGCGCAGTACGTGCATTTGTGGAGGTTGGGCGGGAAGCCGGCTGTGCGTCGATCCTGTTGTCGACTCCACTGAGCCATGCCGGTGCCGGGCTGGCAGACGCGGTCTTCACCTTGGGCGGAACGGTCTATTTGCACGAGAGCTTCGATGTCGAGAACTTCGTGCGGACCGTCTCCGCACAACAGGACATCTCGTGGACGTTCATCGCGACATCGCACGTGCTCCAGCTCATCGACCACCTACATGATCGGGGAATCTGCCACAACGATGCCCTGGAAGCCGCTGGTTTATCTTCGCTGAAGCGGATTATCTACGGTGGCAGCCCTGGCGCACCAGCCAGACTCGCACAGGCTTTTCGGCTTCTCGGCCCTACCCTGGTGGGATGGTATGGATCGGGTGAGAGTTATCAGATTTCGATCCTGGCGCCTGAGGAGCACGGTGACCCGGAACTTGTGGGCACGGTCGGACGGCCTTTTCCTGGCGTGGAGGTTGTTGTCTGCAACTCGGATTCGGGTGCGCAATTGATCGTGGGGGAAATCGGCGAGGTTCGCGTCCGCTCGCAGCAGGTGATGGATGGCTATACCGGCAACCCGGAATTGACTACACGAGTCCTTCGTGACGGCTGGTATTTCACTGGAGATCTCGGTTATTTCAACGATCGGGGATACCTGACCCTCGTGGGCCGAGTGGCCGACGTCATCAAGGTTAAAGGCGTCAAGGTTCATCCCATCGTTGTCGAGGCGGAGATTCTTGCCCATCCCGGCGTCCGGCTGGCAGCTGTTTACGGCGTGCAGGACGAGGATGGCACCGAACATATCTTCGCCGCAATCGAATGCAATCCAGCCGAGGTGGTCAAGATAGAGGACATCCGCGCAAGAATTACCGAGGCGCTGTCCCCGATCCACGTGCCAGAGAAGATAAATTTCTTGAGCGCGCTGCCAATGAATAACACAGGCAAGCCCGACAAGGTACTTCTACGGTCGCAAAGCATCTGACCCGCACGGTCAAGGTCGTTTTGGGCGGTGAGGGCGCCCGTTCGGGGGAGAGATCGGTGATCTCCGGCGCGGTGGGGTGATGGGCGAACGAAGCTCCGGATAGGTACGTGCGTCCTTCCCAGGACCACGTAATTCCGGAGCCTCGTCCACAACCAAGCAGACAGCAGCGGCCGGTCGGGCCGACGGGGCCGCCAGCCGACCGCTGACGGGGGTCGCGGTGGACGGCAAGACCCTCCGGGGCCACGAGTGGTCCCGGAGGGGTCGGGTACAGCTGCTGGCTGCGGCCACCCATGGTGATCAGCTCGTTCTCGGGCAGATCGAAGTATGCGCGGAAACAACGAGATCCCCATGTGTGCCCCGCCGCTGGACCAGTTGGCCGCCACACAATCAGCCCGGCCTGTTCGACGCGATCGGCGCACTTCCCCGGGGCGACACGAAGGGTTCTGTGGGGGTTCCCTCAGCGTGAGGTCTCGTCATGCGGCGTGCGCCCGCGATTGTCCTCCCGGGATAGCGGCGCGGGGCTGCTGCCCCATGATCAGGCCGGCCTCGACCTGTACCGCACGCACGCCGCCTACGGCGCTCTGGCCTTCACCGCCGCCTTCAGGAACCCCCACACCAGCCAAGATCACGAACCCAGGCTTGAGTACTAGCGACCGGTGAACAGTGAGAGGTTGTTTCCTCGCTCCGGATGGAACGGTAGTGGCACGGTCAGGTAGCCGTTCGCCGGATTCCGCACGTGATCGAGGTACTCGCCGTCGAGGTCGAGGGCGTTGTCCGCGACGATCAACGCGCCCGGGGCCAGCCGGGGCTCCAGCAGCTTGAGCACCGGCAGGTACAGGTGGTACGCCCCGTCCAGCAGGACCAAGTCGACCCCTGTCTCCACCCCGCTCCGCAGTGTGTCGAGGGCGTCACCGACCCGGACGTCCACCAGGTCGTCCAGTCCGGCGGCGGCCAGGTTCCGTCGCGCACGCTCGGCCTTACCGGGCTCCAGTTCCGTGGTGATCACCCGGCCCGCACCGTTGTCCCGCACCGCGGCGGCCAGATAGATGGTCGACACACCGAACGAGGTGCCGAACTCGACGATCCGGGTGGCTCTGTTCGCCCGGGCACACATGTACAGGAAGCGCCCCAGGTCGGGGGCGATGCTGAGGAAGTAGTCGACCTGATCGCGGCACAGCCCCTTGAAATCCGCGGCGTCCTCCTCCAGCATCTGGCGCACCGAGTAGGTGCCGTCCGCGAAGCCGGCGTGCAACTCCCGGTCGGCGAGTTCGGCCTCGGCCAGCAGCCGATCCAGCACACCGGCGACGGGGTCGGTCATCAGTGAGTTCATTGTCCGCCTTTCTCAGATTCCGATGTCGCCTGCGGTCAGCGCGGCATGCCCGACCCGCACCCGGTCCCACATCTCAGCCGCGGCATCCGGGCCTTCGGTGTCCAGGATCGAGGCGAGGTAGGTGTCGACGGCGTCCGCCGCCCACGCCGAGTGCCCGGTCGACACGTTGTCGATCGTGCTGTGAATATCGATGAACCGGGTGCTGAATCCGTGGGCACGCTGGATCTCGTGTCCTCGCCGATAGGATCCGGCCACTCCGGATAGTTCGATGGCCAGGTTCAGGCCAAGGACCTCCGCCCGGAACGTGCGGGGAAAACGGCCGACGCTGAGCCAGTACACCGGCAGTTCGAAGGATCGGTCCCGGAAGCCCGGCCAGTAGGCGAATTCCCGGGTTCCGGTCGGCGGTAGCCGCACATCCATCTCCGCCAGCAGCTCCCGGAAGATCACCGGGTGGTTCAACGAGAGCTCGCCGTTACCCAGCTCGTCCCAGTAGGTAGTGAACAGGGAGAACCCGACCTCGGTTCCGGCGAGCGTGTAGTCGGTGAATCCGTGCAGCCAGCTACCGTCGATCAATGTCATCGGAGAGATCTGCACGGTGTGCTCGATGAGCTCCGCACGCGGCGGGATCACCAGTTCGCTCTGCTCGTACTCGCGAGCCGCGTCGTCGTGCTGGTCCAGCAGCCAGGTGCGCAGCCCATGGCGCGTCCAGCGGTCGGGCAACGGTGACCGGCCCTCGCCGACCCCGGCCGCGCACCGTTCCAGCCGGGCGTGGACGTAGTCCTTGGCGAACCGGCGCAACGCCACGGTGTCGACCCGGGTCTGCAGCAGGTGGTAAGCCTCCCGCACGCTGGTGGGCGCCTCACCCTCCGGCGCCTCCGCATGTACTCCTGGCAGGCTCAACGTGGGCCTGGACTCTGCCGGGGCGGCCGGCGCGCTCGAGCCGGGCAGCGAGTTGATCCACCGCCGGATGATGCGCGTGTCACCCGGGCTGAACACCCGGAACATCGGGCCTTTCGCGCTGATCAGGCTGGTGAGCAGCGGACTGCGATCGGCATTCCCCGGCCGCACCAGCGAACTGACGGCAAGTTGCCGGAGCAGCGACTCCGGGTCGTCCTGCGCCGCCAGGAACGCCCGGGACAACGATGTGCCGCCCAGGTCGAACTCCTTGTGATAGACCGCCGCCTCCCTGGCCCGGAGCCGGAGCAGCTCACGCATGTCATGCGCGGGATCGCAGGCTTTTTCCAGCTCGCGGTAAAGCCACTCGTTCCATCCGGTGAGCTCGGCCAGCGCCCAGGCGAAGCCATACCCGACCCGCCGCTCGATGTCCTGCCCCGAGGCCACAAGAGCGTCGACGATGGCCTGACTCTGCTCCAGGGCTGCCGGGCGGTCCGGCCCACGAGCAGCCCCGGGGTCCACCGCGGGCCAGTCGATGACGGCACCGAGCCGACGCCGCGCAATGGTCAGCGCGGGAAGGAGGCCGGTGAGCCGGAGACACAGATCGGCGCCCATGATCTCCGGACCGAAATGATCCGGCTTGCGGCTCATCACCATCAGTAGCGCGGGCAGTTCGAACGCCGTAGCGGAAATACGTTCGTCGGCGGTGAGCCGGATGACGGGCGACGCGTAGTCGGAAAGGCGCAGATGGCGCAACAGTGCCAGGTATGCCGATCCCCTGGTGGATTGCGGGGATCCAGCGCCGACATCGCCCGCGTACAGGTCGAGAACGCTCATCGAGATCGCGTCCTCGAAATTCGACGGGTTACTCAGCCACTGCAACCACGCACCGGAAACCAGGCCGAGCGGAGCGCATTCCAGCACGGCCCGCCGGATGAGGACCCCGCGTGTCTCCTCGGAGTCGGCTTCCTCCGCAAGGCGCAGGAATCTCGCGGGATGGTCCTGCGCCATCTGTGTGGCGGCCTTCCGAAGCTCAGCCAGCGGGAGGTGGAGCAGATCGCCGGGAGTGCCCTCCAGTCGTTCCCGGATGCCTGCGACGAGTGGCTCATCGGGCAACAGGCATTCCGGGTCAAGTGAGATGGCGTATAGGTCCCGGCCTGTCGCGCCGGGCTCCGATTCAGCCGTACTCAGCACCTGTGACTCCTTTCCCTGAGTGTTTTCCACTTTGATCAATTGGGGCCGTGTTCGATGCGCCGGTTCTTGAGGGTGGCGAAGCCGCGTTCACCTCGGCCGCGTAGCCGGTTGTGGAGGCGATGCCGGGCCAGTACCACGGTCAGATGCAGCTCGTGGCTCGGTACGTGCATGGGCGACCGCCAGGCTCTGCTATCGCAGGGCTTGGCAGATCGACTCGACCCCAAAGCCTCGTGCACGCATCCGATCGATGAACTCGCAGATCAACGGTGGTGAGGGTCGAGTACCTCGCGAAGAAGATCGAGGCCGCCTTCAAGATCTCGTTGGTCTCTTGCAGGTCCCGGACCTCGGGCCCGACCCCAGCTCCGGACCCAACGTCTGAGCAGCGGCTCACGCTGACGAATGGTCGGGCAGAGGAAGTGGCATTGGACCAGGACCTCCAGCCATGCCGGTCCAAGCCCTGCTGCCGGTGGCCCATCAGCCGGATCGTCTGCTGATCTCGACCGAGACGGTGCGCCAGGTCCTGCGGAAAGCCGGTATCCACTGGCAGGCGACCAAGACCTGGAAAGCCGGCAAAGACCCCGAATTCCTGTCCACGATGCGCCGCATCCTGGACTTATACGATCACCCGCACGCCGATGGGCAGGTGATCTGCGTCGATGAATTCGGGCCGCTGAACCTGATGCCTCGTCCCGGGCGAGGCCGGCTCCCCAGCGGGGAGCCGGCCTGGCTGCGGGCCACCTACAACCGCACCGGCGGGGTGCGGCACATGTTCGCCGCCCTGGACCTCGCGTCAGGGCACATGTTCCACCGGTTCAGAGACCGCAAACGCCGGCGAGAGTTCCTGGGCTTCTGCGCTACTCCACCCTCGACGGCAGTGACCACCCCGGCCACGCCGCCCGGACCCGATTACCTACCCACCGTTGCCTGACGCGGCACTAGTTGGCGGTCACTGTTCGACGGGCGGGCACAGGGTGACATATCTCTGCTGCCAAATTTGATGCAGCTCGGCAAATTGATCTGATTGCACGCCAAGTTTTTCAAGCGTAGCAATACCGTTCGCCTGCGCAAGCAGAAGCGAAATCTCGGGTGAAATCTTCGCAGTAGCACCACCCGCGAAGTTCTGATGTATCTCATGAACAATGGAAGCCTCATGTGAAAATGAGGGTGTTGCTGTCTGAATCAAGCGAGTAGTGGGGCGCAATTCCACCGTCAAGAACTTCATATTGGAAAACCAGTCCGGGTGTCGCCGGACTAGGTGATTTCCAATAACGAGGTAGTCAAGATCAGTAGTAAGAAAGCAGGCAACTGCCTCATCCAACGTGGTCACAATGGGTTCGGCGTTGTTGTTGAACGATGTGTTGAGCAGCACCGGAGTTCCGGTAATATCCCCGAACTTCGAGACCAGCTTGTGAAACAGATGATTTGCGACGTGGTCGGTAATCTGCAAACGCGCCGTTCCGTCGACGTGTGTCACAGCACCAAGTTCAGCCCGATATTCCGTGCGTACATTCACCACATGAGACATAAATTGATAATTAGCATCAGTATCAGGAAGGTCAAAATAAATATTAGCAGCATCGGGGGTGGCAACGGGGGCAAAAGGCCTATACCCCTCCCGCTTCTTTACCATCATATTGATTCGGTCTTTATTACTCGCCGGACGGGGATCGGCCAGGATGCTGCGATTACCGAGCGCTCGTGGGCCAAACTCGGCAGAACCCTGAACCCATCCGATTACCGCAGATTCAGCCAATAAACTTGCGGTACGCTCGACTATGTCAGAGCAGTATTCACTCTCAACAAGCAAACCCCACTCAGCCAGTCGCTCGGCAATGTACCCATCGCTGCCCACCGAAGGACCCAAACCAGCATCTCGCAGTTGAGGAAAGCGGCCGGACAGTCCATTTCCTTCGTGGTATTCAACAGCGAGTGCGGCACCCTCAGCCGCGCCGGCATCATGGGAAGCAGGATGCACAAAGACTTGATCGAAGATTCCGGACTGTATGATTTTTCCGTTGAGACTGCTGTTGTGAGCAACCCCTCCGCCGAAACATAGTTTTTGCAGACCGGTTGATTTTGCCCAGTAGCTCACAATATGCAGTGCAATTTTTTCGAGCGCCCACTGCGCCGCAGCCGCCACATCCTTATGCTCCTGCGTGAAGGCTTCACCCCGGCGTCGTGGCAACATTCCTCGGTCAAAGAAAGCAGAGCCCGCAACATTCAAACCCAAATTGTTTCCCACGATCTCGTAGTCACCATTGGGCTTTATCGCGTATATTGATTCAAAGAATTCTCGAAACCTGGTCGGATCTCCGTAAGGAGCCAGCCCCATGACCTTATATTCGTCACCAAAATCATAGCCGAGATACTTGGTTATACCGAGATAAAATAGCCCCAATGAACTTTGAACCGGGTACGAACCGAGGAGTTCCAATCGGCCATTTGCACCGCGATAGATAGAACCAGAACCGCTTTCGCCTGCTCCATCCAGAATTACCACCAGAGCTTCATCCATGCCGGACCTGACATAGGTGGACAGAGCGTGAGCCAGGTGATGTGAAGAATAGTGTAGCTTCCCGGAAGGCAAATCCCAGTCTAATTCAGTCTTCAGGCAATTAATAATAAGGTCCCGAGAATACCTAGCCGGCACGTCTCGATGTTGAACATAGAGATTATTTAACGTCATATCAATAGTATTTTCAGGGAAATAATACCCGACCGCATCGATATCGTCGACAGTGACGTTGCCCCGCTCCAGGCAGAATCGAATGGCATTAATTGGAAACTTGGTGGTCTTTTTGATTCGATTGAATCGTTCCTCTTCCACTGCCGCGACAAGGACTCCGTCGCGAACAAGGCATGCCGATGCATCATGATACAAATGCGACTGCAGATACGGAACTAGGTCAGACGTGGATTCAGAGAAATTTCCACTCAGGCCGAGCGTTAACATATACCGCTCCCTAATTATCCAAGTTGAATACTCTAGATAGATCTTGATCTATTGAAGTTATCCACATATGGCCCACTAAAGCTGTCGAGCTCTCGACCAAATTTCAGTCGCCTTCCCCATCGCCAAACAACATCAGAAGAGGATTGCCGCCGCGGAATGCGAACAGGAAACGTCAGAGACCGCGAAAATAGCACCACCGTTAATAACGGCTGGAAATCTCCAAATCACGGAGACCGCAGTTCAGGTGGCAATCATGGCGAATAGCATTCATGCAGTGCCGCCTAAAATTCAGATCAAGCATGACAATCACACCGGAACTGTCACAGAGCTGCTCTTCCATGATTTTCAGCTTCACGGAAACGGGCCCGCGCGGCTGATGAATGTCGTCATCATGGGCAGCAGGTTGGTGATCGGAAGACCACCCCGTCGGCCCACGGGACGTCCTCCTGGCTGGGGGTGAGTGACGGTCAGGGCTGCAGCCTGCTGAAGGTCCAGCCCTGCGGGCTTCGCTCGTAGCGCAGCCGCAGATGCAACCGATCGGTGGCTGCCGCCCAGAACTCGGCCTGAGCAGGCACGATCCGGTATCCGGTGAACCGGTCCGGCCGTGGGAGCGCGGTACGCGTGGCCTCGAGCTGGGCGGCCTCGGCACGTAGCGGTTCCGGATCCGACAGGGCATCGCTCTGCCTGGACGCGACTGACATCGGATGCAGAGCCGGCACGCGGCAGGCCCAGAGCAGGTCGGCTTCCGCGTCGTCCACCTGCTCCACCGGCCCGGTCAGGGAGAGCTGTCGTCCCAGCTCTCGCCAGTAGAACAAGGCTGATGCCCAGCCGGTCTCCGCGAGTTCCCTGCCCTTGCGGCTGGAACTGTGCGTGGTGAACAGCAGCCCACACGCGTCAAGGCGCAAGCAGGTCACCGTCCGGAGGGAGGAACGGCCCGTCCGGTCCGCGGTACCCAGCGTCAAGGATTTCGGCTCGCGTGCCCCGCTGCTGACGGCGTCGGCGAGCCAGCGGATCGCCACCGGGAGTGGTTCGGGGGGAGGATCGGTGTATTCCGCGAAATCGAGGGCGACATTCCAGGTGAGGCTTTCGAATCGGCTGCTGTCCATCACGGCCTCACTCCAGAGTGGTGCTGCGGGAGACGGAATGGCGCCCCATCTCCATACGCTGGGAGATGTGGATCTCCTGCCCGCATCCGGCCAGGCTTTGCCTGTCCAGGTGAATGGCGAGACGACCGGCCGCCGCGTCCTCGACCGCCCCGTAGGCCGGGGTGAACCTCCGGGTCATGCGGTGAACTCATGGAGCACCTCCTCGGTCAACAGCACCCGAGCGCAGCTGCGTGCGGAGTGCGTCATCGCGAATTGGTGGTGCTCCGCCGAGAAGTCACCCACAGCGTCCGCGACGAAGAACGGCTGGATGTCGTGCGTGAAGGCGTCCAGCGCGGTAGTCAGTACGCCGATGTGGGCGAAGACGCCACAAAGCACGAGCTGATCTCGGTGGGACTCCTTCATCCAGTCCAGCAGCGTGGACTTGAAGAAGGCGCTGTAGCGCCACTTGGTGAAGACCTTGTCCTCAGCTCGCGGCGCCAGCTCCGGGACGACCTTCCGATGTTCGGGGCCGGCGGTCATTCCTGGTCCCCAGAAATCCTCCAGTAGGCCTCGCTGCTGCGGAGTCATGTCGCCGGGCTGAGCGGTGTAGGCGATCGGCACTCCGCTCTGGATGGCTAGATCGCGTAGCTGGGCAGCGTGTGCGATCAATTCCTCGCGCAGCGGCGAGTCGAATGGGGCGAGAAAATATCGCTGCATGTCGTGGATGAGAAGCACTGCGCGGGCCGGATCGGCCGTCCATCGCGCTTGAGTGGCGGGAAGGTCGGCTCGGGTGGGCAAGCGATAGGAAGCGATAGCCGGGATAGCGGAGATGGTTGTCGGTGTCGCCATAGATCGTTTCCTTGTCCGTTCCGTCGTCTGCCAGAGCAAGGTGTTGATCACTCTGGCATTCTGGCCGACCAGAACTCGGCCGTGCACCTGATGGGGAACACCCATGTCGAAGCCCGCGTGACAGGTGCCGGCATTGATGTCCCACCAGATCCGTTGCAGGACGTTCCACTCCTGGAAGGCGGCGGAACTGCGGGCCGTCAGCGAGGTGCGGACCGCCTGGCGGCACAGGGACTCGACAGTGATACCGCGCCCGCTGCCGATGATCAGGTCCCAGGGCCGGCGGAATTTCGCCGATTGGCCGAAACCTCACATGACCAGGAGTCCCGATTCGATGGCCCGCACGGCGGCCAGCGTCCGGTTGGGGCAGCTGAGCTTGGCCAAAATGATGCCGACCGCGCGTTTAACCCCATGTTCAGAGATGCCCAGTGACCGAGCGATTTGCCGGTTACTCAGGCCTTCGGCGATCATGCGCAGTATCTGATTTTCCCGTGCCGTCAGTGCTATCAGCGAGGCGCGCTTCGAAGCGGTGTCGTCACTGCCCTGATCAGGTGCTGTTAAAGATCGTCGCGCCAGGGAGGCCGACATGTGGAATCGTCCGGCATCGACGTCGACGATTGCCTCGCGGAGGGTTTCGGGGTGGAGGTCCTCCCAGGCGAGGAACCCGTTTGCGTGATCGACCCAGAATTGCTCGACCACGTCCGATGAATCCACCAGGACCAGCAAGCGCATGTTGTATGCGCGCAGCAAGTCAGCGATCTCGCCAGGCACGGGACCCACAGCATTACTGGATGAAATGATCAACTGGCCGTTGCGAATTGCCGAGAGTTCTTCAAATCCAGTGATGGCCTGCACCGTTAATCGAATATCAAGGGCGTGGCACATGCCCTCAATGCTATATCGATGAATGTTGTCGTTTATGAACAACACTACCTGAACATTTGCGTCGAATATTTCGTCTACCGGTCCAATTTTACTGCGCAATGGGTACAGCTCCGCTCCTAAATGAGATCGTTTTACCGATTCATCAGGCGCCAGGTTGCCCATTGGATTAGTACGTGTTCTGTAACTCCTTGAAATTGACCGTGACTGTAGTGGAAATTCATTATTCAAGCTGCCCATGTCAATGATCCCCCGGATTTGTCGCGTCGAATTTCAAGAGCTCGACTCCAGTCAAACCATCCGTCCGTATTTTCTCTAGAGCTTTTTTGCTATCTCCAGCACTCATCGATCCAAGACTTTATGGCGTGCTTCCTTGCTTACCGGTACTACCTGAGGACATCCCCGCGGTGTCACACAGAACAAGACCTCGTCTTTTCGAGTCAATTAATACCCACGTGCTCATTGAGCACTATCCAGGCGCGATTGCGGAAACTCAGAAGTACGCTCAGCGCGAGGGTGTCACCATCGCCCAGGTCGCAGCGCCACCGGACACCAACGGGATTACCGCAGAAGGTTCGACAAACCCGCTCAGACAGGGTTCTGAGCCATCAGCTCCTCGACATCAGGCTGGGGTACGCTCCCCATCTTGCGTCCAGCGCCCATGGCGAGCACCTCCAACTTACCCATGAGAGTGGCGAAGTCGCGGGGCAGCATCGCCTGTTTGCCGTCGCACAGGGCCTGCTCGGGGCGGACGTGCACGTCGATCAACAGCGCGTCAGCGCCAACTGCGGCGGCAGCGAGACTCAGAGGTTCGATCAGCGCCGGAATGCCTGCCGCGTGACTGGGGTCGACCATGACGGGCAGGTGACTGCGTTGCTTGAACACCGCAACCGCGGACAGATCGAGGGTGAAGCGGGTGGCGTTCTCGAACGTACGGATGCCCCGCTCGCAGATGATGACCTGGTCGTTGCCCTGGTTGAGCAGGTACTCGGCGGCACCCAGGGTTTCGTCGATGGTCGCGCCGAATCCGCGCTTGAGCACGACGGGCTTTCCGGACTTACCTGCCGCGGTCAGCAGAGAGAAGTTCTGCATATTGCGGGCCCCGATCTGGAGAGCATCGGCGGTAGCGGCCACGCGGCCAACGTGATCCGGCTCGACGACCTCGGTAAGGACGGGCAGACCCGTCCGTTCGCGGGCCTTTGCCAATAGGTCGAGGCCGGCCCACTGTAAACCCTGAAAGCTGTAGGGCGAGGTGCGCGGTTTGAAGGCCCCACCTCGCAGGCCGATGACACCGCATTGCGCGACAGCGGTGGCAGTGGCGATCAGCTGCTCCCAGGTCTCGACAGCGCATGGCCCGGCGAATACGTTGACGGCGCCGTCTCCGATGATGGCGGGACCGATCCGTACGATGGTGCCTTCAGGGCGGAGCGAACGGTCGGAGAGCCGGATCTCACCGGTAAGCGCGATCTCGCGCAACGGCACGGGCAGCTGGTCGGAAACGGCGGTGCCCTGCGGCGCTGCGGGAACGACGAGGACCGGGTTCGGACCTAGTCGGCGAGTAGTGGATCGCCCATTGGTGAGCTTCAGGTGGTGCTGCCATGCCTGGATCTGTTCGTCGGTCACAGCGGGGTCGAAGACGAGAACTTTGTCGACCATGACAATCCCTTCTCTAGCTGAGGCTTTGGCTAAATCTGATGGCAGACGGAGGCTGCCGTCCCAACGTGGATGGAAAAACCTGGTGGTGAAAAGTCGGTGTAATCGCCCTGGGGTTGCCACGTGAGCGATCTGCTCGCAGGGCAGCCCGATTCACCGTCGGGGATCGCGATCTCGGGCATTTCGAGTCGGCGAGGCCACCCGGCAGCGCGGAATCGTCGGGCCGTCGCCGCAGTTGTCCCCACAGGCCCACGAGCCAAGATCACAAACTCTGGTCGAGGCACAGACCGGAACCGTCAAAAATTGCATGGCTGGTCCACCAGCGGCTATATCCAACCCGGCACGGCCCCCAGCTCACGACCATGGTCGGCGCCGGTCAGCTCCGGGGAATAGCTGGATGACCGCCGCGCCCCAGTACTGCTCGCGGAGCGCTCTCAGACATAAAGCGAACCGCGAGCCACGACAACTGCCGAGCCGGCCACTTCCACCCGCTTGATCCGCTCGCGTCCGAGCGAGTCGACATCGGCGAAGGCGGTGGCGAGCATCCTGGACGGGCGTCCCATCTCGACGCCCTGCATGATCTCGATCTGCCGGCCGAACTCAATCAGTCCGTGCCGGGCCAAGTGCACTGCCAACGGTCCCGCGGCCGAACCGGTTGCCGCATCCTCGGCGACTCCGTACGCCGGTGAGAACATCCTGCTGCGCCAGTGGTATCCGCTACCGGCAAAGCAGTTCACGGCCACGTCGGGCAGTGTGGCCAACACACGGAGATCCGGCTGAATCCGGCCGAGAGCGGCGATGTCCTCCACTCCGACGAATACGTGCCGCGGCCCGTTCCGGTACACCTCGACAGGCAACGTGGGCTCCCGCACGTCAACACCGAGCAACAGGGTGTCAAGCAGGTCGTACGGCTGCCACTGCGGCACCGGCTGGACCATCGTCGCGGACAGCACGCCATCTGCGGACCTGTTAAAGGCAAACGGAATGATCGCCTCCCGCGTTTCCAACGCCATTTCGTCCACCGGATCCGCGTCGGCCAGAGCGATCGCGGTGCCGAGCAGTGGGTGCCCGGCGAATGGCAGTTCATTGACCGGCGTGAAGATGCGAACCCGTGCGTAGCCACCCTTCTCCGGAGGCAGCACGAACGTCGTCTCCGACAGGTTCATCTCACGGGCAATCTGCTGCATGCGTTCACCGGACAGGCCTTCGCTGTCCAGGAACACAGCGACCGGGTTGCCCAGCAGCGGCGTCGACGCGAACACGTCCGCCACGACATACCTGCGCGCCGGCGTGCCGACGCGATTCTGATCGACTGCGACAACGGTGGTCATCGCATCCCCCTTTTATCGGTCGCGGATGACGCTCTTGGTACGCATCAGGAAGTCCGCGAGGTAACCGTCGTGTGGTAGGCCAGGTTTGGTCCAGTAGGTGGGGTGCTGACCCAGGTACACGTTGCCGATGCCTGGCGCCGTTATGAGTTGGTTCACGAGCCGCTCGTCCTCGGTGGCGACGGTGAGCACGAGTGTGTCGGCCAGTGGGGCGATGCCGTCGGCCCGGCTCCACGGCCCGACCCACACGCACGGGAACGGCATCTCCACTCCGAGTTGCCGCGCGTCAGATCGGTCCACCTGGTGTACGGCGGGCCGCAACACAGCGCTGCCGTCGCCAAGGTCGTGCAGGATGCCCTCGCCACCAAGCCAAGCCCGGGTACCGTGGGCCTGGCTGAGCAGGAACCGGTCCAACGCCTGCGCGGAGACCAGCTGCTGCACAGGAAGCACCGCGTCCGGGTGCTCCGGTGGCAGGCTGGGCAGCATGGCCAGCCGCTCCGCCACAGCCTCGGCCACCGGCGCCGGATCGCCCTCGACCAGCACGCCAGTGGTGTTCACGCAGCCGCCGCCGGCATGGTCGGCCACAGAAGAAACGATCACGTCGATGTAGTCCCGCCAGTCCACGTCCTCGGTAATGAGGATCTTGGACCGGCCCGGCTGCTGCTGCAGGACCATCGGATCGTCCACGTACTTGCGGATAATGTCGTCGCCACCGTATGCCAAATCGGCGCTGGTCAGCATTGTGTCGCCTGCTGCTTGGGTGGTCGGTAACAGCACCACCTGGTCCGGTCCGAAGCCGGCGGCCCGCAACGCCGCCACCATCCGGTAGGCCGTCAGCGGCTCCCGGCGGGTGGGCCGCACCGCGACTCGATAGCCCATTGCCAGCGCCTCCGGCCAGAGGCTGTGAGCACCTGGATGCGTGCCGGAGGCGTGTACGGAGAACACCTCCCCCCGCCGCGTCCACACCGCGCTTCCCTCGTGGACACGGGGATCCCGCCAGTCGGTGACGGCGCCGTGTGGGCGCGCCGAGTCGAGGCTTTTCCCAATCTGGGCCAGCCGCAGGACGGCAACCGCCGCGCCTTCCCGGATCACGGCGATCGGCAGGCCGCCAATCCGTGCTGCCAACCGGAAATAATCCTCCGCGAGCATGCCGTCGACCGAACCGCCGGCAAACAGCTCACCGGCGTGCCGCAGGGCCGCCAACCGTTTGTCCAGATCCAGCGGATCGGCGGCGCGTAGCGTGTCGATAGTCCTGGAGACCAGCAGCGTGGGCACGCTGCTCAACCGCGCCACCTCAGCTCCGGTGACATCGGCGACGACCGTCCGAGTGCGGGACCGGTAGTTCCCGTCGGGCAGCAACGCATCCAAGTCGGTCATCAGTACACCCCTTCGATGACTTCCTCGTCCTCGAACCGGACCACCGGGGCGATGTCGGCGACAGCGTCGCCGACCCGCCCGGGAAGCGGCTCGACTCGGGTGGCGAGATCCCGCTCCAAGTTGTTGGGCAGGAACAGGGCTTTGCTGACGTGGTTCATCACCACCTGACCGCGCTCGCCGTAGTGGACCGGGCGGTGAGCCTTGGGGTCGATCACCGCAAACGTCACGTACGGCGAGAAGGTGTCGAACACACAGGGGTCCTCGTCGGCGAGATCGGCTCGCTCCCCGGCGATGCCCAGGATCATCGTGCTGCCGTAGTGGCCGTACAGCGTGACGTTCGGGAAGATCTCGTGCCGGTACATGCTCTGGGTGTCGGGATCGAGTTGCGTGCCGCCCCAGCGGATCGCCTTGACCTTCTCGTTCACCAGATCCACCAACTCCGACCTGCGGGCCAGCCGATCCAATAGCGGCGGAGTAATCGTCAGTACCCCGATATCCTGGGTGCGCAGCACGAACTCCACCTGGTCGATCAGGTGCTCAGCGTAGGCGTCGGCCTCCCGATGGCGACCCTGCGCGATGAGCTTCTTCACCCAGCGCGGATCCAGATCGACGGTGAAGCCCAGACCATCGCGTACCGCGGCCGATCGGCGGAACAGCTCGCCGACGATGTGCGGGCCGGTGGGCAGCACACCCAGCCAGTCCACCCCGTGCGGGAAGCCGAACTGATCCAAGTTGGCACTGCTCCAGTCCAGCAGTTTGGCGAACCAGTCCTTGGTGCACAGCACGCGCTTCGGGGCACCGGTAGTGCCACCGCTCTCGAACACGCCGAGCACGTCGTCGATTCCGTAAGCCCGCGGCAGCAGTTCACGGACCGGGACGTCCCGCAACTCGTTGGCCACGTTGGGGAACAGCGCCAGGTCGTGGTGGCTCTTGACGTCCACGCGGGGGTTGAAGTCCAGAGTCTCGGCCCGGCGCAGCCAGAACGGCGAGCCTGTCTCTGGGCTGAAGTGCCACTTCATTGCGGCCTGGATGAACTCGTCCGGGTCGGGTCGGACATCAAAGGGCAGGTCGAGGATGTCGGTCATGACGTTCTCCTTGAGATCATGGCTGGAGTCGGCGGTGGGTCCACCCGTGCGCGGCGCGGTCGTAACGCAGCCTGCGATGCAGGCCGCCCGGCCCGGAGCGCCAGAACTCGATGCTGCTGGGAACCAGTCGATAGCCGAGGAACCGTTCGGGTCGGGGAAGCGGTTCGGTGCCCAGCGCCTCCGCGTCGCGGCGTAACGCGTCCTCGTCATGCAGTACGGCACTCTGCATTGATGCCGTGGACATCGCATGTGTTGTCGACGGTCTGGCGTGCCACAACCCGTCGGACTCCTCGTCCGACAGCCGGAAGGCCGGTCCAGCCACGATGATCTGCTCGTTCGTCTCCGGCCAGTACAGGACTCCTGACGCCCAGCCTGTGGTCGATATGTCCTGGCTTTTCTGACTGACGCTGTGACTGGTGAACAGGATGCCGTGGGTGCTCACCTCCAGCGCTCGGATGATCCGGCTGGAGCTTCTGCCCCTCGCGTCCGTAGTGGCCAACGCGACGATGGTCGGAGCCGGCACGCCGGCCGACCGCGCGTGCTCCAGCCAGGACTGGAGCACGACCTCCGGATCGTCTGGAGGGGAGACGAATTCGGCGACGTCGCCGACTGAGTCGATCGCGGTCATCCCGGTTCCTCGACGCCGAGAGCCAGCCCGATACCGGCCAGAGTGGACAGCTCGTGTCTGCCCTGCGCAGTCGCCTCCACGTCGAACCAGCTGCGCTGGACAGGCGGGTAGCCGATGAGCGTGAGTGCCTTGTGCGGCGGGAGCTGTTGGTCGGGCTCTGGCCCGTGTTCCCAGATCATCACCGCGCCCCATCGGTTGCTGACCCGGTCGGAGATCCAGAACTTCTCATAAAGGCCGGAAACACCGCCCCACGATGGCGCGCCCTCATCGCGGAGGTAGGCCCGCATCGACTCGATGGTCTGACCGGACTCAGCGAGATCCCACCACGCGACCATGACGCGCATGTTCCGCCACCTCCTTCAACAAGGTGCCGATGATTCGGAGACCGTCTCGGGTGAGCACGGACTCGGCGTGGAACTGCACGGACGCGAAGTGCTCCCCTCGTAGGGCATGCACCTCACCGGTCCGCTGGTCGCGACAGACCTGGACAGGACCCGCATCGCCGCACTCGACCATGTCCGCTGGGCTGATTGCGGCGAAGGCGTTGTAGAAGCCGACCAGCTCGCGCCGACCGAACAGGTCGATCTCCAACTGCGCACCCTGATTGGGCACTGGCCGACGGGTCAGCTGGAAGCCCAGTCGCCTGGACAGCACCTGGTGACTCAGGCACACCGCGAGGAATGGCCGGCGCTCGGCCAGTAGTGCGTCGACGGCATGATCAAGGTGCGCGATCTTGGGGTGCTGTAAGGCGGACGGATCGCCGGGGCCCGGGCCCATCACGATCAAGTCGTAGCCGTCGAAGGTGTACGGCTCGTCGTACCGCTTCACCGTCACGTTCAATCCCAAAGACCGCAACTGGAGCTCGATCATCGCGGTGAAGGTGTCCTCCGCCTCGACGATCAGTACCGTCCCGCCGGCCAGGGTCGGTTCGGCCTCCTCCCGGGATTCCTGCTGGGCGAACCAGAAGCTGGCGACGTCGGCGTTGCGCTGCGCAAGCGCGGCCTGCACTTCAGGATGCGTGCCGAAGCGCTGTCTGTGGGGTGTGTTGAGCGCGGCCAGCAGGCCCCGGGCCTTGGCCGCGGTCTCGGCGACCTCGCTTTCCGGGCTGGAGTGCCGCACCAGCGTCGAGCCGACGCCGATCCGCAGCTTCCCGGAGGTGTCGATGTCAGCGGTGCGAATCAGGATCGACGAGTCCAGAGTGCGCCCGCCGAGCTGGTCTTTGCCGATCAGCGCGATGACGCCGCTGTAGTAGCCGCGGCCCTGTGGCTCAAAGCGCGCGATCACCCGGCATGCGCTCTCCAACGGGCTGCCGGTCACCGTCGGAGCGAACATGGTCGCGCGCAGAATGTCGCGAGGGTCCGATGTGGTCTGCCCCTCGATGAAGTACTCGGTGTGCGCCAGCTGCGCCATCTCTCGCAAGTACGGCCCCACGACGGTCCCGCCATCGGGACACACCTTGGCCATCATTTTGAGTTCCTCGTCGAGCACCATGTAAAGCTCGTCGGTCTCCTTGGGGTCGGCCAAGAATGCCAGCACCTCGGACAGTGCCGGGCCGGTAGACGGGTAGCGGTAGGTGCCGCTGATCGGGTTCATCACCGCGGTGCCGTCGTGCACACTGATGTGTCGCTCCGGGCTGGCACCGACGAATGTGCGCTCGCCGGTATGAACCAGGAAAGTCCAGTAGGCGCCGGACTCCTGGCGCAACAGTCGGCTGAACAAGGTCAGGGCGGCAAGCGGCGTGTAGTCGGTGATGTCCGCGATGTAAGAACGCTTGATGACGAAGTTCGCACCCTCGCCGCTGCCGATCACTTCATTGATCACCCGGCGCACCAGATCGGCGTAGCCGGCGTCGTCGACGTCGAAGTGCCCGCCGGACGTCGTGATCTCCAGGTCCGGCAGCCGGCCCGCGATCTCGGCGACGGACCGGACCTCCTGCCTGGTGACGGTCATCGCCAGCAGCGGGCTACCGTCGTCCACGCTCTCGTAGCCACGCTCCCGAATCTGCCGGTACGGCACGATGACCAACACGTCGTGACCAGTCACCTCGCGCAGCGGGATCTCGGCCACTGTGTCGACTTCGGATATATCGCCGATGAGAATCTCGATGCCATCGGTGCGTTCGGGTCGGTGCAACAGCGCGAACGCCGGCGGATGATCACCGAGTATCAGCTCGAGCAGGTCAGTGTCCACGAGCTGTCCCCTCTCTAGAGTCAGGCGATGACTAACGACGGCACGAACAGCGACCGGAGCACCTGCTTGGTACCGACTACTACGGCACAGTGCTTGGCCGCGTAATCCAGTGCGTGCGCGTGATCGGCCGCACTGAAGTCGGCCACTGCATCCGCGACGAAGAACGTCTCGATGTCGTGCGAAAACGCCTCAACGGCGGTGGTCAACACGCCGATGTTCGCGTACACGCCGCACAACACGATCTGGTCCCGGCCGTGTTCCCGCATCCGGGCCAGCAGATCGGAGTTGTGAAAGGCGCTGTACCGCCACTTCGTGAACACCCAGTCCTGTGCCGACGGAGTCAGTTCGTCGATCACCGCACGGCTGTCCGGATCGACCTTCATGCCCGGACCCCAGAAATCCCTCAACAGGCCACGCTGCTCTTGGGTCATGGAGCCGGGCTGCGCGGTATAAGCCACCGGAACGCCGAGCTCACGGCAACGCTCGCGCAACGCCACCGTATTCGCCACCAATGAGTCCCTCGGCGACATGCCCTCGGCGAACGGGCGCAAGAAGTATTTCTGCATGTCATGGAGGAGCAGCACGGCGCGGGAGGCGTCAACCGCCCAGTTGGCGATGTTGGCTGGCCACTCACGCTCAGCCGGCATGGGATAGGGCTCGATCGTCGGTAGACCGGTCATCGACCGCGTGTCCTTCCTTGTGCTCAGGCCACAAAAATGGCCGCCTCCGATGGAGGCGGCCACGTCGGGTGGTGGTACCCGATAAAGTCGCGCTCGGCGTCACGGCCGCGGTTCAATTCGGGGAAGTGCAGAAAGTCGGCCACTGTCTTACGGCGTCGATACCGGCCCCCGGTACGACTCTGATCCCCGCAGAGAGATGTCGCGGCCGTCCACGCCAGAGCATCAGCCGGACGCGTACCGCGTCAGGGATTCATCCGCTGCCACACCAAAACCCTGGGATGTGGCGTGCGTAGCCCGGTTCCAGTCAGACTCAACAAGTCGCGGTCGAGCGTCAGCTCACGGACCTGTTCCGTGCCCACCCAGTCCGGGTCCGGCGCGAACCGAATGTGGTGGAACACCAGGTTGCCTTCGCGCCGCCATGTGCCGGCGTAGCTGAGATAGTCGGGCCCCTCGCCGCGGCCGCCGTCGGTGCGGGCCATGGTCACCGAGACGTGCCGCTCGACGGAGTAGAACAGCAGACCGTCGGGATCTTCACCGAGCGGACCCACCAGGCGCCCGCCGTACTCGTCGAGGTCGTGGAACGACCGCAACCGCCAGACTCCGATCAGATCGCCGTGGTCCGACTCGCCTGCGGTCATCAGGCGGGGATTCCTTCTCTCACGATCTTCGGCACCGGGATGGACAGCGCACGCAGCTGCTCGAACGGGTTCATGAACTCTCGTTCCTGTTTGATCTTACCGTTTTCGAACTCGAACGAGTGGATGAAATGGTTGCGGTAGATGCCTTCCGGATAACCCGCGAACAGGATCTTCCCTTCGCCGTCGCACTCCACCCAGAACCGGTTCGGATCCTGCGTCTCATAGATCTCGATGTTGAACCACCGCCAGTCCGGGAACACCTTGAGTGACCAGGCACCGTGTTCTTTGAGCTGTTCACGACCACGCGAGATGATGGGTTTGCCAGTGTCGGTGGTCCACAGCCCGCCACTGCCGTCCTCGGTGAACAGCTGATAGCGGGTGAGTCGCCCTTCGCCGACACGGCTGAGGTAGTCCGCCACGATAGCCCGGTTGTGAGCGCGCAACTCTGTGTCGGTGTCGAAAGCGGATTCGGTGTTGGTCATAATGCCGGCCTCACAATCTGCTTGTTTGACAAGGAATGTGCGATTACGCGCAGCAGCTGCTCACGCTGCGGTCGGAGGTAGAAGTGCCCGCCGGGAAAGGAGTGCAGAGCGAACTCACCGGTGGTGTGCTCACGCCACGCGTCGGTGCGCAGCTCCTGCCGTTCCTCATCGCCGACGAGCGCCGTGATCGGCACAGCCAGGGGATCGCCGGGGCAGTGCCGATAAGTCTCGAAGATCTCAACATCACTACGAAGGGTGTTGAGCGACAGTGACAGCAGCTTCGGATCCTGTCGCACCCGCTCGGGCAGCTCGCCCCAACGGCGCTCGGTCTCAGCCTGGAATTCGTCGTCCGGCCAGGTGTGCACGAGTGTGCTTCGCGTCGGCAGCGGGGGCGGCGGGCTGGATGAGATCAAGAGTTCTACCGGTTGGGGTAAACCACGGTCGCGCAACGCACGCGCTACCTCAAACGCGACCAAACCACCGAGACTGTGCCCAAATAATGCGAACGGTTGCTCGAACTTCACCTCCGTGATCAGGGCGTCGACGAGTTCGGTCATCCGGCGTAGCGGCGACTCCTTCCACCGCTGTGCCCGGCCGGGCAGTTTGATGCCACATACCTGAACGCCGGATAGTTGGTCGCCCCAGATCACGTACTCGCCGGGCGAACCGCCGGCGTGCGCGAAGCAATACAGGTTGATCACGGGCGCCGGGAGCCGTCTGCGGATAGCCAGCCACTTCGAGGACTCCATCAGGCCCTCTCCCGATCCACCAGCAGCGCCAAGGCCTGCGGTGTCGGCGCCTCGTACAACGACTCCAACGCGAGGTCCACACCCAGAGCGTCGTGGACCTCACCGAGCAGGTACGTGCCCAGTAGCGAATCTCCACCGAGATCAAAGAAGTCGTCATCCGGACCGACCTCAGGCAGGTCCAGCATGCCGGCGAAGATCTGCGCGGTCAGCTGAGCTGTCGGTACCTGTGTCATCACTGGCGGGTTCACCTGCTGGGGCACGGGTTCCGCTGACGACGAGGCCTCGACGACATACCGCTGTCGTTCGAAGGGATAGGTAGGCAGTGGCACCCGGTTGCGGCGGTGGCCACCGTGTACGTGATCCCACGCGATGTCCGCGCCACGCAACCAGAACTCCCCCAGGATCGGCAGCATGGAGCCCTTGGTGGCGCTGGCGCTGAGGTCCAGCACCTCACGGCCTTCCACGTGGGCGAGCACCTGATCGCTGGTCGGCTGCTCACCACTGACGGCCAGCGCCATCGCCTCCGGCACGGTGATGTCCCCCGCCACGGCCAGTGCGGCCAGCCTGCCGGGTCCCTCCCCGCACAGTCCTGCGGGTTCGATGCCCCAGGTGATCCATAGTGTGGCCAGCGAGTACTGCTGGGCCACCGTGATCTCCGCCGGTGTCGGCGGCTGCGACATGGCCGCCAGGCAGCGCCGGTACAGGCTGACGAACTGTGGTGCGTGGATCTCCTCGATCGGCTGGGTGCCGAACCGGAACACCGGTGATCGCCACACAGGCTTGTCGGCATTACGGACCGCGTTCGCCAGCGCACTGGCGATATCGTCGTTATGGCCCACTATGGCGTACTGACGATGCGGTAACTCCCGCCTCCCGACCTGGAGCGTCCAGGCGGTGTCCGCGTTCGACGCTCCACTGCGGAGACCCGCGGCCACGGCGTCGAGCGCCTCTGGCGTTCGAGCGGACAGAACGATCAGCTGGTCGGATTCGCTGCTCGACGAACGTCCGGGCGGCGGCTGCTCTAGCACTACGTGCGCGTTAGTACCACCGATGCCGAAAGAGCTCACGCCGGCGCGGCGCGCAATCCCGCCGGTATCCCACTTCTCGCTGGATGTGACGACCCGGAACGGACTGTCATCGAACGGAATCTGAGGATTGGGGTGAGCGAAATGAAGCGAAGCCGGGATGATCCCCTGCTCGACCGCGAGCACCGCCTTGATCAGGCCGGCTATGCCGGCGGCGGCATCGGTGTGCCCGATGTTCGTCTTCACCGACCCGATCGCACAGTACCCGACCCGTTCTGTGCTCTCGCGGAACGCCTGGTTCAGTGCGGAGATCTCGATGGGATCGCCCAGGGGCGTCGCGGTGCCATGCGCCTCGATCATGGTGATCGTATCCGCGGCCACCCCGGCCACCTCTAACGCGTCCAGAATGACAGCGGTTTGCCCGGCGACACTCGGAGCGGTGTAACCGATCCGATCCGCGCCGTCGTTGTTGACCGCGGTACCGAGGATGACGGCGCGGATATGGTCGCCGTCGGCGATGGCCTCAGCCAGACGCTTCAGCACCACCATGCCGGCTCCGTCGCTGCCGACCGTGCCGTCAGCCGCAGCGTCGAAGGTACGACACTTACCGTCGGCGGAAATGATGCCGCCCGACACGTACGGGCTGTCCTTCTGCGGCACGTGAATCGCCACACCCCCGGCCAGGGCGATGTCACAGTCCCCGGACAGCAACGCACGAGTGGCCGTGTGCACCGCGACCAGCGAGGTTGCGCAGGCGGCCTGCACGGTCACCGCAGGTCCGCGCAGGCCCAGTTTGTACGCGATACGCGACACCAGGAAATCCGCGGCAGTGCCGATAAGGATCTCCCAGTCAGTCATGCCTGGAATCTCGTGGCGCTCGGCGCGCAGCAGCTGCCCGTAGTACGTCTCAGTGCCGCCGGCGTAGACGCCGATCGCGCCGTCGTACCGATCCGGGTCGTAGCCGGCGCTCTCCAAAGCCTCCAGCGCACACTCCAGAAACACCCGGTGCTGCGGGCTCATGATGCGAGCTTCCCTGGGTGCGTAGCCGAAGTAGCCCGCGTCGAACCATTCCGGGGCCTCAAGCACGCCCCGGGCCGGGGTGTACTCGCGAGTGGCGGCCCGCCGGTCCGGGTACCGCGTGATGGAGTCGACGCCATCGACCAGGTTGGCCCAGAACTGCTCCGGCCCGTTGGCGCCGGGGAACCGGCACGATAATCCGATCACTGCAATTGCGTTCTCGTCCATCTCACTCTCCGCCCCTTCGCTGCCGTAACCGGCTCAGGCTGCTGGGGACCCGGCTGTTGCGGGCCCGGCTGCGAGCGGGTGTCACCGCGCCATGGTCCAAGCGTTGAGCGAGCTGGCGAACCGTCGTGTGCTGAAACAGCTCCACCACCGACGGTACGTCGGCGAAGCTCGCACCGAGTTTGTCGTGCACCATGTGCAGAAGCAGGGAATGCCCACCGAGGTCGAAGAAGTTGTCGGTGACGCCGACCTCGGAAAGATTAAGTACCTCACCCCAGATCCGGGCAACCGACCTTTCTGTCTCGGTGGCCGGGGCCTCGAATTGCGACACGATTAAGTACCTCCTCCAAGCCAAATCTTGATAACGGCCTGTCCACTTACACCGAAGGCCGTCTCTCGGCTCGACAAGCTCCGCTGCCCAGTCATCGGCCGCCGTACGCACGGCTGGCAAGTTCGCGTTCTTATCGCCCTGTTCTTCCTCCCAGTGTCCAGTCATGTGGTCATTCATCAGGGTGCGGTGGGAGAAGGCAGCATGCACATCGCGTGGAAATCGTTCGGGTCGCAGAAAGCGCAGGAACCGTCCTGATCTTCGGGCAACACCGAATCGATGGCATAGGGGTGAACGCGGTCGCGGAACATGACGACTGCTAACTTCTGGCCGGCATTCCACCGGGTAAGCGCGGTCTCGCGCATCGCTGGATTATCCGTGACGAGCTGCTGAGGACCGGGTTGCCATCAGTCATTCCCTTCTGTGGACACGGGAATCCCTGCGACACCAACTGTGGACCCGGCGGCTGTCCTTCCGCTATCGGCTTGCCATCGGCACATCGATAGCCAAAGGACAGGTCATGTAATAGCCACGGGCTGTCCTCTAGTGGCAGCCATCTCGATGAAGGAGACACCTAGATGCGTCACAAGCACCTGGTCCTCACCACGCACATCCTCGGCTTGGCGTTCACTGAAGCCGTCGGCGACGACATTCACTGGCCTCCCACGCCTCCCTGCACCGACGAAATCCGCAGGTGACCGGCATGCGATACACGGCACTGGGCCGGCACACAGGCCTCCGTGTCTCTGAGTACGGCCTGGGGACTGCCAACTTCGGCCATGGCTGGGGCGGTGGGGCGTCCCGCACCGAAGCCAAGCAGGTGCTGGATCGGTTCGCGGAGGCAGGCGGTACGCTGATCGACACCGCAGACTGCTACAACTTCGGTGAGGCCGAGGAATACCTCGGTGACTTCCTGAAAGCCGACCGGGACCATTTCGTATTGGCGTCCAAATACACGTGCAGCCCATCGCCCACACCCAGCGTGTTCGACACAGGTAACAGTCGACGGGCGATGCGGTTGTCCGTGGAGGGCAGCCTCCGTCGGCTGAATACCGATTACCTAGACCTGTACTGGGCACATTTCGCCGACCCGCTGACCCCGATGCAGGAGATCGTCGCGGCTTTCGACGACCTTGTGCGTGCAGGCAAGGTTCTGCACGTGGGATTGTCCAATTTCCCGGCTTGGCGAGTGGCGCACGGCGTCACCATCGCCGAATTGCGGGGCAGGGCTCCAATTGTGGCTGCGCAGTTCGAGTACAGCCTTGTGGAGCGGACCGCAGAGCGAGATCTGCTGCCCATGGCCGATGCGCTGGGGCTGGGAGCTGTGCTGTGGTCACCGCTGGGCGGTGGACTACTCAGCGGCAAGTATCGCAGCGGAGAGCACGGTCGGCTGACGGAGTGGAAGCATGCCGTGCACACCGAGAGCACCGTGCAGAAGACCGCCGTGATCGACGCGGTGCTGGAAATCTCCGCCGAGCAGGAGGTATCACCTGCGCAGGTGGCGATGGCCTGGCTGAGGCACCGTGCCCACTCCGTGAGCACACCGTTTGTGCCCGTCATCGGGCCGCGCACGATTACCCAACTGGACGACTACCTCGACGCTTTGACGGTGACGCTTACCGCCACCCAGCAGGCGCGATTGGACGAGGTCAGCGCCCCGTCGCTGGGCGTGCCACATGAAATTGGCACTAACGTCATGTGGAGGGTTCTGGGCTCGCCTGAGCAGGTGGATCGGCCTCGCCCACCTGTGGCCTGACCGACGATACTGACCGGATGTCGATCATGACCACCGGTCCGGACGTGGCCGAGGAGACCATGGCCTTCAATGCCCGGCTCGCCCAGGCCCGGGTTCACCAGGGCGAGGACATCGACCGGTTGCGGGCCGGGTTCGGTGTGTTCCGCCACCGAAGATCCCGCCCGAAGGTGTGGACCGGTTGGTGCCCGGTCGTGACGGCCAGGTGGCAGTGCGGGTGTTCACCCCGCCCGCGGTCCGGGGAGTGTACTTGCACATGCACGCGGCGGACGGGTACTCGGGTCGGCTCGCCATCAGGACCTACAGCTGTGGTTCCTGGCTGCGGAAGCGTCGCTGATGGTGATGTCAGTCGGCTACCGGCCGGCTACCGAGTACCCACACCCCGCTGCGGTCGACGATTGCAGCGCAATTCCAACAAGCATCGCACTGTCCCCATTGGACATTCCTGAGGGGACAGTGCGCTCAGTTCACAACGGCCGGATATTGTGGTTGTGGCGGAACATGTTGGTCGGGTCATAGGTGGCCTTGAGTTCACGCAACCGCTCGAAGGTTGCTTTGTCGTACATGGAGTCGACAAGCTCCGTCGGTCCTCGGCCACCATAGGCAAAGTTGAGCGAACGACCCAGCGTCCACGGCTCGAGAACCTGGTAGATCTTGTCGTGCGTGGAGCGCACGGTGTCCAGGTCCAGTCCTTCCAACGGGGACAAAAGCCGCAGGATGTACTGCGCCTGCCGGAACGAGACCGCATTGGGCACCGAAGGCTGCCGGCACAGTGCTCCTCCCAGGTGACGCAGGTCCACGATCACCGGTACGGGCGCGGACGGCCCGGCCAGCACCCTGATCGCAGTCAGCGCTTCTGCCGGCAACTCACTGAGCAGCACGCTGTTGCCGTCGTAAGCATGCGCGAAGTCCGGCTCCCGGTAGATAGAGCCGCCCTCCCGATACGAGAGCTCCCCGAGGTGGTCGAACAGCACCGGCGCAATATCTCGCCACGGGGCGACCAGCTCAGCTCCCCTGGTCTTATCGGTAGTGGCGAACCGGACGTGCACGATGTGTCGTCCCCGCAGCGGTTCCGGGAACACCGGCAGGGGCGGGTAGCTCATGCTGCCCAGCGACGAGGTGATGGTGTCGGGCAGATCCGCGGTCCAGGACCGGAAGAACGCCAGCACTGTGTCGACGTCGGCGAAGTCGTAGTACAGGCCGCCGCCGTAGACACCGTCCACCTGTTGGAGCTCCACCTCCAAGGACGTGACGACGCCGAAATTGTCCCGGCCACCGCGCAGTGCCCAGAACAGATCGGCATCGGATTTCGCAGTGACATGCCGCAGCCTGCCATCCGCGGTGACCACGTCCACCCCTCTGACCCAATCCGCCATGTAGCCGAACTCCCGGCCGAGCAGACCCAGCCCGCCTGCCAACGTGTAGCCGACCACGCCGACGTGCCCGGCAGAACCACTGACGGGCACCAGACCAAGCGGCTCAGACTTGTCCACGACTTGCGCCCACTTGGCGCCCGCACCGATTGTCGCCGTACGAGCCCGGCGGTCCACTCGCACGCTGTCCATTCGCTTGGTGGTGATCAGCACGCCATCGTCGGCCAGCACCGACACCCCGTGCCCGGTGGACTGAACCACGACCGCTTTGCCGTTCGCCTTCGCCCATCGCACGGCTTCCTGCACATCCTCGGCGTCCAGCGCGCCGACGATTACCTCTGGCGAATGGTGGAAGGCGGTCTGGAAGCCAGAGCGCTCGGCGTCGTAGCCGTCTTCCCCGCGCTGGAATACCGGGCCTCGAACGAGGTCAGCGAGTTCGTTCAAGGTGGTCATCGACAATATTCCTCTCTGCTCTCTGATAAAAGCTCAGTCGCGGTCGGCCTACGTTAGGTCGGGGTCGGTGTGGCCTTCGCCAACGTTTCGGTATGTCCGGCGTCCGGCTTGCCGTCACGACAGCCGACTGGTCAAGGCTCTGTCTCCCCGAGATGTCCATCTCAGGCGAGCCGGCCACCTCGGTCTGGAGCAGCACACCGACCAATGCGGTGCCGACGACACTGTCGATCTGGCGGGTCAGGCCGTCCGCGGATTGGTCCCCTTCGTGGCTGGCGTGTCCCGTTTCTTCGATTGACGACATTGCCTGTGTGTTCAGGCAGCAAGCGCAATCACGTCGTCGACGGTGCTGGCGGCGTTGAATGCTCGCAGGTCGAATCTGATACCCAGGTCCGATTCCAACTGGGCCAGGGCTTCCAGCGAGCTGTAGCTGTCCCATTCGTAGTTGGCCAGCACGGGATTGGCGCGTAGATCGTCGGCCGTGGTAGCGAGAATCTGGCTGAGCACGGTCAGCACGGTGTGCTCAACGGTGTGCGGGGAGGTCATGAGTTGACTTCACTCCTCTCGGAAACCGAGATCCAATCCGGCGAAGGCACGGTACTCGCCGCGTCCAGCCGGAGGATCCCATCGATATCGGTGCGGGCGAATCCCGCTCTCGTCCAGAAGTCCGCCGCGACGCCGTTTCTCCCGGACGGGATGAAACGACCCTCCACAGTGGATGCTCCGGCGGTATGGGCCTTGGCGACCAGCCACGCCGCGACGGCGATCTCCACGTCTCGGCCGAGCACCCGGCAGCTGAGCACCAGGTTGGTCACAGCCCACACTTCCGGGCCGCAGTCCACCCACACCGCGCCGACCACGCCTTCGTCACCGAAACGGTCTCGTACCGAGAAGGACGCCACGAGGTGGTCGGGGCTGGCGCTCCATTGAGCCGTCGTGGCCTCGTCGTAGCGGACCCCGGTCAGGTTGAACTGGTTGGTGCGGCTCGCCAACTGGGCGATCCGGGCAACAGTGAACTGGGTCGCCTCTGCCGGAAGGAGCTCAATGCCCAGCGCCCGCAGGTAGTCCACCGGCGAGCCGAAGGAAGCCGAGAAGTCGGCGCGCCGTGCTTTGGTCCGGTACAGCTCCGGCCGTTTCTTGTCGGTCTCAGTCAGGTCCAGCACATCGAACCAGCCATGCTGGACCAAGGTCCGCACGTGGTGTGCGGGGTCTCCCTCGGCCGACAGGATGGCAATGTCAGGTAGCTCTGCAGCAACTTGGCCGCGTTCGAATGGTGAGTCGTCCATGAAGACGAACGACCCGACAGCCAGGCCGAGGCTTGCCGCCGCAGCAGCAAGATTGGCGGCCTTGGGCTGCCAGTTGACCATCCGCGCGGAGAAGGCCTCCGGCCGCAGCACCACCTCCGGGTGCTCGGCCAGTGTTCGTTCAACCAGTTCGGCGTCGTTCTTGCTGGCCAGAACCAGCACTACACCCTGTTCCCGCAACATGGTCACGGTGTTCTGGAGTTGCCGGTAGCAGTTGCCCGGATATAAGCCGCCGAGCTGTAGGCCCTGTGCGCCGACTTCTCCGACCACCCCACCCCACAGCGTGTTGTCCAGATCCAGCGCCAGCACCTTGCGCGACAGGCCTACCCTGGCTTGGGCGAACCGCCGGGTCTGGTCGGCGATGATGGCTAGCGCTCCGTCGCTGAAGGGTAGGTCGCCGTAACGGTGCAGCCGGTCGTCTCTGGCCACCACTGCGCGCTCGCCCAGCGCACTGACCAGGTCGAACACCGCGATTTTGGGGCTGTGGTCGACCAGTGCCAGCAGGTCGGCATTGAGTTGGTGCCAGATTCGGCTCAGCCGCGCCCGGTCCCTCCAACTGATCACCGCATCCCGGACGGTGCCAGGCAGTGGCAGAGTATGCAGGAGGATGGTGGTTGACGACCGCTCCAGCGCCGAGTCCAAAATGGACCGGAACTGGACCATCCGCTGCGTCACGTACTCGCCGAGAGCCTCGATATCCACGGGCGACCACTGCGGCGGCAGAAAGTACGACTCGTCCAGAAGACACGAAACCATGTCCGTCTCGCCGTACTCGGCCGAGCCGAGCGACAGCTCGAACATCTTGTACCGACCGGGCCGAATATCCGGCATCATGCCGGCCGCGATCAAGGTAGCCCGCAGCATCTGTTCGTATGGGCCGATCGTGCAAGTGGCAAGTACAGCGACGCTTACCGGCCGCAAGCCTGGCGCGTCGAGGGCCAGGCCCGCCAATGTCCTGCCTGCCTGCCGCAGCACGGCTGGATCGGTGACCTGGCCAAGCACAGCGCGGGTGGCCGCGTCCGGCACCCGGCCATCGCGGACCGCTTCGCGCACCGTGTCGAGGATGTTCATCGGCCCCCCTAGACCTGGATGAGCGTTGCGCACCAGTGCATCCCGGTGGACATGCCACAGAGGGCGACGATCTCGCCTGGCTTCAGTTCGTCCTGTCGTTTCTTGAGCGCCAGTGACACCAACTGGTCAGCGGCACCCATGTGGCCGTGGAACGGGGAGATCGCCGCATTGGTCCGCTCAGCCGGAATGCCCAGCGGGTCGGCAATGGCGGCGATACCCGGCGCGCTGTCGTTGATATAGAGGACATGGTCGATATCGTCCCGAGTGAGGCCGGCACGCTTGCAAGCCCGGTCGATCACCTCGTGTATCCGGTCGATTCGCTCGTCCAGGAACTTTCGCAGCCGCTTGGGATCTCGACCAAAGTGCTCGTGGACCTTCTCGTAGCCCGACGGCGTGTTCAGACCGCTCCCGCCTTCTGGTGGCAGAGGGAAGCGGGTACCGCCGAAGTCGGTGCGAAACATGTCGCAGTACTTCGGATCGGTGAACTGTTCAGTGGCCAGCCACTTATATGACCCGTGTCCGCGTTGCACGAGCGTGGCCACCGCGCCGTCACTGTGCACAGAATTGTTGACATTCATACGGTTGCGATGGAATTCGCCGACCCTGTTGACCGCGACGAATAGCGCGGTCTGGATTTCCGGCTGCATCGCCATCGACGACGCCACGTAATACAGGCCGGTAAGGCCCGAACCGCAACCCTCATTGAGCAACAGCGTCTGCGTGCGCTCGATCTTCAGCATACGTGCCAATGCGGCGGCGCTGTCGTAATGCTGGTACTCCGGCATCTCGGACATCGCCAGCACCACCAGGTCGATTTGGTCCGGCGTCACGGACAGTTCCGCCAACACCTCCTCGGCGGCGGCAGCAGCCAGGTCGGTGGCGTGTACATCCTCGTCGGCGCGATGGTAGGTGTGGCATCCCAATTTCAGCACGCGTTCCGGATCGGACACGTAATCACCGACAGTAGCGGCCACACTCTCGTTCCGGCCGAACGAGAGACCGAAGCCCGCAATCCCCATGTCTACAAACGCCATAAAGACACCCCCATGTCAGGCCGCGATCTCGCGCCACTGGTCAGCTTCATAACGATGACCGGATTCGCATTTGATCAGCGGCCGGGCGCTGCGGTCCCTGATCTGCACAGTCGCGTGTACCGGCCGCTGGCAACCCGGCTGCGGACAGAAACCCAGGTGCAGCCGCGGCGCCCGGTCCGAGTTGATCACCGCATGGGCACTGGCCAGCAAATCGGCCATCTCGTCGGCGAAGTCGCCGGCCGCCGGGTGTTCTGCCAGCCAGTCCAGGTTGCGACGCAGGAGTCCGGTCATGGCGTGCACGTCCCGCTTTGGCGTTGGCAGGCCACGTTCATGCACCACCATCGCGGTCCAACTGGAGACGATGGTCAAGATATCGGCCCGCACGTCCACTGTCGCGTCTGACAGACGGATGCCGGTGATCATGCCGCCACGCACCCGTTCCCCGGTGCGCCTGTGGCCCAGTCGCAACTCGTGGGCACACTCTTCGTAGTGGTCGGCAATCTCAGTGAGCACGTCCGCTACCTGGTTGGTGCAGGGTTGGCAGAGGTTCCGGACGGACACGGTGGCGCGCGCTTGCACGGAGCAGCGCGGCGACGTGCAGAGCCTGTGCGACATGACTAGGTTCCCCTTTCCTCAGCCCTCCGCAGAACTTCCACGACTCTCGAAGGCGGCGCTGTGCGATTGCTATCGCCTCGGTATCGTTGGGTCTGACCAGCGACAAGGATCCACCTGTCGGCGTCCCTTCAGCGGATCCTGCTCAGCATTCGACTATGGCTACGGGCCGCACGGCTTCGGTCAACGCCAGCATGACCTCCGACTTCGTCGCCGACGCATGCGAGCCCAACTCGACGAAGATCAGGTGAGCCTCCGACAGATGCCTTCGCGCCGTCTCAGAGTCGCCGGCGGCCATGGCCAGCTCACCTAGGGCGTAGAGCACTTCGGCCTCCAGGTAGCGCTGCGCGGCCCGCCGGGTAGCCGTGAGGGCGTGCTGCAGCGTGGCGGCAGCGAGGTCCAATTGGCCCTCGCCCCAGCGGACCAGCCCCAGGCTGTGCAGAGCGTGCGCCTCACCGATCCAGTCGCCGACATCCCGCACGATCCGCAACACCCTGTGCAGCATGCGCAGGGCCAGCGCGAAGTTCCCTGTACGTCTGTATAGCGAGGCGAACAGACTGAGCACTTGCGCTTCCATCCGCAGACATCCCGCATGCCGGCTGATTCGCAGCGCCGACTCAAGCCGCTCCTGTGCACCGGCCAGGTCCCGGTCGTCCAAAAGGATGCTCGCCAGGTTGCACAGCACGTGCGCCTCGCCGACCCGGTCCCC
Source organism: Pseudonocardiaceae bacterium YIM PH 21723 (assembly GCA_003600225.1). Taxonomy (GTDB): domain Bacteria; phylum Actinomycetota; class Actinomycetes; order Mycobacteriales; family Pseudonocardiaceae; genus QZFT01. Next base: position 121,429 of record QZFT01000020.1, read on the forward strand.
GACCAACCGCATCAGCTCTAACGACTCACGGTAATTGGCCAGTGTTTCACCGGTGCGGCCCACCGTCCGGTTCACGAAGGCCATGTTGCGCAGCGTCATCGCCCTGCCATGCAGGTCGTTGACGGAGTCGAACAGGCGTAGCGCTTTGCCGAAGCACTCCTCGGCGTCGTCTAGCCGCTTCCTCGACATGTACTGCGTGCCCAGGGAGTAGTACATGACCGCTCGGCCCCGGTCGTTGCCGGTGCGTTCGACGAGTTCCAACGCCATCTGGGTGGTCTCTTGCCACTCATCGAAGTAACCCTTGACCTCGAACAGGGTCACAGCCGTGTGCGCGAGATCCCAGCACACCTCGTCCAGACCGGCCGCTGCAGCTTGCTTGATCGCACTGACCAACGACCGATGCTCGGTCTCCCACCAGTCGACAGCGTTGATGATAATGGTGGTACCGGACTGACCAGGCAGGTCCCAGCGGCGTGCGTCGCCATGCAAGATGGTGTAGTCGCCGCCGTACTCCATACGATGTGCCTGCTCGGCCAGTGAAAGCCACGCCCCGAGCAGGCGGACGAGGGCTTCTTGCCGTTCCTGCACGGTGGTGGCGGCCATCAGCTGGTCGACCGCGTACAACCGAATCAGATCGTGAAATCGGTAGCGCGGCAACCGCTGGCCCGGATACAAGATGGCGTCCAGCAACTGCGCGTCGACTAAGGATTCCAGGACTGCCTCTGCCTCGAACAGATCGATATCGAGCAGCGCAGCGGCCGTCCACGCGGGGAAGTCCGGGGCTTGGATCAGAGCGAACCACTGGAAGAGTTGCCGCGCGCTACGAGACAAACTGCGGTAGGCCATGTCGATGTTGGCGCGGAGCCCCAGATCGCGGTGAGTCAACTCGTTCAGTCGATGGTCTTCGCGGCGCAGCCTGCACGTCAGGCTCACCAGCCGCCAGTGCTGCCGCGAGGCCAGCCGCGCGCCGACAATGCGCAACGCCAATGGCAACATGCCGCAGAGTCGGACCAGTTCGCGAGCGTACTCTGGCTCTGCGTCGATGCGGTCCGCCCCAACGATCCGGACGAGCATGCGCAGTGACTGCTCCTCATCGAACAGATCAAGGCCGATGTGGTGCGCCCCGGACAGCGCGGATAGCCGGGGCTGGCTGGTCACGATCACAGCACAGGTGGGGCTGCCAGGCAGCAGCGGTCGGATCTGCTGCTCACTCGTCACGTCGTCAAGCACCACGAGCAGTCGCTTGTCGAACACCTTGCTGCGGTACATCTCTACGCGTTCGGGCAAGCTATCCGGGATGGCCGAACCGGCAACGCCCAGTGCCCGCAGAAAACGCGCCAACAGTGCGGCTGGATCCTCATCAGTGCCTGCCGGGCTCAGGCGCGCATACAGGTGGCCATCGCTAAAGGTGTTGCTGAGCTCATGTGCGGCCCGGATGGCAAGGCTGGACTTGCCAACACCACCCATCCCGGAGATAGCCACGATACGTAGCGCCACCTCGTCAAGTTCACGCTCGGTCAGCACCTGCCTGATCTCAGCGAGCGCATCCTCGCGGCCGGCAAAGTCAGCGATGCCGGCGGGTAGAAGTCGCGGGGTGACCGGATCGGCACGTTCCAGCCGCTGGGCACTCCGGGATGACGAAGTCGACTTGGACGCGACGTCGGGCGGAGCGCTGGAGGCAGGCTGCTCCAAGGTAGGGTCCCGATTGAGTATGGCCCGTTCCAGATCCCGCAGCTCTTGACCGGGCTCGATGCCGATCTCCTCGATCAACTTGGCTCGAACCAAGCGGCTGATCTCCAGGGCCTCGGTCTGCCTGCCGACACGGTAGAGCGCCAGCATCAGGAAGCAGTAGTAGCGCTCGCGGAACGGTTGATCGTCGATCAACGCCTGAAGCGCACTGATAATCTCCTCATTCCGGCCTAATTCCAGTTCCAGCCGAAAGCGCTCCTCCTCTACCTGGAATCGCCGCTCGTGCAACCGGGCCGCGTCGCGCTGCACAACGTCGCTCGCTACCCCGGCCAGCGCAGGCCCTCGCCATAACGCCAGCGCTGCCCGCAAGGTATCCGCAGCTTTCTCCACTTCGCCTTCATCGGCCATCTGCCGAGCGGCGATCACCTGCCGGTTAAAGAGCTCGCTGTCCAGTTCCTCCCAGCTGATCACGAGCAGGTAACCGGACGGCCGGGTGATGATAGTGAAATCGGGACTCAGCCGCTTCCGCAGCGCGGATACGCATATCTGGATCTGACTACGCGCTGAGGCCGGCGGCGAATCGCCCCAGACCGCGTCAATGAGCAGGTCAACTGTTGTGATGCGGTTTGCGTTCAGTGCGAGCATCGCCAACACTATCCGCTGGCGTGGACTTCCTATGTTCACTGGTCGCTGATTAATCACTAACTCGAGCGGACCGAGCAACTGCAGGCCCATCTATTCCCCTTCCCCCAGCTTCCAGCTATCTAGCGGACGGGGAAGCAACAAACCAGCCTCCCCGCACTATGGGCTGGAACACTATTCGTTGCTAGAATCACAAAGACTGCCGTACGAAACACACCCCCCAGACCGGAATAACCCCCCACCGGACGCACAATCCCCACGATCATGACACAGTCCACAGAGGAATGTCACGTGTCTGATACATCTGATCTCAAGCCGGGCCGCGGGTCGGCAGCTCCCGATCAACCCAAACCCTGTACATGCTGAGAAATCGTCCGCGCAGGTCAGCAGGCATGGCCGCACGAGCGGTCCCCGTCAGGCGTGATTGCAGCTCATGCTGGTCGGATTCAGCTACCTCGCTGTCACCCACTTCTTCGCCGCGCTACGGCCAATCCGGCGGACCAGCCGCGACGAGGACAGCGAGATCCCCGCCCTGCGCCACCAGCTCACCGTCCTATCGGATCGCTCCGCTGGACTGCTGGGCCTCGTCGGCAGTCGCGCTTGGGCAGATCCTGATGTGCCCGTGACCGGCGAGTCCCCGCAGATACGGTGATTCCTGATCGATAGTGCTGATGAGCTGGACATTCACCTGCCGGCGCCGTGCCAGAACTCGACATGGACCTGCTGCGGGTCCCAGTCCACGGCGCCGAGCCAGTCGAACGCAAGCGACGTACCGGGCGAGTTCACAAGGAACACCCGCACGCACCCGGCCACCCGAGCTGGTCACCAACTCCTCGATCGGACGAGCCCGATGCTCACGAGCCACCGTGAGGCGATCACACCCGGCCGGCTCAGCCGCCGTGCGGCAATTCCCCCCGCGAGGTCGTACGCCGATCTCCCTGCCCGTCTCCACCGGCCGCCTCTCATTGATCGTTCAACCATTCTGTTGACCGGAGAGATATCTGGCCACCAGCGGGGACACCACCGGCCTTTCGCGGGTCGGCAAATGGCCGACTATGGGGATTTTCCACTATCCGCCGACAGCTGTCGCTCCAGCCCAATAAAGTCCTCAAAGACTTCCAAACAATCGGCATCCTGTACATGAACACTGTCAGTACCCGACCGTCAAGAACCGTGGGCAGACTCAGTAGGAAATTTCGACAAAAGAAGGCCATGCGATGCACAGAACGCTGCACATCCTCGGGCATCCAAGATGCCTCATGATCCGACTCCTGTTCATATCGCAGCTTATTTTTCACATACTGGCAACGCTCCCAAAATGCGCATCCCGATACTTTTTCGATAGTTAAATGTAGATCGGGATGCCTGCCGCCTTAGTGATTTCTCACTGTCGCAGGGCTATGCAGATAGAAAATCAGAAGTGCACTTCCGAAAAAATAGCGGCGATCACACCAACACCCGCGTATTGATCACACTGCAAGGCCGACACCTGCATGAGCATGTTCTCAATGACATCCAGATCACGGCGGATTCTTTCTGTGCTATTGCCTGCGGTTCAAGTCTGCTCAGGATGCGTTTCTGCTCCCCATTCACTTCCGTCATGCTCCGCGCTTCGATATCGCTCTCGAATGAAGGAACCGAATGGTGGCACATTCACCGAGAATGGCCGTCGGGTTTGAGCCGGCCGGCTCGGCCGACATCCTGCGCAGAGCGGCCGATTACTTCCCCGTGCTCTACCGATCCGTTCCCCTTCTCAACAACAGCCTGGGCGACGAGCTCATCAAAACCAGGTATCAGCTCCCGGAGCGCCCCGATGACCGCCTCGTCCGCCTGCGGCGGGAGCGGACGGACCGCATCGAACAGATGTCCACCGATCCAACGTTTCGCGGCGGAACCAGCGCGATCACCCAGTTTTCACAAGGCGAAGGATTGATCAAGAGAGCGCCACCTCTGGATCTCCTGGGCGAGCGCAATCACCGGCCAGTCATCGGTATCCGACGCTTTCCACCCCTGCGCGTCATCCTCACGCTCGAACTTCACGATCCGAGTCTCGCGGCTGAGTTTTTCGACCCGCCTTGCTATGTAAACCTGTTGAACCGGCCCTGACTCTCACGTTCTCGCCGCCAGATCTCGTTCGCGGGCATCCCCGCTGAACGATCTCTACCTGTTCCTGAGTGAGGACGACGAGCGTGGTCACGGGTTTCACCACCGAGGAGTTGATCTCATGCGAAGCTAGTACGTCCGCGGGCTCCATGTGGTTGTTTTCACAGAAGCTGCGGATCGGCACGACAAAACCTAAGGGGACCGTTGGCGCTGCGCCCGTTCGGTGAATAGGTTCGTTCGGTCACCGGTCGATCAGGGGCCGGACAGTGCTCGTGCGACCAGATCGACGTCGTACGGGTTCTCCCAGTGCTCGACGATCAATCCCCCGCTGAACCGCCACACACCGCAGAACGGCATCGAGATCGGCTGCGGCTCGGTCGCCCGGATGGTGCCCAGCACAGCGCCGAAGTGGTCGTTCGCGATGATCTCCGACGCGTCCATCACGAGGGTGTTCCGCGTGGCGTCGACGAAGGCCCGCACGTGGGCGATGACCGCGGGCCGTCCACGGCGCGGCTGCGGATCCGTCGCATGGCCTGCGGGGTGCAGGACGGCGTCCTCGTGGAGGTACTCGTCCATACGGCTCAGGTCGGCGTAGATCTCCCGCAACATCTCGGCGTGTGGATGCATCGCGTCTCCTCAGTGCGGTGATCAGTTCGCAAACCCTATCCAGCGGAGACGGCCACGCCGGCGACATCGGCGCACAGTCTGAGCCTGCGTGTCCGTCATACCTGGTCATGCAACCCGCTCGGGGCCGCCCGCGGAAGCGACCCCGAGCCGGCACGTCATCCGGCCGTGCCCTCCAGGTGTGCCTTGATCAGTTCCAGGCCGGGCTGGATGCGGGCCGGGTCTTCGACCGGGTGCGGGCCGGGCGGTTCGGTGTCCGGGATCAGCCGCTCGAACAGCCGGCAGAACAGGGTCGTCCCGTCACCGAGGTCGAACGTGGTGAAGGTGGCGATCGCGTGCATCGCCGGGGCGAGGGAGCCGTCGTCGAGCACGTCCCGGCCGACCACCGTCCACAGCTTGCCGGGGACGCGAGCTACCACGGTGTAGAGCTTCGGCTTCTCGTTCAGCTCCGGCTGGATGGTCTCGAGCAGCACGTCGCCCAGCTCGGCGGGGACGTCTTCCGTTCCGTGCCACACTTCGGTGCCGAGGGCCATCGGCAGCCACTTCGGCAGGTTCGACCAGGTGGTCACCCAGTCGTACACGGCCTGCGCCGGACGATTGATGATGATGCGATTTTCCACGAACCGGATGTTCAGGTCGTCCGGGATCTGGCGGACGTACATATCCACTGACACGATTTCTCCTTGTCCGATCAGGCGCGGGGGTTTCCGGCGCCTCGGTCTTTCTCGATGTCCGGTGTCACGTCACCGGGAGGGGGCGTGCTGTCCGGTCATCAGTGCGGCGAGGTCCTCCGGTTCCAAAAAGGACGGTGGCGGTGGCGGGCCCCAGCTGAACAGGCCCTGCGTGCCCTCGAAGACCTCCGGGGTCCAGATCTCGTCCTCAGGGATGCAGTCCATGTCGGCGTAGTACTCGCTGAAGTTCCCCGCGGGGTCCTTGAGGTACCAGAAGAAGTTGGATCCCGCGTGGTGCCTGCCAAGCCCCCACACGTGCCGGTCGGGGTGGCCCGTCAACATCGCCGACGCACCTCGCCCGACGTCGTCGATGTCGTCGACCTGCCAGGACGTGTGGTGCAGGAAATTCACCGGTGCCGCGAGCGCCAGCACGTTGTGGTGATCGACCGAGCAACGCATGAAGGCGCCCTTGTCACCGATGTAGTCACTGACCTTGAAGCCGAGTCCCTCGGTGAAGAACCGCATGGTGGCTTCCAGGTCGGTCGTGCCCACCACACAGTGGCCTAGTTTCCTCGGCCGGATCGGGGCATCCCGCAGGACTCCGGGCGCGCGACCGAACCGCTCGACGCGGCCAGGGCCGTTGTACGGGGTGGCCGGGACACGTTCTTGCGCGATCCGCGGCGCGATCTCGACGCGGACGGTGAAGCCGGCAACCGGTTCGACAGCGGTGACCGCGCTGCCGTCCGTGCCACCGGCGACGCCGAGGCGATCCAGCCGTGACGCGGTCCGCGCGACGTCGTCGCCGTCGTCGACCCCCACCCCGAGTTCGAGTAACCCGCGGTACGGGGCATGCCGGACCCGCAGCTGCTCGCCGCCTTCGCGAGTGGTGAAGGCCCCGCCGCCAAGGTGGGTGAGGCCGAAATCGGCGTAGTAGGCGATGGTCTCCGCGACGTTCGGGACGCCCATCGTGACCCGGGTGAGGCGGTGCATGCCCATGTCAGTCCTCCTGCGCGGCAACGAATGTCTGGCGCATCTCGCCGATGCCTTCGATCCAGCTGACGAGGCGTTCGCCTGCCCCCAGGAACCGCTTCGGCGTGCGGCCCATGCCCACGCCCGCCGGGGTCCCGGTGAAGAGGAGATCGCCCGGGTGCAGGGTGATGGTCTGTGACAGCGCGGAGATCAGCCTGGCGACCGGGAAGATCAGGTCGCGGGTGCGGCCGTCCTGCATGGTCTCGCCGTCGACCGCGCACCCCAGCCCCAGATCGTCCCGGTCCGCCAGCTCGTCCGTCGTGACCAGCCATGGCCCGACCGGTGCGAAGCCCGGGAAGGACTTGCCCAGGCTGAACTGCGGGGCGGGACCGGCAAGTTGCGTGATGCGCTCGGAGAGGTCCTGCCCGATCGTCACGCCTGCGACGTGATCCCACGCATCGGCTTCCGCGACGCGGGTAGCGGTCCGGCCGATGACGATGACGAGTTCCACCTCCCAGTCCACGTCGCCACCGGCCGGCAGTACGACCTCCGCGTCGGGACCGGTCAGCGCGGAGACGAACTTGGTGAACGTCGGGGGCAATCCTCGCGGTGCCTCGAAACCGGACTCGGCGGCATGGGCGTCGTAGTTCAGGCCGATCGCGATGATCTGCCGCGGGGCCGGTGAGGGTGAGCCCAGCTGTGTGCGAGTGAAGACGATTGCGGGTTCGGCGGGCGACTGCTGCGCCCAGCCCTGGAAGGCGTCCCAGTTCTCGTACACGGACGCGAGGCCGGGGCCGAACTTGCCGCCCGACGCCGTTTCGATGTCGATTCCGGTGTCGTCGGCGGTCAGCAGGACCGCGCGTCCGTCCACATTGGCCAGTTTCATCATTCGCCGCCTTTCCGAGATTCGGTCGGGCGTGTTCCCGATCGTCACTCTCGAAACTATGGCAGAACTTTCGAAAGTTCAAGGGTGATTCGTAAGATGCTAGGGTGTGGCATGACCAAGAGCGGCGGAGCGACTCGCACCGACGGCATCCACCAGGCCCTGCGTGCCGACATCCTCGCCGCGCGGCTGAAGCCGGGCGAACGGCTCAAGTTCCCGGACCTGGCCGACCGCTACAAAGTGAGCGTCGGCGCCACCCGCGAGGCCCTGACAAGGCTGGTCGCCGAGGGATTGGTGGTGTCCAAGCCGCATCACGGCTACCTGGTCCGGCCACTGTCCCATCAGGACCTGGCCGAACTGACGCAGGCACGGGTGGAGATCGAATCCCTGGTCCTGCGCCTGTCGGTACTGGAGGGCGACGTGCGCTGGGAGGCAGATGCCGTTGCCGCGCACCATCTTCTGGAACGCACGCCGTACCGCGACCCGGCGGATCCGGACCATCCGACCGACGAGTGGTCGCAGGCGCACGCGGACTTCCATCACGCGCTGCTGGCCGGATGCCGTAATCAGCGGCTGCTCGAAGCGGCGCAGTCATTGCGACAGGAGGCCGAACTGTACCGGCAGTGGTCGGTATCCCTCGGCAACGAGCCCGGCCGCGACATCGCCGCCGAGCACCGAGCGCTGCTCGACGCCGCTCTCGCCCGCGACGCCGACAACGCCCAGAACCTGCTGCGCGACCACATCGCGCACACCGCGAGGCTGTTGATCAGCTGCGCACCCGATCAGCCCAACCGACCGGCGAGCTGACCGCGTATCAGTCCTCGACCCGCGCCCAGTCGGCGCGGATGTGGCGGAGGTGGGCGCGAACAAGCTCCTCCAGGCGCGGGGTATCGCGATCGGCGATCGCGAGGAGGATCTCCCGGTGTTCGCGAGCGGAGTCTGTGAGCACACCGCGTTCGGCCAGGTTCTCCAGACCGTAGAGGCGGGTCTGGTCGCGCAGCGTCGCGACGGCGTTGACCAGGCGCCTGTTGCCACCGCAGCCGAGCAGATCCAGGTGGAAATTCCGGTCCGCCTCAAGGAAACGAACGACATCGCCGGCCGCCGCTGCGGTTTCGATGTTCCCGGCGAGCCCCCGCAGCCGGTCGAGATCGGCATCGGTGATCTGGGCGGCCGCCTTCAGCGTGCCGGGCAGTTCGAGCAGTAACCGCATCTCGTAGACCTCGTCGAGATCCTGCTCGCTCATCGGGACGACGCGGTAGCCGCGGTTGCGCACCGGCTCCATCAGTCCCTGGTTGACCAGCGTGAGCATCGCCTCCCGGACGGGGCTACTGGATACCTTCAGGCGCGCGGCCAGCGCCGACGCCGAGTAGATGTCCCCGGGACGAATCTCCCCGGACACCAGTGCCTGCCGGACGACTTCCAGCACCTGGTCTCGCAGGTTCGAGTACAGCAACGGCCCAGCGGCGGGCTCGATCACGTGCCGCTCCTTCGAACGTTCTTGACTTCCCGGCATTCACGATGCACCTTACACGTCACCGGCCAACGGTTACCGGTAACCGATTACTCGGGAGTAACAATGAAGGTTGAGGTACCCGGCTACTGCACGCTGTGCACTTCGCGGTGCGGAGCGGTCTACACGGTCGACAACGGCGTGCTGACCGGCGTGCGACCGGACCCCGGGCATCCGACCGGGGCGGCGATGTGTCCGAAGGGCCGGGCGGCTCCCGAGATCGTGCACAGCCCTCGGCGGCTGACCACCCCGCTGCGGCGCACCACGCCGAAATCCGATCCGGACCCGAAATGGGAGGCCATCGGCTGGGACGAGGCGCTCGGCGAGATCGCCGGCCGGCTCGGCCGGATCGCCGCCGAGAGCGGCCCGGAGGCGGTGGCGTTCACGGTGACCTCGCCGAGCGGGACGCCGCTGTCGGATTCGATCGGGTGGATCGAGCGGTTCGTGCGAGTGTTCGGCAGCCCGAACATCTGTTACTCGACCGAGAACTGCAACTGGCACAAGGACTTCGCCCACGCGTTCACCTTCGGCTGCGGGCTGCCCGCGCCGGATTACGCCGGCACCGAACTGGCCGTGCTCTGGGGGCACAACCCGGCGAAGTCGTGGCTGGCCCAGTCCGCGGCACTCGCGGAGGCCAGGGCGAAGGGCGCCGCGCTGGCGGTCATCGATCCGCGGCGATCCACCTCCGCCCGGGACGCCGACCACTGGCTGCGGGTGCTGCCGGGCACCGATGCCGCGCTGGCGCTGGGAATCGCGGACCAGCTGATCCGCACCGGGAACTTCGACACGACGTTCGTGTCCGCGTGGTCCAACGGACCGCTCCTGGTCCGCGCGGAGACCGGGCGATTCCTGCGCGCCGGCGAGCTCGAACCGGGACTGCCCGGATACGTGGTGTGGGACGAGCAGGCGAACGGACCCCGGCCCTACGACACGCGTTACCCGGCCACGCGCCCGGAAGCGTTCGCACTGAAAGGGAAACGGCGCATCCGCACGCTGTCCGGGCCGGTGGATTGCGTCCCCGCGTTCGAGCGGTACACGGACGCCTGCGCCGAGTGGCCGCCAGACCGCACCAGCTCGGTCACCGGCGTCGAGGCATCGGCGCTGTCCGCGTTCGCCGACGCGCTGGGGACGGCCCGATCGGTCGCCTACTACGGCTGGACAGGCGTCGGCCAGCACGCCAACGCCACCCAGACGGACAGGGCGATCGCCACCCTGCACGCGCTCACCGGGTCCTTCGACGCCCCTGGCGGCAATCTCGTCCTGCCGCAGCTGCCGATCACCGAACCCGTCCAACTGGCACCTGCCCAGCGGGCGAAGGCGCTCGGGATCGACCAGCACCCGCTGGGGCCGCCCGCGCAGGGCTGGGTCAGCGCCCGCGCGCTGTGCCGGTCGATCCTGTCCGGCGAGCCGTACCGCACCAGGGCGATGGTCGGCTTCGGTGGCAATCTCCTGCTCTCCCAGCCGGATCCGCACCGCACGGCAGCGGCGTTGCGTGGCCTGGAGTTCTTCGTGCACCTCGACCTGTTCGCCAACCCCACCTCGGCGTTCGCCGACATCGTCCTGCCGGTCACCAGTCCGTGGGAGCACGAAGCGGTCAGGGCGGGTTTCGGGATCACCCAGCGCGCGCAGGAGCACGTCCAGCTCCGGCCGCGCATGGTCGAGCCGGTCGGACTGTCCCGTTCGGACACCGACATCGTGTTCGACCTCGCGCGGCGGATGGGGATGGCCGGGGAGTTCTTCGGCGGTGATGTCACCGCCGCCCGCGATCACCAGCTCGCCCCGCTCGGGCTGACCGTGGCCGGCCTGCGCGGCAAGCCGGGTGGTGTCCGGATCCCGTTGCCGGCCAGGTACCGCAAGTACACCGGCACCGCCGAGGACGGGACCGTGACCGGGTTCGCGACGCCGACCGGCCGGGTGGAGTTGTACTCGGAGCGGCTGGCCGAACACGGCTATTCGCCGGTGCCGCAACACGTTTCGCCTCAGGGCGCGGACCCCCGGTTCCCGCTCATGCTGACCTGCGCGAAGAGCGGCTACTTCTGCCACAGTCAGCATCGCGGCATCACGTCGCTGCGCAAGCGCTCTCCGGAACCGCTCGTCGACCTCGCGCCGGAACTCGCGACCGCCCGCGGCATCGAGGACGGTCAATGGGTGACGATCTCCACCCGTAACGACACCGTCAGGATGCGGGCGCGGCTCGACCCCGCGCTGGACCCGAGGGTGGTCGTCGCGGAGTACGGCTGGTGGCAGGCCGCCCCCGACCTCGGACTACCCGGTTCCGACCCGCAACGAGCCGGCGGCAGCAACTACAACCTGCTCATCGACGACGCCGAGCACGACCCGGTCAGCGGCTCGGTCCCGATGCGGTCCACCGTCTGCGACATCCGGCCCGCGCCGGCCGTGAACTGGACTGGGAGCCGCGAGTTCGTGGTCGATGAGATCACCGCGGTGACCGCCGAAGTGCGCGCGGTGCGGCTGGTCCCCGGAGACGGCGCTCCCCTGCCGGATTTCCGGCCGGGACAACACATCACGCTCACCGGCCCCGGTTCGTGGACGCGCAGCTATTCGCTGACCGGTCCCGCCCAGCAGGGTGACCGCACCGACTATCGCGTCGCGGTGCGGCGGGTCGACGGCGGCAGGTTCTCCAGCTACGTCCACGACGAGCTGCGTCCCGGCGACCGGGTGGGCGTCACCGCGCCGCAAGGGCTGTTCGTGATCCCGGCCGACATCGAATTCCCGGTGGTGCTGGTGGCTGCCGGGATCGGGATCACCCCGTTCCTCGGTTACCTGGAGACGCTTGCGGCCCGCGGCGGAACCGTGCCCCGGCTCGTGCTGCACTACGGCAGCCGCGACTCCAGCACACACGCCTTCGCCGACCGGATCCGCGCACTCGCGGGAAAACTGGACCGGCTGACCGTTGTAGACCACTACAGCAGGCCGTCCTCCCTCGACCGGCCCGGCCACGACTACACCGTGCGCGGCCGGATCCGGGCCAGGGACATCGACGGCGACCTGATCCGTAGGCGGGCCCGATTCTATCTGTGCGGTCCCGAGGAGATGCTGGCCGAATTGACCGCCGGGCTCACCGAGCGGGGCGTCCCCCGGTTCGACATCTTCGCCGAGAAGTTCCATGCGGCTCCCCAGCGGGTCGACATCCCGGACGGCGCCGAAGCGAGTGTCCACTTCGAACGGTCGAATCGGACACTCCGCTGGCGGCGGGCCGACGGCACGCTGCTGGAACTGGCCGAACGTGCCGGGATCCCGCTGCCGAACGGTTGCCGCGTCGGCCAGTGCGAGAGCTGCGCCGTGGGACTGCTGGCCGGTCAGGTCGCGCATCTCGTGCCCCCCGCCGACGAACTACCCGAGGCGACCTGTCTGGCCTGCCAGGCAATGCCGCTCACCGATCTGACCATCGACGCCTGAGGAGGCCCATGTTCACCGTCACCGCCGAGGAAACGGCGCGCGCACTGCCCTTCGAGGCACTGATCCCCGCGCTGCGTGCGGGCTTCCGCCGCGGCGCCCGTACCCCCGACCGGCACGCCCACACACTCGACACGACGACCGAGTCGAGCCTGCTGCTGATGCCCTCGTGGAACGACGAGCACCTCGGCATCAAACTGGTCACGATCTTCCCCCGGAACAACGCGCTCGCACGGCCCGCGCTGTCCTCCGCCTACATCCTCAGCAGCGCCTCCAGCGGCGAACACCTCGCGGTGATCGACGGTGACGAACTGACCCGGCGACGCACCACTGCGACCTCGGCGCTGGCGGCGTCCTACCTCGCCCGCCACGACAGCGAGGTACTGCTCGTCGCCGGCGCCGGGCACATCGGCGGGATGGTCCCCGCCGCCTACCGCAGCCTGTTCGATCTGCGCACGGTTCTGGTGTACGACGCCGATCCCGCCGCCGCACACCGGCTCGCCGGCACACTGCGGGACGAGGGTCTGGACGCCGAGGTCGTCACGGAACTCGCCGACGCCGTCGGCCGCGCCGACATCATCACCTGCGCCACCCTGGCCAGTACGCCGATCATCCGTGGCTCGTGGCTGCGCCCCGGCACCCACCTCGACCTGATCGGCAGCTTCCGGCCACAGATGCGCGAAGCCGACGACGACTGCCTGCATCGGGGCACCGTGTACGTCGATACCCCGATCGCACTGGCGGAGTCCGGCGATCTGGTCCAGCCGATCGCCGACGGGGTGTTCGATCCGGCGGAGATCGCGGGCACCTTGAGCCAGCTCTGCCGCGGCGAGGTCCAGGGCCGCCTCGATCCAGACCAGATCACCGTGTTCAAAGCCGTCGGCAGCGGTCTCGCCGACTTGGCCGCGGCCGAACACATACTGCGCGCCCTCGCCCGGCCCGCTGCCTGATGATCTCTCAGGAGCCGCCGGCAGGCTGGCGGCGAGGTGCTCGACCCCTATCGGGTGCTGCCCACGGGGGTTGGTCGCAGCTTCCGCGCGGCGGCTGCATCTCGGCGTGCGGCCGTGTCCCAGCAACTCTGGGCTCTCCAGCGCGAGGGAGGAGCGGCAGACTTGGTGGCGTCACTGACGTCCACAGTCGCGGACAGGCTGGAGTTCGGTTCGTTTCCCATCAGGCTGATACAGGTTCGACAGAGTTGAAGGCCGTTGAGGCACATCGCGCGTATGGGTGGCGACCCCATTTGGGCTGAGGACAAAAATCCTGCCGGTCGCCTCGATATTCCCTCCATCGCGCCCTGTCGATCTATCTCAGGTCCACGGTGGACAGGATTTGAAGATCACATCCGCGTACAAAAACGCCCGCTGACCTGGTGTTTTCACCAGAATCAGCGGGCACTTCCGTCCGTCGGGCTGACAGGATTTGAACCTGCGACCCCTTGACCCCCAGTCAAGTGCGCTACCAAACTGCGCCACAGCCCGGACCGCATCCCGCTCTCGCGGGTGCATGGAGAACACTAGCGCATGGTTCCTGTTGATCTGAAATCGGGGGTCACCCGGGAGGCAGACGCGGACCGGGCTCGGCTGTGGGACAAACGGGGATGATCCCAGCCGAGGGGGCGCCGTGAAGAAGTTCCTGCTGTCCGAGAAGGATGCTCCGACCCAGTGGTACAACATCCTCGCCGACCTGCCCGCCCCGGTTCCGCCGCCGTTGCATCCGGGGACGCGCCAACCCCTGCAGCCGGCGGACCTCGCTCCGCTGCTCTCCGGCCCGGCCATTGAGCAGGAGATGAGCACCCAGCGGTGGATCGACATCCCGGAGCAGGTGCAGGATGTCTACCGGATCTGGCGGCCGTCGCCGCTGTACCGGGCCGATCGGCTGGAGAAGGCCCTGGACACGCCGGCTCGGATCTACTTCAAGTACGAGGCCGTCTCCCCGGCCGGCTCGCACAAGCCGAACACCGCGGTTCCGCAGATGTACTACAACGCGGCCGAGGGCATTCGACGCGTGGCCACCGAGACCGGGGCCGGGCAGTGGGGGTCCGCGCTCGCGTTCGCGGGGAGTCTGTTCGGGGTGGACGTCACCGTCTACATGGTGAGGGCCTCGTTCGAGCAGAAGCCGCACCGGCATTCGCTGATCAACACCTGGGGTGCCGAGGTCTTCGCCTCGCCGAGCATGCGGACGGCTGCGGGGCGGGCGGTTCTGGACAAGGATCCGGATTCGCCGGGCAGCCTGGGGATCGCCATCAGTGAGGCCGTCGAGGACGCCGCTTCGCACGACGACACCAAGCTGGCCATCGGATCGGCGATGAACTTCGTCATCCTGCACCAGACCGTCATCGGGCTGGAGGCGCAGCGACAACTCGAACTGGCCGGGGACCATCCCGACGTCGTCATCGGATGTGTGGGCGGCGGGTCCAACTACTGCGGGCTGGCCTATCCCTTCCTCGCCGACCGGCTGACCGGCAAACACACCGGCACCAGGTTCATCGCCGCGGAACCGGCCGCCTGTCCGACGCTGACCAGGGGGAAGCTCGCCTACGACCATCCGGATGCCGCCGGCCTGGGTCCGCTTCTCTACATGCGCACCCTGGGCCACGGCTTCATCCCGGCACCCATCCACGCCGGGGGCCTGCGGTTCCACGGGGACGCGTCGACCCTGTGCGCCCTGCACGACTCCGGGGACATCGAGGCCCGTGCCTACGGCCAGAACGAGGTGTTCTCCGAGGCCGTCCGCTTCGCGCGGACCGAAGGCTTCGTGATCGCGCCGGAGTCGGCGCACGCCCTGCGCGGGGCGGTCACCGAGGCGCTGGCCGCGCGGGAGGCCGGCGAACCGCGGACGATCCTTTTCGGACTGTCCGGGCACGGGCACTTCGACATGGCCGCGTACGACGCGTTCCTGGCCGGGCAGCTCACGGACCACGAACTGCCGCAGCGGGAGATCGACGAGGCACTCGCCGATCTGCCCGCCGGGTGACCTACTCCTTGGTCTGGGCGGCGATTGCCTCCTCGTACGCCGCCCTGACCTGGGCATTCTCCGTGCGCAGCGCCCGATTGCCGTCCATCAGCCCGCGGACGAGCTGCAACACGGGTTCCGGGGTGGCGGCCAGCACCGGTTCCAGGCCACGCACCCAACCGGGGACGGCGATCTCGGCCCGGCGGGTGCTCACGCTCTTGACCACCGCCGCCGCCACCTGGTCGGGGTCGACGGTGGGCATGCCGCCACCGAGCTTCAAACCGGAGGACAGCCGGGTGCGCACCGCACTGGGCAGGATCGTGCTGACGCTGACGCCGGTGCCGGCGATCTCTTCGCGGACCGTGGCGGACAGGCCCACGGCGGCGTACTTGGAGGCGCAGTAGACGGCCAGCCCAGGGGTGGGGAACTTGCCGGCCAGGGACGCCACATTGACGACGTGACCCCGTCCCCTGGCGATCATCTCCGGCAGGGCCAGGCGCATTCCGTGGATCAGGCCCCACACGTTCACGTTCAGGCTGGCGGCGCTGATCGCGTCGGACTCGTCGAAGAACGAGCCCGCCGGCATGACACCCGCGTTGTTCACCAGGACGTTCAGCTCGCCCAGATCCCTTGCACCGCCGAGGAATTCGGCGAACGAGTCCTTTGTGGTCACGTCCAGTTGGAAGGCCGTTCCCCCGGTCTCCTCGGCCACCTGCTGCGCGGCGTCCAGGTCCAGGTCGCCGATGGCCACCGTCGCACCGGCGCGGGCGAACGCGATCGCCGTCTCCCGGCCGATTCCGCGGCCGGCGCCGGTGATCGCGACGACCGAGTTACGCAGATCGAGTCGGGGATACTTCACGGTCGGCATCCTTGAGGATTCGGTACGGGCTCGGGCTGAACTGCAGGCGGCGGGTGATCTCGCCGCTGGACCACGGCCAGCTGAAGCTGTTGGTCCCATCGTCATTGAGGTAGTAGCTGGCGCAGCCGCCCGCGTTGTACACAGTGGACTGGAGATCCCGCTGCACCCGCTGGTTGAACGCCTTCTGCACCTCCGGGCGAACGTCCACACTGGACCAGCCGCCGTCCAGGATGGCCTTGACCCCGCCGACCGCGTAGTTCACCTGGGCTTCGATCACCTGGAACGCCGAGGTGTGTCCGGTACCCAGGTTCGGGCCCAGCACCAGGAACAGGTTCGGGAATCCGGAGACACTGCTCCCCAGGTAGGCCTCGGGGCGACCGTTCCACCGATCGGCCAGCTGCACGCCGTCCGCGTCGAAGACGTGCTGGGCGATCGGCTGGTCGGTGATGTGGAAGCCGGTGCCCAGGATGATCGCGTCCACCTCGCGCTCGGTGCCGTCGGCGCCGATCACCGAGTTCTTTCCGATGCGCTGCACCGCGGTCGGCAGAACCTCCACATTGGACCTGGTCAGCGAGCGGAAGTAGTTGTTGGACATCAGGATTCGCTTGCAGCCCAGGGTGTAGTCCGGGGTCAGGATCCGGCGCAGCCGGGCATCGCGCACGGTCAGCCGCAGGTGGAGCCTGCCGATCTGCTGGACCACTCGCAGTAGCCACGGGTGCCGGAAGCCGATACCGAGGAACTCCATGCCGCCGTACTCGGTCAGCCGCAACGCCTTCTGCGCGCCCGGAATGTTCCGCATGACCCAGCGTTTGATCCTGGGCACGTAGTGATCCGGCTTGGGCAGCACCCACTGCGGGGTGCGCTGGAACAGGTGCAGGCTGCCGACCTCTTTCTGGATCTCCGGGACGAACTGCACCGCGGAGGCACCGGTACCGACCACGGCGACCCGTTTGCCGGTCAGGTCGTAGTCATGGTTCCAGCGGGACGAGTGGAAGACCTCGCCCTCGAATTCCCGGAGGCCGTCGATGTCCGGGATCTTCGGCTCGTGCCACGGTCCGCACGCGGAGATCACCGCCTGCGCGGTGTAGTCCCCGGCCGAGGTCTCCAGCCGCCACAGCTGTGCGTCCTCGTCCCAGCGCGCCGCCCGCAGCTCCGTGCCGAAGTCGATCTTGTCCCGCACTCCGTACCGGTCGGCGACGCTCAGCAGGTAGCGCTGGATCTCCGCCTGACCGGCGTAGGCGCGCGTCCACTCCGGGTTCGGCGCGAACGAGTAGGAATACAGCGCCGACGGCACGTCGCAGGCACAGCCCGGGTAGGTGTTGTCCCGCCAGGTACCGCCGAGCTCGGCGGCCTTCTCCAGGACGACGAAATCGGTGATTCCCTGCTGCTTCAACCGGATCGCGGCACCGAGGCCGGACGCGCCGGCTCCGATGACGACGACCTTCGCATGTGTGACCATGTGGCCCTGAGCCCTTTCGGATACCAATGGTATTCGGACACTAACAGTATCCGGTGAGAATCGGTAGAGTTCTCCTGTGCCACCTCGACTGACGCGCGCCGAAAGCCAGGCGCAGACCCGCGAAGCCCTGATCAAGACCGCCACGGACATGTTCCGGCGGGATGGCTACCACGCGACCTCGCTGGACAAGGTCGCCGAGGCCGCGGGCTATTCGAAGGGCGCCGTCTATTCGAACTTCCGTAACAAGGACGAGCTCTGCATGGCCGTGCTGGAAGAGATCCGCGCCACGGAGTTCGGTGCGATCGCCACCTCACTTTCCGGGCAGGGCAGCTTCGAGGAACGGCTGAACGCCTTCGAGGAGTGGGCCGACAAGACCATCGGCGATGCCGGCTGGACGCGGCTGGAGGTGGAGTTCGGTATCGCGGCACAGCACAATCCGGAACTGCTCGCCGCAGTGGCGGGCCGGGCCCAATCACTTCGCGACGCGGTAACCGCACTGGTGGAGATGCAGGGCTTCCCCATCCCCCCGCCACTGACCGCCGAAACGGCGGCCATAGCCCTGTGGTCGATCGGTGTGGGGCTGGGCGTGCAGCGCGCGGTGGACCCCACGCTCTCGATCCGCCCGCTGACCGACGCGATCAGGGCATTCACCCAGCTAGCCAAGGCATAACCGGGTAACTCTGCCCGCCCGCATGGCTCAATACCATTGCTCCGTACGCATGGGTTTCAGGTTCACCCATTAGTGTTAGCGTCGATAAGCGTGAGACCCCGACGCAACGGCTTCATCCCGCGCAAGACCCGGATGCTGATCGCAGCAACCGTGCTGGGTCTGGCCGCCTGGGTGGCGGGAAGCCACTTCGCCGAGCAGGCCACACCGAGCGACCCTGCATCGGCCAACCTGGCCATCGACCAAGCCGGCAACGAGACCCCTGTAGACGCGCCGCCGCCGCTGGCCGGCACCGAGGCGCCCGACGACGCGAGCCCTGGCATCCGCTCCGCCCCCGAGGAGGCGGACCCCGACGAGGTCACCGTGGACACGGTGGCCGCCGACGCGGGCAGCAAGGAGGCCACCGAGGTCCTGAAGCTGGTCAACAAGGCCCGCAAGGACAAGGGCTGCAAGGCCCTCAAGGTGGACAAGGCGCTGACCAAGGCCGCCCAGGACCACACCACGGACATGTCCGTGAAGCGGTACCTGGACCACACCAACAAGAAGGGCGAGAGCCCCTTCACCCGCATGCGCAAGGCCGGATTCAAGGGCAGCACCATGGGCGAGAACATCGCACAGGGCTACAAGACCGCGAACTCCGTCCACAAGGGATGGATGAGCTCCTCCGGCCACCGCGCCAACATCCTGAACTGCCGGTACACCCACATCGGCATCGGCTACGCGGCCAAGGGTTCCTACTGGACCCAGGACTTCGGCGCCAAGCGCTCCTGACCATCTGTCCGCTCAGGGGGTGACACGGCGAGGTGTCACCCCCTATATTCATTTCCCAGAATATTCCCTCAAGAGAATACTGGGGATGACATGGTGGAGCTTCGCCTCGAGCGCCGGTTCCGGCATCCGCCGGAGAAGGTCTGGCGGGCCATCACCGAGACCGAGCAGCTACGCGCCTGGTTCGTGGAGATCCTGGACTACGACCGCTCCCGGCTGGACTTCGCCGCAGGCGCCGAACTGGCCTTCGTGCCCAAGGTGGACCTGCCCACCGGGTACGGGCGGGTCACCGGGTTCGACCCGCCGCGGCTGCTCGAATACACCTGGGACCGCGAGACGCTGCGCTGGGAACTGCGCGCGGACGGTTCGGGGTGCCTGCTGGTGTTCACCAACATCCTGGACGACCCGGAGACGGCCGCAGCCGTCGAGCCCGGCTGGCAGGCCGGACTCGACAACCTCAGCGCACTGCTGGGCTGAGCTGTCCCGAAGTTGGCGATGTTCGGGTAGAGCCCGAACATC
>QZFT01000021.1 GCA_003600225.1 Pseudonocardiaceae bacterium YIM PH 21723
GTCGGTGTACTGGATGACCAGCTCGACCGAGGCCAAGTGCCACTTGTCGTGACTAAAAGACGCGACAAGTCAACTCGGTTAACCCGCGCAGCGGCCCCGACCTCCAGACCGGCGTGCCCCCACCCGACACGCAGGCAGGAAAGTCCCCACCCCGAACCCGTCGCCTCCTCCAAAGCCGCTTTCGACAACACGCCAGACCCAACCCCAGCGCCCCCCGTGGACCACTAGTCGACCAAGCGCCCTCACGCGTGACGGGACTTGTGCGTAGGCCACCTGGACCACCAAGATCCAGCGCGTGGCGATGATGCGCTCGACCGGCTGGGGTATGGCGTCGGTCCTGATCTGGACGCTGAGCGTGGTGCTCGGCATCGCGCTGTCGCTCGGGCTGGACCTGGTGCCCAGCGCAGGCCTGGCGATCGCGCTGGCCATGGGGCTCGGCGCGGTGGCCAACCTGCTGCTGGCCGTCCGCCTGAACTCGACGCGCACCCCGCAGGGACGCCGCTGGCACAACCGGAACCTGGTGGACAGCGCCAACAACGTCACCATGCAGGAGTACTACCCGATGTTCCTCGGCTTCGGAGCGCTGGCGCTGGCCGGCGCGTTCGCCGAGTGGACCCGGTCGATGATCGCCTTCGTCTGCTGCATCGCGCTCGCCGCCGGCCTCGCCGCGTTGCCCCGCGGCGTGCGGGAACTGCGCCGGATCACGGTGAACAACGTGCGTTCCCGGGAGGCCACCTCCGACCTGGAGTTCCGGCCGGTGGACGCCGCGCCCCGCTGGGCGGTGCCCGATCAGCACGACGTGATCACCGGCGAGGTCTACGGCGTGCTCACCGGACCGGAGTGCACGATCTTCGACGCGCAGGTCATCGAACCCAATCGGCTGATCACCCAGGCACGCACCTTCTGGGTCGCGCACCTGCCCAGATCACTGCCCAGGACCAGGGTCACCAGCGCGGGCAGCCAGATCACCGTGGCCTGTGACAACGCCCGGTTCGCCGCCGACCTGGTGGACTCGCACTACGCCGCCGTGGTCTGCGAACACGGGTTCACCGAGTGGCGGATCGACGGCCGGGACCTGATCTACAGCCGGTACGCCGATCCGGCGATCGACGTGCTGGACGTGGTCGACCTGCTCGTCGACCTGGCCAGCCTGATGCCCACCCGGCTGCTCGCCACCTACGGCGCGAACGGCGGGCGGCACGAGCAGAGTGAACAACGCGTGCGCATCACGAGCTGAGCCCGGTTCGTTCCCGTCCCGATCACGGATCTTGTCGATCCGGTTGACCGGCAACATATTCGCCTCATGGCAGCCTTCGGTCCGATCCGTGCCCGGCAGCAGGTCTGTTCCCAGCGGCTGGTGCTCCGGGACCACGGCTGGCAGGTCTGGGCGACGGATCCGACGCTGGCCGGCCGCTGGGGGACCGGTATGCCGTTCGCGATCGCGCACGGCACGGTCAACGGATTCCCGGTCACCGTGTTCGACGCTGGCCACTGGGCGGTGAGCACCTACTGGGTGGTGCATCTGCCCCGCTCGCTGCCCGAGACCGAGGTGCGGGACGCCGTCGTGTCCTCGTGCCGGGAGGAGTTCGCCGGCCACCTGCGCGGCTTCGTCCGGCGGCTGGCCGCCGACGGGTTCGTGAGCTGGCGAATTCAGCACGAAGATTTCGTGTACTCGCGGAGAATCACCGCGGGCCTGCTGCGGTACGGCGGGCTGGACGCCGCCGAGGTGACCATCGTCGCCGACCGGCTGACCGCGTTGCTGGCCGAGCTCACCCCCGTCGTACTCGCCCGGTTCGGCGGGCCCGCCACGGTGGAACTGCCCAGCGCGGAGGCCGCTCACCAGGCGCGGAGGCGGCGCACGGGGTTACTCCTGCTGGTGCTCGGAATGATCGCGATCACCGCCGTCGTACTGGGACTCGCCTGGCTTTCGCCCGACTGACGCGGCTGGCACTCGGGCCGGTAGGGTGCTAGTCGTCAAGCAGGCACCAACAGTCGGGGAGTACGGCGTGCGCGATCTGTCCGCCATCATCAAGGCGTATGACATTCGCGGTGTTGTCGGGGAGCAGCTGGACGCGGACATCGTCCGCTCCATGGGCGCGGCCTTCGCGCAGCTCGTCGGCGGCCCTGCCGTGGTCATCGGTTACGACATGCGGGACTCCTCGCCGGGCCTGGCGGCGGCGTTCGCCGAGGGCGTCACCGGTCAGGGTGTCGACGTGATCGAGATCGGCCTGGCCAGCACCGACATGCTGTACTTCGCCTCCGGCACGCTCGACCTGCCCGGCGCGATGTTCACCGCCAGCCACAACCCGGCGCAGTACAACGGCATCAAGCTGTGTCGCGCGGGTGCCTCCCCGGTCGGCCAGGACAGTGGCCTCGCCCAGATCCGCGAGTCCGTCGAGCAGGGCATCGCCCCGATCGACGGGCCGAAGGGCACCGTCACGAAGCGCGAGGCGCTCGCCGACTACGCCGCCTACCTGCTCAAGCTGGTCGACGTGAGCGGCATCCGCCCGCTCAAGGTCGTGGTGGACGCCGGTAACGGCATGGGTGGCTACACCGTGCCCGAGGTCTTCAAGGGCCTGCCCATCGAGCTCGTCGACCTGTACTTCGAGCTGGACGGCAACTTCCCGAACCACGAGGCCAACCCGCTCGACCCGAAGAACATCGTCGACCTGCAGGCCAAGGTGCGTGAGGTCGGCGCCGACCTGGGCCTCGCCTTCGACGGTGACGCCGACCGCTGTTTCGTGGTCGACGAGCGTGGCGAGCCGGTCTCGCCCAGCGCCATCACCGCGCTGGTGGCCGTGCGTGAGCTGGCCAAGTCCCCCGGCGACACGATCATCCACAACCTGATCACCTCCAAGGTGGTCCCGGAGATCGTCGCCGAGCACGGTGGCCAGGCCGTCCGTACCCGGGTGGGTCACTCCTTCATCAAGCAGCGGATGGCCGAGACCGGCGCGATCTTCGGTGGCGAGCACTCCGCGCACTACTACTTCCGCGACTTCTGGAAGGCCGACTCCGGCATGCTGGCCGCGCTGCACGTGCTGGCCGCGCTGGGTGGCCAGGCCACGCCGCTGTCCGCCGTGATGGCCGACTACGACCGCTACCAGGCCTCCGGCGAGATCAACTCGACCGTCGATGATCAGCAGGGCAGGATGGCTGCAGTCCGCGAGGCGTTCGCTCACCGCGAAGGCGTCACCGTGGACGAGATGGATGGTCTTACTGTGGAACTCGACGGTAACCGCTGGTTCAATCTGCGTCCGTCGAACACCGAGCCGTTGCTGCGACTCAATGTCGAGGCGCCGGATGCCGATGCTGTTGCAGAGCTTCGGGACGAGGTCCTGGCCATCGTCCGCGCACAGTAGCCCCGGCACCTGGAGAATGGAGTCGAGAATGGCCGTTTCGCTGGACGCACAGCTGCTGGACATCCTCGCCTGTCCGTGCCCCGCGCACGGATCCCTGACGTTGGGACGCCCCGGGGAACCGGAAGCCGACTACCTCACCTGCGGCGCCTGCGGGCGGTCGTTCCCGGTGCGGGACGGCATCCCGGTGCTACTGCTCGACGAGGCCGACACCTCAACGGAAGTGAACCCGGCGTGACCGCCGAACTGGACGAGGGACTGCTGGACGATCCGGCCCGGCTGTCCTCGCTGGATCATCTCGGCCTGATGCTGGGCGCAGCCCGCGCGGGCGCACTGGTGCGATCGACCGCCGAGGCGGCTCAGGACGCCGGTCTGGACCGGCTCGACGGCTACCGCCCGCGCGCGGTCGTGCTGCTGAACCGCTCCGGAGTCGGTGCGACCGCCGCCTCGGTGCTGTCCGCGCTGCTGGGCGAGGTGTGTCCGGTGCCGGTGGTGTTCGCCGAGACCGCACCCGTCTGGCTGGGTGCGCTGGACGTGGTGATCGCGCACGCCGACGATCCCAATGACCCGATCATGGCCGAATCGATCGCCCTCGCCGCCCGGCGTGGCGCGCAGGTCGTGGTCACCGCCCCGGAGAACGGCCCGGTCGCCGCGGCCGCCGCGGGTCGAGCCATGCTGCTGCCCGACCGGGTGGAGGTGCCGCCCGGCCTCGGGTTCTCCCGGGCGTTCACCGCCGGCCTGGTCACCCTGCTCGCCCTGGGACTGCTCGTCGGCGACCACGGCGAGCGGCTGGAGCTGGTCGCCGACGAACTCGACCGTGAGGCCGAGCGGAACCACCCGCAGCACGAGAGCTTCGTGAACCCGGCCAAGTCCCTGGCACTGCGGTTCGCCGACCGGCAGCCGCTGCTGTGGGGACTGGACCCGGTGGCCACCGCGGTCGCCGGCCACGGCGCGCTGGCCATGGCCCGCTTCGCGGGGGTGGTCGCCGACGTGCAGAACTACCAGCACGCCGTCCGGCACTCCGCGTTGCTGCGCCGCGCCCAGTCGGCCACCTCGGAACACAACATCTTCGCGGATCCCGATGAGCTGACCGGGGCTCCGCCACGGGTCGTACTGGTGGCCATCCGAGAGGACCAGTTCACCGTCGCCGCACGTCAGGCCGCCACCGCGTCGCTTCCGGGCGCCGACCTCGTTGCACCGGCAGACGAGGTGCGTTCCGGAGACATCGCTCGTGCCGCCGTCCTCGCCCTGCGGTTCGACATGGCTGCCATCTACCTCGGGTTCGCGGCGGGCACCATCGGTGGCCCAGGGCTGTTCGCCCCGTCCGCGTACTGACCACCGCACACACAGGACCGACTTTCTGAGATGAAGTTGCTGCGCAATGCCGTACGACCCTATGCGTGGGGGTCGCGATCGGTGATCGCCGAACTGCTCGGCCGCCCGGTGCCGACACCGCACCCGGAGGCGGAACTCTGGCTGGGCGCGCACCCGGCCGACCCGTCCCGGGTGGTGTCCGACGACGGCACCGAGACCTCGCTGGTCGACGTGCTCCGGGCCGATCCGACGGGCCAGCTGGGCGCCGAGTCGGCGATGCGCTGGGGTGACCGGCTGCCGTTCCTGATGAAGGTCCTGGCCGCCGAGGAACCGCTCAGCCTGCAGGCGCATCCCTCGCTGGAACAGGCGATCGACGGCTTCGCCAAGGAAGAGGCCGCAGGCCTGCCGCGCGATGCCGTCAACCGCAACTACAAGGACGCCAACCACAAGCCCGAGCTGATCTGCGCCCTCACCGAGTTCCACGCGCTGGCCGGATTCCGGGCCGCGGACCGGACCGTCGACCTGCTCGACAGCCTCGGCGTGCCGGAGCTGAACGCGCACGCTCAGCTGCTAGCCGCCCAGCCGGACGAGGACGGCCTGCGGGCGTTGTTCACCACTTGGATCACCCTGCCGCAACAGACGCTGGACGAGCTGTTGCCCGCGCTGCTGGACGCCTGCGTGCGGCACGTGCGCGAACGCAGTGAGTGGAGCCGGGAGGCGCGGACCGCGTTGCAGCTCGGCGAGGCCTACCCGGGTGACGCGGGCGTGCTGGCCGCGCTGCTGCTCAACCACGTGGTGCTGGAGCCGGGCGAGGCCATCTACCTGCCCGCCGGCAACCTGCACGCCTACCTGCACGGCACCGGTATCGAGATCATGGCGAACTCGGACAACGTGCTGCGTGGCGGGCTCACCCCCAAGCACGTGGACGTGCCCGAACTGCTGCGGGTGCTGGACTTCCGCAGCGGGGACATGCCGGTGCTGCGGGGCGAGGCCGCCGGTCCGCACCGGACCGTCTACCCGACCCCGGCGCCCGACTTCCGGCTGTCCAGGCTGGACTGGGAGTCCGGCCTGGACCGGGAACCCGTGCTGCTGGAGACGAGCGGCCCGCAGATCATGCTGTGCATGTCCGGATCCGCGCAGCTGCAGACCACCGATGGCGCGCAGAAGCTGGACCTGAACCGCGGCGAGTCGCTGTGGCTGTCGGCCACCGACCCCGCGGTGCTGGTCAGCCCGGGACAACAGGATCGGGTGTCGATGTTCGTCGCCACTCCCGCGCTGTAGGGACGCACAGCGGTTAAGGTTGCGCCGCCACATCAGGACTTCGTAGGGGAGAGCAGTTCGTGTCCGCATCAGGTGGGAGCAAGGCGATCATCGCCGCGCTGGCGGCCAACGCCGGTATCGCGGCGGCCAAGTTCATCGGCTGGGCGTTCACCGGCTCCGCGTCGATGCTGGCCGAGGCGGTGCACTCGGTCGCCGACACCTCCAACCAGGGGCTGCTGCTGCTCGGCAGGCGGACCTCGCAGCGCAAGGCGGATGAGGACCACCCGTTCGGCTACGGCCGGGACCGCTACTTCTACTCGTTCGTCGTGGCCCTGATGCTGTTCAGCATGGGTGGCGTGTTCGCACTTTACGAGGGCATCCACAAGATCCAGCACCCGGAACCGCTCAGCTATCCACTGGTCGCGGTGGCCATCCTGGTGGTGGCCATCGGCCTGGAGACCTTCAGCTTCAAGACCGCGATCGGCGAGTCGCGGGAGCTCAAGGGCACGGCCACCTGGTGGCAGTTCGTCCGCAACTCCAAGGTGCCCGAGCTGCCGGTGGTGCTGCTGGAGGACGCCGGCGCGCTGTTCGGCCTGGTCTTCGCCCTGTTCGGTGTCGGCATGAGCGTGCTCACCGGCAACACCGTCTGGGACGGCATCGGCACCCTGTTCATCGGCGTGCTGCTGTTCCTGATCGCCATCTTCCTGATCGTGGAGATGAAGAGCCTGCTGATCGGCGAGGGTGCCGCCCCGGAGACGCTGCGCGTCATCGTGGACGAGCTGCAGGCCGGCCGGGTGGAGCGGGTCATCCACATCCGCACCCAGTACCTGGGCCCGGAGGAGCTGCTGATCACCGCCAAGATCGCACTGGCGGGCGCGTTGACCCAGGAAGAGGTCGCGCAGGCCATCGACGACGCCGAGGTCCGGGTGCGCAACAAGGTGCCGGACGCCAAGCTCATCTACCTGGAGCCGGACGTCGACCGCACCCCCTGAGCAGATTCTGCAGAATCTGCTCCTGTTGATCACGGGCGGCTACGCATCGGCATAACTACCGGATCTCGAAAAGACCGGATCGTGACATGCGTGTGCGAGCATCACAGACCTAGGTCACAGTTTCGCTGTGTGGCGGGGGAATCCGTCGCGTCGCGCTTGTGGGGGCGTAGCGCGCTTGGCTCATTACTCTGTTCGGTTGATACCTGATCTCGGTATTCGGACACCGGATGGAGTGCTCCAGGCCACATTCGCCGTTACTGTGACCCAAACGTGTGGATCCTGCTCCACACGTCGGCCAAGGGGAGACTCAGGGAGGCGCGGTGCCGGGCACCGGACTGTGGCGCACGAAGTCGATCGAGCAATCTATTGCCGAGACCGACGAGCCAGGACACAAGCTCAAGAAGGAACTCACCGCGCTGGACCTCACGGTCTTCGGTGTCGCGGTGGTCATCGGTGCCGGCATCTTCACGGTGTCGGCCAAGACCGCGGGTGACATGGCGGGACCCGCGGTCTCACTATCGTTCATCATCGCCGCGATCGCCTGTGGATTCGCCGCGCTGTGTTATGCCGAGTTCGCCTCGACCGTCCCGGTCGCGGGTAGCGCGTACACGTTCTCGTACGCCACCTTCGGCGAGTTCATCGCGTGGCTGATCGGCTGGGCGCTGATCCTCGAATTCGCCCTGGCCGGGGCGGTGATCGCGCAAGGCTGGTCCGCGTATCTCCATAAGGCCGTACATCTGGTCCTGGGGATCGACCTGCCGAAGGCGACGATCCTGGGCAACAAGTTCGACTGGGCCGCGGTGCTGGTCGTCGTGGTGCTGACCACCCTGCTCGCCCTGGGCACCAAGCTGTCCTCCCGGGTCAGCATGGTGATCACCGCGATCAAGGTGTTCGTGGTGCTGCTGGTCGTGGTCGTGGGTATCAGCTACATCAAGGTCTCCAACTACACGCCGTTCATCCCGCCCGCCGGCTCCAGCTCCGCACCGGCTCCGGGTGGCATGCAGACCTCGCTGCTGTCCGCGATCTTCGGCACCACCAGCAGCAACTTCGGTGTGTTCGGCATGCTGGCCGCCGCCTCACTGGTCTTCTTCGCCTTCATCGGCTTCGACATCGTGGCCACCACGGCGGAGGAGACCCGCAACCCGCAGCGCGATGTGCCGCGCGGAATCATCGGATCGCTGGTCATCGTCACCATCCTGTACGTGGCGGTCTGCCTCGTGCTGACCGGCATGGTCAACTACACCCAGCTGGCCACCAAGGACGGTGTGTCCAAGACCCTGGCCGACGCCTTCGAGCTGAACGGCGTCACCTGGGTCGCGCAGATCACCGCGGTCGGTGCCCTTGTCGGCCTGACCACCGTGGTGATGGTGTTGATCCTCGGCCAGGTGCGGGTGCTGTTCGCCATGTCCAGGGATGGCCTGATGCCCCGGCAGCTGGCGGTCACCTCGGACAAGGGCGTCCCGGTGCGCGCCACCGTGCTCACCGGAACGGTGATCGCACTGGCGGCGGGCTTCACCACGGCGGGCGTGCTGGAGGAGATGGTCAACATCGGTACCCTCTCCGCCTTCATCCTGGTGTCGGCGGGCGTGATGGTGCTGCGCAAGACCCGGCCTGACCTGCCGCGGGCCTTCAAGGTGCCGCTGTTCCCGTTGGTCCCGATCCTGTCGATCCTGACCTGCAGCTGGTTGCTGATCAACCTCACGCTGTTCACCTGGAGCCGATTCCTGATCTGGATGGCGATCGGTATCGCGGTGTACTTCCTGTACAGCCGGTACGGCGCCGAGCGAGCGCGTAAAGAGAAGCAGGAGGCCGGCATCACCGTCGGCTGATTCAGCTGGAACGAGCCCTGATCCCACCGTGGATCGGGGCTCGTTCCTATATTCGGGAGTCCAACTATTCTAGGGTGGACTCGTGATTGACTCTCTGCTGGTTGCCAACCGGGGCGAGATCGCCCGACGCGTCCTGCGCACCGCCCGGAACATGGGTGTGCGCGGAATCGCGGTCTACTCCGAGGTCGACGCCGACCTGCCGTTCGTCACCGAGGCCGACGAGGCCGTCCTGCTCGGTGCCGCGGCCGTTGCCGAGTCCTACCGCAACGCGGACAAGGTCCTGGAGGCCGCCCGCAAAACGGGGGCTCAGGCCATCCACCCGGGATACGGGTTCCTCTCCGAGAACGCCGAGTTCGCCCGCGCCGTCGTCGACGCCGGGCTGATCTGGGTCGGGCCGTCGCCGGAGGCGATCGTGGCCATGGGGGACAAGGTCGCCGCGCGGGCCTCGATGGCCGCCGCCGGTGTGCCCGTCGCCCCCGGCTCGGCGGATGCCGTGTCCACCGTGGACGACGCGGTGGCCGAGGCGACCCGGATCGGCTTCCCGGTGATGATCAAGGCCGCGGCCGGCGGTGGCGGCATGGGCATGGCGGTGGCCTCCGACGAGGAGGTCCTACGCGCCGAATACGACAAGGTGACCGGCTTCGCCGAGCGGCTGTTCGGCGACTCGCGGGTCTTCGTCGAGCGGTTCTACCCCCGGGTGCGGCACGTGGAGGTGCAGGTCCTGGGCCTGGCCGACGGCCGGATCATCGCGTTGGGCGAGCGGGACTGCTCGGTGCAGCGGCGGAACCAGAAGGTGGCCGAGGAGACCCCGTCGCCCGCCGTGGACGACGTGCTGCGCAAGGCCATGTGCGACGCGGCGATCCTGGCCGCGCAGGCGGTGAACTACCAGGGCGCGGGCACCGTGGAGTTCCTGCTCGACCCGGACTCCCGGGAGTTCTTCTTCCTGGAGATGAACACCCGGCTGCAGGTGGAGCACCCGATCACCGAGCTGCGGTACGGCGTCGACCTGGTGGAGGCCCAGCTGCGGATCGCGGCGGGCGAGGAGCCGGGCTTCGACGTGGACGCGCTGGTCAGCCGGGGACACGCCATCGAGCTGCGGATCAACGCCGAGGACTCCAAGCGGTTCCTGCCCGGCCCCGGTGCGATCACCGAGTGGGTGGAGCCGTCCGGTGAGGGCGTGCGGGTGGACTCCGGCTACGGCCCCGGCACCACGGTCACCCCGGCGTACGACTCGCTGATGGCCAAGCTGATCGTCTTCGGCGCCGACCGCGCGGAGGCCCTTTCCCGGCTGCGTACGGCGGTCGCCGGGTTCACCGTGACCGGTCCGAAGTCCAACCTGGCCTTCCACGCCGAACTGCTGGAGAACCCGGAGTTCGTCTCCGGCGACTACGACACCGGGCTGGTGGGCCGGATGCGCCCGGCCAAACCCGCCAAGAAGTAGCCCCTCGATTCCGAAGTTGACGATGTTCGCGGCGAGGAACGAGCCCCGAACATCGTCAACTTCGGGAGCCGGCGGCTCGGTGGGATAGCGTGATCCGGTGCGCCTTCTCTGTGTGGATATCGGGTCGACCTGGACCAAGGGACTGCTCGTCGACGAGTCCGGGGAGCTGCTGGGGACGGCGCAGCATCGGACCACGCTGGACGAGGTGCTCACCGGCATCGACGCGGTCGTCGACGAGCTGGGCGGAGCGGACGAGGTCCTCGCCTGCTCGTCGGCGGGCGGTGGCCTGCGGCTGGCCGTGGTCGGCCAGGAGAAACTGATCAGCGCCGAGGCCGGCTACCGGGTGGCGTTGTCCGCCGGAGCCAAGGTGGTGCACAACCACGCCGGCAAGCTGAACGCGGCGGGTATCGGCCGGCTCCGGCTGAGCACGCCGGACGTGTTGCTGCTGGTCGGCGGCACCGACGGCGGTGACGACCGGATCCTGCTGCACAACGCCCAGCGGCTGGCTCGCGCGCGGTTCCGCGGGCCGATCGTCCTGGCGGGCAACGTCGAGGCGCAGCCCCAGGCGTTGGAGGCGCTGGCCACCACCAAGCGGACGGTCGTGCCGTGCGCCAATGTGCTGCCCGAGCTGGGCGAACTGTGCGCCGATCCGGCGCGCGACGCGTTGCGCGGGGTGTTCCTCAAACATGTGATCGGCGGCAAGCGGCTGTCCCGGGGCACCCGGTTCCGGTCGATGGTGCGCACGGTGACCCCGGACGCGGTGCTCACCGGAGTCGCCCGGCTCGCCGACCGGCTCCAGGACACCGGTTCGGTGCTGGTGGTGGACGTCGGCGGCGCCACCACCGATGTGTACTCGGCGGTGTCCACCGTGGAGGAGAACCGGGACAGCGTCGCGCTGCCCGCGGACCGGCGCACGGTAGAGGGCGACCTCGGCATGCGTTGGTCGGCTCGCGGGGTGGTGGCCGAGGCGGCCGCCGAACGGCTGCCCTGTTCGGTGCCCGCCGAGTTCGCCGAGGGCCTCGACCCCGCGTGGCTGCCGGCCACCGAGGAGGAACACGGCTGGGAGGCGGAGATCGCCGCGCTGGCCGCGGTGATCGCCATGCGGCGGCACGTGCGTCAGGTTTCCGCCCGGTTCGGCCCACAGGGCGTCGGGCTTCTCGTGGTGTCCGGCGGCGTTTACCGGCAGCCGGGAACCGCGGCATTGGGCCAGCTCAGCGCACGGATCGCCACCGATCCTGTGCTGCGCCCCATCCTGTCGAAGGCCACCGTCGTGGTCGACCGCGAGTACGTCCTCGGCCCGGCCGGTCTACTCCCCGCGGCGGCCGCGAGCACGTTGCTGGACCGGGTGATTTCCTGACTCCGAAGTTGACGATGTTCGGGCGTTTTTCCCGAACATCGTCAACTTCGGCACATCTTTCGTAGGCTCGCGAACCGGGGGCTCAGCCGGCGGAGGCCTGGGGCGGGGTCGTGGGTTGCGACTGGGGGCGGAAGAGTGTGCTCTTGGCGCCGGAGACGATCTTGATCCAGTTGGTGTCCTCGGCGGGGGTGTACAGCTGCTCCGCCTGTTCCACGCCCGCCGCGATCGCCACCGCGCGGTCCCACTCCGGATCGACCAGGTAGTCCCGGTGCCCCAGCAGGCCAGGGTGCCACCGGCGGCCGTGGAACGGCCCGGGGAGTGGGTCGGCCAGGAAATGGTCGCCACCGAGCACCAGGGCGCCGTCCACCGAGCGGGTGGCCGGTGCGAGGGGACCCGCCCCGCCGTCCGGCCGGAAACCGATGCCCAGCAGCTTGCCCTCGAACACCTGCCGGTGCCAGGTGGCCACCGCGCCACCCACCGGGTCGGTGAGCCGGCACAGCGACCGCCAGCGGCCGTCCAGCGCGCCGCACAGCCGGGCCAGCGAGTCGTGCGAGACGACGGCCGGGAACGCCCGCGCCCACGCCCACTGCAACGCGGTTCCGGCGGTCACCAGGCCGATCCGGCCGCGATCGGCCTCCGGCAGCCGGGCCAGTAGCCGGGAGACCGCGGCAGCGGCCAGCAGGCCGCCGTGGTCCTCGCCGACGAGGACCACCCGGGTGCCGGGCTGGGCGAGGAGCTCCTCGGCCCGGGCGGCCAGTTCCGGGACCACCTTGAGGCTGTAGCAGGGTGCGACCGTGGGGTGCGCCTGCCGGGGCCAGAACGCGGCCAGGTCGGCGAGCACACCCAGCCGCCGGCCCGCGGCGTGCTTGGTCAGCCGCAGCAGGGCGATGGGCACCGCGGTCAGCACACCGATGCCCAGGGTGGTGAGCGCGTTGATCTGCGGGGGCAGCCGCAGGAAGCCGAGTAGCACCGCGAGCCCGGCCAGCGCGCCGACGGCCAGCGCCGCGGTCAGGAACAGCAGCGCCTGATGTGAGCGGTGCCTGCGCAGCCCGGACCACCAGCGGGCGCGGGCGGTCGCGTGCATGACCTCCGGCCGGTCCGCGTGCAGCAGGGCGAGTTCACCGAGATCGAATCCGCGGATTCCCCGGTAGAGCCGCATGAACAGCACGGCCAGGGTGCTCATCAGCATGGCGGCGGCAGCGGCGACGCCCCACAGCACGGTGATCGTCAGATACCCCCTGGGCGCGCTGCTATCGGGCACCAGCCGGGTGGCTACCAAGGTCAGCCCGGCGCCCAGCCCGGCGCCGAGCAGCACCGCCAGGGTGAGCGGGACGATCGCGGCGCAGCCGCCCGCCCACGGGCGCAGGTCCTTCGGCAGCCCGGCGGAGTCCGAGCGGTTCAACAGTGCGGCGGGCAGTACCAGCAACGCGGTGAACAACACGCAGCAGGCCAGCGCGGCCGCGATCGCGGCGATGATCAGCGTGGACTCCGGCAGCGGGCCCACCGGGAACGCGCGCAGCGCGCCCGTGGCCAGCAGCAGGCCGGTGGCCAGCGCGAACAGCAGGGATCGGATCACCGGGCCGAGCAGCGAGCTCAGCCGGCCCTGGTTGGACAGTGCCAGCGCGCCGAGGCAGGCGAACAGCAGCACGCCCTGCGCGGCGGCCCACACCGGGACCGGCACGGCCGGGTGCAGCGGACCACCGGCGACGAGTAGCGTCGCGCCGCCCAATGCGGCCAGGGTGTGCAACGCACGCAGCGCGGCGTTGTCCGGATCCCCGGCGCCGGTGGTGCCGGGCATGTTCGGCATCGGCATGCTGCGGGTACGCACATGGTCGTCGGCCACGGTCCACCGGACCTGGGACGCGCGGTGCAGCAGCAGGATCACCGCGAGCACCGGCAGCAGGCCCGCGGCGCGCGGCAGGCCGAGCGCGACCCACTGCGCGCCCAGGACGTCCACCGAGAGCACGGTGAGCTGGGTGATCAACAGGATGGTCAGCAGCAGGCCGGTCAGCCGGATCGTGGCCCGCGAGGCGGATCCCAGTGCGCGCCGGAAACGTCCGGCCTTGGTCCGCGGCAGCATCCAGTGCGCGACGTTGACCAGGGCGAACGGGAACAGCAGGGCCCACAGCGCGTTGGCCCAGCCGCCGGAGGTCATCCCGGACCACAGGTAGCCCTCGACGATCCGGGGCACCGGGCGGCCGCTCGCGCGCAGCACCGGGCCGGAGGACGGGCGGCGCAACCGGTCGGACGGCCGGAAGAACCGGCCGAGACCATCCCCGGCGACTTCCACGGCGGACACCGAATCGGTGAGCGTTTCCGGCGTGGTGCCGAGGATTCCGTGCACCCGGAGTTCCACCACGCGGGTGTCCGGTCCGGGGATCGACACAGTGCCTGCTTTCGTCGTTCGCGGTGGGCTTGTACCCCTTGTCACGGGTCCAGGGGGTCTCTGGCGAACGTGACTACGCTGAGACCAGCCCGCCAAACGATCCTGGAGGAAAAGCGCGATGACCGCGTTGTCGTCCGACCGTGCACAGACCCGAAATGGCATCGACTTCGCCGTTGCCGACCTTTCGCTTGCCGAATTCGGCCGCAAAGAGATCCGGCTGGCTGAGCACGAGATGCCTGGTCTGATGGCCTTCCGCCGGGAATACGCCGAGGTCTACCCGCTCAAGGGTGCCCGGATCTCCGGTTCCCTGCACATGACCGTGCAGACCGCCGTGCTCATCGAAACCCTAGTGGCTCTCGGCGCCGAGGTGCGCTGGGCCTCCTGCAACATCTTTTCCACCCAGGACCACGCCGCCGCCGCGGTTGTAGTCGGCAAATACGGCACCGAAGAAGAACCCAAGGGAGTGCCTTGTTTCGCCTGGAAGGGTGAGTCGCTGCCGGAGTACTGGTGGTGCACCGAGCAGATGCTCACCTGGCCCGACGGCCAGGGCCCGAACATGATCCTGGACGACGGCGGCGACGCCACCATGCTGGTGCACAAGGGCCGCGAGTTCGAACAGGCCGGCGTGGTGCCGTCGACCGACGAGGCCAACTCCGAGGAGTGGAACGTCTTCCTGGAGCTGCTCCAGGAGTCGATCAAGGCCGACGGCGGCAAGTGGACCAAGATCGCCTCCGGCATCCGCGGCGTCACCGAGGAGACCACCACCGGCGTCATGCGCCTGGTGCAGATGGCCGCCAACGGCGAGCTGCTGTTCCCGGCGATCAATGTCAACGACGCGGTCACCAAGAGCAAGTTCGACAACCGCTACGGCATCCGGCACTCGCTGATCGACGGCATCAACCGCGGCACCGACGTGCTGATCGGCGGCAAGGTCGCGGTCGTCTGCGGCTACGGTGACGTGGGCAAGGGCGCCGCCGAGTCGCTGCGCGGCCAGGGCGCGCGGGTGATCATCACCGAGATCGACCCGATCTGCGCGTTGCAGGCCGCGATGGACGGCTACGACGTGCAGAAGCTGGAGTCGGTGCTCGGCCGCGCGGACATCATCATCACCACCACGGGTAACAAGGACGTGGTGATGGCCGAGCACATGGCCAAGATGAAGCACCAGGCGATCGTGGGCAACATCGGCCACTTCGACAACGAGCTGGACATGGCCGGGCTGCAGCGGTACCCGGGCATCGAGCGGATCAACATCAAGCCGCAGGTCGACGAGTGGGTGTTCCCGGACGGGCACTCGATCATCGTGCTCTCCGAGGGCCGGCTGCTGAACCTGGGCAACGCCACCGGGCACCCCAGCTTCGTGATGTCGAACAGCTTCTCCAACCAGGTCATCGCGCAGGTGGAGCTGTTCACCAAGTACCAGGAGTACGACAAGGAGGTCTTCCGGCTGCCCAAGGTGCTGGACGAGAAGGTCGCCCGGATCCACCTGGAGGCGCTGGGTGGCGAGCTGACCACGCTGTCCAAGGAACAGGCGGAGTACATCAACGTGGACGTCGAGGGCCCGTTCAAGCCCGAGCACTACCGCTACTAGCCCGATCCGGAGTTGACGATGTTCGCGGCGAGGAACGAGCCCCGAACATCGTCAACTCCGGGGCTGTTCAGCTGCGGGCGAACTCCGCCGCCGACTCGTTGCGCGGGGAGTACTCGGCGCTGCCGAAGGCCAGGATCGCCAGGCCGATGATGCTGAAGATCCACAGGCCGACGATGCCGAACAGGCCGCCCTTGCCGAAGGACTTGGCCAGGTGCACGGCCAGGAACAGCGTCGCCACCAGGTTCACGATGGGGATGAACAGCAGGAGCAGGCCCCACCCCGACCATCCGATGATCTTCACCAGCACGTAGGCGTTGTAGATCGGGATGATCGCGTACCAGCCGGGCTTACCGGCCTTCTCGAAGATCTTCCACAACAGGACGACGCCGATCAGATAGATGATCAGGCCGCCCGCCACGCCGAATGGCGCCGCCGGGTTGAATCCCACCGGGCTGTCGCCGCCCTCTGCCAGGAACATGAATCCTCCACAATGGATGGTTGCGCGCGCACCCTATGCGATCCGAGGGGTACCCGCCCGCGCGCTCCCACCGATCGGCTCGGCTACCGTTCAACCCGTGGGAAGACTCATCGTGATCGAGGGCCTGGACGGCGCGGGGAAGCGCACGCTGACCAGCAGGTTGATCGACGCGTTCACGCACAAGGGGATGAGCGTCACCCAGCTGGCCTTCCCACGCTACGAGCAGAGCGTGCACGCCCAGCTCGCGCAGGACGCCCTCTACGGCCGGCTCGGCGACGTGATCGACAGCGTGCACGGCATGGCCATGTTGTTCGCCCTCGATCGGCGGGACGCGGCCGAGGGCATCCGCGATGATCTCGCCAAGCACGACGTCGTCCTGTTGGACCGCTACGTAGCGTCGAACGCCGCGTACAGCGCCGCCCGGCTCGGCCAGGACGCCGGCGGCGAGTTCGTCGAGTGGGTCCGGGCCCTGGAGATGGACCGGTTCGCTCTGCCGGTTCCGGACCTCCAGATCTACCTCCAGGTGCCCACCGAGGTCGCTCTACAGCGCGCGCGGGGCCGGGAACACGCCGAAGCCAGGCAACGGGATCGCTACGAGTCCGACACGAACCTGCAAGAGCTTACGGGTCGGGTCTACGAACAGTTGGCCAACAAGAACTGGCTCTCCGACTGGCGGGTATTGGACGGGGTGTCCACAGTAGACCTGGATGAGATCATCACGAGCTGCTGCTGAGACCTCGGGGTGACATCACCGAAATGTTGGCTTGGATTCATCCGAATGCAGTACAGAACCCATCCATCCGACCGCTAACGAAATTGGTCCTGCCCGCGTATTAGTCCGTGGAAGTGACACGGCTAGGGCGAGGAGGCCCTCATGTCGAGGCTCGAAGCGGTACGGCAGCGCAGCGCCGTGTCCATCAGTGCGGGAGTAGAACGGGTGACGCGCGGAGCGGGGATGACTAATGCAACGATATCAAGCATGAAAGCACGCGTTCTCGTGGTGGACGACGATCCGGCGCTCGCCGAGATGCTCACGATCGTCCTACGCGGTGAGGGTTTCGACACCGCAGTTGTCGCTGACGGTACGCGGGCATTGCCCGCCGTGCGTGAGCTGAAGCCGGATCTGGTGCTGCTGGACCTGATGCTGCCCGGCATGAACGGCATTGACGTCGCCAAGGCGATCCGGTCCGAGTCCGGTGTCCCGATCGTCATGCTGACGGCCAAGAGCGACACGGTCGACATCGTGCTGGGACTCGAGTCCGGCGCCGATGACTACGTCGTCAAGCCGTTCAAGCCCAAGGAGCTGGTGGCCCGTGTCCGCGCCCGGTTGCGGCGTACCGACGCCGAGCCGGCCGAGGTGCTCAACATCGGCGACCTGACCATCGACGTCCCGGGTCACGAGGTCCTGCGCGAAGGGAAGAACATCCAGCTCACCCCGCTGGAGTTCGACCTGCTCGTCGCGCTGGCCCGCAAGCCTCGCCAGGTCTTCACCCGTGAGGTGCTCCTGGAGCAGGTCTGGGGTTACCGGCACGCGGCGGACACCCGGCTGGTCAACGTGCACGTCCAGCGACTCCGGTCGAAGGTCGAGCGCGACCCGGAGCACCCCGAGGTCGTTCTCACCGTGCGCGGCGTCGGCTACAAAGCCGGCCCTCCGTGAGACTCTGTCCAACACGCTAGTGTCATCCGGCACTGGAGCCTGGCGGCCGACGGTGGTCGCCAGGCTTCTGGCATTCGGCGCCCCAGGGTAGGGACGCGCTTGAGGGTGGGGTCAGCACTGTGAAGGTCGTGAGCCGCTACTGGAGGACACTCCAGGGGCACGCCACTCGGCTGGTCGCCGAGCTGGAACGCAGATGGGCCGACTTCGGCGTCATCTGGTCCCAGTCGCTGCAGCTGCGCGTGGTGGTCAGCACGCTGGCTCTGTCCTCGTCCGTGGTCGTCGTGCTCGGCATCGTCCTGCAGACCCAGATCACCGACCGGTTGCTCACCGAGAAACGGACCGCGGCCCGGGACCTGGTCGTCGCCGGCCAGCGGCTGGTCGAAGACCAGATCATCCAGCTGAACCCCGTTCAGGTCGGCGTCGACGCGCAGATCAACCGCGCGCTGGACTCGCTGACCAGCCCCAACTCCAATCTGCCGCGCGGAGCCGGTTCGTTCGAGCCGGTGCTGTGGGACGGCGCGGCTCCCGGTGGGCCGCAGCCCGCGGGTGGAACCCACGTCGGCGACGTTCCGGACGACCTCCGGGCCGAGGTCGAGCGAACGGGCAAGCTCACCCAGAAGATCAAGACCATCGCCCGGCCCGGCGGTGATGTGACGATCCTTTTCTTCGGCATCCCGGTGCGTACCCAGGGACGCCCGCTCCAGTTGTATCTGCTGTTCCCGCTCACCCCGGAAGAGCAGACCCTCAACATCGTGCAGTCCACCCTGTTGGTCGGCGGCGTCGTGCTGCTGCTCCTTCTCGCCGGCATCACCAATCTGGTGATCAGACAGGTGGTGAGACCGGTCCGGCAGGCGGCCGAGGTCGCCGTCAGATTCGCGGACGGCAACCTGGACGAACGAATGTCGGTGGTCGGTGAGGACGACGTGGCCAGACTCGCCGAATCGTTCAACGAGATGGCCGCGAGCATCCAGCAGCAGATCCTGCAGCTGGAGGAGTTCGGCCAGCTGCAGCGCCGCTTCACCTCGGACGTGAGCCACGAGCTGCGCACCCCGCTGACCACCGTGCGGATGGCCGCCGACGTGCTGCACGCCTCCCGGGAGGACCTGTCCGACTGGATGTCCAGGTCCACCGAGCTGATGGTGGACGAGCTGGACCGGTTCGAGAGCCTGCTCGGTGACCTGCTGGAGATCAGCAGGCTGGACGCGGGTGTCGCCGATCTCTCCGCCGAGCCGGTCGACCCCAGGGGCATCGTGCGGCAGGCGCTGGACCAGGTACGTGCCATCGCCAAGGACACCGGGACGCCGATCGAGGTGTACATGCCCGATGAGGAGGTCCTGGTCGAGCTGGACTCCCGGCGGGTGGAGCGCATCCTGCGCAACCTGCTGTCCAACGCGGTCGATCACAGCGAGGGCCGTCCGGTGCAGGTCAGGCTGAAGACCGACGAGCATGCGATGTCCATCACCGTGCGTGATTTCGGTGTCGGGCTGCGGCCGGGTGAGAATGAATTGGTGTTCAATCGGTTCTGGCGGGCGGATCCTTCGCGGAACCGGCGTACCGGTGGCACCGGTCTCGGCCTGGCCATCGCGCGGGAGGACGCCAATCTGCACGGTGGCCGGCTCGACGCCTGGGGGGAGCGCGGGGTGGGTTCCTGTTTCCGCCTGACCCTGCCCATCATCGGAGGCACCACCTTCACCGAACACCCGCTGCCGGTCGCGCCGAAGCAGGAGCAGCCGGAACAGGAACTGTTACACCAGCGGGTGGCACTGCTGCGCAACGGCGTGGTGGTCGAGCCGGAGCTGCCCACGTGGCAGGTCTCGGAAGCCCGAACAGAAGCGGAGAGATGACCAGGTGACCGGAGCCCAGGGGACTTCCACGCTTGCGTTTGCCGGCCGTGCGCTGGCATCCGTGCTGGTCTGTCTGGTGCTGGCCGGTTGCGCCACCATCCCGAACGAGACGCCGGTCCAGGCGGTCCCCAATGCTCCTGGGGCACCCACCCAGACCACGCTGCCGAAACTCGGCGACATGGACCCGGTCTCGTTGATCCGCGGTTATCTCGACGACAACACCAAGCCGCGGGAGCTCCACGCGGCGGCGCGGCGCTACCTCAGCGAGCCGGCGAACAGTGCATGGCGGGACGAAGCCGGCTTCGTGATCATCAACGACGACTTCACCGTGCTGCAGAACGAGCCCTCTCCCCGGGCCACGCCCGGCCCGTCCACGCAGTCCGCCGTGACCAAGTCGCTGCTGGTCCGGGGTAAGAAACTGGGCAGGCTGGACCTCGGCGACCACACCTTCGTCCCGGAGGCCGACGACTTCGAGTGGCCGGTCACCGTACGCAAGCAGGACGGCATGTGGCGGATCGACAATCCGCTGCCGGGAGTGGTGGTGCCACGCGGCGCGTTCGGCCACTCCTACCACGCCATCCAGCTGTTCTTCTTCGACCCGGCGACGGTGGACGCCGGTCAGACCAGGGCCCGGCTGGTACCGGACCGGCGGTATCTGTCCGGCGACGAGCCCAGCGGCGTGCCCGCCAGCATCGTCGAGATGCTCATGCACGGCCCGTCCGCCGGGCTGGCCGACGCGGTGCGCACCAAGATCCCCGCCGGGACCAGGTTGCTGCGCAACGTCGTCCCGGGGCCGGACAACGTGCTCACCGTCAACCTGGCCGGGCTCGGCGAGTTGAGCAAGGAGGATCGTCGGTTACTGGCGGCACAGATCGTGTTGTCGCTGGAGTCGGTGACCAAGGAACGGATCAAGGTCCTCAACCAGGACCGCCCGTTGACCAACGACATCGCCGAACTGCGGCCCGCCGACTTCGCCGACCTGTCCGCCGCGAAACAGCCGAGCCAGGGCCTGCAGGGATACATCACGGTCGGCGGAACGGTGCGCTCACTCAAGGACAACGCCCCACTGGCCGGTCCGCCCGGCAAGCCGGGATTCGGCGCGCTCACCGCCGCGCAGGCGCCGGAGGGCGCAGGCATCGCGGTGACCACGGTCGGCTCGCTGCGCGTGGGCACCAACCCGATCGACCTGCAGACGGTGCCGCTGGCCGGCGGCCCGCTCACGCTGCCCAGCTGGCGGCACGGCGCGGCTGAGGTGTGGACCGTCGCGGGCAGCACGGTGTACCGGGTGCTCGCCGGCCCGGACGGCAAATGGGCGGCCAAGCCGGTGGACGCGACCGAGTTCACCTCGCTGGGCAAGATCACGCAGCTGCGGCTGTCCAGGGATGGCGTGCGGGTTGCCGCGATCGTCGGCGGCTTCGTCGTGGTGGGCAACATCGTGGTGACCCAGGGCAGCGTGCGGATCGCCGGTGTGCGCAAACTCGCCGCCGGGCTGACCGGCGGCAAGGCGAAGGCCGTCGACTGGCGGAACCCGGACGAGCTCGTCGTGGGGCTGGAGGCCACGACCGGCTCCCCGGTGGTGCAGCTGTCCATGGACGGCCTGGACTGCGTGGAGTTCCAGAAGGCGGACCTCACCGTGCCCATCCAGTGGGTGGCGAGCTCGCCGGACCGGGACTACGTGGTGGTCGACTCCAGCGGCATGTGGCAGACCAAGGACGCGAAGCAGCCGTGGCGCCCGTTCCCCTTCTCCGACCGCGCCGCCGTCCCCGCCTACCCCGGCTGAAATCCTGGATCTGCGGACCCCAGAATCCGCCGCTGTAGGTCGCGTAGATGCCTGCCGGGTTCCCTGCCCAGCTCCGTGATCATGCGGTCCCGAAACCTCCGGTACTGATCCAGGGCGTCGGCGGAACGTCCACCGCGACTCAGCGCCAGCATCAGCTGTCCCGCCAGCCGCTCGTCGAAGGGGCGCTCCGCCCTCCGCGTGTGCAGGCCGGGGAGCAGTTCGGCGTGCACCCCCTCGCCGAGCAGCAGATCCACATAGTCCAGCTCGGCGGCGTCCCGCTCATGGGTGAGCCGCTGCCGGAAGCTCACGAAGGCCGGCGTCTCCAGCCCGGCGCACGGCTCGTCCTGCCACAACCGGAGCGCGTCGCCGTACAACCGGATGGCCAGAGCCCGGTCCCTCGTCGCGCGGGCCTGCCGGACCAGTGAGCTGAACCGCAGGTGATCGATCTGCTCGGGCGCGCACACCAGCCGGTATCCCCGTTCGATCGCCAGCCCAGGCACCTGCTCCAGGTGACGGCGCAGCCGATGGATGTAGCGGTAGAGGGTGGCCGCCGCGGACATCGGCCGGAGATCGCCCCAGACCCACCAGGCCAGCTCGGCCGACGACAGCCTGCGGGCGGGAGCCGCGGCCAGCGCGGCCAGCACCGCGCGTTGCCGCACATGACCGATCTCCCAGGGACCTCCGTCGCCACAGATGTCGACCGATCCCAGCATCCGGATGTGCCCCGGCATCACAAGCCTCCCCAGGTAGACCGGGCGTCAGGGTAGGGCATACGGCTTAGTCGTGTGGTCCGAATACGCCGTATGCCCGGCGTGGGCCGGTGGGTTGGGTCTGGTTTGTTGTCGAAGGATGGCTTTGGAGGGGGAGACGGGTTCGGGGTGGCGTCTTTCCTGCCGGGCTGTCTGGTGGGGGCACGCCCGTCTTTGCTGTTGGGGCCGCTTCCGCGGGGGACCTGAAGGACGCCATCGTTTACTTGAGTGCGCTGAAGGCGTCCTTTGTTTACCCGAGGTAAACAAAGGCGTCCTTCAGGTACTCACCGTCCACAATGGACGTCCACGTTGTGGGAGTGCGCGGCGTGTCGCCGCATTCCGCATCGTGTCGCGCCGAGCGACCTTGATCAACGCGGGGTCTGGGTCGCTGGGCGCACTGAAAGCGTCTTCTGTGGCCTTTGACCACCTTCGCCCCGCGCAGCGGCGCCGACCACCCAGGCCGGCGTGCCCCCACCCGCACGCCGGCCGGAAAGACGCCCCCAAAGCCCGTCTCCCCCTCCAAAGCCCTCCTTCGACGACCACCAGACCCCACCCCCGCAGCCGCCTCCGGCCCACCAAGGCGAATGATCGTCCCATTAACAACCGATTAATGATCATTTTACGAACGGATCCAGGATTGTCGGTGCGTCATGCCAGGGTGACCCCATGCGGACAATCATGCGACAACTCATCGATTTCCTGATCCCCCATTTCTGCGCTGGATGCGGCACTCCTGGAGCGGCTTTGTGCACGCTTTGTGCCGAGCAATTCCATGCCTACCGACGGGTACACCGATCGGCCCTGCGCGGGCTACCGACCGTGAGCGCGCTGGCCGAGTACTCGGATCCGGTGCGCCGGGTGCTGCTGCAGTTCAAGGAGTACGGCCGCCGTGACCTGCGCGGGCACCTGGCGGAGGCCCTGGCGGACGGGTTCCGCCGGCTCAACGCCCC
Source organism: Pseudonocardiaceae bacterium YIM PH 21723 (assembly GCA_003600225.1). Taxonomy (GTDB): domain Bacteria; phylum Actinomycetota; class Actinomycetes; order Mycobacteriales; family Pseudonocardiaceae; genus QZFT01. The sequence goes on from QZFT01000021.1 coordinate 22,985, forward strand.
GCCGGGCAGCGTGCTGGTCCCGGTGCCCTCGCACCCGGCCGCCGTCCGCATGCGGGGTGGCGCGCATATGTCCGCGCTGGTCAGCGGCATGAAGCGGGTGCTCGGGGCCGCGGTGCGCACCGCCGAGCCACTGCGGTTGTCCTGGGCCGCGGCCGACTCGGTGGGGCTCACCGCCGCCCAGCGGTCCGCCAACCTGGAGGGCAGGCTGTTCGTCCGGGCCCGGCGCCTGCCGAGTGGTCCCGTGGTACTGGTCGACGACCTGGTGACCACCGGCGCGACGGCGGCCGCCTGTTGCCGGGCGCTGGTCGCGGCCGGGGTCGAGGTCGTCGCGGTGCTGACCATCGCCGAGGTCGGAAAGGGCCTTCGCTAGCAGGGAAGTCAATATCCGGAACTGGTCCGGTTGGGTTCTTTTCAGCGGAACGATCATCCTCGCGTCCGGCCGCTGGGGGACACCAAACGACTACGCAAATTCATTGACTGCGCCGAACGAGTGAAGGTCGACCGCAGCTTGCCGCCCAACAAGAGGTAGAAAGCCCCCTTTTCAGCCCACCTCATCGCCGAATTGTCACCGCCTGTGGTCATGTGATGTCGCCCACCTCGGGGGCTGTTGCAGGCGGCCTCGGAGAGATAACGTGCTGCGCTATCAGCATCCCCGCTTCGCAGGCAGGAGGCGATTAATTCAGGACCCTGGCGCCATGGGATTGTTGATTACCAAACAACGAACTCTGGGCGCTCTCTGGTCCCCTAATAGGCACAGCATTCTCGGCAACAATGCTGAAGCACAGGGAGGTCGCGTATGGAAATCGTCGTTAAGGGCCGCAACGTGGAGATTCCCGATCACTACCGGGTTCACGTGACGGAGAAGATGGCCAGGTTGGAGCGCTACGACCGCAAGGTCATCCGCTTCGATGTCGAACTCTTCCACGAACCGAACCCCCGGCAGTCCAAGCGCTGCCAGACGGTGGAGATCACCGGAGTGGGACGTGGACCGGTCATCCGGGCCCAGGCCTGTGCCGCCGACTTCTATGCCGCGCTGGACGCGGCCGTGAACAAGCTGGAGAGCAGACTTCGTCGCTCCGCGGATCGCCGCCGTGTGCACTACGGACGGAAGAACCGCACCTCTGTAGCCGAGGCCACCGCGCCTATGGCGATGATGATGGCCGACGAGGCCATCGAGATGAACAGCAGCGGCAAGCGTGGACGGCGTGGCCGCGTCGCTGTGCTGGACAAGCCGGCCGACATGACCCCCGAGGCGACCGAATACGAGGAGATCGGTAGCACCCAGCTCGAGGGCTCAGAGATCGAACTGCCGCGTCAGCGGCTCGCAGACGAGTACGACACTGGCCTGCCCGGCCAGATCGCTCGGGAAAAGGAGCACTCGGCCAAGCCGATGACCGTGGACGAAGCCCTCTCCGAGATGGAGCTCGTCGGTCACGACTTCTATCTCTTCTCCTGTGCAGACAGCGGTCGGCCCAGCGTCGTCTATCGGCGTAAGGGGTTCGACTACGGCCTCATCAGCCTGGTCTGAGCGGTTCGCCCGCCGGTTCGTGTTCGATGTCCGGGCCGCAGCGGAGGAAACCCAGACCCTGATGACGTCAGGCGCCGGATAACGGTGCCCATCGCCACTATCCAGTGATTCACAGACCTCGCATATTGACCCCCCGGTTGGAACCAACCGGGGGGTCAATAACGTTGTATGACTGATGGAGGTCGTTTCGCTGGGCTCCGCCTGCTCCGAACGGAGCAGTGCCTATGCGCAGCGCGCGTACACGTCCCCCGTCGAAGTTGCCTACGATGACCCTAAACACGCCCGGTAACGGGTTCGTCTCGACACACCTGTGAGGTCGACCGCGATGGTCCTGTCCAAGCTGCTTCGCGCCGGCGAAGGGCGAATGCTCAAGCGTCTGCGCATCATCGCGAACCACATCAACGAGATCGAACCCGAGTTCGCGGATCTCACCGACGAGCAGCTGCGTGGCAAGACCCGCGAGTTCCAGGAGCGCTACCAGGCCGGTGAGACCCTGGACGAGCTGCTGCCCGAGGCGTTCGCCGTGGCCCGGGAGGGCGCCAAGCGGGTGCTCGGCCAGCGGCACTACGACGTCCAGCTGATGGGCGGCGCGGCCCTGCACCTCGGGCAGATCTCCGAGATGCGCACCGGTGAGGGCAAGACCCTGACCTGTGTGCCCCCGGCCTACCTGAACGCGCTGTCCGGCAAGGGCGTGCACGTGGTCACGGTGAACGACTACCTGGCCAAGCGTGACGCCGAGTGGATGGGCCGGGTGCACCGCTTCCTGGGCCTGAAGGTCGGCGCGATCCTGTCCGACATGACGCCGGAGCAGCGGCGCGAGGCGTACAACGCCGACATCACCTACGGCACGAACAACGAGTTCGGCTTCGACTACCTGCGCGACAACATGGCGTGGAGCCTGGACGAGTGCGTGCAGCGGGACCACAACTTCTGCATCGTCGACGAGGTGGACTCGATCCTCATCGACGAGGCCCGTACGCCGCTGATCATCTCCGGTCCGTCCGACGCGTCCTCGCGCTGGTACACCGAGTTCGCGCGCATGGCGCCGATGCTGAAGAAGGACAAGCACTACGAGGTCGACGAGCGCAAGCGCACCATCGGCGTCAGCGAAGAGGGCGTCGCCTTCATCGAGGACCAGCTCGGCATCGAGAACCTGTACGAGGCCGCGAACACCCCGCTGGTCGGCTACCTGAACAACGCGCTCAAGGCCAAGGAGCTGTTCCTCAAGGACAAGGACTACATCGTCCGCGACGGTGAAGTCATGATCGTCGACGAGTTCACCGGCCGCGTGCTGTCCGGACGTCGCTACAACGAGGGCATGCACCAGGCGATCGAGGCCAAGGAAAAGGTCGAGATCAAGGCGGAGAACCAGACCCTCGCCACGATCACCCTGCAGAACTACTTCCGGCTCTACGACAAGATCTCCGGTATGACCGGTACCGCCGAGACCGAGGCGGCCGAGTTCCACCAGACCTACGGCCTGGGCGTCGTGCCGATCCCGACCAACCGGAACCCGCAGCGTCTCGACCAGCCCGACCTCGTCTACAAGACCGAGCAGGCCAAGTTCGAGGCGGTCGCCGAGGAGATCGCGGAGAAGCACCAGAACGGTCAGCCCGTGCTGATCGGTACCACCAGCGTGGAGCGCTCCGAGTACCTGTCCAAGCTGCTGCTGCGCAAGCAGGTCCCGCACGAGGTGCTGAACGCCAAGCACCACGACCGGGAAGCGGCGATCATCGCCCGCGCCGGCCGCCGGGGCGCCGTCACGGTGGCCACCAACATGGCCGGTCGTGGTACCGACATCATGCTGGGCGGTAACCCGGAGTTCGAGGCCGACCTGGACCTGCGGGCCCAGGGCCTGGACCCGGTCTCCACCCCCGCCGAGTACGAGGCCGCCTTCCCCGGCCTGGTCGAGGCCAAGAAGCGCGAGCACAAGGTCGAGGCCGAGCAGGTCCGCGCCGCCGGTGGCCTGTTCGTGCTGGGTACCGAGCGGCACGAGTCCCGGCGTATTGACAACCAGCTGCGTGGTCGTTCCGGCCGTCAGGGTGACCCCGGTGAGACCCGGTTCTACCTGTCGCTGGGCGACGAGTTGATGCGGCGCTTCAACGCCACCATGGTCGAGGCCGTGATGACCCGCCTGCGGGTGCCGGACGACGTGCCGATCGAGCACAAGATGGTCTCCCGGGCGATCGCCAGCGCGCAGTCGCAGGTCGAGCAGCAGAACTTCGAGATCCGGAAGAACGTCCTCAAGTACGACGAGGTCATGAACAAGCAGCGCACGGTGATCTACGCCGAGCGCCGCCGCGTCCTGGAGGGCGAGGACCTCGGCGAGCAGGTCGACCACATGATCAACGACGTGGTCAACGCCTACGTCGAGGGCGCCACCTCCGACGGCTACGCCGAGGACTGGGACTTCCCGAAGCTGTGGACGGCGCTCAAGACGCTGTACCCGGTGGAGATGAAGTGGGAGGACCTGGTCGATGACGACTCCGTCGACCTCGACCGCGAGCACCTGACCAAGCTGGTGCTGGACGACGCGCACGCCGCCTACCGGAAGCGTGAGGCGGAGATCGACTCCAAGATCGGCCAAGGCGCCATGCGTGAGCTGGAGCGCCGGGTCGTGCTGTCCGTGCTGGACCGCAAGTGGCGTGAGCACCTCTACGAGATGGACTACCTCAAGGAGGGCATCGGCCTGCGGGCCATGGCCCAGCGCGACCCGCTGATCGAGTACCAGCGCGAAGGCTTCGAGATGTTCGGCGTCCTGATGGACGCCCTCAAGGAGGAGTCGGTCGGCTTCCTGTTCAACGTGCAGGTCGAGGCCGTCGAACCGGAACAGGCCGCGCAGGCCACGGGTGCCCTCGGCGGCTTCGGTGAAGCCCCCACCGAGATCTACCCCGGACCGCTGGTCCCGACCGGCCAGGATCTGCCGCCCGCACTGCGCGGTGGCGGCCTCGCCCCGAACCACCCGCTCGCGGGTGGCGGCCTGTCGTACAGCGGACCGGCCGAGGACGGCCGGGCCCAGCGGCAGCAGCACGGCCAGGAGGAGGACCCCGCCCAGGGTGGGGCCACCCGGCGCGAGCGCCGTCAGGCCGCCCGCGACGCAGCCAAGGGCCGCCGCAACTAACTGAAAATTCTGCAGAAAGTGCGCCTTTAGCACTTTCTGCAGAATCTGCTCCGCTCACCGAGGGCGCTGTCCGGATCTCCGGGCGGCGCCCTTCGGCGTTGTGGCATTCAGGGGTCCCCGAAGTTGACGAGTTTCGGCAAAGAACGCCGAAACTCGTCAACTTCGGGTCACAGCAGGTGCAGCTCCGCACACGTCCAGGAGTCGCCGTCCCGGTGCAGCCGCAGGGTCATCACCCGGAACCGGTTGTCGCCCCAGCGCAGCGTGCAGCTCGCCTCGATCACGCCCGAGCCGATCCGGCAGGTGTGCACCCGGTAGGCGACGGGGATGAACGGCAACCGGCGCCACCCCTGCGCCAGCTGCCGCAGCCGGGTACGGGCGGGCGGGGCGGTGAAGCGGTCCAGATGCTCCAGCGGCCGCCGGCCGGCGAGGCCCTCCAACAGGTAGGGCATCAACGCGGCGACCGCCCGGCGATCCTCCGGAAGGCACAGCTCGACCGGTTCCACATCGAAGTCGAGCGTCAGCTGTTCCGGCATCAGCCGCAGCCGCCAGGTCCTGGTCGGCATCGCCGGGTACTCGGCGGGCGGTTCGAACTCCGGAATTCGGGACAGGGTCAGTCGGGTCACGCCCACCGGAGCCCGGAGCCGGTCCACCCGGTCCCAATTCACCCGGCTGGGTTAAGAGGCCGCGCGAACAGGGCATGCCTACTGCGCGACGCCCAGGCGGCGCCTCGCGGCGTTGTCGTCGGTCGCCATGGCTCCGCCATGTCTCCCTCCTCCGCCTTGCGATGCATCCACCTGGACGCCGCTCGCTACGGCAGCCCCTGTTCGCGCGACCTCTATCCTCGCGCTATGACTCCGCGCGCGTTGCTGATCGACTTCTACGGGGTGCTCACCGACTTCGACGGCCGTCCGGAGCTGCGCGAGGCACCGCTGCTGAGCGTCGTCCGGCGATTGCGGGACCACGGCGTGCGCACCGCGCTGGTGTCCAATGTCGAGGGCCGGGCCGCCGGTGCCCGGTTCCCGGAGTTCGACGCCGTGGTGCTGTCCGGTGAGGTCGGCGTGGCCAAACCCGATCCGGAGATCTTCCGGCTCACCGCCCGGCTGCTGGAGCTGCCGCCCGAGACCTGCGTGTTCGTCGACGACCTCGCCGGGAATGCCCGGGGAGCGGTCACCGCGGGCATGATCGGCGTGCATCACCGCAGCGTCGGCGAGACGATCACCGAGCTGGAAGCCCTTTTCGAGCTGGACCTCAGTTAGTCGGCGTCGGAGTGCTGGTCACCGCGGTGGGCAGCTTGCCGATGGCCTGACCGCCCGCGGCCTGCCAGCGGTCGTCGGGGACCTCGGCCTCGTTCACCCTGATCAGCACCAGGTAGTCACCGGAGGCGAAGTACATCTCGTTGTTCACCGTGGGGAACGTGCCCCGCAGCAGCGCGGCCGCCTTGCCGACGTTCTCGATCTTGTGGTTGCCCTTGGCGATCGCCTTGGTCACCACCTCCTCGGGGGAGAGCCCCCGGGTACCGAACACGTCGATCCGGCCGATCGCGGTCTGGCCGGCCTGCGCCGTGTAGAAGCAGCTGCGCGCGGCGGCGTCGTTCGAACTGGGCGGGCCCATCTCCGCCTTGTGCGTCTCGCGCCCGGTGAGGGTGGCGAACTGCTCGGCGGTCAGCAGGCACTCGTCGTACAGCACCCCGGAGACCAGCGGCACGTTCGGCGCGCTGGACGCCGTCGGGTTGCTGGGCCGCGGCATGCCCAGAATGTCCTCCAGCGCCCGGCTGGTGGTCGGCCGGGACGGAATCGAGTCACCGCTCAGGTCGACCTCGCTCCACGGCATGTTGCACGCGGCGAGTGCCAGGCTCAGGATGCCCGCGCAGAGCCATGCCGCGGCTGGCCTGTTGACGGTGTCGGTTCGTCCCACGCCGACAAAACTAGCCCACTGCCGCCTGCGGAATCTCCGTCGTATCGGATTAGTGCGTTCGGCCGTGACCCGGCGTCGACAGGATGGCCGCCGTGACCACACAGGACGAACGCAGGCTTCCTCCTGCCCCCGCCGTGCCCTGGGCGGCCGGGCCGGACGAGTACGTCCAGGTGGTGGATTCCCTGCTGGAGTACGCGGTCACCCTGCCCGAGGTGGAGAAGGGCCTCGCCAGGCTGAACGGGCCCACGGTCGGCAAACTGCGCGACCTGGCTCGCTCCGACGAGCACTGGTGGGACGTGATCGGCCCGGCCGATCCCGCCCGGCAGGAGTACAACAGGCTGACCGAACGCCTCGGTGGGCTGCGTCGCTGGTCCTGGTACTGGTACCCGGTGATCGTGATCGCCGCGATCCTGTGGTTCGGCTGCATCCTCGCCTTCATCGTCAGCTCGCCGATCGGCCTGGCCGCGGTGCTGCACGATCACGCGTTCCCCGACTCCCTGCTGTGGACCTGGGTGGTGGCGGTCGGCATCCCCCTGGCGGGGGTCGGACTTGCCTTCCTGTTCGACGAGGTCGACTTCGAGATCCCCCTGGTGGTGCTGGGCCTCGCCGCCGCGGCGATCATCCTGGCCGCCGCGCCCTATCTCGGCTGGCATTGGACCCACGACTGGACCGGCATCCTGATCGGGATCGGGGTGGACCTGGTCATCGGCCTGGCCTTCTGGGGCCTGATCATGTTCGACGAGAAGACCGGGGTCATCGACGACGTCTTCGACCTGCCCTCCGTCGTCTTCGCCCAGGCCGCCGGGGTGCCCCGGCAGGCGCGCGCCGCGTTCGACACGTGGCGGCTGACCCTGCTGGAACAGGGCGTGCTGCCGTTCATCCGGTCCGAGATCAACAAGCGTTTCCAGCGCCAGTACTCCAGCAGGCTGGAGATCTTCGACGCCCCCGGGCTGCGCGACGCCGGGCGGCACGACCTGCACATCACCACCCCCGCCGGCCAGGAGCTGGCCGGGCTGCTGCTGAGCCAGTCCGGTGGCAGCTTCGCGTTGTCCGGGCCGCGGGGTTCCGGCAAGAGCAACCTGCTGCGCGCCATCTGCCGGGGCGAATACACGATCACCTCGCAGCACCCGGACCTCAGCGTGCAGATCTCCGCCCCGGTCGCCTACGACTCGCGGGAGTTCATGCAGTACCTCTACCTGCGGTTATGTGACGCCGTGCTGGCCTACGGCTGGCAGCGGACGGGCAGTCCGGGCGGGCTGCTGCGGCCGGCTCAGCCGCCGGTGTACCGGCTGCGGGAGCAGGCGGCGAGCACCCGGGAACAGCTGCGCAACCAGCTCACCTGGACCACCGAGGTGGCGGGCAAGGTCACCGGTGGCGTCGGTGAGGTCAGCGGAAAACGCGCGCTGGCCAAGGCGGGCCGGGCCCTGACCTACCCGGAACTGGTGGATGACCTGCGCCGATTCCTGGCCCTGGTGGTGGAGGTACTCCGGCAGGACGTGCCCGAGGACGGATCCACCCGGGCCGGGCGGGTGATCGTCGCCATCGACGAGCTGGACCGGATCGCCGAACGGGACCAGGCCTACCGGTTCCTGAACGAGATCAAGGCGATCTTCGACATCGAGCACTGCTACTTCCTGGTCTCGGTGTCCGACGAGGCGCTGCACGACCTGGAACTGGCGGGGGCCGGCATGCGCTCGGCCTTCGACAGCGCCTTCGACGAGCTGATCCGGGTCGAATACCTGGACCTGCCGCTGGCCAAACAGCTGCTGCGCAAGTACGTGATCGGCCTGTCCGAGCAGTACCTGGCGTTGATCTACGTGCTGGCCGGCGGCCGGGCCAGGGGGCTCATCCGGTCCGCGCGGGTGTTGTTCAAGCACTCGGACAGCCCGCGCGCGCCGAAGCTGTCCACCGTGGTGCCCTCGATCGCCGCCACGGAACTGTCCGCCGCGTGCCGGGCCGGCCGGGACCTGGTCGCCGATCAGGACGACGCGGATCGCTCCGTCGCCCTGCTTCGCGCGCTCGACGAGTACCCGCGTGACCCGCTCACCGAGGAGGCGCTGCGCGCCTACGCGGGCCGGTTGCTGCACCTGCCCGGCTCGCCGGGCCGGTCGGTGAGCGTGCGGGAACGGGTGGCTGCGCGGGCGTACTTCCTGGCCACCGTGATCGGCGTGTTCGGTGACGAGCTCGGCGAGCCGGAGATCGAACTGCTGGCCAGCGGCTCGGACGACGGCGGCGCCAGCTTCCACACACTGTCCCGGATCCGCAGTTACCTGGGCACCAACCCGATCCTGGCCATCGAACTGCTCAACGACTTCCGGGCCGCCTGGACTACAGATTCCGGCGGAGCAGTTCGAAACACAGCACCGCGGCCGCGGAGGCGACGTTCAGCGACTCCACCCCGGTAGCCATCGGAATGGACAACCAGTTCGTCACGTGCTCGCGAACCTCGTCGGTCAGTCCCTCGGACTCGCTGCCCAGCACGAAGGCGACCTTGTCCGGGAAGTGCGCCTCGTACAGGTGATCCGGCGCGTCGGCGGACATGCCGTACAACGCGTACCCGGCCTCCCGCAGCTGCCGCGCGGCCTCACCCGCGGTGTGCGCCTTGAGCACCGGAGCGTGGAAGGCGATGCCCGCGGAGGCCTTCACCACCAGCGGATCCAGCCCGGCGACACCCTTGCGCGGCAACACGATCCCGCCGATCCCGGCGGCCGTGGCCGAGCGCAGGATCATGCCCACGTTGCCCGGCGTGGTGATGCCGTCGAGCAGCAGCAGGGTGTCCGGTGGCGAGTCGGCGAGCGCGTTGACCAGCGGCAACATCCGGGGCGCCACCACATCGGCCAGCACCCCCTGGTCGTGCCTGCCGTTTCCGGCCAGGACCTTCACCCGCTGCGCGCTGGCCCGCTGGACCTCGACGCCACGCCTGCGCGCGGCGGAAAGGATCTCCTTGGCCGCCGGGCCACCGGCGTTGTCGGCCAGGATGACCTTGTCCACCGCCAGCGCGTCGTCGGCCAGAGCCTCTAGTACCGGCTTACGTCCGTAAACCGTGATAAACCGGTCCTTCGGCGAGATGTCAGACACCGGGTAAGCCTCTCCTAGCGCACCTTTGTGGAAGTATTTGAGCATGCCAGACCGTCTCTCCGCCCTTGACGCGTCCTTCCTCTATCTCGAGGACTCCAGCACACCCATGTTCGTCGGCGGGGTCTGTCTTTTCCGGCGACCCAAGAACGGATTCGACTACGAGCGCCTGGTCGAGCTGATCGAGCAGCGGCTGTTCCTGGTGCCGCGCTACCGGCAGAAGGTGCAGCACATCCCGGGCAAGCTGGCCCGGCCGGTGTGGGTGGACGACGCCGACTTCGACATCAGCTACCACGTGCGCCGCTCCGCGCTGCCCAAACCGGGCAGCGACGCGCAGCTGGGTGACCTGATCGGCAGGCTGATGTCCCGCCCGCTCGATCACCACCGGCCGCTGTGGGAGGCCTACTTCGTCGAGGGCCTGTCCAAGAACCGGGTGGCGTTGATCACCAAGACCCACCAGGCGATGGTCGACGGCATCAGCGCGATCGACATCGGCCAGGTCATCCTGGACGTCTCGCCAAACCCCCGGCAGAGCCCCGAGGACCTGTGGATGCCGCGCCCGCAGCCCAGCGGAGCCTCCCTGGTGCTGGACGCCCTCGCCGAAGGCATCGCGCGACCGGGGGAGATGGTGGAGAACGCCCGCTCCGCGGTCGCCGACATCAAGGCCACCGCCGGCAAGGTCGCCACGGCGCTGGGTGGCATCGCCTCCGTGGTGTACACGGCGGCGGGCACCGCGCCGGCCAGCCCACTGAACACCCGGATCTCCACGCAGCGGCGGTTCGCCGTGGCCCGCACCAAGCTGGACGACTACCGCGCGGTGCGCCGGGCGCACGGCGGCACGGTGAACGACGTCGTGCTGGCCGTCGTCTCCGGGGCGCTGCGCACCTGGCTGCTGTCCCGCGGTGAGGCGGTGACCCCGTCCACGATCGTCCGCGCGCTGGTCCCGGTGTCCATCAAGGGCACCGACGGCCTGTCCTCGGAGCTGTCCCCGGTGAGCGCGTACCTGGTCGACCTGCCGGTCGGCGAGCCGAATCCGGTGGTCCGGCTGCACCACGTGAGCCACGCGATGCGCGCGCACAAGGAATCCGGCCGCTCGGTGGCGGCGAACGCCCTGGTCCGCGCCTCCGGATTCGCCCCGCCGACGCTGCACTCGCTGGGAGCGCGGGCGGTCAGCAGCTACTCGCAGCGGATCTTCAACCTGGTGGTCACCAACGTGCCCGGCCCGCAGCTCCCGCTGTACGCGCTCGGTGCGCGGCTGGAGGAACTCTTCCCAGTGGTGCCACTTGCCAAGAATCAGGCGCTGTCCATCGGCGTCACGTCGTACGATGGTGGACTGTACTTCGGGCTGAACGGTGATCGTGACGCGATGTCCGATGTGGACGTTCTCGCAGGTATGGTCCAGGAGTCCCTGGAAGAGATGATCGGAACGGTGGTCGGGTGAGGGTTTACGTGCCTGCGACGGTTGCCATCTTGCGCAAACTCGTCGATGACGGCCTGCTCGATCCGGCAGGCCGCACCGCCTTCGCGCTGACCCCCATGCTGCGCGAGTCGTATGCGACCGGGGATGCCGAGGAGTTGGAGTACGCCGCGATGCTGGAGGCGGCCCGCGCCTCGCTGCGGTTGTTGTCCGCGGAGCTGGACGCCGAGGAGAAGCTGGACGAGAAGGCGGTGCGTCGCGCGGTCATCGCGGTCGACGTGGAGGTCGCCACCCCGCGCCCGGACCTGGACGACGCGGTGGTGAAGCTGTCCGCGCCGTTCCAGTTCAGCGAGGTCGCCGCCGTGCACCTGGACACCGAGGAGGCGATCCAGGCGGTCCGCACCGCGGCCGGGGTGATCGACGCCGCGGACATGGGGGATCCGGACGCCGAGTTCCTGCTGGGTGACGCCGAGGACCACGAGCTCGCCTGGTACGCGCCGCAGGAACTGCCGTTCGTGCTGGATCTGCTGTAGGGATTCCCGCGACGTGATGTACCGGACAACCTGCCGGTACGACACCGTGCAAGCACTCATATCCGTGTCACGATGGGGTGAGACCCGACGTTTGTCCGGTCTTGACCATGCACACCCAACGGAGGGCAGCAGCATTATGGACGCGGTTACGTCCGTCCCCACCCCGGTCAACGAGCCGATTCGCTCCTACGCTCCCGGGACCCCGGAGCGGGCGTCCCTGCAGGCTCGCATCGCCGAGCTGGAGGGCCAGCAGCTCGAGCTGACCCAGACCATCGGCGGCAAGCAGCGGATGGCCTCCGGCGACAAGATCAACGTCGTTCAGCCGCACGATCACCGGCACGTGCTCGGCGTGACGGCCAACGCCACCAACCAGGACGTCGCGGATGCGGTCGCCGCCGCCAAGGACGCCGCTCCAGCCTGGCGCGACCTGCCGTTCGACGAGCGGGCCGCCGTGCTGCTGCGTGCCGCCGACCTGCTGGCCGGCCCCTGGCGCGACACCCTGAACGCCGCCACCGTGCTGGGCCAGTCCAAGACCGCGCAGCAGACCGAGATCGACGCCGCCTGCGAGTTCATCGACTTCCTGCGGTTCAACGTCTCCTTCGCGCGCCAGCTGATCGAAGAGCAGCCGCAGTCCGCGCCCGGTATGTGGAACCGGTTCGACCACCGCCCGCTGGACGGCTTCGTCACCGCGATCACCCCGTTCAACTTCACCGCCATCGCCGGCAACCTGCCCCTGGCGCCGGCGCTGATGGGTAACACCGTCGTGTGGAAGCCCTCGCCGACCCAGCAGCTGGCGGCGCACCACACCATGCGCATGCTGGAGGCCGCCGGCCTGCCCGCCGGCGTGATCAACCTGGTCACCGGTGACGGCGTCGCCGTCTCCGAGGTCGCCATGACCGACCGCGACTTCGCCGGCCTGCACTTCACCGGCTCCACCAAGACGTTCAAGTACCTGTGGCGACACATCGCCGAGAACCTGGACAACTACCGCGCCTACCCGCGCATCGTCGGTGAGACCGGTGGTAAGGACTTCGTCGTCGCCCACCCGTCCGCCGAGCCGAACGGCCTGGTCACCGCCCTCGTCCGGGGCGCGTTCGAGTACCAGGGCCAGAAGTGCTCCGCCGCGTCGCGTGCCTACATCCCGCGTTCCCTGTGGGAGGGCGGCGTGCGCGAGCAGCTGGCCGACGTCACCAGGTCGATCACCTACGGCGACCCGACCGACTTTAGCTTCTTCGGTGGCGCCGTGATCGACGACCGCGCGTTCGCCAAGCACCAGGGTGCCTTCTCCCTCGCGAAGGAGGCCCCCTCGGTCGAGATCCTGACCGGTGGCACCGCTGACGACTCCGTCGGTTACTTCGTGCAGCCGACCGTGCTGGTGGGCACCGACCCGCTGCACGAGGTGTTCACCACCGAGTACTTCGGCCCGATCCTGGCCGTGCACGTGTACGAGGACGCGCAGTACTCGGAGATCCTCAAGGTCGTCGACACCAGCACCCCGTACGCGTTGACCGGTGCGATCTTCGCCACCGACCGCTCGGCGATCCAGGAAGCGCACCAGGCGCTGCGCTTCGCCGCCGGCAACTTCTACGTCAACGACAAGCCCACCGGCGCCGTCGTCGGCCAGCAGCCGTTCGGTGGTGGCCGCGCCTCGGGCACCAACGACAAGGCCGGTTCCCCGCTGAACCTGCTCCGCTGGACCAGCCCCCGCTCCATCAAGGAGACCCTGGTCCCGCCGACCGATCACCGCTACCCCCACATGGGCTAGCAGCTCCGGTCACCTGAACAGGAGCATGGGCGCTTTACTCGCATCTAATGGGAGTAAAGCGCCCATGTGAGCATTGGGCGAAGATCGACTAAGGTCAGCCGCCACCCAATGTGGTGGTCTCCGCATCAGTGGGGACGGTGATGACGACCGGCTGGCCCCAGTCCTTGAAGGTGGCGGTGAAGGAACCGCTCTTGCCACCGGACAGCGGGGTGGAACCGGTGAACTTCACCGGCTGGTCGTCCTTGTTCAGCCACAGCTCCAGCGGCGCGGTCTTCACGCCCTGCTTGACCAGTTCGTCGTAGCCCGCCTTCACCAGCGGGTCGGTGCTGCTGGCCGCCAGCTTCTGCACGTCCGCCTCCAGCGAGTAGTGCTTGGTCTGCACCCCGCTCAGCGTCTCGTCCTTGCTGCCCTTGAGGGTGGACGCGGCGCCGAACTGCTGGAGGGTCTTGCCGATGTCGAGCTGTCCGGCGATCTGGTTCAGGGTCTTGCCGAGCAGCTTGGAAACGAAGTCCTGGCCGTTGGCGGAGATCTTGAGCCACTTGCTGCCGTCGCCGAATCCGCTGCCGGGCGGCATCTTGAGGTAGAAGTTCTCCTTCGAGATCACCACCTGGCTCTGCTTCGCCTGCTGCCCGGGGTTTGTGGGCAGGGTGGCGCTCGCCTGGGCTTCGATACCCTGGCCGGTGAATCGGGCGGCTCCGGTGCCGGTGAACTTGGAGTCGCCGTAGTCGGCCTCGAAGTCGACCTTGGCCTGTTGGGCTTTGGCCACGGCGACCACGACGGCGCCGGTCAGGTCGTTGACCGACGTGTAGGTCTTCGTCGGGGCGGCCGAGTTACCTGTCTGAGTGGTGTCCTGGCATCCGGAGAGCAGAACCAGTCCGAGTACCAGGGCCAGCGTTCGACGCATGAAGAACCTCGATTTCGTCCGGGGGCGCCCGAGACGCTATCAAGAAGTGGCCCAGGTCACCCGCCGCCAATCGTCCGCTGAACGGGAATCGCTCCGAATGGCCAGCGAGTTCCCGAAGTCGACGAGATTCATGCAGCGCCCGAACCTCGTCGACTTCGGGATCAGACCTCGGTGTCCTGGTCGGTTTCGCCGCGGCCGGAGCGCAGGAGCTGGCGCAGGGACGCGAGCCTGCTCGCGCTGGCGTGACCTTCGGCCACCCAGGGGTCCAGGGCGCAGTCGGGATCTTCAACGCCGCCCATGTGCCCGCAGCCCGGCTGGCAGTCGGCGGTGGCCTCCACCAGATCGTCGAACGCGCTGATCACGTCGTCGGCGGTCACGTGGGCCAGGCCGAAGGACCGGATGCCCGGGGTGTCGATCACCCAGCCACCGCCCGCCAGCGGCAGGGCGAGCGTCGAGGTCGAGGTGTGCTTGCCCTTGCCGACGGCGGAGACCACTCCGGTGAGGCGATGGGCTTCCGGGACCAGCTTGTTGACCAGCGTGGACTTGCCGACGCCACTGTGGCCGACCAGGGCGGAGACCTCACCGTCTAACTTGGACTTGAGTTCGGTGGGGAACTCGTCGAACCGGGTCACCACGATGTCGAAGGCGAGGTCCGCGTACCGCTCCCGGATGTCCTTCGCGTCGGCCAGGTCCGCCTTGGTCAGGCACAGCAGCGGTTCCAGGCCGCCCGCGTAGGCGGCGACCAGGCAGCGATCGATGAATCCGGTGCGGGGCTGCGGGTTGGTGAGCGAGCTGACGATCACCAGCTGCGCCGCGTTGGCCACCACCACCCGCTCGAACGGGTCGGTGTCGTCCGCGGTGCGGCGCAGCGAGCTGGTGCGCTCGGCCACCCGCACGATCCGGGCCAGGGTGTCCGGTTTGCCGCTCAGGTCGCCGACCACGTCCACCTGGTCGCCGACCACGATCGGCGTGCGGCCCAGTTCCCTGGCCCGCATCGCGGTGATCGGCCGGCCGGGGTCGTCGGCCAGCGCGCAGGTCCAGCGGCCCCGGTCCACCGTGGTGACCATGGCCTGCTGCGCGTCGGCGTGCTGCGGCCGGGTTTTGCTGCGTGGTCGCGTGCCCTTACCCGGCCGGACGCGCACGTCCGATTCGTCCAGCCGTTTCCAGCTCTTCTCAGCCATTCAGGAACTCGTCCCAGCGACCGGTGAAGTCCGGGATCGTCTTGCTGGTACAGCCGATGTCGTCCACCGCGACTCCGGGGACCACCAGGCCGAGAATCGCGCCGGCGGTGGCCATCCGGTGGTCGGCGTAGGCGTGCCAGAGCCCACCGGTCAGCGGAGCGGGTTCGATCCGCAGCCCGTCCTCGGTCTCGGTGGCCTTGCCACCCAGCCGGTTCAGCTCCGTGGTCAGCGCGGCCAGCCGGTCGGTCTCGTGGCCCCGCAGGTGGGCAACGCCGCGGATGATCGACGGCCCGTCGGCCAGCGCCGCCAGCGCGGCCACCGTCGGCGTCAACTCGCCCACCTCGTGCAGGTCCACGTCCACGCCCCGCAGCGATCCGCCGCCGCGCACGGTCAGCCCGGTGCCGGACAGCTCGACCGTGACGCCCATCTGCTCCAGGATGCCGCGGAACGCGTCGCCCGCCTGAGTGGTCTCGTGCGGCCAGCCGGTGACCGTGACCTCGCCGCCGGTGGCGGCTGCGGCGGCCAGGAACACCGTGGCGTTGGACAGGTCCGGTTCGATCCGCCAGTCATAGGCGCGGAGCGGTCCCGGCTGCACTATCCAGCTGTTCGGCAGCGAATCGTCCACCTCGGCGCCGTGCGCGCGCAGCATCTGCACCGACATCTCGATATGTGGCATGGACGGCACCGGCTTACCGCTGTGGTCCACCCGCACGCCCCGCTCGTAGCGGGCGCCGGACAACAGCAGCCCGGAGACGAACTGGGAGGAGGCGGACGCGTCGATCGTCACCGCACCACCGACCAGGCTGCCGGTTCCGGTCAGCGTGAACGGCAATCCATCCCCGTCGATCTGCGCTCCCAGGGCGCGCAACGCGTCCAGCACGGTGCGCATCGGTCGCTGCCGGGCGTACTCGTCCCCGTCGAAGACGATCTCGCCCGAGGCCAGCGCCGCGGCGGCGGGCGGCACGAACCGCATCACCGTTCCGGCCAGGCCGCAGTCCACGGTGACCGGCCCGGTGAAGGCCGCCGGACTGACGTCCCACGAGCCGTCGGGGCCGTCGGCGATGCCGGTGCCCAGGCTGCGCAGGGCCTGAGTCATCAGCAGGGTGTCCCGGCTGCGCAGCGGATCGGTGATCCGGCTCGGCCCATCGGCCAGCGCGGCCAGGACGAGTGCTCGGTTGGTGATCGATTTGGAGCCGGGCACGGTGACGGTGGCCCGCACCGGGCCATCGGCGACGGGTGCTGTCCACGACGAGGTCATGCCCAAATCCTCCCGTACTGCGATCCGATCCCGCACGCGGGTTTGTCCGGCTGTGGATAGCCGGCCGGCCTGTGGATGACGGCGGGTGCGGGGTTGGGTCTTGGCTAGTGGCGAAAGAGGCTTTGGAGGAGGAGATGGGCTCGGGGCGGGGCCTTTCCTGCCTTCGTGTTGGGTGGGGGCACGCCAGTCTGGTGGGTGGGGCCGCTGCGCGGGGCTGTCGTTGACTTGTCGGGGCTTTTAGTCACGGCAAGTGGCACTTGTCGTGGATAAAAGACGCGACAACTGAGGCGGCACGGGCGGAAATGGGGCGACACTCCGTGAGCTCCCAGGATGTAGTCGTCCATTGTGGACTGTGAGTACCTGAAGGACGCCACCATTTACCCGAGGTAAACGATGGCGTCCTTCAGTGCGCTCAAATAAACGATGGCGTCCTTCAGGTCCACCGCGGAAGCGGCCCCAACAGCCAGGCAGGCGTGCCCCCACTCAACACGACGGCCGGAAAGACGCAGCCCCAAGCTCATCTCCTCCTCCAAAGCCGCTTTCGGTAACAAGCCAGAAGCGCCATGCGCCCTGCCCCCGCAGATGGGAGCATGCAAAGTCGTGATCTGGCACACAGTCCTGACCATCGCCCTGCTCGGCACCACCCTGCCCGCACCGGCACCGGACGAGCTCGCCGAGCAGCTACGCACGGCCATCGTGGCCCAGGCCTTCAAGGACGTGCTCGACCTGACCCCGCCGCGACCGAACCCGTGGGGCGCCCCGGAGAAGTACGACCGGCTCGGCGCGCAACCCAGGGACAAGGTGGAGCCACGGCCGTTGCACCAGACGCCGAACCTGGACGTCGCGGTGATCGAACTGGATCGCCTCGGCCGTCCCCGCACCATGGCCGACGTGCTGCTCAGCCCCCGCTATCCGCAGGGAGCCGTGGTGCGCAGCAGCGATGCCGTGCGCTATCGCTGGTGGAACGACGTG
The DNA here is from genome assembly GCA_003600225.1 of Pseudonocardiaceae bacterium YIM PH 21723. GTDB lineage: Bacteria > Actinomycetota > Actinomycetes > Mycobacteriales > Pseudonocardiaceae > QZFT01. Next base: position 40,653 of record QZFT01000021.1, read on the forward strand.
GAGTGGAACACCCAGGGCGGGCAGGGCAGCCGGGACGTGCTCCCGGGCCGGGAACAGGCGCCGCTGGACTTCACCTCGCCCTATCCGGCCTCGGTGCTCAAGCTGATGGTCGGCTTCGGCGTGCTGCGGCTGGCCGACCAGGGCCGGGTCGACCTGGACGAGGACTACGACTACCGGCCGGAACCGGTCAGCCAGTCGTGTGGTGGGCCCACGGTGAAACCGATCCGGGTGCTCTTCGACGAGATGATCACCAGGTCGCAGAACGAGTCCACCTGCGCGCTGGTCAAGATGATCGACGAACTGGATGCCTGGGACGAGATCAACGACACCTTCGCCGAGCTGGGGATGCCCACGCTGATGATGACCGGCTTCAATCCGGGCAACGGCGGACGGTGGAGCGGCGCGAACATGAGCGGCCCCGACACCGCGAAGCTGCTGTTGCTGCTCGCCGGTGGCCCGGGGGTGCTGTGGGTGACACCGGACCACCGGCCGGTCACCCGGGGCGAGCTGAGCCGGTCCTCCCGCGAGTTCTTCCTGCGGACCCTGGCCGATCAGGGGCACAACGAGATGCTGTCCACCACCAACTGGTGCGATCGGGCCTACCCGGTGCAGGGCATTCCGCAGCGCACCCCGCCGCGGTGGATCCGGCCGGACGGCACGGTCCAGGTCGGCAATGCGGTGTACGACCGCGATGTGCGGCCCTGCGACGCGCGGGCCGAGGTGACCTTCGCGCACAAGACCGGCTGGGTGAGCACGGCCGGCAGCGACGCGGGGGTGGTCAGCGCGCCGGAGGGCAGGCACTACATCGTGGTGGTGTTCGGCAATCTGGGCACCGGTTACGTGGATCGCGACCGCCCCGCGGACCCGCCGGGGATCTACAAGGTGCTGTACACCCAGAAGTACGCGCAGCTGGGCAAGGCCATCGACGAGATCATGCGGGCCCGGGTGGCGTACCATTGACGGGCTATGTGCGGACGCTATTCGGCGAAAAAGGACCCGGCCACGCTGGCCACGGAGTTCGACGCGATCGATGCCACCGATGGCGCCACCGGTGGTGATTACAACGTGGCCCCGACCAAACAGGTCGCCGCGGTGGTGCAACGCCATCCGCGGGATGCCGAGGGCAAGCCGGACGAGTCGCGCACCGAGCGCACCGTCCGGATGATGCGCTGGGGCTTGGTGCCGAGCTGGGCCAAGGACATCGGCATGGCGGCGAAGATGATCAACGCCAGGTCGGAGACCGCCGCGGAGAAGCCGGCCTACCGGACGTCGATGAAGAAGTACCGGTGCCTGATGCCCGCCGACGGCTGGTACGAGTGGAAGGTCGACTCGGGCAGCAAACAGCCGTACTTCATCAAGGCCCCCGGCGAGGAGTCGCTGGCCCTGGCCGCGCTGTGGGCGGTGTGGCGTGACCCGGCGGAGCCGCAGGCCGGCCCGCTGATCAGCTGCTCGGTGCTCACCGCCGACTCGGTCGGGCAGTTGGAGAACGTGCACCACCGGATGCCGGTCCTGCTGCCGCGCAGCAAATGGGCGGACTGGCTGGACCCGGACCGCGAGGATGCCACCGACGTGCTGGCCGAACCCGACTTGGACCTGCTCGCCTCACTGCAGCTGATCCCGGTGTCCACCATGGTCAACAACGTGCGCAACAACGGCCCCCAGCTGTGGGAGCCCGCCCAGGAAGACGGATTGTTCTCCCTATGACCTGCCTGACGCTGGACACCCCGCACGGCCCGGCCCGGGCCGAACTGCACAGCGCCGAGGAAGGCTCCGCCGCGCTGCTGCTCGGCCATGGCGCGGGCGGCGGCATCGACGCCCCCGACCTGGTCGCCGTCACCAGGGCGGCCACCGCGGCCGGAGTGCACGTCGCGCTGATCCAGCAGCCCTACCGGGTGGCGGGCAGGCGCGCACCCGCCCCGGCCAAGCACCTGGACACCGCCTGGCTGGCGGTGGCCGACGCGCTGGCCGAGCACTTCGGCGATCTCCCACTGCTCTTCGGCGGCCGGTCCTCCGGAGCCAGGGTCGCCTGCCGCACCGCGGCCGACGGCGGGGCCGCCGCCGTGCTCTGCCTGGCCTTTCCGGTTCACCCGCCGGGCAAGCCGGAGAAGTCCAGAATGGACGAACTGAACGCGGTGAAGGTGCCGTTGCTGGTCGTCCAGGGCCGGACCGACGCCTTCGGCCAGCCCGATCCGGCGCCACACCACGAGGTCGTCTCGGTCGCCGGCGATCATTCGCTGAAGGCGGACACCCCGGCGGTCGCCCGGGCCGTCGGCGAGTGGCTCACCCGTGTGGTCCGTCCGCTGAACTGATCATGTGCCCTAGCCTGAGAGATCGGTCGGGAACGGGGGCGCGATGAACTTCAGTAACCATGAGCGGCGACAGCTGGAGAAGAGCGCGGAGGCCCTGCTGGCCGAGCGAGCCGGCTGGCTGGATTCGCTGCGCCGCAACGTGTTGAGCCAGGTGCTCATCAAGACCGCCACGAACTGGGAACTGTTCGTCCGCCCCGAGCACTCCACCGCCGAGATCGCCGACGCGTTCGTCGTCGGCGCCAACGGCATCACCACCCTGCTCATCCGCCAGCAGGTGCCGGACGACACGACGATGGCCGCCGTGGCGCGGCATTCCGAGCAGCGGTGCGCGGACATCCCCGGCTCCCGGGGCCGGGTGATCCCGTCCACCGCCGTCCGGCACCGGGTGATCCTGGACGGCTCGCGGGGGAAGACCAGGTCGAAGGAGATCCTGTCGCTGCTCGAACTGGACGCCGTCTTCCAGGTGGACGCCCGGGTTCTCGGCCCCGGTCAGATCGGGCCGGTCGCCGATCATCTGGCGACCCGGCTGAAGGGCTATCAGCGACTCACGGTGCACCGGGCAGAGCGCGCCGAACCGGAAACCGGCCTGCTGGACTCCGCGGAACTGGTCACCGACCATCTCGCGGCGGCTCTCGACGAGCCCTTCGACAGTTGGATGATCTTCCTGCACCCGGAGCAGAACAAGATCGTGCGCCGGGACTGGAAAGGCCCGGCCCGGATCAGCGGACCGGCCGGAACGGGCAAGACGGTCGTCGCGCTGCACCGGTTGAAGCACCTGGCGCGCAACAGCACCGGTCCGCTGCTGTTCACCACCTTCGTCCGCAGCCTGCCGGTCGTGTTCGAGTCCACCTTCGCGCGGCTGGCCCCCGAGGTCGCCGACCGGGTGCGGTTCGTCAACCTGCACGCCTGGATCCGGGAGCTGCTGGTCACGCGGGACCGACCGGTCGAGGTGGACCGTGGCCAGGTGAACGACGCGTTCGCCCGGGCCTGGCTGCAACACCGGGACCAGCTGGAACCGCTGGCGAAGACCGGCTACTGGCAGACCGAGATCGACCGGGTGATCAAGGGGCGTGGGCTGCGCGAGGTCGACGAGTACCTGGGCGTCTTCCGCAAGGGCCGCCGGCTGATTCTGGGGGAGAAGCAGCGGCGCGTGGTCTGGGAGCTGTACGAGTCCTATCAGCGGAATCTGGCCGAGAAGGGCCTGCACGACTTCAACGACCTGATCACCCTCGCCGAGCAGGAGCTGGCCGAACGCCCGCTGGAGACGCCCTATTCCGCGGTCGTGGTGGACGAGGCGCAGGACATCACGCTCACCGGGCTGCGGTTGCTGCGCGATGTCGCGGGCGAGGGCCCCAACCGGTTGTTGCTCATCGGCGACGGTCAGCAGCAGGTGTACTCGGGTGGCTGGCGGCTGTCCGACGCCGGTATCTCGATCATGGGACGCGGCGAGGTGTTGCGGGTGAACTACCGCAACCGCTCCGAAGTGCTGGAATTCGCCCAGCGCTTCGACGCGCGCAACGAGGTGGACGATCTCGACGGCGGCCAGGGCGTGGCCCTGCAGCAGGCGGACTCGGCTAACTCGGGTGGCAGGGTCGACACCTGGAGCGGCACCGACGGCGAACTCGCCGCCGAACTGGTGAAGGTGATCGAGGCACTGCCCGTCCCCCGCGGGAACACGGTGCTGATCAGCTCGGCATCCCACCTGGGTGCGTGCATCAAGATCCTGCGAGACGCCGGCATCCCGGCCACGAACCTCGACCACTACACGGGCGCGCCGGATGACACGATCAAGATCGGCACCGTGCACCGGGCCAAGGGCCTGGACTTCCAGGCCGTGCTCTCGGTGACCGTCGCCGAACCCGGAGATCCGGAGGGCCCGGTGGCCACGGAGGACCGCGAGCTCCGCTCCCGGCAGCACCTCGTCGCGGCCACCCGGGCCCGGGACTACCTCTGGTGGGCCGAGGTCAGACGGCCGTGATGGTGGCGGTGCCCGCCGAGGTGATGGTGACCAGGTCGGCGGGGGAGAGTTCGATCTCCAGGCCACGCCTGCCCGCGCTGCAGTAGATCGTCGGGTGGTCCAGCGCGGTCGAATCGACCACGATGGGCAGCCGCTTCTTCTGGCCGACCGGGGAGATCCCGCCCGCCACGTATCCGGTGGCCCGCTCGGCGGCCGCCACGTCGGCCATCTTCGCCTTCTTGCCGCCCACCGCGGCGGCGAGTGCCTTCAGGTCCAGCTGACGGTCCACCGGCAGCACGCCGACGGTGAGCTTGCCGTCGACCTCGGCGACCAGGGTCTTGAACACCCGGTCCGCGGGGACGTCCATCGCCTTCGCCGCCTCTAATCCGAAGGACCCCGAACGGGGGTCGTGCTCGTAGGAGTGAACAGTGTGTTCCACGCCACGTTGCCTGAGCAACGCGGTCGCGGGAGTGCCCTGGCCAGCCATGATCCCCAGCCTAGGACACGGGAATGTTGCTCCGGCCCTTGGTGTTGGAAAGGGACGTGGCAGCACAAACTCACTCCCATGGCGGTTGCGCGGTACTCGACCGGCGACCGGATCAAGTCACAACCGGCGGCCGTCGTCAGACCGGCCGCGTATCCTCCCCATATGCGGCGGTCAGCATTGTCGGGGGAACCGCCGACGCCAAGAAGTCGGGAAGGAGCTACGTGCCCAGTAGCCCACAGGTAGAGACCGAAGAGGAGCGCTCCGCGCGCTTCGAGCGCGAGGCATTGCCGTTGCTCGATCAGCTCTACGGCGCCGCCCTGCGGATGACCCGGAACCCCTCGGACGCCGAGGATCTGGTGCAGGAGGCGTATCTCAAGGCGTTCGCCGCCTTCGCCTCTTTCTCCGAGGGCACGAATCTGAAGGCTTGGCTCTATCGGATTCTCACCAACACGTACATCAACGGCTACCGCAAGCGGCAGCGTCAGCCCGTGCAGCAGCCCACCGACGAGATCACCGACTGGCAGCTCGCGCAGGCCGAGTCGCACACCTCGTCCGGACTGCGCTCGGCCGAGATGGAAGCCCTGGACCTGCTGCCCGACAGCGATGTCAAAGAGGCGCTGCAGCAGCTGGCCGAGGAGTTCCGGATGGCCGTGTACCTGGCCGATGTCGAGGGATTCGCCTACAAGGAGATCGCCGACATCATGGGTACGCCCATCGGCACCGTCATGTCCCGGTTGCACCGTGGCCGCCGGCAGTTGCGGGACCTGCTCACCGACGTCGCACGCGACCGTGGTTTCCTGAGGGAAGGCACGCGGGAGGTGACTGGGGCGTGAATTGCGGCGGCGATCACCAGACGCCCTGCTCGGATGTACTGGCCGAGCTGTGGCTGTTCCTGGACAACGAATGCGATCCGGGGCGCAAGGCGCTGTTGCAGCAGCACCTGAACGAGTGCAACCCCTGCCTGTCCGAGTACGGCATCGAGGATCACCTGAAGGCGCTGCTGGCCCGCAAATGCGGTGGCGAGCACGCGCCGGGTGACCTGAAGAACCGGCTCAAGGACTCGATCCGGGAAGCCGTCCAGGCCAAGTGCGCGGAGTCGAAGAAGCAGACCAGCGCCTAGTCGTAGAGACATACATCGGGCCCCCAGCCGTAATGGCTGGGGGCCCGATGAGTTTATGAAGAAGCTCAGGCGTTGGGGCGCTTACCGTGGTTCGCGCCGCCCTTCTTCCTGTCGCGCTTCTTGCGTGCCCGCTTGGACATCGCGTCTCCTTAGCAATCGACGTACCTCCGCTTAGTGTCGCATGCGGTACCGGTAGGTCCGTTAGCGGCCGGTTCGTGGTTTGATGCGTAGGCAGGTTGCGTGCGTCAAGGAGGACGAAACGATGGCCGAGGAAATTCTTGCCGAGATGGTCGCGAACGTCTGGAAGGTGGTCGTCAAGGACGGCGACACCGTGGAGGACGGCGACACCTTGGTCATCCTCGAATCCATGAAGATGGAGATTCCGGTGATCGCCGAGGCCGATGGCCTGGTGACGATCAAGGTTGCCGAGGGTGATGTGGTGCAGGAAGGCGACCTGATCGCGGTCGTCGACTAGGTTTCGGGGTCATCCTCGAATCCATGCTCGTGTCCTTGAACGCCTGGAGATTCCGGTGATCGCCGAGGCCGATGGCACGGTGACGGTGAAGGTCGCTGAGGGTGATGTGGTGCAGGAAGGCGACCTGATCGCGGTCGTCGACTAGCACCTGGTGCAGACTTCACTGAACGTGGCAACCCACGATGGGCGGCCACGTTCAGCCGTTTCTGCGGTCGCCGCGCTCCATCAAAGCCGGGAGGATGGTCGGCTATGTCCACCCTGAGCAATCTGCTCGCCGAACACACCAAGCTGTCCGGCGCCGCCGTCGACCACCTGCAACTGGTGGTCGCCGAATGGCAGCTGCTGTCCGACCTCTCCTTCGCGGACTTCCTGATGTGGGTCCCGCTGGACGAGGACGACTTCCTCTGTGTGGCCCAGGTCCGGCCGACCACCGCGCCGACTTCGCACCCCGACGACCGGGTGACCAGCGTCGCCTCCGGTGCGGATCACCCGCAGCTGCGCCGGGCGCTGACCGAGGCGCGGATCTGCCGGGAAGAGGACCCGCGCTGGCACCTGGGCGTCCCCGTGCGCCGGGAGACGATCCCGGTGGTGCTCGGCGACGAGGTCGTCGCCGTGCTGTCCCGGGACACCAACCTGGCCGTGCCCCGGGTGCCCAGCCCGCTGGAGATCTCCTACCTCGGCTCCGCCGCCGACCTCTGCCAGATGATCTCCGACGGCAGCTTTCCCACCGCCGAACCCACCCCCGGCGTGCACACCAGCCCCCGCGTCGGCGACGGCTTCATCCGGCTGGATCCGGCGGGTGCGGTCGTCTTCGCCAGCCCCAACGCGTTGTCCGCCTTCCACCGCATGGGGCACGACACCGACCTGGTCGGCGGCAACCTGGCCCTGCTGGCCCGCGGCCTGATCGACGATCCCTTCGACGCGGGTGAGGTCGTGCAGCGGATCAGGACGGCCCTGGACGGCGACCCGTCCATGCGGATCGAGGCCGAAGCGCGCGGTGCCGCCGTGTTGTTCCGCGCGTTGCCGCTGCGGCCACGCGGCAAGGCGGCCGGCGCCCTGGTGCTGGTGCGGGACGTGACCGAGGTACGCCGGCGGGACCGGGCACTGATGTCCAAGGACGCCACCATTCGGGAGATCCACCACCGGGTGAAGAACAACCTGCAGACGGTCGCGGCGCTGCTGAGGCTGCAGGCCAGGCGCAGCAGCAACCCGGAGGCCCAGTTCGTGCTGGACGAGTCGGTTCGCCGGGTCACCTCCATCGCGCTGGTGCACGAGACGCTGTCCATGTCGGTGGACGAGCGGGCCGACTTCGACGACATCGTCGACCGGGTCATGCCGGTGATGGGCGATGTGGCCGCCGCGGACACCAAGGTCGTGGTGCGCCGGGCCGGCAAGTTCGGCGTGCTGTCCGCCGAGCTGGCCACCCCGCTGGTCATGGTGATCACCGAGTTGGTGCAGAACGCGTTCGAGCACGGATTCGCGCCGGGTACCGACGGCTACGTGCACGTGGACGTGCAGCGGTCGGCCAAGTGGCTGGATGTGGTGGTCTGGGACGACGGCATCGGCCTGCCCAGCGGATTCTCCCTGGAACGCACCGACCGGCTCGGTCTGCAGATCGTGCGCACCCTGGTGGAGTCCGAGTTGCAGGGCTCCCTGTCGCTGCGCCGCCGCACTCCGCAGGGCACCGAGGCCGTCCTGCGTGTCCCGCTGCGCCGCCGATAGATGGATCGCCACGCAACCTGAACAGGGAGTGGTGCGTCTTGATGTTGGTTGGGGTGCTCGTCTGTGGAAAACGGGTCTGGGCTGCTGCGGGAGGACTAGCGGAATGCGTCGTTTAGCGCACAAATAGTGAGGGCGTCAACACCGATTTGGTGTTGACGCCCTCGCTAGGTAGTGTTCAGTACGTGATCAGGCACCGCTCCGGGCCCGAGTACGGGCATTGCGGCGCTTGAGAGCACGACGCTCGTCTTCGCTCATCCCGCCCCAAACGCCGGCGTCCTGGCCGCTCTCGAGTGCCCAGGTGAGGCAGTCGGAGACAACGGGACAACGACGGCAGACGGTCTTCGCCTCGGCGATCTGCAGGATGGCCGGACCGCTGTTACCTACGGGGAAGAACAGCTCGGGGTCCTCGTCGCGGCAGCTCGCGCGGTGGCGCCAATCCATGACTCTTGCTCCTAGCTAGGCGCGCGCAAAACGCGCCACATTCGAAAGTGGATGGGGGCTGCTGGGTGCTTGTGAATGCTTTCACGAACTCCAGCAAAGTCAATAGGTCCGCGCCAAACCGGTGAGTGATGTCACCCAAATGATCTATGGACCGCGTTACATCATTTCGTTGTGTGACCTCGGAGGGGCAACGAGCTGCAACCCGAGAACGTTCCGATAACTTTTGGGCTACAGAGTCACCCGAAGGGCCTCTGGCACCGAGGTAAAGCTGACAGCGGACCGCGTTCCCAGGTAATCGCCGTCCACCTGTAGACGCATCGGCCGCGCACACCGGACTGTTACCGCCGGAACGCTGTCGAAACGAATCAGGCCCTTACCTCGCGGGTTGGCCTTGCGAGCCAAAATTTGGGGCGTCTGACGGAACACCGTTCCCAGGGAGACTTCCCGCCACGCGTACAGGCCCAAACCACCGTCGAAGGTGCAACCGGGGTTCAGATGGATCGCGCGTGGCCCGACATAGCTCCAGGGATCTGTGTTGGACAGGAACGCGGTGGTCACACCGTCGAAGACCTGTCCGTCAGGCAACTCCAAGGTTAGCGCGGGATCGCGCTTCTCCATAGCGAAAAATCGAGTGAAAGCCATTCGTGCGTACAACGACGGAGTGGCTTCGGCCCCCTGGGCGCGCTTGCGCTCCACCGCGGCGACCACGTCGCCGTCCCAGCCGATGCCCGCGTTGAAGGTGAACCAGCGGTCATCGGCCTTGCCCAGCCCGACGGTCCGGTAGACCCGGCCCTCGATGGCCTGCAACAGCCGGTAGGTCGCCTCGATCGGATCGCGCGGCAGGCCCAGCGCCCTGGCGAACACGTTCGCCGAGCCGCCCGGCACCACCCCGAGCTGTGGAACCGCTCCGCTCTCTGCCGAGAGCAGGCCGTTGACCACCTCGTTCACCGTGCCGTCGCCGCCGTGCGCGACGACCAGGTCCATGCCGTCCTGTCGCGCCTGGGCGGCGAGTTCCGCCGCGTGTCCCCGGTGGCGGGTCTCCACCACGTCCAGTTTCACGGTCGCGGCGAGGGCGTGCGCCAGCACATCGCGACCGGCCGGGGTCGTCGATGTGGCCTGTGGGTTCACAACCAGGAGCGCACGCACATCGTCGAGCGTAAGCGCCGCTGACCGGAAAAATGACCGTCGGTCACCAGGACAGTTGCTCACATCACAGTTATCCAGGGCGTTTACCATCTCGCCCGTGTCTTCGACTCCGCGTCCCGTACAGATAGCCGCCTGGTTGCTCGGCCTGCAGGCCGCCGGTGGCCTGGTGTACGTGCTGGCGCCACTGGTGCACCTGCTGGCGACCGGCAAACACGCAGGGAACGAGGTGGGTACCTCGGTGTACTTCCTGCTGCTCACCGCGGCGCTGGCGGTGTTGAGCTGGGGGATGCTGCGGGGCAGGACCTGGAGCCGCACGCCGGCCGTGGTGCTGCAACTGCTGCTGCTCGGCTCGATGTGGACCATCTACGGCTCGCGTGGGCAGATCGGCTGGTGGGTGCTGACAAGCTTGCCCAGCCTGGCCATCGTGGTGCTGCTGTTCGTGCCGGCCGCCAACGCCTGGGCCTTCGCGGACACCGACGAGGACTGATTGCATTCGCAACTTGATGAACTCGCGGTATCGGTGTGCCACCGGAATCGCGAACCCTGTGAGTGTTTGCCGCTCGGGTGAAGAGGGCCAGCATCAGGGGATGCGTCTGATCGCCTTGCTGACCGGCTTCCTGTTGATCTTCACTGGATCCGCGGCCGCCGCGACCAGGGAACTGCGGCTGGACGTGCGCAGCTCGACCTTGCCTGCCGCGCCCGAGGTGGGTACGCAGTTCGTCAGCACCGGCGCGTTGTTCGACGGTTCCGGCGGGCAGGTCGGGGAGCAGAACGCGAACTGTTCGGTGGTGCAGCGTGATCCACTGCTGGCGCAGTGCGCCGGCGTGCTGCGGCTGTCCGACGGGGACATCCACTACTCGGCTGTGATCCCATACCTGGGGCGGTCCGCGCAGAGCTGCCGGATCGCGGTGCTGGCGGGGACCGGGGCGTACGCCGGCCTGCGGGGCGTGGGGAAGCTGCTCGCGCAGCGACCGGGGCAGAGCTACTCGGTCATTCTGGACCTGAAGCCGTAGGGGTTGGGTCGGGTGCTTTGTCGAAAGAGGGCTTAGGGGGAGATGGGCTGGGGGCTGCGTCTTTCCTGCCTGGCTGTTGGGTGGGGGCACGCCGGTCTGGTTGTCGGGGCCGCCTTCCGCGGGGGACCTGAAGGACGCCATCGTTTACTTGAGCGCACTGAAGGCGTCCTTCATTTACCTCGGGTAAACAAAGGCGTCCTTCAGGTACTCACCGTCCACAATGGACGAGCACATCGCGGGATCCCCGGCGTGTCGGGCCATTTCTGCTCCGTGTCGCACCGGGTGGCCTTGATCAATGCGGAGTTCGAGCCGTTGGGAGCCCTGAAAGCGTCTTGCAAGGCATTCGCCCGGACTGAGGTGCACCTCCAGCCCCGCGCAGCGGCCCCGACAGCACAGACCGGCGTGCCCCCACCCAACACGCAGGCAGGAAAGACGGGCCCCAAAGCCCGTCTCCCTCTCCAAAGCCATCCTTCGAAGACAAGCCAGACGCACCCCGTGCGCTCAGGCAGCCCCAAGCCGCGCCAGCGCGTCTCCGGTGAGCCGGTTGACGGTCCACTCGTCCATCCCGACCGCCCCGAGTGACCGGTAGAAGTCGATCGCCGGCGTGTTCCAGTCCAGCACCGACCACTCCAGGCGCTGGTAGCCGCGGGTGACGCACTCCTGCGCCAACGTTGTCAGCAGCGCCTTGCCCAGGCCGCTGCCCCGCGTCTCCGGGCGGACGTACAGGTCCTCCAGGTAGATGCCGTGGGTGCCGGTCCAGGTGGAGAAGTTCAGGAACCACAGCGCCAGGCCGACGACCTGGCCGTCCAGTTCGGCGACGTGGCCGAACAACGTGGGTGCGGGGCCGAACAGCGCCGTGTGCAGCTGCTCGCTGGTCAGCGTGCACTCGTCCGGAGCCTTCTCGTACTCGGCCAGGTCGTGCACCAGCTGCACCATGGTGTCCACATCGGACGGTGTCGCACGGCGAATCATTCAGTCCCCCTTGAGCTCTGCGTACCTGTTCAAGCATGCCTGATAGTCCGGCAGCAGCCCCGCCTCGCGAGCCTCGGCGAGAGTGGGGGCGGCGCGGTCCTTGTCCGACACGATCGGCTCGCCGCCGTCCAGGAACTCGTCCCAGGGCAGCGCCAGTTCGGGGTCGAACGGGCTGAAACCGTGCTCGACCTTCGGGTTGAACGGCGTGGAGCACAGGTAGTTGATCGCCGTGTCGTCCTCCAGCGCGACGAAACCGTGGCCGAGGCCCTCGGCGATGTACACCGACCGGTACTCCTGGGCGTCCAGCAGAACGGTCACCCACTGGCCGAATGTGGGCGATCCCACTCGGATGTCGACGATGACGTCCAGCAGCGCTCCACGCAGGCAGCTGACGTACTTGGACTGCCCCGCGGGCACCTCGGCGAAGTGCATCCCGCGGACGACGCCCTTGGCCGAGACGCTGTGGTTCATCTGCGCCACATTCAGTGAGAAACCCAGGTGTTTCTCGAATTCCGCCTGCTGAAAGGGGGCGACGAAACGGCCGCGGCTGTCGGGGAACACGGGCGGCACGAACTCGTACGCACCGGGGATCTTCAGCTCATTCACCTGCACGGGACACCACCCTAACCGCGCAGGTGAGAGGGGCCCATACGGGACCGAGCACGTAACAGGCGTGTGACATACACCGCAGACATCGACCTGGGGCGCTGTCACACTATGCCCACTACCCTCGCAATCACGCAGCGACCGCGTGACCGCCTCTCGTACCCCGAATGGCGGCAGGCAGGCCGAAGACGTCCCGCTGCACCGGCGCTACCTCGCCGCGATCGGGTGCGCAGCAAGAGCAGCCATGGGCTGACTCAGACTCCAGGTAACCAGGAGGGACGCCGTGACGGTGACCAACCCCGCCAGTAATAACGCCCAGCCTGCCTCGCCGGTCCAGCTGACCGAAGAGGAGATCTTCGGTGCTCACGAGGGTGGCAAGCTGTCCATTCAGCCCACCACCTCGCTCGCCGACGCCAAGGCATTGTCCATCGCCTATACCCCCGGCGTGGCGCAGGTCAGCCGGGCCATCCACGGTGACGAGACGCTCGCCAAGCGATACACGTGGACTGAGCGCCTCGTGGTCGTGGTGAGCGACGGCACCGCGGTCCTCGGCCTCGGCGACATCGGCCCGCGGGCCTCGCTGCCGGTGATGGAAGGCAAGTCAGCCCTGTTCAAGACGTTCGGTGGACTGGACTCCATTCCGCTGGTGCTGGACACCACCGACGTCGACGAGATCATCGAGACCCTGGTCCGGCTGCGCCCGTCGTACGGCGCGGTGAACCTGGAGGACATCTCCGCGCCGCGCTGCTTCGAGCTCGAGGCGAAGCTCATCGAGGCGCTGGACTGTCCGGTCATGCACGACGACCAGCACGGAACCGCGATCGTGGCCCTGGCCGCGCTCAAGGGTGCCGTCGCGGTGCAGAAGCGTGAGCTGGAGCCGCTGCGCGTGGTGATCTCCGGTGCGGGTGCCGCCGGTGTGGCCTGCGCGAAGATCCTGCTCGCCGCCGGCGTCCGGGACCTGATCCTGCTGGACTCCAAGGGCATCATCCACAAGGGCCGCGCCGGGCTGAACCCGGTGAAGGAAGAAATGGCCGAGGTGACCAACCCGAACGGCCTGCACGGTGGACTGGACGTGGCGCTCAAGGGCGCCGACGTGTTCATCGGCGTCTCCGCGGGCACCGTGCCGGAGGACATCGTGGCCACCATGGCGCCGGACGCCATCGTGTTCGCGCTGTCCAACCCGGACCCGGAGATCCACCCGGACGTCGCCGCCAAGCACGTCGGAATCGTGGCCACCGGCCGCAGCGACTTCCCGAACCAGATCAACAACGTGCTGGCTTTCCCCGGGGTGTTCCGGGGTGCCCTGGACGCGGGTGCCCGACGCATCACCGAGGCGATGAAGCTCGCCGCGGCGGACGCGATTTTCGGGGTTGTCAAGGATGAACTTTCGGTGAACAGAATCGTCCCTAGCCCGCTTGACCCGCGGGTGGCGCCGGAAGTTGCGGCAGCTGTCGCACGTGCCGCGCGGCAGGACGGAGTAGCCTGATTCCAACCGGGGGCGGGCGCCGCCTGGGAAGAAACCGTGACCATCGCTCCTCGCCGAGCGAACGGCGGTGCCCACCCCTCGGTTGGAGTAGTGCAGCCCGCGTACCTCGGGTAGTTGGCTGATTACGGTGCGACGGCGTACCTTCACTCAGTCGGGCGAGTATCAACGCTGGAGTGTTAATTGAGCCTCGTCCCCGGTGCGCTCCACGCGGCAACATATGGGCTCACAACTCGTTGTTGTCAGCGGCACTAGGTCGACCAGGAGGGTGGAGCCGTGGCTAAACGGTATGACCGGGCGCGCATGCCTGATGCGCCCGCTGCCGTCCCACCGCCCTCGGAAAGCGCCAAGAAGTCCGTGCTCCGCATCGCCGGTAACCAGGGACAGGCCAACGGGCTGCCCTCCGATTCCCCTGCCCTGCTCGTCAACGAACAGGGCGAGGTCGTCGACGCCAACTCGGCCGCCGTCGCGCTGATCTGTGGCGACGTCGCGCAGGACGACCTGGTCGGGACCTTCCTGCGGGACCTGCTGTCCGTGCAGACCGATTCCTCGCTGAGCACCCTGCACCGCCGCGACGGCCGCACGCTGACCGTGCGCGTCGCCCGCTGGAGCCAGGGACCCCACCAGGTGCTGTTGCTGGTCGACGTGTCCGACCTGGCCACCGCCGCCGACGAGCTGCGCGAGGAACAGCGCAGGCTCACCGAGGTGCAGCGGGTGGCGAAGATCGGCTCCTGGGAGTTCGACTGCAAGAGCCGGACCTCGGTCTGGTCCATCGGTCACTACGAGATCCTCGGCCTCAAGCCCGGCCAGGTGCTGCCCAGCATCGACACCTATCTGGCGTCCGTGCACCCGGAGGACCGGGACGAGGTGCACAACATCTGGCTGAGCCATCAGGAGCCCGATGGCGAGGACACCGCGATCATCGCGAACCGCATCGTGCTGCCCACCGGTGAGATCCGCCGGGTGATCAGCGAACTGCGCTTCTGCCGGGACGAGAACCGGGCACCGCTGACCATCACCGGATTCATCCGGGACGTCACTCAGCAGTGGCAGATCGAGAACGAGCTCGCGGCCGAACAGGCCCGCCTGCTGGAGGCCCAGCGGGTCGCCAAGATGGGCAGCTGGACGTACGAGGTGGCCACCAAGCACCTGTACCGCAGCGAGGCGTTCAAGGAGATCTACAAGTCCCAGGGCATGAAGCCGACCAAGTTCCTCACCGACCGCATCCACCCCGAGGACAAGCCCCTCGTGGCCGAGGTGCAGAAGGCGATGTTCCACGCCGAGGACGGCGAGATCCTCGAATTCGAGGCCAGGGGCGCCGCCTCGCACAAGAACTACTACTGCCGGATCCGCGCCGAGCACGACTCCCGGGGCAGGCTGGCCCGGTTGCACGGCACACTGCAGGACGTCTCCGAACAGCGGTTGCTGGAACGGCAGCTCCTCGAAGAGCGCCGCAGGCTGGCCGACGCGCAGCGGGTGGCCCGGCTGGGCACCTGGCAGTGGGATCCGGACACCGACGACATCGAGTGCTCGGAGGTGATGCGTGAGCTGCTCGGCGTGACGCCCAGTGAGCCGTTCACCTTCCAGCGCTACCTGCAGGCCGTGCACTTCGAGGACCGGGACCAGATCACCGAGCTGTGGCAGCGGCTGTCGCTGGACCACCGCCCGCTGGACTGCGAGCACCGGGTCATCCGGGCCGACGGCGTGCTGCGTTTCTTCCGCTGTCACGGTGCCGCTGTCCCCGGACCGGACGGCGAGTTGCTGCTGGTCGGCGCGGTGCAGGACGTCACCGAACAGCACGCTGCCGCGGTGCGGGTGGAGCGCTCCAGCCAGCGCTTCTCCGACCTGGTCTCGGTCACCCCGGTGGGCATCGGCATCTTCGACGGCCACGAGCGGCTGATCGACGCCAACGACGCGCTGTGCGATCTGCTCGGCTACGACCTCGAACAGCTCAAGGGGCAGACCGCCGAGCAGCTGACCCACCCGGACGACCGGGTTCGCGTCGGGCAGATCTTCGGACTGGCCGACGGCGCTGCGTCCGATGGGTCTGGCCGCATCCCGCAGCGCATCGTGCTGCGCGCGGACGGCGAGCCGGTGTATTGCGAGCTGCACCTGTCCCAGTCGGTGCAGGACGACGGCCGGGGCTTCTGGCTGGTGGTCTTCCAGGACATCACCGAGCGGTTGCGTGCCGCCGAGGCGTTGAAGCACCAGGCCACCCACGACGACCTCACCGGGCTGCCGAATCGCGCGGCGATCAAGGAACTGCTGCACCGGCTGCTGGGCGGCGACGACGCGCACGGCGTCGCGGTGCTGTTCTGCGACATCGACAACTTCAAGCGGGTCAACGACTCGCTCGGCCACGACGCCGGCGACGAGCTGCTCGTCGCGCTGGCCCGCCGGATGGAGGGCGGCCTGCCGCCCGGCTGCACCGCGGCCCGGCTGTCCGGCGACGAGTTCCTGGTCATCTGCGAGGACATCGACGCGGTCGGCGGCGTCGACCAGCTGGCGATGAAGGTCTCCGGCCTGCTGCGCACCGCGATCCCGGTGCACGGTCAGCTGGTCCGGGTGTCCGCGTCGATCGGTGCCGCGGTGCCCAACGGCTCGCGTGCGGCGGGCGAGGACCTGCTGCGCTTCGCCGACGCGGCGATGTTCGAGGCCAAGCGGCAGGGCGCGGGCCGGGTCGCGCTGGCCAACGCCGCGCTGATGGCCTCCGCCGACCGCCAGGTGCACCTCGAGGGGCAGCTGCGGGACGCGTTGAACCGGGATGGCCTGACACTGCACTTCCAGCCGGTCGTCGGCGCGGACGGCTCGGTGCTCACCGCCGAGGCGTTGGTGCGCTGGCCGCACCCGGACCGCGGCCTGCTGGCGCCGGACGTGTTCCTGCCGGTCGCCGAGCAGGGTGACCTGCTGCGCGAACTGGACCGCTGGGTGCTGCGCACCGCGCTGCGCGAGGCCGCCGGCTGGCGGGCTCCGGGCGGTGCGCCGGTGAGCGTCGCGGTGAACCTGTCCGGGCTGGTGCCCGGCGACCCCGACTTCGTCGACTCGGTGGCCACCGCGGTGGCCGAGGCAGGCATCTCCTGGGACCGGGTGATCCTGGAACTGGTGGAGACCAGCTTCGTGGACCTGCCCTCGCGGACCCGGCAGGCGATGGCCGAGCTGGTGGACCGCGGCGTCCGGTTCGCGGTGGACGACTTCGGCACCGGCTACTCCTCTCTGGCTCGGCTTAAGGACCTGCCCGCGCAGATCGTCAAGGTGGACCGCCGGTTCGTCTCCGGCGTCGGCAACGACCCGTCCGACTTCGCGGTCGCCCGCGCGGTGGTGGACATGGCCCGCGCGATGGGCCGCAGCTGCGTCGCCGAAGGTGTGGAGACCGCGACCCAGTTCCACGTGCTGCGTGGGGTCGGCGTGGACGCCTACCAGGGCTGGTTGTTCTCCCGGGCGATTCCGGCCCGCGAGTTCCGCACCCTGCTGAACCTAGGCCCGCTGCACGTCCCGCGCGCCGGCTGAATCCGGGTTGTCCACAGCCCGCCTACTTGTCCACAGGGCAGGCATTATTCGCTCAGTCATCCCTGCTCACGGTGCCATGCTGATGTTCGGCCGCACGAATGCGGCCAGGGGATCGAGCACTGGGAGGCTGCCGTGGAGATCGATGTTCAGGTCGTGGAGGAAGCGCTGAGCGGCCCCATGGCGGAGGTACGCGATGGGCACACGATCGAGATCAAGGAGAACGGGAAGATCATCGCCCGGATCGTGCCCGCCGACCTCCAGGGGAAGAGTCAGGTCGAGTGGATGCTCAGCGTCGGCCTCATCCAGGATGGCAAAAAAATGCGGGAAGTCCCAGGAGACCCGATCCCGCTGCGAGAAGGAACCGTCAGCGAGCTGGTGCTTCAGGAGCGCGGCCGGTGATCGTCTATTTCGACACCTCCGCCTTCGTGCCGATGCTGTTCAAAGAGTCCAACACCGAGTATTGCGAGTCGCTGTGGGCCAAGACCACGGCGGCCATTACCTCCCGGTTGTTGTACGTCGAGGCAGCAGCGGCGACGGCGCAAGCGCTGCGGATGAAACGGATCAGCGAGCAGGAATATGCGGATGCGATAGCCAAGCTGGTGAGCTCGTGGCCTGACTTCACGGTGGAGGACATCGATCAGGAGCTGGTCGAACGTGCCGCGCAGCTGACGCGACCGCATGCGCTGCGCAGCTACGATGCGGTGCACTGCGCGGTTGCCGAGCGAACGGAACTGGCAGAGCTGATTGTGGCCAGCGGTGATCGGAAACTGTTAGCGGTGTGTCTGCACTCGGGTTGAAGGTCATCGATGTGAACGCCGTGGAGATCTCTGCGAACTGATCTGCGTGGGCAGGCAGGACGACCTGCGAGCCGCGGACCGCCGGGGTAGCGTGTTGGATCATGGGACTTCGTCAGCTTGCCGTGATCGCCATGCTCCCGGTCGCCCTGGTCGCCTGCAACGACGGTGACAAGCAGTCGGGACCGACCACCGGCGCCTCCAGCTCCAGCGCACCGTCTTCCGCCAGCGCGGCGAACTACCAGCCCGGTGAGGCCGGTGGCAGCGCGGCGGCCTGCACCATCGATCACCTGCGGGCCGACCTGCAGATCCAGCCGCAGAACACGGACCGGGCGCTGCTGGCGCTCACCAACACGGGCTCCGAGACCTGTTCCGTGCAGGGCTGGGCGAACCTGGTCTTCAACGCGGCCGATGGCAAGCCGGCGGCGATCAACGTGCAAAAGGTGGAACAGCCCGGCAAGGGGGACACGATCACCCTGCAGTCCGCGCGTACCGCCTTCGCCGGGGTGAAGTGGACGACCTGTGACAAGGGCGCCGACAACTGCTTCGTGATCACCGGGATCGCGTTGGCCGCGCCGACCGGAAACTCGTCGATTCCGGCCGGTTTCAAGGGTCTCGACGGCAGCCAGGTGACCCAGTTGCCGATCAACGCTGTGCAGATCGGCACGCTGCAGCCGGCCACTCAGGGCGTCGTGGCCTGGTAAGCAGAATTCTTAATTGTCGCAACTTTCGCGTTTAACACGTGTTGTGCAAGGTGTAACCCGCGACATGACACGTGGCGAAGGGTCGGGCATGGGTAAGGCAGCGAAAGCGATCGCCCTGCTCACGCTGTCCGCACTCCTGGTCGGCTGCGGTGCCCACGGCCGGGCGATCGGCGCGCGGATGACCCACGGCCTCACCACCACCTCGGATTTCCCGCCCGAGTTCGACGACCACGCGGACAACCTGTGCCCGGCCGGCGGGTTCGCCGCTGCGTTGCGGACGTTGCCCGGACAGTCGACGGCCGTGCTGGCGCTCACCAACACCGGTGCGCGGCCCTGTGTGGTGGGCGGGTGGGTCGAGGTGGCCTTCCTGAACGCGGCCGGCATCCCGGCCGGGTTGCTGGCCGAACGCGTGGAACTCCCCGGACCCGCCGAGGACGTGCTGGTCGATCCCGGCCTCGCCGCGTACGCGGCCATTCGCTGGGAGTCGTGTCACCCGGGCGAGCTCGGCTGCTCCACCATCAACTCCTCGGTGGTGACCGCCCCGGCCGGTGACGGCATGTTGCCCGCCGGTGTCACCGACCAGGACGGCGTCGAGGTCCCCGAGGTCACCGCGCGATCCGTGCAGGTCGGCACGCTGCAGCCGTCACAGGACGACGCCCTCGACTGGTAGCACCCGGAAGTGCGTGGTGATCCCGCCATCCTCCAGTACATGCAGCGCGAATCCGGGACCCATCGTCAGGTCGAACTTCCCCTTGCCGGCTTCGCCGGGCAGCTGCATCGTGGAGATGATCCCGGGAGCGATCCGCACAGGGCGTCCGGCGAAATCACCCGCTACCGGGCTGTGTACGTGCCCGCAGAGGAGCGCCCGTACCTGCGGATGGCGGTCCAGAAGTGCCGTCAGGCCCTCGGTCTCCCGCAACCGGATCGAATCCGGCAGTTCGATGCCGATCTGGATCGGCGGGTGGTGGAACGCCAGCACGGCCGGTAGTTCGGGTTCGGCCGAAAGTTCGGCATCCATCCAGGTGAGCGTCTCCTCCGCGAGCAGCCCGTAGTCCTCGCCGGGCACGAGGGAATCGCACATCAACACGAGCAGGCCGGGCAGCCGGTGCGCGGAGTTGATCGGGGCGTCGCCGGGCGGCAGGCCGAGCAGATGTTCGCGGAACTCCGCCCGCAGGTCGTGGTTACCGGGGCAGACCAGCGCGGATGCCGGGAGCAGGCTCCGGACGGCCCGGTATTCGCCCGGTGCGCCGTGGTCGCTGACGTCCCCGGTCAGCAGGATCGCGTCCACTCCGGCGGGCAGTGCGGCCAGTACGGCGCGCAGCCGCTGCGCCGAGTGATCGGTAGCGCCCACATGGCTGTCGCTGAGATGAGCTAACAACGTCACGTATGCCTCACGATCTTTCTGGGAATTCCAGGCCAGGAATCCACTCACCGGATAGGGTTCTTAACTACCAGCATGCGCCTCGCGAGGAGCTCATCTTGATCGAATTCCGCTCGGTCACCAAGCGGTTCGCCGGGGGCAGCGTTGCCGTCGACAACCTGAATCTCACCGTCGAGGACGGTAGTTTCACGGTCTTCGTCGGTCCGTCCGGCTGTGGCAAGACCACCTCGCTGCGGATGATCAACCGCATGCTCGATCCGTCCGAGGGCAAGATCCTCATCGACGGCAAGGACGTGCACGAGGGCGATCCCGCCCGGCTCCGGCTGGGCATCGGCTACGTCATCCAGCACGCCGGGCTGTTCCCGCACCGGACGGTGCTGGACAACATCGCCACCGTGCCGCGCCTGGCGGGCTGGACCAAGGCCAAGGCCCGCAGCCGGGCCGGCGAACTGCTGGAACTGGTCGGCCTGGACGCGTCCATGGCCAAGCGGTACCCGGCGCAGTTGTCCGGCGGGCAGCAGCAGCGGGTGGGCGTGGCCAGGGCTCTGGCGGCCGATCCGCCGATCCTGCTGATGGACGAGCCGTTCAGCGCCGTCGACCCGGTGGTCCGGGAAGGCCTGCAGGACGAGCTGCTGCGGCTGCAGTCCGAACTGGACAAGACGATCGTGTTCGTCACCCACGACATCGACGAGGCGATCAAGCTCGGCGAGAAGGTCGCCGTGTTCCGGGTCGGTGGCGTGCTGGCCCAGTACGCCGAGCCCGCCGAGCTGCTCGCCCGGCCCGCCGACGACTTCGTCGCCGGCTTCGTCGGCCGCGACCGCGGTTACCGCGCACTGGGCTTCCTGCCCGCGAGCCAGCTACCCGTCGGCGAGCTGGCCACCATCATCGAGGGCGCCACGATCGCGCAGACCAGGGCGGTGCTGCACGACGGCTGGGCCGTGGTGGTCGACCGCAACGGCAAGCCCATCGGCTGGGCCGAGGAGAGCAGGCTGCACGGGCAGGACCCGGCGGCCACGCTGAGCGAGGACCTGCTGCACGCCGGTGGCTCGCTCTACCAGGCGGACGGCGGCAACCTGCGCAGTGCGCTGGACGCCGCGCTCAGCTCCCCGTCCGGCCGGGGCGTCGCCGTGGACGCCGACGGTGCGGTGACCGGAGCGGTACTGGCCGACGATGTGCTGGCCGCGCTGGCCAGGGCCAGGAACGACGGCGAGGTCCGGTCATGAGCGAGCTCGCGAGCGAACAGTCGACCACCGCCTGGCACCGGTTCAGGTGCCTGCCGAGCGTCAGCGAGGTAGGGGCGTGAACTGGTTTCTGAACCACATCGATCTGATCGTGGAGAAGACCGGCCAGCACTTGGTGATCTCGCTGCTCCCGGTCCTTTTCGGACTGATCATCTCGCTGCCGCTGGGCTGGCTGGCGGGGCGTAACCCGATCGCGCGGGCCGTGCTGATTCCGGTCTCCGCACTGCTGTACACGATCCCCTCGCTGGCCATGTTCGTGTTCCTGCCACTGATCCTCGGCACCCAGATCATCGACCCGGTCAATGTGATCGTCGCACTGACCATCTACACGGTTTCGCTGCTGGTGCGGGCGATCGCCGACGCGCTGTCCGTGGTGGACGCGTCCATCCTGGCCGCGGCCACCGCCATGGGCTATCGCCCCGCCCGCCGCTTCCTGGCCGTCGAACTGCCGCTGGCCGTCCCGGTGTTGATCTCCAATCTGCGGGTGGCCACGGTGTCCAACATCAGCCTGGCCACGGTGGGTTCGGTGATCGGTATCGAAGGGCTCGGCAAGCTGTTCAGTGAGGGCTTCCAGCGGCAGAATCTGGACGAGATCGTCACTGGAGTGGTGCTGGTGGTGGTCCTCGCGTTGATCATTGACCTGGTGCTGCAACTGGTGGGACGGGCGATCACTCCCTGGACCAGGACGGCGGTGAAGTCATGAACGGCCTCTTTGGACTGCTGGAGCGGCTGGTCGACTGGTTCGCCGATCCGAAGCACTGGAGCGGTTTCGACGGGGTGCCGGTCCGGGTTCTGGAACACCTGGAGTACACCGCGCTGGCCGTCTTCATCGCGGCGCTCATCGCCATCCCGCTGGGCGCCTACATCGGCCACACCGGCCGGGGCGGCTTCCTGGTCGTCGGCCTGGCCAACGGCTTGCGGGCGCTGCCCGAACTGGGCCTGCTGATCCTGCTGGTGTTGCTCATGGGGATCGGCCTGCTGCCGGTGACCCTGGCCCTGATCGTGCTGGCCATCCCGCCACTGCTGGCCGGCACCTATGCCGGTGTGCGCAATGTGGATCGGGCGGTGGTGGACGCCGCGCGTGGCATGGGGATGCGGGAGCTCGCCGTGCTGCGCAAGGTGGAGTTGCCCAACGCGTTGCCGCTGATCCTCGGGGGGTTGCGTGCGGCCACCCTGCAGGTGATCTCCACCGCCACCATCGCCGCCTACGTCTCGTTGGGCGGGCTGGGGGTGTTCGTCTTCGTCGGGCAGTACACCAGGGATTTTCCGCAGATGCTGGCCGGAGCGGTGTTGATCGCCGGCCTGGCCGGCGCCATCGAGTTGCTATTGATGTTCGTGCAGCGTCGGCTGGTATCTCCGGGATTGCAGCCGAACGTCGTGAGGAGAGGGACCACAGGATGAAGCGCGTACTAGCGGCGATGACGCTGCCGCTGTCGTTGATCGCCATGACCGCCTGTGGCGGTGGGGATCCGCTGGCCGGTGATAAGTCCGCAGCCGACACGATCACCGTCGGTTCGGCCAACTTCCCGGAAAGCCAGCTACTGGCGGAGATCTACGCCCAGGCGCTCGAGGCCAAGAGCATCAAGGTGGTGCGCAAGCCTGACCTGGGGAGCAGGGAGACCTACGTCCCGGCTCTGAAGGACGGCTCCATCGACATGATCCCGGACTACACCGGCACCCTGCTGCAGTACTTCCGCAAGGATGCTCCGGAGACCAGCGAGCAGGACGTCTACACCGCGCTGCGCGCCGAGACTCCCGCTGAGCTGGCGGTGCTGGACAAGGCCAGCGCGCAGGACAAGGACGCCGTGGTGATCACCAAGGAGACGGCGCAGCGGTTGAACGTGAAGTCGATCGCCGACCTCGCTCCGCACTGCAAGGACCTCGTGTTCGGCGGCCCGCCGGAGTTCACCACACGGGCCGGCGGTATCCCGGGCCTGGCGAAGAACTACGGCTGCAACTTCAGGGAGTACAAGCAGCTGCAACCGGGTGCGGTCACCTCGGAGGCGTTGAAGGGCAACGCCGTGCAGGCGGCGGACATCTTCACCACCGACTCGACGATCAAGGCCAATGGGTTCGTGGTGCTGGAGGACCCCAAGCTCAACTTCGCCGCGCAGAACATCGTGCCGCTGATCAAGGTCGCGAAGGCGAGTGAATCGGTGCGCAACGCGCTGAACGCCGTTCAGGCCAAATTGGACACTCCGATCCTGTTGGACCTGAACGCCAAGCTGGCCGACAAGTCCAAGCCGGACCCGAAGGATGTCGCCAAGGAGTGGCTGAAGTCCGTCGGCCTGGCATGAGTCGTCGGCTCTTACCTGTTGTGCTCACGGTGTGGGCGGCGGTGATCGTCGTCCACACCGTGCTGGAAGTGCTGTACCTGCGCAGATTCCGCGCCACCATGCTCGGCCACCCCGACCAGGGCCCCATCGGCCCGGCCTACGAGCCGTCGAACCTGTGGCCACTGGTGAGCACGCTGCTGGCGATCACCGCGCTGGTGGTGTTCCTGGTGTGGCGCGCGCAGAACGGCAGGCTGCGGGTGAGCTGGCCGCTCGCCACCGCCTGGTGGCTGTTCATGGTGGCCCTGATCGCCAGCCGGTTCGCGTTGAACTTCTCGCTCTACCAGGTCCTCGGCCCGTCCCGGCTGACCATGACGATCTACCTCTACGCCACCCACGCCCTGGCCGCCGTTCTACTGGCCACCCTGGGGATCCTGGTTCTGCAGCGGCAGCCTCGGCGGTTTCGGGCATCCTGAGTTGCGTCTGGTGGTCGTCGAAGGCGGCTTTGGAGGGGGGAAACGGGTGGGTGGGGGCGTCTTTCCTGCCTTCGCGTTGGGTGGGCGCACGCCGGACTGGCTGTTCGGGCTGATGGGCTCGGTGTGATAGTCGGTCACTGTCCACTGTGTCCATCCACGAAGGACGGCCACATCGTGGGATCTCCGGCGCGTCGCACCATTTCCGCACCGTGTCGCCCTGTCAGCCCTTGATCAACGCGGAGTTCGGGACGCTGGGCGCCCTAAAAGACGCGCTTTCAGTGCTCTCAACCGGCCTGAAGGTCACGTTCAGGCGCCCCGCGCAGCCGCCCCGACCACCGGACAGGCGTGCCCCCACCCAACACGCAGGCAGGAAAGACGCGGCCCCCACCCGTCTCCCTCTCCAAAGCCATCCTTCGACAACAGGCCAGACGCAACCCCCCCCCGGTCAGCGGGTGCGGCCGCCGATGCGGATGGTGAGCTCGACGGCCGCGCGCTCGACGTCCGCCGCCAGTTCGGGCCACTCGGAATCGCACTCCGGGTCGCAGAGGTGCCGCAGGGTCAGCGAGATCGCCGCCGTCGGCCGTCCATTGTGGTCGAACACCGGGCAGGCGACCGACGCGAAGCCCTCGGTCACGTAACCGTCCTCCACCGCCCAGCCCCGGCGCCGCTCCAGGGACAGCAGGCTGCGCAACGCGGGCAGGTTGCCCGGGCCACGACCGGTCCGGTCCACAAAGGTCGTCGGGAGCAGGGCACGCACCTGAGCCGCCGGCAGGTGCGCCAGCATGGCCCGGCCGGAGGCGGTCAGCTGGGCGGGCAGCCGCACGCCGACATCGGTCACCAGGGTCTGCGGCCGGGCGGGCTGCTCCTTGACGATGTACAGCGCCTCGGCGCCGTGCAGCACGCCCAGGTGCACCGTGAAGCCCGACCGGTCGGCCAGCCGGCGCAGCAGCGGCCGGGCCAGCCGCTCCAGAGGATCCTGGCGCAGGTAGGCGGAGCCCAGCTCGAACGCGGCCACGCCGAGCCCGTAGCGCCGTTCCTCCGGCAGATGGACCGCGAATCCGGCCTCGGTCAGCTCGCTGAGCAGGTGGTACACGGTGCTGCGCGGCAACGACAGCTCGCGGGCGATGAGCGTGGCCGACATCCCGGTCGGCCGGGTGGCCAACAGCCGCAACACGGCCAGGCCCCGGCGTAGCGCGGGTACGTCCGACACGGTTACTCCACACGTGGCTGGTCTGGTATCCCAGACACTGCCAGGTGAACAGGGGTTTCACCAGGCCGCCGATGGAGCCGAGGATGGGGGCATGTCCGTCTCCCTGAACGGCCGCCCGCTGACCCGCGACGACGTGGTCGCGGTCATCCGGCACGGTAAGCACGTCGAACTGGCCGACTCCGTCCTGGACGCGATCACGAGCAGCCGCGCCCATGTGGAAGCCCTGGCCGAGGCGGCGACGCCCACCTACGGCGTGTCCACCGGCTTCGGCGCTCTGGCCGTGCGGCACATCGCGCCGGAACTGCGCACCAAGCTGCAGCGCAGCCTCATCCGGTCACACGCGGCGGGTGCGGGCGCCCCGGTTGAGGACGAGGTGGTCCGGGGGCTGATGCTGCTGCGGCTGCGCACCCTCGCCTCCGGGCACACCGGCGTCCGGGTGCGGACCGCCCAGCTCCTCGCGGGCCTGCTGAACGCCCACCTCACCCCCATCGTGCACGAGTACGGCTCGCTGGGCTGCTCCGGCGACCTGGCACCGCTGTCGCACATCGCCCTGGCGTTGATGGGTGAAGGCGAGGTCCGGGACGCCTCCGGTGCCGTCCGGCCGGCCGCCGAGGCCATGCGGGAGGCCGGGCTGGAGCCGGTGGTGCTGGCCGAGAAGGAAGGCCTGGCGCTGATCAACGGCACCGACGGCATGCTGGGCATGCTGGTGCTGGCCTGCGCGGATCTCGCCGAGCTGTTCACCATCGCCGACCTCACCGCCGCCATGAGCGTGGAGGCCCTGCTGGGCACGGACAAGCCGTTCCGCCCCGAACTGCAGGCGTTGCGGCCACACCCGGGCCAGGCCGCGTCCGCGGCGAACCTGACCGCGTTCCTCGCCGGATCGGGCATTGTGGCCAGCCACCAGAACCCGTCGTGCAGCCGGGTGCAGGACGCCTACTCGCTGCGGTGCACCCCGCAGGTGCACGGCGCCGGCCGCGACACGCTGGCCTATGTGTCCACTGTGGCCGATCGGGAACTGGCCTCCTGGATCGACAATCCCGCCGTGCTGGCCGACGGACGGGTGGAGTCCAACGGTAACTTCCACGGCGCCCCCGTGGCCTACGTGCTGGACTTCCTGGCCATTCCGGTCGCCGACGCCGCCAGCATCGCCGAGCGGCGCACCGACCGGATGCTGGACATCGCCCGGTCCGCCGGGCTGCCCGCGTTCCTGGCCGAGGACCCGGGTGTCGACAGTGGACACATGATCGCCCAGTACACCCAGGCGGCCATCGTCTCCGAGCTCAAGCGGCTGGCCAACCCGGCCTCGGTGGACTCGATTCCGAGCAGCGCCATGCAGGAGGACCACGTCTCCATGGGCTGGTCGGCGGCCCGCAAGCTGCGCAAGGCCGTCGAGGGCCTGCGCACCGTGCTGGCCATCGAACTGCTCACCGCCGCCCGCGCCCTGGACTTCCGCAAGCCCCTGGAACCCGCCCCGGCCACCGCCGCCGCGCTCGCCGCACTCCGGGAGACCGTGCCCGGCCCCGGCCCGGACCGCTACCTGGCCCCTGAGATCGCCGCGGCCGAGGAGCTCATCAGCTCCGGCCGCCTGCTCGCCGTCATCAGCCCGTACCTATGAAGAGGCGACGTGAACGGGCGATGCCTACTGCGCGGCGCCCAGCTGGCGCCTCGCGGCGTTGTCGTCGGTCGCCATGGCTCCGCCATGTCTCCCTCCTCCGCCTTGCGATGCATCCAGCTGGATCGCCGCTCGCTACGGCAGCCCCCATTCACGTCGCCTCTAAGGAGAACCGATGACCCGCACGATTCGCGCCGCCCGGGGAACCACGCTGACCGCCCGCAGCTGGGCCACCGAGGCCCCGCTGCGCATGCTGCACAACAACCTGGACCCGGAGGTCGCCGAGCGGCCGGAGGACCTGGTCGTCTACGGCGGCACCGGCAAGGCCGCCCGCGACTGGCCCAGCTTCGACGCCATCTCCCGTGAGCTCACCGACCTGCGCGAGGACGAGACGCTGCTGGTCCAAAGTGGACGGCCGGTCGGCGTGCTGCGCACCCACGAGTGGGCGCCGCGGGTGCTGATCGCCAACTCCAACCTGGTCGGCGACTGGGCCACCTGGCCGGAGTTCCGCAGGCTGGAGCACCTCGGCCTGACCATGTACGGCCAGATGACCGCCGGATCCTGGATCTACATCGGCACCCAGGGCATCCTGCAGGGCACCTACGAGACCTTCGCCGCCATCGCGGACAAGCGCTACGGCGGCACCCTGGCCGGCACGCTCACCCTCACCGCGGGCCTCGGCGGCATGGGTGGTGCCCAGCCCCTCGCGGTCACCATGAACGGCGGCGTCGCGCTCGTCATCGAATGCGACCCACAGCGTGCCCAACGGCGGGTCGAGCACCGCTACCTGGACGAGATCGCGTCCGATGTGGACAGTGCGATTCGGACGGTCGAGCAGGCCAAGAAGGAACGCAAGGCGCTGTCCGTCGGCCTGATCGGCAATGCCGCGGAGCTGGTTCCGCTGTTGCTCGCCAAGGGCCTGGACGTGGACATCGTCACCGACCAGACCTCCGCGCACGACCCCCTGGCCTACCTGCCCAAGGGCATCGACCTGGACGACTGGCACGACTACGCGGCCAAGAAGCCGGACGAGTTCACCGACCGCTCCCGCGAATCGATGGCCGCGCACGTGGACGGCATGCTCGGCTTCCTGCGCGGCGGCGCCGAGGTCTTCGACTACGGCAACTCGCTGCGCAACGAGGCCAAGATGGGCGGCTGCGAGAACGCCTTCGACTTCCCCGGCTTCGTGCCCGCCTACATCCGCCCGCTGTTCTGTGAGGGCAAGGGCCCGTTCCGCTGGGCCGCGCTGTCCGGTGACCCCAAGGACATCGCCGCCACCGATCGCGCCATCCTGGAGCTGTTCCCGGACAACGAGCCGCTGAAGCGGTGGATCACAATGGCCGGCGAGCGGGTCGCCTTCCAGGGCCTGCCCGCCCGCATCTGCTGGCTCGGCTACGGCGAGCGGCACCTGGCCGGCCTGCGGTTCAACGAGATGGTCGCCTCCGGTGAGCTGTCCGCGCCGGTGGTCATCGGCCGTGACCACCTGGACTGCGGTTCCGTCGCCTCGCCGTACCGGGAGACCGAGGCCATGGCCGACGGTTCGGACGCGATCGCCGACTGGCCGCTGCTGAACGCCCTGATCAACACCGCCTCCGGCGCGACCTGGGTCTCGCTGCACCACGGCGGCGGCGTGGGCATCGGCCGGTCCATCCACGCCGGTCAGGTCACCGTCGCGGACGGCACCCTGCTGTCCGCGCAGAAGCTGGAGCGGGTGCTCACCAACGACCCGGCGATGGGCGTGCTGCGGCACGTGGACGCCGGCTACGACCGGGCCAAGGAGGTCGCCGCCGACACGGGTGTGCGCATCCCGATGGCGGGGATCTGATGACCGCGACCTCCCTGCTGGATGCCATCGCCGGGGTCGGTCGCGACACCGCACGGGGCGGTTACTCGCGGCACGGGTTCGACACCGTGGAAATGGAACTACGCGAGTGGTTCATCGCCGAGGCCTTCGATCGCGGCCTGGAGGTGGAGACCGACCGCAACGGCAACATCTGGGCCTGGTGGGGGACCCCCGGCCCGGACGCGGTGTGCACCGGCAGCCATCTGGATTCGGTGCCCGGCGGCGGCGCGTTCGACGGTCCGCTGGGTGTCGCCTGCGCACTGGAAGCGGTGGATCTGCTTCGTGGACAGGGGTTCCAGCCCACCCGGCCGGTGGCGATCATCGTGTTCGCCGAGGAGGAGGGCGGCCGGTTCGGCGTGCCCTGCCTGGGCTCGCGGCTGATCACCGGGGCCATCGACCCGGACAAGGCCCGGCGACTGACCGATTCCGATGGCACCACCTTCGCGGACGCGGTCGCGAAGGCCGGGTTCGACCCCGCGCGCATCGGAGCCGATCCGCAGGCCCTGGAGCGGATCGGCGTGTTCGTCGAGCTGCACGTGGAGCAGGGCCGGGACCTGGAGGTCCCGGTCGGCGTGGCCACCTCGATCCTGGCGCACGGGCGCTGGCGGTTCAGCTTCACCGGCGAGGGCAACCACGCGGGCACCACGCTGCTCACCGACCGGCGTGACCCGATGCTGCCCGCCGCGCAGCTGGTGCTGGCCGCGCGGCAGGCCGCCGCCTCGGTGCAGGGCTCGCGGGCGACCGTGGG
Source organism: Pseudonocardiaceae bacterium YIM PH 21723 (assembly GCA_003600225.1). GTDB lineage: Bacteria > Actinomycetota > Actinomycetes > Mycobacteriales > Pseudonocardiaceae > QZFT01. The sequence continues at coordinate 70,173 of QZFT01000021.1, forward strand.
ACGGCTGCGACCCATCCCGGGTGGCACCAATGTCATCGCGTCCACGGTGGACGCCTGGCTGGACGCCCGGTCGGCCACCGACGCGGAGACCAAGGCCGTGGTCGCCGATGTGGTCGCGCGGGCGACCGAGGCCGCCGAGGCAGAGGGCGTGCGGCTGACCGTCACCGAGGAGTCCTACGGGGACACTGTGTGGTTCGACGCACAGCTCGCCGCGCAGGTTTCGCAGTGGCTCGGCGGGGTACCCGCCCTACCGACCGGGGCGGGCCATGACGCGGGCATCCTCGCAGCTCATGTGCCTACCGCGATGCTGTTCGTGCGCAACCCGACCGGCATCAGTCACGCCCCGGCCGAACATGCCGAGCCCGCCGACTGCGAAGAAGGCGCCCGGGCTCTGGCCACCACTCTGGCGAAGCTGGCGGGATGACGAATTTCTGGTGTGAACATGCGCTGCTCCCGGACGGGGTCGCCGCCGGCGTGCTGATCACGGTGGACGAACTGGGCGCCATCGCGGACGTGCGGACCGGCGCCGAGCCCGAGGGCGAGCGGCTGTCCGGAGTGGTGCTGCCCGGTTTCGCCAACGCGCACTCGCACGCCTTCCACCGGGCGCTGCGCGGCCGGGCACACGCCGACGGCGGCACCTTCTGGACCTGGCGCACGCTGATGTACCAGCTGGCCGACCGGCTCGACCCGGACAGCTACCTGAAGCTGGCCCGCGCCGCGTACGCCGAGATGGCGGTGGCCGGATTCAGCGCCGTCGGTGAGTTCCACTACCTGCACCACGGCCCCGGCGGAGTGTCCTATGAGGACTCCAACGCGATGGGCGAGGCACTCCGGCAGGCCGCGCTGGACGCGGGTATCCGGCTCACCCTGCTGGACACCTGCTACCTGGCCGGTGGCATCGGCGTGCCGCTGTCCGAGAGCCAGAAGCGGTTCAACGACGGCACCGTCGACTGGTGGGCCGACCGGGTCGCCGAGCTCAAGCCGGACAGCAACACCCGGCACGGCGTGGCCATCCACTCGGTCCGCGCCGTCCCGCGCTACGCACTGTCCACAGTGGCCCGGGTCGCCGACGGCAGGCCGCTGCACATCCACCTGTCCGAGCAGCCCGCGGAGAACGAGCAGTGCCAGGCCGCCTACGGCCTGACCCCGGCGGGTGTGCTGGCCGAGGAGGGCGTACTCGGCGAGAACGTCACCGCCGTGCACGCCACCCACCTGTCCACCCGGGACATCGCGCTGCTCGGCGGCGCGCGGGCGACCGCCTGCTTCTGCCCGACTACCGAGGCCGATCTGGCCGACGGCATCGGCCCGGCCCGCGAACTGGCCGACGCCGGGGTACGGCTCAGCCTGGGCACCGACCAGCACGCCGTGGTCGACCCGCTGCTGGAGACCCGCGCCCTGGAACACGGGGAGCGGCTGCGTACCGGCAAGCGTGGCCGGTTCACCCCGGCCGAGCTGCTGCACGCGGGCACGGTCGCCGGTCACTCCTGCCTGGGCTGGCCGGAGGCGGGCCGGATCGCCGTGGGCGCACCGGCCGACCTGGTGGCGGTGCGGACGGACACCGCGCGCACCGCGGGCAGCCTGCCCGAGCAGGTCATCATGAGCGCGACCAGCGCCGACATCCACACCACCGTCACCGGTGGCCGGGTGATCAGCCGGGACGGCGTGCACGAGACGCTGGGTGAGGTGGGCCCCCTGCTCGCCGACGCGATGAAGGAGCTGTGGCAGTGACGACCACCCTGATCACCGGTATCGGCGAGCTGATCACCAACGACGACTCGCTCGGTCAGCTCACCGATGCCGCCGTGGTGATCGACGGGGACCGGATCGCCTGGGTCGGTGCGGCCGCCGAGGCGCCCGATGCCGACGAGCGGGTGGACGCCGAGGGCCGGGCGGTGCTGCCCGGCTGGGTGGACAGCCACAGCCACCTGGTGTTCGCCGGGGACCGGACCGCCGAGTTCACCGCCCGGATGGCCGGTCAGGCCTACGCGGCGGGCGGCATCGCGGTCACCGTGAACGCCACCCGCGCGGCCTCCGACGAGGAACTGCGCGCGGGCCTGCGCAGGCACGTGGCCGAGGCGTTGTCCCAGGGCACCACCTGCCTGGAGACCAAGACCGGCTACGGGCTCAACATCTCCGACGAGCTGCGCTCGGCGCGCATCGCCGCCGGGGAGGTCGACGAGGTCACCTTCCTCGGCGCGCACCTCGTTCCGCCCGGTGCCGACGCGGATTCCTATGTGGACCTGGTCCGTGGCCCGATGCTGGACGCGGTGGCGCCGTTCGTCCGGTGGGCCGATGTGTTCTGCGAGACCGGCGCGTTCGACGAGGACCAGTCCCGCGCGGTGCTGAAAGCCGCTGCGGCGAAGGGCCTTGGCCTGCGGGTACACGGCAACCAGCTCGGCGAGGGGCCGGGTGTCCGGCTGGCCGTGGAGCTCGGCGCGGCCTCGGTGGATCACTGCACCTACCTGTCCGAGTCCGATGTGGACGCGCTGGCCGGATCGTCCACTGTGGCCACCGTGCTGCCCGCCTGCGACCTGTCGACCCGGCAGCCGCTGGCACCCGCCCGGCGGTTGCTGGACGCCGGGGCCACCGTCGCGCTCGCGTCCAACTGCAACCCGGGTTCCTCGTACACCACCTCGATGGCCTTCGCGGTGACCACGGCGGTGTTGCAGATGCGGCTCACCGTCGCCGAGGCCGTACGCGCCGCGACGCTGGGCGGCGCGCAGGCGCTACGCCGGGAGGATGTGGGCGTCATCCGGGCCGGCGCGCGGGCGGACCTGCACATGCTGAACGCGCCGTCCGCCACCTGGCTCGCCTATCGGCCGGGAGTGCCCCTGACCCACGCCGTGTGGCGTGGCGGATCCCGCGTCTGACCTGCGGTAATGATCCGCCGGTAAAACTCTTGCTACTCTGGTATCCGTAGTACTGCGGACTCAACGGTACTGGGGATGGTGCAATGGCAGGCAGGGACATGCACTGCGTTTCGAGGCAAGCCGGGATAAGTGTTGCCGAGCTTGCCGTGGCCACAATTCCTGCGGGCTCCGGCTCTTCCGGCCGGGTCGCGGTCGTTGATCTTGCGCGGCGGGTGATGACGAATTCCGTCCCCGTGCGCAGGAGTCCCGAATACTTGGTGATGAACACCGTCTGATCCCGGGTCGCCCGGGATGATCCCCGGGTCATCCCGGAGGTGGCTGCCGCCACCGGTCGAGCAGAGTCAGTACGGGGATGGTTCGCCGTCCACCGAACACACATCTGTCCTGGGGGAACAATGGACGATCTGGTGAACGCGGCGATGACAGTGCCGTGGCTGGTAGCGGTGATCGCGACCGTGATGATCGTGCTGGAGACGTCATCGGTCGTCGGCCTGTTGATGTTCACGGACACCGCGTTGCTCGCCGTCGGCGCGGTAGCGGGGAAGGGGCAGCTCTCCCTGTGGCTGATCATGCCGCTGATGATCGCCGCCGCGCTCCTCGGTGACGTGCTGGGCGTGAGGCACGGGGACGGTCGCTGGCGGCCGGGGCGGGACACCTGGCTGTCGCGGACGTGGAAGTACTACAGCGGGCCCGCGGAGAGGATCCTTCGCTACCGCAACGGCGTGATCATTCCGATCGCCCGCATCGTGCCCTATGTGCGGACCGTCATCCCGATCTCGGCGGGCGCCACCGGCATGGATCGCCGGGACTACCTGCGCAGGGCGACTCCCGGCATCGTGCTGTGGGTGGTCGGGGTGACCCTGGTGGGCACCGGAGCCGGGCAGGTGTTCTCCCTCATCGCCCGGCATCAGTCCGTGGTGATCGCCACCGCGGTGCTCGCCGTTCTCGGAGTGCTGGCGACCGTCTTCCACCGCAGGCTGACCAGGCTTTTCCTGTCCTTCGCCACCAAGGCTCGGGATCCGGAGCATGTCCGGTCGGCGCGTCGCTGAAGCCGATCGCGTAGCAGTCGCCGGCGGGCGGTGAGCACCCGTCCGTGCCGCCAGGAATGTCGTCGTCAATCGAAAAGGAAAGAACCGGGTAGAAACACGCCCCTGTTCGGCGAAGAAGAGGGTGGTGCTGGATTAAATGGAGATAGGGGGATTCGAGTGTTCCGAGTGAGAGCTTCCTCCGGTTTGCGGAAAGGCAAGTCGAGCAGTACCGATTACCTCAGCAGCTCCGCGATCCTGGCCGTTGTCGCCATCGTCGTCAATCTCGTTCAGCTGGTGGTCGTGCCAGCTTTCCTGCTTCCCCTGGATCTTTCGTGGGGTTGGCTGCTTATAGTTTTCGCGCTCCTGACAACACCCTTCTGGTCACTTATTCATGAGGCGATTCACGGCAATCTCTCGCGAGATCGCCAGTGGAACGACTCTGTTGGCCGCCTGATGTCGATCCTCTACGGATCCCCGTTCTCGCTGCTGAAGTCCGGGCATCTGCTGCATCATCGGTACAGCCGCACGCTGCGGGAGCAGCACGAGCTCTACGATCCGCAGAAGACGACATGGTTCAGGGCGGCGATCGGTTATTACTTCCAGTTGTTGGGTGGGCTCTACCTCATCGAGGTGGTGTCCATGCTGCTCGCGCTCCTCCCGGCGAGATTGATTCGCAAACTGGCCGATCGTCTGGACAAGCCGGATTCCCTGGGTGGACTGGTGCTGTACAAGATTGCCGCCGTGCGTGCGCTGCGCCAGTTCCGAGTAGATTCACTTGCCATTGCTCTGGTCTACGCCGGTTCGCTGTTCCTTTATGGAGACCATTTCTGGATGCTCCTGGCGGCGCTGCTGGTCAGGGGTTTCCTGGTATCCGCGGTGGACAGTGCCTATCACTATGACACCAGGCTGGATGCTCCGCTGGAGGCGATGAACCTCCGGCTGCCACGGCCGTTGGAACTGCTGGTTCTGAACTTCAGCCTGCACGATGTGCACCATCGGAATCCCGGGCTCCGGTGGTTTGAACTGCGCAATAAATTCGTTCGCGATGGGGGCGATTACCATATGAACTGGATTCCTGCTGTTGCCCGGCAATTCTCTGGGCCTATTTCCAGTGAGGAAGGCAGTAGGAGGTCCCGCGATGGCGCTGCGTGACCTCGATGGCTCTGATTTCCTCAGGTTCGCGGGGGAGTTCATCAAGAAGCCGACAATGACCGCCGCGCTGGCGCCGAGCTCGCGTCATCTGGGGGAGGTGATGACGTCCGTCATCCCGGAATCCGGCTCACCGGTGATCGTGGAGCTGGGACCGGGAACCGGATCGTTCACCGAACTCATTCAGGATCGGTTGGCGGGCCGGGGCCGGCATATCGCCATCGAGCTGAATGAGAATTTCTGCTCCGACCTCCGGCGGCGTTATCCGGCGGTCGAGGTGGTGCACGAAGCCGCGGACCAACTGCCGCGCGTGCTGGAGCGGGAGGGGGTCCGGGCGAACATCGTGGTGAGCGGACTTCCCTGGGCGGCCTTCTGGCGAGACGGCTCCCTCATCCAGTCCATCGCGCGATCGATGTCGCAGGATGGCGCGTTCACCCAGTTCGGCTACCCGTTGACCCGGTGGGCTCCGGCAGCCCGTAAGCAGTTCCGGGAGTTCCAGTCGGCCTTCGAGGAGGTCCAGGTCAGCAGGACCATCTGGCGGAATCTGCCGCCAGGCCTGGTCTATTTCAGCAGGCGGCCGCGCAGCGTGGGTTCTGCGTGAGAGACGCCGGGGTGGAGGCCACTCCGGCCTCCACCCCGTGTTCTCACGAAACGCTTATCAAGCCCACATAGCCGTTTCATGTGGTTTCGATAACTTTCAGAAATGGTCATGCGAAGAATAACGGCGGCGATGATCGCCGGACTGATGCTTACCGCGACGCCACAGGCGATGGCGACCCCTGATCCAGTCGACGACGGCATCAATGTCGGTCACTATTCCGTCGACCTGAATTACCGGCCCAGCACGGATGTGTTGTCCGGCGTGACCACGATTCTGAGCACCGCCACCCGTGACCTTGCGCAGTTCGATCTCAAGTTCCTGCTCAAGGTGTCCTCGGTATCGGTGAACAATGAGCCCGCCACGTACTCGGTCAAGGACGGCAAGCTCAGCATCACCCCGAAGAAACCGCTCGCCAACGGCGCAGACATGATCGTGGTGGTGCGGTACAGCGACACCCCCGGTGCGCGCGATGACGGGCTCGGCTTTGGCTGGCTGCGTACCCCGACCGGAGCGGTGGCGGTCGGCAGCCCGGCATATTGGTACCCGAGCGCCGTCGATCAGGCCGATCAAGCGACCTTGGATCTGTCCGCTGTCGTGCCCACCGGCGTCGAGGTGATTACCAACGGTGTCCTGAAGTTCGACGGCCCACTTCCTGCGCCCGGTGGGGACAAATGGCAGTGGCGCAACGACCGGCCGGGGCCGAGCAACGCGTCCCTGCTCGCCATTGGTCAGTATGACCTGAAGATCTCCAAGGCACCGAACGGCCAGCAGGTGGTCAACGCTTACAGCGCCGATCTCGGCGCGCTGGATTCCCCGGCACGGGCCGCCATCGAGCGGACGCCGGAGATCGTCAACATGCTGTCGCACTGGTTCGGCCCGTATCCCTACAACGCGCAGGGTGGCCTGGTCGACTCGAAGTTCTTCAACGTGGTCGCGACGACGAGCCGTCCGATCTACAAGTCCGGCGTTTTTGAGACTGACTGGAATTCGTCCGTGGTGGCGCATGAGAACGCGCACCAGTGGTACGGGAATGTGGTGAATCCGCTCGGCAACGGGACCCGCTGGCTGGGCGAGGCATTCGCCACCTACGCCGAATTCCTGTGGTCGCAACAGGAAGGCCTCGGCACCGCGGCCGAACTGGCGCAGTACTACTACGACAAGTTCCCGGCGGATCACCCGGATTGGAAGGCGCCGCCGACTAATCCCGACCCGACCAGTAGCTCGGCCTTCCCGATCTACACCCGTGGCGCCATCGCCTTGCAGGCACTGCGTACCGAGGTCGGCGACGAGACCTTCTTCAGGATCCTGCGTAACTGGGCGGCGGAGCAGAAGCCCGACACGGCACCCACCACGGAGGAGTTCACCGCCCTCGCGGAACGGGTTTCCGGTAAGGACCTCAAGGAGCTGTTCCACGCCTGGCTCTACGCACCCGAACGCCCGGCGGTCGGGCCCAATGGGCCGACCACCGCGCGGAGCACGGTGAAGCCGCTGTCCTACGACACCGTCACCGCCAACGCCCAGCGGTTCGCGGCGGCGAAACACCATATGTAGTAGGGGTACCCACCCCGGATCCTCGGGTTCTCCCGGTGGTGATGATGATCGGCTACCACGAAGAATCGAGTGGCGACATCCATTCGGTTCTGGGGGAATTGTGGAAGCTCTGCTGGACCGCGCCATGGCCATGCCGTGGCTGGTGCTGGTCATCGCGATCGCGATGATCCTGATCGAGACGTCCTCGGTGCTCGGCCTGCTGGTGTTCACCGATTCGACGCTGCTCGCGGTGGGAGCGCTGGGCGGGCAGGGGCTCATCTCCCTCTGGCTCGCGCTGCCGCTGATGATCGCCGCGGCGATCCTGGCCGACCTGCTCGGCCTGCGGTTCGGGAGTAGACGAGGGCGGACGGGTGGCGAATCCTGGTTGTCCCGCCTGTGGGACCGCTACAGCGCCCCCGCCGGGAAGGTCCTGCGCTACCGGAACGGGCTGATCATCCCGATCGCCAGGCTCGTGCCGTACGTGCGCACCGTCATCCCGATCTCGGCCGGCGTCAGCGGCATGAGTCCGCGGGAGTACCTGGGCAAGGCGGCGATCGGCATCGTCGTCTGGGTACTCGGGGTCACGCTGATGGGCGCTGGTGCCGGGCAGGTGTTCGACTTCCTGGTGCAGAACCAGTCCGTGGCGATCGCCGTGTCGGTGCTCGGTGTACTCGCCCTGCTGGCGACCGCGTTCCATCAGAAGCTCACCGGGTGGTTCCTCACCCGGGTGCCGGATGCGGAGCAGGAGCCCAGCCGATGAGCAGGCTCGGCTTTGCTGCGGAGTTCTTCCGGAATCCGCTGGTCACCGCCTCGCTGGTACCCAGCTCGCGGTATCTCGGGGCGGTCATGACCTCGGTCATCCCGGAATCCGGCTCACCGACGGTGGTGGAGCTCGGCCCGGGAACCGGCGCCGTCACCGAGTTGATCCAGCGGCGCCTGGCAGGCCGGGGGAGACACCTCGCGATCGAGGTGAACGAGGGTTTCTCCGCCGCACTCAAGCGGCGCTTTCCTGCCGTCGAGGTGCTGACCGCGCCCGCCGACGAGCTGCCCGTTCTGCTGGACCGGCAGGCGGACATCGTGATCAGCGGCCTGCCCTGGTCGGCGTACTGGCGGAACGGCTCCCTGGTGCGGTCCATCGCCGGCTCGCTGTCACCGGACGGCGCGTTCACCCAGCTCGGATATCCGCTCATCCGGTAGGCCGCCGCGGCGCGACGCCAGGAGCGGGAGTTCAGATCGGCCTTCGAGGAGGTCGTGGTGAGCCGGACCATCTGGCGGAACCTGCCGTCTGGCCTGGTCTACCTCAGCAGACGGCCGCGCGCCGCCGAGGAGTTCCTCGACGGCGCGCGGCGTCGTGCCTAGTGCGCGGCTACCGGCGCGCCGTGCGTGGCGGACCGCTTGGGCAGCATCGTGGAGAGCACCACGTTGAACAGCGCGATGATCGTGGCGACGACGAAGGCCAGTTGCATACCGCTCAGAGCGGCTTCCTTCGCGGCGACGCCCTCGGCGATCAGCGAGCCGGTGTGCGCGGACATCACGGTCACCACGAGTGCGGTGCCGAACGCCGCGGCCACCTGGTTCAAGGTGCCCAGGATCGAGCTGCCATAGGAGTACAGCTCCGGCGGCAGCGCCCCGAGACCCAGGGTGAAGGTCGGGGTGAACATCGCCGCCAGGCTCAGCATCAGCAGCGTGTGCAGCCCGAGGACCTGCCAGTACGGCATCGTCGCCGACACCAGCGTGGCGAACCCGGTGAGGGCCAGCACGATGCCGACCGACCCGGGAATGACCAGTACCCGGCTGCCGAACCGGTCGAACAGCTTGCCGACGGTCGGTCCGAGCAGACCCATGGCCAACCCGCCCGGCATCACCAGCAGGCCGGTCTCCAGCGGGCTCAGGCCTCGCAGGTTCTGCAGGTACAGCGGGAGCATGATCATCGAGCCGATCATCGACAGGAAGCCGATGGACAGCATGATCAACGCAACGGTGAAGGTGCGTTGTTTCAGCGTGCGCAGATCCATCAGTGGCGAACCGGAGCGCTGCAGGCTCAGCTGGCGGAACACGAAGCCCGTGACGATCAGGACGCCCGCGACCGCGAAGCCGATCGCGGTGCCGAACCGGCCCGTGCCCTCGCCGAACAGGCTCAGGCCGTAGACCAGACCGCCGAAACCGAGCGCGGCGATCACCACGCTGGGCCAGTCGATGGAGCTGATCGTCGGCTCGCTGACGTTCTTCAGCTTGCGCAGGCCGAAGAAGGTGATCACTCCGGCGATGGGCAGTACGACGACGAACAGCAGTCGCCAGGAGCCGACCTGCAGGATCAGCCCGGAGACCGTGGGGCCGAGCGCCGGGGCCACCGAGATGGCCAGGCTCATGTTGCCCATGACCCGGCCGCGGTCATTCTCGGGCACGACCGTCATCAGCGTGGTCATCAGCAGCGGCATCATCACCGCGGTGCCCATGGCCTGCACGATCCGGCCGAGCAGCAGCACCGTGAACGACGGTGCGATCGCGCATAACACCGTGCCTGCCATGAACACGCCCATTGCCGTGGCATAGGCCTGCCGGGTGGTGAACCGCTGCAGGAACCAGCCGGTCGTCGGGATGACCGCTGCCATGGTCAGCATGAACGCCGTGGACACCCACTGTGCCGACTGCTCGTTGACGTGCAGTGATTCCATCAGTCGCGGCACCGCGTTGATCATGATGGTCTCGTTCAGGATCACCACGAAGGTGGCGAGCACCAGCAGGCGGACCACCGTTGGTGTTCGGCCTGCCTGATCTGCCGGTCTTTCCTGCGTTGCTATTGACATGGCGGTACCTCGCTGGCTCCCTTTGTGCATGGATGCCCAGCGGCCCCCTAGCCGCCTGGCTTGAACGTCGGTCTCTGTCTACCCCCATAGACCGACATAACTGTCAAAACTCATCGGGCCAGACCAGCATTCCGGATCTGAGCCACGATTTCACTCAAATTTGAGCACTGTTCGTCTGCGGTCGCGCCTCGAAGCCCGTTTTCGTGTCCGTTCTGAAGCCGCAGGCCCTATAGAACGCGTGTGCGGACCGGTTGTCCGAGCCCGACTGCAGGAGCGCCTTGTAGCAACCCGCCGCCCAGGCCGCTTCCAGGGTCTTTGCCATGGTCAGCCTGCCCAGGCCGGTTCTGCGCAGGCTCCCGTCGGTGACCACGTTCTCGATGATCGCGTAGGGCCGGGCCGACCGGCTGAGGTTCGGAATCACGTTCAGATACGTTGTGGCCACCACCACACCATCGTGTTCCAGTACGTACAGGTGCAGGCCGGGAGACTCCAGGATCTGGGTGAAAACGGTCGTGAACGAGTCGCCGAGTGGGACCGGATCGCCCTGGTTCAGCTGTCGGTAGAGGCGGGCGATCGCCTCCTGGTCGCCGGGCCCGGCCTCGCGGAACGTGGTCATGGGGGTTCCCTTTCTGTCGCGTCCGGTGGTTGTCGAAGGATGGCTTTGGAGGGGGAGACGGGGTGGGGGTGTCTTTCCTGCCTGCGTGTTGGGTGGGGGCACGCCGGTCTGGTGGGGATGGGCCGCTGCGCGGGGCTGATGTGTGCTCGGTGTGAGCTGCGGGGAGGCGTTGTGCCTGAATGTGGCTTTCACCAGGTTAGACCGACTCAAAGCCACATTCAGCATGATCAACCAGGGCGACACGGTGCAGAATGGGCACGACACGCCGTGGTTCCCAGGATGTGGTCGTCCCTTGTGGACGGACACAGTGGACAGTGACCGATGACCGGACTCCGGGCTGGCCGGGCAGGAAAGTCCGGCGTGCCCCCACCCGACACACAGGCAAGAAAGTCCGGCGTGCCCCCACCCGACACGCAGGCAGGACAGTCCCCGCCCCCTACCCATCTCCCCCTCCAAAGCCATCCTTCGCCAACCGCCAGAAGCACCACGGAGGCAACCGCTTACCGGAGCCGGGCGTCTGTAGGGGCATGTCGCCTCTGATGCCCCGGATCGGTGCCGTACTCACCACGATCGTCTGCGCCACCGCGCTGGGCGCCGCCCCCGCCTCGGCGCAGGACACGGTGATCACGATCAAGGACGCCGACCGCGCGGCGGCGGTGGCCTACTGGACGCCGGAGCGCATGCAGCGGGTCGGCTCGGAGCCCATCGTCCCCGGCGAGACCGTCGCCCAGAAGTGGCCGGGCAGTCCGCCTCCGGGCGTCGGCCGGTACTTCTTCACCGAGGTGCCCGGCGGCGACAACTGGTGCACGGCGACCACGGTGCCCAGCGGCAACAGGGACGTCGCGGTGACCGCCGGACACTGCGCCACCCCCGGCCTCGACCGGCACGACAACCCGATCACCGTGACCAACGTGGTCTTCGTGCCCGGCTACGACAACGGGCAGCGGCCGCACGGCGTGTTCCCGGCACGCGCGTTGGTCGTGCCCGCCGGTTACCGGGGCCCGGCGAGCACGGCCGATGACGTGGCGATGATCGTGCTCGACCCGGTCGACGGCAGGCACCTGGCCGACGTGGCCGGAACGCAGCGGATCACCTTCGCCCAGCCGCACACCGCCGGCCCCTCGACGATCCTCGGCTACCCCGGTTCCACACTGGGGCGCGGGGAATCGCTGTTCGGCTGCCGGCTGGACGCGTCCATCGACACCAACTCCGTCGACAGCACCTGGACCTCCCCCTGTGACATGGCGGGCGGCTCCAGCGGCGGTCCCTGGCTGACCGGCTTCGACCCCGCCACCGGGACGGGCACCGTCTTCTCGGTCACCAGCCGGGGCACGGTGAACGCGGACCTGGTCACCACCAGGCTGACCGGACCGCTGCTGGAAGGCGACGCGCAGGCCGTCTACCGGCAGGCCCAGCAGCTGTAGATCAACGGCGCACCAGTTCGATGACCGGGATGACCCGGTCGGTGTTGCCCTCGTACTCGCGGAACTGCGGCTGCGCGAGCATCTGCCGGTCGTAGATGTCGTCCCGCTCCGCCCCGGACAACACCCGGACGGACACCGGGAACGTCTCCGTGCCGTACTCGACGGTGGTGTCCGGGTTGGCCACCAGGTTGTGGAACCAGGCCGGGTGCTCGGGGCTGCCGCCCTTGCTGGCGAAGATGAAGATCCGGTCGCCGTCCAGGTAGGGCACCAGCGGGGTCACCCGCTCGATGCCCGACCTGGCGCCGACGTGGTGCACCAGCACCAGGGGCATGCCCTCGGTGACACCGCCCGCCACTCCCCCGTTGGCCCGGAACTCGGCGATGACCCGTCGGTTCATCTCATGGTGATCCATCGTCATGGTTCGACGATATGACCCACCAGCTGACGCGATCGATGACTGAATGGGCCAGGAACATATCCGTTTGCGTCAGTAGGCTGGGCGGCATGGACCTTCTCGCGGATGTGCTCGCGGTCGGCGGCGTGCGGGGCACCGTCGGCGCCCGCATCGAGGCCGCCGGTACCTGGGGCGTCGAGTGGCACATGCTGAGCAGCGCGGCCTTCTACGCCGTCACCTCGGGTACCGCCTGGCTCGGCCTGACCGACCGGGAACCGCTGCAGCTGCTGCCCGGTGATGTGGTGCTGCTGCCGAGCGGCACCCCGCACGGGCTGAGCAGCGCGCCGGGAGTGCTGCACAGCCCGTGCACCGGAGGCGGCCTGAGCAGCGGTGAGGTGTTGCGGCTCGGCACCGGTGAGGTGCGGACGCGCATCCTGGGCGCGAGCTACGACTACGACCGCACGGTGTCCACCCAGGTACTGGCGTCGCTGCCGCCGGTGCTGCACATCCCCGCCGCGGGCGGTGGCACGTGCCTGGACGACTCCGTCCGGCTGCTCTCCCGGGAACTCGCCCACCCACAGATCGCGACCGGATTCGTGCTCAACCGGATGGTCGACGTGCTCCTCGTACAACTGCTGCGGGTATGGCTGGCGAAACGGCCGGCGGAGGCCCGCGGCTCCTGGCTCGGCGTGCTGGCCGACCCCCTGGTGAGCGCCGCGCTCGCCCTGCTGCACCGGGAACCGGCGCGGGCGTGGACCACCGACGCGCTCGCCGCGGAACTGGCTGTCTCCCGCAGCACCCTGACCCGGCGGTTCCGCGCGGTGACCGGCGTCGCGCCCGCCGACTACCTGACCCGCTGGCGGATGGACCTGGCGGCGATCCGGTTGCGGGACACCGGCGACACCCTCGACGCGATCGCGCACTCCGTCGGCTACACCTCGGTCTACGCGTTCAGCCGGGCCTTCCGCCGGGAACGCGGGCAGGCACCGGGCCGGTTCCGGGGCCTGGTGCGGGCACACTGATGACCATGACCCGCACACTCGTCACCGGCTCGCTGTCGAGCTCGGCGCAGCCCGTGCTCCGGACGACCGGCGGCCTGCTGCTGCGGCCCTGGGAGCACACCGACGTACCCGTGTTCCTGGCCGCCTATCGGGACGCCGACATCCGGCGCTGGCACACGCGCCGGCCGTGCACCGAGGGCCAGGTCCGGGACTGGTTCGACGCGTATCGGCAGGACTGGCGGGACGAGCGGGGTGCCCACTGGGCGGTGACCGGCGACGACGGAGTACTCGGCCGGATCGCACTGCGCGGGCTGAACTTCGACGACGGTACCGCCGATGTCGCCTACTGGGTGCTGCCGGCCGCGCGCCGGCGAGGCGTCGCCTCCCAGGCCGTCACGGCGCTGACCGGCTGGGCCCTGGACGAGGTCGGCTTCTGCCGCCTGGAACTGGATCACTCGACGCGGAACGAGGCCTCGTGCCGGGTCGCCACCAGGTGCGGTTACCTGCTGGAGGGCACCAAGCGAAGCTCGGCGCTGCACGACGACGGCCGGCACGACATGCACCTACACGCCCGAATCCAGGAGTAGCCGGTCGGCCAGGCCCGCCGCGGTGAAGGCCTCGACGAACTCGGCCAACCCCTCGGTGAAGTGGCCCCAGCTGTCCAGGTGCGCGGGTACGACGCGGCGCGCGCCGAGGATGGCCGCGGCCTCGGCGGCGAGCCGGCCGTCCAGGGTGAGCAGAGCGCCGTCGAGCGCACCGGGGCGGGCGGCACCGGCGAACAGGACGGCGGTGTCCAGGGGGCCGAAGCGCTCGGCGATCTCGCGGACCGGGCCGAGGGCGGCGTTGTCCCCGCTGACGTAGACCGAGGGCAGATCGGCGCCGGTCAGCACGAAGCCGATGACGTCACCGGTGACCGGTTCGCACCCTTCCGGGCCGTGCTGAGCGGGCACCGCCGTCACGGCGAGCACGCCGCCGTCCGGGCGCGGCACCTCGTGGGTCTGCCACGGGAGCAGGCCGATCGTGCCACCGCCGAGGCGTCCCGCCCCGCTGGCGGTGGTGAGCACGGTCGGCACCGTGGCCAGGAACGCGCGTCCGCTGCGATCGAGGTTGTCCGGGTGCTCGTCGTGCGAGACCAGCGCCACGTCCACCGGTCCCAGTTCGGCGGGGGTGATCGCCGGTGGCGCGGTCTTGACCAGCCGCACGGTGGGCCTGCCGTACTCACCGGGGCCGTCGAAGGTGGGGTCGGTGAGCAGGCGCAGGCCACCGATCTCGATCAGGACGGTGGGGCCGCCGACGAGCCGGAACCGGGCTGCACTGGACATGAGAACCTCACGTTGAATGGGATTGTTCGACGTGAGGGAAGCTAACAAGGCCTCACGGGAGGCGCAAGGGTTTACCATGAGACCCATGACGGCCCTTCCGCCCGCGCCGGGCGATGACCTGCATCCCGCGCTGGAACTGGCCAACACGCTGCAGACCACCCCGGCGGGCACCGCGGACCTGATCGCCAACCCGGAATCGGCGACAGCCTGGCTGTCCCAGCGCGAGCTCCTGACCGAGGGGATAAGCCTCGGGCGACCGTGCGCGACGCGGCTGCTCGACCTGCGCGACGCGGTCCGGGCACTCCTGGCGGGCGTCATCGGGCAACAGCAGCCGCCCGAGACCGCGCTCGCCGTGGTCAACGCCGCGCTGATCGCCGTGCCCACCGCCGACCTGCTGGCCTGGGACACCGGTCGCGGACTGCACCGCTCGGCCCGGCATCCCCTGGACCGGGCCACCGCGCACCTGCTCGCGGTGATCGCGGTGGACGCCGTCGACCTGCTCACCGGCCCGGACGCGGCGAAGCTGGCGGCCTGCGGCGCCCCGCGCTGCTCGCGGTTCCTGCTCCGCACCCATGCCGCCCGGCAGTGGTGCTCCGTCCGGTGTGGCGACCGCGTCCGGGCCGCGCGCGCCTATGCCCGCCGGGGAATGAGCACGGGTGCACGTACGCTGTAAGCAGGAACCGAGGGAGACATGGTGACGGAGACAATCGAGTATTACTGGCGCCCCGGCTGCCCCTTCTGCGCGATGCTGAGCGGCCCGCTACGCGCCAGTGGCCTGCCCATCACCGAGATCAACATCTGGGAGGACTCCGAGGCCGCGGCCCGGGTCCGCGCGGTGGCCAACGGCAACGAGGTCGTCCCCACGGTGATCATCGGCGACCAGGCCCTGGTCAACCCGAGTATCGACGAGATCCTCAAGACCGTCGAAGAGCACGCCCCGCACCTGCTGAACTCCTAGCTACTTGGCCTTACCGGGGGGCGCGGTGCAGAACACCCGCGGGCTCCCCCAGGCGTTGTTGGCGTCGTTACCGGCCCTGGTGTCGAACAGGGTCAGCCGGCTGACGCCGGTGATGTCGAGCTCGATGTGCTTCGGAGCATCGCTCATCCCGGCCTCCGCGGAGCCGATCTCGATGTCCTCGGCCTTGACCACGAACCGGCCGATACCGGCGCTGCTGGACGAACTGGCGTCTTTACCCACCCAGACGGACAGCTGTGTGCAGTGACCGCCGACCAGCCAGGTACGCCGGTTGCTGGGATTACTGGCGGAGGACGGGTAATAGGCCTTGATGCTGCTGGGGTAGGGGGTCGATCCCGTACCGATGCTGATCGAGTTGACCGAGGAGTGACCGTTGCCGAACGCCACCGGGTCATAGGCGATCAGGTCGAACCAGCCGGTGGCGCTTCGCCCGGCGGGCACCGTCGGCGTACTCAGGGAACCACTCCGGGATGTCGTGCGCGGCGGCGAGTCATTTCCCGTCAGCTCGGCCGTGGGAGTGACCGGACTCGTCGACGTCGTCGGAAGGCTGGACTCCGCCACCCCGGTACCGCCGGCCGCCGTGGACGACTCCGGCTTGTCCACACCGGCCACCCGCTCGGCGAAGCCGATCGCACCGTCCACATCGGCGATGAACCCCAGCACGGTCACCAGCAGCGTCCCGGCGAGGAGATACCACTTCTTGTTCCCGGTAGTCGACATTCACCAGAGTGTTCACTCCCATGGCCGGGATGGAGGTCTTCCTTACTGGGCCGTGCGGGATACGTGTCCATTTCGACGCAGGAGTGTCGACAGGGTCATGAGACGGTCCACGCCGGATCGAGCAGGATCAGGTCGCCTTCGACACGGGCGAGATCATCGGCCGCCTGCGCCCGGCGACGCAGATCGGGGAGACCACCGGTGCGGTAGCTGTCGTGCTCGGCCGCTGATTCCCACAGCGAGAGCACCAGATACTCGGCCCGGCCGCGCCCGGCGAACAGGCCGCCGAGCATGCCGGGCCAGGCCCTCATGCCCGGGTTCCAGACGTCGGCCTGTGCCCGGATGAAGTGGTCCTGGCGACCGTCCCGCACCCGGCAGTGGGCCAGTCGCAGCACCGAACCGGCCGGGCAGGCACGGGGCAGACCCGACCCGATGTCCAGGTGGTGTTCCCAGCGGCTCACGTCGATGGCGCCATACGTGCCCACCTGACCGGCCGCGAGGCCGTCGTGCACGCCGGCCATGAACTCCCGGTGATCCCGTTCGGTACTCCACCACGCGAACACGTGCGCGAGGTCGGGCTCATCGCGGCTCCAGCCGCCGCACTGACCGTGAAAACCCGCGTGGCCGGACAGTCCACCCCAGGCCCGTTGCCCCCGGTCGAAGGCCGCTCTGTCCAGGACCCGGCAGCTGATCCATTTGACCATCATCGAACGACCATAGTTCAGAGGAGTGTCGACACATACCGATGACTTTCGTGTGGAACGGTGGTCGACACGGACACATCGGCGGCGATGAACGAGGAGGCAAGGGTGAGCGGTCCCAGGGTGTTGGTGGCGGGGGCGAGCATCGCGGGACCCGCGCTGGCCCACTGGTTGCACCGGCGAGGAGCCGAGGTGACCGTGGTGGAACGGGCACCCGCGCTGCGTCCGGGCGGTCAGGCGGTGGACGTGCGTGGGGTGGCCAAGGAGGCCCTGCTCCGGATGGGGCTGGACGCGGCGGTACGCGCGGCCCGCACCGACACCGCGGGCGCGTACACCGTGGATGCGGACGGGAACGTGCTGGAGACCTACCGCGCCGACGACGACGGCGGCGACGGGTACATCGCGGAGATCGAGATCCTGCGCGGCGACCTGTCCCAGGTGCTCTACGACGACACCTGCAAGGGCGTCGAATACCTCTTCGGCGACCACATCACCGAGCTCACCCAGGACGCCGGCGGCGTCGACGTGACCTTTGCCGGCGGCGACCAGCGACGCTTCGAGCTCGTCATCGGCGCGGACGGCCTGCACTCGGCGCTGCGGGCGAAGGTCTTCGGGCCACGCGAACGGTTCCTGCGCCACCTCGGACTGGTGCTGGCCTTCTACACGGTGCCCAACGAGTTCGGGCTGGACCGCTGGCTGCTCGACTACCAGGACCCGGGCTCCGGACGCTCCGCGGGCCTGCGGCCCATCCAGGACGCCACCCGGGCGATGGCCATGTTCTCCTTCCCGTCCGCCGACTTCGAGGTGGACCACCGCGACTTCGAGGCGCAGAAGCGCCTGCTGCGCGAGCGGATGACCGGCCTGGGCTGGTCGACCGAGCGCATCCTGGCGCACCTGGACGACACCCCCGACTTCTACCTGGACCAGGTCGCTCAGGTGGTGATGGACCGCTGGTCGACCGGCCGGGTGGCACTGCTCGGCGACGCGGCGTTCAGCGCGTCCCCGATGTCCGGCGCGGGCACCGGGCTGGCACTGGTCGGCGCCTACCTGCTGGCCGGTGAACTGGCCGCCGCCGACTGGGACCCGGAAGCGGGATTCGCCGGCTACGAGCGACTGATGCGCCCGTACGTCGAGGCCAACCAGGAGATCGGCCGGCTGCACGTACAGAGCCGCGACGGCTCAGAATCGGAGATCGACTTCGCCGGCGAATGGTTCACCGGACTGATCGAGCGGGCACTGGGCGGCGTCGAACTGCCCGACTACGCGGAGCTGCCGGACGCCGCCCGCTGAGCGTCAGCAGACCCGGCCGGACCCCGCCCAGAAGTCCGAACTGAACTGCATCCCCGGCTCGACGATCATGGTCAGCTCGCCGTAGTTCGTCTGCTTGTAGATGCAGAAGTTCCTGCTGCCCCGATTCCAGAACGACCCGATGTGCGCCACCCCGAACTTGCCCAGATCCGGCGCGCCGGACTTGAACGTCGCCATGGTGCCGTTGCCGGACATCTGGTTCCACAGACACATGTGCCCACCCGGGCACCGGCCGAACCCGTCCTGCGCACCGGCCTGGGCAGCCGGTGCGGCGCCGGCCAACGCGGCCGCCGCCGTCAGCGCGATCAACGCCTTCTTCATCCACATCGCTGTACTCCCCCTCGTTCGCTGGGCCTCCCCCGGCCCACCGGATCCGACGCTAGCGAGACCGGACACCCGGCGCGATCGTTTCGGAAGCCGATCGTGAAGTGCCTCCCACTCGGCTGATGGGTTGTCCGGAGTAACCTGCTGCGCACAATGAGTAACGGCGACCGCCACCAGCGAGCGGGAGGTGCGTCGGATGCAGGTCGCGGCCCACTCGGCGGATCTGGTGATCAGGTTCGTGAACACGCAGGCCGCCGGGAACGGGCAGCCGGAGTTGCTGGGCGACGCGCGGGCCTTCGCCGACTGGTTGCGGCGGGAGAAACTGGGCGGCGAGGACACCGTCGTGACGGACGCCGACGCGGCGGAGGCACGCGAGTTGCGGGAGGCCCTGGCCGTCCTGCTCCTGCGCCACGTGGGCGTGGAGACCGCGCCCGAGGTCGTGGCGGCTGCGGAGCGGCACCTGCGTCGATCAGCCGCGATGCACCCGGTGAATCTCCTGGTCACCGCCGATGGCTGCGACGTCACCTCGCCGCAGACCGGAGTGGCGGCGGCGATCGGCACCCTGCTGGCCGCGGTCTTCCGGGCCGAGTCCGGCGGGCTGTGGGCGCGGCTCAAGATGTGCCACAACCCGCCCTGCCACACCGGCTTCGTGGACAACACCCGGAACTCCGGCGGGCTGTACTGCAGTTCGACCTGCCGCTCGCAGATGTCGATGCGCGCCTACCGGGACCGGCAGCGGGGTGACCTGGAACAAGCACACCGCCCATCGCGTTCCGATGGACATGACCAAGCCTCAGGATGGATCAGCCCTGGACGGCTATTCCCGCACGGTGATAGCGGTCGCCAGGTCGGTGACGCCGCATGTCGCCAGCGTGCGGATGCATGAGGGCAGCGGGTCGGCCGTGGTGTTCACCGACGACGGTTTCCTGGTCACCAACGCACACGTCGTCGGTTCGGGCGCCTCGGGAATCGTGGTGTTCGCCGATGGCGGCGAGTCCCGGTTCGACGTGATCGGCACGGATCCGCTGTCCGACATGGCGGTGCTCCGGGCCAGTGGCAACACGCCGGGGGCCGCGGTGCTCGGGGACGCCGACGACCTGTCCGTCGGACAGCTCGTGGTGGCCGTCGGCAGCCCGCTCGGGTTGGCCGGTTCGGTGACCGCGGGCGTGGTCAGCGGGCTGGGCCGGGCGATTCCCACCCCGTCGGGGCGCACCGGCCGGATCATCGAGGACGTCATCCAGACCGATGCCGCGCTCAACCCCGGCAACTCCGGCGGCGCCCTGGCCGACTCGGCCGGGCGGGTCGTGGGCATCAACACCGCGCTCGCCGGCAACGGCCTCGGCCTGGCCATCCCGATCAACAAGACCACCCGCCGGATCATCAGCACCCTGCTGGCCGAGGGGCGCGTCCGCCGGGCCTACCTCGGCGTCGTCGGCGTGCCCGCGCCACTACCGGCCGCCGTGGCCGGCCGCACCGGGCAGACCGCAGGCCTGCGCCTGGTCCAGGTGATCCCCGGCGGCCCGGCAGATCAGGCGGGCCTGCATGCCGGTGACCTGGTGCTCAGCGTGGCCCGGTCGGCGGTGGCCGACGCCCAGGGCATCCAGCGGCAGCTGTTCGCCGAGGCCATCGGCAAGCCCCTGGCAGTCACGGTGCTGCGCAACGGCGCCATGGTCGACGTGCTCGCCACCCCGACCGAGCTGACCGCGGACTAGCCGGCCGCGGGCAGCGGCGTCGCGGTGAACACGCCGTCCGGGTCCACCCGGGCCTTGACCGCGCGGAGCCGGGCGGTGTTCGGGCCGTAGGCCGCCGCGGCCTGCTCCTGGTCATCGGGGCCGAGCAGATTCGGGTAGCCGCCGGGCAGCGCGTGCGGGGCCAGCGTCGCGCCGGCCTGCTGGGGCCAGGCGACGGCCAGCGGGTCGCTGTCCGGCGAGCCGAGCTCGATCAGCTCGACCATGAAGTGCTCCCGGCGTATCCCGAAAGCACTGCTCTCGATGGCCGTCCGGGTGGACGCCCCGTGGAAGTGGTGGATGTTGATGAAGGCCGCCGATGCGCCGCGGGCGGCATAGGCCTCGATCAGCGCGGACACCACATCGGGCTTGAGGTCGGGGACGTTCCGGGTGCGGATCGCATAGCGGTCACCTGCCGGGAACGCGCCATCGAACTCGCGCAGCTTGTCCAGCGGCGACTTGGCGCTCACGGCGGCGGTCAGCGGCGTGCCCAGTCCGGCGAACTCGCCGAGGGCCGCCCGCCCCTCGGCGAGCGACCCCGACCAGGTCGGCGCCACCACGATCATCGGGCTGCCGTCCGGGGTGCAGATCAGGCTGATCATGCTGGTCAGCGCGTCGGGCGCGCGGTCGAGGAGTTCACCGTAACCATGCAACACCTGGCCGGCCTGCTCCCACGGGAACGTGAAGGAACCGGCGAGTACCTCGGACACGGGATGCAGCGCGATCTCGGCGGAGGTCACCACGCCGAAGTTGCCGCCGCCACCGCGCAG
The DNA here is from genome assembly GCA_003600225.1 of Pseudonocardiaceae bacterium YIM PH 21723. Lineage (GTDB taxonomy): Bacteria > Actinomycetota > Actinomycetes > Mycobacteriales > Pseudonocardiaceae > QZFT01. Next base: position 91,438 of record QZFT01000021.1, read on the forward strand.
CGCCCACAACAGCTCCGGGTCCGCCCGCACGACACGGCCGTCGGCGAGCACCACCTCGGCGGAGAGCAGGTTGTCCGCGGCGAGGCCGAAGCGCCCGTTCAGCGGGCCGTAGCCGCCGCCGAGGGTCAACCCGATCATGCCCACGGAGCTGACGGTGCCGGTGGCCGCGGTGAGTCCGTGGCGATCCGCGGCCACCGCCACGTCCCCGGAGGTGGCTCCGCCGGCCACGGTGGCGACGCCGTCGTGCACCGAGACCTGCCGCATCCGGGTGAGGTCGATGACCAGGCCCCCGGGCCGGACCGCCCGGCCCGCCCAGTCGTGGCCGCCGCCCCGGACCGACAGCGGCAGGCCGCACTCGCGGGCGGCCCGGATCGCGGACCGCACGTCCTCGGTCGTCTCGCACCGCACCACCAGCGCCGGGCGATGGGTCACCGCCCCGTTCCACACGGCGGCGGCGGCGTCGAGTTCGGGTCCACCGGTGATGATGCGGTCCGGGTCGATGCGGGACAGCGCCGCGCGGCCGGTCATGGGCGACGCACCGGCTCGCTCGCGGACATGTCCTGCAGGCCGAGTACATCGACGAGGGCGAGCCGATCGGCGTCGGTGCTGCCCGGCTGGGCGGTGAACAGGGCGACGCGCAGGTCGTCCCCGTGAATGGTCAGGATGTCGAGGTCCAGCCGCAGCGGCCCCACCTGGGGGTGCACGACCAACGCACGATGGATGCCGTACGCGCTGACCGGTGTCCCGTTCCAGGCCCGCTCGAACGCGTCGCTCGCCGAGCGCAGTACCGCGACCAGTTCGGCCAGCTCGCGATCCGCCGGATAACGGGTGACCGCGGCACGCAGGTCCGCCACCAGGGAGGCACGGAAGCGCTCGGCGTCGGCGGGATCGTCGATGCAGTCGTTGAGCCCGGTGAACTCCCGCCAGACCAGGTTCCGTTCCAGGCCGACGGCCGTGGTCGGGTCACCGAACAACGCCGCCCACGAGGAGTTCGCCGCCAGCCGCGTCCACGCCGCGGTGAAGACGGCGACCGGACCGGTGCCGAGCCGGTCGAGCAGCCGGCGCGCACCGGATCCGAGGTGGGTCGGCACGCAGCCCTCACCGGCCGGTGCGTGACCGGCCAGCGCGCAGAGGTGCTCGTACTCCTCCCGGGACAACCGCAACCCCCGGCTCAACGCGTCGAGAACCGGCTTCGACGGGCGGGCCCGGCCCTGCTCAAGACGCTTGATGTAGTCGGCGGACACCCCCACCAGCCCGCCGAGTTCCTCACGACGCAGTCCCGGGGTCCGCCGCCGAACCGTGGACCCGGGGAGCCCCGCCAGGGCCGGCGGCACGCTCTCCCGCCACCCCCGGAGCGCCCGCCCGAGCTCACTCAGTGTTCCACTCACCCCGTCGACGATATGCGCTGTGTAGTCACGGTGCCTGGGCCAGTTCGTCCCAGGCTGCGCCGTCTATGCTATGGCGACTTTTCACCGCCGACTGGGGAGTTCCGTGTCCACCGACAACGTCTTCGCGCCGCCACCCGGCGTTGCCGGGCCGGGCCCGAAACGCCGGCGCTGGATCCTGCCGGTCGTACCGCTCGTGCTGTGTGTGCTGCTGGTGGTGGGATCGATCTTCGGGATGCTGACCACGCACAAGCGCCTCGTGGTGCCCTCCCCGGCGATGCGACCGACCATCGAGGCCGGCGAGGGAGTCCTGATCCGCCTCGGTTCCGGCGAGGACGTCCGGCGTGGCGATGTCGTGGTGTTCCACGGCGGCCAGGACTGGAAGGACGGCGACTACATCAAGCGGGTCGTCGCCCTCGGCGGGGACACCGTCGAGGTCGGCGCGGACAACAAGCTCCAGGTCAACGGCAAGCCCATCCCGGAGACCTACCGGTTGAACCCGGATCCGCGCGGCGGACTGCAGGCGGAGTTCCCCCAGGTGACCGTGCCGCCGGGGTCGGCGTTCATGCTCGGCGACTGGCGCAACAACTCCCTGGACTCCCGCGCCCACGGAGCGGTCCCGGTCTCGCAGATCTTCGGAACGGTCGTCTACACCGGACTCCGGCCCATCGCACAGCCCCAGGACTTCGCCGAGGCCGGCTTCCCCGGACCGCGTACCGACCTGGGCGACCCCCTGCGGTTCCTGGTCGGGAGCCTGCTCGCCGGCGTGGCGCTGGCCGTACTCGGCCTGGTCCTGCTGGTCGTCGTCCTGGTCACCCGGCGCCGGAACCACCTTCCGACCGCAGGAGCAGGCGCCGGATGATCTGGGTGGCCTGGCGGAAACAACGCACCCAGCTGCTCACCCTGTGCGCCTTCGCGATCTTCGGTGCCGCGATGATCACCTGGATGCGCGCGGGGATGCTGCACGAGCTGCACGAACTGGCGGACCGGGGATGCCCGGTCGAGGGCCGGACCCCGCCCGGATGCATCCGGGATGTCGAAGACTTCGTCGAGTGGTCCCAGGCCAAGATGGGTCTGGGCCAGACGCTGGTCATCGCCGTTCCCGCGTTGTTCGGCATGTTCATCGGCGCTCCCCTGTTCGCCAGGGACCTGGAACAGGGCACGTTCATCCTCATGATCACCCAGTCGGTGAGCCGGGCCCGCTGGCTGGCGATCAGTTTCCTGGTCGCGCTCGGACCCACGCTGGCGGTGACGCTGGTGCTGCAGGCACTGGTCGGCTGGTGGGTCGACGCCGCCGGCGACTGGGGTCCGCACGGGCGGGGAGCCCTGGACCCGGTCAACTTCGCCGGATCGGGCCTCGCACCCGCGAGCTACACCCTGTTCGCCGTCACCGCGGGCCTGTTCGCCGGCTGCCTCATCCGGCGCACCACGGTCGGCATGCTCGCCACGCTGGGCGGCTTCGTGGCCCTGCGAGTCGTACTTGCCGGGATGCGCACCGGCCGGCCGGCGGACGCGGCGACGGTGCACCTGATCGAGGGGGCGATCTTCCTCGGCCTGACGGTCCCGTTGTTCCTGGGCACCGTCCTCGTCATGCGAAGGCAGTCATGATCTGGGTCGCGTGGCGCAGGCATCGCACGCTGCTGCTCACCCTGGCGGGACTGCTGCTCGTCCTCGGTGGCGGCGCTCTGGTGCTGCGCGGACTGATCAGCGGGGACTCCGCGCGGCTGCTGGAGTGCAACGCCTGGCCCGACCGCAAGCCCGGATGCTCGGCGGTATCGGCGCAGTTCCACGGCGCGTGGGGGCGCTGGCCGGAGTACGCCGAGTGGATCATCCTGGCCTTCCCGGTGCTGGCCGGCCTGTTCATCGGCGGTCCGCTGTTCGCCAGGGACGCGGAGCAGGGCACCGACGTGCTGGTCTTCACCCAGTCGGTGACCAGGTCCCACTGGATCCTCAGCGTGCTGGCCGTGACGCTGGTTCCCACGCTGCTGGTGATGTTCGGGTTGCAGTGGAGCGCCGGCAGCCTGCTGTCCACCGCGAGCGACCTGACCATGGGCGTCGACCCGTGGACGAAGATCGATTACCACCCCGGGAACCTGTTGTTCCTGGGTTACACGGTGTTCGCCGTCGGCCTGGGCGCGTTCGCCGGTGCGTTCCTGCGGAACTCGCTGGGCGGCATGGCGGTGGTCCTGGCCGGTTACTTCCCCGTGTGGCTGGGCCTGGGCACCGCGCAACCGGCGGTGGGGGCCGAGCAGCGGCTCACCTACGGCCTGGAGCCGTCGGCCAGGCCGGGTGACGTGTCCGCGGTGGCCACCGGGAATTCGGGTTTCCTGAACACGTTCGACCGGCAGGTCGATATCGGGCAGCTGGACGCGGTCGTCCAGCGCTGCATGGGCAAGGACGCGACCATCGACTGCCTGCGCGATCAGGGGATCGTGTCCCGCTTCATCGATGTCCGCCTCGTCGCCGACGACGCGTACCTGCACCTACGGCCCGCCCTGGCGCTGACCATCGTCGGACTGCTACTGCTGTTCGGCGCCTACCGGGCCCTGCACCGGCGCCCCTGATACTCGAGTACCCGGCCGGAGCGCGGTCAGGGTGATCACCATGGCGGTCAGGAACCCGAGGCCACCGAGGAGCGCGCCGGTGCGCAGGCCGGTCAGCACTCCCCCGGTGACCGCCGTACCGACCACCGCGACCCCGACCGCGCTCCCGGTCTGCCGGGCGAGGATGAACACCGCCGAGGCGATCCCGGCACGTGCGGCGGGCACGGCCTCCAGGATCGCCGACGTCGCCGCGGGCATGGTGAACCCGATGCCGAATCCGGTGAGCATCATCGGGGCGATCAATGCCCAGTAGCTGCTCCCGGGTCCGGTCGGCAGCCAGGCGAGCAGTCCGATACCCCCGAGGAGCAGCCCGATCGCCATGGGCAGCCGCGGACCGGTGCGCGCGGCCAGCCGGCCACCCAGCGGCGAGGAGATCATCGGCATCAACGCCATCGGCAGCATGGCCAGGCCGGTCATCATCGCGGTGAACTGCCGGATCTGCTGGAGGTACAGCGGCAGGACGAACAGCAGCCCGTAGAAGCCGAGGTTCAGCAGCAGTCCGACCGCCGCCGAGGCACGGAAGCTCGACACCGCGAAGAGGTCCAAGGGCAGCATCGGCTCCGGGCCGGTGGCCTCCAGGAACAGGAAACCGGCCAGCGCGAGGAGGAAGAGACCGAATCCGGCCAGCACCACCGGGGAGGTCCAGCCGCGTGCCCCGGCCTCGATCAGCGCCCAGGTCAACCCGGTCAGGCACAGCGCGCCGGTCAGCTGCGCCGGCACGTCCAGCCTCCTCGACCGGCCGGCGGGCGGCGGAGCCGGCACGAACCTGGCGGTCAGCAGGAGTCCGAGCAGGCCCACCGGCAGGTTGACGACGAACACCGATCGCCAGCCCAGGGTGGACACCAGCACACCGCCGAGTACCGGTCCGGCGCCCGCCGCGATCCCGGCGATCATGCCCCACACGCCGAACGCCCGCGCTCGTGCGGTCTGATCGGAATAGGCGTGACGCAGCAACGCGAGTGAGGAGGGCACCATCGCCGCGGCGCCGATCCCCTGCACCAGCCGGGCGCCGATCAGCATGCCCGTCGACGGCGCCAGCCCACAGCCGGCCGAGGCGAGGGTGAACACCGCCAGGCCGGCCAGGAACACCACCTTCCCGCCCAGCCGGTCGTTCAGGCCGCCGCAGAACAGCAGCAGCGCGGCGAAGGTCAGCGTGTAGCCGTCGAAGACCCACTGCAACCCGGTCACCGGGGCCCGCAGGTCCGCGCCGATGGCCGGGGCCGCGACGGTGACCACGGTGACGTCCAGGATCACCAGGAAATAGCCCAGGCAGAGGGCGAACAGCGGCAGCCGGGTGACAGTCATGGCGCCAGTGTTCTGCGGAAACACTACGGCGATCACCGAAGTGTCCTCGTACTACCGTGGGGCCATGCACAACTCCGCGACGGAGCGGGACATCGCGCACGTGGCCGCGGCCATCGGCGATCCGTCCCGGGCCAAGGTGCTGTGCGCGCTGGCCGACGGCCGTGCGCTGCCGGCCAGCTCGCTGGCCGTGGCGGCCGGGGTGAGCGTGTCCACGATCAGCGAGCACCTGGCCAGGCTGCGCGAGGCCAAGCTGCTGACCGTCGAACACGACGGCCGCTACCGCCACTACCGCCTGGCGAGCCCCGATGTGGCCCGGGCGCTGGAGGAGCTGGCCAGGATCGCCCGGCCGCTGCCGGTGCGATCGTTGCGCGAGGGCGTCCGCGCGCACGCGTTGTTGCGGGCCCGGTTGTGCTACGACCACCTCGCCGGGCGACTCGGGGTCGCACTGCTGTCCGCGCTGGTCGTCGACGGTGTCCTGGCCCGGGCCGCCGGCAGCTACCGGATCACCGCAACCGGCCGGGACCGGCTCGGCGCGTTCGGGGTCGATCTCGCGGAGTTCTCCCGGCGCCGGCCGGTGATCCGGTACTGCGTCGACTGGGGCGAGAACCGCCACCACCTGGCCGGTGCGCTGGGCGCGGCCATCACCCGGCGGCTGTTCACCCTGGATTGGCTGGGCAGGGGACGTGCCCGGCGGGTCGTCCGGCTCACCGAGGCGGGCGCCGCCGGTCTGCACGACACCTTCGGTCTCCCCCGCGACTGGGACACCTCGCCGTCATGAGGTGGGCAGCCAGGTTTCCCCGGCGTCGGCGGTGAGCGCCTCGCCGCTGGTGAGATCGGCCAGCCAGGCCTGGAATCCGTCGGCCTGGCCGGGTGCGACGCCGACGTCGAAGTGGGCGAGGTCCTCGAACCGGGTCGCGTGCAGCAGGTAGGGCGAGGACCGGAGGTCGTTCTCGAAGCGACCGGCCCGGTCGTAGTCGACGACGACCTCCAGCAACCGCATCCGCCGGTACTCCCGCACCCCGACGGCGTCGACCGCCTCCGAGACGGCCTGGCCGTATGCCCGGATCAGACCGCCCGCACCGAGCAGGACGCCGCCGAAGTACCGGGTCACCACCGCGACGGTGTCGGTCAGCTCCCGGCGGCGCAGCACCTCCAGCATCGGGGTGCCCGCGGTGCCGGCGGGCTCGCCGTCGTCACTGGACCGCTGGGTCCGCCCGTCGGCACCGAGCACGAACGCGTGACAGTGGTGGCCCGCCGCCGGATCCGCCTTCCGGCGGGCCATGATCACGTCCCGCGCGGCCTCCTCCGAGGTCACCGGGGCGAGCGCGCACAGGAACCGGGAACGCCGGATCTCGATCTCATGGATCCCGGCACCCGCCGCGGTCAGATAACGGTCCACCACCGGTCAAGCCTCTCAAACCCCGCAGCAGTCAGCTCACAGCCCGGCTTCCAGTTCCGCGAGCCGCCGGAGGTCATCCGCCGACTCCGGTCCACCGGCCCCGGTCGCCCTGGCCCGGACCAGCAATTCCCTGGCCAGCGCCGGCTCCCCCTGACGGACCGCCACGTCGGCCCGGAGTACCAGCAGGCGCACCAGCTGGACCGCGGTCGGCTGCTCGTCGGTCCGCTGCAGCGCCCGATCCAGCACCTGCACCGCCAGCTCCAGGTCCTGCTTGGAATCCGCGAACAGCGAGCCCGTGTGGATGGCCCGGTCGAACGTCCCCTTCGGCAGTGGCCGGTGCCGCTGGTCCTCGCTGATCTGCTGGGCGATGTGGATGGTGTTCCCACCGGGATCGTTCATCAGGAACTGCCGCGACCCGTAGCTCTCGTCCTTCAACGCGCCCACCCGGGGAAGTCCCTGAACGGGCACCGACCCGAAGGCTTCCCGCAGCCCTTCGGTGAAGGCCGCGTACAGCTGGTCGACGTCATCGGTCTCGACCACACAACCATGCGTGGACGACGTCGGATCGAACCGCGTGTCCCCGTAGAAGTTCAGCTCGATGCCACCCCGTTTCACGCTCAGGAACTGATAGGGCGTCGTCTGCCGGAACGTGATCTCGAACCCCAGTGCGGTGTAGAAGTCGGCGACCGGCTCGATCGACTGGGCCTTCAGCCCGGGAATCGTCTTCTCCGTCATGTTCTCGAAAGTAGAGATCGATCCGCCCGGACGCCCAGGAAAGTGAGAACCCGGATCTTTCCTGGTCACCGGCGGTTCAGTGCTATCTGCGGAACTCCTTCACCGCTTCGACGGCTGGTAGGCGGTACCCGCGCCTGGGACAGTGGTGATCACCGAACACCGGGGGGCCCATGTCCGAGATGACACCGGTCGACGCCGTGATCGTGGGCGCCGGCTTCGCCGGGATGTACATGCTGCACACCCTGCGCGGCGCCGGCCTGAACGCGGTCGTGCTGGAGGCCGGCGACGGGGTGGGCGGTACCTGGTACTGGAACCGCTACCCCGGCGCACGTGTGGACATCGAGTGCCACGACTACTCGTACTCCTTCAGCGAGGACCTCCAGCAGGAGTGGGAGTGGACCGAGCGCTACCCGGCCCAGCCCGAGATCCTCCGCTACCTCGACCACGTCGCCGATCGCTTCGACCTGCGCCGCGACATCCGGCTGAACACCCGCGTCGCCGCCGCGCACTACGACGAGACGGCGGACCGGTGGACGGTGCGCACCGAGCGGGGTGATCGGTACCGGGCCACCTGGTGCGTGATGGCCACCGGCTGCCTGTCCTCCTCGCAGGTGCCCGCGATCGACGGCCTGGAGTCCTTCGCCGGGGACTGGCACCACACCGCGCACTGGCCGGCCGGTGGGGTGGACTTCAGCGGGAAGCGGGTCGCCGTGATCGGCACCGGATCCTCGGGCGTCCAGGCCATCCCGATCATCGCCGAGCAGGCCGACCGGCTCACCGTCTTCCAGCGCACCGCCACCTTCGCGGTTCCCGCGCTGAACCGCGAGCTCGTGCCCGGCGAGCTGGCCGGGATCAAGGAGCGCTACCCGGAGCTGCGCGAACACGCCCGGTACAGCGGGATCGGCCTGGCCCTGGCCCGCGTCGGAGAGACGAGTGCGCTGGAGGTGACCGCCGAAGAGCGGCGGAAGGTGCTCACCGCGGCATGGGAGTCGGGCACGCTGGCCGGTCTGCTGCTCAGCTTCAACGACGTGACGACCGACCTGGCCGCCAACGATGTGGTCGCCGACTTCATCCGCGACCGGATCCACGAGACGGTCGACGACCCGGAGACCGCCGAGCTGCTGTGCCCGCGCGACTACCCCTTCGGGACCAAGCGGGCCTGCCTGGACACCGGCTACTACGCGACCTACAACCGGGAGAACGTCCACCTGGTCGACGTGCGGACGAACCCGATCGAGCGGATCGGCCCGGGTGGCGTGGTCGCCGGCGGCACCGAGCACGAGGCCGACGTGATCGTGTTCGCCACCGGATTCGACGCCATGACCGGCAGCCTGACCGCCATCGACGTCCGCGGCCGGAACGGACGCACCCTGCGCGACAAGTGGTCGGCCGGGCCGATCACCTACCTGGGCCTGCAGAGCGCGGGCTTCCCCAACCTGTTCCTGGTCGCCGCGCCCGGCAGCCCGTCGGTGCTGACCAACATGGTGATGTCGATCGAGCAGCAGGTGGAGTGGATCGCCCGGTGCGTCGGCCACGCCCGGGACCGGGGCGTGGCCACGGTCGAGGCCACCGAACGGGCCGAGCAGGACTGGGTGCGGCACGTCAACGAGGTGAGCGCGACCCGGCTCTACTCGGCGGCGAACTCCTGGTACCTGGGTGCGAACGTGCCCGGCAAACCACGCGTGTTCATGCCCTACGCGGGAGGCCTCGGCCGGTACCGCGAGCGCTGCGACGCGGTCGCCGCAGCGGACTACGAGGGGTTCGTACTGACAGCGGCGAGCCACCGATGAGGGCACTCCAGTACCGCAGGGCCGGCGCGGCCCCCGAGGTCGTCGGGCTGCCCGATCCCGAACCGGGTCCCGGCCAGGTCCTGGTGCAGGTCACCGCCGCGGGCCTGTGCCACTCCGACCTCGCGCTGATGCAGCTGCCCGCGGAGCGGTTGCGGTTCCCGCTGCCGCTGACCCTGGGCCACGAGGCCGTGGGCACGGTGGCGGCGCTGGGCGCGGGGACGACCGGGGTCGCGGTGGGCGACAGCGTCGCGGTCTACGGCGCGTGGGGCTGCGGCGGCTGCCCGGCATGCGCGGCGGGCCGGGAGAACTACTGCCCGCACGCCCGCCGGCTGGGGATCCACGCGCCCGGCCTCGGCGCTCCGGGAGCCCTCGCGGAGTACCTGCTCGTCGACGCCGCACGCCACCTGGTCCCGCTGTCCGGCCTCGACCCGGTGGCCGCGGTGCCGCTGACCGACGCCGGCCTGACCTCCTATCACGCGATCCGCTGGGCGATGCCCGCGCTCGTTCCCGGATCGACCGCCGTGGTGATCGGCGTCGGCGGCCTGGGCCACGTGGCGATCCAGCTGCTGCGGGCGCTGACCCCGGCGCGGATCATCGCGCTCGACGTGAGCGCGGAGAAACTGGCCCTCGCCGAGGCGGTCGGCGCCGGGGAGGCGCTGATGTCGGACGCGTCCTCACCCCAGGGGATCCGCGACCTCACCGGCGGCCTCGGCGCCGACGTGGTCTTCGACTTCGTGGGAACACAGGCGACCGGCCGCATCACCGTCGAGTGCGCCGCCGTCGAGGCCCGGGTGCTCAATGTCGGGCTGGGCGGCGGCGCGATGGCCATGGGCTTCATGCTGGTCCCCTTCGGTATGAGCGCCTACGCGCCGTACTGGGGCACCCGTGGTGACCTCACCGAGGTGATCGCCCTGGCCCGGGCGGGCGGCCTCGATATCCGCACCGAGACCTACACCCTCGACGAGGCCCCACTGGCCTACGAACGGCTGGAAGCCGGCAAGGTCATCGGCCGCGCGGTGGTCCTGCCAGGCGGCTGATCGCGTATCCTTCCCAGGAATCGACTGGGGGATTTTCTGATGAGAACACGTCTCTGGGTGTCCGCCGTGCTCGGCATGGTGCTGCTGGCCGGCTGCTCCGGCGGAAACGACACCGCGCCGAAGCCGTCCACCACCACCGCCGCCGCCTCCGAGGTGGGCCAGCCGGGCGAACCCTGGCGGGATGACACCAAATCCGCGGCGGCCGAGGGCAAGGTCGGTGGTGCCGGTACGCCGTGCGCGCTGCCGGTGACCTTCGACCTGGCGAAGGCCTGGAAGCCCAAGGCGGTGGCGGCCGACACCAGTTCACCGCTGGCCGGCCTCACCAACCAGGGCGGTCTCAGCACGAGGTGCGAGATCGACGCGAAGCCCGCAGGGAACATCGGCTACCTGCGGGTCTGGGCCGGCGCTCCGGCGACGGACAAGCCCCGGCAGCTGCTGGAGAAGTTCCTGGCCGGGGAGAAGAACATCAGCGGATCGCAGTATCGCGAGGCGACCGTCGGTGGCCTGCCCGCCGCCGAGGTCAGCTACCTGAAGAAGAGCCTGGACTCGACCAAGAAGGAACGGGCCCTGCTGGTGGTCACCCCTGCCGGACCGGTGCTCCTGCACCTCGGCGGGCTGGACAGCGAGGAGCACGACGCGATGCTCCCCGCCTACTTCCTCGCCAAGCGAAGCCTGTCGGCGACGGCCTGACGTGCACGGGATCGAGGTGGTCGTCGCCCATCAGGAACGGGCGACCCTGCGCGTCGGTGACATGTTCCTGAAGATCGACGCCGATCGGGAGCGCCTCGACGCGGAGGTCGAGGCGATGGCCTTGACCCCGCTCCCGACCCCGCAGATCCGCTGGCGGCAACCGCAGGTACTCGCGCTCGCCGCGCTCCCCGGGACGGCGCTCGGCCGCCTCGGGGAGCCATCGACCGCGTCGACGGCGGCCTGGGTCGCAGCCGGTGCCGCCGTACGGAAGTTGCACGACGCTCCGCTGCCACCGCGCCCCGGTCGCAGCCTCGACGAGATCGTCTCGCGGCTCGACGGCGAGTGCGAGTGGCTCATCGCCAACGGTGCGCTGCCAGCCGAGGTGGTCACTCGCAACCGGGAGATCGCCGAGGCCGCGCTCCGGCCGTGGACACCGGTGTTCATCCACGGCGATCTCCAGGTCGACCACGTGTTCGTCGAGGGTGACGAGATCACCGGCGTGCTCGACTGGTCCGAGGGAGCCCGGGGTGACGCGCACTTCGACCTGGCGATCCTGACGCTCGGACATGAGGAACGCCTCGGCGAGGTCCTCGACGGGTACGGCACCGAGGTCGACCTCGACGTGATCCGGGCGTGGTGGTCACTGCGCAGCCTGGAGGCCTCCCCCTGGCTGATCCAGAACGGCTTCGACCCGTCCTCCCCCGGCTGCGAGTTCGACGTGCTTCACCGCTCCTTGCTGAGGGACTCCTGATAGATGTCCGCGTAGGTGCGCGAGTCCTTCAGCAGGCCGTCGCAGAAGGCGGCGACGTCGGTGCCGGTGAGCTCCAGGACCCCCTTGTCCTCGGCCACGCCCTCCTCGAAGAAATCGACGACCCCGGAGAGCAGTGATCCGTCGGCGAGCCCGACCGGCCCGACCTTGAAGAAGTACCGCTGCATCTCCCGATAGACGATCTGGTAGTCCCGCGGCAGCGCCTTGACCCGGGCCACGTGCGCCCGCCACTGCCGCTTGCCCTCGATGATGTCCCGGATACCCACGTCACCCTCCCAGCTTCCGTGCGACGTTCCTGTTCAGCTGCTCGCGCCACCGGTCCCGGTAGGTCCGGGCCCCAGCGCCGCCGGTCAACGCGGCGCAGAAGCCCTCGATGTCGTCCCCGAGCACCTGCGCGATGTCCTGCCCCTCGGCCGCCGACTCTTCGAGCAGTCCCAGGGCTCCGTCGACGATCGGCACCAGGTTGCGGCCGGTGAAGGTCGAGTGGGGCTGAAGGTGAACCTTGATCTTCTCCCACGCCGCCTGATAGTCGGCCGGCAACGCGGCCGCCCGGTCTTCGAACGCCTGCCAGTCCCTGGTGAGATCGCTGCCGGTGATGGTCTCCCAGAAGTTCATTCCCCCACCCTCCTTGAGCTTGTCGATGCGCGATGAGAGGTATGCCCACTTCCGCCAGAACGTCGCGAGTTCCGCGCGTCCCGCGTCGTTGAGCGCGTAGAACTTGCGCGGTGGGCCCAGCCCGGACGGTCGCTTGGTGACCTGGACGAGCCCGTTCTTCTCCAGGCGCAGCAGGATCGTGTACACCGTCCCCTCGATGACGTCGACGAACCCGAGTTCGTTCAGCCGACGCGTGATGGCGTACCCGTACGTCTCCTCGCTGCCGATGATCTGCAGCACGCAGCCCTCCAGGGTGCCTTTCAGCATCTCCGTCAGGTCATCCATCCCGGTCCTCCGCTCCGGTACTCGGTAGCACCGAGTACCGGTACAACGTATCACCGAGTACCGGAAGCCGCCAGTGGCTCCTGTAAGGGTTAGGGGGCGCCTCGCGACAGCGGGACGCCTCCCAGGCCGACGTCGCATAGCTGCCAGCCCCCGGTCCCACCGGCGAGCACGCTGGGGCACATGGAGAGATACCTGTTGTCCAGCACGGAGTTCGAGCTCCGGCTACGAGTCGTCCAGCCTGCGCAGTGGACCCTGCCCACCCCCTGCCCCGAGTGGAACGTGCACCGGCTGGTCAACCACGTGACCCGGGGAAACCTCAACTATGTGGCCCTCATCGAGGGCGGAACCCGCGCGGAGTTCCTGCGGTTACGCGATGCCGACGCACTCGGCACCGACCCGCTGGCGGCCTACACGCGGTCCGTACGGGCCTGCGCGGAGGCCTTCGCCAGGCCGGGCGCGCTCGACCGCATCCTGGACTACCCCCTGGGCGAGGTGACCGGCCTGCAGGCACTCGCCATCCGGACCACGGACAACGTCATTCACACCTGGGACCTCGCCCGCGCGATCGGCGCCACCGACACCCTCGACGCCGGGCTGGTCAGGTGGATCGGCGACCACTTCGACGAGATCTACGCCGGCCTACCCGAGGAGATGCTCCGCCGGTTCTTCGCCGCTCCCCACAAAGGGGCGTGCCCCGCCCCCCAGGACCGCCTGCTGCACCGCATGGGCAGGCGACCCGACCTGTGGTATCCAGGTGATCAACTCCGCCCAGCACAGGAAAAGCCATGCGCGCACTCGGCCTCGCCCTGATCCTCCTCACCGCCCTGCTCCCCGCTCCCGCACAAGCGAGCACAACCACCTGCCAGGAGCTGCGTTACCCGGTCACCGTCGCCGGATCCCGGCAGACCATGGCGGGCACCCTCTGCGCACCGGCCAACGCCACGACGGTGCAGGTGCTCATCCCCGGCGCCACCTACAACCAGTCCTATTGGGACTATCCGTCCGGCGGCGTCTCCTACCGGGAGGCGATGAACCGGGCCGGCCACGCCACGCTGAACCTGGACCGGCTCGGCGCCGGCCGCAGTTCCCATCCACTGTCCACAATGGTCACCGTTGACGTGATGGCGGACGCGATCCACCAGGTGCTCGGCACGCTGCGGCCCGGCTTCGACCGGGTGGTGCTGGTCGGCCACTCCCTGGGTTCGGTGCACGCCGGAGTGACCGCTGCCCGGTACTCCGGCGAGGTGGACGCCGTCGTGCTGACCGGCGTCAGCCACCTGCTCAACGCCGTGGGCGCCGCGCCGTCCTTCCCGCAACTGGTGCCGGTGACCCCCCTGGACCCGCTGCTCGCCGAGCGGCACCTGGACCCCGGGTACATCACCACCCGCCCGGGGACCAGGGAGATCGCCTTCCACCGGCCGGCCCGGGTTCCGCAGGCCGCGCTGGACTACGACGAGGCGCATCGGGACGTGCTGGCCTCCGGTGAACTGCTCACCGCGTTCCCCCGGATCACCCCGCTGGGCACCCACACCACGCAGATCACCCAGCCGGTCCTCCTGGTCAACGGACAGCTGGACGTCCTGTTCTGCGACGCACCGGCCGGCGCCGACTGCCGCAGCGCCGACAGACTGGTTCGCAGTGAGCAGGCCTACTTCCCGCAGACGACAAGGCTGGACGCCTTCGTACTACCCGAGGCGGGTCATGCGATGAACTTCGCGCCCAACGCGGGGCGGTACCACCTCGCGGTCATCGACTGGCTGCGCTCGGCAGGGTTCCGCTGATCAGGGCATCGGTCACGAACTCCTCGATGCTGGTGGGCGTCGTCGTCCTGGCCGACCGGGGTTGCACCGCGGCCGTGTGCCCGGAGTTGATCGCCTCCGCCACCTCGACCATCAGCCCGGCGACACTCGCCGACACCCCCGCGTCACGCAGACCGGCGGCGAACTCGTCGAGCGACTGCCGGACGTAGCGCAGGTCCGGTCGGCCGGACAGCCCGCCGATCACCCGCGTCGCCTCGGCCATGCTCAGATCGCGTTCACCGTGCAGCTCCAGGATCTCGGCCGCCGGAGGACCGAGCAGGATCCGCGCCGCGGCATGGCCGATGTCGGCGGCGGCGATGAACGGCATGGCGATGTCCGGGTCGAACGGTGCCGCGATGACTCCCCGGTCCCGGATGGTGTCCGCGTGCCCGAGCAGGTTCTCCATGAAGTACCCGGCCCGCAGGTGGGTGACCACCGCGTCGAGCGCGTCGATCCGGGTCTCCAGGTAGTGCAACCCGGCGACCGGTCCGGTGCCACCCGGTTTGTCCGCGCCCCAGCTGCTCAGCGTCACGATCCGCCCGGTACCGGCCGCGGCCAACGCAGCAGCCATGGCGTCGACGACCGCGTGCTGGTGGGCCGGGAAGTCGGGGCTGTCCGGGATGTAGTTGGGCTGCACCATGACGTATGCCCCCTCCGCACCGGCGAAGGCCGCGGTGAGCGCGGCCGGGTCATCCGGCTGCGCGATGACCGATTCCACTCCTTCCAGCTCGACGGGACGACGACTCACTGCCCGGACGGCACGCCCGGCGCGGAGCAGTCCTGCGACCACTGCGCGCCCGGTCCGCCCGGTGGCTCCGGTGACAACGAACATGGTCACGACGCTAGATGCGGGTGCCACGGCCGGGGGTAGTACCGCCACACCCACCCCACGGCCCTTGATCACCTCTAGGGTGGGGCCATGGCGAGTGCACTCGGCGAGTTCCTCCGCGCCCGGCGATCGCTGGTCCGGCCCGAGCAGGTCGGCCTGGAACCGGGCGGAGCACGTCAGGTCCCCGGGCTGCGCCGGGACGAGGTCGCGTTGCTGGCCGGGGTAAGTACCGACTACTACGTGCAGCTGGAGCAGGGCCGCGAGCGGCGGCCCTCCGTCCAGGTGCTGGACGCGCTCGCCAAGGCCTTGCTGCTCGACCTCGACACCCACTCCCACCTGCGCGGACTGGTCGCGGTCGACCCGGTCCCCGCGCCCGCGCCGACCGACCACGGGCTGCTCACCGAGCTGATCCAGCGCTGGCCGGACACGCCGGCCATGCTGGTCACGCCGTGGCTGGACGTCATCGCCCGCAATCCGCTCGCCGACGCCCTGTACGCGGGGCTGCGGTACCGGGACAACCTGGCGCGGATGGCGTTCCTGGACGAGAAGGTCGCCGAGCTCATCGAGGACGCCGGGCAGCTCGCCCGCTGTACCGCCGCCTCGCTGCGGGCCGCCGCCGGCCGGGAACCGCACCCACCCGAACTGGTGGAGTTGATCAGCGAGCTCACCCTGCGCAGCGCCGCGTTCCGCCCGATGTGGGCGCGGCACGACGTGCATCGCAAGGGCAGCGCGGTCAAACGGTTCCGGCACGCTACCGCCGGAGTGCTGACGTTGCACCAGCACGTGCTCCGGCTGCCCGATCACGCCGGGCTGGAAGTCTGGGTCTACCAGGCCGAACCCGGATCCGACTCGGAGCGGGCGCTCCAGCGGCTGAAGGCCTGACGACGGGACGTCGGTGGGGCGAGCCGACGTCCCAACGAACGATCAGGCCTTGGTCAGCGAGCAACCCGGGCGGTTCAGGTCGAACTCCGAACCGGGCGCCAGGCAGGCGACCAGCGCGGACGTCTGCTGACCGTACTTGCGGTCCTTGACCGCCTGCGGCTTCCCGCCGACGACCTCGCAGGGGTTGTCCTGCGTGCACAGCTCACCGTTGTCGTTGCCGGTGTTGTGCACGCCGATCACCTCGCCGGTCTTCACCGAGACCAGCGGGGAACCGGAGGCGCCGTGCGTGGGATCGCAGTTGCCCACCTGGTAGCGCAGCGAGTCCTTCTGCGTGTAGCCCGCCTCGCGCAGTTCCGGCACGACCGCGTCCAGGGTGCACTCGAAGGTGCGCTGCGCGTGTGCCGCGGGGATGGTGAACTTCTCCCCCGCCTTGGCGGGTGCGGTGGCCAGCGGGAAGACCTTGGCGCCGTCGGTCTTGAGCTGGGCGTAGGTCTTGTCCAGCCGGTAGAGGGCCACATCGGTGCCGGTCATGGTGGCGTACAACAGCTTGGTCGTCGTCGCGCGGGCCTTCGTCAGGCCCTCGGTGCCCAGGATGACCACCTTCTGGAGCTCGGCGCGGTTGGCGAACGCCGCCCCCGGGGCGGGCAGGTCACCGGTGACGCAGTGGCCGTTGGTCAGCAGCAGTGCCGGATCGGTGTCTTTGGTGGCGGGCGGCCGGACCACGGAACCGGAGCAGCCACCGATCTGGGCCGCGCCCTCGATCGGCGCGCCCTGCCAGGGCACGAACTTCTCCGGAGCCGCCATGGTGTCGGCGATCCACTGGCGGAACGCGGCCACGTTCACGTAGATCCCGGGGCCATCGCCGGGCCCGCTCACCAGGCCGGCGAGGGCGAACGAGTCACCGTTCTTCAGCAGCGCGGGACCACCGGAGTCCATGTTGGTGGGCGCCACACTGCCGTCCACGGCGCCGATACACAGTTCCTGGTCCGGGATGGACGCCGAGCAGTGGTCCTGGGACTGGAGCTGGGTGTCCGCCTCCCGCAGCTTGTCCGGGAAGCACTTCGGCTCCAGCTGATCGCAGGTCATGCCCCAGCCGAGGATGCGCATGCCGGCGCCGACAGCCGGGGTCTTGTCGATCATCGGGATCGGCGTGGCCTTCGCGGGCTGCCGCAGCTTCATCAGCGCCACGTCACCGTCCCGGACGCCGCCGGGGTGCTTGACGAACCGCTCCACCGAGAGCAACTCGCCGCCGCTGGAGGCGGACGTGGAGCCGAGCCGGACCTGCCACAACTCGGGGCGGCCGGACTCCGTCTGGTCGAGGACCTTCATACAGTGCCCGGCGGTGATGACCCACTGCGGCGCGATGAGGGTGGCGCCGCAGCCGTGGTCGTCCGGGCGCGGCGATTCGGGGCGCTGGAACGAGCCGGTGAAGGCGTACGGGCTCGGGGATTCGGTACCACCCTGGATATCGCGCACCGGAGAGATGGACAGGATGTCCGTCGAACTCAGTGCGGCGACACCCAGCACTCCGGCAACGAGCGCGGAGGCGATCAGAACACGGGGATGCACAGGGATACTCCATTCAGGATGAAGCGCTTACCCCGATCAGCGTGCGAGCCGAATGTCCTTGGCACGCCTGGGGATCGTCCGGATTCCGTTACAGATCCGTAGCCCGCGGCATACCGGCGGTATCCCGGACCATTGCCGGGACCGGTCACGGGTGTCAGGATGGCCCGGTGACCACCTTCTTCACCTCCGTCGACGAGGTGTCCAGCCGGTTGGCCGAGGCCGGGTACCTGGCATCCAACGCCGTCGCCACCACCGTGTTCCTGGCCGACCGGCTCGGCAAGCCGCTGCTGGTCGAGGGACCGGCGGGCGTCGGCAAGACCGAGCTGGCCAAGGCGGTCGCCCAGGTCACCGGATCCCGGCTGGTCCGCCTGCAGTGCTACGAGGGCGTGGACGAGTCCCGGGCGCTGTACGAGTGGAACCACGCCAAGCAGCTGCTGCGGATCACCGCCGGGCGGGACGAGACGTGGGAGGACGCCCGCACCGACATCTTCAGCGAGGAGTTCCTGCTGCCCCGGCCGCTGCTCACCGCGATCCGCGGCAGCGAGCCGACCGTGCTGCTGATCGACGAGACCGACAAGGCCGACGTCGAGGTGGAGGGGCTGCTGCTGGAGGTGCTCGGCGACTTCCAGGTCACCGTCCCGGAGCTGGGCACCATCACCGCCGAGCAACGGCCGTTCGCCGTGCTGACCTCCAACGCGACCCGGGAACTGTCCGAGGCGCTGCGCCGCCGGTGCCTGTTCCTGCACATCGACTTTCCGGATGAGGACCTGGAGAAGCGCATCGTGCTGACCCGGGTGCCCGGCATCGACCGGGACCTCGCCACTTCCGTGGTCCGGGTGGTCAACGCGTTGCGGGCGATGGACCTGCGCAAGGCCCCGTCGGTGGCCGAGACCATCGACTGGGCCCGCACGCTGCTGGAACTCGGTGCCGAGAGCCTCGACGAGCACCTCGTCCGGGAGAGCCTGGGCGTGATCGTCAAGCACCAGGAGGACATGATCAAGGTGGGCCAGAAGCTGGAGCTGGACAAGCTATGAGCGGGGTGGCCCAGCGGCTGACCGAGTTCGTCCAGACGTTGCGCACCAAGGGTTTCCAGATCGGGCCGGGCGAGACCGTGGACGCGGCGGAGGCGTTGCAGGTACTCGGGCTGGACGATCGGGAACGCGCCCGCGAAGGGCTGGCCGCCTGCCTGATCCGCAAGGAGGGGCAGCGCGCCGTCTTCGACTCGACCTTCGAGCTGTTCTTCCCCCTGGGCGTCGGCGCTCCGGAACAGGCGCGGCACGAGGACATCACCCTCGACGAGCTGAACGACCGGCTGATCACCGCGTTCGCCACCGATGACGAGCCGCAGCTGCGGCAACTCGCGGGCCAGGCGGTCGACGCGTTCGGCGAATACGGGCAGAACGGCTCCGGGCTCAAGGGGTGGTCGATTCACCAGACCCTGGACCGGGTTCAGCCGCAGACGCTGATCGTCCGGGTGCTGGCCGCCATGCAGGCCGACCCCGGGTTCACCGAGCGGCTGGCCCGCGACGAGGTCCGCCGCCGGGTGCAGCGGTTCCGCGAGCTCGTGCACGACGAGGCGCTCCGCCGGGTCGCCGAGCTCCGCGGCCGCAAGACCCTCGCCGACGTCGCCGTGCCACCCGCCCCCGACCAGCTGGACTTCCTGCGGGCCGGGCAGGTCGCCGAGCTGCGCAAGGTGGTGCAGCCCCTGGCGCGGATGCTCGCCACCCGGCTCGCCGCACGCAGGCGCCGGGCCGCACGCGGTCAGATCGACCTGCGCCGGACGCTGCGCGGCTCGCTGTCCACCGGCGGCGTGCCGATGAAACCGGTGTACCGGCGGCACAAGCCGGGCAGGCCGGAGATCGTGCTGCTGTGCGACATGTCCGGCTCGGTGGCCGGTTTCGCCAACTTCACCATGCTGCTGGTGCAGGCGTTGCGCGACCAGTTCAGCAAGATCCGGGTGTTCGCCTTCGTCGACGGGATGGACGAGGTGACCCATCTGGTCACCGCGGGCGTCGCCGACCCGGCCGCGCTCGGTGCCCGGATCCTCAGCGAGGCCAACGTGATCCGCTGGTACGGGCACAGCGAGTACGGGCGGGCGTTCGACGAGTTCGCCGAGCGGTACGCCGACGTCATCGGCCCCAAGACCTCGGTACTGATCCTCGGCGACGCGCGCAACAACAACGCCGACCCGAAGGTCGCCACGTTGCGGCGGATCATCGCTCCGGCTCGCCGGGCGTTCTGGCTGAACCCGGAGCACCGGAAGCAGTGGGGCACCGGCGATTCCGCCACGGACGAGTACACCGAGGTGATCGAGATGCACGAGTGCCGCAACGCGCGGCAGCTCGGCACGCTGGTCTCCCGGCTGATCCCGGTCTAGCTACGCGGACTGCCAGAGCTCGATCCGGTTGCCCTCCGGATCGGTGACCCAGCCGAAGCGGCCGATACCGGCCATCTCCTGGACCTCCTCGGCCACATTGGCGCCCCGGCTGCGCAGCTGCGCGAGCATCGCGCCCAGGTCACGGACCCGGAAGTTCAGCATCGTCTGCTGTGACGGGGAGCCGAAATAGCCGGTTCCGGCCTCGAACGGCGCGAAGACCGTCGGGCCCGTCTCCTGCTGCCACACGCCGTTCTCGTCGATGTCGAGGCCCAGGCAGTCCCGGTACCAGGCTCCCAGAGCCGCCGGGTCCGCGGAGCGGATGAAGTAACCACCGATGCCGAGCACACGTTCCATGTGGCGATCCTGCCATGCACTACGGTGATGGCTGACACCTCACGCCGTGTCGCAGTGGCACAGGCGGGGGTCCTCGGTATTGGGTATTCGCATGACCGTTGGCACGCCATCAGCACACGAGCCGCAGCACACTCAACCGCAAGACCTCGAGGCAGCGTTGAACTGCCCGGTCTGTGCGGCAGAGGGCGTGATCAACCACCCCCCATCTCAAGATCAACCACCGGCCGAACGCCCCAAGGCCGAGGAACCGCCGGTCGAGGAGCCCGCAGCTCCCGAGCCGGTCGAGCAGCCTGCTCCGGCGCCGGCCACTGACCAGTACGGCCTGCGCCGGCTGCGCATCAGCCACCGCGCCTACCTGGAGAAGGCCCTGCCCTACCTGGTGGAGAAGAACCTCGGTTCCTCGCCGCAGGTCCGGCTGTTCGCCCTGGTCTGTCTCACCCGGGCCGCCCGTTCCGGTACCGGAAACCTGGTCGGCGACGACCTGCGCCGCCTGCGCCTGACGGACGGGGTCGCCGCGTTGCGCGAGCTGTCCGCGCCGGGCTGGCTGACCTGCGACACCGATGTCATGACCGCCACCCCGGAGCACCCGGCCGGCTACGTGCTGCCGGAGTTCACCGAGAACCCGTGGCAGATGGGCAAGGTCAGCGCCAAGCGGATCTCCGGCTGGGTCAGTGACGTGGTCAGCCACCGCAGGCTGCGCAAGGTCAACCACCAGGCGAGGCTGGCCGCGGTGCACCTCACCGCGCACTCCGACGTGGCCGGCTCGTCGACCGTGTCGGCCGCAGACATGGCGAAGTTCTGTCTGGCCAAGGGACCCGGTGACGTGGTCGACCTGGTCAAGGTGCTGCTGCAGGCCGGTTGGCTCACCGGCGTCGCCCCCGCCGGGGCGGGCAGCCTGACGGTCACCCTGTCCACCGACGCGCAGAAGTACGTCGCCGCGCCGGAGCAGGCGCCCACCGAGCCGCCGGTTCCCGGCAGCCGCCGCCAGGTCGCCAAGGAGGCGGTCCACTGGTCGATGGACCGGCGGATCTCCGAGGGCCGCAAGCTGACCGAGGGCCGCGAGCAGGAGATCGCCGACTGGATCCAGAAGTTCCGCGACGTGCACAATCACGGCCCGTCCTGGGGTGCGGTCGCCGCGCACCTGGGCTGGCCGCGCCGGCACGGGCCGGAGCGCCAGGCTGCGAACGGCGCCATCGAACTGCTGCTGAAGGAAGACTGGCTGGCCGGCCAGGGCGTGCCCTACGGCCTGCGCCCCGGCTCCCGGTACGAGGCCTGACCTTCGTTCTCCCCGGAGTGGGCGATGTTCGCGGCGAGGAACGAGCCCCGAACATCGCCAACTCCGGGACCACGGTGTCCAGGTGGAGACGTCGTGCGGCGTACGGAGATGAGCGTGTTCCGTGCGAGACGCTCTGAAGGCGTGCCCGAAGTTGGCGATGTTCGGTAAAGGGCGCCGAACATCGCCAACTTCGGAGGCCGGGGTCTCAGTCGACCTGGCGGACGGCGCCCTTGTCGGCGGAGGTGGCCAGCTTGGCGTAGGCGCGCAGGGCGGCCGTGACGGTGCGCTGACGCTCGACGGGCTGCCACGGGCGTTCGGCGGCGTCCATCTTGGCGCGGCGTTCGGCGAGGACGTCCTCGTCGACCAGCAGGGCCAGGGTGCGGTTGGGGATGTCGATCAGGATCTGGTCGCCGTCCTGCACCAGGCCGATGGTGCCGCCCGCCGCCGCCTCCGGGGACACGTGGCCGATGGACAGGCCCGAGGTGCCGCCGGAGAACCGGCCGTCGGTGATCAACGCGCACTTCTTGCCGAGGCCCGCGCCCTTCAGGAACGCGGTCGGGTGCAGCATCTCCTGCATGCCGGGGCCACCGGCCGGGCCCTCGTAGCGGACCACGATGACCTCGCCGGGCTGCACCTTCTTACCCAGGATCACTGACACCGCCTCCTCCTGGGACTCGACCACCCTGGCCGGACCCTGGAAGCGGAACAGTTCCTCGTCGATGCCCGCCGACTTGATGATCGCGCCGTCCACGGCCAGGTTGCCGCGCAGCACCGCCAGGCCGCCCTCGACCGTGTAGGCGTGCTCCAGGTCCCGGATGCACCCGCCCGCGGCGTCGGTGTCCAGCGAGGACCAGCGGTTCTCGGTGGAGAAGGCCTGCGTGGTGCGCACCCCACCGGGGGCGGCGTGGAACAGCTCCACCGCCACGTCGGACGCGGTGCCCGAGCGGACGTCCCACTCGGCCAGCCAGCTGGAGAGGTCGGGGGAGTGCACCGAGTGCACCTCCCGGTTCAACAGCCCGGCCCGGTCCAGTTCACCGAGGATGGCCGGGATTCCGCCGGCCCGGTGCACGTCCTCCATGTGGTAGTCCGAGTTCGGGCTCACCTTGGACAGGCAGGGCACCCGGCGGCTGATCGCGTCGATGTCGTCCAGGGTGAAGTCGAGCTCACCCTCGATGGCGGCGGCCAGGATGTGCAGCACCGTGTTCGTCGAGCCGCCCATCGCCACGTCCAGGGCCATCGCATTGCCGAACGCCTTCTTCGACGCGATGTTCCTGGGCAGCACCGAGTCGTCGTCCGACCCGTACCAGCGCTTGCACAGCTCGACGATCGTCCGGCCCGCCTCCAGGAACAGCGCCTTGCGGGCCGCGTGGGTGGCCAGGGTGGAGCCGTTGCCGGGCAGCGACAGACCGAGCGCCTCGGTGAGGCAGTTCATCGAGTTCGCGGTGAACATGCCGGAACAGGAGCCGCAGGTCGGACAGGCCGACTGCTCGACGATCGACAGGCCCGCGTCGTCCACGTCGGGGGAGGCGGACGCGGAGATCGCGGTGACCAGGTCGGTGGGGGCCTGCGCCACGCCGTCGACGATGACCGCCTTGCCCGCCTCCATCGGTCCACCGGAGACGAACACCGCCGGGATGTTCAGCCGCATCGCGGCCATCAGCATGCCCGGGGTGATCTTGTCGCAGTTGGAGATGCACACCAGCGCGTCCGCCTGGTGCCCGTTGACCATGTACTCCACGGAGTCGGCGATCAGCTCGCGCGAGGGCAGCGAGTAGAGCATGCCGCCGTGGCCCATGGCGATGCCGTCGTCCACCGCGATGGTGTTGAACTCCTTGGACACACCGCCGGCGAGAGCGATCTCACCCGCCACGAGGTCACCCATGTCCTTGAGGTGTACGTGACCCGGGACGAACTGGGTGTACGAGTTGGCGATGGCCACGATGGGCTTACCGAAATCGCCGTCGGTCATACCGGTGGCACGCCACAAAGCACGAGCACCGGCGGCATTGCGGCCGTGTGTCGTGGTGCGGGAACGCAGCGGGGGCATGATCATCTCCCCAAAGGAAATAGACGAGAATTACGCGTGGAGTCCTGCCACAGTACCCCGCTGGTCGAGCGGTTTGTGACCACCCGTTATGGGGTGTGGACAATCGGATGTCCGACATTTGTGCTGCTCGGACGGCCATCACTATATCGGGTGTCTCAGTTAGTGAGATCACTATCCCGCAGAGTTGACGCATCGCGACACCGCGCTCTAACGTCGGACACGTGCTGAACAACGTCAACATCATTCTCGTACTTCCGGGGCGCGTCGACGCCTGAGAAGTACCCCGTTGACGCGCCCACCCTCGTAAGACCACCCGGTCTACGAGGGTTTTTTGTTGGACAAGCAAGACCAGACCGCAGAGGCAGACCAGATGACCAGCGCGACTTCACGACAGGTCCCGGTGCCGAAACCGCCCACGGGTACCGCCCCCTTGCCCCGGCCCAAGCCGGGCCCTCCGGCCGGCACGCCGGTCAAGGTAACCGGTGCGCAGAGCCTGGTCCGCTCGCTTGAGGCGGTAGGCGCCGAGGTCGTCTTCGGCATCCCCGGCGGCTGCATCCTGCCCGCCTATGACCCGCTGATGGACTCCACAAAGGTCCGGCACATCCTGGTCCGCCACGAGCAGGGCGCAGGACACGCGGCTCAGGGATACGCGCAGGCCACCGGCAAGGTCGGTGTCTGCATGGCCACCTCCGGCCCCGGTGCGACGAACCTGGTCACGCCGATCGCGGACGCCTACATGGACTCGGTGCCGATCGTCGCCATTACCGGTCAGGTCCCCCGCGCCTCCATCGGCACCGACGCGTTCCAGGAAGCCGACATCTGCGGCATCACCATGCCGATCACCAAGCACAACGTCCTCGTGCAGAGCCCGGAGGAGATCCCTTCGGCCATCGCGGAGGCGTTCCACATCGCAGCGACCGGCCGACCCGGCCCGGTGCTGGTGGACATCCCCAAGGACTGCCTGACGGCTGAGACCACCTTCAGCTGGCCGCCCGAGCTGCGCCTGCCCGGCTACAAGCCGGCCAGCCGTCCGCACGGCAAGCAGGTCCGCGAAGCGGCCAAGCTGATCAGCAAGGCCAAGCGCCCAGTGCTGTATGTCGGCGGCGGCGTGCTCAAGGCGCGCGCCTCCGAGGAGCTGCGGGAGCTGGCCGAGCTGACCGGGATCCCGGTCGTCACCACGCTGACCGCCCGCGGCGCCTTCCCCGACTCGCACCGCCAGCACCTGGGTATGCCGGGCATGCACGGTTCGGTCTCGGCGGTCGGTGCCATGCAGCGCTCCGACCTGCTGATCGCGCTCGGCGCCCGGTTCGACGACCGGGTCACCGGCCAGCTGGACTCCTTCGCCCCGGACGCCACCGTGGTGCACGCGGACATCGACCCGGCGGAGATCTCCAAGAACCGCAAGGCCGACGTGCCGATCGTCGGCGACTGCAAGCAGGTCATCCGCGAGCTGATCGACGCCGTCAAGGCCGAGCACGAGGACGGCCACCGGGCCGACCTGTCCGGCTGGTGGGTGCAGTGCGACAGCTGGAAGAACACCTTCCCGCTCGGCTACGACGAGCCCGATGACGGCATGCTGTCCCCGCAGTACGTGATCAGCCGGATCGGCGAACTGGTCGGCCCGGAGGCCATCTACACCTCGGGCGTCGGCCAGCACCAGATGTGGGCCGCGCAGTTCATCCAGTACGAGCGCCCCGGTTCCTGGTTCAACTCCGCTGGCCTGGGCACCATGGGCTTCGCGGTGCCCGCCGCCATGGGCGCCAAGGTCGGCGACCCCGACCGGCAGGTCTGGGCGATCGACGGCGACGGCTGTTTCCAGATGACCAACCAGGAACTGGCCACCTGCGCCGTCGAGGGCATCCCGGTCAAGATCGCCGTGATCAACAACGGCAACCTGGGCATGGTCCGGCAGTGGCAGACGCTGTTCTACAACCAGCGCTACTCCAACACCGACCTGGGCACGCACCGGTTCATCCCGGACTTCAAGCTGCTCGGCGAGGCGCTGGGCTGTGTCGCGATCCGGGTGACCAGCCCGGACGAGGTCGACGCCGCCATCAAGCAGGCCATGGAGATCAACGACCGCCCGGTGGTGATCGACTTCATCGTCGGCAAGGACGCGCAGGTGTGGCCGATGGTCGCGGCCGGCACCGGTAACCACGAGATCATGCACGCGCGCGAGGTTCGCCCGCTGTTCGACGAGGACGAGTGAATCGATGACTGTTCATACGCTGAGCGTGCTGACCGAGAACAAGCCCGGTGTGCTGGCCCGCGTGGCCGGCCTGTTCTCCCGCCGCGGGTTCAACATCGAATCCCTCGCCGTCGGCCCCACCGAGCACCCCGACATCTCCCGGATGACCATCGTGGTCGCCGTGGAGGAGCTACCCCTCGAACAGGTGACGAAGCAGCTCAACAAGCTGGTCAACGTCATCAAGATCGTCGAACTGGAGATGCCGCAGTCCGTGCAGCGCGAGTTGCTCATGGTCAAGGTGCGTGCCGACGCTACGGTGCGTACCCAGGTCCTGGAGACCGCGGCGCTGTTCCGGGCCAAGGTCGTCGATGTCTCGCCAGAAGCGTTGATCATCGAGGCCACCGGCACGGCCGACAAACTCGAGGCCCTTCTGCGGATGCTGGAGCCATACGGCATTCGTGAGATGGCCCAAAGTGGGATGGTCGCCATTGGACGTGGCGCCCGTTCCATCACCGCAGCGTCCCGCTAACCCGCGAAATACAGGAGATAGATCAGCATGGCCGCAGAGGTTTTCTACGACGACGACGCCGACCTGTCGATCATCCAGGGCCGCAAGGTCGCCGTGATCGGGTACGGCAGCCAGGGCCACGCCCACGCGCTGAGCCTCCGTGACTCGGGTGTGGACGTGCGGATCGGTCTGCCGGAGGGCTCCAAGTCCCGGGCCAAGGCCGAGGAAGAGGGCCTGGTCGTTGACACCCCCGCGGTGGTCAGCGAGTGGGCCGACCTGATCATGATCCTGGCGCCGGACACCAAGCAGCGCTTCATCTACGAGCAGGACATCGCGCCCACCCTGAAGAGCGGCGACGCGATCTTCTTCAGCCACGGCTTCAACATCCGCTACGACCTGATCAAGGCTCCGTCCGATGTGGACGTCGCCATGGTCGCGCCGAAGGGCCCGGGCCACCTGGTGCGCCGCCAGTTCGTCGACGGCAAGGGTGTTCCCGCCCTGGTCGCCGTCGAGCAGGACGCGACCGGCAACGCCCTCGCACTGGCGCTGTCCTACGCCAAGGGCGTCGGCGGCACCCGCGCGGGCGTCATCAAGACCTCGTTCAAGGAAGAGACCGAGACCGACCTGTTCGGCGAGCAGGCGGTGCTCTGCGGTGGCGCCTCCGCGCTGGTGCAGGCCGGCTTCGAGGTGCTCACCGAGGCCGGTTACGAGCCGGAGATCGCCTACTTCGAGTGTCTGCACGAGCTCAAGCTGATCGTGGACCTGATGTACGAGGGCGGCATCGCCCGGATGCGTTACTCGATCTCCGACACCGCCGAGTACGGCGACGTCACCCGCGGCCCGCGCGTCATCACCGCCGCGGTCAAGGAGGAGATGAAGCGAATCCTGGCCGAGATCCAGGACGGTACCTTCGCCCGCGAGTGGGTGGCCGAGGACGAGGCCGGTCGCGGCAACTTCGAGAAGCTGCGGGCCGAGGGCGCCGCGCACCCGATCGAGAAGACCGGCCAGAAGCTGCGGGACATGATGTCCTGGGTGGACCGGCCGATCACCGAGACCGCCTAGATCTGGTGGTGAGGGGCACCCTCGTCGCGTTCAACGCGGTGAGGGTGCCTTTTGCTGCGCCCGGCCGGCGGGGTTGGGTCTGGCTGTTGTCGAAGGAGGCTTTGGAGGGGGAGACGGGTGGGTAGGGGCGTCTTTCCTGCCTGGCTGTCTGGTGGGCGCACGCCTGTCTGGGCTTTCGGCGGGGTTCGTGGCCTGATCGCTTCTGGTGCGGACCTGTGCGTGGCTGGAGGGGCTGTTGTGGCTGGTGGTGTCCTTGTGAGTGAACGGGGTGAGGTTGTGCGTGGTTAAAGACATTGATGGGCCTGATTTTTGTCTTTAACGTGGAACAACGCCACTGTCCATAGTGGAATGGAGATCGGGTTACCCACTCCGCCGGTGCGGTGGCGCCGTGGTCGTCACGGCCGGTGACCCGAGGTCCTGTCCATCCAGGCAAGCCCGTCTCGACCGTGTTTCCCGACCACCCCGAGTCACCCACCGCCAGACAGCCAGGCAGGAAAGGCGGGCGTGCCCCCACCCGACTCCTCCTCCAAAGCCTCTTTCGCCAACAGCCAGACCCAGCCCCGACAGCCAGCCCCCAGCAGCCGCCAATGGCCAGGTGTTAACCGTGTTAACCCCGGCTATGAAGCGTATATCTCCCAGCCTTGAGTCACGAATAGTGGGCCCGCCTCGTCTCGGAAGGCTTCCGTCGTGCCATTCTGGCGCCTCCAGGCCCGCCGGTGACGGAGCGGGCCCGCAGCATTACAGGGCGTGGTGTTTGCGCGCCGCGAGAAAGGACAGCATTGAGTCAGGACAGCGTCCCCGTATACGACGACAAGGCGGGCATCCGCGAGACACTCGACTTCAGTAAGGCCGAGTGGCTGCGCGCCGAGGAGGCCGTCGGCGACGACGAGACCGAGCACGTGGAGATCGCCTTCCACGAGCGGGGATACATCGGCATGCGGAACTCGCTGCAGCCGGATGGCCCGATACTGGTCTTCACGCCCGCTGAGTGGGACGCCTTCATCGAGGGCGTCAAAGACGGCGAGTTCGACGAGCCGTAATCGCAGTTCGGCCGGCGCCGGACGGTGCGCGTGGCAGCGTGTCGTGGGTGTGCACACCGTCCGGCAGGCCGTACGAGCGTGGTGACGACCAGCCTGGGGTTGCCGGTCCTCAGCCACACGACGAGCCAGGCAGGGCACCTAGCCGTACCGCAAGATTAGAAACGACTAGGCGCCCCGGCTAGACGGCCAATGTAGTGATCTCGGCGTCCGGGTGGTCCATGCTTGTGCTCGACGCCGGACGGTTTACCGTTCTGGCCACCCTGCAACGACCGTGTGCATCCTGGGTGCGCGGTGCTTTTCGGAGGTCGGCCGTGCCAGAAGCGAACAGTTCCACCGTGCAGCGACGTCGTTTGGGAATCGAACTGCGCCGGTTGCGAGAAGCCGCCGGACTGTCGGCGACCCAGGTCGCGGATTGTCTCGATGACGTGTCGCAGACCAAGGTATCCCGGCTGGAGCGTGGCCGAGTCCGGCCGCGGGTCAACGATGTGAAGGCCATGCTGGAGTTGTATGGCGTGCAAGGCGCCGCCGCACTGGCCCTTATCGATATGGCCCGCGAGTCCAAGGGGGGCGACGGCTGGTGGGTCAACTACTCCGATGTGCTGCCGGAATGGTTTCAGGCCTATGTGGGGCTGGAGGCCGAAGCGGCCCGGAAATGGACTTTCGAGTCACAGTTGATTCCCGGACTGTTGCAGACCGAAGACTATGCCAGGGCGTTGATCCGGGCGGAGATCGGGCTGTCCGCCGAGGAAGTGGAACGGCGGGCCAAAGCACGCGTGGCCAGGCAACGATTACTCAGAAAAGAACAGGCGCTGCAGATCTGGGCCATCATCGACGAGTCCGCGTTGCGCCGGCCGGTCGGCGGCCCGGTGGTCATGCGTGAACAGCTCGATCACTTGCTGTCAGTGAGCGAACTACCGAATGTAATGATTCAGGTTCTGCCGTTCAGTGTCGGGGCCCATCCCGCTGTCAACGGCGCGTTTGCCATACTTGGCTTTACCGAACAAACAGATCCGGACATCGTGTATCTCGATACTCAAACGGCGGGTATCTACCTTGATAAGCCTGTCGAGCTCGAGCGCTACAAGCTGATGTTCGACCACCTCCGGGCCAGGGCGGCGGATCCCGATACCAGTACTGGCCTCATTGCGGAAGTGGCGCGATCGTATTCATTACCAGGTTGAAAGGTACCGCCTATGCTCAGCGCGGAGCTGGTGGACGCGACATGGCGAAAGAGCAGCCGTAGCAACACGCAGGGAAACTGTGTGGAGGTTGCTCTCGGTGATCAACATGTCGCAATCCGCGACTCTAAGAATACCGACGGTGATGTCCTGCTTTTCGCTCACCGGGGATGGGCCTCGTTTCTTGGTGGGACCGCTTCCGGACGAATGACCAAAAATACTCACCGTCAGTAACAGGATAAAACCGAAGAATTTCCTCGCCAGGGCCCGGGCTGCCGACGCACCACGCGTCGGAAGCCCGGGTTTCTTCGTGGGACATCGGCTCTGTCAAGATCGCTCCGGCGTTCGTCCGACCGGAGCAGGCCACCGGAGCGGGGTCCCAGTGATGAAGATCATGTCGGTGGCGACTCGGTCGAAACGACTAGGCGGAGGTCACTTCACGACCGACGGGCGAAATCACGCGGGTTACGGCCGGGTTGCCGACTAAGCTCGCGGACTGCGGGCACAGTGTCGTGCTTCCAGTGGAGAGATCCGCTTCCCCATGCCCCCGTGACATTCAGGAGTTCTGGACGTGACTGAGAATCGCCCCGTCGTCCTCATTGCCGAGAAGCTCGCGCCCTCCACACTGGAGGTGTTCGGGGACGGGGTCGAGATCCGGCACGTCGACGGCACCGATCGCCCGGCCCTGCTCGCCGCCGTGGCCGAGGCGGACGCGCTGCTGGTGCGCTCGGCGACCAAGGTGGACGCCGAGGTGCTCGCCGCCACCAAGACGCTGAAGGTCGTCGCCCGGGCCGGAGTCGGCCTGGACAACGTCGAAGTGCCCGCCGCCACCGAGCGCGGCGTGATGGTCGTCAACGCGCCCACCTCCAACATCGTGTCCGCCGCCGAGCACGCCGTCGCACTGCTGCTGTCCACCGCACGCCAGATCCCGCAGGCCGACGCGACCCTGCGCCAGGGCGAGTGGAAGCGCAGCTCGTTCAACGGCGTCGAGCTCAACGGCAAGACCGTCGGCGTCGTGGGTCTCGGCAAGATCGGCCAGCTGTTCGCGAGCCGGCTCGCCGCCTTCGGCACCACGCTGATCGCCTACGACCCGTACGTGTCCGCCGCCCGCGCCGCCCAGCTGGGCACCGAGCTGGTCACCCTGGACGAGCTCCTGGAGCGGGCCGACGCGATCTCCATCCACCTGCCGAAGACCCCGGAGACCAAGGGCCTGATCGGCGCCGAGCAGCTGGCCAGGACCAAGAAGGGCGTGCTGATCGTCAACGCCGCCCGCGGCGGGCTGATCGACGAGCAGGCCCTCGCCGACGCGGTGGTCGCCGGCCAGGTCGGCGGCGCGGGCATCGACGTGTACGAGAAGGAGCCGTGCACCTCCAGCCCGCTGTTCGGCCTGCCGGGCGTGGTCGTCACCCCACACCTCGGCGCCTCCACCACGGAGGCCCAGGACCGGGCCGGCACCGACGTCGCGCGGTCCGTGCTGCTGGCGCTGGCCGGCGAGTTCGTGCCGGACGCGGTCAACGTGCAGACCGGCGGTGCCGTCGGCGAAGAGGTCAAGCCCTACCTGACCCTGGTGCAGAAGCTGGGACACGTCGTCCAGGGGCTGAGCCCGAAGCTGCCCACCGCGCTGACCGTCGAGGTGCGTGGCGAGCTGGCCGTGGAGGACGTCTCGGTGCTGCCGCTCGCGGCCCTGCGAGGCCTGTTCGACGGCGTGCTGGAAGGCCAGATCACCTTCGTCAACGCGCCGACGCTGGCCCAGGAACGCGGGCTGTCGGTGGACGTGATCAAGGAGACCGAGAGCCCGAACCACCGTTCGCTGGTCTCGGTGCGCGGCTCGCTGCCGGACGGCGGCTCGGTCAGCGCCTCCGGCACGCTGTCCGGTCCGCAGCAGGTGGAGAAGCTGGTGGAGATCAACGGTCGCGGATTCGACCTGCGGGCCGAGGGTGACGCCCTGTTCATCGAGTACCCGGACGCCCCCGGCGTGATGGGCACGGTCGGCACGCTGCTGGGCAAGGCGGGCATCAACATCGAGGCCGCGCAGATCAGCCAGACCACCGACGGCTCCGACGCGTTCATGCTGCTGCGCGTCGACCGCCAGGTGGACTCGGCGATCCTGGAGCCCATCGGCGCGGCCGTCGGCGCCCACTCCGTCCGCCCGCTGTCCTTCGACTAAAGCGGTTCCGAAGTTGACGATGTTCGGCGATAAAGCTGCCGAACATCGTCAACTTCGGGGGCTAACTGTTGTCGATCTGCACCTCGGCCACGAAGCTGGTGATCTTGGTGGTGAGGCGGAGGATGACCTCTTCCTCCGTCACGCCCGTCCACGCCTTGGCGCCGCGCAGGCCGCGAGCACGCAGGCTGCAGGCCAGGTCGACGCAGGTGTAGATGCCGACCGTGTTCCCCAGTTTTCCGGCCTGACCGATCCGGCGCGCGGACAGCAGGCCGACGTCCCCCATGTCGTGCACGGCCATGCACAGCGAGCAGAAGGACTGCTTCATCAGCGTCCGCGCCCGGGTGGCGAACTTCGCCGCGATGCCGACCGGCCCCTGATCACCCGGTAACACCAGGTAGCAGTTGGCCGGGGCCTTGGGATCGTGCCAGCCCAGGAAGTCCAGATTTCCCCAGTCCACCTCGGCTGCGGGTAGTGACAGCCGCTTGGCCTCGCCCTTCGAACAGTTGATGAACGAGCCGCGGATCGTCGCCTCGTCGAGTGGTTCCATGACCGCAGCATGGCCACGTTGGGGCTAGTGGGGCAATCGAAATACCCTCGGGTGCGGAACGTGATCAAGGACTCAAGATCACCCGGGTACGCCTGGGAAGGGCGTTGGCCTGGTGTTTCAGTGGGTGAGACGGGTGGGGTCGCGGCCACGGCTCCGAGTGGTCATGCAGTAGTGTTTGTCCCCCAAGCGTTGGGTATTTTTCCGGATTAGACCGGCCCAGAAGCCTCCCGTTTCCCCTGTTCGTGTCACTCCTTAATCCGTTTGGGTGTCCCACGGACGGGGAGAGATCGGACTCGAAACGAGTGTGCGACCGGGTTTTCGGGCCTTCTGGCGGTAGCCTTCGCGCAGCGGAGGGTCTTGGAATTTTTTCGAGACCAGTACCCGGGAGGTGTGTGAATGCGGCTCGCGGTGATCCCTGGAGACGGGATCGGGCCCGAGGTAGTAGCCGAAGCACTCAAAGTGCTCGGTGAAGTCGTGCCGTCGGCAGAGATCACTCGATACGACCTTGGCGCGGCTCGTTGGCACGCCACTGGGGAGTTGTTGCCTGAGTCGGTGCTCGGTGAGCTCCGGCAGCATGATGCGATTCTGCTCGGCGCGGTCGGTGACCCGTCGGTGCCCAGTGGCATTCTGGAGCGCGGCCTGTTGCTGCGCCTCCGGTTCGAGCTGGACCACCACGTCAACCTGCGCCCGGCGCGGCTGTACCCCGGTGTCCGTAGCCCGCTCGTCGACTCCCCGGAGATCGACCTGGTCGTGGTGCGCGAGGGAACCGAGGGCCCGTACGCGGGCAACGGCGGCCTGCTGCGCAAGGACACCCCGCACGAGATCGCCACCGAGGTCAGCATCAACACCTCGTTCGGTATCGAGCGGGTGGTACGGGACGCGTTCAAGCGCGCGGCCAACCGTCCGCGTAAGCACTTGACCTTGCTGCACAAGACCAACGTGCTCGCGCACGCCGGTTCGCTCTGGTCGCGGATCGTGGAAGAGGTCTCGTTGCAGTACCCGGACGTCACCGTTGCCTACCAGCACGTGGACGCCGCGACCATTCACCTGGTCACCGACCCGGGCCGGTACGACGTGATCGTCACCGACAACCTGTTCGGTGACATCATCACGGACCTGGCGGCCGCGGTGACCGGTGGAATCGGCCTGGCGGCCAGCGGCAACCTGGACGTCACCAAGCGCAACCCCAGCATGTTCGAGCCGGTGCACGGTTCGGCTCCGGACATCGCCGGGCAGGGCATCGCCGACCCGACCGCCGCCGTGCTGTCGGTCGCGTTGATGCTGGATCACCTGGGTGAGTCCGAGTCCGCCCGCCGTATCGAGGCCTCCGTGGCCTTCGATCTGGCGACGCGGGATCACTCCGCTCCCGGTGCCACCTACGCCATCGGTGACCGGCTGGCCGCGTTGGTCTCGTCCAACGTGCGCCCGTCCAGCTCGCTGGCCTAGTTGTTCTTTTCGAAGGGCGCTCTCACCGCGGTGGGAGCGCCCTTCGGCATGTCAGGAGCAGGTAGAGCGGATGTCCAGTTCCCGGGTTCCGCCGCGACCAGCGAGGCCGTGCCGCCCGGGACCTCCCGCCGGTCTGTTCGCCCGGTGCGCAGTGGCCGGCAAGCCCGGCATGCGCGCGGAAAGACGCTTTTAGTGCTGCCAGAGCCCTGAAAGCGTCTTTCGGCGCTTTTCTCAGACCCGGGAGTCACTCACAGGAGCACCACCATTCCCATCGGCACCACCAGCCGCTGGCCATGGTGGTCTGCCCATCTTCAAGATGGATTTGGGTCCTCAGATCCATCTTGAAGATGGAGAATTCACGCCAAGCCAAGATCGACTCAGTCGATGGAGGATGCCGGGGGGTGCCGTGGAGCGACCCGACGGTCGGACTGGCGTGCATCCTGCGGGACGCGCCCATCATCGGGAAGTTCCCACTATCCGGGATAGTTTGCCCGCCCGTTGGACATGCATAAACGGGTTGTGGCAGCATCACCCGCATGTTCGGTAACACCGCCCTCATTATTGGCAGGCGCGTCGGGTAAATGCTTCAGCCCCGACGCGCAGACCTCTCGCACCCATGCGGGAGGTTTTTTTGTTGCCCGGACAGTCCCCACCACAAGGAGAAGTGCAGTGACGGCCACTCCCGCTGACACCCCGCTCGGTGACGATTTCCACGTCTACGACACCACACTGCGGGACGGTGCGCAGCGCGAGGGCATCAGCTACTCGGTGCAGGACAAGCTGGCGGTGGCCCGGCTGCTGGACGGCCTCGGCGTGGGCTTCATCGAGGGCGGCTGGCCGGGCGCGCTCCCCAAGGACACCGAGTTCTTCGCCCGCGCGGCGGCGGGTGAACTGGAACTCAAGCACGCCGTGCTCACCGCGTTCGGCTCCACCCGCAGGCCGGGGGTGAAGGTCGAGGAGGATCCGCAGGTCAAGGCGCTGCTGGACTCCCAGGCGCCCGCGGTCACCCTGGTCGCCAAGTCCGATCTGCGGCACATCGAGCGCGCGCTGCGCACCGACGTGGACGAGAACTGCCGGATGGTCGCCGACACCGTCCGCTACCTGGTCGAACACGGCCGCCGGGTCTTCCTGGACCTGGAGCACTTCTTCGACGGCTACGCCTTCCATGCCGACACCGGCCTGCGGGTGCTGACCGCCGCTGCCGAAGCAGGAGCCGACGTGCTCGTGCTCTGTGACACCAACGGCGGGCAGCTGCCACTGCAGCTCGCCGAGACGGTGTCGGAGATCAGCAACAAGACCGGGTTCCGCCTGGGCATCCACTGCCAGGACGACACCTCGTGTGCCGTGGCGAACACCCTCGCCGCCGTTCAGGCGGGCGTGACCCACGCACAGTGCACCGCGAACGGCTACGGCGAACGGGCGGGCAACGCCGACCTGTTCGCTGTGGTGGGCAACCTCGTGACCAAGCTCGGCATGCCGGTGATCCCGGAACACGCCGTGCCGGAACTCACCCGCGTTTCCCATGCCCTCGCCGAGATCGCCAACATCGCACCCGACACCCACCAGGCCTACGTCGGGTCCTCGGCCTTCGCCCACAAGGCGGGGCTGCACGCGAGCGCGATCAAGGTCGACCCGGAGCTGTACAACCACATCGATCCGGAGATCGTCGGCAACGGGCAACGGGTACTCGTCACGGAGATGGCCGGCCGGGCCAGCCTGGAGCTCAAGGGACGTGAGCTGGGGCTGGACCTGGCCGGCCGTGGGGACGCCACCGGCCGCGCGGTGACCAAGGTCAAGGAACTGGAGGCCAAGGGCTGGTCCTTCGAGGCGGCGGACGCCTCCCTGGAACTGCTGCTGCGCACCGAACTGGACGAGGTCGCCTCGCCGCCCTTCGCCCTGGAGTCCTACCGGGTGGTCCTGGACCGCCGGGCAGACGGGGAGATCGTGTCCGAGGCCACGGTGAAGGTGCAGATCGGTGAGCACCGGGTGATCGCCACCGCCGAGGGGAACGGCCCGGTGCACGCGCTGGACGCCGCGTTCCGGCAGGCGCTGCGCCCGCATCTGAGCTGGCTGGACGATGTGGAGCTGGTCGACTACAAGGTGCGCATCCTGTCCGATCACGGTGGCACCGACGCGGTGACCCGCGTCCTGCTGGAGTCCAGTGACGGCGTTCGCGACTGGACCACCGTCGGCGTGCACGGCAACATCGTCGAGGCGTCCTGGCTGGCCATGTGCGACGCCCTGGTCTACAAGGCGCAGCAGCTGGCCCTCCCGGCGCGCTGAGTAGGATCGACGCGTGCGTCTAGCCAGAATTGCTCACCCGGAAGGCGTCGCGTTCGCGGCCATCGTGGGGGAAGCTGACAACCCGGACGGCCCGCTCTTCGCGGCCGAGATCGCCGAGCACCCCTTCGGCAAGCCGGAGTTCACCTCCCGCAAGTGGCCCCTCGCGGACGTGCGCCTGCTGGCCCCGATCCTGCCCTCGAAGATCATCTGCATCGGCAAGAACTACGCCGACCACGCTCGCGAGATGGGTAGCGAGCCGCCGGCCCAGCCGGTGATCTTCATGAAGCCCTCCACCGCGGTGATCGGCCCGAACGGCGCCATCCGGCGGCCGGTCGACTCCGAGCGGGTGGACTACGAGGGCGAGCTGGCCGTGGTCATCGGCCAGCCGTGCCGGGACGTGGCCGCGGCCGACGCGGACAAGGTCATCCTGGGGTACACGATCGCCAACGACGTGACCGCCCGCGACCAGCAGAAGGCCGACGGCCAGTGGACCCGGGCCAAGGGATACGACACCTTCTGCCCGCTCGGACCGTGGATCGAGACCAGCCTCGACCCGACCGACCTGGACATCAGGACCGAACTGGACGGCGAGGTGAAGCAGGACTCCAACACGGCTTTCCTGCTGCACACCATCCCGGAGCTGATCGAGTACGTGTCCAAGGTGATGACCTTGCTGCCGGGCGACGTCATCCTCACCGGTACCCCGGCGGGTGTCGGCCCGATGGTCGCCGGCCAGAAGGTCGCCGTCACGGTGTCCGGCATCGGCACCCTGGAGAACACGGTCCAGGACCGCGCCTGATCTCTTCCCGGCTCCTCCTCCGGCTGCTACGCCGGAGGAGGAGCCGTTTCCACGACGGTGTAGTACTCCTCGATCCGCTCGATCAGCGCCCCGTCGAACCGGAAGTACATCGCGGCGAGCACATCGCTGCGGGATCCGTCGTGCATCTCCAGGTGCAGGACCTGCTGCTGAAGCACCTGGTTGCCCTCGGCGAACTGGCGGACGATGTCGTACCGGAGGGTCGCCACGTCCGCGGCGATCTTCTGCAGCAGTTCCATGTTGGCCTCGATGCCCTGCTCACCGCTGCCGTCGTCACCGACCATGCGGGAGCCCGCGCTGAGCCGTCCAAGATCGTTGCCGTTCCGGCAACACACGGTGGGAAAATCGGTGGCGGCCTTACCGGAGGGGTCGTAGCGTCCCGGGTATGGCGCGTTCGCTGGGGTACCAGACCGACCTGATGATGATCAGGTTGCTGGGTGGTGTGGTCCAGGAATATCCGGACCACGTCGTGGCCCGTATGCCGGCGAACCCGCAGGCGTACACGTTGAACTTCCTGCTGCTCCCGGAATGGCCCGGTGACCTGACGGGCTGGATCGACCGGTTCCACGCGGCCTTCCCCGAGTGCGACCACATCGGACTCGGGATCGACGGCACCGACGGCGCGGTGCCCGACCGGGATCTGGCCGGCCTGGAGGTCCAGCACTCGCTGGTACTCACCGCCGACCGCCTGCCGCCGCGCACACCTGCCGCCGAGTTCCGGCTGCTGGAGTCCGATGTGGACTGGGAGGCCGCGCTGGACATGCGGGTCGCGTCCAACGTGGACCATCCGGCCGAGGCCTACCGCGCCTACGCGCGCGGGCATCTGACCGCCATGCGGGAGATGCAGCGTGCCGGACACGGCGGCTACTTCGCCGCCTTCGACGGGGATCGGGTGATCTCCGGGCTGGGTATCTTCACCGACCACAGTGGACTGGCCCGCTATCAGACGGTCACCACGCATCCGGCATACCGCAACCGGGGCCTCGCCGGCGCCGGGGTGCACGCGGCGGGCACGTTCGCGTTGGATCGCCTCGGCGCGCGTGAGCTGGTGATCGTGGCGGACGCGGACCACCATGCGGTGGGCGTGTATCGACGTGCGGGATTCACCGATACCGAGCGACAGCTGCAGCTCGCGCGGTGGCCGTCATGAGGACCCTGGGCGTGCGCAGCGACCTCATGCTCATCAGGCTGCAGGGCGGGATCGTCGAGGACCGGGACGGGTACTCGGTGGTCCGGCTCCCCAGCAATCCGCACGCCTATTCCGGACACCTGCTGGTGTTGCCGGAGCCGCCGCGGGACGTCGAGCACTGGATCGGCGTGTTCCAAGCGGAGTTCCCCGGCGCGGAGCACGTACTGCTGGCCCTGGACTGTCCTCATGAGACCGTCCCGGCGGGACCGTTGATCGTCGAGCTCAGCGCCGTGCTCACCGCCGAGCGTGTCCATCCGCCGCCGCGCCCCAACCGGGAGGCCCGGATCCGCCCACTGGTGTCCGATGTGGACTGGGCGGCGCTGCTCGAGCTCAACATGGCGAACAACGACGTCTTCAGCGGGCCGGGCTATGTGCCTATCGGGACCGCTACCTGGCGAACATGCGGGAACTGACCGATCGGGGCA
Organism: Pseudonocardiaceae bacterium YIM PH 21723; assembly: GCA_003600225.1. Lineage (GTDB taxonomy): Bacteria > Actinomycetota > Actinomycetes > Mycobacteriales > Pseudonocardiaceae > QZFT01. Next base: position 130,073 of record QZFT01000021.1, read on the forward strand.
AGGGCTCCTGGTTCGGCGCCTTCCAGGACGGGCGACTGGTCGCGAGCCTCGGGGTGTTCACCGATGGGTCCGGGCTCGCCCGCTACCAGAGCGTGGACACCCTGCCCGGGTACCGGAACCGGGGACTGGCCGGGACGCTGGTGCACCACGCGGGGCAGTACGCGCTCACCGAGCTCGGCGCGCGGTTACTGGTCATCCAGGCCGACCCGGGCTATCACGCGATCCGGGTGTACCGCTCCGTCGGATTCGCCGACGCGGAGACCGCGGTCTCCCTGCAACGCTTCCCGGATCGAGGAGACGGATGAACATCCGATCGGCCACCGAACGGGACTGGCCCCAGGTGTGGGAGTTCCTCCGGGTCATCGCGAAGGAGGGGGAGACCTACTGCTGGGACCGCGACCTGGCGGAGGAGAAGGCGTACGCGTGGTGGTGGCGACCGCTGCCGGTGCGCACCGTGGTCGCGGTGGACGGTGACACGGTACTGGGCACCGCGGTGAGCTACCCGAACCAGAGCGGGCCCGGGGCACACGTGGCGAGCGCGAGTTTCCTGGTGGACCCGGCGTTCCGTGGGGTGGGCCGGGCGTTGGGGAACCACGTCGTGGATCAGGCCCGGGCCGATGGGTTCCGGGCGATGCAGTTCAACGCCGTGGTGGAGACCAACACCCGGGCGGTGGCACTCTGGGAGTCACTGGGGTTCCGTGTCCTGGGCACTGTTCCGGAGGCCTTCCACAGTCCGGCGGCCGGCTACGTCGGGCTCCACATCATGTATCGGAGCCTGCTGTGATCATTCGGGATGCCACCGCCGCCGACTGGCCCGGGATCTGGGACTGTGTGCGGCCGACCATCGAGGCCGGGGACGCGTTCACCTGGGACACCGACACCCCTGAGGAGTCCGCCCGCGAGCTCACCTTCCAGGATCGGGCTTATGTCGCCGAGGAGGACGGCGAGATCCTGGGGACCGCGTCCTGCTACCCGAACCGGGAGGGCAATGGCGCGCATGTGGCCAGTGCCAACTTCTTCGTCGCGGCACACGCCCAGGGGCGCGGCGTCGGCCGGGCGCTGGGGGAGCGGGTCATCGCCCAGGCTCGGGCGGACGGGTTCCGGATGATCCAGCTCAACGCGGTCGCGGAGACCAACGTCGGCGCGGTCGCGCTGTACCGCAAGCTGGGCTTCAGCATCCTGACCACCATCCCGGAGGCCTTCCGCCACCCCACGGCGGGGTACGTCGGCCTGCACGTGATGACCCTGCCGCTGAGTTGATCACCCCCAGTACTCCCCGCCCCAAATCCGGGGGCAGGCCACCCACACTGCCCACCGCCGAATCTACGGGGCGGGGGGCGGTGTCAAGGGGCGTAGGTGCCCTGTTGTGAGCCTGTTTCATCCTGTTTGGGTGAGGGTGAAGATGGCCCAGATCAGTGTGGTGAGTAGGTGTGGGTGGTAGTGGTGGTGGCGCAGGATGCGCCAGTTTTTGAGGGTGGCGTTGGCGCGTTCGCCGGGGCCGCGTAGGCGGCCGTGGGTGCGGTTGATCTGGCGTTGTTCGTCGGTGAGTTCGCTTTTGTAGGGTTTGCGGTGTGGGGTGGCGAGTGTGTGTTTTCCGCCGTGGTAGCCCTTGTCGGCCAGGATGGTCAGTCCGGTGTGTTCGATGGTGGTCAGGATGTCGTGTGTGCGGGCGGCGGTGATGTCGTTGGTGGATCCGGGCAGGGCGGCGGAGACCCAGAGCAGGACGCCGCGTAGGTCGGCCAGGACTTGGACGTTGACGCCGTA
>QZFT01000022.1 GCA_003600225.1 Pseudonocardiaceae bacterium YIM PH 21723
GTTGTTCCTGGTTAAAGACGATTTTGGGGCTGGATTTCGTCTTTAACCAGGAACAACCCCATCGTCCATTGTGGACTTTTAGTCGAATCGGCGGACTGGAGCCCAACCAGCCAGTCTGGCGTGCCCCCACCCAACACGCAGGCAGGAAAGACCCGTCCCCTCCTCCAAAGCCGCTTTTAACCCGGCCCCCACCAAGCCGGGACCGTGACCCCACACGTCCATAGCCACACCGCCCCCTTAAGCCGTTCCCAGCCGCACGGGTGAGAGAATCCACCAATGCGCCTCCTGGACGGACTAGACCCGGAACAGCGCGCCGCCGTAGCGGCTCCCCGCGGTCCGGTGACCATCCTCGCGGGCGCCGGAACAGGTAAAACCCGGACCATCACCAGGAGAATCGCCAATCTGGTCGCCACGGGTCACGTGCAGCCGAGCCAGGTCCTCGCGGTCACCTTCACCGCGCGTGCGGCGGGCGAACTCCGCACCCGGCTCCGGGAACTGGGCGCGAACGGCGTCCAGGCGAGGACATTCCACTCCGCGGCCATGCGCCAGCTGCGTTACTTCTGGCCCCGCACCGTCGGCACCGCACCCTGGCCGCTGGTCGAGCACAAGTTCCGGCTGATCAAGCAGGCCGCGCACCGGCACGGGGTGTCCACCGAGATCGAATCCCTGCGTGACCTGGCCGCCGAGATCGAATGGGCCAAGTCCAGCCTCATCTCCCCGCAGGACTACTCGCTCGCCGCGGCCAAGATCGCCCGGGACACCCCGGGACCCGCCGATCAGGTGGCCAAGGTCTACGAGGCCTACGAGCTGCTCAAGACCGACTCCATGCAGCTCGACTTCGACGACCTGCTGCTGCACACCGCGGCCGCGCTGGAGGAGAACCGCGAGGTCGCCGAGGAGTTCCGCGCCCGCTACCGCTGCTTCGTCGTCGACGAGTACCAGGACGTCACCCCGCTCCAGCAACGCGTGCTGGACGCCTGGCTCGGCCAGCGCGACGACCTCACCGTCGTCGGCGACGCCAACCAGACCATCTACTCCTTCGCCGGCGCGTCGCCGAAGTGGCTGCTCGACTTCTCCCGCCGGTTCCCGGAGGCCACCGTGGTCCGGCTGGAACGTGACTACCGCTCCACCCCGCAGGTGGTCGAGCTGGCCAACAAGGTCATCGGCGCCGCCCGCGGCCGCCCGGCGGGCGCCCGGCTGAAGCTCATCGGCCAGCGGCCCAACGGCCCCGACGCGCACTTCGCCGAGTTCGACGACGAGCCGCAGGAGGCCTCGGCGGTCGCGCGCAAGATCCGCAAGCTGCTGGACAAGGGCATCGCGGCCAGCGAGATCGCCGTGCTCTTCCGGATCAACGCGCAGTCCGAGGTCTACGAGAAGGCGCTCACCGAACTGGACATCCCGTACCAGGTGCGCGGCGGAGAACGGTTCTTCGCCCGCGTCGAGGTGCGCCAGGCGATGGCCACGATCCGCTCCGCCTGCGGCAACCCGCCACCGGGGCCCCTGGTGGACGCGGTGCGCTCGCTGCTGGTCCCACTCGGCCTCACCGATCAGTGCCCCCCCGGCGGCGCCATGCGTGACCGCTGGGAGTCGTTGCGCGCGCTCACCGACGTCGCCGCCGAACTGGCCGCCGCGGTACCCGAGGCCGATCTTCCCCGGTTCGCGAACGAGCTCCAGGTGCGCGCGGACGCGCAGCACCCGCCCACCGTGGAGGGCGTCACCCTCGCGTCGCTGCACGCCGCCAAGGGCCTGGAGTGGGACGCCGTCTTCCTGGTCGGGCTGGTCGAGGGCACGCTGCCCATCCAGCACGCCATCGGCGACACCGCGGCCGACGCCGAACGCCTCGAAGAGGAACGGCGGCTGCTCTACGTCGGAGTCACCCGCGCCCGCGAGTACCTGTGGCTGTCCTGGGCGCTGTCCCGCAACGCCGACGGCCGCAAGTACCGGCGACGCAGTCGTTTTCTCTACGGGCTGATCCCCGAGGGGCATCCGGCCTCGCACGTGGCCAAGGACAGCGGCCGGCCGGTCACCCGCCGCGAGCCGCGCCGGCTGGTGTGCCGGATCTGCCGGCAGATCCTGGTCAGCAGCATCGCCATCAAGCTCGGCCGGTGCGAGCGCTGCCCCTCGGACATCGATCACGCGTTGCTGGAGCGGCTCAAGACCTGGCGCGCCGATCGGGCGAAACTGCTGAAGGTTCCTGCCTTCGCTGTCTTCACCGATGCCACACTGATGGCCATCGCCGAGCAGCGGCCGACGGACAACGCCGGCCTCGTCGCGATCTCCGGTATCGGGGCGAGCAAACTCCAGCTGTATGGCGCTGACCTGCTACAACTAGTCGACCAGCACTGTTGATCACGTCCGGTTGATGACACGATCGGACAGGATTCGGACCTGGGCAAAACTGGGTCGATAAATAAGTTGCACGTGCCCTACCAGGACACATAGCCTGCAAGAGTCGCGCGCAAGGTGTGCGACGGGCAAACGAGACTTTCGAAAGGAGGTGGCCCCGGTGAAGAACATGAAGCTGACGCAGCTGATCGCTCAGATGGAGGGTCGCCTCTGCATGCGTATCGACGTGCCGGTCAACGGCGTGATCGGTCGGGTGCGCGAGGTCGACGTGCCGGAAATGTCGGTGGCCGCTGGTAAACACACCATTGCGACCGCTTGGCGTCCGACCTCTGTCCTGGGCAGTGGTCTGTGCACCGCCGGCCTGGGGGCCGGACTGGATATCCAGCCGAATTATGTCGTTCCGACCGTTACCCGTACCACCGCTGTGTTTACCACCCCGATTCACAGGTCCACCCTGGAGCATCGAACGTGACGCCAGTCACACTAGCTGCCTCCAGGCCGCGGACCCGATACGGGACCGCGGCCTTTTTGTTTGTCCAAAACGGAGAAGAGACCGTCTTGCCACCGCTCGACGCAGGTTGTGACCAGCAGTCCGCACCAAAAAACTGGGAGAAGAACACCATGTTGACCGGCACCGTCCCCATACCCAGGGAGTCCGAGGACGAGACCTCACAGGTCAGCGTCTTGTTGGACGCGGCTGGACAGGCTGACCTGAGCCTGCCCTGCCGCACCAACAACCCCGACCTGTGGTTCGCCGACACTCCGACCGAGTTGGAGCAGGCCAAGGACCTGTGCGCGTCCTGTCCGATCAAGGCCGCGTGCCTGGCCGCCGCATTGACCCGCCGTGAGCCCTGGGGTGTCTGGGGTGGCGAGATCTTCGAGCGCGGCACCGTCATCGCTAAGAAGCGCCCCCGGGGCCGTCCCCGCAAGGACGCCACCATCACGCTGAAGGAGACTGCGGCATGACCGCCACGACGAGCCCGATTTCGCTGCGAATAATTCTCCACGAAATCCTGGCTCGATCACGAACGACCAAGGCGTGAAAGGTCACTGACCTCAGCGCCTTACCCCACGATGAACCGATGGGCGCCGGCTTCCCCGATGTCGGCGCCCATCGGCGCACCCTCGTTCAGCCTTCTCCACTACGGTGTCCGGAGTGACGGATACCCCCACCTGTGCCGTATGCGGCCGCAGGCGCCGCCCCGACCTTCCACCGGCCGAAGCGCTCACCTGGATCCACGACAACGAGCGCGGCCGCGTCCGTTTCACCTGCCCGGAGTGCGCCCGCGCTCATCTGCGCAGCATCGAAGCCAAGCTCGCCGCCGAATACTGGTGACGGAAACTGATGAGGGGAACAGTTTCCATGGAATCTGCTCCTTCGTCGCAGATTCCATGGAAACTACTCGGCGAAGCCGGGGACCCACTTCTCGAACAGTGACCGGGTGGGCACGTCGACCTCCATCTGACAGAGGATGCCCGCCGTGCCACCCCACACCCGGGTCAGCAACATGTGCTGCGCGGGCAGGTTCAGCCCGCGGCCGGTGTCGAACTCCGAGCGGCCGAAATCGGTGAGCCGGCCGGCCTGGAACTGCAGCCACTTGCGGGTGTAGTGGAACCGCGCCTCTTTCACCGGATCGGTGAGCGGGCCCATGTACGTCATCACGTCTTGCGCGGTCAGGCCGCTGTTGTCCGAGGTGATGAAGTTCTCCGCGCGGGCGAAGTCCATGAGCTCCTCGCTGCGGCCGTCCGCCGCGAGCCGGACCAGCCTGCCCGCCGCCTTCGGGTTGCCGTCGGGCAGCCGGGCCGCCGCACCGAAGTCCAGGATGCCCAGTCGCCCGTCGTCCAGCAGCATGAAGTTGCCCGGGTGCGGGTCCGCGTGCAGCAGGCCGCAGCGGGCGGGGGAGGACAGCTGGAACTCCATCAGGAGCTCCGCGGTCCGGTCGCGGGTGGCCTGATCCGCCTCTGCGCTGATCTTCGACATCCGCACGCCGTCGAGCCACTCGCTGATGATCACCTTGGGCGCGCTGGCCACGACCTTGGGAATCCGGTACTTCGGGTCGTCCGCGAAGGCCTTGGCGAAGGTTCGCTGGTACTCGGCTTCGGAGCGGTAGTCCAGCTCCTCGACCATCCGGTCTTCCAGCTCGTCGAGCAGCGGCCGGATCTCGGCGCCCGGCACGATCATCTGGAAGAGCCTGGTGAACCGCTTGAGCGTCTTGAGGTCCGCCTTCAACGCGTGGTCGGCGCCCGGGTACTGCACCTTGACCGCGACCGGCCTGCCGTCATGCCAGACCGCCCGGTGGACCTGGCCGATGCTGGCGGCGGCCGCGTGCGTGTCGTTGAACTCGGCGAACCGATCCCGCCAGCCGGCGCCGAGCTGCTCGGCGAGCATGCGGTGCACCGACGTGGTCGGCATCGGCGGCGCCTCTGCCTGGAGCTTGACGAGGGCTTCCCGGAACGGCTCGGCGATGATCGGCGGGGCCGCGGCCTCGAACACGCTGAGGGCCTGACCGAACTTCATCGCGCCGCCCTTGAGCTGCCCCAGTACGGCGAACAGCTGCTCGGCGGTCTTGGCGATCAGCTCCGCGTTCACTTCCTCGGAGCTACGCCCGGTCAGTCGTTTTCCCCAGCCCGCCGCCACCCGGCCGGCCACTCCCAGGGGAAGGCTGGCGAGCTTCGCGGTGCGCTGGACGCTGCGGCGCGGAATGTCGTCGGTCACCGGAAGATTCTCTCCAAAAGTACGGTGAATTGCGACGGTCGGGGGTAGCGGGACCGCGGACGAAACGATGCAACAAAACGGTCCAACTGTTACTGAGGTTAACCGCCGTTCGCATCATCGGTGCTGTGGTGCAGAACACGTGCAGCCGCTGTGCGGTGTCCACGGTCTCCGCACCATGGTGCCCGCACAGGCATCCAGTTCCAAGGTGGCGTTCCAGCTGGCAGGAGGTGTCCTGCCCCGGCCGAGAGCGATCAAGGCCTGCCCGGCGGCCAGGGCGGCGGTGGCCTGTGCGGTGGTGACGTCGGTGTGCAGCGACCGTCCGGACAGCTGGGCCGCCAGTATGCCCCACTCCGGATCGAGATCCCGGCGATGCAGGTCGGCGCAGTTCAGGCAGCTGCTGCTACCGGGGAACACCAGGGGCCCGACGATCCCGACGCCTTCACGGCTGCGGGCGGTCAGATGGGGAATGCGATCGGACATCAACCGGCTCACGGTCAGCGGATCCGGCACCAGATGATCGGTCAGGATCACCAGGTCGGGGGTCCGGCTTCCGGTCAGCGGTCGGGTACCGACCTCCGGTGTCAGCCGGGTGATGGCCTCGGCGGCGGCGGTCTCCCGGGGCCGGCCGATATCGCTGTCCAGGTATCCGCAGCCGACGTCCTCCGGCCGCACCATTCCGGATCCCCGGAGCCGGACGTGACCCACACCCGCACCCGCGAGGAGTAGCGCCACCGCGATGCCGATCCGGCCGTCGCCGTGCACGAGCAGGGTGGTCTTCGCCCTGGACGGCATTCCGCCGGGTTGTGCCCGCAGCGACCAGTTCGCCAGATCGGGCCGGAGCCGGGCGGGGATCGGCCGCTCCTGCTCCAGCACACCCGCGGTGAACAGCACGGACAGCAGTTCGTGGGCCTGCGGATCGGTGTCGATCAGGTCGTCCCGATCGCGGGTCCCGTCCAGTAGCCCGACCAGGTCCGAGAGCCCCGCGGACAGGCCGCCGAGGATCACCCCGTGCCGGGGATCGATGCCCAGCTGGAGGGTGTCGGCGGACCGCCGTAACACGGTCAGGCCGGACAGAATTCTCGGTCTGCTGGGTAGTGACTGCTGATCGACTATTACGTCGTCGACCGGTGTTGGGTGAAGTGGCATGTCATAGAAATAGCGAATCCGGCGGACCTTGAATAATCGTCCATCCACAACCCGGAATTCATCCACAGGAAGTTCACAAACCGGTGAACCCCTTTCCGGTGAAGGCACTGCCGATGACCTTCACGCGGTTTGGGCAACGGCTGGCGCGGCGTCTGCGGATACCGTCGCGCCAGCCGTCCGTCTTGGGGTTCGGCTACTTCGCGGTGGCAGTGGCCTTGCCGAGGATGCGCGTCATCTTGGTGCCACAGGTCGGGCAGGTGCCCTTTGCCATGCGGCGGCCGTTGGTCTCCTCGAGCTTCCCCTCGAAGTCCCGCTTCTCCCGGCACTTGACGCAGTAGCCGTTGTACATGTCAGCCACAGTCGACTCCTTCTGCTACCAAACCCGAAACAGATGTCCCGGTTTCCGAGGCGACCGCATGCCGCGCTCGTGAATTGCCCCAACGCTAACTCGCGCGCAATGCAAATGCAGGCATATGAGGCGTCACATGTTCGGCTGGATATCAGCTCACTTTTAGTATGCGTTTTTGCATCTATAGCGTGGCTCAACCGGAACAAACTCACCAATGTGGGGACTCAACCTCTCGATAGTTCACTGGTAAACGTTTGGCCGTCGCCCTGCGTAGCACCAGGCGTGGATTCGGCTGCTGGCCGCGCCGGGCTGTGGCGGCCCTCGGAGAGGCCGTACCGTGGGTCAAGTGCCGGAAACTCGTGTCGAAGTTCGCCGCAGCAAGCGGCGCAGGCGGACGGTGAGTGCCTATCGCGACGGCGAGACCGTGGTGGTCCTGCTGCCCGCGCGGATGAGTCAGGCGGACGAACAGAAGTGGGTGGCCGAGATGCTGGCCCGGCTGGAGCGCACCGAGACGCGCCGCCAGTCCCCGGCCCGCCGGTCCGACGAGCAGCTGGTCGCGCGGTGCGCGGAGCTGGCCGCCAAGTACCTGGACGGGCGAGCGAAGCCGTCCAGCGTGCGCTGGGTACCGCCGATGCGGACCCGGTGGGCGTCCTGCACCCCGGCCGACGGCAGCATCAGGGTCAGTAAGCGGCTACAGGAAGTACCCGGATGGGTGCTCGATTACGTGCTGGTGCACGAGCTCGCCCACCTGCGGGTGCCCGGCCACGGGCCGGACTTCTGGGCCCTGGTGCGCGCCTACCCCCGAACCGAGCGCGCCATCGGCTACCTCGAAGGGCTGTCCGCCGCAGCGGGCCTCGACATAGACCCGCACACCGACGACTGACCCCTCGAACGCAAGCATGGTGGCCTTGCGCGCATCAGACGCGCACAAGGCCACCATGCTTGCGTAAAGGGCGGTTTAAGCCTCGTCGTCCCTGCGCTGGGTCTTCTCCAGCTCTTCGATGGGGTCGATGCCGTCCAGGGCGCCCTTGCCGAGCCGGTCGGCGAAGTCCAGGGGCTCGTCCAGGTCCTCGCTGGTCGGCATCAGGTCCGGGTGCGCCCACACCGCGTCACGCGCGTCGGCGCCGTGCCGCTCGGTGAGCAACGCCCACAGATTGGCCGCGTCCCGCAGCCGGCGCGGCCGCAGCTCCAGGCCGATCAGCGTGGCGAAGGTCTGCTCGGCCGGTCCACCGCTGGCCCGCCTGCGGCGCAGCGTCTCGCGCATCGCGGCCGCGCCGGGCAGCCGCTCGCCGACGGCCTGGGCGACGACCTCGTCCACCCAGCCTTCGACCAGGGCCAGCAATGTCTCCAGCCGGACCAGGGCCGCCTTCTGTTCCGGGGTGGTCTGCGGTTCGAGCAGCCCGCCGCTCATCGCCTCTTCGAGGGCCGCCGGGTTGCTGGGGTCCAGCTTGCCCGCGATCTCCTCCAGGGCCGCGGTGTCCACCTTGATGCCCTTGGCGTACTCCTCGACGGTGCCCAGCAACCGGGCCCGCAGCCACGGGACGTGCACGAACAACCGGTGGTGCGCCGCCTCCCTGGCCGCCAGGTAGACCATCACCTCGCTGGCCGGTCGCTCCAGGCCCTCGGTGAACTTCTCCACGTTGGCCGGGATCAGCGCCGCGACCGCGTCCGGGCCGAGCGGCAGGCCGACCTCGGTGGAGCCGAGCACCTCGGTGGCCAGCTGGCCGAGCCCGGAGCCGAGCTGGCTGCCGAACGCCAGGCCACCCATCTGACTGATCATGGCGAGCAACGGTCCCGCGGCCTGCTTGGCCTCCTCCGGCATCGCCTGAACCCAGGCGCCGGACATCTGCTCGGCCACCGGGTCGCACAGCCGCTTCCAGGTACCGAGGGTCTGCTCGACCCACTCCTGGGCGGACCAGGCCTTGGCCACGCGCGCGCCCGCGGGAAGTGAGGTGGCACCGTCCAGCCACAGTTCGGCGAGGTGCACGGCGTCGCTCACCGCTGCGTGCTGCTCGGCGGTGGGCTGCAGGTCGCCGGCGGCGGCCACCTTCTGCACGGCCATCTGCTTGGCCACGTCGTAGTTCACCGGACCGCCGGCACCCGACTGCGCCTGACTCAGCATCTGGCCGAGCTGGGTCAGCATCTGGCCGAGCTGGCCGACGTCGAAGCCAGGGGGCATGCCACCCGGGTTGTTCTGGTCCGGGTCGCCAGGCGAAAAGCCGAACGGCACGTTGCTCATGGTTCCACCGTACGCGCGTGTCAGGGGCACTTTCGACCTGAGGCCGGACTCTCAGGGTGATCTCAGGGGTACTACTACGTCTTCAGTGCGTAAGGTGATGCCCCGTGAGCCGCCGAACTTGGACCCTGCTGGTCAGCATGTTGCTCGTGGTCGCCTTCGGGCTGGCCGGCGGGCTGGTCACCGTGCCGTATGTGGCCCTCGGCCCCGGCCCGACGGAGAACACCCTCGGCGCGCACAAGGGCAAGACGCTGGTGGACATCAGCGGGACGACCCTCTACCCGACCGCAGGCCACCTGAACATGACCACAGTCAACGTGAGCAGCGATCTCACCTTGTTCAGCGCGCTCGGTCTGTGGTCCAGCGGCCGGTTCGCCCTGGCGCCCGAGGACGAGTTCTACCCGCCGAACAAGTCGCAGAAGCAGGTCGAACAGGAGAACACCAAGGCCTTCGACACCTCCAAGTCACGCGCCGAGGCCGCCGCGCTGCGATACCTGGGGTACCCGTTCAGGGTCGTCGTCGGCACGGTGAGCGACAAGGGCCCGGCGTCCGGTGTGCTCAAGCAGGATGACCGGTTGCTGGAGGTCAACGGCAAGCCGGTCACCCAGGCCGCCACAGTCACTGAACTGCTTACTGGGACCAAAGAGGGCCAGCAGGTCGCGGTGAAGTTCCAACGGGGAAGCGAGCCGGAGAACACGGCGACGATCACCCTCGGGAAGAACCCGACCTTCCCCGACCGCGGCCTGATCGGGATTGTCCCCGGTGAACGACCGGAGATTCCCTTCAAGATCGACATCGGTATCGACAACATCGGCGGCCCCTCGGCGGGCCTGATGTTCGCGCTGGCCATTGTGGACAAGCTGACCCCCGGTGAGCTCAACGGCGGTCAGTTCGTCGCCGGAACCGGTGAGATCACCGAGGACGGCACGGTGAAGCCGATCGGCGGCATCCCGTTCAAGATGATCGCCGCCCGTGAGGCCGGTGCGACCACGTTCCTGGTTCCGGCGGAGAACTGCGCCGAGGCCAAGACCCGCATCCCGGATGGCCTGAACCTGGTGAAGGTGCACAGCCTGAAAGAAGGCGTCGATGCACTGAATGCCTTGCGTGAACACCGTGAAACGCCCCAGTGCTGATGTCCATATATGGACAGGCTTGATTGAATCGTTTGGTAAAGCTTTCTGCTTGTGACTCACGCTGCTAATCTGGCGGCCGTTTTTGGCGGATCGCCTATTTGGGGATGGGTCAGTGAGAATTGGACTCGTTTATCGTTCATTAATTGGTGTTATCGTGCTTGCCGCCGGCCTGCTGGGCGCCTCGTCCGCGCAGGCGGCCGGACAGGTGCACGGGGTCATCGCGAGCTATCACGGTAAGCAGATAGACCTGTCGAAGGGGTGGCAGGGTGCGCATCACTGTGTGGTGCACGGCAACCGCACAGCTGAGTGCTTCGATGCTGAACAGCTGACGGTTGCGGCCACGGCTCTCGACGTATGCCCAAGTGAAAAGCTGACGTTCTGGGATCAAACGGACTGGCATGGCCGGTCTGTGAGCTTCGATCAGCCGGGATTACGTTATTTCAGCAGCGTTGGATTTGAGAACCAGGCGGCGTCCTGGTGCAACATGCTGCCGAATTACGGGCAGCACGCCAATCTGTTCAATGGATCCGGTTATGCGCTGAGGCTGGGCTGGTACGTCTGGGAGGGGTACCAGGAAAACCTGAAGGCGCCATATTACAAGACGAATACCGCCGTCGACATCGACAAGCCTTAGGATCGTTGATGTGGCTCTTCGTGTGGGGTTTACACGAAGAGCCACATTCACAACACTCAGGCGAAGGTCTCCTTGAGGGCCTTCAGCAGGTTGGGTGCCAGCTCCGGGTGCTCGACCAGCTGGTCGGGGTGCTCCGCGTCGCCACGCAGCCGGATCACGCACGCACCGGAACCGTCCCGCAGGACCGCGGCCACCAGCCGGGCCTCCCGTCGTGCCGGGTGCTCCGCGGCGATCTTCCTGGTCAGTTCCGGGTCCATCGTCGGGTCGCTGACCTCGCTCTCCGCCTCCGGCGGCAGCACCAGGATCTCTTGTGCGAGCGCGCAGCCCAGCACGGCTTCCGGCCAGGAGATGCCACCCAGCGAGTCGGCCAGATCCTTGGCGGGCAAGGCGTCCTGGGCGATCGGCGTCAGTTCGCTCTCCGCGTCCAGCTGGCCGGCCAGACTCGGCTCCCTCTCCAGCAGTTCGGCGGTCGGTACCAGCGCGAACAGCTGTGGCAACTGATCCCAGCCCCCGCTGGCGACGAACTGTTCGACCTCACGGGCGGCGGCTGCTACGGCAGCGGGCAGGTTCGGCACCCGGACATCGTCCCATTCGCGTGATCTCGCGAAATCCCGGCCTGCAGATACCCACCTTGACCGGGAACCCGCACGTTGACTCTAGAGTTGACACATCGGGGCGACACCTGCATGCCCCGCGGACCTGCCGCCAATGTTCTGGAGCGTGCATCGTGGCCATGCGGCCCCCGGTCGGACTGCCAAGGCTGTCCCGACGTAGCCGGACACTGATAATCATCGGTGCCGCGCTGCTGATCGCGCTGATCGCCGGTTCCCGACTGCTGGACACCTACATCGACTGGCTGTGGTTCGGGGAGGTCGCCGAGCGATCGGTGTTCAGCACCGTCGTGCTCACCCGCGCGCTGCTGTTCCTGATCGGTGGCCTGTTCGTCGGTGGACTGCTCGCCGTCAACCTGATCATCGCCTATCGCACCCGTCCGGTGTTCGTGCCGGTCAGCGGCCCGGACGACCCGGTGGCCCGCTACCGCACCGGCGTGCTCGCCCGGCTGCGACTGATCGGCATCGGCGTACCGGTGCTCGTCGGTTTCATCGCCGCGACCAGCGCGCAGAGCGAATGGCGCGTGGTGCAGCTGTTCCTCAACTCGGTGCCGTTCGGCGTCACCGACCCGCAGTTCAACCGGGACATCGGGTTCTACGCCTTCCGGCTGCCGTTCTACACGTCGCTGCTGTCCTGGGCGTTCGTCGCGATCGCGCTCGCCTTCATCGGCGCGTTGATCACGCATTACCTGTTCGGCGGCATCCGGCTGGCCAATCGCGGCGGGCAGCTGTCCGTGCCGGCGCGCATCCAGCTCGCCGTGCTCGCCGGGCTGTTCGTGCTGCTCAAGGCGGTCGCCTACTACTTCGACCGGTACGAGCTGCTGTTCTCCGACCGCAACCTGCGGTTCAGCGGTGCCACCTACACCGACCTGAACGCGGTACTGCCGGCGAAGATGATCCTGCTGTTCATCGCGGTGTTCTGCGCGCTGGTCTTCTTCGCCGGCGCCTTCCTGCGCAACCTGCAGCTGCCCGCCATCGCGCTGGTGCTGCTGGTGCTCTCCAGCCTGCTGGTCGGCGCGGGCTGGCCCGCCGTGCTGCAGCAGTTCGTGGTCACGCCGAACGCGCAGGACAAGGAAGCCGATCCGATCCGGCGAAATATCGCGGCCACGAAACAGGCGTTCGCGCTGACCGAGGACAAGGTCAAGTACGTCCAGTACCCAGGTAAGACCAACCTGGAACCGGCCGAGGTGCGCTCCGATCCGGCGACCATCCCGAACGCCCGGTTGCTGGACCCGAACCTGCTGAACCCCACCTTCACCCAGCTGCAGCAGAAGAAGAACGTCTACGGCTTCCCGGAGAAGCTGGACATCGACCGCTACCAGGTCAACGGCAAGGTGCGGGACTACATCGTCGCGGCCCGGGAGATCGACCCCAAGGGCCTGGCGTCGACCCAGCAGGACTGGATCAACCGGCACCTCGTCTACACCCACGGCAACGGCCTGGTCGCCGCGCAGGCCAACACGGTCAACTCGACGCTGGACAAGGAGGGCGGCGAGGGCGGATACCCGGCCTTCACCGTCAGCGAGGTGGGCACCAACGGCCAGCTGGTCCAGGGTGACATCAAGGTCGACCAGCCGCGCATCTACTACGGCGAGGTCAGCAACGACTACGCCATCGTGCGAGCCAAGGACGGCCCGCGGGAGTACGACACCGACACCAGCAAGTACAGCTACACCGGCTCCGGTGGCGTGTCGATCGGCAACTGGTTCGACCGGCTGGTCTTCGCCGCGCACTACGGCGAGCGGAACCTGCTGTTCTCCGGTGCCATCGGCGACGAGTCCAAACTGATCTTCAAGCGGGACCCCCGGGACCGGGTCAGCGCGGTCGCCCCCTGGCTGACCGTGGACACCGACGCCTACCCGGCGGTGGTGAACGGCCGGGTGAAGTGGATCGTCGACGGCTACACGACGCTGGAGAAGTACCCGTACGCGCAGCGCACCGAGCTCGGCGAGGCCACCAACGACGCGGTCGTCCGCTCGGTGGACTCGCTGCGCAAGCAGCCGAACAAGATGATCAGCTACATCCGCAACTCGGTGAAGGCCACCGTCGACGCGTACGACGGCTCGGTGACCCTCTACGAGGTGGACGGCAAGGACCCGGTGCTGAAGGCCTGGGAAGGTGTCTTCCCCGGTGTGGTGAAGCCGAACTCGGACATTCCGCAGGAGCTGCGGGACCACTTCCGGTACCCGGAGGACATGTTCAAGGTTCAGCGCCAGCTGCTCACCCAGTACCACGTCACCGACCCCGGTGACTTCTTCAAGAGCGTGTCCTTCTGGGGCGTGCCGCGCGACCCCACGATCGACCCGGCCGGCCAGCAGCCGCCGTACTACGTGCTCGCCGGTGACCCGGAGAAGCCCGCGGTGGCGGACTTCCAGCTGACCAGCGCGCTGACCGGACAGGGACGTGACTTCCTGGCCGGCTACGTGACCGCGCGTTCGGATCCGCAGAACTACGGGCAGATCACCGTGCTCACGCTGCCCACGGACACCCAGACCAAGGGTCCGGTGCAGATCCACACCCAGTTCCTGTCCTCACCACAGGTCAGCAGCGAGCTGAACGTGTTGCGGCAACAGGCGACGAAGGTGGTGTACGGCAACCTGCTGACCCTGCCGGTCGGCGGTGGCGTGCTGTACGTGGAACCGGTCTACATCGAACGCAGCGGGCAGACCAACTCCTTCCCGCAGCTGGCGAAGGTGCTGGTCTCCTTCGGCGGCAAGGTCGGTTACGCGGCGACGCTGAACCAGGCGCTGGACCAGGTGTTCGGAGCCGGAGCGGGCGACACGGCACCCAAGCCGCCGAGCACCGATCCGGCCCCGCCGAACACCAACCCGCCGACGCCGGGCGGTCAGCTCAGCCCGGAGATGTCCAAGGCGGTGGAGGACATCGGCAAGGCCATCGAGCGGGTCCGCAAGGCGCAGCAGAGCGGTGACTTCGGCGAGCTCGGCCAGGCCTACAAGGACCTGGACGACGCGAGCAAGCGGTTCGACGCGGCCCGTAAGGCCAGCGGAGGCTGAAATCGCAGGTCGGGGGGTGTCTGAACACCTCAGGCACCCCCCGATTTGGAAATACGTTGCCCGTACGTATAAAGTAGTTCAAGCAAGACAACGACGCGGGGTGGAGCAGCTCGGTAGCTCGCTGGGCTCATAACCCAGAGGTCATAGGTTCGAATCCTATCCCCGCTACAAAGTGGGAAAGCTCGGTTTGCAAAATACGCAAACCGAGCTTTTTCGCATTTTACACTGGGGCTCTCGCCCCAGACCCCAAGGCAGGAGGGCTTCGCCCCCTGCACCCCCACGCCATCTTGGTTTAGGGGCTTCTGGTGGTCGCCTTGGACGTGCTGTTCATCGCCGGCGGGTCGCCCCTTGCTCGCTTCGCTCGCTTTGGGGCTGCTCTTGGTGGTGAGCTGCGCCTTCCTTTTCGGCTCTTACGGTTCTCCCCGCTCTTGCACCTCATGCGGGGTGTGCTGCTCCCAGGGGTCCTTGCGCCTTGCCGTTCTGCTCGCGTCTGCGTCGCCCTGCCTGTGGCCGTCCCATCGCTCTGGCTCTCCCGCCTCCTGTCTGCGCGGTTCGTGCTCCTCTCCTTGCTCGTCTCTGGGGGGGCGATTTGGGGAATGGTTTGGTTGGGTGTAGAGTTCTGTTTGTAAGGCAATGGCGCGGGGTGGAGCAGCTCGGTAGCTCGCTGGGCTCATAACCCAGAGGTCATAGGTTCGAATCCTATCCCCGCTACAAAGTGGAAAAGCCCGATTCGCAAAATACGCGAATCGGGCTTTTTCGCATTTTATTGTGGGGCTCTCGCCCCACACCCCAAGCCAGGGCGGCCTGCGGCCCCCTGGACCCCCGCCGCCATCTTGCTGGGGCGATCTCTGGCCGGGCCACTACTGCCGGACTAGGTTCGATGCATGTCCTTGCTGGGGTTTGTTCGCGCTTTGCCCAAGGTTGAGCTGCACGTCCACCTCGTCGGGTCGGCGTCGGTGGACACCGTGCTCGCGCTGGCCAGGCGGCATCCGGAGGCCGGCGTGCCGACCGACCGGGACGAGCTGAGCCGGTTCTACGAGTTCCGTGACTTCGACCATTTCCTGAAGGTCTACTGGGCCGTCCAGTCGATGCTCAGGGACCGGCACGACATCCACACGCTGGTGGTGGGGCTCGCCGCCGAACTCGCCAGGCAGAACGTCCGCCACGCCGAGGTCACCGTCACGCCCTACAACCACCTGCTCGACGGGATGGCCGGTGACGAGCTGCTCACCGGGCTCGCCGACGGCCGCGCACAGGCCGAGGCCGAACACGGCGTCACCTTCGCCTGGTGCTTCGACATCCCCGGTGAAAAGGGGATCCGAGCCGGCCGGGAGACCCTGGCGTTCGCGCTGACCGAGCGGCCGGAGGACCTGATCTCCTTCGGGCTCGGCGGCCCGGAAGCCGGGATCGGTCGCGCCCAGTTCGAGCCGTTCTTCACCGCGGCGCGCGAAGCGGGCCTGCGCAGCGTGCCGCACGCCGGTGAGACGACCGGCCCGGCGACGATCTGGTCGGCGATCAGGGATCTGGGCGCCGAGCGGGTCGGCCACGGCACCAGCTGCACCGAGGACCCGGCTCTGCTGGACTACCTCGCCGAACAGCGGATCGCCCTGGAGGTCTGCCCGACCTCGAACATCCGCACCCGGCAGGTCGAGTCGATCGGGGCCCACCCGATTCGCCGGATGCTCGACCACGGCCTGCTCGTCACGCTCAACACCGACGACCCACCCATGTTCGGTGCCACCCTGGAGGGCGAATACCTCGCGGTGGCCGACACATTCGGCCTGTCCCCGGCCGACATCGGCCGGCTGGCCGGGAACGCGGTGACCGCGTCCTTCCTGCCGGCGGAGCGCAAGACCGGACTGCTCGGCGAGATCGACGCGGTCACGGCCGCAGCGTGACCTCGAAGGCGGTCCGGGTCTCCGGGCTGCCCAGGATCGCGAAGGTCACGTGCTGGAAGGCGAAGTCCGGCAGCGCATCGCGGAACGCCTGAGCGACGTGCCTGGGGTCGTTGCGGAACACGCCGCAGCCCCAGGCACCCAGCACCAGGGTGTGGTGACCGTGGGCGGCGGCGACCTGCAACACCCGGTGCGCGCGGGTCGCCAGGAGCTGCTGGATGTCCGCCGGTGGCTGGATGCCGTTCACGTTCGGCGCCGCACAGGTCAGGAAGGTCGTCAGGTACGGCGCGGGCAGCAGGCGGGCGTCGTCGTCGCGGAAGACCGGGACGGCGGGGGAGTAGATGACCCGGGACGTGTACAGCTGCCCGGGCAGGCGGCGATGGAAGTCGTAGAACTCGGGAACCTGGTCCAGCGAGGCGATCAGCGAGCTGGACCGCGCGAGCGATTCCTCTTGGGCTTCGGCGCCGGACCGGAAGCCACCACCGGGTTTTTTCGCCGAGGCGAAGTTGAGCACCGCGGGATCGCGGTCGGCGAGCCGCCGTGCGGCGGCCAGGGTGCTCTCTGCGGTCACCTCGATCACCGGATGACCCGTGGCCGTCGGAAGGGCCGGTAACTCGTCCTCCGGCAGGTACAGCGTCGGTTTCCCCGGCCGGGGGACAGGGATCTGCCGGCCGTCGACCGGGTATCCGCCGGCCTCGATGATCGCCACTGTGTCGGCGGCGATCGCCGCCCGCTGATCTCTGCTCACCGTCGCAGCCTGACACACGACGAAAAAAGGGGAGTGAACCGAGGGGGTTCACTCCCGCATGCGGAACGTCCGATCAGTCCAGCGATGATGCCCAGGCCTGAGCACAGGCGGAGGAGCACACGCGGCCTTCGCTGCCGATGGTCGTGTGTTGCCTCATTTTCCTCTTGCACACCATGCACTCATCGCGCGGACTGGTCTTCTTCGGAACCAGCTTGTCCACCCAGGACTTGGTCTTGGCCTTCGCGCTGTCCCGGCTCTTCTCCACCATCCGTTGAGTAAATGTCTTGTGCAACGTCTCCACCTCCCTGTGGCACCGGAGCACCCCCGGTGTCCTAACGATGTTGACGGCACCCACCCCGGCATTGGCTAGACCCTCACGGAGAGTGCACCCAAAGGTGCTAAGCGTAGCCTTACTGGCAGTCAGTACGTACGTCTTGAAGACGGAATCCGCACCCGATTCTGATCCACGCCCAGGCGGGGCCGTTACTTGCTGAAGCCGATTTTCGTATAGTCGATCGACGCGATTCCGAAGGCCCCGAAATTGGCCACGGTGCTCTTCTCGGCTATGGCATTCGGCCGCTGATAGAGCGGAACCGAGTGCGCCAGCGCGAACACCTCGGCGTCCGCCCGGTTGGCCAGCTCCGCCCGCTTGGCGTCGTCGAATTCCGCGTTGGCCTGGTCGAAAAGCTTGTTGACCTGGTCATTGCCGATGCGCCCGTAGTTCTGCTTGACCGCGGCCGGATCCATTTTGTACACGCCCGCCATCACCGAGATCGGCGTCGGCGTGCCCACCCAGGTGAAGTCGGCGATGTCGAAGTTGCCCGCGCTGACGTACTCGGCGAAGAACGCGTTCGCCGGTACCTCGGCCACGTTCACCCGCACCCCGACCTCGGCCAGCTGCTGCTGGATCCGCTTCGCCTCGGTGGCCGACGTGTCCACTCCGGCGGGCACGATGTCCCGCAGTTCCAGGACCTTGCCGTCCTTCTTGCGCACCGCGCCGTCCCGCTTCCAGCCGGCCTCGTCCAGCAGTCGCTCGGCGGCGGCCCTGTCGAAGCCCAGCGGGCCGAGGTTGTCCTTGTAGTACTTGGTGCCGGGCATGAACAGGTGGTTGTTCAACGCCTTGGTGCCGGGCACGACCGGGCCGGCCAGGTCCTGGGCGAGCTTGTCCCGGTCCACCGCCTTGGCGATCGCGGTCCGCAGCTTCGCGTCCGCCAGGATCGCGCCGGGGGCACCGTTGAACGTCATGTGCCGGTAGCTGGGCGACAGCGCCTTGCGCACCGCGCTGCCGGCGACCTGCTGCACCTGCTTGTAGGCCTCGGTGTTCGGGCCGATGTCCACGAAGCTGACCTTGCCCGCGGCGAACTCCTGCGCCTGCTGGTCGGCGGGCACCTCACGGAAGATCAGCTTGCTCAGCTTCGGCTTCTCGCCCCACCACTTCTCGTTGGGCACCAGGGTGATCGTCTTCGCGCCACCGTCCCGGCCGGCCCACTTGAACGGCCCGCCGGTGGTCGGCGCCTGCTCGGTCCAGCCGGTGTTGAACACGTTCGGGTCGGCGTTGGTGGACTTCGGGTAGAGCAGCCCGAACAGGCCGCGCCACTCGGCGAACGGCTGCTTGAAGGTCACCCGGACCTCACGCTCGGACGCGCCCTGCTCGACCTTGCCGATCTTGTCGTAACCGTTCGCACCGGAGACCGAGAAGGCCGGGTTCGAGGTGTTCAGCGCCTTGTACTGGGCGTCGAAGTCCTGCCAGGTGATCGGTGTCCCGTCGGACCAGACCGCCTTGGGGTTGATCTTGTACGTGATCACCTGCGGGCTGCTGCCTTGCGACTCGGCGGACTCCAGGTAGTCCTTGTTCACCGCGAGGGTGGCGTCCGGCTGGGTGAGGAACAGCCGGGGCAGCAGCGCGTTCTGCACGTCGGTGAAGTCGCGCTCCGCGCCGAGTACCTGGTTGTGGTTCAGCTGAGTGGCGATCTTGGTGACCGGCCAGACGAACTCGCCGCCGTCGCCCACCTGGTCGGCGGGCTTGGCGTTGATGTCGATCTGGCCCAGTCCCGATCCCGCGCCCGAATCCGGTTCGCTGGTGCAACCGGAGAGCGCCAACGCGGTCGCGGTCAGCAGCACTGCCCAGGTACGTCGATTCACCTGCGAGAACCTCCTGAAAGATAACCTGTCTCCGCATGGTGGCAGGCCACGTCGTGGTCGATCATGCCGTCTGGCGAACGGCGGTCCGGGTCGGTCCGAATGCACGCACCTCGTTGCTCATCGTCCAGAACCTCGAAGACGAAACACCGTGTGCGAAATCGACACCCGGTCGGTGGGGTCGCCGGGCTCGGCGGGTCCCCGGCCAGCACGATCCGGGTGCGGGCCCGCTCGCGGACGGGATCGGGAATGGGCACGGCCGACAGCAGTGCCCGGGTGTACGGGTGCGCCGGATGGGCGAACACCTCCGCCACCGGCCCGCACTCGACGATCCTGCCCAGGTGCATCACCGCCACCCGGTCGGCGATGTTCCGCACCACGGCCAGGTCGTGCGCGACGAACACAGTGGACAGTCCCAGCCGGATCTGCAGCTCCCGCAACAGGTTCAGCACGCCCGCCCGCACCGACACGTCCAACGCGGACACCGGCTCGTCCAGCAGCAGCAGTTTCGGCTCGCAGGCCAGTGCCCGGGCGATCGCCACCCGCTGCCGCTGGCCGCCGGAGAACTCCGCCGGGAACCGCTGGGCATGATCGCCGCGCAGTCCCACCAGGTCCAGCAGTTCCGGGACCCGGCGGCCGATGTGCGCCCTGCCGAACCCGTGTACCCGCAACGGTTCGGCCAGGATCTCGCCCACCGTCATCCGCGGATCCAGCGAGCCGTACGGATCCTGGAAGACCACCTGCAGGTCGCGCCGCAACGCGCGCCGCCGCCGGGAGTCCAGTGTGGACACGTCCTGGCCGAGTACCTCGATGCTGCCGCCCATCGGCGCCCGCAGCTCCAGGATGTCGGTCAGCGTGCTGCTCTTCCCGCAGCCGGACTCGCCGACCAGGGCCAGGGTCTCGCCGGCCCGCACGGTGAGATCGACGCCGTCCACCGCGTGCACCGTGCCCGTCCGCCGTCGCCACAACGCCCCGGTGGTCAATGGATAGTGCCTGGTCAAGCCGTGAACACGGAGCACATCCGGCGCCTGTGGAAGTTCGCCACGTATTTTCAGTGGATCATCGACCCGGGGAACGGCGGCCAGCAGTTCGGCGGTGTACGGCGAGCTGGGCGCGTCGAACAGGTCCGTCACCGACGCGTTCTCCGCGATCTGGCCCTCGCGCATCACCGCCACCCGATCGGCCATCCCGGCGACCACGCCCAGGTCGTGGGTGATCAGCAGAATGGCCGCGCCGGTCACTTCGCGGGCGGTGCGCAGCACCTCCAGGACCTGCGCCTGCACCGTGACGTCCAGCGCGGTGGTCGGCTCGTCGGCGATGATCAGATCCGGGTCGTTGGCGATGGCCATCGCGATCAGCACCCGCTGCCGCATACCGCCGGAGAACTCGTGCGGGAAGGCGTTCGCCCGCCGCGCCGCGTCCGGGATGCCGACCAGTTCCAGGAGCTCGACGGCCCGCTGCTCGGCGGCCCGGGCGCCGAGCCGCGGCCGGTGGATGCGTACCGCCTCGGCGACCTGATCGCCGATCCGCAGCACCGGGGTGAGCGCGGACGTCGGATCCTGGAAGATCATCGAGATCCGGTCGCCGCGCAGCCGGGCCAGTTCCCGCTCCGGCAGCCCGAGCAGCTCCCGATCCCGGAACCGGACCGAGCCGGTGCAGCGGCTGCGGGCGGGCAGCAGGCCCAGCATGGCCTGCGCGGTCACCGATTTGCCCGAGCCGGACTCGCCGACCAGGCCCAGCACCTCGCCGGGCCCGATGGTGAAGCCGATGCCCCGCACCGCCTCGTCCGGTCCAAAGGAGACGGTCAGCTCGCTGACGTCCAGGAGGCTCATGACCCGGTCACCCGCCTGGCCCGCTCGGAACCCGGGTCCAGCGCGTCCCGCAGCCCGTCGCCGGTGTAGTTGACCACCAGCACCGCGCCGATGAGCAGCAGGCTGGGCGGCAGGAACAGCCAGGGATAGGCCAGCGTGCGGGTGCCGTCCCGGATCAACGTGCCCAGGGAGACGTCGGGGGACTGCACCCCGAATCCGAAGTAGCTGAGCGCTGATTCGAGCAGCACCACCGAGGCCATCGAGATGGTGGCGTCGATGATCAGGATGGACGCGGTGTTCGGCAGCACGTGCCGGTAGATGATCGACAGTGGGCCCATCCCGGTGTACCGGGCCGCCTGGACGAACGGGCGCTCCCGCAGCTCACGGGCCATGCTGCGCACCACCCGGGCGGTGATCATCCAGACCAGCCCGGCCATCACCAGGACCAGCCACAGGAACGAGCCGCCGTTCAGCGCGGGGGACGCGATGGCGACCAGCACGAACGCGGGCACCACCAGGAGCAGATCGGTGCCCCACATGAGGATCCGGTCGGTCCAGCCGCCGAAGTAGCCGGCCAGCGAGCCCACGACGGCGGCGATGACCGTCGCGAGTGGACCGGCCAGCAGTCCCGTGCTGAGTGACCGTTGCAGGCCACGCATCGACTGCGCGTACACGTCCTCGCCGGTCTGCGTGGTGCCCCACCAGTGGCTGCCGCCCGGCGGTTCCAGGAACGCGGACAGGTCCTTCGCGGACCAGTCCCAGGCGGCGACCAGGGGACTCAGGAACGTCCACAGGTACACCAGGATCAGCACGGTCAGGCCGATCCTCGCCCGTCTGCTGCGCATGGTCAGCGCACCTCGCGGACGCGGGGATCCAAGGCGGCGTACAGCAGGTCGGAGACGGTTCCGCAGAGCAGCACGACGACCGCCACGAACAGGGTCACCGTGGTGACGATGGTGGTGTCCTGGGTGGCGATCCCGTCGATCAGCCATCTCCCCATGCCGTTCCAGGTGAACACGGATTCGGTGATCACCCCGCCGACGATCATCAGGCCGGAGCTGAACACGAGCATGGTCACGATGGGCAGCACCGCGACCCGCAGCCCGTGCCGGCGGATGGCCTGGTTCCTGGTCAGTCCCTTGGCCGCCGCGGTGCGCAGGAAATCGCTGCCCAAGACGTCGAGCATGGCGTTGCGTTGATAGCGGCTGTACAACGCGATCTGCGCCGCCGCGATGGACAACGTCGGCAGCACCAGGTGTTGCAGCCGATCCACGGCATGCGGCCAGAACCCGCCGGAGACGGTGGGCTCGTACTCGCCGGTGAACAGCAGAACGTTGTGCCCCACAGCCTGATTGAGCTCGATCGCGGCGTACTTGAGCAGCGTCGCGGACAGGAACACCGGCGTGGACAGCAGGACGAAGGAGACCAGCGTGCCGACGTGGTCGGAGAACCGGTACTGCCGGGTCGCGCCGAGCACGCCGACCAGGATCCCGAGCAGGATGCCGATCGCGCTGCCCAGCACGAACAGTCGCAGGCTGACGCCGATCCGGTCGAGGATCTCCGCGTCGATCGCGGTACCGGAGTTGGTCCGGCCGAGGTCGCCGTGCACCACGGCCAGGAACCAGGTGAGAAACCGTTGCGGCACCGGCTGATCCAGGTGCAGTTCCGCGCTCTTGGCCGCGATGACCGATGGCGGAACGGGCGGCGTGCGGGATCGCAGTGCTGCCAACGGATCGAAGGTGAGCGCGGTCAGGCAGTACGTGAGGAAGACGGCGCAGAAGGCCAATGCGAGACCCACGACACCGCGCCGCAGCAGATACCCGCCCACCACACCTCCCCTTCACTCGATAGGGCCATCGTTGACCTGCGGTTCCGCAGGTCCGGCGCCGAACTCTAGCCGGATCGTTCGTCTTGCCCCGCTATGCCTTTGCCCGATTGGACCGGACAGTGGACACCGTCATGCCACTGTGGACGGATCGGCTGACCACAGTGGACACAACGACCGCATCGTGGCACCTTGGAAAGCGTGTCTGAGTTGAATGCGACCGCGGCGGCCCTGCTGGGCCTGCTGCATGACGGTCCGATGACCGGTGGCCAGTTGGTCGCCGCCGCCACCGAACGATTCGGTGGTTTCTTCAGCGTGACCCGCAGCCAGGTGTACCGCGAGCTGCCCGCGCTGGCCGGTGCCGGCCTGCTCAAGCTGGGCAAGCAGGGACCGCGGTCCAGCCAGCAGTACGTGATCACGCCCAACGGCAAGAAGGCCTTCAAGTCCTGGCTGGCCACCGAGCCCGGCCCGGACCACCTGCGCAGCCCGCTGATCCTGCGGCTGGTGCACGCGGGCAGCCTGTCCGGCAAGCAGCGCAGTGCGCTGATCGACGGTGCACGCGCCACGTACACCGCGCGCCTGGACGAGGCCAAGACCGCGGCGAAGGGGGCCGACGACGCATATGCGAAGGCCGCCGCCGACTTCGCGGTATCGCACACCAAGGCCCTGATCAAGCTGCTGGACGCCATTCCGGCCCAGTAGCCCTTTGCACATGAAGGACACCCCGGCCGGGGTGTCCTTCCGTGCGTCCTGACCCCGAGTAGGCTGGGTAGTTGTGAATCCCGATGTTGTTGCCGCCTTGGGCGCGCTGAACTCCACGCTCAGTGGTATCGAGACCGTGATGGACCTGGACGCGCTGCGCAAGGACATCGCCGAGCTCGAAGAGGCGGCGGCCAAGCCGGACCTGTGGGATGACACGGAGAACGCGCAGAAGATCACCAGCCAGCTGTCGCACAAGCAGGCCGAGCTGCGCAAGATCTCCGAAATGCGCCAGCAGCTGGACGACCTCTCGGTGATGTTCGAGTTCGCCGAGGAGGACGAGTCGCTGCTCGGCGAGGCGCAGACCGAACAGCAGCGGCTGGCCGGGGCGATCGAGTCCCTGGAGGTCCGCACCCTGCTCTCCGGCGAGTACGACGAGCGGGACGCGCTGGTCACCGTGCGCGCCGAGGCCGGTGGCGTGGACGCCGCCGACTTCGCCGACATGCTCATGCGCATGTACCTGCGCTGGGCGGAGCGGCACGGATACGCCGTCGATGTGTACGACACCTCCTACGCGGAAGAGGCGGGCATCAAGTCGGCCACCTTCCGGGTCAAGGCGCCGTTCGCCTACGGAACGCTGTCGGTGGAGCAGGGAACGCACCGCCTGGTGCGCATCTCGCCCTTCGACAACCAGGGCCGCAGGCAGACCTCGTTCGCCGGTGTCGAGGTGGTGCCGGTCGTCGAGCAGGCCGACCACGTGGACATCGACGAGAAGGAACTGCGGATCGACGTGTACCGCTCCAGTGGCCCCGGCGGCCAGGGCGTGAACACCACCGACTCCGCCGTGCGCATCACGCATATCCCGACCGGAATCGTCGTCTCCTGTCAGAACGAGCGTTCGCAGCTGCAGAACAAGGCCACCGCGATGGCCGTGCTGCAGTCCAAGCTGCTGGAGCGCCAGCGCCAGGAGGAGCAGGCCAAGATGGACGCCCTCAAGGGCGACGGCGGCTCGTCCTGGGGCAACCAGATGCGCTCCTACGTGCTGCACCCGTACCAGATGGTCAAGGACCTGCGCACCGAGCACGAGGCCGGTAACCCGGCCGGCGTGCTGGACGGTGACATCGACCGTTTCCTGGAAGCAGGCATCCGCTGGCGCCGCCAGCGTCAGCAGGCCTGATCCCCCACCCGTGTTCGGAGCATGGGCGCTTTTCTCTCATTGAATGGGAGTAAAGCGCCCATGTTGCCATGGGCGGTCACTCTGCGGAGTGACTCGCCGCCATGAGGGCGAGGGTAGGTAACCCGATCAGACGAGGGTAGACTCGCGGCCGTGATTCGGCTTGAACAGGTCTCCAAGGTGTACAAGACCTCGACCCGTCCCGCTCTCGACCATGTATCGGTAGAGGTGGGAAAGGGTGAGTTCGTCTTCCTCATCGGACCCTCCGGATCCGGTAAGTCGACCTTCCTGCGCCTGTTGCTGCGCGAAGAGGTGCCCTCCCGGGGCCGGGTGTACGTGGCCGACTGGGACGTCGCCAAGCTGCCCCGCCGCCGGGTTCCCCGGTTGAGGCAGCGCATTGGCTGCGTCTTCCAGGACTTCCGGCTCCTGGCCCAGAAGACGGTGGCGGAGAACGTCGCCTTCGCCCTCGAGGTGATCGGCAAGCCCCGGCACACCATCGTCAAGGTGGTCCCCGAAGTGCTGGAGCTCGTCGGTCTGGAGAGCAAGGCCGACCGGTTCCCCCACGAGCTGTCCGGTGGTGAACAGCAGCGGGTGGCGATCGCCCGCGCGTTCGTGAACCGCCCGCTGGTCCTGCTGGCCGACGAGCCCACGGGAAACCTGGACCCGGACACCAGCCAGGACATCATGCTGCTGCTGGAGCGGATCAACCGCACCGGCACCACGGTGCTGATGGCCACCCACGACCACTCCATCGTCGACTCGATGCGCCGCCGCGTGGTGGAGCTGAGCCTCGGCCGGATCATTCGTGACGACGCCCGTGGCGTCTACGGCGTAGGCCGCTAACCCCGACGGACAGGACTTTCGACTCCGATGCGCGCCAGTTTCGTATTCAGCGAGGTCATCACCGGCCTACGGCGGAACGTCACCATGACCATCGCGATGATCATCACCACGATGATCTCGCTCATGCTGCTCGGCAGCGGTCTGCTCGTCGTTCGCATGATCGACAACATGCAGACGAGGTTCTCCGACAAGACCGAGGTCGTCATCTACCTCACCAACGACGTGAGCGCCGGCGACCCCAAGTGCCAGAAGGACCCGTGCTCCGGCCTGCGGAAGGCGCTGGAGACCTTGCCCGCGGTGCGCGACAACTACTTCCAGAGCCGCGCCGAGGCCTTCCAGGCCTTCAAGGAGCTGTTCAAGGACCAGAAGGAGCTCGTGCAGCTGACCCGCGAGGAGGCGCTGCCGGCCAACTTCCGGGTCAAGCTGAAGGAGCCGTCCCAGTTCCCGCTGGTGGTGCAGAGCTTCGAGGGCAAGGCCGGTGTGGCCCGGGTCGTCGATCAGGCGCAGTACATCGCCCGGCTCTTCGACGTGATGAAGGGCGTGCGGAACGGTGTGTTCGCCATCGCGCTGTTGCAGGCCCTCGCCGCGCTGCTGTTGATCTCGAACACGATCCAGGTCTCCGCGTTCACCCGGCGTACCGAGGTGGGCATCATGCGGCTGGTGGGCGCGACCCGCTGGTACACCCAGCTGCCCTTCCTCCTGGAGGCGGTGGTCGCCGGCCTGCTCGGTGCGTTCCTGGCCATCGGTGGTCTGGTGATCGGCAAGTACGCGATCATCGACGATGTGCTCCAAGCGCCGATCGACGCGAACATCCTGCCGCGGATCTACCTGGGCAGTGACATTCTGCTCGGCGTGGCCCCGACGCTGGTCGGCGTTTCGCTGCTGGTCTCCATCTTCACCGGTTACGTCACGCTGCGGTTGTACGTCCGCACGTAATTGACTGGTACCCGTCTCGGCGGGGCCGGTAAATATCAATCCGGCCTCCGGCCTTCTTGATAAGTTGTCGCCATGGTGAAGGAAGTTGGGCGGAAGGTCATCGCGACCAACCGCAAGGCGAGGCATGACTACTCGGTGCTGGACACCTACGAGGCCGGCATCGTGCTGACCGGCACCGAGGTGAAGAGCCTCCGGGAAGGCAAGGCCTCGCTTGTCGACGCCTTCGCCATGGTGGACGACGGCGAGGTGTGGCTGCACAACGTGCACATCCAGGAATACAACATGGGTACCTGGACGAACCACATGCCCCGGCGCAAGCGCAAGCTGCTGCTGCACAAGAAGGAGATCCTGAAGCTCATCGGCAAGACCAAGGAGGGCGGCCTGTCGCTCATCCCGCTGCAGATGTACTTCAAGGACGGCAAGGCCAAGATCGAGCTCGCGCTCGCCTCGGGCAAGAAGACCTGGGACAAGCGACAGGACCTGGCCAAGCGCGATGCGGAGCGGGATATGCAGAAAGCGATCGGCCGCTACGCCAAGGGGCGCCGATAAGTCACCTGTTCGGCGGCAGGTATCACTCTCCGTTTGGCCTCAGGGTGATTGCGCCAGCCGATCGGGTAGCTCATTATTCTCTCTGTGTTAGTTGTGGTGCTATCGCTCCTCACCGCGGCGAGCTATGGCCTGAGCGACTTCGCTGGGGGATTGGCCAGTAGGCGCATCCAAGCCCTGCAGGTGATCTCGATGTCGTATCCGGTCGTGCTCGTCGCGGTCGCTGTCATGGCACCGTTCGCCGGCGGCCATCTGACCACCGCGTCCACCCTGTACGGGATCGGGGCGGGTGTGGCCAGCGGCGTCGCCGTGTTGATGTTCTACCAAGCCCTCGCCGAGGGCGCGATGAGCGTGGTCTCCCCGCTGGTCGCGCTGGTGAGCGCCGGTGTGCCGGTCGCCGTCGGCCTGCTCAGCGGCGAACGCCCCGGCATGGTGGCCGTGATCGGCGCGCTGATCGGGTTGATCTCGGTGTGCCTGGTCAGCATGGAGAACGACGCGGGCCGGCACGCCCAGGAGCACTCGCTGAGCCGCAAGGTACTGGTGCTGGCCATCGGCGCCGGCCTGGCCTTCGCCGGCTACTTCATGCTGCTGCACCGCATCGAGCCGGACACCGGCATGTGGCCGCTGCTGGTCGCCCGGTTCACCGCCACCTTCCTGGTCATGGGCGCAGCCGCGCTGACCGGCGTGCTGACCTCCCCGGACCTCAGCCGGTTCCCGGTTCGGCTGGCGCTGTACGCGGGCGTACTGGACATCGTGGCCAACGTGGCGCTGATGTACGCGCTGCGCAGCGGCATGCTGTCCACGGTGAGCGTGCTGGCCTCGATGAACCCGGTCGTCACCGTCCTGCTGGCCAAGTTCCTGCTCGGCGAGAAGGCGGGCCTGGCCCGTCAGGTCGGCCTCGGCCTGGCCGGTCTCTCGATCGGGTTGCTCGCAGTCGCGTCCTGATTAATGGATTGGCGCCGGCGGTGTAAACTGACGTGGATTGACCCCAACCACGGGGGTGAACGGTTTCGACTGTGGAAGTTTGATCGAGGGAAGCGTGCCAGTGCAGGTGGATGACCACTGTTGAGCGTCGCCACAAACCAATAAGCGCCAACTCTAATCGCGCTGACTTCCAGCTCGCTGCCTAAGTAGCGACTGGAGTCTGTCGGACCAGGAGCGCCTCCGGCCTGGACCCCGGCATCAGCTAGGAGGCTCAACCACCGTTTTTGGCAGCGGGAAACGGTGGGAAACTTACAGCTGCTGGGCCCGTCGCTCCGGCAAGTTCAGGTGACCGGAGGGGCCGAGTAGGGACAAGCTGAACTGCGCACGGAGAAGCCTTGATAGGGCTCCAGAGGACCCGGGTTCGATTCCCGGCACCTCCACTTTGGGACGCCCCTGTTCGCGGAAAGCGCGAACGGGGGCGTTTCGGTCATTGCAGCGGGGGTTGAACCCCCGCACCCCCACCAGGAGGGACTTCGTCCCCCTGGACCCCCTTTCGCCTCGGCTTCGCCGTCGGGGTTTGGCTTCGCTGTGGGGGTGATTCGGTGTGGTCGGGGAACCCCGTCGGGGCTACTTCCCGGGGCGCGGAGGTGGTTCGGGTGACGGTCCGTGGCGATCGCGCCCCGGTGGTCCGGTGCGGACGGGCACACCGGCGTTTTAGTCCTTTGCGGACGAACTGGTTTATGCGCGTTAAAGACAAAATCAGCCCCGATTTTCGTCTTTAACCGTTATCGACCCCAGAAAGCCCCTGAACCCCCAGGCTGGCGTGCCCCCACCAGACAGCCCGGCAGGAAAGACCGCCCCACCCACCCGTCTCCCCGTCCAAAGCCATCCTTCGACAACCACCAGAAGCACCCCGGCCCCCTATGCCAGTCAGGGGGACAGCTGGGTTTTCAGGGTCTGGGTGATGTGGGCCGCCAGGACGTTGCCCGGTTGCGGTAAGCGGTGGTCCGGGGGAGTGGCCATGAGCAGGGCCAGGGCGCAGGCGTAGTGGACGTTCAGGGTGAAGTCCGCTTGGGGATGGGCGGCCAGGGCCGGTAAGAGGCCGGGGAGGACCAGGGACAGGTCGCGTTCCTGGTCCGGGGTCACTACCGCGGGTCGCTCCGGCTCGGGGAGCCGGTGCAGGGTTTCCGCCTGATCAGTCAGATCGATGACCAGGTCGGTGTCCCTGGCCACCTGATGGAGGGGGAACGTGGGGCCGTCGGTCAGGTTCCACAGGGTGATGTCGCGGATGCCGGCGATGGCGAGCAGGGTGCTCAACAGCGGCTGCGAACGGGCACCGGCGATCACTACTCGGGCCTCGACCAGTCTGCGACCGGACTGCGCGATCGCGCTGAGGGCGGCCGCGGTCGCGACGATGGCCGTGACGTCCTGGCTTGTCACCACCGGGATGCCGCCCGCGAGGGCGCGGATCGGAGCTGCCATGCGTGGCTCGGCTCCCATCAGGAAGATGGTGCCGATGCCGGCGGGCAGGCTCGTCAGGGCGGCTTCGACGCCGCGGAGATCGCCGGGTTTCACCGGGACCATGTGCGCGGGCAGTCCGCAGAGACCCGCGATCGTCTGGGCCGCCGGGTCGGTGCCCAGGAGTGCGACACCTGGTCGGCTGAGGCCGGGTGCGGTCATCGGCATATCGGTCTCCACCGCGATACGGACTGGAGATTCCATCATCTTCGCAGTTGCATAAGTTTGCAAATGCTGAAACGCAACCGTTAGACGGGCAGTGATCAGGAGGGGTGTGCGGCGTGGCCGTCGAGCAGCATCTCCATCTGCCCGGCCACCACGCCGGTCAGGATCTGCCGGGCGACGGCCAGCAACTCGGCGACCCGGGGGCTGGTGAGCGAGTAGAAGACGTTCGAGCCCTCTTTACGCGTGGTCACCAACCCGGCGCGGCGCAGCACGGCCAGCTGCTGTGACAGGTTGGCCGCCTCGATCTCCATCTCGGCCAGCAACTCCGACACCGCGTGCTCGCGCTGGCTGAGCAGTTCGAGGGCGCGAATGCGCGCCGGGTGGCCGAGCGTCTTGAAGAACTCCGCCTTCAGTTGGTAGAGAGGCTTGCTCATCGGCCACCCTCTCCATCCGTCGCGTACCTCAGACAGAGGCGAACTTTATCAAGTGATCGCTCCGCGGGACGCGACCAGCCGGACGGTGCCCTCCGCCAACTTGTACGACAGGCCCGCGATCGCGCACCGGCCGGCGTCGACCTCGGCGGCCAGCAGGGTGGAGCGCTCGTACAACGCACCGACGGTGCGGCGGATGTGTTCGTCCACGAACTCATCGACCTCGGTCAGACCCGCGGCACGGGCGGCGAGCACGCTCGGCACGACCCGCTCCACCACGTCGCCGATGTAGCCGGCTGGCGCGACACCGTCGCTGTGTGCCTGCGCCGCAGCGGTGACCGCGCCACAGGAGTCATGTCCGAGTACCACCACCAGCGGCGCGCCGAGTGCGCCCACCCCGTACTCGATGCTGCCGAGTACCTCGGGGCCCGAGACGTGACCCGCGGTGCGCACCACGAACAGATCGCCCAGGCCGCGGTCGAAGATGATCTCTGCGGCGAGCCGTGAGTCCGAGCAGCCGAAGAGCACCGCGAAGGGTCGTTGACCCGGTGCCACGGCGGACCGGCGATCCGCGTCCTGGTGGGGGTGCAGACGTTCTCCGGACACGAACCGCTGGTTGCCCTCCAGCAGGACATCGAACGCCTCATGCGGAGTGCGGTGCACTTTCTCGGTCATGTCCCGGACGCTACACAGAGAATTCGATGATCACCTCATGGCCGAAATCACGAGTCGTTGGGCCGCCCCGGTGGGGTGGGCCTGCCGGTGGGGATCGACGGATCGGGCTTCGACGGCGTGGTGGACGGCTTGTCCGGGCAGCCGAAGAGACCGCAGCTCGGCAGCGGGATGGACGGCAGGTCCGGAATCGGCAGGCCCGGGCGCGAGGAGCTCGTCGGCGGTGTGGTCGACGGTGTGGTCGTCTCCGGGGCCTCTTCCTGACCGATCACCTTGCTCGGCTTGGCGAACGTGGACTTCGACTTGGATCCCAGGTAGCCGTCCATGAACAGCCGCCACATCTGGCCGGGCTCGTTGGCGCCGAAGATGTTGTGTTTCGGGCCGCCGCCGTAGATTCCCTTGATCGCCTCGTTCATGTCGGCGCCGACCCACACCGCGGTCGAGACCTCGGGGGTGTAGCCGACCATCCAGGCCTTGGAGTTCTCCTGGCCGTCGCCCTCGCCGAACTGGTGGGTGCCCGTCTTGCTGGCCGACTCGCGGCTGCCCGCCAGGGCCAGCTTGGAGTGGGAGGCCACCGGGATCAGCGACTTGGTGACGGTGCGTGCCACGTCCGATTCGAAGGCCCGCTCGTTCTTCAGCGTGGCCTCGTAGACGGGCGCGCCGCTGGGGTCGACGATCTTCGCGATGAAGTGGGCCTGGTTGCGCTTGCCGTCGTTGCCGAAGGTGGCGTACGCGTTCGCCATGTCGGTGACGTGCACGCCGTACTGGCCGAGGGCGATACCGGCACCCGTGGTGTGGTCCTCCCGGTCCTCCAGGGTGGGAACCGTGGTGTTCCCACCTGCCGGGTACGCCTTCGGGATGCCCGCCTCGTGGCCCGCGTCCCGCACCGCGTCGGCGGGCACGTCGCCGCTGGTGATCATGTCGATGAACGAGGTGTTGACCGACCACTCCATGGCGACCGCGAGGCTGCACTTGTCGCCACACGGCTGACCGCGCACGGCGTTGTAGACCGGATGCGGGTAGTGCGGGAAGCGGGCACCGGACTTGTTGCTGTAGGTCTTGCCGAGTCCGATTCCCTTGTTCAGCCCCGCCGCCAGCGCGAACGGCTTGAACGACGAACCGGGTTCCTGCATCCGGTTGGCGTAGTCCAGGTACCGGTTGTTGGTGCCGTACTCCCCGCCGTAGTACGCGCGTACCGAGCCACTGCGGGTCTCCACCGACACCATGGCCGCGCGCAGGTTCTCCGGCTGGTCCTTCATCACCTTGCGCGCCGTGTCGACGGCCTGGGTCTGCGCGGTCTGGTCGATGGTGCTGATGATCCGGTAGTTGTTCTTCCGGACCGCCTCCTCGGTGAGGCCGATCTCCGGAATGGACAGCTCTTCGAGCACCCGGTCCTGGATGTGCTTGAACGGACCCTTCGAGGCCTTGCCCGCGCTCTTCTCCGGATCGACCGGCGTCGGCAGCTTTTGGGCGTCGCGCTCCTGCTTGGTGATCATCTCGTGCTTGACCATCTGGTCGAGCGTGTACTCCCAGCGCTTCTTCGCGTACGGGGTGACCTCCGCGGGATCGCCTTCCTTCGGCTGCTGGACGAGGCCGGCGATGAACGCGGCCTCATTGAGCTGCAGATCCTTCGCCGACTTGTCGAAGTACGCCCTGGACGCCTCTTCGATACCCCACCCGGTCCGCCCGAAGAAGACGGTGTTCATGTACCCGGTGATGATGTCGTCTTTGTCGTGCTGGGTGGTCAGCTTGGCCGCCGCGATGATCTCGCGGTACTTCCGGGCGAAGGTGGACGCCTCGTCGTTGTTCGCCTTCTTGACGTACTGCTGAGTGATGCCCGAGCCGCCGGACTGGGGGAGCAGGCCGGTCTGGCTGATCACCGCCCGGATCACGCCGAACGGGTCGAAGCCCTTGTTGGTCTCGAAGCTGGGGTCCTCCGCCGCCATCATCGCCTTGAGCATCACCGGGGCGATCTTGTCGTGCGTGATGACCGTGCGGTTCTCCTTGGCCCCGCTGGCCTTGACCATCTCGGTGTTGCCGTCCATGTAGCTGATGCTGATGGCGGCGCTCTGCTTCTTGGCGATCTCTGCCGGGTCCGGCGCGTCGTAGATGAACCAGCCGATGATGAAGGCGACGCCGGGGACCAGGATCATCACCGCACCGACGATCAGCGCCCACATGCGGACCTTGCGCCACGGGAAGCGGCCCGGGACCGGCTTGGCCGGGGGCCTGGGTGGCACCGGTGGACCGATCACCTCGGTGTCGGCGGACTCCCGGCGCATCTCGGCGTCGGCCGGTTCCCGATGGGTCATCAGCGTGGGTTCGCGCTGCGGCGGAGGCACCGGACGCCGTGGCGGCGGCGGGAGCTGTTGCTGTGGCGGCGGCACCGGGCGAGCGCCATGCGGAACGGGCCCCTGCTGCTGGGGCCGTCGCGGTGCTCCAGGACCTTGCGCCCGGAACTGATCATCAGTCACAGTCTTCGCCCTTCGACTTCACGCGGGTGCGCTCCTGTCAAGACGCCCGACCGGGGGTTCCGGTTGTGCGCGAATGGCATAAATAAAACCAGATTCCGAATGGCGGACAACGAATCGCCGCCAATTGCCGGATCGCGATAACGGCATGAATGGCATGGATATCGATGTCATACCGAGTCGACCATGGACCCGCTGGCTAGGCTGGGTGCCGTGGGCGACTATCCGTTTGATCTTGGTACCTACAGTCGAGCGATCAGTACCCGGTCCGCCGAGGCGCAGAAATGGTTCGATCGCGGGCTGAACTGGACCTACGGGTTCAACCACGAGGAGGCGGCCGCCTGCTTCACCAAGGCCACCGAAGCCGATCCGGACTGCGCGATGGCCTACTGGGGCCTCGCCTACGTCGCCGGCCCGAACTACAACCGTCCGTGGGAGGCCTTCGACGAAGCGGCCACCGTGGACATGCTCGCCGAGGCCCGCAGCCGCCTCGAACAGGCGCGGAAGGCCGCCGCCGACGAGACCGAGCGCGCGTTGATCGACGCGCTGACCCGGCGCTACCCGGAGTTGCCGCCCGGCGAGGAGTTCCCGCTGTGGAACGCCGCCTACGCGGACGCCATGCGCGCGGTGTACGCGGCCCATCCGGAGGACCCGGACGTGGCGACGCTGTTCGCCGACGCGTTGATGAACCGGACGCCCTGGCAGATGTGGGACCTGCGCACCGGTGACCCCGCCGAGGGAGCGGACACCGTGGAGTGCCGGGAGGTGCTGGAACGCGGTATGCGCGACCGGGCGACTCCGCATCCCGGGCTGTGGCACCTCTACCTCCACCTGATGGAGATGTCCGGCACCCCGGAGGTCGCGCTGAACGTCGGTGACCAGCTGCGCCGGCTCGTGCCGGACAGCGGGCACCTGGCGCACATGCCCACGCACATCGACGTGCTCTGCGGGAATTACCGGGACGTCGTCGAGTGGAACCACATCGGCATCCAGCAGGACCTGCGCTACTTCGAGTACGCGGGCGCCTTCAACATCTACTCGCTGTACCGGGCGCACAACTACCACTTCAAGCTGTACGGGGCGATGTTCCTCGGCCAGTTCGAGCCGGCGATGGAGGCGGTCCACGGCCTGTGGGAGACCATCCCGGAAGACGTGGTCCGGATGGAACAACCGCCGATGGCCGACTGGGTGGAGGCCTACCTGTCGATGCGGACCCACGCCCTGGTCCGCTTCGGCCGGTGGCAGGAGCTGATCGACGATCCGCTGCCCGGGGACCGGCGGCTCTACGCCATGACCACCGCGATGAACTACTACGGCAGGGGTGTCGCGCACGCCGCCCTCAAGCAGCACGACGAGGCGGCCGAGGCGCAGCGGCTGTTCGACGAGGCCGCCAACGCGGTGCCGCACACCCGGTTCCTGCACGTGGTGCGCTGCCAGAAGATCCTCGGGGTGGCCCGGGCGATGCTGGCCGGGGAGCTCGCGTACCACCGGGGTGAGTACGAGGACGCCTTCTTCTGGCTGCGGGAGGCCGTGACCCGCGAGGACGCGCTGCCCTACGACGAGCCGTGGGGCTGGATGATGCCCAGCAGGCACGCCCTCGGCGCGTTGCTGCTGGAACAGGGACACGCGTCGGAGGCCGCGCAGGTCTACGAGGCCGATCTCGGGCTGACCGACGAGGTCATCCGGGCGAACCGGCACCCGAACAACGTCTGGGCGATGCAGGGGCTGTACCGCTGCTATCGGAAACTGGGCCGGGACGCCGAGGCCAGGGTGCTCAAGCCGCAGCTGGACAATGCCCTGGCCCGGGCGGACCAGGGCATTGCGACGTCCTGCTTCTGTGCCTGCGGGTGAGGCGTTGCTTCTGATGGTCGTCGAAGGATTGCTTTGAGGGAGAGACGGCTTCGGGCTGCGTCTTTCCTGCCTGGCTGTCTGGTGGGGCACGCCGTTCTGGGTTGTCGGGGCCGCTTCCGCGGGGGACCTGAAGGACGCCATCGTTTACTTGAGCGCACTGAAGGCGTCCTTTGTTTACCCCAGGTAAACAAAGGCGTCCTTCAGGTACTTACCGTCCACAGTGGACCGCCCGTGTCGGGAGAGTTACGGCGTGTCGCACCGTTTCCGCATCGTGTCGCCCCACTTGTCGCGTCTTTTAGTCACGACAAGTCAACTCAGTCAACCCGCGCAGCGGCCCCGACGACCCAGACCGGCGTGCGCCCACCCGACACGCAGGCAGGAAAGACGCGGCCCCAATCCCGTCTCCCCTTCCAAAGCCGTCCTTCGACGACAAGCCAGACATAACACCAACCGGCCTGAAAGCCACGTTCAGGCGCGGGGTCAGCTCAAGCGTAGGGCGACACGGCGGATGGCGGCGGCGAACGGTTCGTCCAGCCGTTGTGTCGGATCGTCGAGTTCGGCGAAGGGGACGATCGACGGGTGCCCGGGCCGGGTCTGCAGCCGCCAGGCGGCCCAGACATCGTGCACATCCGACCCGGTGACCGCGGTGCCCTTGGCCCGCAGGAGGACCGCGTACAGCACGAAGAGATGATCGGCCTCTGCGGGAAACGCGACCCCGTCCGGCAGTTCCGCCCGGATCAGGGCCGCGATCTCCTCCAGGTAAGTGCTCACCCGCCCAGCCTGACAGATCGGTCAGAGCAGGCCGAGGGACTTGAGGTCGTCCGCGTACTTGGCGATCAACTCGACCGTCAGGTGCGGGATGTCCTTGTCCGGGCCGACCTTGGCCTCCTGCACCGCCGTGTGGAACAGCGGGGCCGGGATGTCGGAGCCGTCGTGGGCGGGCGCCGGCTGCTTCCAGGCGTGTAGCAGTGGAAGCAGGGAATGCTGGCGCTGCTGCTCCGGCAGGCCGCGGATCGCCGTCTCGAACCGCTCCGCCCACTCGGCGAAGTCGTCGATCCGGTGGATCTCGTGGCCCAGGCCGGTCAGCCAGTCCACGAAGGTGTCCAGGGAGACGCCGTCGGTGTGCGGGTTGACCGTGTTGTACGTCCGGTAGCCCTCGGTGACCTGGCTGCCGAGCGTGGCGATGGCTTCCGCGGTGAAGTCGGCGGGCAGGCCGTCGTAGTGCGCCCGGCCGCCATCGGCGTAGAAGGACTTCGGCGCCAGGCCGGTGGCCAGCACGGACAGCAGGAGCCGGGTGAACATGTCCGGGACGTTCAGCTGTCCGCGGTAGTGGCTGTGCGCCAGGATCATGTCCGACCGGAACACCGCGACCGGGACGCCGAACCGGTCGTTCGCCTCGCGCAGCAGGACCTCGCCGGCCCACTTGCTGTTCGAGTAACCGTTGGCGTAGCCGTCGCTGAGCGGCCGGACCGGGCTGGTCCGCCGGATGTCGGCGGCCTCGTCCAGGGCCTGCGGGCCGACATCCGAGGCGACGCCGACGGTGGACAGGTAGGTGACCGGCTTGATCCGCCCGGTGATGGCCAGCTTGACCAGTTCCGCGGTGCCCACCACGTTCGGGCCGAACATCTGGTTGTACGGCAGCACGTGGTTGACCAGCGCGGCCTGGTGCACGATCAGATCGACCTCACTGGCCAGCCGGGCCCAGGTCTCGTCGGTCTGTCCCAGTTGCGGGTCGCCCAGGTCGCCGGCCAGGACCTCCAGGGTGCCGTCGGCCAGCGTGGTGAAGTGCTCCAGCAACCGCGGATCGCCGCTGTCCAGGACGCCTTCCAGCCGGGCGCGGGCCGCTTCCGGGCTGTTGCCACGCACCGCGACGATCACCTTGCCGCCGACCGGGGCCAGCCGCTCCAGCCATTCCAGGGTGAGGAACCGGCCCAGGTAACCGTTTCCGCCGGTGATCAGCACCGTCCTGATCGGACCATCCACTGTGGACAGGCCGGTCGCCGCCGCGAGGGTCGGCTCGTCGATGAACTTCTCCAGTGCCAGTTCGGCCGCGGTGATCTCGGTGGCGGCCGCGCCGTGTACCGAGGCGAAGGTGGGCCGGACATCGCCGGTCCTGGTCTTCTCCACGAACGCGGCGATCGCACTCAGGTCGTTGGCCGGGCTGGTGATCACGCCGACCGGGACCTCCAAGCCGAAGATCTCCTGGAGCAGCTGGGAGAAGGTGAGCGCGGACAGTGAGTCGCCGCCCAGGTCGGTGAACCGGGCGCCGGGGTCGATGTCGGCGCTCGTCGCGCCCAGCAGCGCGGCCGCGGCGCGGCCGACCGTGTCCAGCACGGGACGCTCGGCGCCGTGCTGCCGCAGTTCGCGCAGCACCGCCTGCTGGCCGTCGGCGAGTTCCCGGTACAGCTGCTCGAGCCGCTCGCCGTACTTGTCCTTCAACCGGGGCCGCAGCAGCTTGTTCACGTCGGACAGCAGGCCGTTGACGGTGCTGAACGGCTCGGTCTCCACTAGGAAGTCACGCGGGATCTCGTAGGACTGCAGGTCGGCCCGGGTCGCCACCTGCTGCAGCGACTCGGTCAGCCGGGACTTGACGAGGTCATGGTTCCCGTGTGCCTGGTCCAGCGCGTCCTGCGTCGGTACGACCACTGCGAGGAGGTAGGCCCGCTCGCTGTTGCCGTAGACGAAGATCTGCCTGACCAGCGGGCTGGTGGC
Organism: Pseudonocardiaceae bacterium YIM PH 21723; assembly: GCA_003600225.1. GTDB lineage: Bacteria > Actinomycetota > Actinomycetes > Mycobacteriales > Pseudonocardiaceae > QZFT01. The sequence continues at coordinate 37,546 of QZFT01000022.1, forward strand.
GAACACCGCCTCCAGGTTGGACACCGCGACGAACTCGCCCTGGGACAGCTTGAGCACGTTCTTGCGCCGGTCGACGTAGATCAGCTCGTCCGGGCCGAGTTCGGCCATGATGTCGCCGGTGCGGTACCAGCCGTCCTCGTCGAAGACCTCGGACTGCAGGTCGGGACGCTTGTAGTAGCCGGGGATCAGGGTGCTGGACCTGAGCAGCAGCTCGCCCCGGGGATGTGGGGTGTCGGTGCCGAAGTACCCCAGTTCCGGCACGTCGATCAGCTTGTAGTCGAGCACCGGTGGGCGGCGCACCATGTTGTCGGTGAGGATCGCGCCCGCCTCGGTGGAGCCGAATCCGTTGTGCAGCTTCTGCTCCAGCACCGATTCCATGAACTCGATCATCTCTGCGGACAGCGGCGCCGCACCGAAAACGGCGTTGTTGATCCGCCCGCCGAGGACGTCCTCCCGCAGGTGCCGCTTGATCTCGGCCTCCGGGGTCCCCTTGTCCAGTTCGGACTGGAACAGCTGGTAGACCATGTCGCAGATGCGCGGCACGAACAGCACGTTGGTCGGCCGGGCCAGGGCGATGTCCTCGAACAGCGTGGAGTTGTCGCTCCTGGCGGTGAAAAAGGCGGTGCCGCCGCCGAGCAGGGTCTGGATCATCAGTACCCGGCCGGCGATGTGGCTCATCGGCATGTAGTTGATGGTGATCGGCTCGTCGCCGCCGAATCCGGCCGACTTCCAGATGCCACCCCACAGCGACTTCACCAGGCTGTCCGGGTACATGGCGCCCTTCGGGGTGCCGGTGCTGCCGGAGGTGTAGATCAGCAGCGCGAGGGGGTCCTCGTCCGCCGCCGTCGCGTGTTGGGGGGCCGGCTCCAGGTCCGCGCCCCGGTCGTGCACCGTGCTCAGGGCTTCGAGCAGCGCCGGGTGGTCCAGTTCGGCCACCTTGGCGGCGGCCGCCTCGAAGGCTTCGCGTTGCTCGGTGACCTCGGGGTGGTAGTCGAACACGATGATCCGGCCGACGGAGGCGGCGTCCTTGGCCAGTTCGATCGCGGTGTCCAGGCGTTCGATGCTGGTGGCCAGGATGCTGGGCTCGGTCTCGTCGACGATCGGCCGTAGGACCTGGAGCGGGGCGCTGATCTGCAGCGGGACTGAGACGCCGCCCAGGTAGTTGATGGCGAGATCGAGGACCTGGTAGTCGATGCTGGTGAAGCCGAGGATGACCACCCGGTCGCTCGCCCGCAGCGGTCGATCGGGGTGGCGGTGCCAGTCGGTGGCCACCGCGCGAACCCGGTCGAGGAGTTCGTCGTAGCTGATGGTGGTGAAGTGGGGGAGCAGCGAGAGCGTGGCGCGACCGTCCGGGGTCGTCGTCAGTTCCGTTGCGCGTTCACCGAGAGCCGGCCGGTCCGCGAAGCGCTCCAAGGTGGAGAAGATGAGCTGCGCGAGTCCCGGTGTGGCTTCGATCGGTGTGGCCATTGCGGAGCCTCCAATCGCACGGTGCCGAAAGATCGTTAGATCGGCTAATTAACGATTGTGCTCCTCTTATTGTCGAACCGTCAGTAAGGTGTGACCTATTCCCCTGGAATCGGGCGCACCTTACGGCGATTTCACGCGTTTGTGGTGGTCAGCCGGGTAAGGGCAGCCGGATGAGCAGGCCCATCACCCGGAGGCGCAACTCGGGCCAGAACCGGGACGTGGTCATCCGGCCGACGACCGTGGACGTCCGGGCGATGCGTTGCGCGGGCCTGCGCCGGATACGGTCGTACCTCGTCAGGGCCAGCCGCACGCTGGGCGAGGTGGTCAGGCAGCGGGCCAGGCAGTGCGCGTCGAGGATCGTCTGGTTGGCGCCCTGGCCCATGTCCGGGGTCATGGCGTGCGCGGCGTCGCCGACCAGGGCCACATTGCCCCGGACGAAGGTGCGCAGCGACGGCGCCAGGTACAGACACTCGTGCCGGAGAACCTCGTCCTCCCGCGCGTCGGCCAGCAGGCTGGGGATCGGGTCGTGCCAGTCGCCGAACCGGCGGCGCAGTTCGCCTAGGTTCCCATCCGGGGAGACGTGGTCGGCGGGCAGGCCGATCGAGGCGAACCAGTAGGTGGTGCCACCGTCCATGGGCATGATGCCGAACATGGCGTTCTTGCCCCAGGTCATCCCGCACACCGCGGGCGGCGGCGCGGCGGAACGGCCGCGATAGGCGATGTAGCCGTTGTACCTGCGCCGGGTCGCGCCGGGGAACACGACCTCGCGCACCGTGCTGTGGATCCCGTCCGCGCCGATCAGCACGTCGCACTCGGCGGCGAGGGACAGCGGGTCGGTGACGGCCTGCTGCTCCACGATGCCGGCGGGAAGCCGGGCGGCCAGGGCGTCCAGCAGGGTCGGCCGGGCCACCATGGTGATGGACTCGTCCATCGCCATCCTGGCCACCACGCTGCCGTCCGGTCTGCGCAGTCCGCCCTGCTGGCGGGGAGTCGCGAGCGCCGCCCAGTCCAGTGGGACGCCGAGTTGGTCCAGCGCCTCCCGCGCCTGCGGCCACATGCTGAGGCCGGTGCCGGTGGCCACCTGCTCGGGGGAGCGCTCCAGCACCCGCACCCGCCAGCCCGCCTCGTGTAGTCCTACCGCGACCGCCAAGCCGCCGATGCTGCCCCCGACCACGATCGCCGTTTTAGCCATACATCGACACTACGCTTGTAGTCTGGCCATTGTGGACAAACGAACGAAGGTGCTGGCAGCGGCGGTGGAGGTGCTCGGCGCCGGTGGCTCGCGAGCGCTCACCCACCGCGCGGTGGACGCCGCCGCCGGCATGCCCGCCGGGTCCACATCGAACTACTTCCGCACGCGGAACGCGCTGGTCACCGGGGTACTGGAATACCTGTCGGAGATCGGTATCGCCGCCATTCAGGAGCTGGCGGGGATGCCCCGGCCGGTCGACGTCGCCGAGTTCGCCCGGCTGATGGCCGGCATGTACACCCACCTGCTCGAGCACGGCCGCCTGGCGCAGGTGGCCAGGCGGGTGGTGTTCACCGAGGCCGCCTGGAATGCCGAGCTGCAGGCGGCGATCGGTGAGGCGGGGGTGCCCTTCCAGCGGTTGATGGCCGACTGGCTGCGTTCACTCGGCGCGGCCGACCCGGAACCGGACGCCCGGCTACTCATGATCTTCCTGGACGGCCTGCTGGCGGATCGACTGATCCACCCCGATTCCGGGGTGGACGTCGAGTCCGCCATCACCCGCTTCCTGCGGGGCCTGCTCTAACCCTGGGCGGCGATCCGCTCGGATTCGGTGACCAGGCCCTTGATCAGCTGGCCCTGCATCGTGCCGAGGACCATCTTCACGATCGACGAGGTGCCGGGGATCGTCGGACGGCAGGTGATCGAGAACCGGATGATCGTCTGGTCGCCGTCCGCTTCCAGCGTGGTCTCGGCGCGGTAGTCCTTCACCGGGGCGCCGGACAGCAGCGTGTAGACCAGCCGGTTCGGCGCCTCGAACTCCTCGACCCGCTCGCGGATCTTGCTCATCGGCGCCTTCAGCACCCGGATCGCGCCGACGCCGTTCGGAGCCGGATTCCCTTCGACCTCCAGCGTCGACGAGCGCAGCGGAGTCCACTTGCTCATCCCGCGGTGATCCGACAGCACGGCCCACACCGTCTCGAGCGGAGCGGTGGCCCGGCGGCTGAGGGAAATCCGGATCATGGTCTTCTCCTGGGCGACGTGCGGCTGGTCCTGGTGATGACCGACCCGGAGGACGAGAGCGGGCGCGCCGTCCACGCCGGCTACCGGTCGCACACAGTTGGTGCCAGGCACTCTAGTTCGTCTGTCCCGCTTTGGCCCGGTCATCTGTTCCAACCGCCGCTGAGAGGTCCCATACCCACATTCTGCGCCCGTTCCACGTCTGCTCGACGAACTTCGGATGCACACCATGTGACCAGCCCACGGCCGGAATAACCGTGATCGTCGAATTGTTTTCATATTCGGCGGAACAGTGACGTGGCGTGGGGGAGACAACGATGTCGGAGGCCGACTGTACGAAGACCCGATTACCACGGGAGTTGTGGGTGGTGGTCGGCTGCAGTTTCCTTGTCGCACTGGGATTCGGTGTGCTGGCGCCCGCGTTACCGGCGTTCGCCTCGGGATTCCATGTCAGCACGACGGCCGCGGCGTTCGTGATCAGTGTTTTCGCCCTGGTCCGGCTGGTTTTCGCGCCCACCGCCGGCCGGCTGGTGAGCGCCCGCGGTGAGTTCTGGGTGTACGTGACCGGCATTCTCATCGTCGCGGCCAGCACCTTCGCGGCCGGATTCGCGCAGACCTACTGGCAATTGGTGGCCTTCCGCGGTCTCGGCGGCGTCGGGTCGGCCATGTTCAGCGTCTCGGCGATGTCCCTGCTGGTCCGGCTGGCCCCGGTCACCGTGCGCGGCAAGGCGACCGGGATGTTCAACGCCGGATTCCTGGTGGGCACCGTGGTCGGTCCCGCGTTCGGCACCGTGCTGGTCGCCGGCTCGTTGCAACTGCCGTTCATCGTGTACACGGTCATGCTGGTCATCGCCGCGGCCGCTGCCGCGCTGGCCCTGCGGCATTCGGTGCTGGCCGCGGTGGACACGTCCGGCTCGCCGATCGGTTTCCTGGAGGCCGTCCGGCACCGCACCTTCACCGCCGCGGTGGGATCCAACTTCGCCACCGGCGCCGCCGTCTTCGGGCTGCGGATGGCCCTGCTGCCGCTGTTCGTGATCGCCGTGCTGCATCGCGATCTGACCATGGCCGGCCTGGGTCTGACGGTGTTCGCCATCGGCAACGTCGCGTTCCTGACCTTCTCCGGACGGCTGACCGACACCTGGGGCCGCAAGCCCCTGGCCGTCAGCGGGCTGGTCATCCTCGCGGTCGGCACCGCGTTGACCGGCTTCGCGACGACGGCGCCGTCGTTCCTGGTGATCTGCGTGATCTGCGGGATGGGCTCCGGCCTGCTGGCCCCGGCCCAGGGCGCGGCGGTGGCCGATGTCGTCGGGAACCGGGGCAATGGCGGCCCCGCGCTGGCCGGATTCCAGATGAGCGCCGATGTCGGCGCGATCCTGGGCCCGTTGATCGCCGGGGTACTGGTGGACCAGCTGTCCTATCAGGCGGCCTTCGCGCTGACCGCCCTGGTGCTGGCCCTGGCGGCCGTGCTGTGGCTGATCGCCCCGGAGACCCTGCCGACGCTACCCGGCACTGACCCCGATCAACGCGCCGACCAGGTAGGTCGCGCCCGCGGCGATCACCCCGAACCCGAGCTGGCGTAGCCCGGAGAACCACCAGCTGCGGGTGGTGAACTTCGAGGTCAGCGCGCCGACGACGAACAGGCCGACGGCGCCGATGGCCAGGCCGGCGACCAGCGAGTCGAAGCCGAGCAGGTAGGGGACGAGCGGGAGCAGCGCGCCGAGCGAGAAGCACAGGAACGAGGAGATCGCCGCGGTGACCGGCGACGGCTGGTCCTCGGGATCCAGGCCGATCTCCTTCTGGATGTGTACCCGCACCGCGAGGTCGGGGTTCTGGTGCACCTCGGCGGCAACCCGCTGGGCGAGGTCCTGGGACAGCCCGGACTCCTCGTACATCCGGGCCAGTTCGGCCTGCTCGGCTTTGGGGTGCTCCCGCTGCTCGCGGCGCTCCACCGCGGCCTCGGCGAGTACGGAATTGTTCTGCGTTTCCACCGACGCGTATTCGCCCAGCGCCATCGAGAAGGCCCCGGCGACCAGGCCGGCCACGCCGGACAGCAGGATCAGGTGACCGCTCGCACCGCCGCCGCCCACGCCCGCTACCAGGGCGATGTTGGTGACCAGGCCGTCCATCGCGCCGAAGGTGGCGGGGCGCAACCAGCCACCGGAGATGTCCGCGTGCGTGTGGCCGATCTCGTCGGTACCCGTGTCCGTCACCCGAATACTGTAAATCGGAATCTGATAGTTGACTGAGGGTAGAAGTCACCAGGTTGTGTGAGCGTGAGTCCTAGGTAGGCTGGCTCGCGCACCGGTATATCTGGACAGCGTTGTTTGAAGGGCTGACGAACGTGGGCGGTAACGCACAGAAGAGGAAGACGGCGACCTCCGCCGCGCGAGCGGTCTCGGCTGCCCGCGGAACCAAGGGCAGCGGCGGCGATAAGGGCAAGGTCATCGGCGCGATCGTGGTGATCGTGGTGCTGGTCGGCGCCATCGGTATCGGCCTGTGGTTCGCGAAGCAGCAGTCCGACAAGAAGACCACCGAGGCCATTCCGGTGGTCAACACCTCGCTGTCGGTGCCGGCCAAGCGCAACGACGACGGCTCGATCACCGTCGGCAAGGAAGACGCCAAGGTGCAGGTCGAGGCCTACGAGGACTTCCTGTGCCCCGCGTGCGGCTCCTTCGAGAAGCTGTACGGCGAGGAGATCACCAAGGGTCTCGCCGACGGCAAGCTCAAGGTCAAGTACTACATGCTGGACTACCTGCACAACAGCTCGAACCCGGCCGGCTACTCGCTCGACGCCGCTGCGGCTTCGCTGTGCACCGTGGACAGTGGCAAGTTCCTGGACTACCACGCCAGCCTGTACGGCAAGCAGCCCGAGGAGCTCGGCCCCGGCTACACCAAGGACCAGCTGATCAGCCTGGGCGAGCGGCTCGGCATCGACAAGAACGCCCTGGCCACCTGCGTCAACGGTGACAAGTACAAGGACGTCGTCACCAAGTACACCGAGGCCTCGCTGAACGACAAGGCGCTGCAGAAGAACCCGGACGGCACGGACGCGATCAACCCGAAGACCGGTCAGCCGACCTTCAAGGGCACGCCGACCATCTCCTCCGGTGGCAAGATCCAGGACTACCAGAAGGACCAGGACTGGCTGAAGAAGCTCCTGGGCTGACGAGTTCTTTCTCCAGCGGGGCCGGTCCGGTATTCGGACCGGCCCCGTTTTCTGTGCTGAGTAGAACTACCCGATAGTGATTTCTTCCTTGCCCTGACTTCTTTTCCGTCGCTATGGTTCTGCTTGTCCGGATCGAGCGCCGGATTCACTGTTACTGGGGGAGTAAGTCAATGAAGAAGTTCGCCGGTTCTGTCGTCGCTGCGTTTTTCATGCTGAGCCTCGGTGCCGCGGCGGCACACGCCTCGGCCGCTTCCGTCGACCGCGCCGTCTGCGACCTGCAGTCGATGGAGATCCAGTCGGGTGGCGTGGTGAGCTGCTGGGCAGGTCACGGCACGCTGCAGATCAATGGCACGGGCTTCAGCCAGGTGCGCACCAATGCGCAGGCCGGGCAGGGCGGACACCTGCTCTTCGAGAACGAATTCGGTTGCACTTCCCTTGAGTTGAACAGTGGGCAGGCCGTTAATCTGGCCCCGAGCGACAAGCTTCTTTCCATTACGCTGAACTAATTCGGTAGTTCGCTGCCCGCAGTGCCGTGCCCCGGCACTGCGGGCAGTCCCGTTTTCGCGATATCCGATTCATCGGCCCACCTGGCGAGCCGTTTCGCCTTCCCGGTCTCGCTGCGTGGCACCGATCCCGGGGGCAGCACGATCACCCGGCAGCCGATGCCCAGCCGCTCCCGCAGCCGCCCGGCGATCTCCGCGCTCAGGTCCTGGCCCGACTCGCAGTAGACCCGAAGCTCCGCCCGGGCGGGATCCCGCCGATCCTCGACGATCAGGTAGTACGGGCTGAGCCGCGCGTCGGCGAGCAGTACGGACTCGATCTCGGTCGGGAACACGTTCACCCCACGCACGACGAGCATGTCGTCCCGGCGCCCCAGCAACTTGCTCATCCGGCGCACCGTGCGCGCCGATCCGTCGACCGGCCCGGCGAGCCGCGCGATGTCCCCGGTCCGGTAGCGCAGCAACGGCATCCCGGTCTTGGTCAGCGTGGTGAACACGAGCTCACCCGCGGTGCCGTCGGCCACCGGCAACCCATCCCGCCCGATCACCTCCGGAAAGAAGTGATCCTCGGCGACGTTCAGCATCCCGCCGGAATCCAGCGATTCGGCGGCGACGCCGGGCCCGATGATCTCCGAGAGCCCATAGATGTCCAGTGCCCTGATCCCCAGCCCCGCCTCGATCTGCGCCCGCAGCTCGTCCGTCCACGGCTCGGCCCCGAACAACCCGGCCCGCAGCGAGGTCGGCCGTCCCCGCAGCGCCTCGGCGAGCGTGATCGCATAGGACGGCGTGCAACACAGGATGTCCGGCCGGAGATCGAGAATGAGCCGGACCTGACGCTCGGTCATCCCACTGGAGGCGGGCACCACGGTCGCGCCGAGCCGCAGGCCGCCGTGGTGCACCCCGAGCCCACCGGTGAACAGCCCGTAGCCATAGGCGCAGTGCACTGTGCTCTGCCTGGTCGCGCCCGCCCCGGCCAGCGCTCGCGCCATCACCTGGCTCCAGACGTCGATGTCCCCGGCGGTATAGGGAATCAGCGTCGGCCGCCCACCCGTGCCGGAGGAACCGTGCACGCAGACGATGTCCGCGGCATCGGCCACCCGCAGCCCGAACGGATAGTGGTCCCACAGGTCCCGCTTCTCGATCAACGGCAACCGTGGCAGGTCCGCCAGGCCCACATCCCGCCCATCGGCGACGCCGGCCGCCCGCAGCCGTTCCCCCTGCACCGTCCCGGATTCCAGCAGCCGGTCTACCAGTTCTCGCAACCGATCGGCCTGCTGCACCCGCCGAATCGCCGGGTCGAGTCCCTCCGCTGGTTCCATGCCCTGAGGTCTAGCAGCCCGGTGACTGTAAAACAGCCCCCGACCTGGGCATTCCTCCTGGAGGCCACCCCCGATTTCACTTCTGGATCGACCATGTTGTACTGTATTCACATCGCACCGGCGAGGGAAAACCCCAGGTCAGAGCGGTAAATATGGGGCTGTAGCGCAGCTGGTAGCGCACCACACTGGCAGTGTGGGGGTCAGGGGTTCGAACCCCCTCAGCTCCACGGTGACGGCCGATGTTCGCAGAAAGCGCGAACGTCGGCCGTTTCGCTATTTCTGCGGGGGGGGGGTGAATCCCCGCACCCCCACCAGGGGGCAAGCCCCCTGGACCCCGGTAGGTGTCCTTGGGCTTCGCCCCGACGGCCCCTTCGGGACTTCGCTTCGCTCGGCCCCTTCGGCTTGGGTTTGCCTTCGCCCGTTTCGGATAATCGGTGGCGTCCGGGCCTCTGCCCTGGTGATCATTTGGTATGGATCTGGGGTTGGTAGAGCAGTACACCGATGGGCTCGGTGAGGGCACTCGGCTGGTGCGGACTCCGCATGGGCGGCTGGAGTTCGTGCGGACGCAGGAGTTGGTTCGGCGGGTGATGCCGGCCGGGGCCCGGGTTCTCGATGTCGGCGGGGCCACCGGGGTGCATGCGGAGTGGCTGGCGTGGGATGGGCATTCGGTGCACGTCATCGATGTGGTGCCGGGGCATGTGGACGCGGCTCGGGAGTTGCCGGGGGTCACGGCTGAAGTCGGGGACGCGCGGGATCTGCCGATTCCTGATGACAGCGTTGATGTCGTGTTGTTGTTCGGTCCGCTCTATCACCTTGTTGATCCGTTGGACCGGGTTCGGGTACTCGCCGAGGCGCGTCGGGTACTGGTCGCCGGAGGCCTGCTGATCTGTGCGGGAATCAGTCGCTATCTGTCGGCGATGGAGACCGGTTCCGATGGAACATTGAGTGCCGACCTGGCCGCCTCGGTGGACGCGGTCATCCGGACCGGGACGTATGACGGGCACGTCGGATTCATGTCGGCCCATTTCCACACGGCCGGTGAATTGCAGACCGAGCTGGAAGCGGCGGGGCTGAGCGATGTGGCTGTCTACGGTATTGAAGGTCCTGCCTGGCCGGCGCTCGATGCCGCGGGGTTGGCGGCGTTCGACGGTTTGCTGGATGCCGCCGCACGGTGTGCCCGGTTGGTCGAGCGAGACCCGCTGCTGATCAACGCCAGCGCGCACCTGTTGGGGGTTGCTACCAGTCAGCCGGCGGCGCGTGCCAGGTAGACGGTGTTGGTGGACTGCCTGCCCTGCAACGGATTGTCGAAGCTGACGATTTCGCTTCGCACGTCGGTGAACGCCTCGGCGAGCAGCGCGGTGTACTCACCGTCCGGCGGGTCGTTGGACCACAGGGCGAACACGCCGCCAGGCCGCAGCAGCCTTGCCAGGCGCTGTGCGCCCTTCGGCTCGTAGAAGTCGGCGTTGCCGGGGTTGAGCAGGTATTTGGGTGAGTGGTCGATGTCGACGATGATGGCGTGGAACCGTCGGTCCGGATTCTCCTCGTCCAGGCCGGATTCCGTGCGCACCCGGTCGAAGAAGTCCCCCTGGGCCAACCGGCAGCGGGCATCGGCGGCCAGGCGGGTGCCGGCGGGAATGAGTTCCCGCTGGTGCCACTCGATGACCTCGCTCAGGGCGTCGACCACGACCAGCGAGCGTACCCGCGGGTCGTCGAGCACCGTCAGCGCGGTGTAACCGAGTCCCAGGCCACCGACCACCACGTCCAGGTCGGTGCCCGGCTGCGTGGCCAGCGCGAGGCTCGCCAATTCCTCCTCCGCGACGGTGAACAGGCTCGACATCAGGAACTCGTCGTTGAGTTTGATCTCGTGGACTTCCTTGTCGAAGGTGGGATCCCACCTTCGACGCAGGGTCAGCTCGCCCAACGGCGTCGAGCGCCAGTCGAGTTCCTGGAAACGAGCGTTCATCGGTTCTCCCACGGCGCGGAATGCATCCTCGCAGGGTAGACCCGTTGTCAGCTGGGCCAGTTGCGGGTCGACAGGACCAGTCGGTAGCCGTCGGGGTCCAGGATGGTGACGCCTCAGGTGTCCCAGTAGGCGTTGTGGGCGGGAACCCTGGTGCCGCCGTGGTGTTCCAGTCTGGTGATCAGCTGCCCGGGCACGGGGCCGGCCGACCATCAGGAGTGAGTGGCGCCGGTCCGCAGTCCCGTCCGCGGCATGCCGATGGAGGTCAAGATCCGCTGTGCTGCTCGAAAGGATGACAGCAAATAACCGATGTGTGACGACGGTTAACGGGCCGATTCGGCATTCGATGCACTCGGGTACACCCCTAGTGTCGGAGGCCACCGATGAGCACACCGCAATCCGAATACCCACCGCAACCCGGCTACCTCGTGCCCGCTCCCATGAACGGGATGGGTACCTCCGCGCTGGTCCTGGGGGTGATGTCGATCCTGCTGGCCTTTATCCCCATTCTCGGATTCGTGTCCTACCCGTTGGCGTTTCTCGGCATCATTTTCGGAATCGTCGCGGTAGCCCGGGTGAAGAGCGGAAAGGCTGACAACAAGGGTGTCGCGATCAGCGGACTGCTGCTGTCGATCCTGGGCTTGGTGCTGGTGATCGTCTCGACTGTGTTCTACGTCAGTGCCGTCAAAGCGGGGGTCGACGGCGTCGACAAGGCGACCAATGCGGAACATCGGCTGGGTTACTCGGTGAGCAGTTCCAGCGGCGGCAAGGTGACCGTGCATTACACCCAGGGGGACGGATCTTCGGGATCCGCGGTCGGAATCGCGTCTCCGTGGACGGCTGATGCCACCGTGAAGGGGAACTTCGCCTCGGTGTCGGCGAGTACGTATACCGAGTTCGGCGAGGACTTCAACAAGGCCGACGGATTGACCTGCTCCATTGTGGACAAGGACACCGGGAAGACGTTGGTCACCAACAGCATTCCGCCGTCGCCGAACGGCCATGTCGACTGCACGACGGTCGACCTGAACAAATAGCGGCCCCACCTCACAGGTACTCGTCGAATTCCCAGTCGGTGACGTGGCGATGGAAACGCGTGATCTCGTCCCGCTTGTAGCTGACGTAGGCGCGGACGAAATCCTTGCCCAGCACGTCGGTCAGCTCGGTGTCCGCGGTCAGCGCGTCCAGCGCGCCCGGCAGCGTTTCCGGCAGCCGGGCGGCGCGACCCGGGTCGTAGCCGTACCCCTGCAGTGGTGGGGGTGGCGCGACCCGGGCCCGGATGCCGAGCAGTACGGCCGCCAGGACACCGGTGACAACGAGGTAGGGGTTGGCCGAGGCGTCCCCGAGGCGTAGCTCGATCCGGGTGCCGTCACCACGCTCCGGTGGGACGCGCAGCATCGCGCTGCGGTTGTCCAGGCCCCAGTCGATCAGCCACGGGGCCAGGCTGTCCGGGCCGAACCGCTTGTAGGAGTTGATGGTCGGGTTCAGCAGTGCGGTCAGTGCAGGGGCGTGTGCCAGCACCCCGGCGATGGCGTGCCGGGCGGTGGCGGACAGGCCGTGTGCCCCGGAGCGGTCGGCGAAAGCGTTGCGCCCCTCCAGATCCGTGCACGACAGGTGGACATGGAAGCCGGAGCCGCCGGTGTCGTTGAACGGCTTGGCCATGAACGTCGCCAGCCTGCCCTCGGTCCGCGCTATCTCCGTGATCGCGAACTTGAGGAGCCACGCGCGGTCCGCGGCGTTCAAGGCCGCCGTGTGGCCGAGGTTGATCTCGAACTGCCCGCCGTCGAATTCCCGGTTTCCGCTGATCACCCCGATGCCGAGCGCGTCCAGTTCCCGTAGCGTCGCGGGCAGGTGTCCACCCGGATCGCCGCCGCGTCCGACGGTGTAGACCTGACCGGTGCCGTCGGCGTACCGGCGCCACCCGCTCGGCGCGAGGTCGTCGCGGTCCAGCAGGAAGTACTCGAGTTCCGGGCCGATGACCGCGGCGAGCCCTTCGGTCGCGAGCTCCGCGATGACCCGGCGCACCAGGTCGCGCGGCGATTCGGGGCAGGGCAGGCCAGTGGCCGGATCCTCCGGATCCCCCAGGCACCACGCCACTCCCGGTTCCCACGGCAGGGCCACGAGCGTGTCCAGGTCCGGTCGTACGCGGACATCCGGCATCCCGGCGTCGAGGCCACCCGGCACCTTCACGGTGTCGCCACGGGGAGACGTGTGATAGACGGCCCGGCAGAACGACAGGCCGCGGGTGCAAGCCGAGAGCAGGTGATGCGTGAGGATGTCGCGTCCACGGTGCACGCCGATGAGGTCCGGATAGGACAGTCGCACGATGTCGATTCGCTGCTCGGCCAGCGTGGCGACCGTGTCCCGTACACGGGTGGTGGGGTCTGGCGCGCTCACCGGCCGCTCCCTCCACTGAACTCGTTTGGCCTCGAACAATATGGGGCGCTCGCGTGGTGGACAAGGGATAGGCTTGGGCGGTTGATCGCCGCCGAGGGGAGCGTGATGACCGGACCTCGTTCGCTGGCCGAGACGGAGAAGGCCGTTCAGGCCAAACTCGGCGATGTGCCACTGCGGCATGACGCGATGGCGGCCATCGCCAACGTCTACCGGGCAGCTGCCGCGGTGCGTCAGCACGTGGAGAACTCCGTGCTGCGTGAGGCCGAGCTGACCTGGACCGGCTTCGTCGTGTTGTGGGTGGTGTGGATCTTCGGGGAGATGGAGACCCGTCACGTCGCTCAGGAGGCGGGCATCTCCAAGGGCACGCTGACCGGGGTCGCGCGCACCCTGGAGTCCCGCGGCCTGGTGGTCCGCGCACCCCATCCCTCCGATGGCCGGATGGCGATGCTGTCGATGACCGCCGCCGGCGAAGAGTTGATGAGCAGGCTGTTTCCGGCGTTCAACGCCGAGGAGGCGTTCGCTGCCGACCGGCTCAGTGGCGCGGAATGCGACCAGCTGGCCGGGTTGCTCCGCCGGGTCGTGGCCCAGCTGGAGGACAACGGCGAGGCGCGCAGACTCGAGCTCCTGGAGGGCGCGGCGCCGACCCCGCGGCGCAGTGGTCGCAAGCGCAAGGACTAGCTCCGGCGTGGTGGGTGTCTTCGTTTGGCTCCAAACAGCATCTTGACCCGATCTGTCTGGCGGCCTATCTTGTTTGAGATCAAACGACTAAGTATCCGTTGCTGAATCAATGGGAACCTGCTCGGCAAAAAACAGGTGCTGGGTTCGGTGTCGAATTGTGCTGCCCGGAAAAATTCTATACTTCGAATTTCTGCACAGAATTCTTTGGAAGCTATGCCTTTCTAAATGCCTTTACAGATTCGATTGTCGCGGAATAGCCTCCGTCCCGTTCCCGATTCCCTGGAGGCCAGGATGACCCATTCTCGTCGTACCATCTTGAAGGCCGGCGCCACCGCTGCGGCGCTCACCGCAACCGGCATGGCACTCGTCGAAGGTGCTGGTCAGGCCAAGACTTTGCCGCTGACTCCCTGTACGCCGGGTGCCACCACTCCGTCGAATATCGAAGGCCCCTATTTCAAGCCGAACACCCCCGAACGCTCCGATCTGGTGACCCCGGGAATCACCGGCGTGTACCTGACGGTTTCCGGCACGGTCTTCACGCAGAACTGCGCGCCAGTGGATCGGGCTTTGATCGAGGCCTGGCAGTGCGATTCGAAAGGCAAGTACGACAACGTCAGTTACACCCTGCGTGGGCATTTCTATACCGATGCGAATGGCAAGTTCAGTTTCAAGACCATTGTTCCCGCCGATTATGTCGACCAAGGTCAGTTCCGGACCCCGCACATCCACATCAAGGTCCAGCGGCCCAACGCGCAGGTGCTGACCAGTCAGCTGTTCTTCCCAGACGACACCGAGGCCTACGGGAAGAACTTCGCGCAGATGAACAGCCGTGACGGGTTCATCGATCGGCGCTGCACCATCGCCCTCGGTCCGAAGGCGGACAACCACTACGACGGCACCTTCGACCTGGTCACCTACTGACCCCAGGCTGTGCGGCCGGGTGGCCGGACGGCGACACCGTCCGGCCACCCGGTCGCTCGCGGTCAACCGGCCGGCGATGTGGTGGGCCTGCCGCAGGCCGCCATGCTCATGAAGTTCGCGGTGGCGGTCTTCAACGCCTGGTTCTCCGGCATACCGGGCGGCCGCTTCCCGTGGCTGGTCAGGTTGCGTGCGACGGCGAACTGGCGCTTGCCGTCCAGGCTGATGTACGCGTCGGTGCTGGCGCCGAAGCTGCCGCCGTTGTGCCCCAGGAACAGCCCGCAGGGCCCGATCTCCTCCAGCATGAGCCCGAGGCCGTAACCCGGGGTGCCTCCGCCCGATTTCATCTCGGCCAACTGCGCGGGCGGAAGCAACCGGCCGCTCAGCAAGGCCCGGTAGAACTGGTTCACATCCGCCATCGTGGAGATGATTCCGCCGTTCAGGCCTGCCCAGGAGCGCTGATGTTCGCCGCTGAAGTCCATCGGTGGCTTCAGGTTCCCGTTCAGGTCTTCGTACTCTTTGGAATGCGGACCGTGGATCACCGAGATGTGACCGGGGAACTCCGTGTTCCGCAGTCCTGCGGCGCGAATGACGTGGTGCTTGATGTACTCCCGCGCCGGCTGCCGGGTCACCTTGTCCAGTAGTAACTCGATGATGTCGTAGTTGGTGTTGGAGTATCCGAAGGTCCGTCCCGGAGGGGTGGAGGTCGGCTTCTCGTCCAGGCCCAGGTTGATCAGTTCCTGGACGGTGTACGGCTTGCGGAGCTTGGCGAGTACCTCGTCCGGTGAGCCTTTCAGCAGCGAGGCCCGTTTGTTGTCGGCGATTCCACTGGTGTGGTCCAACAGCATGCGCACCGTGATGGTCCGCCCGCGTTGGATGGGCATCACGGTGGGCAGGTAGCGGCTGATGGGTGCATCGAGATCGATCCTGCCGACGGCGACCTGTTGCAGCACGGCGGTGGCGGTGAATGTCTTGGTGACACTGGCGATGCGATGCTGGAAGTACGACTGGACCGGCGCCTTGGTTTCCAGGTCGGCCACTCCGGCCGCGCCACGCCAGATCTGTGCACCGTCGCGTACCTCCGCGAATGTTCCGGGCATTCCGGCCTTGACCACCTCGGCCATCGCCCGGTCGAGACCAGCTCGGTCCAACCTCGTGCCGTGCCCGTCGGCAGCTGCCACCCCGGCAACCACCTCGTCGTGGAACGCGTTGGCCGAAATGATCCCGCTGCCTGCCAGAAGTGCGGAGATCGCGACCACCGTGCCGATTCGGCGAGCGCGTGAACCCAAGGACATGTTCGTCCCTTTCCCTGAAGGTCAATTCGCCACCTACTGTGCGGAGCCGCTGCCGTCGGCACAGCGGTGCCAGCCCGTCCCGTGGGGTAGGGCCAGCATGTGGGGGTAGGGGTCTTCGCAGGTCAGCGGATTGCCGACCACTGTGATCTCGGTCATCCCCCAAGGCGACTCGGCCCGAATCCACCATGAGTGAGCCGCGCCGAGCGTCATGACAGGGGACGGCCCAGCTCCAGGTTGGTGCCGGTGTTCGGCATCGGGTGGAGGCTGATCAGGCTGCCGAGGTAGAGGTCGGTCGAATTTCCGGAGCGGAGCAGCGCGGTCGGAGTGCTGCCGATCAGCAGCCGGAAGTCGCGGTTGAGGTGCGCCTGGTCGGCGTATCCACACAGCGCTGCCAGCGCCGCGAGGGATGGCGGGTTCCGGCCCGTCAGTAGCCGGATGGCCCGGTGGCAGCGCGCGATCCGGCCGACGGTCTTCGGCGGCAGGCCGATTTCCCGGTGGAAGCTGGTTGTCAGGTGCTGCCTGGTCAAGCCCGCCCGGTCCGCAAGATCAGCGACCCTGATGTTTCCCGTCGCGGTGGTCAGATGGCGCCAGCTGCTGTCGAGTGGCCTGGTCAGTTCCGGCCGGTCCAAGATCCAGCCCAGTAGCCGGCGGTCGAGGATCCGGAATCGATGGTCGGTGTCGGGTGCCTCCTGCAGTTCCTCCGTGAGATGCCGGGCCCGGATGCCGAAAAGATCGACGAATCCCACCGTGGTGTTCGCGAGGTGGCGCAGTGGTAAGCCGAACAGGGCCCGTGCGCCCAGTGGGGTCAACTCGATGATGATGCCCTGTTCGCTGCCGAACCTTTCGTAGGTCATCGGCTTGCTGGACAGGCCGACAACGGGGGAGTGGTCCGCCAGCGGTGATCCGGTCACCGGGCGCCTGCCCGGGGTGTCCAGATCGATGACCACCACGATGGAGTTCAGCGCGGCGATTCTCCGCGTTTCGGGCAGGGCGGTCGTCCGGCGGAAGGCCAGATAGAAACTGACCCAGGGAGCCAGTCGACGGTCCGGTGATCGGGTCTTCCAGAACTCATCGTGCTCGGTTGGCGCCATTGCTCCGTCCCCCAGTCGACGTGCCGCAGAATCACGAGCATGGCAGTCCTCGTCGGCGGGGACGAGATTCCAGCCTGAGTTCGGTCTGAAAAGACGCCGAAGGAATACCTGGGCCGGCGGCCAGGCAGACGCAGCGCGCCTAGCCCTGTCCCAGCTGCTCGCGGTACCAGGTGATCGTCTCGCGCAGGCCGTCCTCGATCGGGGTCGGGTGCAGGCCGAAGGCCTCGGTGATCGCGGTGGAGTCCACGATCTGCGGCTCCAGGTACTGGTAGAACAGCTCGGCGTACTCGCGCATGAACGTCGCGTCGAACGGGCCCCACGCCTGATCGGTGGGGGCGGTCAGGATCTCCGCGGTCAGCTCGTGGCCCAGTTCCCTGCCGATGAGGCCGTGGATCTCGGCGGTGGTCAGCGGGGCCGCGGTAGGCACGTGCCAGGCCCGGCCCATCGCGTTGTCGTGCTCGCCGAGGGTGGCCAGGGCGCGGCCGACGTCGCCGATGTGGCTGTAGCTGTGCGGCAGGTGGATGTTCCCCATCGCGATCACCGGCTGCCCGTGCAGGGCGGGGGCGAACACCGCTCCGCCCAGCGCGGACATGACCACGCGTGGGCCGTAGAAGTCGGCCGCGCGGGCGAGCGCCACCCTGGCGGTACCCGCGGCGTGCGCGTCCAGGTAGCGGGCGGCGATCTCCGCGCGCATCCGGCCCTTGTGCGAGGTCGCCCGGTGCGGGGTCTGCTCGGTCATCACCGCGCCGTGGGTCTCGCCGTACATGTAGAGCGTGTCGGTGACCACCAGCCGGGCACCGCTCACGGTGGCGGCGTCCAGGAAGGCGGCGTGCAGCCGGGGGAGCAGCTCGTCCCACAGGTGGTACGGCGCGTGCGTGCAGTTGTAGATCGTGGTCGCGCCCTGGCTCAGGGAGCGCATGGTGTCCTGATCGGTGACATCGGCGGCGACCGGTTCGACGCCCGGCGGGACGGGGGCGGCGCCGCTGCGGTTGACCGCGCGGACCCGGTGTCCCTTGGCGACGAGCTCGTCGATCAGGGCCAGGCCGGCCGGGCCGGTGCCGAACACGACGTGCAGCTGCTGTGACTCGTTCATGATGGTTTCCTCCAGTTATGAGTGGTTAATCAATCACTCTTTGCGACAAAGAAAAGGCCGCAGGACGCGGCCGTGGTCGTCGGTCAGTAGTGGCGCAGGCCCCTGCCCAGGGTGCGGGCCCAGGGGGCATCCACCGTGTCGGCTCCCATCGCCACCACGGTGTTGCACAGGAAGCCGGTGGCGAAGAACTGCTGGATCTGGGCGTCGTCGGCGCCGGAGACGGCCCGGACGTACTCGACCAGCCGGGCGTAGCCGCCCTGGACGGCCTCGCGGATGGCCGGCTCGCTGGCCGCACAGTTGGCCTGCATCATCACCAGTAGCAGGTCCCGGTCGGTGATGAGCCGGGCATACGCGTCGCCCAGCGCGTCCAGGGCCGATGCCGGATCGCTGCCGGAGGCCGTGGCCGCCGCGTCCGCGAAGCACTCCCGCATCCGCAGCGAGCAGTGCTCGATCACCGCGACGAACAGCGCTTCCTTGTCCGGGAACAGCCGGTACAGGTACGGCTGCGAGATGCCCGCCTCCTTGGCCACCTCGGTGGTCGTCGTCCCGTAGTACCCGCGGGCGGCGAACGCGTGAATGGCCGTCCGGAGCACCGTGGCCCGCCGCTCCTCGGCGGTGGACAGGGTGCGGGCGCTGGTCTTCGGTGGCATGTGAGTAATAAACCACTCACACTTTGTTCGTGTCAAGTGGCCGCGATCCTCCCGGGAGAGAACCGCGGCCACCGGGGACGGTCAGTAGGCGGCGGAGAGGACGTGTGTGTTCGTTGCCGCGGTGCCGGCGTAGTTGTTCTCGACCCGGGAGAGCTCGGACGCGTTCGGGTTGACGTTGGCGCAGTCGACACCGCCGGTGGAGCCGGACATCAGCGAGGAACACGGGCCGGGCTTCATGTCGGGCAGGCCCAGGCTGTGGCCGGTCTCGTGGGCGGCGATGCGGACGTGGTTGTAGTTCGAGGCCTGGCGGCCGAACCACCACGTGACGGAGCCGTTGGCGCGGACCGGGCCGAGTTCCGCGTGCGGCCAGCTGTCGTCGGCGATGATCGTGATGTTCGCCCGCTGGCCCGGGGTCACCTTCACGATCTTCACGTTCTTGGCGTTGGTGTTCCAGACCTCCATGCCCTTGTCGACCGCGTCCTTGAACTCGGCGGCCTGGCTGTTGTCGTAGGTCAGGGTGGTCACCAGTGGCGCCGCGGAGGCCGGTGCGGTGACCGCGGTGAGGGCCAGGGTCAGAGCGGCGACCGCTCCGAAGGCTGCGCGTCGAAACACGGCTGTTCCTCGCATTCGATGAGCGTGCAGGGATATGTTCGATGCCAATACTGGCGACGCAGGTGCACGAATGGCAATGCGCGAACCACCCCGATAATTCACAGCTGTACGCCTATTCCTATTCGTATTCAGCGCGATATGAGGCTTTTCGGCTCAGTGGGTGCTGGTGCCGGTGCCCGTCCGGGGAACCACCAGTTCCATCGGCCCATCAGGCGCATCGTCGCAGGCACGATCAGCAGCCGGACCACGGTGGCGTCGAGCAGGATCGCCACCGCCATGCCGAAGCCGAGCTGTTCGATCGGCACCATTCCGGTGAAGGCGAACGCGCCGAACACCGCGACCATCAGGATGGCCGCGCCGGAGATCAGTGGAGCGGTCGATTCGACGGCCTCCGCCACAGCGGACCGGTTGTCGCCGCTGCGCAGATAGTTCTCCCGCACCCGGCTGAGCAGGAAGACCTCGTAATCCGTGCTCAGGCTGAACAGGGTCGCCAGCAGCAGCACCGGAACGAAGTTCTGCAGGTAACCGATTCGATGCAGCCCCAGCAGATCGGCGCCGATCCCGTCCTGGAACACCGCGACCATGATTCCGTAGGTGGCGCCTACGGAGAGCAGGTTCATCGCCACCGCCTTCAACGGCAGCAGCAGTGAGCGGAAGGTCAGCAACAGCAACAGGAACACGACGGCCAGCATCAGTCCGACGATCGCGGGAAACGCGTCGCGGATCACCGCGTTCGCGTCCAGGCCCTCCGCGCTCTCCCCGCCGACCGCGGCGTCGGCGTGCTGCTCGGCGATCACCCGCCGGGCGGCGTCCACCAGTTCGGTGGTCTCCACATCGGACGCCGGGCCGCGCGGAATCAGTTCGATCACCGTGATCCGGCGGTCGGTGGACAGGTAATGGGCGACGGTCTGCCGCACGTCATCGGGTAGCCGCTCGAAGGTGCCGGGGCGCAGCAGGGCGAACGGCTGCTCCGGTGAGACCTGGCGCAATACGTTGAGCACGGACTGGGTCTGCGATCGCTGGGGCAGGCGGTCCAGCGCGTCGTGCACGGCGATCAGCCGCTCGGCCGCCGCCGGATCGGTGAGGTCGGCGGTGCGCACGACCACCTGCACCGGGGAGGTGGTCCCGGTGCCGAACTGTTGCCGGATGTGCTCGAAGCCGACTCTGACCGGCGCGGGCTCGGCGATGATCCGGGCGTCGGGCACGAAGATCCGCAACGCGGAGGCGGGCGCCGCCAGCACGGCGAGGAATGCCACGCCGATCAGGCCCAACGTCACCGGCCGGCGCATCACGCTCATCGCGAACCGGTACCAGCGCCCGGTTCCGCTCCGTGGCCTGCGAAGCGGCAGGCTCCAGGTGTTGATCCGGTGCCCGAGCACCTGGAGCACGGCGGGCAGCACGATCGTGGTGGTCAGGATGGCGAAGGCGACCACGGTGACCATGCCCAGCGCCATGGATCGCAGCACGTTCAGCTCCACGATGAACAGGGTGGCTACCGACGCGATCACCGTGATGCCGGAGAAGAACACCGTATGGCCCGCGTATCGCAGTGATCGCTGGACCGCGTCCGGCACCGAGTGGCCGTGGTGGAGCTCCTCCCGGAACCGGGTCACGATGAATAGTGAATAGTCCACCGCTATTCCCAGCCCGAGCAGCGACGCCGTGTTCTGCACGAAGATCGAAAGCTCGATCTGCTGAGCCACCAGGTACAACGCGCCCAGGGTGAGGGGGATGGCCGAGGCGCCGACCAGCAGCGAGACGACCGCGGCGGCCACGCTTCGGTACAGCAGCAACAGGATCAGCGCCACCAGCGGGAAGGTGATCAGCTCGGCGTTTACCAGGTCATGCCGGGTGATCATGTTGATCGCGCTCCACATCGGGGCGATGCCGACCAGCGAGACGTCCAGGTCCTGCGCGGCGAACCGGGCGGCGATCCGATCGTTCATCGGGGCCAGGTCGCGCCGGGCGACGCCGTCCTCCAGGTCGAGCGCGAGCGCGGTGATCGTGGTGCGCCCGTCCCGGCCGAGGAACGCGTCCCGGGAGCGCTCGCCGAGGGTGGTCCAGCCGTAGCTGCTCCGCACGTGCAGCCCGGGATCGGCGGTCACCGCGGCGGCGGTGTCGCGGGCCCGCTGCCCGAACTGCGGTTCGGCGGCGGTGTGCCGCTGGTCGCGGATCACCAGCGTCACCGTGGAGTGCCCGCGGCCCGCCATGTTCGAGGCGGCCAGTTCGTGTACGGCGCGCTCGGACTGGGAGCCGGGGCTGTACCAGCCGCCCGCGCTCAGTTGCCCGCCGATGGCGACCGCCCCGGCCAGGGACACGGCCAGTGCGAGCAGCCAGCCGATGATCACCGGCCACCGGTATTCCCTGGTGAAACGGGCTATTCGAGCGGAAAAACCCTGTGTCATCCCCAGTCCCCTCATGGCCGACTTAGAGTCGTACTGTGACCAAAAGTCGTTAACCGACTCCGCGTCGGTGAGTATGCTGACCGGTTGTGGGTGACGTCAAGTCGAGGCGGGAGCGGTACGCGGAGATGACGCGTGCGGCGGTGCTGGACAACGCCCGGCGGCTGTTCGCCGAGCGCGGCTTCGACGCCACCTCGGTGGACGACATCGCGCAGGCGACCGAGATCAGCAAGGGCGGCGTCTATCACCACTTCGCGGACAAGAAAGAGCTGTTCGCCGAGCTCTTCGCCGACGTGCTGCGGACGAGCATGAAGACGGTGCTGACCGCCATCGCCGACATGGACACCGACCTGGAACGCGCGGTCGAGGGTGGACGGGCGTTCCTGCGTGGCATCACCGCGGACCACATCGCCCTGGCTCTCTTCGCGACGGCGAATTCCGTGCTGGGTGTCGAGCGGGTCCGGAAGATCGACGAGGACACGGTCCTGCCCTTGGTCAGGGCGCTGATGCAGGGACTGCGGGACACCGGTCAGATCCGGGATGTCCCGATCGATGCCACCGCGCGGCTGATCTTCGCGTTGATGTGTGAGGCCACGGTCTACATCGCCGAGCAGGGGAACGACGAGCTGGCCCGGCAGGACATGGATGCGGCCATGGCGGCCTTCCTGCGAGGGCTGGCCCGGCCCGCGTAGGTCGCGGACCGGGTGCCCTCCGGCCGGCTAGTCGATGCGCTGGGCGGGCTTGCGGTCGTAGCTGCACATCGTGGGGGCCATGACCTCCTGCGGGCTACCCCAGCCCGCGCACTGGTACGAGGAGTGGCCGTACCAGTCGTGGCCGAACTCGTGCGCCGCCAGCAGCGCTCCGTCACCGACGCCGCCCATGTACAGGGCGATCCGCTGGCCCTGACCCCAGTTGCAGCCGACGATCCTGCTGCCGGCGCCGCAGTCGGAGATGTAGGAGTTCCGGCATTCCACCGGGGTGCCGCCACCTTCGGTGAGGCCCTGCCAGGCCGCGGCGCCCCGTCGGATGGTGCTTGCGTACTGGGAGCAGGACGCGGTGATGGTGTACGACATCTGCCGGGGTACCGGCCAGGCGCGGGCCCCCTGTTGCGTGGCGGGCGCCTGCTCGTTGATGTTGATCACACTGGTGCCGTGCGCGTCGATTGCGTTGCCGTGCGCCACGATCAGTCCGGAGACGGCCGTCACAGCGATCGCGAGGATTGCGGGCCACTTCCTCATGAATGTCACCTCTCTGTGCAGGGAATTCACAAGGTATAAACACCGTGGCGGCAGGTGACAGTGTTGTTAGGACGGTGCGCTGTGAAGTCCGGGCAATTCTGTTAAGCGCGGTGTTAATCCGGCCAGGTCCAGTTCATGCCGATGATTCCCGCCGGGACATCCCAGGCGCCCAGGATCGCCGAGTTCGTCCCGCCGATCCACAACTCTCGTTGATTCTGCGGTTCACCGGTGGCCGTCCGGCGGTCGTAGCGGTGGCATTCGATCGGCACGACGCCGGGCGCGAACCGGGCTTCCAGGACGAACTCACGCAGCGGCACCAGCAACCGGTGTTCGTATCGTGTCGACGGAAGGCCGGGGGAGAAGCGCCATTCGTACTCCAGGATCGCCGGATCCCCCTGGCTCAGCAGGCGATCCAGGATCAGGTCGGCCATCACCAGGCCGGTCGTCCGGTCGACGACGATCCGGCCGGTCCGGCAGCAGCGCAGCGCGGTGATCGTCGGCGGGTTGTCCGGTTCCTCTTCGGCCATGAACACCGCCAGACCACGGGAAACGCGGTCTTCGGCGGCGCGCACCACCTGTCGCAGGTGGACCGATCGGGTGCGCCGCAGCTCGTCCACGGTCACCGTGATGTGCGTGCTCATCCTGGTCAGTTCGGCCATGGAGCCGGTCAGCCCGCGCTGCAGGTCCCGGTTCAGGCCGGTGAACAGTTTGGTCGCCTCCAGGCCGCCGGGGGAGTGCGCCAGCCACCGCCCGCGTGGCCTGCGTGGTCCGAGCAGGGAGACCAGCGAACCGTCCGGCAGTTCGAACAGGTTCTCCAGCAGACGGACCGCGCGCAGCGAGCCGGCGCGTTCGGGGCGGCTGCGACCACGACGCCAATAGCTGAGTGTCGGCACACTGAGCCGGGCGCCGCGCTCGGCCAGCCAGAGCTGAATCTGGTCCAGGGTAAGGCCGCTCGCTTCGATGGCCAGATGAAGTGCGGCGGGAAAAGGACCGGTGCGCAGAGCCTGCCGCAAATGGTCACGGATCTCGTCGCAGGGTAAATCCGAGATCTGTTCTGACATGGTCTGACCATGAATTCGTCACGTCGTGATGTCAATATGTTGCCACCCTTGGATTTCCGGCCGAAGTTCCGCAGGTAATGACGGGTGCGCGACACGCGGTGCGGGGGTTGGCAACGATGGACAGCCCGCCAGGCACCATGGTGCACGGCGAGAGGGGGAGCACATGGCGGGTCCGGCCTTAGGCAGTCATCTGTTGACCGTGCGGACAAAGGTCGCCGGGTGGCTGGCACGACCGTTGACCTCGTTCCAGTTGATCCTCGCGGTGTTCGGCATGCTCTGCGGGATCGGGCTGACCATGGTGCTGTCGGCGTCCACAGTGGACGCACTCACCCACGAACGCGGCGCGTACGGGGTATTCGTCAAGCAGGTGCTCTACGCGTTCATCGGCCTGGTGCTGTTCGTGCTCGTGTTGCGGGTTCCGCCGCGGCTCATGCGGCAGATCAGCTTCCCGGCGACCGTGGCCAGCGTGTTGTTGTTGCTGCTGGTGGCGATTCCGGGCATCGGCGCGGTGCGCGGTGGCGCCCGCAGTTGGTTCATCATCGGCCCACTGTCCTTCCAGCCGCTGGAACTGGCCAAGCTCGCCCTGGCGTTGTGGGGCGCGCATGTGCTGGTGGTGAAGCGGGCGTTACTGGAACAACGCCGGCATCTGCTGGTGCCGGTGGTCCCGGTCGCGCTGGTGATGTGTGCCCTGCTGATGCTGCAACCGGAACTCGGCGGCACGATCACCATCGTCATCGTGTTGTTCGCCCTGCTGTGGTTCGCCGGTACGCCGTTGCCGCTGTTCGGGGCGCTGTCGCTCGGGGCGTTATCCGGGGCGCTGTTGCTCGCGGTCACCGCCGGCTACCGCTCGCAGCGGGTGCAGACCTTCCTGCACCCCGAGGCGGCGGACGCTCAGGGCGCGGGTTACCAGTCGATGCAGGCCATGTACGCCATGGGTGAGGGCGGATTCTTCGGCAAGGGGCTCGGGCAGAGCAGCTCCAAGTACCTGTATCTGCCCAACGCGCACAACGATTTCATCTTCGCGGTCATCGGCGAGGAGCTCGGCATGATCGGCTGCGCCGTGGTGGTGCTGCTGTTCGCGGTGCTGGCCTACACCGGATTACGCATCGCGGCGCGGAACACCGACCCGTGGATCCGCCTGGTGTCCGCGGTGATCACCGTGTGGATCGTCAGCCAGGCGGTGATCAATATCGGCTACGTCATCGGGCTGCTGCCGGTGACCGGGCTGACCCTGCCGCTGATCTCCTCCGGCGGCACCTCGATGGTCAGCACCATGGTCTGCTTCGGCGTCCTGGCCAACTTCGCCCGGCATGAACCCGCGTGCATCTCCGCGTTGAAATCGGGCAGCCAGGGGCGGATCGCCAAGCTGCTGCGGCTCCCGGTGCCCGATCCCTACCGGCCGCCGATGAAACGCCGGCCGCAGCCGATCACCCCGCCGCCGCTGCGTGGCCGGCCGCCCGCTCCCGGCGGTGGCCGCCGCTGAATGCGAGCATGGTGGCCTTACACGCGTCTGATGCGCATAAGGCCACCATGCTCACCTAACCCTCGCGGCCGAAGCGCTCGGCGAGGACCGGGTCGGACTCCCACCAGAGGCCATCCGGAGCCGGCTCGGCATCCGAGGTGGCAGCCTGTTCCCGGTCGGAGCGTTCCCAGCGGCGGAGCAGGGTGAGCACGAACGGAATGCCCGCCAGGTCGCCGCCGATCCACAGGATCCCGGCGCCGATCACCTGGTCGCTCCGCGTCGCCGCGATCAGCGGGCCCAGCCACAGGATCAGCCCGAGGACACCGTCGAACACCACCTCGGCCAGGCTCACCGCGAACGAGACCAGCGGCGAACCCTGCAGCCGCGCCCGGTAGTAGACGAAGCCGCAGACCGGCAGCGCCAGATGCACCAGCGAAGCGGCCACGGTGGACCGCACGGTCAGGCCGTACAGCGGGGTCAGGTAGATCAGGAACAGTGGCGCCACGAACACCGCCGTGGTCACCGGCGGAAAGGCGAGCAGCCGCGGAATGCGCGGCCCCCGCAGCCGGGCGGCCAAGGGCAGCGGGAGCACCATCAGTAACAGCACATTCCACAAAGCATGCGTCCAGAACACGGTGAAAACCTAGTCCCCGGGCGGGAAAATCCGGCTATGTAAAATCGGGTTGAAGAATTGACCCGGTCGTCGAGTGGTATTCGGCACAGGCCACGATAGGCGAATGTCGGATATCGGTTATCTGGAAGCGATCGTCGTCGGCGCCCTGCAGGGGGTCAGTGAACTGTTCCCG
Organism: Pseudonocardiaceae bacterium YIM PH 21723; assembly: GCA_003600225.1. Classification (GTDB taxonomy): domain Bacteria; phylum Actinomycetota; class Actinomycetes; order Mycobacteriales; family Pseudonocardiaceae; genus QZFT01. The sequence continues at coordinate 63,867 of QZFT01000022.1, forward strand.
GTCTCCAGCCTCGGGCACAGCATCCTGCTGCCCGCGCTGGCCGGTGGCCGGTGGGCGCACGACCTGGACATGACGGCTCCGGGCTCGCCGTACCTGGCGATGCTGGTCGCCATGCACGTGGCCACCGCCATCGCGCTCACCGCCTTCTACCGGCGGGACTGGGCAGGCGTGATCACCGGGCTGATCAGCTCCATCCGGGAGCGGCGGATCCGCACCCCGTACCAACGGCTCGCCTGGTTGCTGATCGCCGGCACCGTCCCGGTGGGCGTCGCCGGTCTGGCACTGGACCGGCTACTGCGTGACTACCTGGGCAAACCGATTCCGGTGGCCCTGTTCCTGACGCTCAACGGCATCCTGCTCTACACCGTGGAACGGCTACAGCAGCGGGTTCCGGAGATCGACCCGGACGCCACCGCGGTGTTGCCCCGGTTGCGTCCCGGCGACCCCACCACGCCGATGGCCGCGGTGCTCACCGACACCGAGACCGACAGCCGGCTGGCCTCGCTCACGGTGAAGGACGCGCTGGTCATCGGGGCCGCGCAGATCCTGGCGCTGTTCCCCGGTATCAGCAGGTCCGGGGCCACCATCGGCGCCGGCCTGCTCAAGGGCCTCCGGCACGAGGACGCGGCGCGGTTCGCGTTTCTGCTGGCCACGCCGGTGATCGCGGCCGCGGGTGTGCTGAAGATGCCGGAGCTGTTCCAGCCGCAGGTACAGGGTTCGCTCGGGCCCGCCCTGGTCGGCAGCCTGGTCGCCGGAATCGCGTCGTGGATCGCCGTTCGATTCCTGACGAGCTATTTCCACCACCGCACCATGACCCCGTTCGCGCTGTACTGCGTGCTGGCCGGTGTGGGTAGCCTCACGGTTTTCGCAATGGGCTGATTCGAACATTCCCTGGGTGTTTTCTGTGTGCGCGGTGGGAGTCGACTGTGTAAATGCGTTCTCACCTTTTTATAACGGCGAACGACGTTATAACTGGAATTGCACCGATTCCATTCGTCACAGAAGAGGTTCTCCGTATGAGCTCAGGGAGTGCCCTCGCCGAGGCCGTGTACCGCTCCGGTCCCGCCGCACCCGCACAGACGCTGCTCGACATCCTGCACGCGACCGCCGTCGCCCATCCCCGATCACTCGCCCTGGACGACGGCGCCTGCCAAATCGACTACACCCACCTGCTGCGCGAGGTCCGGATCCGGGCCCAGTGGCTGCGGGACGCCGGGATCGGCGTCGGTGACCGGGTAGGCGTCCGGCTGCGCTCGGGCACCGCCGAGCTCTACCTGACCATCCTGGCCGTACTGGAGGCCGGTGCCGCCTACGTGCCGGTGGATGTGGACGACCCGGAGGACCGCGCACAGCTCATCTGGTCGGAGTCCGGGGTCTGCGCGGTGATCACCGACGGCGCCGTGCTGACCTGGCACGGCGCGCCCCAGGGCCGGGTGGGAACACCCGGGCCGGCGGACGACGCGTGGATCATCTTCACCTCCGGATCCACCGGGAAGCCGAAGGCCGTGGCGGTGTCGCACCGCGGCGCGGCCGCCTTCGTGGACGCCGAGGCCGAGCTGTTCGGCGCACACCGGTCGCTGAACTCCCGGGACCGGGTGCTGGCCGGGCTGTCGGTGGCCTTCGACGCGTCCTGCGAGGAGATGTGGCTGGCCTGGCGGCACGGTGCCTGCCTGGTGCCCGCCCCACGGGAACTGGTCAAATCCGGCGCCGACTTCGGCCGCTTCCTCACCCGGCGGCGGATCTCCGTGGTCTCCACCGTGCCGACGCTGGCCGCGCTGTGGCCCGCCGACACCCTCACCGGGGTCCGGCTCGTCATCCTCGGCGGCGAGGCCTGCCCGCCCGATCTGGTGAACCGGCTGGCCGACGGCAGCAGGCAGGTGTGGAACACCTACGGCCCCACCGAGGCCACCGTCGTCGCCTGCGCCACCCCGCTGCGGCCCGACGAACCGGTCCGCATCGGACTGCCGCTACCCGGCTGGGATCTCGCCGTCCTCGACACCGAGGGCCGGCCGGTCCGGTGGGGCGAGACGGGCGAGCTGGTGATCGGCGGCGCGGGCCTGGCCCGCTACCTCGACCCCATCCGGGACGCGGAGAAGTTCGCTCCGGCGCCCACCCTCGGCTGGGACCGCGCCTACCGCAGCGGCGACCTGGTGCGCGCCGACCCGGAGGGCCTCGTCTTCCTGGGCCGCGCCGATGATCAGGTCAAGATCGGCGGCCGGCGCATCGAACTCGGCGAGATCGACGCGGCGCTGCTCGGTCTGCCCGGGGTGACGGCGGCGGCCAGCGCGGTGCAGCGCACCGAGACCGGATTGTCGCTGCTGGTCGGCTATGTGGTCCTGGATGACGGAATCGGCGCGGTGGACGAGCGACTGCTCACCCGAACCCTGCCGGAATCGCTGGTGCCGCTGGTCGTCACGGTGGACGCCTTGCCCACCCGCACCTCCGGCAAGGTCGACCGGAAGGCCCTGCCCTGGCCACTGGACCGGGTGGATGGCGGCGATCTGACCGGCACCGCCGGCTGGCTGGCCCGACTGTGGCGGGACGTGCTGGGTGTCCCGGCGGACGCCGGCTCGGACTTCTTCCGGCTCGGCGGTGGCAGCCTGGCCGCCGCGCAACTGGTCAGCCTGGCCCGGAAACAGTGCCCGGCGCTGTCGGTGAGCGACGTCTACCAGTTCCCGGTCCTCGGTGCCCTGGCCGCGCGGATGGACGAGCTGGTCGCGCCCGCCGAGGAGACCCGGGAGATCGCCCCGGTACCGCGCTGGACCGGGTTCGTCCAGGCGGCGATCCTGCTGGTGCTCTACACGGTGCAGGGCCTGCGCTGGCTGGTCGTCCTGGGCACCGTCAACAACCTCCTGGCGGCCGACATCGCCCTGCGCAGCTGGGAACACCCGATGTCCTGGCCACTGCTCATCGCGGGCTGGGCGCTGCTGATCCTGCTGCCCGGCCGGGTCGCGGTCACCGCGCTGCTGGCCAGGGTGCTCCTCGCCGGGCTCCGGCCGGGCGACTACCGGCGCGGCGGCTGGACCCATCTGCGGCTGTGGACGATGGAACGCTGGGTCGCGATGACCGGGATCGCCGCGATCGCCGGAACCCACTGGTCGACGCGGTACGCCAAGGCGCTGGGCTGCCGGGTGGGCACCGATGTACTGCTGCACTCGCTGCCGCCGGTCACCGGGCTGGCCGCCTTCGGCGACGGCGCCGCGGTGGAGTCCGAAGTGGACCTGTCCGGCTGGTGGCTGGACGGGGATGTGTTGCGGGTCGGCCGAATCTCGATCGGCGCGGGTGCCCGGGTCGGCGCGCGGACCGTGCTGGCGCCGAACGAGCGGATCGCGGCCGGGGCCTCCCTGGACGCCGACGGTGGGACGGATACCGCGGGCTGGCCCGTGGCCCGGCCGGTGGTGTGGGGCTGGGGGCGCTGGGCCTACTCGCTGTCGCTGGCGCTGCTGGGCCTGTTGCCGCTGTTCGGTGCGGTTCCCGGCCTGCTGATCACGCTGCTGTGGGTGGACGGGGACAACACGCTCACCCAGGTGCTGAGCAATGTGCTGGAGTCCGCGATGCCCGCGGCTGTACTGGGTTTCGCCTGCTACGCCCTGGTGCTGGCGTTGATCGTCCGGTCGGTCGGGCGGCTGATCCGGCCGGGGCTGCATCCCGCGGACGGCAGGGTGGCCTGGGCGGTGTGGCTGACCGCCAACCTGATGGTCACCGCCCGGCTCACCCTGTTCCCGCTGTTCGCCGGCCTGCTCACCCCGCACTGGCTGCGGTTGCTCGGGGCTCGCGTCGGCGACGGGGTCGAGGCCTCCACCGTGCTGACCCTGCCCAGCCTGCTGCGCGTCGAGGACGGCGCGTTCCTGGCGGACGACGCGTTGCTGGCCGGCGCCGAACTGCGTGGCGGCTGGCTGCGGCTGGGCGAGTCCACTGTGGGCAGACGGGCGTTCGCCGGTAACTCGGCGATCGTCGCGCAGGGCCGTTCAGTGCCGGACGGCTCGCTGATCGGGGTGCTGTCCTCCGCGCCCGAGTCCTCAGTGGAGGGTTCCTCCTGGCTGGGGCGCCCGGCCATGGAACTGCCGCGCACCGCCGATGTCGTCGACGAGGCGCGCACCTTCCACCCGCCGCGCGCGGTGGTCAAGGCGCGGGCGTTCGTCGAGGCCTGGCGGCTGCTGCCGATCGTGCTGGCCACCGTGCTCGCCGAGCTGGTGGCGTTGTCCTTCCAGGAGATCGCGGTGACCGCGGGATACGAGACGGCCGCGCTGGTCGGCGGGCTGGTGTTGCTGGCCGCGGGTGCGGTCGCGTGTCTGCTGGCCGCGGCGGCGAAATGGGTTCTGGTGGGCCGGATTCGCACCGGTGAGCATCCACTGTGGAGCGGATTCGTCTGGCGCAACGAGCTGGCCGCGACGTTCACCGAATCGCTGGCCGTCCCGTGGCTGGCGCGCGCGATGTACGGCACGCCACTGCTGAACGGCTGGCTGCGGTTGATGGGCGCCCGCGTCGGCCGCGGTGTCTGGTGCGAGACGCACTGGCTGCCGGAGGCCGACCTGGTGTCCGTGGCCGATGGGGCGACGGTGAACCGGGCCTGCGTGGTGCAGACCCACCTGTTCCACGACCGGCTGATGCGGTTGGCCCCGGTGCGCATCGAGGCGGGTGGCGTACTGGGTCCGCACAGCGTCATGCTGCCCGGATCCGTGGTGGGCGCGCGATCGGTGATCGGTGCGTCATCGCTGGTCACCAGGGGTGAGGCCACGCCGGCCGACACCCGGTGGGTGGGTAACCCGATCCGCGCGGAGGCAGTCGTCTGACCTGTGCTCCGAAGTTGGCGATGTTCGGGCTCCGCCCGAACATCGCCAACTTCGGGACCGGTTTCAGGCTTCCAAGTCCTTGAAGATCTTGTCGTCCATGGCCAGCAGCGCCTTGCCCTGCGACCGGATGAACGCGTAGTTGATGCCCGCGCCGGTCACCGCGCCCAGCACCGGGACGATCCGGGCGGCGGCCCGGCTGGACAGCTTCTTGGCCAGGCTGGCGGCGATCTTCTTGGTCAGCAGCTTCGCGCCGTACTGCAGCCCCTTGGCGCCCGCGCTGATACCCAGCGACAGGCCGACGATCTTGAAGAACTCCTCCGAGGAGACCGTGTGCCTGCCGGTGCGGTGGTAGATCACCGCCAGGGTCACCCGGAACTGCTGGGTGACGGTGTTGGTGACGTCGGCACCCATGCCCAGCACCATGGTGACCAGGCCGCCCATTCCGGAGACCAGGCCGGTTCCGGCGGCGAGCTTGGCGCACTGGTCGATGTAGGCGTGGATGCCGTCCTGGTCGACGGCCTCCTTGATCGCCTCACCGTTCAGGCGCTTGTACGCGTACTCCAGACCACGGGTGGTGATCGAGTTGGCGATTCCGGACATGGTCGCACCTCCTGGGAACCATCCTGCACGACCTTGTAGAGACCCGCCCGTCTCCGTAGTCTCATGATCATGGGGACGCACGTCACACGCACCGAGCTCCGGGTCCGCTACCACGAGTGTGACCAGCAGGGAGTGGTGTTCAACGCCCATTACCTGGCCTACGCGGACATGGCCTGCTTCGACCTGACCAACCGGCTGTACGGCCACTACGACAAGCTGAAGGAATCCGGCTACGACTGGATGGTGGCCGAGTCGAACCTGAAGTTCCTCGGCGCCTGCCGGTTCGACGACGCCCTCGCCGTCGACGCCTTCGTCCAGCACGTGGGCAACACCTCGTTCACCCTGCGCTTCGACATCAGCCGCGAGGGGACCAAGACCACCGAGATCACCACCCGCTACGTCTGGGTGGACAGCGCGCAGTTCACCAAGGTGCAGCCGCCCGCCGAACTTCGTGACGCGTTGACCGCGCACCTGTGACAAAGGCATTCCGGTCGGGGAACTGTAGAAATCCGTTATAGGTAACCGTAATGCCGTGGTGCGACCTCGCGCCGCGATTGTCTGTGGATACCCGGTCGTTGACCTCTCCGGCAGTGGTCCAGTCCACTCCCTGGGAGGAGGCCCTCATGACCCTGCGTTTTCTGTGCACATTCCTGCTCGTAATCGGGCTGGTGACACCGGCCCAGGCATCCGATCGCATCATCAACGGTGACCCGGCCAGCCAGGACTACTCGTTCATGGTCGGGCTGCTCGATTCGGCCGGTGCGTACTGCGGCGGCACCCTGATCAAGCCCCAGTGGGTGCTGACCGCGTCGCACTGCCTTCAGGGCGCCACCGACCTGACGGTGCGGATCGGCAGCAAATTCCACGACTCCGGCGGCGAACTGGCGAAAATGGCCAATCCCGTTGTGTTGTCGGGGGATCTGTCGCTGATCAAGCTGGACAAACCGGTGCAGGCCACCCCCGCGCCACTCACCGACGTCACCCCCGCCCAGGGCTCCAAGGTGCGGATCCTCGGCTGGGGTTCCACCTGCCTGCCCGGCACCTCCTGCTTCCCGAAGGACCTGCGGCAGGCCGACACCACCATCGCCGCGCTGAGTGGCTGCCGCACCGCGGACGCCAACTTCGAGGTCTGTGTGGCCGCGAACGGCGGGAAGGGTGCGTGTTACGGGGACTCCGGCGGCCCGTTCCTGGTGGCCACGGCCAACGGTGGCTGGCAGGTCGGCGGCTCGGCCAGCCGGCTCGGCGGCCAGGGCTGTGGCGGCTCGGTCATCTACAGCGATGTGGTCAAACAGCGGGCGATGATCGACCGCTTCACCCAATCCTAGGAAGGAGCCGCAATGCCGACCCTGCTGGCATTACTGCTCGTCGCGGTACTGAATCCCGCCCTGACGAATCATGAGATCCGGATGCCGTCCGGAGAGGTGGTGCCGAACAGCTACGTCGTGGTGCTCAAGAAGCCGGGAACCTTCTTGACCAGCCGCTACGGCGTGACCCCCACGCACACCTACACCACGGCGCTGCACGGCTTCGCGATGAAGACCGACCGCACGACGGCGCAACGGATCGCCAACGACCCGGCCGTCGACTACGTCACCGGCGACAAGATCTTCCGGTTGCAGGACACCCAGACCAATCCGCCGTCCTGGGGCCTGGACCGGATCGACCAGCGCGCCCTGCCCCTCGATCAGAAGTTCACCTATCCCAACTCGGCCGCGAACGTCACCGCGTACATCCTGGACACCGGCCTGCGGACCAGCCACCAGGAGTTCGGCGGCCGGGCCTCCATCGGCACCGACACCGTCGGCGACGGCGGCAACGGCGCCGACTGCCACGGCCACGGCACGCACGTCGCGGGCACCGTCGGCGGCAAGACCTACGGCATCGCCAAGGATGTGAAGATCGTCGCCGTGCGGGTGGTCGACTGCATGGGCATCGCCAGTCTTGCCATGATGACCGGCGGCATCGACTGGGTGACCGCGAACGCCAAGAAGCCCGCGGTGGCCAACTTCAGCATCGGCGCACCGGGCAACGAGTCCACTTTGGAGAGTGCGATCAGCAAGTCGATCGCCTCCGGGATCACCTACTCCATCGCGGCGGGCAACAGCGGTATCGACGCCTGCCAGTTCACCCCGGCCCGGGTTCCGGAGGCGCTCACCGTGGGGGCCACTGACAACGCGGACACCAAGCCCAGCTGGTCGGATTTCGGTACCTGCCTGGACATGTTCACCCCCGGTGTGTCCATTGTGTCCGTCGGCAAGGCCAGTGACACGGCCAGCGCCACCATGTCCGGCACCTCGATGGCCGCGCCACACGGCACCGGCCTGGCCGCGCTCTACCTGGCCGCGAATCCCTCGGCCGCCCCGGCGCAGGTGATCAAGGCCCTGATCAACTCGTCGACCTCGGGGATGGTCAACAACCCCGGCGTCGGCTCGCCCAACCGGCTCGGCTTCGCCACCGCCGACGGTGCCCCGCCGCCGGCGTGCAGCAGCAAGGCGTGGTCGTCCACCGTCTCCTACGTGATCGGTGACCGCGTCACCTACCAGGCCAAGGAGTGGGAGGCCATCTACTACTCGACGAACGTGCCTCCCGGCTCGGCCAACTCCACCCAGATCTGGAAGCAGATCGCCACCTGCTGACCTCGTGATCCCGAAGTTGACGATGTTCGGGGGAGGAACGACCCGAACATCGTCAACTTCGGTACTTCACCGCTGGACGGGATGTGATTAGGCCGACCGAAGGTAATCGGAAGATCACCCTCCGGGTGCGGCTCCGGATGCGTAATGTCAGCTGGGCACATCGGGTGGCAGTACGGGTGAAAGGCAGATCGTGGCGTTCCTCAACCCGGGCGAGCGGCGGTTCGCGCAGCGTTTGAGCCGGTCGGCACCGGATGTGGAACACGAGTTCACCGAGCAGTTGCCGCACGCCCGCAGGCAGGTGCTGGACCGCCTCGTCGGCAGCCTGATCCGCGAGGGTCTCGGCCGCCCCGGCCTGCCCACCCGCCCGGTGACCGCCACCGGCCGCCTCGCCGTTTCCGGTCAGGCCGATCATGATCCCCTCGCCGTCTGGCAGGCCACCGGTCTGCTGCGGGGCGCCGAGGCCACCGAGTTCGCCGCCGACCTCGCCGACGCCGTCTGCCAGACCGCGATCGCCCGGGTCGGTGCGCAGCGCCGGAAGGCGCAGATCACCGCCCCCAGTTCGCTGGCCTGGGCCATGGCAGGAGAACCCAGCCCGCTCGCGTTCTTCGAGCAGTGGGTGATCGACGGGCATCCCCAGCACTGGGCGGCCAAGGGCCGTCGCGGCCTCACCGCCGAGCAGGCCCTGCGCTACGCCCCGGAGTGGGGCGTGGCCTTCGACGCGCCGCTGGTGGCGATCGACACCGACCTGGTCGCCGGTGGCGGCGTGACCCGCATCCTGGCCGACGAGCACCCGGAACTGCTGGACAAGGCCCGCACCGAACTGCGGGAACGCGGCCTCGACCCGCTGGACTACGAGATCATCCCCGCGCATCCGTGGCAGGCCGAACAGGCGCTGCCCAGCCGGTTCGCCGCCGACATCGCCGCCACCCGGATCGTCCCGCTGCACGTCGGCATCCCCGCGCGGCCGCTGATGTCCTTCCGCACCCTCGCCCCGGTGCCCACCGCGAACACGCCGTTCCCCAGCCACCTGAAGACCGCCATCGACCTGCGGCTGACCATGGCCGTGCGGCAGGTGTCCACCAACGCCGCCGTCAACGGCCCGCCGCTGACCGCCTTACTCACCGAGATCCTCGACCGGGAATCCGGCTACGGCGGGCTGCTGTCCGTGCAACGGGAGACCGCGGGCGCGGCATATGTGCAGGCAGGCGGCTCGCTGGGCACCGTGGTGCGGGCGAATCCCGAAGCCGGGCTGGCGCCCGGTGAACTGGTGCTGCCGGTCGCCGCGCTCTACTCCGAGTCCCCGGTATCCGGCGAACCGATCATCGCCGAGGCCCTGGACGAGATCGGCGGAACCCGGGCGCAGGCTGCGGTGCGGTTCGCCGAGCAGTACGCGCGGCTGGTGCTGCCGCTGCTGCGCCTGCTCACCGACTACGGCGTCGCCCTGGAACCCCATCCGCAGAACACCCTGGTCGTGCTGAAGGGCGGCCTGCCGCAGCGGTTGATCGTCCGGGACTTCGGTGGCCTGCGGGTACTGCCCGAGCGGCTGGCCGCCCGGGGCCTGGACGTGCGGCTGCGTGACGGGTCCGCGGTGCTGGCCGCGGGCGACTGGGAACTGCGCGGCAAGCTGTTCTACTCGCTGATCACCAACCACCTCGGCGAGGTGCTCGCCGCGCTCGGCACGGCGGGTGGGGTCGAGCCCGCGCTGCTGTGGGCGCCGATCCGCGCGGTGGTGGACGAGCTGCCGGAGGGACCGGATCGGCAGTCGCTGCGCACCGAACCGTTGCCGGTCAAGGCCTTCCTGCGGATGCGCCGGGCCGGCCTGGTCACGGATTCGATCTACGTGCCGGGGCCGAATCCGCTGGGAGACCTCGGATGCCGGTCCTGACGCCCGCCGAGGCGGACACCCTGGCGTTCCTGGAAACCGATCAACCCGCTCTCGTCGACCGGTACCTGGCCGCGCTGCGGCCCGCCCGCCGCCGCACCCTCGGCCTGCTCACCGCCGCGCTGCTGCGGGAGGGCCTGGTCCCGGTGGACCCCGCGGGCGACATCGCGTTGCCGGACGGCCCGCTGCGGGTGCGGATCGACGGCGAACACGCCTTCGGCCGGCCACAGATCGGCGCGGTGCTGGCCGACGACCGGGAGCTGGAGCACCCGGCCGAGCTGCTGGCGCTGCTGATCAAGGCGGGGGTCGGCGGCGGCAGGCGCTGGGAGGACCTGGCCACCGAGCTGAGCGAGTCGGTGGCGAACCTGGCCATGTCGTACGCCTGCGTCGCGGATCGCCCGGTGCGATCGGATCTGCCGCACCTGCAGTTCGACCGGCTGTGCGCGGAGGGCCACAACATCCACCCGTGTGGCCGGGCCCGGGGTGGCATGCGCCCGGCGGAGAGCTTCCGGTACGCGGGCGAATGCGCCGGTGACGTGCGGCTCGCGGTGGTCGCGGTGCGCCTCGATCACCTGTCCAGCACCGAGGTCGGCGACCTGGTGCGGACCGTCTACCCGGAGATCGTCGTCCCGCCGGGCTACGGCCTGGTGCTGGTGCACCCGTGGCAGCTGGAACACGTCATCCCCGCCGGTTACGCGGCGGAGCTGGCCGGCGGCACGATCCGGGTACTGGATTTCCGGATCCGGAGCACGCCGACCGTCTCGCTGCGCACCGTGGTCACCGATCGTGGCCTGGTGGTGAAGACCGCCCTCGATCTGCTGATCACCACCAGCCGGCGCAGCATCTCCCCGGCGACCACGTACAACACCCCGCGGCTCGGCCTGCTGCTGCGCTCGCTGATCGAGGCCGATCCGGAACTCGCCTCCCGCGCGCAGGTGGTGCGCGAGGTGGCGGGCGCTTGCTTCAGGCCGGAGACAGGTTGGGCGGGCCGCAACCTGTCCACCGTGCTCCGCGAGGACCCATCTCGGTTCACGGCCGACGGGGAGACCGCGGTGACCGGCTGCGCCCTGTACGCGGACGGCGTGCTGGCGGTGCTGATCGGCGACCGGGATCCCCTGGATGTGCTGGCCGAGTATGCCGCGCTGCTACTGCCCGTGGTGCTCACCTTCCTCACCGGGCACGGCATCGGGCTGGAGGCGCACCTGCAGAACACCGTGGTGGTGTGGCGGGACGGCAGGCCGGTGCGGCTGCTGCTGCGCGACCTGGCCGGGATCCGGATCGACCGGACGCGCTTCGCCGGTGACTTCGAGCCGCACCCGGACTCGATCATCGTGGTGGACGGTCCGCAGGGAGCCAGGCACAAGGCGTTCTACTGCGCGTTGCAGGCGAACCTGGCCGAGGTGATCAGCACGATGGTCGCCGAGTTCGGGGTCGCCGAGTCCGACTGCTGGGACCTCGTCCGGGCCGAGGCCCACCGGGTGTTCGACCGGTTGGAGACGCGGTGGCCGGACCGGGCGATACCGGACCGGGCGGCGATGTTCGCGCCGACACTGGGGCAGAAGTCCTTCCTGCGGATGCGCCTGCACCCCGGAACCGGCGACGCCTACATCCAGGTGCCCAACCCGCTGCACTCCTGAGCTCACCGTGGTTCCGAAGTTGACGATGTTCGCGGCGAGGAACGAGCCCCGAACATCGTCAACTTCGGAGCTGATCGGGTTCCGGGGTGGCCAGGGCGAGGCGGAGGAACTGCTGGGCGGGTGGCGTGGGGGCCGACCGGGTCCGCAGCACGGCCGACTCGACGACCGGCGTGTGCTGGCGCAGCGGCCGCAGGTCCACCTCGGGATGCGGCCGGCAGGCGGAGGCGGGCAGCAGCGTGACGCCCAGCCCGGCCGCGACCAGGTCGATGGCCGTCTGGGCCTGGCCCACCTCGACGATCGGCGATCCACCGGCGGCCCGCACATGATCACCGAGCGGACCCGACGGGCAGAAGAACACCGACCCGCCCAACCCTGTGAGGTCGACCCGATCCGCCCACGCGGGGGAGCGGGGGACGGCGGCCAGCAGCGGCTCCCGGTGCACCACGGCCACATCCAGGTCGGCCCACGGTGGCCGGCCCGGCGGCAGGTGCAGCAGCCCCAGATCCACCCGGCCGGACCGGACGCGTTCGACGACCCCGTCGGCCGGGCACTCCGCGTAGTCGATGCGCACGCCGGGGCGATCCCGGTGGTAGTCGCGCAGCAGCGGGGCCAGCAGGCCGGGCATCGACTCCGGGGTGAAGGCCACCGACAGCGTCCCGATGCGTCCCTCGCCCACCCGGCGCACCGCGTCGGCCGCCTGGTCCACGTCGGCGAGCAACCTGCGGGCCTGGCTCAGCAACTGGGTGCCCGCCTCCGTGAGATCCACCCCGCGACGATGTCTGACCAGCAGCGGAACCCCCAGTTCCGCTTCGAGTCGCGCCAGTTGGGCACTCAACGGAGGCTGGGTGAGATGCAGCCGGGTGGCGGCCCGGGTGACCGATCGTTCCTCGGCGACCACCACGAAGTACCGCAGCTGACGCAGGTCCATGGTTTTGAGTATGGCTGACCCGACAAACGCGTATTGGACATATGGCTCACGCCGCAGCACAGTGAGGTAGTGATGCACTTCACCTACGACGCCCTCCCCGGGCGCATCGTGTTCGGGCCGGGTACCGCCCGCACCGCCCTGGCCGCGGAGATCGACCGGCTCGGCGCCGAGCGGGTGCTGGTGATTGCCACCGGCGACCGGAGCCCGATCACCGACCCGATCTCCGGCAGGATCACCGCGACCTTCACCGAGGTGCGACCACACGTGCCGGTGGAGGTCGCCGAACAGGCCAGGAAGGCCGCCGAGGGCGCCGACGCGCTGCTCTGCATCGGCGGCGGATCGGCCACCGGGACCGCCAAGGCCGTCGCGCTGACCACCGGGCTGCCGATCATCGCGGTGCCCACCACCTACGCCGGCTCCGAGGTCACCCCGGTCTGGGGGATGACCGAGGGGTCCCGCAAGACCACCGGCACCGATCGCCGGGTGCTGCCCGGCGTGGTCGTCTACGACCCGGAACTCACCGCGACGCTGCCCGCCGAACTGGCCGCGGCCAGCGGGCTCAACGCGATGGCGCACTGCGTGGAGGCCTTCTGGGCGGCCGGTCGCAATCCACTGTCCTCTGTGGTCGCACAGGAGGGAATCCGGGCGCTGGCAACCGGATTGGCCGAGAACGACCCGGAGAACCTGCTGTACGGGGCCTACTTGGCGGGAGCCGGGTTCGCGGTGACCGGCGGCGGCCTGCACCACAGGATCTGCCACGCGCTGGGCGGCGCCTACAACCTGCCGCACGCCCAGACCCACGCCATCGTGCTGCCGCACGTGCTCGCCTTCAACGCTCCCGCCGCACCCGATGCTGCCGCGCGCATCGGCCAGGCACTCGGCACCGAGGATCCGGTGGCCGGATTACAGGACCTGGCAACGGAATTGGGCATTCCGAAAGGCCTCACAGCGCTCGGTCTGCGAGAAGATCAACTGGACGAGGCCGTCGGCCTGATCACCGTGCCCGCGGAGAACCCCCGTCCGGTGAGCAAAGCCGAACTGCGAGAACTACTGCATGCCGCCTGGGAGGGCTGATGACGGTCACCGACGAGGTACTCGAGAGCTTCGCGCACGCCAAGGACGAACGGTTCCGCGAGGTCATGCGGAGCCTGGTGAAACACCTCCACGCTTTCGCCTCCGAAGTCCGGATCACCGAGGCGGAATGGCTCGCGGGCATCGAGTTCCTCACCCGCACCGGGCACATCACCGACGACAAGCGGCAGGAGTTCATCCTGCTGTCCGATGTACTCGGCCTGTCCATGCTCACCGTCGGGCTGAACGAACCCAGCCAGCCCGGCGTCACCGAGTCCACCGTCTTCGGACCGTTCTTTGTGGACGGAGCCCCGGAGATCCAGCAGGGCGGCACCATCGCCGAGGGCGTCAAGGGCACGCCCTGCGAGGTGAGCGGCACCGTGCGGAACGTGCGCGGCGAACCGATCGCCGGCGCCCGGCTCGACGTGTGGGAGGCGGATGAGGACGGCTACTACGACGTGCAGTACTCCGGGGATCGGATGGCGGGCCGGGCCTGGCTGCGCAGCGACGCGGACGGCCGCTACCACTTCTGGTCCGTGGTGCCCGCCTCGTACCCGATTCCGCACGACGGCCCGGTCGGCGAACTCATGGAGCGCGCCGGTCGTAGTCCCATGCGACCGGCGCACGTGCACTTCAAGGTCACGGCGCCCGGTTACCGGACCCTGATCACCCACGTCTTCCTGGCGGGAGACGCGCACCTGAAGGACGACGCCGTGTTCGGTGTGAAGGACAGTTTGATCGCGCAGGTCGAGGACCGCGACGGAACGCCGCACCTCACCTTCGACATCGTCTTGGGGGACGACCAGTGAACGCAGTGGACACCGATGTCCTGATCGTCGGCAGCGGACCGGCCGGCGGTGCCGCCGCGCTGATGCTGGCCACCCTGGGGATCGACCACATGGTGATCACCAAGTACCGGTGGACCGCCAACACCCCACGCGCGCACATCACCAACCAGCGCACCGTGGAGATCTTCCGCGACCTGGGCCTGGAGGAGGAGCTCAAGGCCCAGAGCATCCCGCACGACCTGATGGGCGACACGGTCTTCTGCACCAGCCTCGCCGGTGACGAGATCGGCCGGGTACGCACCTGGGGCACGCACCCGGCGCGCGAAGCGGACTACGTGCAGGCCAGCCCATCGCCCAACATGGACATCCCGCAGACGCTGCTGGAACCGATCATCGTCGGCCATGCCGCCGCGCGCGGCAGCCGGATCCGGTTCGACAGCGAGTACCTCGGCCACGAGCAGGACACCGGCGGCGTCACCGTGCGGGTGCGGGACCGGGTCACCGGAAACGAGTACACCGTGCGGGCCCGCTATCTGATCGGCGCGGACGGTGGCCGCAGCCAGGTCGCCGCCGACGCCGGGCTGCCGTTCGAGGGACAGATGGACCTCGCGGGCAGCATGAACATCATCTTCCACGCCGACCTGTCCCACCTGGTGGAGCACCGTCCGAGCATCCTGTACTGGATGCTCCAGCCCGGCTCGGACGTCGGTGGCCTCGGCCTCGGCGTGATCCGCACGGTGCGGCCGTGGAACGAGTGGATGGCCATGTGGGGCTACGACATCGACCAGCCCCCGCCGGAGATGACCGACGAGACGGCGACCCGGATCGTGCACGAGCTGATCGGCGACGACTCCGTGCCGGTGACCATCCGCGCGGTGTCGTTGTGGACCAACAACAAGATGTACGCGACCCGCTACCGCAACGGCCGGGTGTTCTGCGCCGGCGACGCGGTGCACCGGCACCCACCGTCGAACGGCCTCGGCTCCAACACGTCCATCCAGGATTCGTACAACCTGGCCTGGAAACTGGCGTATGTCCTCAACGGACAGGCCGACAAGTCCCTTTTGGACTCCTACGACGCCGAGCGGGCGCCGGTCGGCAGGCAGATCGTCTTGCGGGCCAACAAGAGCATCGAGGAGTTCGGCCCGATCTTCCAGGCCTTCGGGCTCAGCGACACGGCCGATCCGGAGCTGATGCGGCAGCGCATCGAGTCCAGAAAGGGCAACACCCCGGAGGCCGCGCGGCTGCGGCACGATCTGCGGGAGGCCCTGGAGCTGAAGAACTACGAGTTCAACGCGCACGGCGTCGAGCTGGGCCAGCGCTACGCCTCGGTCGCCGTGGTCCAGGACGGCACTCCGCAACCGGAGTACAGCCGGGATCCGGAGCTGTACTACCACCCGACCACCTGGCCGGGAGCCCGGTTGCCGCACGCCTGGCTGGCCGACTCGCGTGGTCACCGGGTCAGCACCCACGACCTGTGCGGCAAGGGCCGGTTCGCGCTGATCACCGGCATCGCCGGCGGCGAGTGGGCGGAGGCCGCGGCCACCGTGGCCGACAAGCTGGGGATCGAGATCGCGGCGCACGTGGTCGGTCCCGGCCGGGAGTTCATCGACGTGTACGACGACTGGTCCCGCCTCCGGGAGATCGCCGAGGACGGCTGCGTGCTGGTCCGCCCGGACCTCCACGTCGGCTGGCGAGCCGCGACGCTGACGGGCACCCCGGCGACCGACCTGCTGGCCGCCGTCGCCCAGATCCTCGGAGTGCAGGCCTGACAAGCGTCCCGAAGTTGACGAGTTTCGGGGCTCGTTCCTCACCGCGAAACTCGTCAACTTCGGAGCACTGTGGTCAGGCGAGGCGGAAGTCGGCGTCGGTGTAGGCGGGGGAGCAGACGCAGGTGACCAGGGTGCCCTGGTCACCTGCCGATTCCGCGGACTGCCACACATCGGCGGGCACGAGACCCTGCGGGCGTTGGCCACGGGAGAGGTCCGGGCCCAGCAGCACGGTCTCCGCGAGCGCTGGTTCGGAACCGGAGCCGCCCAGGTGCAGGGCGAGGGGGTCGCCGGAGTGCCACAGCCACAGTTCGGCGCAGCGCAGAATGTGCCAGGCGGAGGTCTCACCGGGAGCCAGGTAGTAGTAGATCGCGGACGTACCCGCTGTCTCCCAGGTCCGCCGGTACCAGCCGCCCTCACCGGGCAGCGGCTGTAGATTCAGGGCATCGGCGATCGGCGGTCTCATGATCGACCAGGGTAGAGGAGCAGTTTCTGCAGATTCTGCTCCTCCGTCGCAGAATCTGCAGAAACTCCCGAGGAGGCCGGCGTGCAGGACCAGTACCGTCATTGGGACACCGTGCAGACGCGGTGGGGCGACAACGACATCTACGGGCATGTCAACAACGTCGTCTACTACGCGTTCATGGACACGGTGATCAATACCTGGCTGATCGCCAACGGCCTCGACATCCATGGCGGCGAGCACATCGGCCTGTGCGTGGAGTCGCACTGCAACTACCACGCCCCGATGGCCTTCCCGGAGACCGTGACCGCAGGCCTGCGCATCGGCCACCTCGGCCGGTCCAGCGTGCGGTACGAGGTCGGCTTCTACCGGGATGAGGAGCTCATCGCCGACGGGCACTTCGTGCACGTGTTCGTCGACCGGGACCAGCGCAAACCCGCCGCCATCCCGGACGGCCTGCGGGCCGCGATGGAGGGGATCAAGGCATGAAGGTGAACGCCGCCGTCCTGCATGAACTGGGCCGACCCGCCCCGTACGCGGACTCGAAGCCCCTCGTCGTCTCGGCCCTGGAACTCGACGACCCCGGTCCCGGTGAGCTGCTGATCAAGGTCGGCGCCGCGGGACTGTGTCACTCCGACCTCTCGGTGATCAACGGTTCCCGGCCCCGCCCGATGCCGATGGTGCTCGGTCACGAGGCGGCCGGTGAGGTCGTCGCCGTCGGCCAGGGAGCGGACGAGTTCGCCGTCGGTGACCACGTGGTGCTCGCCTTCGTGCCCGCCTGCGGGCAGTGCGCCCGCTGCGTCAGCGGCCGGCCCGCGTTGTGCGAGCCCGGTGCGCTGGCCAACAAGGCGGGGGCGCTGCTCGGCGGCGGCCGTCGCTGGGCCGATGGTCATCAGCACCACCTCGGGGTCTCCGCGTTCGCCGAGCACACCGTGGTCTCCGCGAAGTCGGCGATCAAGGTCGACCGTTCGCTGCCGTTCGAGATCGCCGCGTTGTTCGGCTGCGCGGTGCTCACCGGAGCGGGCGCCGCGTTCTACAGCGCGCAGGTGCAGCCGGGGGACAGCGTGGCCGTGTTCGGCCTCGGCGGTGTCGGACTGGCCGCGTTGCTCGCGGTGAAGGCGGCGGGTGCCTCGAAGATCGTCGCCGTCGACGTGGTCGCCGATAAGCTGGCCCTGGCGGGTCGCCTTGGTGCGACGCATCAGGTGCCCGGCGGGCCGGATGTCGTTGACGCTGTTAAGGAGATCGGCGTCGAGAAGGTCATCGACACCACCGGCAGCGCCGAGGTCCTCGCCCAGGCCTACGCGGCGACCGCTCCGGGCGGCACCACGGTCACCGTCGGCCTGCCGCACCCCGACCGGCAGTTGACCATCCCCGCGCTGAGCCTCGTAGCGGAGGAACGCACGTTGAAGGGCTCCTACCTGGGCTCATCGGTGCCACGCCGGGACATCCCGCGGTTCATCGAGCTGTACAAGGCCGGTCAGCTGCCGGTCGACGCGTTGCTGTCCGGCCGGCTCACCCTGGACGAGGTGAACCTCGGCTTCGATCGCCTCGCGTCCGGCGAGGCGATCCGCCAGGTCATCCACTTCTAACGGTGTCCCGAAGTTGACGAGTTTCGGGGCTCGTTCCTCACCGCGAAACTCGTCAACTTCGGAGTGGGTCTAGTCCCACCACATGACGACGGCTTCGTCGCGGCTCGCCGCCTTGCGGTAGAAGTCGCGCACGACCGTGTGCTGCTCCGCCAGGTGCGCGGCCAGATCGCCGTCGAAGGTGCGCGCGGTGCGGCCCAGCTTGACCTCGATCTCCTCCGGGTCCGACGGCACCGCGGCGCGCACCACCTCGGGGGAGATGGTCTGCAACGCCAGCGCGATGTCGGCGACCCCGGCCGGGTCCAGCCCGGTCACCGGGTGGTCCCAGATCGTCGCGGGGTGGTCCCGGTAGCCGGGGTTGATCTCGACCCCGTCGCCGTGGAAGGCGCGGGCCAGCTCTTCGGTGCCCGCCAGCTCATACGCGCGTTCCAGCAGGTAGGGCCACCAGTCCAGGTCCAGGTGACGCTTCGTCCGGGGCGCGGTGAAGTCACAGATCTCGTGCAGGGCGTCCACCGAGGTACGGCAGGCCGCCAGGTGCGGGGCAGGGATGCGGGCGAGCCACTGAACAACAGCCATGATGCATAGTGTGGCTATTTATTCTAACGGGTGAGTGCCGAGAGCAGCATCGCTTTGATTTCGGCGGTCACCTCGGCCGTGTCCAGTGGCGGTTCGTGCGCCTGCCATTCCCGCAGCAGGCCGGTGATCGCGCCCACCATGGCGTAGGCGGTGAGCCGATAGTCCCGCCGCGTCGCCTCGCCGCGATCGACGCCGCGCTGCGCCTCGTCCTGGATGAAGCGGGCCCACTTGGCGACCCACTGCTGGTGCTGGGCCTCCAGTTCGGCGTTCACGCCGACCGCCTCCACGTAGACCAGCCGCGGCGCGCGGGGATTGGCGGTCACCGAGTCCACGAACACCCCGACCAGGACACCGATCCTGGTCTCCAGGCCGGCGTCCTCCACTGTGGACAGCCGGGCGCGGATCTGGTGCATGGCGGTGGCATTGATGGTGTCGTGCAGGACGAGGAGCACGTCCTCCTTCTTCTCGAACTCCTCGTAGAAGTTCCGGGTGGACACTCCCGCCTCGGTGCACAGCTCGGTGATCTTCGTGCGTTGAAAGCCGCGGTCGGCGAACAGCTTCATCGCGGCGAGCAGCAGTTTCGCCCGGCGCTCAGCCCGTCGATCGTCGGCGTTCACCCCACCGTAGGGGCGTTTCACAGGTAGACCTCCCGAACTTTGGTAATGGCTGTTGTCAGATTAGCGGACGTGACCTACATTACGAAAATCACGATTACCACTACTACCCGGAGGCGATATGTTTCGCCGTCTGTCAGTAGCTCTCCTCGCCGCGTTATCGCTGGTCGCCGTGCCTGCGGCGCAGGCGGACCCGCGTCCGCCGGTGCCCTCCGCCGACCCGTTCTACACCCCGCCCAGCCCACTGCCCGAGCAGGCGGGAACGCTCATCCGCTCGCGGGCGGTCGACTGGTATCCGGAGCCGTTCCGGGTGTTCAAGGCTCCCGTGCACACCTACCTGATGCTGCACCGGTCCACCTCGGCGCTCGGTGCCCCGAACGCGGTGTCCGGGCTGCTGGTGGTGCCCCCCATTCCCTGGCACGGTGACGGTCCTCGCCCCGTCGTCGCCTACGCCATGGGTACCCAGGGGCTGGGCGATCAATGTGCGCCCAGCTACCACATGCGCACCGGCACCGAGGTGGAGATCGCCTTCATCGCCCAGGCGATGACCAAGGGCTGGGCCGTCGCGGTCACCGACTACGAAGGCCTCGGCACACCGGGCACGCACACGTTCGCCACCGGGCAGTCCGAGGGCCGGGCGCTCCTCGATACCGCCCGGGCCGCGTTGCAGGTGCCGGGGGCAGGCCTCGATCCGAAGTCACCGGTCGGCATCTTCGGCTACTCGCAGGGTGGCCAGGCCGCCGCGTTCGCCGCCGAGCTGCACGGTTCCTACGCGCCAGAGCTGAACGTCGTCGGCTCGGCTCCCGGCGGGGTTCCCGCCGACCTGCCGCTGATGGTGCAGCGCAACGAGGGCAACTTCGCCGCCGGCCTGGTGCTGGCAGCCGCGGTCGGCCTGTCGACCGCCTACCCCGACGTGCCGTTCGGGTCGGTGCTGAACGAGCGGGGTAAGGAGCTGACGGCCAAGGTGGCCGCCCAATGCGTCGCCGGGCTCTCGCTGTCCGCGCCGTTCGTCCGGCTCAACGACCTCACCACCCGGCCGGACGTGATCAACGACCCGGCCTGGCAGCGGCGGCTGGCGGAGAACAAGGCCGGGCAGTTGCGGCCGGATGCGCCCGTCTACCTCTACCACGCTCAGCTGGACGAGCTGGTTCCGTTGCAGGCGGGCAAGGAACTGCGTGCCCGCTACTGCGCCCTGGGCACCGATCTACAGTGGACCGAAGTGCCGTTGCAGGGGCACATCACCGGTGTCTCGGTGTGGGGCACGGCCGCGTTGAACTGGCTCGGTGACCGGTTCGCCGGCAAGCCCACCCGGCCGGACTGCTGATCAGCGGGGGGTGCGCATCAAATTAGGTGCGCACCCCTAGTCATTCCCGCGTTGATACATCGGTGCCCTGGCTCGACAGTTATCGGGACGTTATCTCCACTCCCTGCTTGGAGGTCTCCCCCGTGCGTCCCATTCGAACAGCCCTGGCCGCCGCGTTGTCCGTGGTGGCCCTGACCGCCGGTATCGCCGCCGCACAGGCCGCCGGTCACGATCGCGCCGCCACCTTCGAAGGTGATGTGGTGCCCGATGGCGCCGGCAGCGCCGCGCCGCGGTTCGTCGGCGGCACCAAGGTCCACGTCAGCGAGTTCCCGGCGATCATCGCCGGGCTCCGGGAGAACGGCGCCCGGCCGCAGGGCCAGACCTGCACCGGCTCCGTGGTCGCCCCGCGCAAGATCCTCATCGCCGCGCACTGCGCCGACGCCGAGGGGAAGAAGAGCTTCCTCTACGGCCTGGACGACCTGAACGCCTCCGGTGGGTTCCGCACCGAGGTGGTCGACTACAAGAAGCACCCGAAATACGTGAACTTCGACCAGGGCTACGACGTCGCCGTGGTCACCACCGCCCAGGACATCCCGGTGCCGAACGGTGAGTACGCGAAGTTCGCCACCTCGGCGGACGCGGGCAGCGTCTGGAAGGTCGGTGACAACGGCACCGGTTACGGCTACGGGAAGAAGGACTTCAACGACAACAAGAAGGACGTCACCCTGGAGCGGGCCTCACTGCCCATTGTGGACGGTGCCAGGCAGTGCACGGGGGTGGGCAACGGATTCAAGGCCGCCACCATGATCTGTGCCGGGTACTCCGACGGGCACGTGACCATCCTGCCCGGGGACAGCGGTGGCCCGCTGATCGCCGGCGGCAAGATCGTCGGAGTCGCGTCCTGGAGCCGCTCGGACTTCAAGTGGTACAGCGTCTACGGCCGCCTGGACAACGACATGGGCGACTGGGTCAAGCAGCAGATCAGCGGCGGCAACGACCCCGCTCCCAGCGACATCACGGTCGGCCTGACCCCTGCTTCAGGTTCCGGCCGTGCGGGCTCGCTGGTGCAGACGAAGGTCACCGCGAACGGCGGTAGCGGCCAGTTGACCGTCACCGCGAGCGGCGCCCCGGCCGGTACCCAGGTGAACTTCAGCCCGAACACCTTCGCCCCCGGTGGCAGCAGCGATGTCTGGTTCTTCACCGGATTCCAGACCCCGGCCGGCAGTTATCCGATCACCCTCACCGTGACCTCGGAGGACGGCAAGACCGGGACCGCCACCTTCACCCTGACCGTGACCAAGTAGAGGGAGGACGATCATGCGCAAGCTGCTCATCGGACTCGCCACGGCGACGCTGACCCTGATCGGTCTCCCGGCGGCGGCCGCCCCCGCCGAAGGCGTCGTGGTGCAGGCGAAGAAGCACTGGGGCGACCAGTACATCGTCACGCTCAAACCCGGATTCGCCGGCTCCGACCTGGTCGGCCGCTACGGCGGTGAACTGCGGTCCGTCTACCGGCACACGGTGAACGGTTTCTCGGTGCGGAAGCTGACCGAACGGCAGGCCAGGCGGCTCGCCGCCGATCCGGCGGTCGCGAAGGTCTACCAGGACGGCACGGCGACCGCCGCCGACACCCAGCAGAACCCGACCTGGGGCCTGGACCGGATCGACCAGAAGAACCTGCCCCTGGACAAGAAGTACACCTACCCCAACGGCGGCGACGGGGTGACCGCGTACGACCTGGACACCGGCATCAACCCGGAGAACCCGGAGTACGGCGGCCGCGCCACCCGGGACAGGGACTTTATCCAGAACGGCGAGGCCAAGGACTGCAACGGGCACGGCTCGCACACCGCGGGCACCATCGCCAGCAAGACCTACGGCGTGGCCAAGAACATCAAGATCGTCGGGCTGCGGGTGCTGGGCGCCGACTGCTCGCAGAACGGCCCGGACTCGGCAGCGGTGGACGCCATGGAGTGGGTGACCGCCAATGGCGCCAAGCCCGCCGTGGTGAACATGAGCATGACCATGGACCAGCTGGGTCTCGGTGACGACGTGCTGCAGAAGTCGGTGGCCGCCGGATTCGTGTACGCCGTGGCGGCGGGCAACTCGATGGCCGACGCCTGCAACACCAGCCCGGCCCGGGTGCCGGAGGCGATCACCGTCGGCGCCACCGACAACGGGGACAACCGGGCCGGGTACTCCAACTACGGCAGGTGCCTGGACATCTTCGCGCCGGGCAGCAACGTCCAGTCGCTGGGCACCTCCAGTGGCGGCAGCGTCACCATGTCCGGCACCTCGATGGCCACCCCGCACGTGGCGGGGGCGGCGGCGTTGTATCTGTCGGCGCATCCGACCGCCACCGCGAAGCAGGTACTGGACGCCCTGCTCGGCGCCGCGGTCGATGGGGCGGTGAAGAACCCGGGCTCCGGATCCCCGAACAAGCTGCTCAACATCACTGTCTAGCTCGATTCCCGCGCAGTCCCGGGTCGACCAGGTCGGCCCGGGACTGCGCACCCAGCTTGCGCAGTACCTTCGCCACGTGTTGCTCCACGGTTCGCTTGGACAGGAACAACACCTCGGCGATCTCGCCATTCGTCCGTTCCGCGGCCAGCAATCGGGCCACATCGCGTTCCCGGGGTGACAGTTCGTTCCCGTAGCTGCGCCTGCCGCGCCGGGACGCGGTGACCGTGCCCCGGCCACGCAACAGATGCCTGCACCGGGCGGCGTCCCGCGCCGCACCGAGCTCGTCGAACCGCTCGGCCAGCTCACCCAGCCGCGTGGTGCCGGTGGGCTCGCCGAGCAGGACCCGGCACAGCGCCGCCTGCTCGGCGAGCAACATCGCCGGGTAGGGCAGGCCGATCCGCTCGTGCTCGCCGCTCGCCGCCTCGAACTGCCCGGCGCCCCCGGCGAAGTCGCCGCCGGCCACGGTGATCTCGGCCCGGCAGGCGGTGATCGCCACCGCGGCGCGGGGCGCGTCCCGGCCGTCGATGCCCCGCCGCAGCTCGCCGAGGAGTTCCTCGGCGGCGCCGAGCCGGTCGGCTCGGCAGTGCGCGGTGACCGCGGCGTGCACCAGTTCGCCCGCCCACTGCCACGATCCCTTGCCACGCAGCAACCGGATCGCATCGTCCACTGTGGATCGGCAGCCGGGGCGCATGGTGATCAGGCCGGCGTGCGCGGACAGCACCACCGGGGTGATCGCGTTCGCCGGAGTCGCCAATCCCGTTGCCTGGAACCGGTTCGCGGCGGTGTCCCAGTCACCGTCCACAAGGGACAGCCAGCCGAGCACCAGCTGGAGTTCGGTGGCCACCGGCAGCAGATCGGGGTGCTCGGCGAGCTGGTCGGCGACGTCCCGGGCCAGGTTCCGCCAGTGACCGGCGTACCAGTCCAGCCGCAGTCCGGTGGTGACGCCGATGCTGCGCACGTAGTCGGCCTGCGGTTCCAGGCCCAGCTCCAGGTGGGCGCGGGCCCGCTCGTGGTGGCCGAGCCAGGAGTAGGCGTCGGCCAGGTTGCAGTGCGCCCGGGCCAGCTCCCGGTTCTCCAGGGGCGTCTCGGCCCGGTCCGGCAGCCAGCGCACCATGTCCTGGGCGATCGGATCGGCCAGGTGCACCCGGTTCGGGATCAGGTTGGCCAGCAACATCAGCCGAGTGCGCTGGTCATCGCAGTCGACGAGGGCCTGCTCGCTGCGCCGCAGCCACGGCTCCACCTCGCTGATCGGCCGGATGCCGAAATACGGTTCGGCGAGCGCGGTGATCGCCCGCGCCGCCAGGTCCGGCCGGGCACCCAGTTCACCGACGGCGGTCTCCAGCTCCCGCCGTCCCTGCTCGACGCCGTTGTCCTGCCGGATGAGCAGCAGTCCGAGGCCCAGCCGGATCTCGCCGCGAACCCCGGCGGACAGCCGGTCATCGGTGAGCAGCCGGGACAGCAGGGTGCTGACCTGCACCTGGTTCAGGCCCAGCGCGGCGATCCTGGCCAGTTTCACCGCGAGCCGGTCCACCTCGGCGGAGCCGGGTTCCAGGAGCCGGCGCAGCAGTTCGATGGCCGTCGGCAGGTCACCCCGGGTGGTGGCGTCGTCGGCGGCGAGTTCCCCGTAACGCAGCCAGTCCTGCTGCCGCCCGGCCCGCCAGGCGTGCTCGGCGAGGGTGGTGTACCCGGCGTTTCCGGTGCGCCGCAGGGCCCGCAGCGCGCGGGTGTGCAGGACCTCCCGCTGCGGGCCGCCGATGCGCTGGTACGCGGTGCTCCGGGCCAGCCGGTGCCGGAATCCGTAGCGACCGGGTTCCGATTCGGTGAGCGCGGCGGTGTCCAGGGCCTCGGTGAGGGCGACGCGGACCCAGTCCAGGCCGCGCCCGGCGACCTGGGCCAGCAGGGCGGTGTCGGCGGGTTCGTCGAGCACCGCGGCTGCGGCGAGGACCTCGTGGGCCTGCGGCGACAGGTCGGGTGTGCGGAACGAGTCGGGGTCGGCCAGCAGGCCGGGGATGCCCGCCGTGTAGTCGAGCAGCCTGCGTACGGCGCCGGGTCCGTGTAGTTCGGCGACCGCGTCCGCTGCTAAGGGGCCGAGCCGGATGTGCCGTCCGGGGAGGTCCAGGTCCGTCCGGGAGCTGAGGATCGCGCACAGTCCGGGTGGGGGAGCCGTGCCCAGGTACTGGAGCAGGTCCGCGGTGTCCGGGTCGGCCCACTGCACATCGTCCACGAGCAGCACCGCGTTGCCGAGCAGTTCACGGATGGCGTGGAAGACCAGCCGCCTGTCCTGGGGGAACGTCTGGGTGGGCAGGAGGTGGGCGACCTCGGGTAACAGGGTGCGCAGGGCGGCGGTCACCGGGGAGAGGTCGGCCGGGTTGCGGCTGATGACACCGGGCAGCACGTCCAGGATCGGGCCGAGGGGGAGTGGGCTGTGCAGCGGACGGCAGGCCGTGGTCAGCACCGTTCTGGACCGCAGGGCCTCCTCGGCGGCGAGTTCCCGGAGCAGCCGGGTCTTGCCGATGCCCGGTTCGCCGCTCAGCAGGATCAACGAGGGTGGTTCCAGGGCGGCGGCGAGCAGGGTGGCGAGTTCCGTGTCCCGGCCGGCCAGGCGGGGTGTTCGGATGGATGGCACCGCGGACCTCCGCTGTCCGCAGCAGCGTAGGCAGCCCGTTCGCCACATCGATAGGCGGCGAATCGGGCTACCGGTGCTCCATCTGGAGTAAGGGGCACCCTCCCTGCGTTGAACGCAGTAAGGGGCACCCATACCGCGCTCAACGCTGCATGGGTGCCCCTTACTGCGTCAGGCGCGGCGGAGGATGAGGAGGGTGATCTCCGAAGGGGCGAAGATGCGGAACGGCGGGCCCCAGAATCCGGTGCCCCGGGAGGTCCACAGCTGGGTCCGCTTGCCGTGCCTGCTCAGCCCGGCGACCACCGGCTGCTGCAACCGGACCAGGTAGTGGAACGGCCACATCTGCCCGCCGTGCGTGTGCCCGGACAGCTGCAGGTCGACCCCGGCCTTGGCGGAGGTGTTCACCTGCACCGGCTGGTGCGCCAGCAGTACCACCGGGTCGTCCGGGGCCACTCCGGTGAGCGCCGCCTTCAGGTCCTGGCCGTGGCCCGGCTCGCCGGATCCCGCCGCGGTGACGTCGTCGATGCCGGCGAACACGAGGCGGTCGCCCTCGCGGTGCAGCGCCTCGTGCGAGTTGCGCAGCGGGCTCCAGCCCAGCCGCTGCATCTCGTCCGCCCAGCCCTGACCGGTGGACAGGTACTCATGGTTGCCGGTCACGTAGAACTTCGGCCCGACGACGTCGCCGAGCGGCTCGACCTGGTTGCGCCGCTGCTCGACGGTGCCGTCCGCGAGGTCACCCGCGTGCACGGTGGCATCCGGCCGCAGCTCGTTGACCGCCTCCACCACGCGCTTCGACCAGCCACTGCGGTCGATCGCGCCGAAGTGCGTGTCGGTGATCATCACCAGGCGGAACCCGTCGAACGCGGCGCCCAATCGGGGCAGCACCACGTCGACCTGCTTGATCCGGGGCAGCCGTAGCGCCTCGATGGAGCCGTAGATCGCCAGCGCGGTCACGATGACCGCGAGCAGGACGGCCACGATCCGGTCGCGCACCGGGTTCTCCACGCCGGCCAGCGCCAGCACGAGGCGCACCGGCAGGGTCAGCAGCGACCAGGCGAACAGCTGCCAGGCCACGCCGAGCAACACGTTCCCCGCCCGGGCCGGACCGTCGGCATGCCGGGTGTGGCCGACCACCATGAGCAGCGGCAACGCCACGAAGGCGGCGACGAACACCAGCGAGCCGAGCACGGTGACCGCCGTCGGCCACTGCGCGGACACGGGGAACAGCGCGAGCCACGGCACGCCGAACAGGATCAGCGTGATCGCCACGATCACGGTGATGAACGTCAGGCGCCTGCTGCGGGTCGGCTGCTCGGCGGTGGATGTGGTCATGCCTTCTCCTTAACAGACCATCGGTCTCTTAAGATTACACCTCTACCCCGGTTCTACCGTCTTCAAGACGTATGAACCCGGGGTCCATCGGTCTTGAAGACGATAGAACCGCAGGTCAGGGCGCGCGAAGGTAGCCGATGGCCAGGCCGGAGTCGGCCGGGCGACCGGCGCCGTCGAAGCAGAGCACCTCGATGCGGACCTGGCCGGGCTTCTCCGTCGAGTTCCAGTTCTGGTTGCGGCAGTACCTGGCCTCGCCGCTGACCGCGTTCACCAGCACCGCGTCCGGGGAGTGCCCGACCGCCTCGTACTCGATCCGGTAGGCACCCGGGCCGGTGTGCGTGACCTGCGGGCTCTCGCCGGTGCTGCTCCAGGACCCGCCGCCGGTGACCAGGTACGCCCCGGGAGTCCCCGGATCGTGTTGCACGCCGCTGCCCTGCGAGTAGGACAGGTTCCAGTCGCCGTCCGCCGCCGCGCCGCCGGGCGTCACACAGGCCACGGTGACCTTCGTCGGTCCCGGGGTCTCGGTGACCCGGCACCACCGCGCGCTGTCGCCGACCGGGGTGATCTTGGCGTAGCCGTTGCCCGGCAGGGTGACCGAGTAGCGGCCAGGACCGAGCCGGTTCACCGTGGTGTTCCCGGACGCCGATCCGCCGCGGTACCGCACGGTCACCCCGGAGTTCGCCCCGCTGAACGCCGCCACGAACGGCATGTTGCGCGGCTGTCCGGTGCCGTCGAAGCAGACCACGTCCACCGTCAGGTCGCCGCCGGTGTCGTGCGTCCCGCCGACCTGGCAGGACCCGGCCTGGGCGCCGCCCGAGCCCGCGCCCAGTTCGGCGTGCGCCGCGCCCGCCTTGCCGGCCAGCCCGGGCAGTTTCACGCTGTACCGGCCGGTGCCGGTGCGCACCATGCTCGCCCA
Source organism: Pseudonocardiaceae bacterium YIM PH 21723 (assembly GCA_003600225.1). GTDB lineage: Bacteria > Actinomycetota > Actinomycetes > Mycobacteriales > Pseudonocardiaceae > QZFT01. The sequence continues at coordinate 91,847 of QZFT01000022.1, forward strand.
GCGGTCACCATCTCGACGCCAGCTTCCCCACTGGCGCTGATGATCCAGTTCCACCTCGGCGCCGATCGGCCCGTCGAAGGCCGCGCCCCGGGTGGAGGCGAATCCCCACGCGGGTCCGGCGCCGCCCGCGCCGCCGCCGGGAGGCCGGCCGCCCTTGTCCGGCAACGTCATCGCCATCGGCGCCGAGTCGGCCGAGCTGATCGAGGACGGTCCGGTGGTCGGTGCGGTCGGCGGGACGTCGGCGCTCGGCGAGTCCGCTGGCTGCGCCTGGTTCGGACCGGATGCCTCCGAGTCGCCGCTGGTGAACGCCACCACCGTGCCGGTGAGCAGCGCCAGCGCGGCGACCGCCGCAGCCACCTGCGGCTTGTCCCGGAAGTACTGCCAGCTGCGGGCCAGCAGCGGTGCGCCGGCCACGGCGGTCTGCCGGGGGATGGGTACCACCGGCATCGGCTTGGTCGGCGGACCCGGGTCGGGAACCGGCGTGGGTTCCGGCTCCGGGGCCACCTCGGCGGCCGCAATCACCGGCTCCGGCTCCGGCATGGGCTCCGGCATGACAGGAGGAGCAGTTTCTGCAGAAACTGCTAAAGGAGCACTTTCCATGGAAACGGCCAGCGGGGTCACCGAGCGGCCGACGAAGCCCGCCCCGACCAGATCGGTGCGCCGGTCGTCCAGCATCCGCACGCAGATGAGCACCATCGCGGGCAGCGCGCCCACCATCCGGGTCGCCTCGGCGAACCGCGGCCGGCAGGTGCCGCACGCGACCGTGTGCTGCTGCAGGTCGTCCCACAGCGTGCCGGTCAGCCGGCCGGCGTGCCAACCCCGCCCGTGAAGCTGGGAGATGAGCTCCGGGCAGGCCTTGGGTTGCCGCGCCAGCCACAGCGCACCGGCGGTACGGCGCAGTGTGTCCACCGCGTCGCCCTGCCTCGCCGAGACCGGATGCCGGTCCACCTCCAGGGCTGTGACCAGCACATCCAGGCTCATTCCCCGGGCGTGCAGATTCACTTCGCCGCGTTGGGCGGCCCGGCGTAGAGCCGTCAGTTCGGAGCGGTACTCTGCTGGCAGACTGAGCACCGAATCGTGCAACAGGTCCAGGAAATCGGGCAACCGGTGCTGGATCCACAACGCTCGGTCGTTCGCCGGTTCCACCCCGGCGAAGTCGTCTGCCGCGCCTCGGCCCGGCAGATCCGGCGGCGGTCCACCCCGGCCCAACTGGTCGACCCAGATGGCACCGGCGTGCAGGTACATCCACGGCACCGGGTTGTCGGGGAGCTTGCCCGTACGCAGTGCGTCGATGGTCGCCAGCATGGTCTCTTGGGTGAGGTCGCACGCCAGTTCCCAGGGCACCTGGTGCCTACCGCGGAGGAACGCCAGCACACGGTATTGGCTGTGCCGGACGATCTCGGTGAATGCCTGGGTGTCTCCCTGGTTGTATGCGGTCGTCCATGACTGCAGTGAATCTGGCCGGTCGGTCAATGAAACCTCACTTGCTGTTGCCCTCCCGGCAAGCGAGATTAGAGCCAAAGTCGTAGAGATCAAGGCCGCCCGATGGAGATCCTATGCGGCCACTCGGGTGATCATCGGCGTGTCCCAGTCGCCATCGCCACACTTTCCGTTCACCTCTCGGCGCTCGCGATGGTCCCTCAGTAGGGTGTTTTCCGGGTGTGCCGGGAAGTCTGGTCGGCGTGGGGGTTTGTCGACGGGAAAGGTACCGGTCATGCGGAGTGTGGAGACCGTCCTCTTTCTCGTTGTCCTGGCAACGATCGTCGCCACGTTCGCCCGCAGGCTCAAGGTCCCCGCACCCTCCCTGCTGGTCGTCGCGGGCGTCATCATCGGGCTGCTGCCCGGCGTCCCGCAGATCCAGATCACCCCGGAGATGGTCAGTCTCATCGTGCTGCCGCCGCTGCTGTTCGCCGCCGGCGAGGAGCTGCCCTGGCGGGATCTGCGCTCGGTCTGGCGCCCGGTGTCGGCCCTGGCGGTCGGCCTGGTGCTGGCGACGGCCTTCGCCGTGGCCTTCGTGGCGGTGTGGCTGACCGCGTTGCCGTGGAGCATGGCGTTGATCCTGGGCACCGTGCTGGCCAGCACCGACCCGGTCGCGGTGACCGCGCTCGGCAGGCGGCTGGCGCTGCCCTCGCGGGTGCAGACCCTGGTGCAGGCGGAGAGCCTGTTCAACGACGCGACCAGCCTGCTGGTCTTCCGGGTCGCGGTGACCATCGCGGTGGCCGGCGGTGCGGTGTCCTTCGAACACACCGCCACCGAGTTCGTCATCCTGGCCGGTGGCGGCACGCTGATCGGGTTCCTGGTCGCCGGTGGCGTGATCCTCATCCGGCGGCGCACCGAGGACCCGGTCCTGGAATCGATCATCTCGCTGGTCACCCCGTACGCCGCCTACGTGCTGGCCGAGTCCTTCGAGGGCTCCGGCGTGACGGCTGTGGTCGTGGCCAGCGTGGTCATCGGCACCCAGACCAACCGGCTCACCAACGCGCACATCCGGCTGCAGCTGACCGCCGTCTACGAGACGGTGATCTTCATCCTGGAGAGCGTGGTCTTCGGCCTGATCGGCCTGGAACTACCGACGCTGATCAAGAACATGTCCGGTGAGGACGTGAACTGGCCGCTGCAGGCCCTCGCCATCGTGGCCACCCTGGTCCTGATCCGGGTGCTCTGGGTCTTCCCGCTGTCCGCCGTCCTGCAACGCCGTCGCGGAATCGCGCGGCCCACCTGGCACGTGCCCGCGGTGATCTCCTGGGCCGGTGCGCGGGGCGTGGTTCCCCTGGCGGCCGCGCTGTCGATTCCGCTGGTGACGGACGCCGGCGCCGCGCTGCCGCACCGTGACCTGGTGGTGCTGCTGACCACCGCGGTGATCGTCGCGTCCCTGGTCATCCAGGGCTTCACCCTGGAGCCCCTGGTCCGCCGCGCGGGCATCGCCGCCAGCCCGGACGACGTGCGCGGCAAGGACCTGCGGGCGAGGATGCTGATCGCCAAGGCCGGGCTGGACCACCTGGAACTCATCTCCGAGGCCGAGGCGGCGCCCGACTACCTGGTGGCCCAGCTGCGCAACAGCTGGCAGCGGCGGATCGAGCGGCTGGAGGACGGTCCGGTCCATGAGGAGAACACCAGCTACCAGCAGCTGCGCCGGGACCTGATCGCGGTGGAGGTCCTGGAGCTGACCAGGCTGTACGAGACCGGCACCATCGACGAGGGCACCCGTCGCCGGGTGCAGCGGCAGCTGGACCTGGAGGACGCCGGCCTCGGCGACGAGCACTGAGTCAGTCGCGGGACGCCTTCGCCGCGGCCACCCGCTGGTGGTAGTCCTCGAAGATCTGCACCTCGCCGATGTCCCAGGGACCGGCCCAGTGCCGCCGGGCATTGCTGTCCAGGTAGTGATGCGGCGTGGGCTGGTACGTGAAGTCCAGGGTGGCCACGCCGCCGGCCCAGGTGCGCAACAGATCGGTGCCCGCGGCGACCTGCACCATCCGCGAGGTCCCGGTGATGAGCATGCGCCGGTCGTCCGGCGGCGGCTCGTAGGACCGGTGCTCGTAGGGATTCGCCCGGTAGGCCTCGATGTCGGCGATCTTGTTCGCCAGTCCCGGGGTATGCCAGCGGACCGTGCCGGTGGGCGGTGTGCGCAGCGGCAGCAGCCGCCGCAGCTCGGCCGCCGCCCGCCGGGTCATCGCGGTGAGGTCGGCGGGCACCAGCAGGATCGGATCACCCGGTTCGCCATCGAACGGGTCGGTGTCGATGTGCGGCAGGTCGATCAGCACCATCGTGCCGGGTACGCGCTGGTAGGACAGCCCCCACAGCAGGCGGGCCAGCAGCTGTGCGCCGGGCAGGTCGGTCAGGATGTGGTGGGTGTCTAGGAAGTAGGCGGTGGAGAACCGCGCCGTGGTTCCCGGCCGCAGCGTGATCACCGTGTGGTCGCGGCCGTCCAGCCGCAGTTCTCGTCTGTGTAGCTTCATCCGGTCGGACACGTCTCATCCCCAGTGGTCATGTGTCGCCATCCCAGCAAACGGTTCCGCTACCGGCAACCGATATCCGGTAAAGGTTCTTCGGTCGCATACGGTGAGGCCCTTACTGGGGAAGGGAATTCACTGTGGTGAACACTGCAAAACGCCTGGCCGGAGCGGCCGTCGTACTGGCCGCGATGCTCTCGATGGCCCCGCCCGCAGCGGCGGCGGAGGTGGGTGGCGAGGTCATCGCCTGGGGGGATGATCGGTTCGGGGAGTCGACCGTCCCGGCTGAGGCGAAGAGTGGCGTCACATCCGTGTCCGCGGGCGAGCACCACAGCCTCGCGCTGAAGGTGGATGGATCCGTGGTCGCCTGGGGTGCGAACGACAAGGGCCAGTCGTCGGTGCCCGCGGAAGCGAAGAGCGGCGTCATCGCTGTATCGGCGGGGACACGGCACAGCATGGCGCTGAAGTCCGATGGATCGGTGATCTCCTGGGGAGACGACACCGGGCAGGACGTGCCGGAGAGGGCGAAAAGTGGTGTGGTCGCCATCCTTGCCTGCGGCTACGAGAGCATGGCTGTGAAGGCCGACGGCACCGTGGTCGACTGGGACTTCTTTGAGAACGCGGTGCCTGCCGAGGCCTCCTCCGGGGTCAAGGCACTGGCCTGTGACACCCACAAGCTCGCGTTGAAGACCGATGGCTCCGTTTTCGCGTGGGGCTATGGCGGGCAGGACTATCACGGCGAGACCATCGTGCCTCCGCAGGCCAAGAGTGATGTGGTCGCGGTGGGTGTGGGTGTGTTCCGCAGTGTCGTCCTGAAGGCCGACGGCTCGGTGTTCTCCTGGGGTTACCACACCGACACGGTGAATGCCGTGCCTGCGGAGGCGAGGAGTGGGGTCACCGCCCTGGCGTCCGGCGGCTACTTCGATCTAGCGCTGAAGGCGGACGGTTCGGTGCTCGCCTGGGGCGATGACCATCTCGGAGCCACGGCGCTGCCTGAGGCGACGAAGAGCGGGGTCACTGCAATCTCCGCCCGCTTCTTCCATGGCCTGGCCGTCCGCAAGAAGTAACCCGTCGACGTCTTCAAGACCGAAAACCGGGTGGTTTTCGGTCTTGAAGACGTCATTCAGGCGGTGAGGTCCCGGCGGCGGATGCCGGTCAGGCCCGCGGTCAGCAGCACGGCGGCGATGGCGGTCAGCCAGATCAGCGGAGACCAGCTCACCGACTCACCGGGCAGTTTCGGGATGTGGCTGTACGGGCTGATGTCCATGATCCACTGATCCAGCTTGAGCAGGCCGCCCAGTTCGCCGATCAGCAGGAACACCACCAGTGCCGCCCACGCCGCCGAGCTGAGCCGGGGGAGCAGGCCGAACAACGCCACCGTCAACCCGGCGAGGAGCCAGATCGCGGGCAGCTGGACCAGGGCCGCGCCCAGCAGCGTGGCCGGTGATCCGTAGGCCAGACCGGCCGTCAGTCCCAGCGCCGTCATCAGCACCGCGCTGCCCAGCAGGGCGAACGCGATGTGACTGAGCGACCAGGACAGCCTGCCGACGCCGGTGGCCAGCACCGGTTCGGCCCGGCCCTCGGTCTCCTCGGCGCGCAGCCGCAGCACGGCGGACACCGCGTACACCGAGGCGACGATGCCCAGGATCGAGAACATCAGGCTCAGGTAGCTCTCCTCGAAGCTCCGCGCGCCGCCGAGGGTGTGCAGTAGGTCGGCCATCTGCTGGTTGCCGGCCAGCATGCTGCTGACGTCCTTGGCCAGGGTTCCCGCGGCCAGCCCGCCCAGGGCGAAGCCGAGTGTCCAGCCGAACAGGCCGCCGCGCTGCAACCGCCAGGCCAGGCCGAACGACGAGCTCAGCACCCACGAGCCCTCGGGGGCGCCCAGCCTGGTCGGCAGCGCACCCGCCGCGATGTCCCGCCGGGCGGCGAGCGCGTAGGCCAGGGCCAGCAACGCGAGGGCGGCACCGAAGATCAGCAGGAACACCCAGGGGCGCTGGTCGGCGAACGGGCGGACCTGCTGGGTCCAGCCGATCGGCGACAGCCAGGTGGGCCAGCTCTGCGTGCCGGAGTCGCCCGCGGCCCGCAGAACATAGGTCACCGCGAGTACCGCGACGCCGATGCCGTTGGCGCTGCGCGCGCTCTCGGTCAGCTGGGCGAGCACTGCGGCCAGGGCGGTGAAGATCGCGCCGCCGCCGAAGAACGCGGCGCCGTAGTAAAGAGTGCCGTCGACCGGCATCTTCGAGCCGAGGAAGGCCAGCACGGTGATCACTGCCAGCAGCAGGTTCGCGCCGAGGGCCACCAGGATCGCGGCGGTCAGCGGGGCGGACCGGCCGACGACGCCCGCGCCCACCAGCTCCCGGCGGCCGGACTCCTCCTCGGCGCGGGTGTGCTTCATGACGGTGAACAGGCTCATCAACGCCACCAGCACCAGGCACAGCGGCGCGGTCTTCCAGGTGGCCAGCCCGCCGGCGTCGGCGACGTCGTAGATCCGGCCGTAGACGCCCACCATCGCCGGGTTGCCGTCGATGGTCTGCGCCAGCGCCGTGCGTTCGGCCTGGGTCGGGTAGAGCTGCTGGAACGAGGCCGGGCCGGAGATGGCCATGACGAAGATGCCCAGGATCCAGGCGGGCAGCGCGATCCGGTCCCGGCGCAGCGCCAGCCGGATCAGCGACCAGGTGCCGCTCATGAGAGATCATCCTCGTAGTGCCGCAGGAACAGTTCTTCCAGCGTCGGCGGCTGGCTGGTCAGGCTGCGAACGCCCACAGTGGACAGTGCACTGAGGACCGGCGTCAGCTTGTCGGTGTCCACCTCGCAGCGGAGGCGGGTGCCCTGGACGTCCAGGTTGTGCACTCCGGCCAAGGTGGACAGTCCATTGGGCGCGCCGGACAGTTCGGCGGTGATCGAGGTGCGGGTCAGGTGCCGCAGGTCGGCCATGCTGCCGGTCTCCACCGTGCGGCCCTTGCGGATGATGCTCACCCGGTCGCAGAGACTCTCCACTTCGGACAGGATGTGGCTGCTCAGCAACACCGTGCGGCCCTGCTGCCGGACCTCCTTGACGCACTCGCTGAACACCTCCTCCATCAGCGGGTCCAGGCCGGATGTCGGCTCGTCGAGCAGCAGCAGCTCCACATCGGACGCCAGCGCGGCCACCAGGGCCACCTTCTGCCGGTTGCCCTTGGAGTAGGTGCGGCCCTTCTTGCGCGGGTCCAGGTCGAAGCGTTCGAGGAGTTCGGCCTTGCGCTTGGTGTTGGTCCCGCCACGCAGCCTGCCGAGCAGGTCGATGACCTCGCCGCCGGTCAGGTTGGGCCACAGCGTGACATCGCCGGGTACGTAGGCCAGCCTGCGGTGCAGGGTGGCCACGTCCCGCCAGGGATCGCCGTCGAGCAGCCGGACCGTGCCGGCGTCGGCGCGCAGGAGCCCCAGCAGGACCCGGATGGTGGTCGACTTGCCCGCCCCGTTCGGGCCGAGGAAGCCGTGGACCTCACCGGTGTTGACCGTGAGGTCGAGTCCATCCAGCGCGGTAGCCGGGCCGAACGCCTTACGCAGGCCCGACACAGAGATTGCGACCGTCATGCTTCACAACGTACAGTAGTTTCACAAATTCGTGAAGTTCCAAAAGTGTGAGAAGTGGGACGGTAAGATCTACCGGGTGAGCGAGGGTGAACGCGTGGACGAGACGGTCGGCAGATTCCTGGAGCGGTTCGCCTCGGTGATGGTGGAGGCGGGGGTGCCGAGCATGCCCGCCAGGGTGTTCGCGGCGTTGAACATGGCCGACAGCGGTCGGCTGACAGCTGCCGAGCTCGCCGAGTTGTTGCAGGCCAGCCCGGCCGCGATCTCGGGCGCTGTCCGCTATCTGACTCAGGTGAACATGATCCATCGGGAGCGGGAGCCCGGAACCCGGCGCGATGTGTTCCGGCTGTACGACGATGGCTGGTACACCACGCTGATGCGGCGGGAGGCGATCGTCCGGCGCTGGGAGGACGCCGCGAAGGAGGGCGCCATCGCGCTGGGGCCGGATTCGCCCGCCGGCCGCCGGATGGCGGAGATGTCCGCCTTCTTCGAGTTCGTGGACGAGGAGCTCCAGCCGATGCTCGACCGGTGGGGGGAGCGGCGGAAGGCCCTCGGTTTCTCGTAAGGGGGCACGGGGTTGGGGCTGGTTCTGGCGGTTGGCGAAAGAGGGCTTTGGAGGGGGAGACGGGCTGGGGGCCGCGTCTTTCCTGCCTGGCTGTCTGGTGGGGGCGCGCCTGACTGGCCGTTCGGGCTGACGGGGCGGGGCTTGGTGCGTCGCTCGGTCACTGTCCACTGTGTCCGTCCACAAGGGACGTCCACATCCTGGGATGCCTAGGCGTGTCGCACCGTTTTGACACCGTGTCGCCCAGGTTGATCTTGCTGAATGTGGCTTTAGTTTGGTCTTGCCGACCGGAAGCCACATTGCCCGCCTTCTACCGAAGGAAAGCCACATTCAGCGGAGTCAAGCCCCGCGCAGCGGCCCATCCCCACCAGAAAGGCGTGCCCCCACCCAACAAGAAGGCAGGGAAGACGCACCCCCAGCCCGTCTCCTCCTCCAAAGCCCTCTTTCGACAACCACCAGACCCAACCCCAGCCCTGTCCCAAAGGAGACCCTCGTCGCGTTGGCGAACCCTTCGACCCAATGATCCATTCGCTTATTGGTTACGGTCCCGAAGTCGATTTACATCCCATCGTGCTAAGTCATTCCGCTGGAAAAAAATGCGCTGGCAGTGCACCTGGTGATCACCGCACACTTGTTGTGCGGTCAAGAAATGGCGAACCAGTGACACGATCTCCGTGCGCTGCCCCCTGCCGACCTGCGCGTGACCGCGATCGATTCTGCGCTGCCGCAATGCTTTTCGCTGACGGCTGGTTGCTGCCTCGGGGGCACCTATGAAGGGATAACCAATGACTCCCGTGCAGGTCACCGCCCGCGATCTTGGCATCGCGCGTGCCCTGCTCGACCGGGTACTGCTGTACCAGCGACGCTCCCCGGTCGGACGGCAGTGCGTGGAAACGCCGTGCGGCGCGTGTGCCGATGTCGCGCTGGACCGAGTCGCCGCCCTCGTCGCCGCGGGCCGGCCCATCGACTTCCTGCTCCCCGGGTTTCCGACCAAATGCCCCAACCCGGCCAAGGTGATCGGCGTGCTGCCGGACCTGGCCGAGGACCTCGCCCTGCGCTTCCTGTCCCAGCTGTGCGCTGATCTGGAGAAGATCTACGCCCCCGGCGCCGGTGTGATCATCGGCTCCGAGGGCCGGGCCTTCGAGCAGCTGATCAAGGTGCCCGATCGGCACATCACGGTGTACCGCAACGGATTGCGGGACCTCATCGGGCGCATCGACGCCAAGCGGCTGCGGCTGCTCTGCCTGGAGGACGTCGCTCCGGGACGGGACTACGCCGCCATGCGGGACTGGCTGGACGCCGAATACGGCGAGCCCCTGGATGATCTGCGGCACCTGATCTCCGTCGACGACCAGCTGCGGGACACCTATCAGAACATCGCCCGGTTCCTGGTCGAGGACGTCTGGAGCGAGGGCTACACCGGCAACCGTTCCGCGTTGCAGCGGGACGCGCGCAAGCGGGCCTATGGGGTGCTCGGCCGCGGCCGGGCCTGGTCCCGGCTGCTGGACGATCGGTTCCCGGATGCGGTGCGGCTGTCCAGCCACCCGCAGCCGTGCGGTTCCGGCCGGTTGGGCATGCTGCTGGCCGCCTCCACCGACGATGTCTGGCTCACCCCGTGGCACGCGGTCGCGGTCCGGCAGCACGACGGTTTCACGCTGATGAAGCGGGCGGCCGCCGAGGCCATCGGTGCGCGGCTGGTGCTGAACCACGGCAGGCCCAGCCACTACGAACTGCCCACCCGGCAGGTGCTGCACGCCCGCGGTTACCTCGCTGCCCTGCAGTGTGCCCAATGACCGCGCGGCTACTGCTGATCCGGCACGGGGAGACGGTCGACGACACCACCGGGGTGATCAGCGGGCAGTCGGAATGCGCGTTGTCCGACCGCGGGCTCGCCCAGGCCAGGGCGCTCGCTTCCCGGCTCGCCGACGAGCCGATCGAGCAGATCCACAGTTCCCCGCTGCGCCGGACCACCGGCACCGCCGCGTTGATCTCGGCCGCCCACGGGGTGCCGATGCGGCTCAACGAGGACCTGGTCGAACTGGGCATGGGTGCCTGGGAGGGCTACACGCCCGCCGAGGTCAGCGCCACCATGCCAGACGAGTACGACGCCTGGCTGGCCGATCCTGATCAGGTGCCGCCGGGCGGAGAACTGCCGGTGGCGGCCGCGGTGCGCGTGGCGCGGGCGTTGCGTGGGCTGCCGGTGGACGGGACCGTGCTGTGGTGCACGCATGTCGATTTCATCGGCCTGCTGCTGTGTCACGTGCTCGGTGCGCCCTGGCGGAACCGCTCCCGGTTGCAGGCGGACAACGGCTCCCTCACCGAGCTGCTCATCGACGGTCCACATGCGACAGTGCGTCGGATCAACGACGTCGCGCACCTGTCCGAGCCGTTGCCGGAGATACGGCATTCCTCGATGCCCTTCTCCAGGAGGACCGGATGACCACGCCGGTGGTCGAGCGGCTGCGGCCGTTCGGCGTGCAGGCGCACTCCGCGCTGGACGGGAACGCGTTGCGTGAACTGGTGCGCAGGCATCAGCTCGTCCTGTTGCGGGACGTTCCCGCCGAGCTGGATCTCCTCGCCTGGTGTGCCCTGCTGGGCATGCCGATGATCTGGCCGTTCGGCGCGGTCCTGGAGCTGGACGAATCGGGCCAGACCTTTCACGGTCACGGCCCGGTTCCCTGGCACTGGGACGGCATGTTCCAGACCTATGTTCCCGAGTTCATCGTCATGCACTGCGTCGTCGCCACCGGCCGCAGGGCACGATCGGTGTTCAGCCACACCAGCCGGATGCTGGCGGCACAGGATCCGTCCACTGTGCACCGTTGGCGCCAGACGGTGATCCACTGTCCGATCCCCGGCCCAGAACCGGGATCGGCGCGGTCGCCGCTGGTGGTGCCGCATCCGGTGACCGGTGTGCCGACCCTCCGTTATATGGAGTTGCCCGGGCATCCGGAACATGCCGCGCTCGTTGCCGCGCTGGAGGATCCGCGCTGGCACTACGCGCACACCTGGCGATCAGGGGACCTGCTGATCGCCGACAACCACACGCTGCTGCACGGCCGGGAATCGGCCGCTGGGCTGGTGAACCGGCGACTGCGCCGGGTGCACGTGCTCGGCGAGCCGCCGCACCTGAATCCGGCCGTTGACTGAAAGAGAACCTCGTCATGCGAGACCGTCTGATCACCGAGCTGAAACCGTTCGGCATACAACTCAGCCCGGCCGTGCCGGGCGCCGATGTCCGCGCTCTGCCCAGCCGCCTGCTCCAGGGGCTGGTCCGGGAGTACAAACTCGTCCTGCTGCGCGGCTGGACCGGGGTGTCGTCCACTGTGGACCTCACCGGGTTCGGCGAGGGACTCGGCCCACTGCTGGAGTGGCCGTACGGCTACGTCAGCGAACTGACCGAGCAGGACGACACCGGCGACGTCGCCATGCACTGGGACGGGCTTTTCCTGCCGGTGGTGCCGGAATTCCGGATCCTGCACTGCGTCGTCGCGCCGCCGCCCGGCGGTGGCGGTGAATCCACCTTCTGCGACACCGGCGCCATCCTGCGGGACTCCTCGCCGGCCATGGTCCAGCGCTGGTCCGAGGTCGTCGGCGGCTACCGCGGCAAGTCCGCCTTCTACGACGCGGAGATCAACGCGCCGCTGGTGGACCGGCATCCGCACTCCGGCGAACGGGTGTTGCGGTACGTCGAGCCCGCACCGGGTGGCCCCCGTCACTCGTTCTCCGGACTGTCCGATGTGGAACTCGAGGTGACGCACCGCGAACTCACCGATCGGCTCTACCACCCGGACTACTGCCATGTGCACTCCTGGCAGTACGGCGACCTGATCGTCGCCGACAACTTCACGCTGCTGCACGGCCGCACGGCGTTCCCCGACCGATCGCCGCGCCACCTGCGGCTGGTGCACGTGGCGGGTGCGGCGAATCCGCACTTAGTCGGCTGAGAGGGAGACCGAGGCTATGTGCGGCATCACCGGGTGGATCGACTACAGCCGCGATCTGCGTACCGAACTGCCCACAGTGGACGTGATGACCGACTCCCTGCTGCACCGGGGGCCGGACGCCAGGGGCGTGTGGACGGACGAGCACGTCGCGTTCGGGCACCGTCGGCTGTCCATCATCGACCTGGAGAACGGCGACCAGCCCATGTGCACCCCGGAGCGGGGCCGCGGGGAGCTGCCGCGCGCGGTGATCACCTACGGCGGTGAGGTCTACAACTACCGCGAGCTGCGCGCCGAACTCGTCCGGTGTGGGCACACGTTCCGGACCGCCAGCGACACCGAGGTCGTGCTGCGGGCGTACCTGCAGTGGGGCGAGAAACTGGTGGACCGGCTGAACGGCATGTACGCGTTCGCCATCTGGAACAGCGCGACCGAGGAACTGCTGCTGGTCCGTGACCGGCTGGGCGTCAAACCGCTGTACTACTACCCGACGCCCACCGGACTGCTGTTCGGCTCCGAACCCAAGGCGATCCTGGCCAACCCAGAGGTCCAGGCACGCGCGGGAGCCGAGGAACTGGCGGACTCACTGCTGTTCCTGCGTACCCCGGGCCGGGTGCCGTTCGCCGGCATGGGCGAGGTCAAACCGGGCCACGTGCTGCGGTTCGGCCGCCGGCGACTGAGCGAGCACCGGTATTGGGCGCTGCATTCCCGGCCGCACACCGATGACCTGGACACCACCGTGGCGACCATCCGGGAGCTGCTGGAGGACATCGTGGATCATCAACTGATCTCCGACGTCCCGCTGGTGTCGCTGCTGTCCGGCGGGCTGGACTCCAGCACCATCGCCGCGCTGGCGCAGAAACACGGCCCCGGCAGGCTGTCCACCTTCGCGGTGGACTTCGCCGGGCACACGGAGAACTTCCAGCCGGACCCGGCCCGGCCCACGGCGGACGGACCGTTCGCCAGGATGGTCGCCGACCACATCGGCAGCGACCACCACACGATCACCCTGGACCAGGCCGCGGTGCTGGACCCGGCCGTCCGGGACACGGTGCTGCGGTCCTGGGACCTGCCGTTCCACTTCGGCGACCTGGACCTCTCGCTGTACCTGCTGTTCAAGGCGGTGCGCGAGCACGCCACGGTGGCGTTGTCCGGGGAGGCCGCCGACGAGATCTTCGGCGGCTACCTGTGGTTCCACGACGCCCGGGCACGGGCCGCGGAGACGTTCCCCTGGCTGACCATCGGGGCACGCAGCGGCCTGGACCCGAAAGCCCTCCTGGGCCCGGAACTCCAGGCGGCGGTCGACCTCGACGAGTACACCGCCGACCTGTACAGCACCGCGCTCGCCGAGGTGCCGGAGCTGTACGGGGAGACCGCCGCGGAACGCCGGTCCAGGGAGATCACCTACCTCACCCTCACCCGGTTCCTGCCGATCCTGCTGGACAAGAAGGACCGGATGTCCATGGCCTCCGGGCTGGAGGGCCGCGTCCCGTTCTGCGATCACCGGCTGGTCGAGTACGTCTTCAACATCCCCCTCGGCATGCGCCGGTACACCGGCGAGGAGAAGGCGTTGTTGCGGGACGCGGCCCGGGATCTGTTGCCGGAACAGGTGGTCCACCGCACGAAGGCCGCCTATCCGTCCACTCAGGACACCGGATACGACAGCGCTCTGAGTGGCGCGCTCACCGCCGCAGGTCCACTTCGGACATACCTGAGCGAGACCGCGGTGCGTGACCTGGCGGCGAAGACCGCATCCGGTACCGCGCTCGGCGAGTTCGAGCGCATCGGTACCGAGTCCACCGTGCGCCTGGACTCCTGGCTGCGTGCCTACGACGTGGCCATCACCCTCTGAAAGGACCCCCATCATGGGTCAGATCGTCGGCGCGGGACTCGTGTCCCACGCGCCCGTTCTGATGTTTCCGGAGAAATCCCGCATCGCCGCCAACGGGGGACAGGACTTCACCCTGGCCACCGGATTGCTGCAGCTGCGCGAGGAGATCTTCGACGCCGTCGAGTACGACACCGTGATCGTGTTCGACAGCCACTGGGCGACCACGATCGGCACCGTGGTGACCTCCGCGGACCGGCGCAACGGCCTGTTCACCTCCGGCGAGATGCCCACCGCGATATCCCAGCTGGCCTACGACCTGCCGGGCGACCGCGAACTCGCCGAGGTCATCGCCGGTCGCGGCGAGTGGATCACGCCGGTGGACGACCCGATCCTGCCGATCCACTACGCCACGCTGATCCCGTGGACCTACCTGGGCAGCCCGGACAAGTCGTGGATCTCGGTCTCCGTCTGCCGGACCGCGGAGCCCGATGACTTCCTGTCCGTGGGCACCGCGATCGGTGACGCGGTCGCGCTCACCGATCGCAAGGTCATGCTGGTGGCGTCCGGCGGGCTGTCGCACACGTTCTGGCCGTTGCGGGAGGTGCGCTCCCGGATGGCGGGGGACCCGAAGAACATCGTCAGTGAGCAGCATCGCGCGGCGGACCTGGAACGGATCGAGTGGATGGTCGGCGGTGACCACGCGAAGATCATCGACTCGATGGACGCGTTCGCCGAGTTCGACCCACAGGCGGGCTTCGGCCACTACCTGATGCTGGCCGGCGCGCTCGGCGGCCGCTCGGCCAACGCCCGGGGCAGGCAGTACGGCGACTACGAGAACGGCATCGGCACCGGCCAGGCCCACGTCTGGTTCGAGGTAAGCAGATGACCGTCCTGATCACCGGCGCCACCAGCGGGCTGGGCAGGCAGCTGGCCACCGAGCTGGCCGAGGCCGGGCACACCGTGCTGGTCCACGGCCGTGACCCCGAGCGGACGATGGAACTGGCCGCTCGGCTGCCCGGTACCCGGCCCTACGTGGCGGACCTGTCCGACCTGCGCCAGGTGCACAAGCTGATCACCCAGGTCAGCGGGGACTTCCCGCAGCTGGACTGGCTCGTCAACAACGCGAGCATCGGCTACGGCAGCCCGGACACCCGCTACATCCGGGAGCTGTCCGTGGACAAGATCGAGCTGCGGTTCGCGGTGAACTATCTGGCGCCGTACCTGCTGGGCAGGCTGCTGGCGCCCCGGGTGCGCGACCGGATCGTGAACATCGGCTCGGCGGGCCAGGAATCGCTGGACCTCGCCGACCTGCAGTCCGAGCGGGACTACGACGGCCTGGTCGCCTACCGGCGGGCCAAGCTGGCGCTCACCATGGCCACCTTCGACCTGGCCGCCGACTACGAGTCCCTCGCGGTCAACGTGGTGCACCCGGGCGGCCCGCTGGCCACCGTGGAGGACCGGGCGGCGGTCACCCTCGAGGTGATCACCGGCTACGACGGGCTGTCCGGCACCTACTTCAACGGGGATCTGCCGGCCAAGGCCCACCCCGATGCCTACGACCCACAGCTGCGCGCTCGGCTGCGGGACGCGACGGAGGAGCTGCTGTGCGACCGGTGATCGTGGTGGACCCGCTGTCCTCGGGCCCGGAGGTGACGGCCGCCTTCGCCCGGCGCGGGGTGCCGGTGGTGGCCGTGGTGACCGATCTGGACCTGGACTTCGACCCCCGGATCTACGACCGGGTACTGGTCGACGGCCCGGAGCTCGTCGGGCGGCTTCGGGCCATCGAGCCCTGGGCGATCTTCCCCGGCGCTGAATCCGGGGTGGAGCCGGCCGATCGGCTGGCGGCGGAACTGACGCCGCAACGGGCCAACGACCCGCGGCTGGC
Source organism: Pseudonocardiaceae bacterium YIM PH 21723 (assembly GCA_003600225.1). Lineage (GTDB taxonomy): Bacteria > Actinomycetota > Actinomycetes > Mycobacteriales > Pseudonocardiaceae > QZFT01. Next base: position 107,589 of record QZFT01000022.1, read on the forward strand.
GCACGCCAGGCGGAACAAGGCGCTCATGCAGCACGCGGTGGCCACCGCGGGCATCCCGGTGATCCGGACGCTGCTGACCGGCAACGCGTGGGAGCTGGAGGCGTGGCTACAGGCCCAGGACCTCACCGGCCGGGCGCTGGTGATCAAGCCGCCGGACTCCTCCGGGGCACAGGACGTGGTGTTCGTGCCGCCCAACGGCGACTGGCGCCAGGGGTTCGAGCGGGTGCTGTACAGCTACCGGCAGCCGGTGATGGTGCAGGAGTTCGCGCCGGGCACCGAATACGTGGTGTCCACGGTCAGCGCGGCCGGGCAGCACACCGTGGCGCACATCGAGGAGTTCACCAAGTTCAACCTGACCAGGGTGGACCGCACCGAGTTCGTGCACGACGTCCAGCCGGAGCTGGTCGAGTACCACAACGCGGTGCTGGACGCGCTGGGCATTCGCTGGGGCGCGGCGCACAGCGAGATCCGGCTGACCCCGCGTGGCCCCCGGCTGATCGAGACCAGCACCCGGCTGTGCGCCGGCGCGCTGCCGGTGCTGGCCAGGGCGGCGACCGGGAGCAGTCAGTTGGAACGCCTGGTCCAGGCGTATGTGGACGGTGTGGTGAGCACCGGGGACTACGAGCTGCGGCAATGCGTGAGCCCGGTGTACATGACCGCGCCGCACGCCCGGGTACCGGTCGAGGCCATGGAGCTGTCGACGCATCTGAGCAGCCATCCGGACCTGGGCATGGTCGCCCTGGCGGGTGAACGGTCCGCGGTCCTCGAGGATCACAACCGGCTGCGCAACCTGGAGAAACGGCTCCGGATCGACACTTGCTGAGCGTGTCAGAATGGCGGGGTGAGTGAGGCAGCCGAGCAACCCGTCCAGGTGAGCGACGACGTGACCCTGTGGGGACTGCTGGTCGAGGTGCACACCTCGATCGGCAGGGCCATGGACACGGAGATCGAGCAGGCCCTCGGGCTGCCGCACAACGAGTTCGAGGTGCTGCTGCGCCTCGGTCGAGCTCCTGGCCAGCGCAAACGCATGACCTGCCTGGCCGCCGAGGTCTCCTTCACCGCGGGCGGGTTCACCCGGCTCGCCGACCGGATGGAACAGATCGGCCACATCCGCCGCGAGCCGGATGTCACCGACCGGCGGGCCACCTTTCTGGTGATGACCGAGTCCGGCAACGAGGTGCTGCGCAAGGCGCTGGCCATTCACGAGCCCAGCGTCCGGGAGCGGTTCGTGCAGCACATGTCCGATGCCGAGCGTGCCGTGGTGGAGAGCGTGTTGCGGCGGGTGCGGGATGTGCACCATCCGATGAGCTGAGCGTTGGTGGCTGGGGGGCTGGGTCTGGTTGTTGGCGAAGGATGGCTTTGGAGGGGGAGATGGGCCTCGGGCCGCGTCTTTCCTGCCTGGCTGTCTGGTGGGGGCACGCCGGTCTGGACTTTCGGGCTTTCGGGGCTTGATCGTTTCTGGTTCGGACCTGCGCGTGACAAGTGTGACTACTGGGACTCGTGGTGCTCATGTGGGTGAACGAGCTGTTGTTGTTCCATCTTCAAGATGGATTCGGGGCCCCAAATCCATCTTGAAGATGGAACAACCGCTTCGTCCACTGTGGACTTGGAGCTGGAATGGCGGTGCTGATCCGGCGCCGGTGGGCGTGATCGCGACGCTCGGTCACCTCTCCCTCCATCGGGGGAGCGCGGGCCGGGATCGGCCGTTATTCGTGATCACTCCCGGTCGGCCGGCGGGAGGCTTGCCAGGCCGGCTGTCCGCGAGACGTTCTCCGCCTCGGGCCGGCTTTCCCAGTGATCCCGAAGTTGACGAGGTTCGGGATCGTTCCGCCCCCCGGACCTCGTCAACTTCGGGGGCTGTCTGTCGCCTGGCTCCCACGATCAGGGTGATCTGCGCCATCTCCCCGCGCGCGTGGCCATCCCCACGACGCGTCCTTACATTCCGCCGCGTACGATCCAACCCGGTTGGCTCGGAAGCCCTGTGCCCTTCGCAGTGGGCCCCGGCCGGCCACCCGACTGACTCAAGATTTTTCCACCAGCTTTCAAGTGCAGGAGGCAGTAGTGACGGCCGTTGCGCCTCAGCCGATTGCCACACGCCCATACCCGGTGCGGCAGGCGATCAAGGGTTCGTTCCTGCTGCGGATGCTCCGCACGACCGACCACAAGCAGATCGGCATCCTGTACCTGGTCACCTCGTTCGCCTTCTTCATGGTGGGCGGCGCGATGGCCATGTTGATCCGTGCTGAGCTGGCACGCCCTGGACAGCAGTTCCTTTCCCAGGAGCAGTACAACCAGCTGTTCACCATGCACGGCACCATCATGCTGCTGCTGTACGCGACGCCGATTCTGTTCGGCTTCGCGAACTTCGTGCTTCCGCTGCAGATCGGTTCCCCCGATGTGGCGTTCCCCCGGTTGAACGCCTTCTCTTACTGGCTGTACCTGTTCGGCGGCCTCATCGTGCTGTCCGGCTTCCTGACTCCGGGTGGTGCCGCCGACTTCGGCTGGTTCGCCTACACCCCGTTGTCGGACAAGATCCACTCGCCTGGTGTCGGTGCCGACCTGTGGATCACCGGCCTGATCATCGGTGGTCTCGGCACCATCCTCGGTGCGGTCAACATGATCACCACGGTGGTCTGTCTCCGCGGACCGGGTATGACCATGTGGCGGATGCCGATCTTCACCTGGAACATCCTGGTCACCAGCATCCTGATCCTGCTGGCCTTCCCGATCCTGACCGCGGCGCTGTTCGGCCTGTTGGCGGACAGACATATCGGGGCACACGTCTTCGACGTGAACAACGGCGGTGTGATCCTCTGGCAGCACCTGTTCTGGTATTTCGGTCACCCAGAGGTGTACATCGTGGCGCTGCCGTTCTTCGGCATCGTCTCGGAGATCTTCCCGGTCTTCTCCCGCAAGCCGCTGTTCGGCTACAAGGGTTTGGTCTACGCGACGCTGGCCATCGCCGCGCTGTCCGTGGCCGTGTGGGCCCACCACATGTACGCCACCGGCGCCGTGCTGCTGCCGTTCTTCGCGTTCATGACCTTCCTGATCGCGGTGCCCACCGGCGTGAAGTTCTTCAACTGGATCGGCACCATGTGGAAGGGGCAGCTGACCTTCGAGTCGCCGATGCTCTTCTCCGTCGGCTTCCTGGTGACGTTCCTCTTCGGCGGTCTGACCGGCATCCTGCTGGCCGCGCCGGCGATCGACTTCCACGTGTCGGACACCTACTTCGTGGTGGCCCACTTCCACTACGTGCTGTACGGCACGATCGTGTTCGCGACCTTCGCGGGTATCTACTTCTGGTTCCCGAAGATCACCGGGCGGATGATGGACGAGGGTCTGGCCAAGCTGCACTTCTGGACCACGTTCATCGGCTTCCACGGCACGTTCCTCATCCAGCACTGGCTGGGCAACGAGGGCATGCCGCGCCGGTACGCGGACTACCTGCCGACCGATGGCTTCACCACGTTGAACACCATCTCGTCGATCTTCGCCTTCATCCTGGGCGCCTCGACGCTGCCGTTCATCTGGAACATCTTCAAGAGCTACCGGTACGGCGAGATCGTCACCGTCGACGACCCGTGGGGCTACGGAAACTCGCTCGAGTGGGCGACCTCCTGCCCGCCGCCGCGGCACAACTTCACCGAGCTGCCCCGGATCCGTTCCGAGCGCCCGGCGTTCGAGCTGCACTACCCGCACATGGCCGAGCGCATGCGTCTCGAGGCTTACGTGGGTGCCGGTGCGGCGAAGCACACCGAGCACCAGCTCAAGCTCGACGGCTACGGTCACCTGCTCGAGGCGGGTTCGTCTGACAAGGACGACGCCACGAAGTAGTATTTGATCTACAGCTCACCGATGAGCCCGGTTTCCCTTTGCGGAGGCCGGGCTCATTTGTTTGTCTGAGAGTCCACACCGGCAGAGGAGCCACTTCGTGACCAGCCCCCAGGGCACGCCCGTCCTGATCACCATCACCGGTTCGGACAAGCCCGGTGTGACCTCGGTGCTGTTCGCCGCGCTGACGCGGCATGAAGTCGAGGTCCTCGATGTGGAGCAGGTGGTCATCCGGGGCAAGCTGACCCTCGGCGTGCTGGTCGCCAGCCGCAAGGATCCCGAGGCGCTTCAGGAATCGGTCGAGCAGGCGATGGCCGCGCTGGGCATGCGGGTGGACGTCGAGGTGGGGGCCGACCTGGCCGAGGGTGTCCGGCTGGCCTCCAGCCACGTGCTGGTGGTGCTCGGCCGTCCGGTGAGCGCCCGCGCGTTCACCGCCGTCGCCCGCAAGCTGGCCTCACTGGACGCCAACATCAACGCCATCCGCCGGGTGGCCGACTACCCGGTCACCGGCCTGGAGCTGCGGGTGTCGGCCAAGGACGACACCGCCCTGCGGACGGCGATGGTCGAGGTGGCCGCGGGCAACGAGCTGGACATCGCGGTCGAAGAGGCGGGCCTGCTGCGCCGGGCCAAGCGGCTCGTGGTGTTCGACGTGGATTCCACCCTGATCCAGGGCGAGGTCATCGAGATGCTGGCCGCGCACGCCGGCAAGGAGGACCAGGTCCGCGAGGTCACCGAGGCCGCGATGCGCGGTGAACTGGACTTCGCCGAATCGCTGCACCGGCGGGTGGCGACCCTGGCCGGCCTGCCGGAATCGGTGCTCGCCGACGTCGCCGCGAAGATCCAGCTGACCCCGGGTGCCCGGACCACCATCCGCACGCTGAAGCGGATGGGCTTCCGCTGTGGTGTGGTCTCCGGCGGATTCGTGCAGGTCATCGAGCCACTGGCCCGTGAACTGGAGCTGGACTTCCACCTGGCCAACCAGCTGGAGGTCATCGACGGCACGCTCACCGGCCGGGTCATCGGCGAGGTCATCGACCGGGAGGCCAAGGCCCGGGCGCTGCGCCGGTTCGCGGACACGTTCCACATCCCGCTCGGCCAGACGGTCGCGGTGGGCGACGGGGCCAACGACATCGACATGATCTCGGCGGCCGGGCTGGGTATCGCCTTCAACGCCAAGCCCGCGCTGCGCCGGGTCGCCGACGCGGCGTTGTCCTACCCGTTCCTGGACGCGGTGCTCTTCCTGCTCGGCGTGACCCGCGCCGAGGTGGAGGCCGCCGACGCCGCCGACGGCATGGAGATCCTGCGGCCCTAGCGGTCTTCGAGCGTGGCCAGGTCCAGTTCGAAGGGGAACGGGAACTCGGTCTTGAACACGCCCTTGTGCTCGACGCCTTCCGCGTAGGTGGTGTCGTCGACCGGGTGGTAGGCGGTCAGTGTGGCCGGTTCCCAGACGTCGACGACCCAGTAGTTCGGGATGCCTGCCTCGGCGTACTCGTCCCGCTTGGTCCGGTAGTCGGCACGCCGGGAGCCGGGCGAGACGATCTCGACGGCCAAGAGCAGGTCCGAGGCGCGGAGAATCCGTCCCGCTGCCTTGGACTGCTTGTCGCGATCCCGGTCGACCACGAGCAGGTCAGGGCTCCGGACAAAGCCAGGTTTGGCGGCCGGTGCCAGGCTCAGATCGATATCGATCTCCTGGTAGACCTTCAGATGTGCCGGAAGCTGAGCCTTGAGCTGAATTCCCAGTTCCAGGCAAGCGTCGCTGTGATCCCTCGTTGGGCGTGGTGACAACACCAGCGTCCCCTCCACTAGCTCAATGCGGTTCCCGGTCTCTGGCAGGGCCAGAAACTCCTCGACAGTGAGCAGATGGTCGGGCCAGGGAAATCCGGACATGTTGCCTCCTCGCCTCACCCCAGAGTGTGCCATCTGCGTCTGACAAGACAGTTGCTGATGTCCCCAGGGCAGCAAGATCGCCTAGATGGGTATTCTTGGCTGGTGAATGACGATCCTGCGCAGGTACGGGCGATGCCGGTGGTGCTGCGGATCGAGAAGGCCGAGCCGCCGCTGCGCACCCCGTTGCTAGAGGCCGCCGCAGCGGCCGCGGTCGCCGTCTACCTGGACGAGCGGGCCGCGCCCGGTGGCGAGTGGCACGAGCCGATGAAGCTCTGGGTCGACGGGCGCATCCGCAAGGTCTCCCGGCGGGCGCGGGGCGCGCACTGGACGGCCGTGCAGGAGCTGCCCGGGCTCACCATCGAGGTGGAGGGCGCGCAGGCCCGTGCCCTGGTGCCCGGGCCGGTCGATGAACTGCCCAAGATCGTGTCCCGGTTGCAGGTGGGCGGCACCGATCTGCCGGTCGACGAGCCGGACGCGGCCCAGGCGGGTGTCCCGGTGCTGTGGGTGAATCCGACGGTGCCGATGACGCTGGGCAAGATCGCCGCGCAGGTCGGGCACGGCACGATGCTGCTGGCCGATGCGCTGCGCGAGTACGGCCGGGCCGATTTACTCGACCTCTGGAAGAACATGGACCACCGCACCGCCGTGCGCACACCGAATCGCGCGGACTGGGTGACGTTGCTGCGGTCACCCGATGCGATCTCGGTGCGCGACGGCGGGTTCACCGAGGTGGCTCCCGGCACCATCACGGTGCTGGCCACCTGGCCCTGATCTGGTCCCCAGGGATGATGTACGCGGACATCGGCCCATGCGAAGGTGAAATTACTTCGACTTTGGGGGATGAATCGTGCGAAACCGTGTCCTGGCCGGAACTCTCGCCGCAGCGATGACGCTCGCCGGCGCCGTACCGGCCGCCGCCGCCGATCCGATCCGGCCCGTTCTACCTGCCAATACCGGCTCGCACCCGGTGGGGACGACCTCGCTGCACCTGGTCGACCCGAACCGGACGGATCCCTGGGTGCCGGCCCAGCAGCGCGAGCTGATGATCACCGTGAGCTATCCGGCCGGCTGGTCGCCGGCCGCTCCGCGCGCGGCCTGGCTCGAGCCCGGCATCGCGAAGGCACTGGAGAAGCAGGTGGGGCTTCCGGTCGGTTCGGTCGACCTGACAGGTGTCCGGCGGCATGCCCGCGGCGGTGTCCCCGCCGATCTTTCCCGGGGGGCTCGCCCGGTGGTGTTGTTCTCGCCCGGTTTCGGAGTTGCCCGGGAACTGGGGTCGATCCTTTCCGATGATCTCGCCAGCCGCGGCTACGTCGTCGTCAGCCTGTCGCACACCCACGACTCCAGTGCCGTCGAGTTTCCCGGTGGGCGGATCGAGCCGGGGATGGCCACCTCGATCGACCCGGTTGCCATGAAGACGGCCATCGACACCCGGGTCGCCGACACCCGGTTCCTGCTGGACCAGCTGGCCAGGCTGACCCACGGGGACAACCCCGATGCCGAGCATCGGGTGCTGCCCCGTGGCCTCGGTGCGGCGCTGGACCTGTCCCGCGTTGGCATGTTCGGCCACTCCTACGGCGGCTTCACCGCAGGCGAGACCATGTACCACGACCGCCGGATCGACGCCGGTATCAACCTGGACGGTTCGATGGCCTATGGCCTGGGCCCGATCGCCGGCCAGCCGTACCTGCCGGGTGAGGTAACCAAGCACGGTCTTGACCGGCCGTTCCTGCTGATGGGCAGCCAGCTCGTCGATCCGCGGACCGGAAAGCTGATCGACCACGATCGGACCGAAACCGCCGAACAGTCCTGGCCGGATTTCTGGGCACAGCAACGTGGGTGGAAGCGTGACCTGACCTTGCTCGGCAGCAGGCACGGGGGCTACACCGACTACCAGGCGATCGTGCCGCAGGTGGCGAGCCTGTTGCCTGCCGGTCAGCGGGAAGCGACGATCGGGACCATCGATCCCGAGCGCTCGCTCACCGCGCAGCGCGACTACGTCTCGGCGTTCTTCGACCTGCACCTGAGGGGCCGGAACAGTCACCTGTTCGACGGCCCCTCACCGTGCTATCCGGATGTCAGATTCGTCTAGTAACCGGTGCTGAACCGCTGGTTCGGGTGCTTGGGGTTCTCCACCTCGTCCAGGATGGCGATCGCCAGGTCGGCGTAGGAGATGGCCGAGTTGCCGTCGGCGTCGACGATGAGCTCCTCGCCGCCGGTGCGGTAGCTGCCACGGCGCTCGCCGGGGGACAGCAGTGCGCCGGGGCTGACCACGGTCCACTCGACGCCCTCGGCCGCACGCCATACCTCGAGGGCGTCGATGTGCGCCTGGGCGATGGCCTTGTACTCGTCGGGGAAGCCGGGGCTGTCGATCAGCAGGCCGTCGCCCGCCTGGAGGCCGCCGGCGCCGCCGACGAACAGCACCCGGGTCTTGGCCGCTTTCGCCGCCAGGGCGTGCGCGGCGGCGACCACGGTCTCCGTGCCGTTGACGGCGCTGATGATGACGTCGTGGTCGAGGGCGATGGACGCCACCGAGGCGCCGTCGGTCGCGTCGCCTGTGACGACGGCGACGCGCTCGTCGAAGGTCGTCTTGCCGGGGTTACGCACCACGGCGGTGACCTGGTGGCCGCGGGAGAGGGCCTCGGTGATCAGTTCCTGGCCCTGCTGGCCGCCTGCGCCGAAGATGGCGATCGAGCTCATGTTCTGCCTCCATTGACGATTCGCAGCCAACAGTAACCAGTGGTAACTGAGTACTTCAACGTGATATAGGTACCTCATGGTTACTAACGCGGCTCACGTGTTCGATCCGCACCCGCTGCAGTTGGACCCCGAATGTCCGACCCGGCTCGTGCTGGACCGGATCGGGGACCGGTGGACGGTGCTGGTGGTCTTAGTCCTCAGCTCCGGTCCGCTGCGCTTCACCCAGCTGCGGGACCGGGTAGGTGGGGTGGCGCCCAAGGTGCTCACCCAGACCCTGCGCGCCATGGAACGGGACGGATTACTCACCCGCACCGTCTATCCCGAGGTGCCGCCCCGGGTCGAGTACGAGCTCACCGAGCTGGGACTGTCCCTGCAGGCGCCGATCGCGGCCATCGAGCAGTGGGCCTTCGCCCATACTCAGGAGGTCCTGGCGTCCCGCCGGCGGCACGACTCAGCCGAAGTCCAGGTCCCCTAGGTTCACCAGCCGGGCATCGCCCAGCAGCCGGGCACCACCGGGGATGCTGACCAGGCTGTCCCGGTCCTGCCCGGCCACGAAGCCGACCACCTCCGGGTACCGGTGGGTGGCCCAGAAGATGTCGCCCGCCGACCAGCCCCGGTGCTGCGGATCCCCGCCCAGCTCGAACAACAGCACGGGCCGGCCCTTGGACACCAGCATCGGATAGTCCTGCTCGTGCGCGAACTCCCCGGCCTGCGAGTAGAGGCTCGCCCCGACCGCGTCGACCTCGTCATCCGGCGGGTAGCCGTAGTCGATGGGGGAGAAGTGGGACATCGCGGCGGAGAACCCGGCCAGCACATTCGGGCAGGCCGCCCGCACGATTCTCATCGTGTCCAGCCACAACGCGCGGACACCGGTCTCACTGCGGGCCGGATCGCGGACGTCCCGGCCCCACCAGAAGTGCCTGCCGCCCGCCTCGTGCCACGGGCGGAAGATCACCGGTGCGTCGGCGGGCAGCGTCTGGATGTAGGCGATCGCCTGGTCCAGCACCTGGCGGTAGCGCTTGCTCACCGAGGCCGTGACCCGCAGCAGGTCTCCCAGGTCGGGCTTGCCGTCGTTCTCGTGCCCGGTGCCCACCCACGCGGTGGCCAGGTTCTGCGGCCCGTGGAACAGGTTCGGCGGATGCATGCACAGGGACACCGCGCCGCCCGCGGCGATGTGTTCGCGCAGGATCTGCTGGACATGGGCGTCCTGGCCGTGCTCGTCCTGATCACCGACCAGGATGTTGGCGCCCAGGATCGCGGGTCGCTCCGGCAGCCGGAGCAGATCATCCGGGGTGGGGGTTCTGCGGTCCTCCGGCAACTGCTGGCCGGAGAGGACCTGCGATCCGGCGATGCCACGCAGATAGCCGACGAAGGCAGCGGATTTGCCTGAGGCCATGGATCCCCCTTCACCCGGGGTCGATGATCCCATCCGACCTGCGGCCGAACGCAGGTTTGTCACCCCAATGTTGGTAATCGGTGCCGGCCCCATGCGCGTCACGGCGTGTGACGTGGCGTAGCCGCTAGCTTGGATTTTGTGAGCGGACGGATACGAGGACTGGGACGCGCGGTGTTCAGCGCGCTCGCGGTGGTGATCCTGGTGGGCACCGCCATCGCCTGGGTGTCCGCGAACGGGGTGCTGTCCGGGCTGACCACCTCGGACGCGCTGGGCGACGCGGCGAAGTCCAAGGACGGCGCGACCAACATCCTGCTGATCGGCCTCGACTCGCGGAAGGACCAGGACGGCAACCAGTTGCCGAAGGAGATCCTGGACCAGCTGCACGCCGGGGACGGCAACGAAGGTGGCTACAACACCAACACGCTGATCCTGATGCACGTGCCCAACGACGGCAGCAAGGCCGTCGCGTTCTCCATCCCGCGCGATGACTACGTGTCCGTGTCCGGGATCAAGGGCTACAGCCGGGCCAAGATCAAGGAAGCCTATGGCCTGAAGAAGGCCGAGACCGAGTCTGCCCTGGTCAAGAAGGGGGTCTCCGACCGGCACGAGCTGGAGACCCAGTCCAGGGAAGCCGGGCGCAAGGCGACCATCCAGACCGTGCAGGACTTCCTGGGCGTGCCGATCGACCAGTTCGCCGAGGTGAACCTGGCCGGGTTCTACGATCTGGCCAACGCCCTGGACGGCGTCGAGGTGTGCCTGAACAACCCGGTGCACGACAGCTTCTCCGGCGCCGATTTCCCGGCGGGCAGGCAGACGTTGAACGGTGCGCAGTCGCTGGCCTTCGTCCGGCAGCGGCACGGGCTGGACAACGGGGACCTGGACCGGACCCGCAGGCAGCAGGCGTTCATCGCCTCGGTGTCGGCGAAGCTGCGGTCATCGGGCACCTTCACCGACATCGGCCGGATGCGGAAGCTGATCGACACCGCGCAGCAGGACGTGGTGATCTCCAAGGGCTGGGACGTGCTCGCCTTCGCCCAGCAGGCGCAGAACCTGACCGGCGGGAACCTGCAGTTCAGCACCCTGCCCATCGAAGGTTTCCAGAAGATCAACGGCCAGGACGTGAACAAGGTCGACGTGGCCAAGGTGCGCAAGATCGTGCAGGTGGCGTTCGGGTTGAAATCCGCGCCCGCCGAGACGCCGCGCGGGCACAGCACCGTCGACGTGTACAACGCCTCCGGAGCATCGGGGCTGGCCGCGACGGTCGCCACCGGACTGACCGGCAAGGGGTTCCAGCAGGGGGAGGTGGGCAACGCGGTGGCCACCACCAACTCCAGCGTGGCCTACGGCCCCGGGGCCAGCGGCGATGGGGACGTGGCCGGCACGCTGCTGGGCATCCAGGACGTCCGGTCCGATTCCCGGGTGCCGCGCGGGCACCTGAAGGTCGTCATCGGCTCGGACTTCACCCTGCCCGCCGGATTGGAGCCGACCACTGCTCCGCCCCCGCAGGCGGGCGCCGCCGGTGAGGCCGCCGCCCAGCCCACCGGTTCGCCGAAGCCCGGCGGGGTGGACGGCTCCGGAATCCCGTGCGTGGACTGATGAGTGGAGCACTTTCTGCAGAAACTGCAAAGGGCGCAGTTTCTGCAGAAAGTGCTCAGACGTCGATTCGGCGGAGCGCGGCGCGGACCTTTTCCGGGTCGTAGGTGGTCCAGAAGGGCGGCAGCGACGCGCGCAGGAAGCCGCCGTAGCGGGCGGTGGCGATCCGCGGATCCAGGATGGCGATGACGCCCTTGTCGTTCCCCGAGCGCAGTAGCCGGCCGACGCCCTGGGCCAGTAGCAGGGCGGCGTGGGTGGCCGCGACGGTGAGGAACCCGTTGCCGCCCCTCGCCTCCACGGCACGCTGTCGTGCCGACGCGAGGGGATCGTCCGGCCGCGGGAACGGGATCCGGTCGATGATCACCAGCTGGAGCGAGGAACCCGGCACGTCCACGCCCTGCCACAGCGACAGGGTGCCGAACAGGCTGGTGCGGGTGTCATCGGCGAACTTGCGCACCAGCAGGCCGGTGGTGTCCTCGCCCTGGCACAGGATCGGCGTCTTCAGCCGGTCCCGCAGCTCGGCGGCGGCCTGCTTGGCCGCGCGCATCGAGGAGAACAGGGCCAGCGTGCGCCCGCCCGCCGCCTCGATCAGCTCGGCGATCTCGTTCAGGTAAGCCGGGGCCAGGCCGTCCCGGCCGGGCGGTGGCAGGTGCTTGGCGACGTACAGAATGCCGCTGGACTTGTGCTCGAACGGCGAGCCGACGTCCATCCCGGTCCAGCGCAGCACGTCCGAATCGGACGGCGCCTCCTTCTCGCTGGCCGCGCCGGGTGCCCGGCTGACGGTGGACTGCTCGGCGGGCAACCCCCACTGCCTGGCCAGGGTGTCGAACGAGCCGCCCAGCGCCAGGGTCGCCGAGGTGAGCACGACGCTGCGCGGCCCGAACAGCTTGTCCCGCAGCAGGCCGCCGACGGACAGCGGGGCCACCCGCAGCGTGGGCGGCCGGTTGAACTCGCCGCCGTCGTTGTTCAGCCACACCACGTCGAACCGCTTGGCCGGCTCCGCGTCGAAGGCTTCGAGGAGCCGGACGGCGGTGTCGTGCACCTCGTCCAGGGCGGCCAGGGCCAGTTTGCGCGCGGTGCTGCCGTCGGTGTCCTCCTTGCGTTCCGGGCCCAGCCCGGTGATGCACGCGTGCGCGGAGTCGCGCAGTACGGCGAGGGCGCCGCCCAGGGCTTGTGGCAGCTCCTCCAGCCTGCCGCCGCGCATGTCCTCCAGGACCATGGCCAGCCCGTCGCCCGCCTCGGCCATCCGGTCGGCGATGTCCTGGTCGATCAGCCGGCCACAGCGCCGGGTGGCGGCGGCGACCATCGGCGCGTTCAGCTCGTTGGTCGCGGCGGAGGTGACCCGGTCCACCAGGTCGTGCGCCTCGTCCACGATCACCACGTCGTGCTCGGGCAGCACGGCGTAGCCCTGCAACGCGTCGATGGCCAGCAGCGCGTGGTTGGTGACCACCACGTCCGACTTGCCCGCCCGGTTGCGTGCCTTCTCCGCGAAGCAGTCGGTGCCGATCGGGCACTTGGCCACGCCGAGGCATTCCCGGGCGGTGACGGAGACCTGTTTCCAGGCCGCGTCGGAGACGCCGGGGTTGAGCTCGTCGCGGTCGCCGGTCTCGGTGTCCGAGGACCACTCGTGCAGCCGCTTCACCTCACGGCCGATCTGGGACAGCTTGAACGGGTCGAACAGCGCGTCCTCCGGCTCGTCCGGCGCGCCGGTGTGGATGCGGTGCATGCACAGGTAGTTGCGCCGGCCCTTGAGGATGGCGAAGGTCGGTTCCCGGTCCAGCTCGGGCTTCAGCGCCTTGGCCAGCCGGGGCAGGTCCCGGTCCACCAGCTGGGTCTGCAGCGCGATGGTGGCGGTGGAGACGACGACGGTGGTGCCGTCGGCGACCGCGTGCCGCACCGAGGGCACCAGGTAGGCCAGCGACTTTCCGGTTCCGGTACCCGCCTGCACGGCGAGGTGCTCGCCGGTGCGGATGGTGTGGTCGACGGCCTCGGCCATCGACAACTGACCTGGGCGCTCCGAACCACCGACAGCCGCGACCGCGGTCTCCATCAGGGACCGGACGCTGGGTGGGGTGGAGCGTGAGGAGCTGGACACGTCCGAGGACGTTACCCGGCAGCCCCGACAGCGTTGAGGGGGTGGCGCCATTGGGCCATTCGCCTGATTCCGCTATGCCCCTACCGAGTCGCGGTTAACGCGAATCCGACTCGGGTTTACCGTGGGTCATCGACCCATTCCGCAACGCGACAAGAGGTCATCTGATGCGTTTAGTTTCGATGGTCGGTGCTGCTTCGCTGGCCATGGTCGGGCTCGCCCCCGCCGCTCTCGCCGCCCCGGATGCCATTGACGGCACCGCCACCGCCGCCACCGCCAAGGTGAACAAGGCGGGCACGATCAGCGACTCCGGTCCGCAGGCGAAGTGTGTGGTCGACGAGACCAGCACCGCGCACAGCAACGGTGCCGCCGTCTCCGGTGTCTACCGGCTGGGGGCCAGTGACACCAGCTGCACCCGGGCGCAGAACCGCGATGTCACCGTGACCGCGGACGAGACCCGCTTCCAGCTGGATGCCGTCCCGGACCACCTGGTCCGGATCGCCAAGCTGCACGGGGAGTGCAAGTCCACCCCGCAGAACGTCAGCTTCTCCTCGTCCTTCGAGGGCATCCAGGGCCTGGACCTGCCGCCGAAGATCGACCCCGGCTACACCGCCGAGATCAAGGGCAAGAACGGCGCCACCGCCGCCAAGTTCGTGTTCTCCGAGATCACCAAGAACAACAATGGTGAGCTGAACATCAACCAGCTGCACGTCACCACCTACGCCGCCGGCGGCGCCTCGGCCGACAGCGACATCGTGCTGGGCAACATCGGCTGCTCCACCACCTTCTAGCCGGTTCCCGATTCGCCGGGAGTCCGCCCAGAGGAATCCCGGCGAATCGGGCACGCAGCGTAACTCTCGCAGGTGTTGCGCCGTTGGACAGGCGATGTGGTCCGTCCCGTGTCCGGAAGGGGGCAGCGTGTTCCAGGCCCGCAAACTCGCCGTCGCGCTCGCCGCGCTGGTGGTGCTGCCGCTCTGCATGACCGGTCTGACCTCCGCGACGCCGCTGCCACCGCCCAATGGTCAGGTCGCGAACGTCGCGGTGACCGTCGGCGGCAAGGGCTACAAGTCCGGTGACATCGGCGGATGTACCACGGCGGGTCCGCAGGCCGCCCTGGTCGGCGAGCTGGTGATGAAGGGCATCGCCACCTATGGTCCGGCGAAGTCGTTCTGCCGCTACCAGCGCCCCAATTCGAGCATCATGGTCACCGGCGCGGGCTTCGAGCTACACGCGCTGGCCGCCCTCGGCGGCCCGGACATCCGGATGACCAACTACAAGATCACCTGCGACAACAACGGCATCACCGGCGGCGCGAAGTCCGTCGGCACCTGGGAGTCGGTCAGCGGTCTGCCCGGTCAGCCGACCACCAAGGACAACCAGACGTTCACCGTCGAGGGTGGTTCGCTGAAGGCCAAGCTGGTGTTCAACGAGATCCTGGAAGACGACAGCGCGTTCTACAAGAAGGCGCTGCTGCACGTGACGCTCTCCGAGGGGCCCGAGTCCTCGCCGCGCGGCGAGCTCTTCGTCGGCAAGGTCGACTGCTGAGCCCTTTCGGTGGTGGGGGCTGGGTCGGGGTGGTTGTCGAAGGATGGCTTTGGAGGGGGAGACGGGCGGGTCGGGAGTCTTTCCTGCCTTCGTGTTGGGTGGGGGCACGCCTGTCTGGGTGGTCGGGGCCGCTGCGCGGGGCTTTTGTTGACTTGTCGCGTCTTTTAGTCGCGACAGGTGGCACTTGTCGTGGATAAAAGACGCGACAAGTGGGGCGACACGGTGCGGAAATGGCGCGACACGCTGTGGATTCCACGATGTGGGTGTCCATTGTGGACTGTGAGTACCTGAAGGACGCCTTCGTTTACCCTAGGTAAACAAGGGACGCCTTCAGTGCGTTCAAGTAAACGATGGCGTCCTTCAGGTCCCCCGCGGAAGCGGCCCCGACAGCCAGACCGGCGTGCCCCCACCCGACACGAAGGCAGGAAAGACGCGGCCCCAAGCCCGTCTCCTCCTCCAAAGCCGCTTTCGCCGACCGCCAGACCCAGCGGACAACAGGCTCAGAGCAGGTTGACCAGGTCGCTGGGGTCCTGGGTCGGCCCGCGCAGCGAGCCGGTCACGAAGGACGCGCCGGTCTTGTGCCAGAACTCGGCCTGTTCCTCGGTGGCGACGCCGTCAACGATGACGCGGGCGTCCGTCGCGGCGAGCGAGTCGACCAGGCCGGGCAGGAAGGTGGCCCGCGAATCCACCAGGCGGTGGGCGATGCGCACCCAGCTGATCGGCAGGGTGTCCGCCAGCGCGAGATCGTCCGGGCCGAGGCCGAAGTCATCCAGCAGGATGTGGGCGCCCATGTCGGCGATCGTGTCCAGGTTGTCGGCCGCGTCGCTGTTGGTCAGGGACGAGGCAGGGAAGCCGAAGACCAGCTGCTCGGCGGCCACCCGGGTGTGCTTGCAGGCCCGGATGATCCGGGACACCAGGTCGGCGTCCACCGCCTGGAAGTGGGTCAGTGCGAGGAACAGCGGAAGCGTGAAGCCGACCCGCTGCCGCCACCATTGCGCCTGGCCACCGGAGACCCGCAACAGCGACTCACCGAGTTGCAGCATCAGGCCGGTGTCCTCGGCGAGCGCGACGCACTCCTCATGGGTGCGGCCGTCCCAGTCGAACACGGCCTCCACGCCGGCCATCACCGGCTCCGCGCCCAGCGTCATCACCGGGCGGTAGCGCACGGTGATCTCGCCGTCCTCCCAGGCGCCGGCCATGCTCACCGCGAGGCGATGGTTCTCCCGCTCCGCGAGGTCGGTGCCCTGGTGGTGGATCCCCCACTGGCCACGGCGCCCGGACTTGGCCCGACGCAGTGAACGGTCGGCGGCGCGCAGTACCTCGTTCGCATCGCTGTCCCTGGCCGGCCGGTGCACGACGCCGATGCTCACCGGCAGTGCCACGCCGTGGTTGTCCACGAAGAACGGTTCGGCCAGTTCCCGGTTGATCGCGCCGATCAGCGCGGTGACCTCGGGCGTCTCCGCCGAGTTCTCCACCAGGATGCCGAACTCGTCCGCCTCGAACCGGGCGATCATCACCCGCTCGCCGGACAGCACCGCGGAGAGCTGGCGGGACACGTGCACCAGCAGCTGCTCGCCGGCCTGGCGGCCGAGACCATTGCTGACCAGTCCGAACGCGTCCAGGTCCAGGTGTAGCACGGTGATCCCGTACTTCGCGTCGGCCCGGCGCAGCGCCGTCTCCAGCTGGGTGGTGAAGAACTGCCGGTTCGGCAGGCCGGTCAGCACATCGTGCAACGCCTGCCGGTTCAGCTCGCCCTGCAACAGCATCAGCTCGGTGCTGTCCTCGATGACCATGACGAATTCGGCGGGTTTGTTCTCCGCGTCCCGCAGCATCCGCGCGGTCAACGCGATCACCAGCACCGTGTTGTCCTGGCGGACCAGCCGCAGCGGGCGCTGAACGCGCTGGATGTCGCCGTTGCGCAGCTGGTCGAGGTCCTTGCGGAGCTCGCTGGCCGAGTCGGGGTGCACCAGATCGCGCAGCGGTGCGCCGATCAGCTCACCGGTGGTCTGGCCGAGGATGTCCGCGACGGCGGCGTTCGCCCTGGCCACCGTGTAGTCCATGTTGATGATCATGATGCCGCTGGAGAGCGCCTCGGTGACCTCACCGAACCGGTTCTCGCTGGACTGGATCCGCCAGCGCGCGTCCCGGACCGCCTTCAGCAGCGAGACCTGCATGGCCTCCTGCTGGGCGAACACCGATTCCCGGCTGGCCGCGACGAATCCGGCGGACAACGCGCTGAGCGCCTGGACCACGCGATCGGCGGGGTAGCCCATGCCGAGCAGGCCTTTGCCGAGGGTGTCCAGGGTGCAGCGCAGGCCGGCCTCGGTCACGTAGCCGACGGTGACCAGTCGCTGGCCCACCTGCTCGGCGCCGCGATCGGCGAACGGCTCGCTCAGCAACGAGTCGCACAGCGTGTTGAGCAGCGCGCCGAGCTGCTCGTCGAGTTCGGCGGGCTGCAGCGGCACCACTGCCACGTCGGCCAGCAGGTATGCCCATTTACGGGTGAGCAGGGACCGGCTCCGCCGGTCTTCGGAGGGCTGCCGGCTGAAATCAGGACCCTGACTTGGCGTAGTCATCAGAGGTGGTCATCCTGAGTGGGTTCCGGAGCGGAGCCTGGGTGAGTCCGCCCATGGGTGTCCCGGTCGCATCGCGCGATCAACGGAACATGCACAAGCCTACCGGTAACCCAGCGCGATCGACCACGGGCGTAGGGTCACGGTTTCCGCCCGACTCCGGCATAGATGATCTGGTTCCCGGCCGCGTAGTCGGAGATGTCTCCGGGACTGTTCGGCCGCCATTCCCCACAGCCGACGATTCCGGGTTCTAGCAGGTCAAAGTCACCGAACAGCGCCCTGACCTGGTCCGCGTCCCGCTTGAACAGATGTTCCCTGCTGCCGCTGCGCCGGATGGCGTCCTCGACTTCGGGCAGCTTGTCCATCGTGTCGTGATCTGTACCCACGTGAGTGATAGCCAGGTAGCTGCCTGATACCAGCCGGTCCCGGTACTGGCCGACGATCGCCTGTGGATCATCGGCGTCCGGCACCCAGTGCAACATCATCAGGAACAGCAGCCCGACCGGCTGGTCGAAGTCGATCAGCCGGTTCACGTCGGGGTTGTCCAGGATGTGCTCCGGCTGCCGGATGTCCGCGCGCAGCATCATGGTCCGGGGATCGTCGGCCAGCAGCAGCTCGCTGTGCGCCACCGCGACCGGGTCCCGGTCCACGTAGGCGACCCGGCAGTCGGGCACGACCTCCCGGGCGATCTCGTGCACGTTGTTCACGGTGGGGATGCCGGAGCCGATGTCCAGGAACTGCCGGATGCCCTGTCCGGCCATCAGCTGGACCATCCGGCCCAGCGCGGCGCGGCTGATCCGGGCGACGTGCTGGAAGCTGGGATCCATCGCCATGACCTGGGCCGCGAGCTTGCGGTCCGCGGCGAAGTTGTGCCCGCCGCCGAGCAGGTAGTCGTACACCCGGGCCACGCTGGGCACGGTGATATCGATGTCGTCGGGGACCCAGCTGTCGTTCAACGTCACGCGACCCGCCCTTCGATCAGTACGGCCAGTCAGCGTACTGTGACTCCCCGCATTGGTCGAAGGGTACTGCTGCGGCGGAAGGATTCTCCCGTGCGATTCGTGACCTGGGGCCGGGCGGCGCTCGCCGCGGCACTGCTCGTCGGAACGGCCCTGGTCGGGGCCTCCGGTTCGGCGGGCGCGGGCACCACCAGCTGCCAGGAACAGCGGTATCCGGTGTGGTCGGGCAGCCAGGCGATCGCCGGCCTGCTGTGTGTGCCGGACGGCGCCACGAGCATTCAGCTGCTGGTGCCCGGTGGCACCTACAACCGGGCCTACTGGGAGTACGAGAACCAGGGCGTCTCCTACCGGAAGGCGCAGAACGGCCACGGTTTCGCCACGCTGTCGCTGGACCGGCTCGGCACCGGGAAGAGCACGATCCCGAACTCGCTGACCGTCACGGTGACCAGCCAGGCCAGGGCGATCGGTGAGGTCGTCGCCGCGCTGCGGCCGCGGTTCGGCAAGGTGGTGCTGGTCGGTCACTCCATCGGCACCGAGATCGTGCTGACCGAGGCGGCGAAGTTCGGCCGGCTGGGCATGCCGGGCCGGGTGGACGGGGTGGTCGGTACCGGGCTCACCCACCACATCAACCTGCTGAACGCCGGTCCGGTGTTCACCACGCTGATCCCCGCCAAGCTGGACCCGTTGCTGGCCGCGCAGCGCTCCGGGCTGCTGAACGACCTCGGTTACGTGACCACCGCGCCCGGTGCCCGCGAGGCCGATTTCCATCGCCTGGACCCGGTGACGTTGCCCGGCGCGCTGGAGTACGACGAGTCCACCAAGGACGTGACCACGCTCGGTGAGGCGCTGGAGACGGTGGCCAACACCAACCTGCTGGCGCAGATGACCAGGCAGATCGATACGCCGGTCCTGCTGGGCATGGGCTCGCTGGACAAGATCTTCTGCCTGCCGCTGACCGGCACCGACTGCTCGACGCCGGAGGGCCTGCTGGCGTCCGAGGGGCCGTACTTCTCGGCGGCCGCCCGGCTTCGGACCTTCGTGGTGCCGCAGTACGGGCACTCGTTCAACTTCGCGCCCACGGCCGGCGAGGCGAGCTACTACGGCCCGGTCAGTGCCTGGGTGGACGCGCTCTGACCGGGGTTGCTTCTGGCTTGTTGTCGAAGGCGGCTTTGGAGGGGGAGGCGGGCTCGGGGCCGCGTCTTTCCTGCCTTCGTGTCTGGTGGGGGCACGCCTGTCTGGTTGTCGGGGCCGCTTCCGCGGGGGACCTGAAGGACGCCATCGTTTACTTGAGCGCACTGAAGGCGTCCTTTGTTTACTTGAGGTAAACGGGGGCGTCCTTCAGGTACTCACCGTCCACAATGGACACCCGCATCGTGGGATTCACGGCGTGTCGCACCGTTTCCGCACCGTGTCGCTCCACTTGTCGCGTCTTTTAGTCACGACAAGTGCCACTTGTCGTGACTAAAAGCCGCGACAAGTCAACAAAAGCCCCGCGCAGCGGCCCCGACGACCCAGACCGGCGTGCCCCCACCAGACATGACGGCAGGAAAGACACAGCCCCCAACCCGTCTCCTCCTCCAAAGCCGTCTTTCGACGACCGCCAGAAGCGCCGGAGCTAGGGCTTCCGACCCACGCCGGCGTAGATGATCTGGTTCAGGTCGGCGGCGCTCGCGATGTCACCGGGGCCGCCGGGGCGCCATTCGCCGCAGCCGACCAGGCCGGGTTCGACCAGCTGGAACTCGCCGAACATGGCGGCGACCTGTTCCCTGGTGCGCTCGGTGATGAACTCGCCGCCGGTGTTGTTCTTGATGGTGGCCAGTGCGGCGTCGGTGACCTCGTCGTGTTCTGTACCCACGTGGGTGACACCCATAAAGCTGCCGGGGGCCAGCTTCGAGCGGTAGAACTCGGTCATCCGGACGGGGTCGTCGTCATCGGTCAGCCAGTGCAGCATCAGCATGAACAGCAGGCCGACCGGTTGGTCGAAGTCGATGAGCCGCTGGGTCTCCGGGGCGTTCAGGATCCGCTCCGGCTCACGCATGTCGGAGCTGACCATGGCGGCAGCCGGGTTGTCCTGCAGCATCAGCTGACTGTGCGCGACGGCGATCGGGTCGCGGTCCACGTAGACCACCCGGCAGCTGGGGTCGATACCCTGGGCGATCTCGTGCACGTTGTACACGGTCGGGATACCGGAGCCGATGTCCAGGAACTGCCGGATCCCGTTGCTCACCATGTATCGGACGATCCGGCCCAGGGTGGCGCGGGCGATGCGGGTCAGGTCCCGGTAACCGGGATCGATCTCCAGCAGTTTCTGGCCCATGGCGCGGTCCACGGCGAAGTTGTGCGCGCCACCCAGCATGTAGTCGTACACCCGGGCGGAGCTGGGCACGGAGATATCGATGTCCTCGGGGACCCACACCGCGTACTGCGTCACAGCGAACACCTTCGCGTCTAAATGAAGCCAATCACTGATCGTACCGAGCTTTCGACGTAACTCCCCATGGGCCATCCGCATGATCGCATGCCACCCGTTTGGGGAATACTGATCTCCGGCATCCGGACGTCACTCGTAGTCAGCGTACTGTGGCGCTGCGCAGTCATCTTATAGGGCATACGCCGGAATCGACACATCCGCGAGGAGTACAGATGTCCGCCCCGGTGGCACCAGGTCGGTGGCCGTTGATCGGTCATACCCCGTCGATGATCCGCCAGCGCTTCGCTTTTACTGAACGACTGCGGGATCAGGGCGATGTGGTCCAGGTCTATCTCGGCCCCATGCGGACATACTTCGTCGCCTCGCCAGAACTCACCTATCGGGTGTTGGTCACCGACGCACCCAAATTCCGTAAAGGCCTGCTGTTCGACAAGATGCGGGACTTCGTCGGCGACGGTCTCGCGATGGTGAACGGTGCCGAGCATCTGCGCCAGCGGCGGCTCATGCAGCCGGCGTTCAGCAAGCAGAAGATCACCGAATACGCGCGGACCATGGCCGGGGCGGCCGACGAGCTCATCGCGTCGTGGGAGCCCGGCGAGGTGCGGCAGGTCGACCAGGACATGCAGTCGCTGGCCACCACCATCGTCAGCCGGGCGTTGTTCTCCACCGAGATCAGCCAGGCCGACATCGATGCCATTCGCGAATCGCTGTTCGTGGTGATCAAGGAACTGATGGTCCGGCTACTGGCTCCCGGCTTCGTGGAGAAACTGCCCCTAGGACCGATGAAACGCTTCGACGCGGCCAACGCCCGGCTGCGCGAGACGGTGATGCGGCTGATCACCGGCTACCGGGAACACGGCCTCGACCGCGGTGACCAGCTGTCCATGCTGCTGTTCGCCGAAGACGAGGACACCGGCGAACGGATGACGGACAAGCAGGTCTACGACGAGGTGCTGACCCTGCTGACCGGCGGGATCGAGACCTCGGCACTGGCGCTGTCCTGGCTTTTCCATGAGCTGGCCCGGAATCCGGAGGTCGAAGGCAGGCTGCTGGAGGAGATCGATAGTGTCCTGGATGGACGCCCGGTCTCCGCGCAGGACGTCCCGAAGCTGACCTACACCCACCAGGTGGTCAACGAGGTGCTGCGTAAATACCCCCTCTGGATCCTCATGCGCCGTGCGCTGGAGGACGTCGAGCTGGGCGGCACCACGATCCCGGCGGGCAGCGAAGTGATCTTCAGCCCGCATGCCATGCACCACAATCCCGAAGTCTTCCCGGATCCGGAGAAATTCGACCCGGACCGGTGGTCGCCGGAGCGCGCCAAGAGCGTGCCCAGGGGCGCATTCATCCCGTTCGGCGCCGGTGCGCGCCAGTGCCTGGGGAATGTGTTCGCCGAGACCGAAATCGTCATCACGGTGGCAACGGTGCTCTCGCAGTGGCGCCTCGTCCCGGTGCCTGATCAGCCGGTACGGGTCGTCTACACCTCCGCCGCCTACCCCAGCCGTCTCCCGATGACGGCCATCCCCCGGAAATCCTTATAAGAGAGGCACATTCCGTGCGTTTCGAAATATTGCGCCGCCGGATCGGTTACATCGCGGCCGGCGCGGCGGTCCTGCTGGGTATCGCGCTGGTCCCCGCCGTGCTGCCCGCGGACGCGACCGCCGCCGCCTGTCAGGACGTGTCCTACGGCGTCGACGTGAAGAAGCCCTTCCTGGGCCTGATCCCGCCGATCGGCAAGCAGACCATGGCCGGTCAGCTGTGTGTCCCCGAGGGCGCCAAGACCATCCAGGTGATGCTGCCCGGCGGCACCTACAACGGGTCCTACTGGAACTACAACAACCAGGGCGCCTCCTTCCGCGAGGCACAGAACCAGGCCGGATACGCCACGCTGGTGCTGGACCGGCTGGGCTCCGGCAAGAGCTCGGTGCCGTTCTCACTGGCCCTGGGCGCGACCCAGCAGGCCGAGGCCGTGCACCAGGTCGTGCAGCAGCTGCGGCCCCAGTTCACCAAGATCATCGGCATCGGCCACTCCATCGGCGCGGCCACCATGACGATCGAGTCGGCGACCTACAACGACATGGACGCGGTGGTCATCACCGGCCTGACACACACCCCGAACTGGGTCAACGCGGCGCCGGTGTTCACCACGCTGCAGTCGGCCGCGCTGCCGATCTTCGACCTGCTGCCCGCCGGTCTGTCGCTGAACATGCTCGCCCCGCCCGCGCTGCTGCCCGGCAAGCTGGCCCAGGCCGCCAAGGAGCCGCAGTTCGCCTCCCGGCACCTGGACCCGCTGTACCTGACCACCCAGCGCGGCACCCGGTTCACCGACTTCCACCAGCTGGCCGACTCGCGGCTGCCGGACGCCGAGTCCTACGACGAGGCCAATCGTGACGTGTTCTCCCTCCCGGAGGTCACCGAGACCGCGTTGATCATGAACCAGGTGGTCGGCGACATCGTCACCAAGCACATCCGGATCCCGGTGCTGATGGTCGAGGGTGCGCAGGACAAGAACTACTGCCTGCAGAACAAGCTGATCACCGCGCTGGGCCAGGACTGCTCCAGCGACCAGGCGTACAAGAACGCCGAGAGCAAGTACTTCAGCACCGGTGACTTCGACGCGTTCGTGGTCAAGGGCTACGGCCACTCGTTCAACTTCGCGCCGAACGCCCCGCAGCAGTGGCACCAGCGGTTCATCGACTGGGCACACTCCCGCGGCTTCTAGCCGAAGCCTGAACGTGGCTTTCAGGTGGTTCAGCCACCTGAAAATGAGCAGGGGAACGCTGACCGTGGTCGGCCTCGGCCCGGGGAACACGAGCC
>QZFT01000034.1 GCA_003600225.1 Pseudonocardiaceae bacterium YIM PH 21723
GACGATGTTCGGGGCTTCGCCGCGAACATCGTCAACTCCGGAACCGCTAGGCCGCGGGCAGGGTGAGGCTGTAGTTGGTGAAGGCGACCTGGGCGGTGAAGCAGTACGTGGTGCCGCCGCCACCGCCGGTCACCGTGCCGAGGGCGGTGCCGCCGTCGTAGGCGGAACCGCCGCTGTCCCCGGGGCCACCCTTCACATCGGAGCCGAACAGGTGGTTGATCGGACCGACGTCGAAGTTCACCGTCTGGTCGACCGACTTGACGGTGCCCTTGGTGACGCCGGTGCTGGAACCGCTCTTGGTCACCTGCTCCCCGACCGTCGGATTGGCGACCTTCGTGATCACCGTGCCGTCGTTGATCACGCTCTTGCCACAGACACTGGCGCAGGCGATCAGGCCCGAGTCGCTGCCGGGGCTGTCACTGCGCAGCACCTGGCCGTTCATCGGCTGCCAGGTGCCACCCAGGTTGGTGCAGTGCCCGGCGGTGAGTGCGGCGGGCTTGCCCTGGTAGATCACGTTGAACCCGTTCGAACAGCGTGATCCGCCGCCGGTGATCGCATCGCCGCCGGACACCCAGAGCCGGAACTCGCCCTGCGTCCGCTCGATCCGCACCTGGTCGCCGAACCGGCCGGCGTGCCGCGCCAACGCGTCCGCGCCGGATTTGGCCGCGGCCGACGAAATGGTGAGCACCACCTGGTTGTGCTCCGTATCAATTCCCCACGCCGTATGCGCGATTCCCCGGTATTGCTCAAAGGAATCCCGGGTCGTCGTCAATTCGGCGTAGCTGTGCCGGACCACGCGGGCATTCAGCCCAGCCCCCCGCACCCGGGTGGCGTCGGACTCATTGAGCACGGTGATCACCGGGCGCTGGTCACGGTCCAGGAAATAACCGCCGGTGTGGCCACCGAGCTGCGCGGATACCTGATCGGCAAGGGCAAGGGGGCTCGACGCGGCGGCGGTGGGACCGGCACCGAGACACCAGGCGAGCAGGGCGGTGGCGGCAGCCACCGAAGCCAACTTCGATCGCATAACTGGAAACTCCTCCCGTGCAGGAAAATCGGGACGGTTCCACAGCGTGCTACCGAAGAATTAGCGGCCACAAGGCATAAAATTTCAGGCCGCCTATTTCTCCACAGTGAAATTCAACCCTCTTGGCAGTTACCGGCCATCACGCCGACCGCGTGGCTTCGCCGACCGAAAGTTGAACCGTCACCGGCCCACGAGGCGTATCTACTGGCATGAAATGACAACCAATATCAAAACGAGACCGAGGCGCGACCACAGACAACCAAGGCTTGCCTAACCTCCATAGTGCAAGCCGAACCGCGGGTCCGTCCCCAGCAGCCCAGCAGGAGCGCGGGGTACGTCGATCCGCCCGCATGCGGGGGTGTGCCATGTGCGCGTGGCACACCCCCGCGCTCCATCCCTACTTCTTGAACCAGCCCGCCAGCCGGCCGTGCCGGTCCACGTCGTGCAGGCGTTTGCGCACCGCCGAGGACACCGCGTCGGTGCACACCACGAGGAGCTGATCACCGCGCTGCAGCCGGGTCTCCCGGTTCGGGGTGAACGCCTCACCGGCCCGCACCACCAGGGACACCGTGGAGCCGGCCGGTAGCCGCAGCTCCATCAGATCCACGTTGTGCAGCTTGGAATCCGGCGGCAGGGTGACCTGCAACAGGGTCGCGTCCAGCTCGTCGAGGGGCGCGGCGTCCACCTCCAGTTCCCGTTGCCCCGTCTCCTCGGTGAGCCCCAGTTTCCGGGCCAGCCACGGCAGGGTGGTGCCCTGGACCGCAGTGAGCACCACGACCAGCACGAACACCACGTCCACCAACGTCTCCGCGCCCTCCCGGCCCAGGGTGAGCGGGATGAGCGCGAGCACGATGGGCACCGCGCCACGCAGGCCGGACCAGGACAGGAACACCTGCTCCCGCCAGGGAATTCGTCTGCCCAGCGGCCACAGTGAGGTCGACGCCAGCCACACCGAGAACGGGCGGGCCAGGAAGGTGATCACCGCCGCCGCGATGAGCGCCGGGACCACCACCGCGGGCAGTCGCTCCGGGGACGCGTAGAGGCCGAGCAACACGAACAGGCCGATCTGCGCCAGCCAGCCGAGTCCCTCGGCGAAGGACACCGTGTCGCCGCGGTGTGGCAGCTGCGAGTTGCCCAGGATCAGCGCCGCCAGGTAGGTGGCCAGCAGGCCGGAGGCGTGGGCCAGCTGACCGGCGGAGAAGGCGAGCACGCACACCGCGACCGTCGCGAGTGGATAGAGGCCGGTGGCGGGCAGCGCGGCCCGGCGCAGCAGGAACACCCCGATCCGGCCGAGCAACAGGCCCAGCGTGGCGCCGGCGAGGAGCTCGTAGCCGGCGACGAGGGGCGTGGTCCAGCGGATCGGGTCGGGCGAGGCGAGCAGGACTACTGCCAGGAACACGGCGGGGTCGTTGAGTCCGGATTCCAGTTCCAGCGCGCCGGCGATGCGCCGGAACACCGGCACACCGCGCAGCACGCTGAACACCGCGGCGGCGTCGGTGGAGGACAGCACCGCTCCCCAGAGCAGTGCCGTCCGCCAGTCGAGGCCGAGCAGGTAGTGCAGCGCGGTTCCGGCCACCGCGATGCTGGCCACCACCGAGATGGTGGCGAGCGCGACCCCCAGCGGCAGCGCGGGTTTCACCGCGCGCCACCGGGTGGTCAACCCGCCCTCGATGAGGATCAGCACCAGGGCGGCCAGCCCCAGCGCCTCGGTGAGGTGGGAATCGTCGAAGTCGATTCCCACCCCGGCTTCGCCAAGCGCGAGACCGATCCCCAGGTACACCAACAAGGTCGGGGTGCCCAGCCGTACCGAGAAGCGCACGGCCAGCACCGCGATCAGGAGTACGCCGGCACCGATTCCCAGCACCTCGGCGAGATCCGTCATCCGCCTGCCTTTCTTTGGGTTAAGTAGTTCTCCAGTGCGATGACCAGTGGTGTCGCGGTGAACACCGTGGACAGGGTGCCGAATCCGATGCCGGCGAGGAGGGCAATGGCGAAGTCGCCGAGCGAATCTCCACCCAGCAGGGTGAGGGCGAGCAGGATGAACAACGCGCCCATGCCGGTGTTCACCGTGCGCGGCACGGTCTCCAGCACCGCCGTGTTCGCGAGGGTCGTCAGCTTCTCCCCGGTGACCCGGCGGATGGCGAGCTTTTCCCGGATACGGTCGAAGACCACCACCGAGTCGTTCACCGAGTACCCGATGACGGTGAGGATCGCCGCCAGGAACAGCCCGTCGATGGGCAGTGCGAGCCAGGCGAACAGGCCGACGACCAGCACCACGTCCTGGAACATGGCCAGCACAGCGGCGAACGCGAAGCTGCGCCGGAACCGGATGGTCAGGTAGATCAGCTGCCCGAGCAGCGCCACACCCAGCGCGATCAACGCGTTGGTGCGCAGTTCACTGCCCAGGCTGGGCCCGATCAGCTCGTCCCGCTGCCGCTGCGCTCCGCCGGCCGCGTCACCGAGTGCCTTGGTGATCGTCCCGACCTGTTCGGTGCTGAGCTGTTCGGTTCGCACGGTAATGCCGGCGTCCGAGGACTGCACGACGGCGCGGGGGAATCCGGCGTCGGACACCACCTGCCGGGCGGCCTCGGCGTCGATGTGCTTGCCGGTGCTGAATTCCAGGAGCCGTCCGCCGGTGAACTCGACGCCGACGTTCAGGCCCCGCACCGCGATCCCGGCGATCGCCACGCCGACCAGCACCAGGCAGCCGGCGAGCCACCAGCGGCGGTAGCGCATCAGCGGCGGGTTGCGCCTGGTCAGCCATTCCCGGACCCGGCCGAGGCTGGCGATTCCCGTCCACTTCGGACCCATCCTGCGGTCCGCGGCGACGGACACCAGTGCCCGGGTGATCACCAGTGCGGCGAGCATGGAGGCCAGCACGCCGATGGTCACCGTGATGCCGAATCCACGGACCGTGCCGGTGGACAGGAAGAACAGCAGTCCGGCGGCGATCAGCGTGGTGACGTTGGAGTCCAGGATGGCGCTCCAGCTGCGGTCGAAGCCGCGCTGCACGGCCCTGTCGAGTCTCGGTGACGCCGCGAACTCCTCTCTGGCCCGTTCGAATATCAGCACGTTGGCGTCCACCGCCATGCCGATGGCCAGCACGAATCCGGCCAGTCCCGGCAAGGTGAGGGTCGCCCCGAGACCGACGAGGCAGGCGTAGGAGATGAGCGCGTAGCCGGTCAGCGCGAGCGCGGACAACAGGCCGAACATCCGGTAGATGAAGACCAGGAACAACGCGGTCAGCGCCACCCCGAAGATCGCCGCCTGCGCACTGGCCTCGATGGCCGCGGCGCCGAGCGTCGGCCCGACGAGGCGTTGTTCGATGGTGTCCACCGGAACCGGCAGCGCGCCGCCGCGGATCAACGCGGCCAGGTCCCTGGCCTCCTCCTGGCTGAACTGGCCGGTGATCTGCGTGTTGCCGCCGATGATCCCGGCGTTGCAGCCCACGGTCTCGTTCACCGAGGGCGAGGAGATCACCTTGTCGTCCAGCACGATCGCCGCGCGTCGCTGCGGGTCGCCCAGTGGCGCGCAGGCGGCCTCGGCGGTCAGCTTCTGCCAGGCCTTGCCGCCGTCGGAGGTGAACTCCAGGTTCACCACGTTGCTGATGCCCTGGGGGTCCTTCCCGGATTCGGCCCCCTTGATCTGCTCACCTTTCAGCACGAGCGGGCCGAGGCTGATCGGCTGCCCGCGCTCATCGGTCTGCGGGCCGCTGACCCCGGTGACCGGGTGCACGGTGAGCTGGGCGGTGCGCCCGATGACCTCGGCGGCCTTCTCCGGATCCTGCAGGCCGGGCAGTTCGACGATGATCCGGTTCTCACCGGAGCGGACCAGGGTGGGTTCGGCGACGCCGAGGCTGTCCACGCGCTTGCGGAGTACCTCGATCGTGCGGTCGGTGGTGGCGGCGTCGGCGTCCCGGGCCTGCAACACGATCTGCGTGCCGCCACGCAGGTCGAGGCCGAGCCGGGCGGGCATGGTGAGGGCTATGGCGAGTGCGGCGGCCAGGACGGCCAACGCGGAGAGCACTCGCCAGCGAGTACTGCTGGACATGGGTGAATACCTCCGGCGCCCGCGCGGCGCACGGGCGAGGTCAGTGGATGTTCAGGGACGGTGAGATATCCACTGACCGCGGAGGTGCCCGGCCGCCGATGGGCAGCACGGGCAGGGCGAGCCATAAACACTCGGTAACCGGCGAGACGGTGCTCAGCGGGATGAGGCGCGTGCGCCAGGAGGTGCCCGGCGGGAGGGACAGCAGGTCACCGCTACCAGCGGTGATTCCCTTATGGCCGGAAGTGGCCACCTGGGAGTGCTGCTCGCGGGGCGAGGTCGGCGGCTCGCCGTGAAGTACGTGTGAACTGGCCGGGGTGAATCCGCTGGGCGAGGCGCCTGCCGCCGAGGGACCAGCGAGAACGGCACCCAGGAAGGTCAGCAGCGCGGCGAGCAGGGTGGGCACGGCGGGGAGCCGGTTGCGCATCGCACCTCACCACCCCAGGCCGCAGGCCACGCCCGGTGCGCGGCACACCCATCCTAATGGTTGCTTGGCGTAACTCACTCTGCGTGTTGATTCATGGTGTCATACAGAGCACGTGTGCACGTCTTCACACGGACGCGAATTTCGCGTAACTATCCGTAAACTTTCTCGACGTACTGGCGAGTAACATATAACCGGGCAGAGTGGAGGCGCCATGAAGATTCATGCTGAATCCATCGTCGTTCGAGGCAAGTACGGCGAGGCACTCCCGAGCACTACGCTGCAGGTTCAGGACGGCGAGGTCCTGGCGGCGGCCGCCCAGACGCCCTTGGCGAGGACCTCCCTCGCCCTGGTGCTCGGCGGCCGTATGACTCCCACCACAGGCACAGTCACCGTTGACGGCAAGGTGAAGCCGTCCCGACTCCGCAGGTCCGTCGCCCTGGTCGATGTGCCAGGCGTGAGCTCCCCCGAAGACTCGATGCCGTTGCGTGAAGCGGTCGCCGAGGAGCTGAGCCTGTCCGGCAAACGCTCCAGTGGCCGCGCGGCGAGCGCCTGGCTCGCCGCCCGCGATGCCGCGGATCACGAGCGCACGCACTGCGAATCGCTGCCACCCCGGCTGCGCATCCGGCTGTTCACCGACCTGGCCGCCCACCGGCCCGGCGCTCGCGCGCTGGTGCTGGACTCCCCTGATCGTCTGGGCTGCGAGCCCTCCGACTGGCATCAGATCGCCCGGCACTGGGCGAGCCGTGGCCTGGCCGTCGTGGTGATCGTGCCACCGGCCGTGGCATCCCTGGTCTCAGCTCCCGTCACCGTCGCCGGTACGAGCCCTGAACCTTTCGCGGTCCTCGGCCGCACCAGCGAGGAGTGACCCATGCGCGCCGTACGTCTGGCCGCCAACGAACTACGCAGGCTCACCGCCAACCGGATGCAGAAGTTCGCCGTGGCCGGCGTCTGCATCATCCCGTTGATCTATGGCGTGCTGTACCTGTACGCCAACTGGGATCCGTACGGGAAGCTGCACAACATCCCGGCCGCCCTGGTGGTGAACGACCGCCAGGAGCTGGGTGAGAAGGTCGCCAAGCAGATCACCGACAAGGACTCGTTCGGCTGGCGGCGGGTGGATTCGCAGCGGGCCGAGGACGGTGTGCGCAGCGGTGAGTTCGGCTTCGCCCTGACCATCCCGGAGGATTTCTCCAACTCGCTGCTGTCCCCGGGGACGGCGAGCCCCCGGCAGGCGCAGATGCTGCTGACGACCAATGACGCCAACAACTTCCTGCTGTCCACCTTCGCCGGCACGCTGACCAGCCAGGTGCGCGCGGCGGTGGCCGCGGAGGCGGGAACCGCGGCGGCGAACAAGCTGCTGCTCGGTTTCGGCCAGATCTACCAGCAGACCGGCCAGCTGGCCGACGGTGCGGGACAACTCGCCGACGGCAGCCGCGCGGCCGCGGGCGGCGCGGCCGCGCTGGCCGGCGGGGCGCACCAACTGGCCACCGGCTCGGAACAGCTGGTGGCGGGCTCGGAGCGGCTGGCGAACGGCACCTCGTCGGTGGCCGACGGCGCCGGGCAGTTGTCCGGTGGCCTGAACACCCTGCGGGACAGGACAGCGAACCTGCCGGCGCAGACCGAGCAGCTGGCCGACGGCGCCGAGCAGGTGGCTCGCGGCAACCGGAAACTGGCCGACACGGTGAATCCCCTTGGCGCGGCGTCGAACGACTTCGCCGCGAAGATCGCCAAGGCGCGGCAGGACATCAACAGCAACCCGGCACTGTTGCTGAATCCGATGGGACTGGCGGAGATCAACCGGATCTTCGACGCGGCCACCGGACCGGCCCTGCGCGCCAATGACAAGGTGCAGGGCTTCGTCGGCCCGGTCAACCAGCTGGCCGACGGTTCGGAGCAGGTCGCCGCCGGAGCGCGTCAGCTGGCGAACGCCACCCCGGCGCTGTCCGGTGGCATCCGGGAGGCGGCCGACGGTGGCGCCCGGCTGGCCGACGGCAGCAGGCAGGCCGCCACCGGTGCGTCCACTCTGCACAGTGGACTGGTCACCGCGGGCGGCGGCGCCGAGAAACTGGCCGACGGCGCGGACGAACTGGCGGATGGCACCGGCAGGATCGCCGACGGCTCGGGAACCCTGAAGTCCAAAGTGGACGAGGGCCGGAACAGGATCCCCAACCCGTCGGACGCCCAGCGGGACGGCATCGCCAAGGTGATCGGCGACCCGGTCGGCATCGAGAAGTCGGCCATGACCAAGGCCCCGACCTACGGCGCAGGCCTGGCCCCGATGTTCATCGGCCTGGCCCTCTGGGTCGGCGCCTTCAGCATGTTCATGATCGTCAAGCCGCTGTCCACCCGCGCCCTGGGCAGGCCGCTGCGCCCGACGATCACCGCCATCGGCGGCTGGCTGCCCACCACCGCCCTCGGCGTGGTGCAGGCCTGCCTGCTGTTCGGCGTCCTGACCCTGGGCCTCGGCCTGAAGCCCGCGCATCCGGTCCTGACGCTCGGCTTCCTGCTCCTGGTCTCGATGACGTTCAGCGCGATCCTGCTCGGCCTGATCGCGATGTTCGGCGCGCAGGGCCGGTTCGCCGCACTGGTGCTGCTGCTGGTGCAGCTGATCTCCTCCGGCGGCACGTTCCCCTGGCAGACGACCCCGGATCCGGTGCACGCCCTGCACGAGATCCTGCCGATGGGCTTCGTCGTCGACGGCCTGCGCCGCCTCCTCTACGGAGCGGACATGTCCCAGATGTGGGTGAACATCGGAATGCTGCTGATGTACCTGGTCGGCGGTCTGGCACTGGCCACCTACGCGGCCTACCGGAAGCGGGTCTGGAAGATCACCAGATTGCAGCCCGACCTGGCCTGACCGGCTCCCGTTCCGGTGCCGCCGAGCGACCCGGCGGCACCGGAACGGGAATTCCCATCTCGGCCACACCCGAGTCGAAGCGCTACTGACCCCGGAGGAGTTTGAGCGCTACTTGATCATCCAGTTGTCGGCGTCGCCAAAGTAGTCGTCGTCGTTATACGGCTCGTCCCTGGTCGGACGTTGCTGCGCTTGGTCTTCAACAGATTGATCTCGCAGTTGCCGCTCACCCCGGCGAGCCAACTGTTCGCGTTCCTGCTCGGATTTCCCACGCCATTGAGCGGCAAACTGGCTTACCCCCGCAGAAACCGCGGAGTTGAAGGCGTTGGTCTTGGCAGCGTCACGTAGCGAGATGCGTCCCGCGGCAACGTCGGAGAACAACTGCCGAGCGGCGGGGTCTGGCGAGCGCTCGGCCAGCAAGCTGATCAGTTTCTGCCTGTTAGCCAAACGGGCGGCATCTGGGGGTTCCGGAGTGAACTGTTCGGGCATCGGAGTCCTCAGGCTTGGGGGTTGTCATAGGCGCCGGCGGGCAATGCCAGCTTCTGTGGTGACCGAAGGCTGTCAGTCGCTCCGGCGACAGTGGAAACGACGCCGTTGACGACCATGTTGGTCTTACCCCACATATCGAGAGCTTTGAGCCAGAGCTGAGCAGCCTTCCATGCTGCGAAGGCGGCCAGACCTCCTCCGATTACAGCGCCGATCCCGGTCTCCGAAGTGATGGCTCCGGCCGCGAGTGCAATGGCACCGTCGATGACCCAATCCAGCAGTGACTCCAGGAGCGAGCCGATGGCCTTGGCGAATCCCCACATCTCATACGCCCCCTTGTGGTACTGGCTGGCCAAGGAATCCAGCGTGGTGGCGTGATTCTGGAGCGGCACTTCCAGTTTGGCAAAATAGGCCGCAGCGGCGTCGGCCGCGTTGCCTTGCCACGTGGTTCCGAAATTGGTCTTGATTGCCTGGACCTGTTCGTTCAAAGCGTGATTGAACTTCTTCAGGTGCTTGAGCCCATCCGAGCAACGGGCGAGTCCGTTCCAGTCGCCGGAGACCCACTCGCCAGCCTGTTCAGCCGGATTCCCGTCGCAGAACAGACCAACGAACTCCAACACCCAGTGACTGATGGAGAAGTTGTCGGCAAAGCTCATGATGTTGTCGACGAGATCAGGGATGGGATCTTCCGCGACCGGGTCGATCAGTTCTTTCATGGGGTCGACAAAGGTCACCATGGGCCCTACTTCGGGTAGATACTGTCGAGTTGTTCGGCGTGAGCCTGGTCGATCGATTGATAGACGTCAGCGGTTTTGACCAACTCGCCGGCGGAGGCTGCGAGCAGATTGCTCAGATGTTTGTACGACTCGGTGAGCGCATCGACGACTGCAGAGTGACCCTTCTTCACAGTGGCGAACAGCTGATGCCCATCGCCCAGCACCAGTTTCCCACTGGCGTATTCCTGAGCCTTGGAAGCGGCCGCCGCCGTATCAGCCATGCGCTTCGCATCGTCCCGGAGCGCATGGACATTGACGTGAAACCCACTCAAGGTGCGCCCCTAACTCGTTGCCAAAACGCGGAGGAGAACCAGGCCCCCGACCATCAGAAGAGCACCTACCAGCATCGCGCCGGCCGCTCTGCGCCAGGGAATCGGCCGTCGGGTGATCACGAAGCAGCATTCAGCCACAGCAGCAGCGATGAGGCTCAACACTGGCGTCCATGCTTGATCTTGGACAATCTTCACAATGTAGAGCAGCGCCAAAACATAGTTGAAGATCCGGAAGGCCCAGTAGGCGTTGTTGTTGGACCACGATCGCTTCAGCAACGGGACGCTGTCGTCTGGAAGCTTGTTGTTCATCAGTGCCTTCCCTACGGGCATTTCAACACCTTGTACTGGTCTTCGCCCATGTCAATGGTGAAACCGCCGACGTCGAGCTGCGGCATGACGCCCCCAAGGCTGCGGTGTCTTGGGGAGGGTAGCGATGTCGCACTTCGGGCGTGGGCGAATTCGCGAACCTACATCCCGTAGCCCCCTTCGGCCGCCCGGAAGGCGGAGTTACCCCGCCTCGATCCGAGGACCATCAACACGTCCGGGACCTCGCAAAGAAGTGCTACGCGGCCGTCCAGCCGTAGAGATCCGCGCCACACCTACGAAGGGCACTTTCCACAGTGGAAGGTGCCCTTCGCTGCGTCAGATGCACTATCACCCCAGGTAGTTGCATCAAGCAAAGGTCGCAAAACTATCACCCTATAGTGTGCTCTAAGGTGAGATTGGACCAGTTGGGCGCAACCGCACGTAGTCCCCGGCGTTGTACTCACCGGCCAGTCATAGCGCCCGTCCGGCGAATCGGGCGCTGAGGAAGGTGGGACCGTGGAGATCAGGGCAGATCAGGTCGCGGTCCGCAGCAAGCATGGTGCGATCCTCCCCAGCACCACGTTGCGGATCAAGAGCGGCATGGTGTTGCTGGCCGCAGGCCAGACCGCACTGAATCGCACCGCGCTCGCCCTCACCATGGCGGGCCGACTCAAGCCGACAAGTGGCGAACTGCTGATCGACGGCGAACGCAAGTTGTCCAAGCTACGCAGGCATGTCTCCCTCGTCGACGTGCCCGGTGTGAGCTCCCCCGAGGACAACATGCCGCTGTGCGAGGCCGTGGCCGAGGAACTCTGCCTCGCCAGGCGTGCCTCCGGCCGCAAGCAGGTCGCAGCGTGGCTCGCCGCCCGGGGCGTCGAAGAGCTGGCCAAGGCCCGCGTCGACGCCCTGGACGGCGAGACCCGGACGCGGTTGTTCACCGAGCTCGCCGCGGCCCGGCCGCACACCGAGGGCCTGATCCTGGACTCACCCGATCGGCTGGCCACCCAACCGGTGGACTGGTACCGCATCGCCCGGCACTGGTCCGGCCGCGGATTGTGGGTGCTGGTGATCGTGCCGCCGACGGTGTCCGCCGTCGTCCCCGCGCCCTCGGTGCACATCGGTCCCGAGCTGACCGCGTCGCAGCAGCGGCCCGCCGTCCTGGCTCTGGAGGACGAGCAGTCGACGCTGCTGCCCGCCCCGAAGCGACCGGTGGCCACCCCCGGCTACCCGGGCCCGATCGATGACCACCGTCCGGTGATCGATCTTTCCCTGTTCACCACCCGTCAGACCGTGCCCGACTCGGAGGAGACCGCGGCCGGGCAGTCGCGGTTCACCAGCCGGATCCGGCTGAACACCAAGGAGCGACCGTGAGGGCATTCCGCCTGGCCGGCAACGAACTTCGCCGGCTGACCGCGACCAAGATGAGTCGCCTGGCCGTCTTCTCGATCTGCATCATCCCGCTGATCTACGGCGCGTTGTACCTGTACACCAACTGGGATCCGTACGGGAAGCTGAAGAACGTGCCCGCGGCGATCGTGCTGGCGGACAAGGGTGTCGTGGACGTCGACGGCTCCAAGGTGAACTTCGGTGACAAGGTCGGCAAGCAGCTGATGTCCCGGGAGACCTTCGCCTGGAAGGTCGTCTCCGCCGCCGAGGCCGACAAGGGCGTGCGCAACGG
Organism: Pseudonocardiaceae bacterium YIM PH 21723; assembly: GCA_003600225.1. Lineage (GTDB taxonomy): Bacteria > Actinomycetota > Actinomycetes > Mycobacteriales > Pseudonocardiaceae > QZFT01. The sequence goes on from QZFT01000034.1 coordinate 11,874, forward strand.
TGACTACGGCTTCTCGCTGACCGTTCCGCCGGACTTCTCCGGCGCGCTGTCCTCCATGGGTACGGCCGCACCGCGCCGCGCGCAGCTGGTGCTGACCACCAACGACTCGAACAACTACCTCATCGGCACCATCGCCGGCTCGGTGACCAACGAGCTGAAGACCGCCGTGGCCGTCGAGGCCGGCACCACCGCCGCGAACCGGATGATGCTGGGCTTCGGCGAGATCTTCGACAAGACCAAGGCCGCCAGTGACGGCGCGGGCAAGCTGGCGGGCGGTGCCGAGGAGCTCGCGACCGGCGCGGACCAGCTGCGCGACGGCTCGGCGCAGCTGGACCAGGGCACCCTCGGCCTGGCCAACGGCAACAGGGAACTCGCCGACGGCCTGGCCACCATGCAGGACAAGACCAAGGAACTGCCGGACAAGACCAAGCAGCTGGCCGATGGCGCGCAGCAGGTGGCGAATGCCAACCAGAAGCTGGCCGACCTGACGAACCCGGTCGCCCTCGCCGCCAACCAGCTGATCGAGGCCATGCGGCAGACGCACGCCAACATGCAGAGCCAGGGCGTCATGGGCATCCCGAACCAGGTGCTGGGCAACGTCGCCGGGATGATGGACCCGGTCAACTCCCCCGTCGCGCAGGCCAACCGCAACTTCCAGGCCAAGATGAACCCGCTGCAGAAGCTGGCCAATGGCTCCCAGCAGGTCGCCGACGGCGCCAAGAAGCTGTCCGAGGCCGCGCCGCAGCTGACCGACGGCATCAACAAGGCCGCCGACGGTTCGAAGAAGCTGGCCGACGGTTCCGCGAAGGCCCACGACGGTGCCGCCAAGCTGCACGGCGGCCTCATCCAGGCCGCGGGCGGCGCCGGTCAGCTGCGGGATGGCGCCACCGCGCTGTCCACCGGCCTGAACGACGGCCGCAAGGGCATCCCGCACCCCACCGAGGCGGAGCGCAAGAAGGCCGCCGAGACCATCGGTGAGCCGGTCGGCATCCAGAAGCTGACCCAGGCCAAGGCGACCAGCTACGGCGCCGGCCTGGCCCCGTTCTTCATCGGCATCGCGCTGTGGGCCGGCGCGTTCACCGTGTTCATGCTGATCAAGCCGCTGTCCCAGCGGGCCCTGGCCCGTTCGGTGAAGCCGGTGATCACCGCCCTCGGCGGCTGGCTGCCCGCGGCGGCGATCGGCATCGTCCAGTCGGTGCTGCTGTTCGGCATCCTGACGATCGCCCTCGGCCTGAAATTCGAGTACCCGATACTGGCCTGGCTGTTCATGGCGCTGACCTCGATCACGTTCCTCGCCGTGATGCAGGGCATGATCGCGCTGCTCGGCGCCACCGGACGCTATCTGGTGCTGATCCTGATGATCACCCAGTTGATCTCCTCCGGCGGCACCATGCCCTGGCAGACGATCCCCGAGTTGCTGCATCCGCTGCACTACATCCTGCCGATGAGCTATGTGATCGACGGTCTGCGGCACCTGCTGTACGGCCCGGATCTGAGCAGGCTCCCGCAGGATGTCGGCATGGTGCTGCTGTACCTGCTGCTCGGTGTGGGTCTGTCGACCCTGGCCGCACACAAGCAGCGGATCTGGTCCGCGGCGAGGCTCAAACCCGACTTCACCACCGCGACCGCCTAGCGGAGCGCGCTACCCTTCGGCAATGCTGCGGGCGCGGGTCGTGCTGTCCGAGCGCGCCTGGGACGCGGTGCGCCTGCGATACGGCGTTGCCGAGCAGCACACGATGCTCAGCCGGGTGGCCGGGCCGGATCCGGACGAGGACGAACTCGACCGGATCGGCCCGGCCCTGGCCAGGGAGATCGCCGAGGCGATCACCCTGGTCGCCAGGCCCGTGGTGGAGCTGCACGGACATGTGGGCGACAAGGTGTTCGTCGCGGCGACCAACGGCCATCAGGCGGTCCTGGCGGCCACCGACGGCTCCCGCTACGAGCTCACCCCGATCGCCACGGACAAACTGATCCCCAGCACCATCGACCTGTTGCCGGCCCGTCCGGCGGGCCAGGGTGAGGTGCGCAGGTTTCCCCTGGAGGCCTTGGAACCCCTGTCCCGGGACATCCGGGCGGGCCGGTTCTCCGCCGCCCGCAGGGACCATCTGGGCCGCCGCCGGCAGTCCCGGTGCCCGGTCACCGTGGCCGATGCGGAGTCGGGCCGCTGGCTGCTGACGCACCGCGAGTCATGGACCGTGGTCACCCCGGGAACCAGACAGCAGCTGCGCGCGCTGATGACCGAACTGCTGCGTCAGGTGCACTGAGATCACCACCGGCAACACCCCGGCCGCCGTGCCGATGGTGTTCGCCGCCCAGTCGTCTCGCTGACAGCCAGGTCCTGCAGGCCCAGGTTCACCGTGGCGGCCAGAAACGGCGCAAGGCACAGGTCTCACATCCGCCGCCCCAGCGGCCGGGTGCTGAAGCCGTATCCCGGGGACAGGGTCAGCAGGATCGCCAGTGTGTACGGACCGTCGGGCAGTACCCGCAGCACGAGGAACATGGTCATCAGTCCGTCCCTGGAACTTTTCGGCCAGGACCGGAACCATGAGCGCAAAGGTCACGTCCAAGTCACGGCAGGGGTTCGAGGGGAAAGGTCGTCATGGGCGAGGAATTCGACGCGCTGGTGCGCGAGTTCGAGCGGTTTCAACAGGCCACCAAGCAGGCGGACGAACGGCTGGCCGGCTACGCGGGGATGCAGGAGGAGATCACCGCGGTCACCGCGACGGTCCAGTCACCGGACCGCTCGGTGACGGTGACGGCGGGTCCCGGCGGCTCGGTGCGTGGCATCGACCTGACCGACGCCGCGCTGCGCCTCAACCCGAAGACCCTGAGCGGGACGATCATGTCCACCCTGCAGCAGGCGGTGGCCGCCGCTGCCCGGCAGCAGGCGGCCGTGGTGCAGCGATATGTCGGCTCGGACATGAACATCCTGGACCAGGTCCTCGAAACCCAGTCGGAGATGCTCGGCGTCCCGGTGGCCCAGCTCCGCGGCGAGTCGGTTGCGCCGGCTCCCGTCGAGGACGACGGCGATTTCTCCAACGACTCGATCTTCCGGCGAGGTGACCGATGAGCGGCTTCCACGCGTTGCCGGGGAAACTGACCGCCGCGGCGAACCAGGTCGGCGACTTCACCGCCCGGGCAGCGCGGCTGACCGATGCGGCACACGCGGCGGAGGTCTCCGACCGGTCGTTCGGCCTCATCGGCCAGGCCACCGTGCACTCGAGCTACCAGGACATGGTCCGCGACTTCGGCGAGTACCTGACCATGATCGGCAAGGGCACGCAGCGGATCGAGGAACTGCTACACGCCACGGCCACCGGCTACCGGGAGGCCGACGCCGCGGAGCAGGCCCGGATGGACGCCATCGGCCGATCGATCGCCGGGGGTCGGTAATGAACATGTCCCTCCCCCAGTCCGGCGGCACGGCGGACACGTTGTGGAGCGCCGCTCCCGGCCCGGTGTCAGGGTTCTACAAGGTTCTCAAATCCGGCGCCGGGGTCGGGACCGATGGCCGTGACGCTGGACATCTGGCGGCGGATCTCTCCAGCCTCACCGCCGAAGCCACCAACTTCACCATGTCATTGGCCTCCACCGCGGGTGCGATCGCGACCGACCCACTGGGCTGGCTCATCAATCAGGGACTCGGGTTCCTCATGACGGTGGTGAAGCCCATCAAAGACGCCATCGATTTCGTGTCCGGCAACCCTGAGGAACTATCCAAAGCGGCCGGTCAGTTCAACAATCTGGCCAAAGAGATCGAGAGCTTCTCCAGCGATCTCCTGAAGACCTTTGATGCCGAACTGTCCGACTGGGAGGGTGAGGCCGCAGCAGCAGCCAAGTCCCGCCTCGCGGAGTTCGCACACGGAGTGTCCGGAGCAGCGGACAAGGCTGGGGATATAGCCGGTTTGCTCCAGATATCAAGCATCGTCTGCAAGGTCATCGAGGACTTCATCAAGGGCTTGTTGACCGAGTTGATCGAATGGCTCATCGTCACCTGGTTGGCGGCGCTCGCATCGGCGCCGGTCACTGCGGGCGCGTCCACTGCTGCCGCTGGTGGGGTCACAGCTGTCAAAACTGCAGCAACTGTTGCGAAGACAAGCGAGAAGGTCACCAAATTCGGCAAACTGCTGAACAAGATCCGCGAGCTGCTACAAAAGCTCCAGCGTTTCCTCAAAGAGTCCTCGATGGGTCGCAAGTTCATGGATTCAACCTCCGGCAAGGGCGGCAAGGCCTTGAAGAAGGCGCAGGACCACGCCTCCGACAAAGCTTGGAAGGAATCCAGCTCAGTCGGGCCCATGACCCGTGAATCGTGGCAGGCCGCGCGGGACGAGGCCGGCAGTTCCTTCTCCAATATGGCCGGACATGGTCTGAGTACCGCAGCGCAGGACGCGGTGAAGAACCAGCGAGACAAACTCATTGGCTGGGAAAAGACCAAGTTCAAGGCCGGTGAGGGGCAGGAGGACATCCGGGTTGTTCCCGCAGATGTGGCCAAGACGGTAGGCAAAGTGGTCGATTATGGCAAAAAGGGCGTGAAGGCAGGGGAGTTCGCGTCCACTGGCGAGGATCAATCCGGCAGTCAGATCCGGAGCCGGCTTGAACTATCGGAGGAATCTTGATGAGTACGTCGTCCTGGGTGCTGCTCGGCATCGTAGTAGCGGCCTGGCTGTGGGCGATCATCATGTGCATACCATCCATTGAACGCTGGATCGTATTTCCGATCGTCGCCAAGCGGAATGGCTGGGAATACTCCGGGATGGACAAGAAGTATGTTCATGGAGCACACACACTCCTCCGCCAGGTAAGCGGGACGTACCAACGTTTCACCTTCGAGGCCTTCGAGCGGACGATCAAGGACCGCATCGACATGCCCTCCAAGGGACGTACCTCGCAGATCAAGCTGGAGACCGGCCGAAAGCTCCCGTACATGCGGTTCACGTACAGGCGCTCTGGCGAATTGGTGATCTCGCCACTTTCCCCGAATGCGGATGCCGTACTCGCCGCCCCTGTTGGGAACTGGCTGCGGGCAGCGCGGCCGAATTTCGAATTTCAGGTGTCCGGGGGAACCTTCTCCATGGATTTCGAGAAGCGCCTCACACTGGGGCAGCTGAAGAAGCGTCTGGAATTCCTGGCCGCCGTGGCAGAACGATTCCCAGATATTCGCCCACTGGCGTGAGACCATGAGCTACATATGGGTTGTCGGGCCATTGGCCGCAATCTACGTTCCAGTGACGGGTTGGCCCCTATGGCTGTGGCTTGCCAAGAAAACGAGCCTGCCCCGGCTGGCCCGCCGCAACGAGTGGTCGTACAAGAGCGCTTCCATCTTCGAGAAACCGAGCTTGCCGCCGGATATCGAACCGAGGGGTCCGCTGACATTCACCGTGGCAGGGACCTATCGGCAGTTCCCTTTCCTAGCCTGGGAAGAGGAGGACTCATACAACGAGTCCAGCCATCGGATCCTGACCGTACGGCTGACGACCGAGCGGGATCTCCCCTATTTCCGGATCGAGTACAGGTGGTGGCGGGGCTGGCACGTCAGGTCGATCAAGTCACCAGGTGAGGCGCTCCTTGGCACCCCGTTCCTGGCCTGGCTCAAGACTCAACGCCCGCGCTTCGGGTTCACGGTGCACGGCAACAAGTTCGAAATCCGGGATGCGCACCGGAAGATTCTGCCCAGCCGGTTGATGAACCGGCTGGAGTTCCTGGCCGAGGCGGCGGAGAGGTTTCCGGAGATCCGGGTCAGCGGCCCACGAGAACGGGCTCCGGGGCGACGGCGCGTTTGTGGGGCAGGGCGACGTTGTGCACTCCGGAGATTCGCTCGTGCAGGCCGTGGTGGCGGGGATGCCGCCAGAGGGTGATCAGGAAGGCCAGCAGGAGCACCGTGTAGCCGCCGGTGATGGCCAGACCGAGCAGCGCCAGTTGCGGGGCACTCTCCCCCAGGCCGACCAGGCGGTACATCAGGTCGTACGCCGATCCCACGCCGAAGCCGAAGCGTTCGACGGCTGCCAGGCCCAGTACCGGGGACACCAGGAACGGGGACAGCAGCACGCCGGTGACGAACGCGCGGGCCAGCAGCGGGGCCAGGCGGGGTTTGCGGCCGTCGGGGCCCGCCAGGGCCAGCAGGAGCAGTTTCTTGCCGGGGGTGGCGCCGAACAACCAGGGCAGGCCGGCGAAGTAGGCCAGGTAGCCGAGGATCGGGCCGAGCAGGATGTAGGAGCCGTCCAGCAGGAGGTACCACGCCGCCGTGGCGCCGAGCACGAAGATGGGCAGCAGCAGGACGTCGACCAGCAGGGCCAGTGCGCGGCGGCCGAGGGGGACCGGGCGGCGGGCCAGCGCGGCGTCGTCGAGACTGTCCAAAGTGGGCAGAATGCGGGTCAGCGGGCGGGCCAGGCGCCAGCCGAGCATGCAGCCGGCGGTGTTGACGATCAGATCGTCCACATCGAACAGTCGATAGGGGCACTCGTAGATGCCCCAGATTCCGGTGTACTGGGTGAATTCGAAGAACAGGGACGCGGCGAAGCCGATCAGGCTGGTGACCCAGAAGCCGCGGCGGAAGTGGTAGTGCAGGTACATGCCCAGCGGCAGCAGCAACGCGAAGTTGAACAGCGTCATCAGCGTCGCCGGGTTCTGCACGATCAGTGAACCGAGGCCGATCCGGTGGTCGGCCTCCTTCCAGATGTCGCTGAACGTGTTGCCGGGCACCAGTTGCGGGTGGGACATCTCCGCGTACTTCACGCAGACGTCCACTGTGGACCGATCCGGTGCCGGGATGACCGTCATCAGGAACGCCGTCAGCGAGTAGAACAGGAAGCTGTAGAAGGACAGCGTCCGCCAGCCGGCCATCACACCGTGTCTGCGGTAGGTGAGGATCGCCGCCGGGATGAACAGCAGGAACGCGAGCAGCGGAAAGACGATCAGCGCCGTCTTCACCGGCAGCAGGTACACCTCAGTCACATAGCCAACCTATCCAACGCGCTGAAGGGCGCCGCCGCTCACCTGGGGTAAGCGACGACGCCCATCAGAGAGAGCCTCAGCGTCGGGGCATCCGCGGTGTTCCGCTGTACCTGGACCGGGACCTGGCCCCGCTGTCACGCAGCTCGTCCGGGTAGACCCGCTCCCCCGGGTACGAGGGATGATCGCGAGGCAACTGCGGACCGGACCGGTAGTTGTCCCGGTTGTACTCCATCAGCTCCTGGAAGCCGTTCTCGAACCAGTCGGTGTCCGGGTCCAGCGGCATCCCGGCCGGCCGCCTGCGCAGCGGCTGGGACTGGCGCCGCAGATCGTTCTGGGACCGGCGCAGCTCGTCCTGCGACCGCCGGATCTCCTCGGCCTGCTTACGCCGCTCCATGGTGGACTTGGTGACGATCGGCAGCTGGCGTTCCAGTTCCTCCTGCCACCGCACGACCGCACGCGACGCGTTGACGCCGACCACCCCGACCAGCTGGCCGTCGCGCACGTAGCCGACGACCTTGGGCTCGGTCTCCAGCTTGCCGCCGCGGTCCGGGGTCAGCGCGATGGTGTCGGTGCCCAGCGCCGGGATGCCACAGGCCTGGATGCGCATGTGGTGCTGCTCGGACCAGAACCGGGGCATCGGGCAGAACGGCTCGGAGGCCTTGCGGCCCAGTAGCAGCGCCTCTGCTGCATGCCTGCCCATCTCCACGGCGTTGGTCCAGTGCTCGACGCGACGCGGGTCCTCGTTGTCCCCGAAGCGCAGGTTCGGCCAGCGGGCCACATCGCCCGCGGCGGTCACGTCGTTGGCGCCCACCACGTGCGTGGTCGCCTCGCACAGCACACCGTCCTCCAGGATCAGCCCGGAGCCGTGCAGCCAGTCGGTCACCGGGATGGTGCCGGTCGCGATGATCACGGCGCCGGCCATGATCTGCTGCCCGTCGGACAACTTGAGGCCGACGCCCTCGGGGCGGCAGTCCCATTCCTTGATGCTCGGGGCCAGCTGCACGCCGTGATCGATGTGCAGCTTGGTCATCTTCTCGCCCAGCTCCTGCCCCAGTGCCTTGGTGAACAGGGTGTCGCCCCGGACGATGATGATCGCCTTCTTGCCGAGCTGCGTGACGCTGGACGCGACCTCACAGCCGGTGAAACCGGAGCCGACGATCACCACGGGCCCCTGGGCCTGCTTGATCGACTCGCGGATGGCGAGGCCGTCGGCCAGCGTGCGCAGCACGTTGACCCGGGGGTCGTGCAGCGGCGCGCCGGACAGGGTCCTGGCCTGCATGCCGGTGGCGATGATCAGGCCGTCGTACCTCATCTCCTCACCGCCGGGCAGCGTCAGGGCGTGCCTGCGGTGATCGAGCTTGCTGATCCGGGTGCCGAGCCGCCAGAAGGCGTTCAGCCGCTGGTAGCCCTCCAGGTAAAGCCCATCGCCGGGGGCTTTGCCGGTAAGCAGGTTCTTCGACAGGGCAGGCCGGTGATAGGGCTTGGGCAGCTCATCACCGACGAGGACGATCTCGCCGTCGAAGCGCATCTCCCGGAGCCGCTCGGCGGCGCGCAACGCCGCCAGCCCGGCTCCCGCGATGACGATGCGGACGGTTTCACTCACAGGGATCTCTCCCGCAGGTCGATGGCGCGCATCGGACAGCACCGCGCGGCCGAACGGGTCTTGTCGGAGAGCCGGGTCTCGGGCCGCGACTCATAGCGCAGCCGACCGTCCTTGGTCAGCTGGAATACCTCAGGTGCCTCGGCTTGGCAGAAGCCGTACCGGTGACACAGTTCGTTGTTGACGCTCACATCCAGGCGTTTACCCTCCTCTCCGGATGGCTCCATCAGGCCCAGCGGGTCCATCACCTCTGGCGCTACCAGACCGGCTCTGACCAGGGTGGACGGTGGCAGGAATCGCAGGCCGCAGAGCAGGCCGGCCGGAATGAACAGGGTGATCCCGCCGAGCCACACCACGTTGAGGGTGCCGTTGGCGGCCGCTCCGAAGAAGGAGTGGATCACCAGGAACACGAACGCGATGTAGGTGCCCTGATGGATCCGCAGCCAGGTGCGGTACTTGAACAGGTTCCGCGCTCCGGTGGTGAACGCCGCGGCCAGCATCAGCTCGAAGCCGATGATGCCGACCGCGTGCCGGGTGATGCCGTCCCAGAACGGGATGAACACCTTGTCGAAGCCGAACACCAGATCCGTCAGCAGGGGGAAGCAGACCGCGTGCACGAGACCGAACGCCAGGGTCATGGTCGCGAAGACCATGTGAGTACTACGAATCGCCTCACGACCGGTCATCCGGGTCACCCAGCCGGTCGCGGTGAAGATGCCCCAAGCCATGGTGAAGCACATCATCGCGTAGCTGAGACGCGCGGAGATCTGTGCTACCTGCCGGACACCGGTGTCATGCGGTGAGTTGGCAGCCAGGTAGAGCAGGGGCGAGCCGCTCAGCATTCAACGCCTCCAAAAGCAACAGAGTCCAGCTCCACCCCGGGCGAGGGCGAGCCATGGTGTAGCGAAGTGGCGGGATCGTGTCGCGTCAGTCGTAGCGTTCAGTCATATAAACGGATCCTGCGCCAGTTCGGTCACCCGCTAGGGTTAACTTCTTGTGGCTAAATGTTGCTGTCGGTTCGCGGCTGGGATCGCTCACCGACAGCTAGACGGAATGTTTAGGCCATCCGGTTGCCGGGTAGAAGTAGTCGACGGAAAGTCCTATGGCATCCCGTCCGAACTATGAGCTGTTCTGGTCGTATGCGATGCCTCCGTCGGTGGATCGGCAGGCGGGCACCATGACCAGCGGTAACTCGGGCAAAGGGTCCGTTGTTCAGCTATGCAGTTGTTCGACCTGCGGTTTTGGCGCTTGTCACCGGCCCATTGATCGATATCAGCGACCGTGATGGGCCGTTCGTGTTACAGCAAGCCATACGGTTTCGATGCCGATGGGGTTCACCGATCCGGGCTTTTTCTCAGCGGCGCCTCACGCGTACTTAACGATCGCCATCGTTTCCGGCAACTACGCGCAGCGGGCCGGCCAGCCATCGGTCGACGTCACTCTGGGACCGCAGCCGCACGGCGGTGATGTGCGGCTCGGCCGCGACGTCCCTCGCCTGTTCCCCGTTGCGGTCGTGGGTGAGCCACGAGTAGCGGACGACGTGATCATCGTTGGTGAACATGGTCCGCAGCGGCGGCTCGACGTTCCCGGCCCACAACACCTCCCGGCGCCACCGCCGCAGGAACGTGCGCCGGATGACCCGGTACATGACGAACGGGCGTGGGTAGTCCAGCCAGATCAGGGTGTCGGCGCGGTCGCGCAGCAGCGGTTTGACCTGCCGGTAGTTCCACTCGCAGACCCAGCTCCCGGTCGCGGCGAAGGCACGCACCCGGTCCTCGAAGTCCGCGTGCGGCGTCCAGTTCGGGCCCCAGTGCAGCGCGTCCATGTCCTGGCGCGGGATGCCGGTGACCGCGGCGATCCGCCCGGCGAGGGTGGTCTTGCCCGCGCCGGAGGAACCGGCGATCAGGATGCGGCGTGGCAGGTGCGGCAGTGGATCGGTGGCCCCCAGGAACATGGGCCTGATCCTAGATCGCGAGGAAGTGCTCCACGATGCGATTTACCGCGAGGAACAGTGGCAACGCGGTCGTCAGGACCAGCGTGAACCGCACCACCACGGTGCGGGCAACCCGCCACAGCAGCACGATGGCCACCGGCCAGGCGATCAGGATCCCGGCCGTGGTGACCTTCGGCAGGAAGTCGAGGTTCCCCACGGTGGCCACGGTGCCGGCGATCCAGGCGAGACCCGCCCAGAGTGTCACCGCACCGGCGACCTGCACGAGAAGCTGTGGCTGCGCGGTCTCCATGATCTACCCCCAGAGTCCCTCCCGATGCTAGGGGAACCGGGTGGACCCTCACGGGTGAATCAGGCGCTGAGCAGCCGGGCCAGGCGCAGGAACAGCCACAGGCCGCCGAAGACCGGCAGGGCGAGCAGCAGCAATGTGCCGAAGCCGGGCCTGCTGAGCCGGACGAACAGCCACAGGCCGCCGGTGGCCAGCAGGTAGGGCACGCCGACCGAGATGAACAGGGCCTGCACGGAGTAGACGGCGTCGACCTTCGCGTCGATGGCGAACAGCAACAGGCCCGCGTAAAGCGGCCCGGCCCAGATCAGGGTGGCGGCCGCGACCCGGCCCAGCGAGGTCCGCCGCTGTGTACGTTGTTCGGAGCTCACCCGGCCGATTCTCACCCAGATCGGCGTGCCCTGCCTGGCGACCGTCAGCTGTGGCCCACCATCCGGCCCGCGCCTGCCATGAACAGCAGCACGAGCTGCGCGGCCAGCGTGATCAGCACCAGCAGTAGGAAGTGCGGCCGGGAGGTCCGGCAGATCAGCCACACCACGAGGCTGGTGACCAGGTACGGGAAGACGACGAGGCCAAAGACGCCGCCGATCGCGTAAGCCGGGTCCGGCGAGACGATCAGGGCGATGGCGGTGAGCACGAACCACACCGGCGCGGCCCAGATGGCGGCGGCACCGGCGACCCGGCCGAACCCGGTACGGCGCGGCTGCGGCGGCCCCTCGTAGATGGGCGGCGCGGCCGGGTAGGGCAGGTGCTGGGCAGGCGGGTGTGCAGGATCCATGGTGATACCCCCAGAAGCGAGATTCGTCGGGGGCAGCCTAAGTCACCAGGGCGTGGAGCACGAAGTCCAGCAGTACCGAGCACAGGACGAGTACCAGGAAGATCAGGATCGACGGGTCCGCGATGAGGTTGTTGATAGTGCCCGCCATCGACATCGGGTTGGCGAGGACATACACCGCGAGCAGGCCCCAGGGGACCACGGCGGCCAGCAGCGCCCGGCCCTCTGAGGTCCGCTCAGCTCGGCTTGTCTCCGACGTCATGGTTCCCCCAGCGATTCTGTGGTCCGGTTCTGGGCCACAGGATCGCGGAGTCCGCTAAAAACTCGCTCAAAGCGGTGCCGAAGTTGACGATGTTCGGGCTCGTTCCTCGCGCGAACATCGTCAACTTCGGAGCAACGTCAGTGGGCGGCGTCGTCCCAGCTGCGGCCGGATCCGACGGAGACCTCCAGGGCAACGGACAGGTCGGCGGCGCCGGCCATCTTCTCCCGGACCAGGGCTTCGACCTGCTCGCGCTCCCCCGCGGCGATCTCCAGCACGAGTTCGTCGTGCACCTGGAGCAGCACCCGGGACCGCAGGCCCGCGTCGCGCAGGCCGTCGTGCACGTTGAGCATGGCCACCTTGATGATGTCGGCGGCGCTGCCCTGGATCGGTGCGTTGAGCGCCATCCGCTCGGCGGTCTCCCGGCGCTGCCGGTTGTCGCTGGTCAGGTCGGGCAGGTAGCGGCGGCGGCCGAGGATGGTCGCGGTGTAGCCGACCTTGCGGGCCTCATCCACCACCGAGGCCAGGTAGTCGCGTACCCCGCCGAACCGGGAGAAGTAGGCGTCCATCTGGCCACGCGCCTCGTCGGAGGAGATGCGCAGCTGCTGGGCGAGGCCGTAGACCGACAGGCCGTAGACCAGGCCGTAGGTCATCGCCTTGATCCGGCGGCGCAGTTCCGCGCTGACCTCCTCGATCGGCACACCCCAGGTCTGGGCGGCCACGAAGGTGTGCAGGTCCTCGCCGCTGTTGAACGCCTCGATCAGGCCCGCGTCGCCGGACAGGTGCGCCATGATGCGCATCTCGATCTGGCTGTAGTCGGCCGTCATCAGCTCTTTGTACTGCTGGCCGACGACGAATCCCTCGCGGATCCGCCGTCCTTCGTCGGTGCGGATCGGGATGTTCTGCAGGTTCGGCTCGGTGGACGACAGCCGGCCGGTGGCGGCGATCATCTGGTTGAACGTGGTGTGGATGCGGCCGTCCGCGGACACCGACTTGAGCAGGCCGTCCACTGTCACCTTGAGCCGGGAGGCGTCCCGGTGCTCCAGCAGGTGCTCCAGGAACGGGTGCTGGGTGCTGGTGAACAGGTTCTGCAGCGCCTCGGCGTCGGTGGTGTACCCGGTCTTGGTCTTCTTGGTCTTCGGCATGTCCAGCTCGTCGAACAGCACCACCTGCAGCTGCTTCGGCGAACCGAGGTTGATCTCCTTGCCGATCACCGAGTAGGCGTCCTGCGCGGCCTGCTTGACCCGCGCGGCGAAGTGCGCCTCCAGGCCGGCCAGCAGTTCGGTGTCCACCGCGATGCCCGCCGACTCCAGCTCGGCCAGCACCAGCAGCAGGGGCAGCTCCAGCTCACCGAGCAGGTGCTGGTTACCGATCTTGGTCAGTTCACCGTCGAGGACCTCGGCCAGCTCGGCCACCGCGGCGGCGTTCATGATCTCGCCGGCGGCGATCTGCGCGCTCGTGTCCTCCTCTTCGCCGAAGAGGGACTGCTGACCGGACTCCTCGGTCTCGCTGATCCGCAGCTCGCGGCCCAGGTGCCGCAGCACCAGGTCGGGCAGGTTGAACGACCGCTGGCCGGGCCGCACCAGGTAGGCGGCCAGCGCGGTGTCACTGGTCAGGCCGTTCAGTACCCAGCCCCGGTTGCGCACCGCGTGCAGCGCGCCCTTCACGTCGTGCGCGGCCTTGGCCACCGACGCGTCGGCCAGCCACTCGCCCACGGCTTTGTCGTCCTCGGGGGTCAGTGAATCCAGCTTCAGGTAGCCGCCCACTCCCCCGGTGGTACCGATCGCGATGCCGTCCAGGTCCCCGGTGCCCTGCCCCCAGGTGCCGTGGAAGGACAGGCCGACGCGGCCGGTGCGGGCGTGCTCGGCGAGCCACTCGCCGGCCTTGCCCACCTCGATGACCCCGCCGTCGACCTCGAAGGCCTCCTCGGCCTCGGGTTCGGCGCTGGACAGGGTGGCGAACAGCCGGTCGCGCAGCACCCGGAACTCCAGGTCGTCGAACAGCTTGTGCACCTCGTCGCGGTCCCAGCCGCGGGTTTCCAGCTCATCGGGCCCGACCGGCAGCTCGACGTCCCGGACCAGCTCGGTGAGCTGCCGGTTGAGCAGCACATTGGCCACGTTGGCCCGCAGCGAGTCGCCGACCTTGCCCTTGACCTTGTCGATGTTGTCCACCAACGCGGTCAGCGAGCCGTACTCCTTGATCCACTTCGTCGCGGTCTTCTCGCCGACGCCGGGGATGCCGGGCAGGTTGTCCGAGGGGTCGCCACGCAGCGCGGCGAAGTCCGGGTACTGGTTGGGCGACAGGCCGTACTTCTCCTCGACGGCCTCCGGGGTGAACCGCTTGAGCTCGGAGACGCCCTTCATCGGGTACAGCACGGTGACCTTGTCGGTGACCAGCTGCAGGGCGTCCCGGTCTCCGGTGCAGATGTAGGTGTCGTAGCCGGTGGCGGAGGCCGCGGTGGCGAGGGTGGCGATGATGTCGTCGGCCTCGAAGTTGTCCTTGCTCAGCGAGGTGATGCCCAGCGCGGTGAGCACGTCCTTGAGGACGTCGACCTGGCCCTTGAACTCGTCCGGGGTGGCCGAGCGGGTGGCCTTGTACTCGGCGTAGGCCTCGGTGCGGAAGGTCTTGCGGGACACGTCGAAGGCGACCGCGATGTGCGTGGGCTGCTCGTCGCGGAGCAGGTTGATCAGCATCGAGGTGAAGCCGTACACCGCGTTGGTGGTCATGCCGGTCTGGGTCTTGAAGTTCTCCGCGGGCAGGGCGAAGAACGCCCGGTAGGCGAGAGAGTGCCCATCGAGCAGGAGCAGTTTGCGCGGCGAGTCGAGTGTCACGGTGGCGAGTCTAGGGTGGAGGTCTGACACTGGTTCACCTCACCGGTATGGATGAATGGGGCATGGGGCTTGTTTGATCCAACGAAGGACGATTTCGACGCGTTGCCCGAGCAGCTCGCCACGCGCATGGGGTTGAAGGTCACCGAGGTCGGTCCCGAGCGAGTGGTGGGCACCCTGCCGGTAGAGGGCAACAAGCAGCCGTTCGGCCTGCTGCACGGCGGAGCCAACGGGGTGCTGGCCGAGACCCTCGGCTCGATCCACGCGGCCCTGCACGGTAGGTCCCTGGGCCGTATCTCGCTGGGCCTGGAGCTGAACTGCACCCATCACCGCGCGGCCCGCGACGGCGTGGTCACCGGGGTATCCACGCCGCTCCACCAGGGCAAGGGCACCGCCACCTACGAGATCGTGATCACCGACGACCAGGGCAACCGGACCTGCACGGCCCGGCTGACCTGTGTGCTGCGCGAGGCGCCGCCGAAGTAGGCCGTCAGCGCTCCGCTTCCACGATGAGGTCGGGGGTGTACCCGAACAGGGCGGGCGTCCCGCCGCTGTGCAGGAACACCACCGTCTCGTCGGCGGGGATCTCACCGGCCGCCACAGCGGCGATCAGTCCGGCGGCGGCCTTGCCGGTGTACACCGGGTCCAGCAGGACGCCCTCGGTCCTGGCGAACAGCCGGATCGCCTCCCAGGTCTGCGGCGTGGGCAGGCCGTAGCCGTCGCCGACGGCCCGGTCGGTGACCCGCACATGATCGAGCGACGGAACCGGCAACCCCAGCAGCCCGGCGGTCTCCGCGACGAGTTGCTCGATCTTCGCCTGCTTGGCCGCGGCGTCCTCCGAGATCGCCACGGCGTCCACCCGCACCGGCCAGCCGAGGGCCGCCGCACCCACGATGAGCCCGGCCACCGTTCCCACGCTGCCGGTCGGGCAGACGATCCGGTCGATGTCCGCCGCCTGCTCGTGCAGTTCGAGCGCGGCGGCCACATATCCCAGCGCCCCCACCGCATTCGAGCCGCCCATCGGGACGGTGGTCACCTTGCGACCCTCCTGAGCCGCCCGCTCCAGGATGGCCAGGTGCGTGGTCTCGGCCTCCTGCTCATCGGCACAGAAATGCAGCTGTGCACCGTAGAGCCTGTCCAGCGCGACGTTTCCGGAACGTTCGTACGCTTCGCCGGACAGCGGAACGGCAGCGGTGAGCACCAGCTCGCAGCGCAGGCCCAGCCGGGCGCAGGCGGCGGCCGTCTGCCGGCCGTGATTGGTCTGCAGGCCGCCGAAGGTCACGACCGTGTCGGCCCCCTCGGCGAGCGCGGCACCCAGCAGGAACTCCAGCTTGCGCAGCTTGTTCCCGCCGAGCCCCAGACCGTTCACGTCGTCGCGCTTCAGCAGGATGCGCGGACCTCCCAGGGCCTCGGAGAGCCGGCCGCAGTGCTCCAACGGCGTCGGCCAGGTACCGAGGGAGGCCCGGTCGAATGTGGACAGATCTACCACGGTCTACTCCTCCAGAGGGGTTCGCTCGAAGATCAGCAGCCAGGAGCGGCCGGTACGTCGCCGCTCGGACAGGCCGTAGCCGTGCCGGGCGGCGGCCTGCTCGATCTCCGGTAAGGGCACGGTCGTGAAGTTCAGCCAGTCGAGCTCGATCGGGGCATCCCCCGCACCCTGGAAGACCCGTTCCAGGCTCAACCGCTGCCCGCTCTGCAGGGACCGTCCGTAGGTGCGGCCGTACCGGACGGCGAAGACGGCGATACCGGCCAGCACCACCAGGACGAGAGCCGAACCCATGCCGTGCATACAGCCCACGATAACGGCCGGTGCCCTGTCTCGAAGTGGACAGGTTCTACGAATCATTCCCACTTCCGGAGCCGCCGACCTACAGTCGTCGGCGTTGGCATCCGTCATCGTTCTCTGGGGGTAGGAATGGCTGTTCGTCGTGTCCGCAGATCACTCGTGCTGGGTGTTGCGACCCTCGGGCTGGCTTCGCTGACGGTGTTGCCCGCCGCCGCGAGCCAGCAGAACCGCGGGGTCGTTCCGGAGCAGTGCCCCGACGTGACGATGTGCATCGCCGAGAACAAGAACGCCGCAACCGGAACCGGCTACAGCCACGTGTTACCCGGTCACTGTGAGAGGGCGCCCTACCTCTTCCGCTGGGCACAGAACAACACCGGCTACATCCAGAAGGTGTGGGACACCGAGAACTGCACCGGTGCCTACCGGCGGCTGGAGCGTGGCGAAGGCTTCACCGACTCGGAGTTCGGCTGGCTGTCCATCGGCGGCGAGTGACCATCCGATTGAGCTCCCGGAGCGCGTCCAGGTAGCGGCCGAGTTCCCGGCGGCGCACCCGGAGATAACGGACATACCGCGCCAGGATCCAGCCGGTGAACAGCAGACAGACCGGGCCGACGGGTACGGCGACCCACAACACCGCCGGATCGGGGATGAGCAGCGCCAGGGTCAGCAGGCCCAGCGCGAGGAGCCCGGACCACACCGCCAGGACCGACTCGTTCCCGAGCCGTCCCCGCCACTCGGCCTGGCGATAACCGACCAGGCTGATCAGTCTCGCGGAGAGCGGGTCGAACCCGGACTCCCGCTGGATCTCCCGCGCCCGCCGCACGAGCTCCGGCTGCTCCCGGAGTTCGGCCAGCGAGGCGCCGATCACCTGGATCTGGGTCACGCCGCCCGCCTCGGCGAAGGCTAACTCCTCCGCGGTGTCCAGCACCGGGTTCGCCCTGGACCGGTCGGAGCTCAGCAGCAACAGCCACCTGGCGCCCTCGATCTCCTCCCGCACGAAGTACAGGCCGTGGTCCTCCGCGATCCGGATCAGTTCGGCCAGCTCCAGGTGCGAGTACCACATCCAGTCCACGGCCAGCGCCGGTGCGGAGTTGCGGCGGACCACCCTGGTGAACGCCCGCCGATGCCGGTCACGCAGCCGGGTGCCGGGATACGCCCGCAGCTGCCGATCCACGATCAGGAAGGCGATCGCGACGAACAGGAGCAGGAAGGGCAGGGCGTCCAGGAACCCGTCGTCCAGGCTCACTTCTTCACCGCTTTCCGGTGGAACTCGAGCCGCACCCCGGATTCGTCCACGGTCATCCCCGCGACCCGGTACCCCCGGCGCAGCGCGACCTGCCGGATCATCGGGATGCTCAGCGGCGCCGCCCGCTCCAGCGTCACCTCGTGGCAGTTGTTGTGCTTGTGCCGTGGCCCCAGACTCCTGCGGACGCCGTCGATGGCCGACTGCACCGTGATGCGCTGCGTCCGCCGGTGATACCACTGGAGGCCTATCCCCACCCAGACCATGACGGCCGCCAGCCAGACGAACTCCATGTTGCCCCCCAGGAACATTCGCACTCTGCTCGCGCAGTTTACGGGGAACGCCCTCGCCGCACGGACAGCGGCGAGGGCGTTCCGGTCACGCCACTTCTTCGCCCAGATACGCCGCCCGCACCCGGGAATCCGCGAGGAGCTCGTGGCCGGTTCCGTGCAGCGTGGTGCGGCCCAGGTCGATCACGTACGCCTGATCGGACAGCGCCAGCGCGGCCAGGGCGTTCTGCTCCACCAGCAGGACCGTGGTGCCCAGGTCACGCAGTTCGGCGACGGTGTCGAAGATCCGCTGGGTCATGATCGGTGACAGGCCCATGGACGGTTCATCGAGCATCAGCAGCCGGGGCTTGCACATTAGGGCCCGGCCGATGGCCAGCATCTGCTGCTCGCCGCCGGAGAACAGGCCGGCCTTGTTGTGCCTGCGTTCGCCGAGCACCGGGAACAGGTCGTAGACCTTGTCGATGTCCGCCTGGATACCGTCGTCCCGGCGCACGTACGCGCCGAGCTGCAGGTTCTCCTCGACCGTCATCCGGGCGAACAGCCGCCTGCCCTCCGGGCACTGGGCGATACCCATGCCCAGCACGGTGTGCGCGGGCAGGGCGTGAATCGGCGTGCCCTGGAACAGGATCTCGCCCGCCTTGGGCCGCAGCAGGCCGGAGATGGTGCGCAGGATGGTGGTCTTTCCCGCGCCATTGCTGCCGATCAGCGACACGATCTGTCCGGCATGGACGGTGAACGACACATCGCGCACCGCCTCGATGGCGCCGTAGGCCACCGAAAGGCCGCGTACTTCCAGCAGTTCACTCATTCTCGGCCTCCTCGACGATCTCGGCGACTTCCTCCGGCGGCTTGCCCAGGTAGGCCTCGATGACCCGGGGGTCGCCGCGCACCTCCTCCGGGCTGCCCTGCACCAGCAATCTGCCCTGCACCAGCACCGACACCCGGTCACACAGGCTGAAGATGAACTTGGTGTCGTGCTCGATCACCACCACCGACACACCGGTGTCCCGGATGGCGAAGATCAGCTGCCGGGTGGCCTCCGTCTCCTGGGGATTCATCCCCGCGGTGGGCTCGTCCAGCAGCAGCACGGTGGGCTCGGTGGCCAGCGCGCGGGCGATCTCCAGCCGGCGCTGGTCGCCGTAAGGCAGGTTGCGGGCCAGCTCATCGTGCACTGTGGACAGTCCGACGAACGCCAGCAGCTCCTGGGCCCTGGATCGGGCGGCCCGCTCGCCGTGCCGGAACGACGGACCGTGCAGCAGTGTCGACAGTGGACCTTGTTTGGTGCGGATGTGCCTGCCCACCAGGACGTTCTCCAGCGCCGTCATGGACGGGAAGAGCCGGATGTTCTGGAAGGTGCGGGCGATCCCGGCCACCGTCACCTTGGCCGGATCCTTGGGCAGCACCGAGCCGGACAGTTCGACCCTGCCCTTGGTCGGCACGTACAGGCCGGTGAGGCAGTTGAAGAACGTGGTCTTGCCCGCCCCATTCGGGCCGATCAGCCCGACGATCTGTCCACTGTGGAGTTCCAGGGACACCGAGTCCAGCGCGACAAGGCCACCGAACACCATCGACACCTCGGAGGCGCACAACACGGGAGCGCTCATCTGGCTGCCACCTCCACTGGATCGTCCACTGTGGTCAGTTCTGCTCTGCGATGCCGGTCGGCGACCAGGCCCTGCGGCCGGAACCGCATGATCAGCACCAGCGCCAGGCCGAACAGCATCAGCCGGTAGTCCTGGAATTCACGCAACGTCTCGGGCAGCACGAACAGCAGCGACGCGCCCAGCACCGCGCCGGGGATCGTGCCCATGCCGCCGAGGATGACCGCCGCGAGGAGGGTCACCGACTCGGTGAACCGGAACGACTCGTAGGACACCGAACTGGTCTTGTGCGCGAACACCGCGCCGGCCAGCCCGGCCAGGGTGGCACCGATCAGGAAGGCCAGGATCTTGGCCCGCCCGGTCTGGATGCCCATGGCCCGCGCGGCGTCCTCGTCCTCTCGGATGGCGATCCAGGCCCGGCCGATGCGCGAGTCCTTGAGGTTGGCGAACACGCCCATCACCAGGGCCACCAGCAGCACGATCAGCACGTAGTACAGCACCCCGCCGGCCAGCTTGTAGCCGCCGATGCTGATCGACTCCTGGAAGCCGGTGCCGAACAGCTCCAGCGGCGGAATGCCGGGGATCGCGTTGGATCCGCCGGTCAGGCCACCGATGTTGTTCTGCGAGGAGCGGACGAAGATCTCACCGAAGGCCATGGTCACGATGGCCAGGTAGTCACCGCGTACCCGGAGCGTCGGCGAACCGACGATCGCACCGAAGACGCCCGCCACGAGCGCGGCGGCTATGGCGGCGAAGATGAAGGGCAGGTGGATGTCGAACGCGGCGGCCGCGGCGCCGGAGAGGTTCGCCGCGACGAACGCGCCGATGCCCATGAACGCCACATAGCCGAGGTCGAGCAGTCCGGCCAGGCCGACGACGATGTTCAGGCCGATCGCGGTGGCCGCGTAGACGCCGATGTTCACCGCGACGGTCATCCAGTACTCGTTGCCCGCCGAGGTGAACGGCAGCCCGAGTGCGCAGCCGAGCATGACGAGGAGGCTGAAGTAGCGGTGCTGTTCGGACAGCTCGCCGATCCAGCGCAGCACCCCGGTCGCCCCGAGCGCGGCGATGAGCCCGGCGGCCATCGCCAGGAAGGACATGAACTGCCCCGCCGAGTACGGGTTGGTGATGCCGCCGCCGGAGGTGAGGATGGCGGCGACGAACAGCAGCAGCCCGGCGAACGACACCAGCAGCGCCAGGTAGGCGAGCCAACGGGAGGGCCGTTCCGGCCAGCTGAACTCGATGCCGGGCGCGGCTTTTGCGCCGCTCCAGATCAGCAGCGCGCCCGCGGCGACACCGACGAAGGCCGCGAACGCGACCTTGCCGTCGGCCGCGGTGATGGCCCCGAGGCCGCCGCCCTTGAAGGTGATGTAGGCACCGTTGACCAGCGAGATCAGCCCGCCGGCCCAGCCCGCCGCACGCAGGATGCGTGGTCTGCCGGGCAACGGCAGGAAGGTGAACAGCACGACCAGCAGGCCGATCACCAGCAGGTGCAACCGGAACCCGGTGAGCAGGAAGGGTGCGTCGAAGAACTGCAGGGTCGACTTCGCCGGATAGTTGCCGTCGTTGAGCGCGAAGGTGACCCAGGGCATCATCGCGGCGACGGCGAAGCCCAGTCCACTGAGGACAGTCCACAGTCGATTCATGCCCGGACCCTTTCCGTCTCGCCGAAGAAGCCCTGCGGCCGGAAGACCAACATGAAGATGAGCACCACGAAGATCCACACGTAGTCGTACTGGGTGCCGCCGAGGAAGGGCAGCTGACCGGCGATGGTCTTCACCACGCCGATGATCATGGCTCCGACCACCGCGCCCCGGATGCTGCCGATGCCACCCAGCACGGCGGCGGTGAAGGCGAAGATGCCGTTCTGGAAGCCCATGTCGGTGTTGATGGTGTTCTGGTATCCGCCGTAGAAGACCCCGGCGACCCCGGCCAGCACGGCGCCGATGACGAAGGTCCACACGATGATCCGGTCCGGGTTGATCCCCATCAGCCGGGCGGTGTCCGGGTCGTTGGCGATCGCCCGCATGGCCCGGCCCATCCGGGAGCGGCTGATGTACAGCTGCAGCAGGGCAGCCAGCCCGATGGCCACCACGACCAGCAGGATGCGGATGTAGGCGATGGTGAACTGGCCGTCGCCCAGGTGCACGGTGATGCCACCCTCGATGAACGGTGTCGGATACGGCTTGGCCTGCTTGGCGTCCGGGAAGAACAGCCGGACGACCTCCTGCAGGAAGACCGAGACGCCGAGCGCGGTGATCAGCGGCGCCAGCCTCGGCGCGCCGCGCAGCGGCCGGTAGGCGAACCGTTCCATCGCGATGGCCAGCAGCGCGGCGACCAGCGAACCGAAGAGGATCATCGCGGGCAGGGCGATGTACCAGGTGCCTGCCAGATCAGGGGGCAGGATCCACAGATAACAGGCCAGCGAGGCGTACGCGCCGACCATGAAGACCTCGCCGTGGGCGAAGTTGATGAGCTGGATGACGCCGTAGACCATGGTGTACCCCAGGGCGATCAAACCGATGATCGAGCCAAGTACCAGGCCATTGACCAGCTGTTCCAGATATGCCGCCACGTGTCGTTCTCCTCCCTTGTGTGCGGCAGGGGCGTGCCGCGTTTCCACGGCACGCCCCACAGCCGGATCGGCTACTTGTTGTAGGTACCGCTCTGCACGGAGCCCCACTTGCCGGACTTGACCTGGTAGACGGTGAGCAGCTTGTTGGTGCTGTCGCCGTACTGGTCGAAGGCGACCTCGCCGGTCGCGCCCTGGCCCTTGTACTCACCGATGGCCTTGAGCAGATCGGCCCGCTTGTCCGCCGACCAGTCGCCGGCGTCGGTGACCTTCTTCAGGCCGCCGATCAACGCGTTGGCGGCGTCGTAGGCGAAGGCGCCGTACGCGGAGAAGGCGTCCTTGAACTTCTTGGCCGAGTAGTCGTCCACGAACTTCTTCGCGCTGGGCAGCTCGTCCGGCGGCGCGCCGACCGAGGTGGCGAAGTCACCGTCCTTACCGCCCAGGTCGATGAACTTGGGGTCGTAGATGCCGTCGCCGCCCATCAGCGGGATGTTCAGCCCGGCGTCCTTGAGCTGCTTGGACAGCGGCCCGGCCACCGGGAACTCGCCGCCGTAGAACACCGCGTCCGGGTTGGCGCCGCGGATCTTGGCGATGACGCCGGAGAAGTCGGTGTCCTTCTCGCCCACCTTCTCCTTGCCGGCGATCTTCGCGCCGAGCGAGGTGGCCAGCTTCTCGAACTCGCCCGCCAGACCGTCACCGTAGGTCTTGCCGTCGGTGATGATCGCGATGTTCTTCTTGCCCGCCTTCTCGACCAGGTACTTCGCCCCGAACGGCCCCTGCAGGTCGTCGGTGGCGCAGACGCGGAAGTAGTTCTCCGCCGCGCGCTTGGGCGCGGTCGGGTACTCCTTGCCCCTGCTCAGCGACGGGTTGGTGTTCGCCGGGGAGATCATGGCGATCTTCTTCTCGGCGAGCACCGGCTGCACGGTCTCCGCGACGCTGGAGTTCAGGGTGCCGACCACGCCGACAACGCTGGTGTCCGAGGCGAGCTTGGTGGCGGCCTGCTGACCGATCTGCGGCTTCGCCTCGTCGTCCTCGGTCTGCAGTTGAAGTTTGTAGCCCTTGACGGTGCAGGCCGAGTTGGCCTGATCCACCGCGAGCTGTGCGGAGTTCTTGATACCCAGGCCCATCGCGGACAGACCGCCGGTCTGCGGCGCGATCACTCCGAGGACCAACGTCCCCTTGCTGGTGTCACAGCTGCCACCGCTGCCGCCGTCCTCGGTCTTGTTGGTGCCACATGCCACCGTCACCGAGAGCGTCAGCGCGGCCACCGCCACGGTCACGAGTTGTTTCTGCACGTGCTCTCCCCTCCTGGCCGCCGGCCGGAGCCAAAGCCGTTTTTCGGATGGGCGGAAAGTAGCCACGATTCTGCGGCCAGTCATCGGCATTCCGGCCCTCGTAACCAGACCGCAACTGCGTTGTGTGTAGATTCGCTACTAAATGAATCGGCGTTGATCAAAGAATGTTCAGGAAACCCCTTTCCCGATCAGCTATGCCCATCTACCTGCATCTTTAGCCTATTTAACGGAAATGAATAGGCTCACAGGAGACCAAAAGAGTGGCGCTTCAGGGTTGATCAAAAGTGTGGAAACCACCCGTAACAACATCAGCGGAAATGCCGATCGCGCGCCGTTTACAGGCGCCTGCGAGAATGGTGATCATGAACCTGGGGAACTGGAGCCACAACGCCTACTACCAACGGTTACTCCTGCGGGAGGTACCGGCCGGCAGCGACCGGGTCCTCGACGTGGGCTGCGGAACAGGCGCCCTGGCCTCACGTCTCGCGGAGCGCGCCACCGCGGTGGACGCCCTGGACATCGACCCGGACATGATCGACACGGCCCGGCGGCGGGTCCCCGGAAACGTGCGCTGCCTGCTCGCCGACGCTATGGAACATCCGCTGGAAGCCAGCGGCTACGACGCGATCGTGTCCCTCACGACGCTGCACCACCTGCCACTGGAACCGGCCCTGCGCCGGCTGTCGGCCGCGGTGCGTCCCGGCGGCGTGCTCGCGGTCGTCGCGATGCCCCGGATCGATCTGCCTCGCGACCTGCCGGTCGAGCTGCTGGCCATCGCCGGGCAACGCGCGCTGGGCGCGGCATTCGGCGTCCTGGGCAGGTATCAGCGAGAGGAGGCCGATGTCTCAATGCCGACGAAGGGATCCGATCTGACGACGGCGCAGGTGCGCGACGTGGCCACCCGGGTTCTCCCGGGCAGCCACGTGCGACGCCTGGTGTTCTGGCGGTATCTGCTGCGCTGGCAGCGGCCTAGTTGAGGCTCTCCAGCACCGCCTGGGCCACGGCCTTCATGGTGGTCCGCCGGTCCATGGCGCTGCGCTGGATCCAGCGGAAGGCCTCCGGTTCGGACAGGCCCTGCTGGGTCATGAGCAGACCCTTGGCCTTCTCGACCACCTTGCGGGTTTCGAGGCGGTCGTTCAGCCCGGAGACCTCGTTCTCCAGGGCCCGCAACTCGGCGAACCGGGAAACGGCCAGCTCGATGGCCGGCAGCAGGTCCCGCTTGGCGAACGGCTTGACCAGGTAGGCCATCGCCCCGGCGTCCCGTGCCTGCTCGATCAGTTCCCGCTGGCTGAAGGCGGTCAGGATGACCACGGGTGCGATCCGCTCCCCCGCGATCTTGGACGCGGCCTCGATGCCGTCCATCTTCGGCATCTTCACGTCCATCATGACCAGATCCGGCTTGTGCTCTGTGGCCAGCCGGACCGCTTCTTCCCCGTCGGCTGCCTCGCCGACCACCTGGTAGCCCTCTTCGCGGAGCATCTCCACCAGGTCCATCCGGATCAGCGCCTCATCCTCGGCCACGAGAACGCGATGCCCACGACGCGCGTTGTCCTGAGTAGTCACCGTTGTCCTCCTCGATCCGGGTCGCAGTATCTTACCCGCGAGTAGCATCCTCGCCTTTTACCTGGGTCAAGCGCCACACCAGCTCACTCCCAGGGGTGACACATCGGCACAGGGGACCCCCACGATAAGCTGTCCGCGCACCGGGTAAGCTGATCACCCGTTACACAGTGCCCCCGTAGCCCAATTGGCAGAGGCAACGGATTCAAAACCCGTCCAGTGTCAGTTCGAGTCTGACCGGGGGCACCAGTTGTGAGCAGGCACTACGGCCCCGGAGCAGCGGAAACGCTGCCCGGGGGCCGAGTAGTGTCGCTACCCTTTTCCTGGTGATTCCCGGTGATTCCCCGCCATCTGCGGCAAATACGCGGCAAAGTTAGCCGTCGTCCGGTTCCACACCCAGCGCCTGCTCGATCCGCTCGCGGGCTGAGGACTCCAAACCAGCGATGACCTGAGCGTATTCCCGGTGCAACACCGCCACTGAGTGACCAGCCCACTCCGCCACCTGCGCCGACTGCACGCCGGCGGCCAGCTGTGTGGACACACAGGCATGCCGTAGGTCGTAAGGCCGCCTGCCCAACACCGACGCGTACTCCTGCTCCGACAGTGCAGCCTTCCGGGCGTTGTCCCACACCCGGCCCACCGTCGACTCCGACAGATCACCACCTGTCAGGCTGCGGAACAGGCGTCCATCGGCGGCCGTGCCGAACCTGGCCAGGTGTTCGTGAAGGATCCGGGTCAACGGTGGCGAGCTGGGCACAGGGCGGATCTGGCCCTTGGCACGCTGCTTGAGCTGGCGCCGATCCCGGCGTTTTCCCGAGTCTGTCCAGGCGCTGCCCACGATCGGCGCTGTCTCGGACAGCAGCAGCTCACCCCATCCTTTCTCCGGGAGTTGCAGGTCTTCCTTCCGCAGCATCGCGGCCTCTTCCGGCCGGAGGCCGGCGTAGTAGAGAACCGCGAAATAGGCCTTCAATGCCGGACCAGAGGACCTGCGAGGCTGGCCTTCTACGTGCTGTGCCTGCACAGCATCCAGTAGCTTGATCGCCTGATCCGGATTGATGACGACCCGCTTGTCGATGGCCGTCGCGGCCTTCGGGGCCGTCCACTTCACCAACCCCAATCGATTGGCGTCGAGTGCCTCGCACTCGACGGCGTAATCCAGCAGGTTGTAGAACACGGCCCGTTTGCGGTTGACAGTCTTGGCCGCAGCTTGCGTGCCATCGAGCTTGAGCGACAACTGTTCGAGCGCCAGCCTCAACGCCGATTCATCTTTGAGATACGACAGCTGCCGGGTATTCCGCGCGACCCACTTCAGCGCATTCTCGATCTCCGGGGGCTGGGGATCCTCTCGCCGTTTCTTGTTGAATGCCCAGCCGGTTAGTGCCTTTCGGAGCAAAGCGGCATCTGGTGCACCTCGCTCCGTGGCCAGCATCATCGGGGTGATCGTGGCCAGTGAGTCAGCGATCCCGACCCGCGACTTCGCAGCCGCGCGCGGCCACTTCATGTCGACGTACTTGCAAGCGAACTGAAACCAGCTCACTTCCTTCGCCGCACGGTTCATCGTGACTGGCAGGCCGGTTGCCACGACGAAAGCTTGGCCCTTGCGTTGGGCACTCACGAGGTCGGACCGGAAGCTCTCCGCAAGCAGGCTGGCGTCGAAAGTCTCGCCCCACTCTTCTCCGGCGACGAGCCACCGCACCCTGTAGGTGGACTTTCTCGTTCCCACATAAGCCCGAATGGCCCAAATCTTGACGTCGTAGGTCATCTCCATCAAGCGGCCACCTCACGCCCATGCAGCCACTGTTCGTAATCCGCAACCCGGATTCGGATGTCCCGGTTAGGCAGCTGCAGACATCGCGGCCCGACACCCTTCTTCTGCCATGTATCGAAGGTCGAGCGAGCTATATCGAGCTCCTCGCAGATTTCCGCGATCGTGATGAACCGGCGGGTAGCCATGCTGGTTGTGCCTTTCTGGTGGAGACGTTGATCGATGGCATGGGGATGCGCATGGCTTTGCCCTCTCTGGAGTTGTGGACGGTGGGAGGATCGGGTTTCAAACCCGCAAACCCGCAAACGTGGGGGCTTACGTCGTTGACCTGCTGTGATGGCGTGCGGGTTTGGGTTGCGGTAAACCCGCAACAAAGCCGCACCCAAACCCGCAAACCCGGTGCGGAGCTACTCGCCGCGGGTCTCTACCCAGAACACGCGGGCTCTGGCGTGGCTGTCCATGGCCGAGCGCAGGACGTGGTCGCCGTGCCAGCGGCCGACGTGCCCAGTGAGGATGCGGCCGATGGATTTGGTGGAGGGCAGCTGATCGCGGTCGTCGGTCAGGAACGTTCCTTCCCACTGGTCGACCGGTCGGCCGTTGACGAACTCGGCTTCGCCGCTCTGTCTTAGTTGCCTGCAGGCGAGGCGCCGGTCGGCGTGCAGTTCGTGCCAGCGCGTGAGGAAGGCGACCCATTCGGCGTCCTGGTCGTCGGCTTCACGCATGTCCGCCAGATTGCCCAGGAATCCGTCGATGCCGTGGTGGGCCAGTAGCCCGCCGGTGGCCTGTGCCCAGCTGGTGAACTGGCGCATGGAGTGCCCGCTGCGCGGGGCTCCGGCGTTGATCCAGTCCATGACCAGGATCAGTAGGTGGCGCAGCACGGTGACGCGGTTGGCGGGGTGTTTGAGCCAGGTGTCCAGGTGCGGGATGCCGAACTGGGATTGGTCGCGTTGGTCGGGGTGGGGGTCGTTGGGGTCCAGGCGCACGAGCACGGTGCGGGTGGCCATGTCCCCGCCGAGGCGGATGTTGTTTCCGGTGGCCAGCCACAGCCGGTCGTTGGTGGCGGTGAACCCGGCCCCGGAGGAGCCGAGCATCCGGGCGGACCACTGCGGTGAGGTGAGCAGCTGGGCCAGTACAGCGGAGGACACCATGGTGCCTTCGGCGATGTTGTCCCACAGCATGATCGGCGCCGGGCTATGTAGCGCGCTGGTGATCGCTTTCTCCAATTCGCTGTCGTCTCCTTTGCGCCACACGAGGCTTTTGGAGCCGTAGAGGTAGCCGGGGATCTCCGCGAGCAGCGTCTTGCCGGAGCTCTGGGTGGTCGCGGAGATCAGCCCGAACGGGGTCAGGCAACCCAGATACGGGCGCAGGATCGGGGCCAGCAGCAGGCTGACGTGGTTGGCCCTATCGGCTGGTGAGACGAATGGGAAGTCCCTCAGCAGGCTGCCCAGCGTGAATTCCAGTGCCGCGCTCACCTGCTGGCTGCTGGGGGTGGTGGGGATCGTCGGCATCGGCGTGGTGGGGGCGTAGTAGAGGCCGGTGGCCGGGTCGTAGCCGCCGGTTTGCAGCAGGCTGCCGTCCGGGCGCAGCACGGGTGAGCCGACGATGCCCGCCAGCGGGCGCACACCGGGCCAGTAGCGGGAGGACAGCACGGCCGAGAGGACGGTCTTGGTCGGGCTTGCCTCCACCCGGGTCACCTTCCCGGTCTCCTGGTTCGTCTTGGCGCGGTGGACGTAGGCGTGGTGGGCCAGCAGCCACGCCAGTGCCGGGGCGGTGAGCGGATCTGCTTGCACCGGCAGCGCGGCGGGCTGCTGCTCGCCGCCGTCTGGGGTGGGGCCGGAGACGCGGGACAGGTGCACCAGCTGACCGCCGCAGACGTAGACGTCCGGCAGTGCCCCGTCGGCGACGGCCGCGGTGAGGACTCGGATGGTTTCGGCTTCACCGCCGATCCGGATGGCCAGCCGGTCGGCCGGGGCGGTCTGTTCGGCGGGATCGGCGGGCACGGCGATGGTCATGTGGTGCTCCTGTGCTCGGGCACGGCCCGTGGATTGCGGAACCCGGAGGCGATGACGTAGCGGATCTCCCCTGCGGGGAGCGCGGCTTGCTGTGCGGCGTCGGTGAGCGCGGCCTCGACGTCCGCCTGGTCGATCCATCCGGCCGCGCACATCCCGGCCAGCCGTGAGGTCGAACGGAACAGCTTGCGGTTACGCCCGGTGTTCGGCTTCATCGCCGCCAGTTCCGCACAAGCCGATCTCAACGCCCCGGCGGCGTACCGGGTTCCCGGGCAGTCACCAGGCAGTGCGAGAGCGATCGGCTTGGCCGGTAGGGCCGGGGTGGTGGCGTGCCGGTCGTGGCCGGTGCGGATCAACTCGGTGGCCAGCCAGTCCGGCAACGGTGCCGGGACCGGGGTGCTTGAGGCACGCCGGTAGGTCCCGGCGGTGGTGGTGGAGCCGGGCAGCACGACGTACCCGGCGTAGGCCTTGATGTCGACCTGCCAGCCCAGGCCGCCGCGTACGGTGTCGTCCCCGGGACGGGCGTGGCCGCTGCTGGACTTCCACCGACCGGGCTGCGCCGTGTACAGCAGGTGCAGCCCGCCAGAGGGGGTCTCGGTGACCAGCGTGTCCAGGTCCAGCGATTGGCCGCGCAGGCTGGCCAGGGTGGCGTAGGTGTCGATCCCGTCCACCGGCAGCGCATCCCCGGCCGGCCACGCCAGGCCCCGTAGGGGCTGGGCGGGTGAGGTGCCGCCGTGAGCGTCCAGGTCCACGGCCAGCAGCCCGGACGCGCCCAGGTGCACCGCCCACACGGCCGGTTGCCAGCGCGCGGCCCACCGCGCCACCACAGCGGGATCGCAGGTGGCGGCCCACACCCCATGGCACAGCGCGCCCGTGCCCGTTGTCAGGCAAGGGCACTGCGCGGCGGTGTGCCCGCCTCCGTCCCGGCAGTCCGCGCACCCGGCCAGGGGGCGTTTGGTCCGGGGGTGCAGCGGCAGCACTCGCCATCCGAGGTTGCTCGCTACCCACCCGGCTACGGCGGTGGCGGTGGACGGGTTGGTGGACATGATCGATCCCCCTTCGCGGGTACAGGTGGTGAGCGAGGAAGCCCTGCCCCACTACCTCGGCGGGCTAGTAGGGCAGCCGGTCGGAGTTGGCGGTCGCTAGGCGGCTTCCTGGTGGTGTGCGCTGTCGAGTGCCGCGCGCAGCCGGGTGCCGATCCAGGCGCCGACGGCGGGCGAGACGGCGTTGCCGAAGCCGTCGACCTGGTCGCGGGCGCTGCCCCACACGACGAACTCGCCGCGGTGGCCGGGGAAGTCGGTGTCGAATCCGCAGCCGCGCCCGACCTCGTGCGGGCCCAGCATCCGGAAGTAGCAGTCCTCCAGCGCGAGATCGGCCAGCGCTGTGCCCCAGTCGTCCCTGCGCACGTGCCTGTTCGGCAGGACCGAGTCCGGGAACAGCTGCTCCTGTGCGACGCCGGAGGGCGGCCGAGCCTTCCCCTGCCGTGCGGGCGTCTCGGCGGTGAGCAGCCCGGGGATCTGGTCAGAGGTCACGGTCGGCATCGGCTCGGCGTGCACCGTGGGCAGTGTGTTCTTGCGGAACGGGACGACCCCGGCGGTCAGCAGGCTGAGCGTCTCGGATCCCGCCTGTGTCGGTAGCGGCTCGTCGACCCCGCGCGGGGCCCCCTGGTAGTTGTTCACCGCGGCCAGCAGGACCGCTTTCTCGTGGGTGGAGGTCACGGTGTCCATGGGCTGGCTCAGGTGCTTACCGTCCCCGTTGTGCCGGTGGGCGGCGAACACCGCCCCCGTCGACAGCACAGCGGTCTCCTGCTGGCTGGTCTGGGTCGCCATCGGCTGCCATGGGTGACGCTCAGAACCGCGTGCGCTCTTGGCGGGCATGAGGATCGCGGGGAACTGCGCGAACCGCTGGCGGCACCGTTCCGCGCGGGCCATGGTCGCCGGCTGGAGCGGTTTGACGCGGTCCCCGATCCGGGTGCCCAGGGTGCTCAGGTCCAGGGCGTCCAGGGACGGGGTCATCGGCGGGATGACCTCAGCGCGGCAGCGCGAACACCGGTAGTTGTACTGGCGGCCGTAGCTGACCGACCCGGTCGGCGGGATGCCGGTGCGCCAGGTCCACACGGCGTGGACTTCCTGGTCGCACCGGCCGCACCACGACAGCGGCCGGTGCTCCAGGTCCGGGGTCGGCAGCTTCTTGTCCCACATCGCGATGTACAGGCGGTTGCGGGACTGGCCGACGCCGAAGAACTGCGAGTTCAGGTACAGCACCTTGTGGCGGTAGCCCAGCAGGTCGAACTGCCCCAGCCACCACCGGTAGGTGGAGCCGTCCCCGACCTTCGATCGGCCCTGCAGCGCGGGCCCCCACGAGGTCAGTTCGGTGGTGCACTCCACCAGGATCATCCGGGGGTGGTGCTGCGCGGCGTAGTGCAGCACACAGTTGGCCGTGGCCCGGTCCCGTTCGCTGCGGGTCACCCGCGCCTCGAACTCGGGGTCCTCCAGCTCGAACAGCGACAGGCCCTGCTCGTAGGCCTTGATGGTGTTGGCGATCGAGTGGTTGACGCAGGAGACCCCCGCGACGAGCAGGTCTGCGGCCGGGAGGTCGCGGGCGGAGTGGTAGTCGGCGGACTCGGGGTCGACCAGGTCGGCGATCCAGTGTTCGGCCTCGGGGTGGTTGGCCTCGTGGACCTCGACTTTGTAGAAGTTGTGGTTCGCGGCCATGATCGTGGTGAACCCGGCCAGCTCGATACCCCGGGTCAGACCGCCGAACCCGGAGAACAGATCGACCGCGACCAGATCGTCGTGACGGAACCGGCGGCGCCGGACCGCCGGCCGATGGGTGGCGGTCCGGGTCTTCTTGGGCGCGGTCATCAGGCGGCCACCTCTCCGGTGACGCTGGCCTTGTCGGTGTCGCCGCCGGGCAGCCGTAGGGTCATGACGACGTCCAGAGCGTCGCCGCGCGGTTCTCCGTCCACACCGACCGGGCGCAGCAGGATCGGCTTGCCGACTGCCTCGGTGAGCCCGATGTGGACCTGGTCGGTGGTGATCCCGGCCAGCGCCGCGAGCAGGTAGGTGGAGCGGGCCGCGAGGGTGATCGCCGGTCCTTCCACAGCGGTGGTGATGTGTTCGGTGGCGGAGTTGTACGACTCGTCGGTGGCGGTCACGGTGATCCCGGCATCGCCGAAGGTGAGCACCAGCTGGTCGGCGCTACCTGCGACGGTGCCCATGCGACGCACACATCCGGCCAGGTCCTCCCGTGCGACCATGCTCGTGGTGGTGTCCTTGGTCGGGATCACCCGTGCCAGCGGCGGGAACTTGACGTCCAGCAGCCGGGTGGTGACCCAGCACGAGCCGTTGCTGAACCGCACGACACCGCGGTCGGTGGTCGTGGTGATCCGCACGGTGTCCTCATCGCCGGTCATCCCGGCCGCGAGCCCGAGCAGGACCTGGGCGGGCACCAGCAGCGGCTCGAACACGGTGTCGCCGCCCGAGACCGGGGGCTGCCAGCTCAAATCCCGGGTGGCCGCCCGGTATCGATCGGTGGCCGCCAGCTGCAAGCACCCGTCCTCGGTCAGCCCGATACAGATCCCGGTGACCATGGGAACCGCGTCGTCCCTGGACGCGGCCTTGCCGACGTGACCGATGGCCGCAGCCAGGGCCTTGCTGTTCACCTCGCCCACCAGGTCGACGGGTGCGGGCGTGGCGGGCACCTCGTCCAGGGGCAGCAACGGCATCCGGAACTCCGCCGCCCCGCTGGTGACGGTGGCGTAGGAGTCGTCGGCGACCAGGTGCACGGTGTCGCCAGTCAGGTGCTTGCAGATCGCGGCCAGCAGCGCCCCGGACACCAGGATCCGGCCCGGTACCTCGACCTCGGCGGTGACGGTCGCCGACGCGGCGGTGTCCCAGTCCCTGCCGGTGAACCGGACCTCCCGCCGGCCGGGCTCGGTGCCGTCGATCTCGATGAGCAGCCCGGCCAGGACCGGATGCGCTGGGCGGGCCGGGATGTAGCGCACGGCCCAGGCGGCGGCCGACACGATGTCGGCCCGGTTGATCGTCACCTGCATCTTCGACTGCTCCGTTCCAGCGGTGGTCGACGTGGCGGACGTGTGATCGGCGAGAGAGGGCGTACCCATGAAGACATCTCCAAATGTGACTGTGTGTGACTGACTGTGGGTGTGCGGGATCGCCGCGAGGGCGGTGAATGGGTCGGTGAATGGCCACCGGGGAGGTGAATATTCACCGTCCGTCCCTTGTGGACCGCTCACCTAGCCTGAAATGCCTGAACAAGTGCCAGGTGAGTGAGGTGAGCGGGTGAGAGCGGCGCCCCACGGGTCTCTGGGGACTGGTTGTGGGGCGCCGCGCCCCGCTCACTCACCTGTGGTGTTCTCCTGGGCGGCGATCGCCTCGCGGATACTCTGCGTGAGTACGGTGTGGGCGCCCTGCGGGCGGGTCACCGGCACTCCGAGGTCGGTCAGCCATTCGGCGAGGGTCTTGCCGTCCAGCCCCTGGTAGAGGTGGTAGCCGGGGGCCTTCTTGCGCAGTAGCGCGGCGCCGTCGGCAAGTTTCACCTTCTCCAGTCCGCCGGCGACGCTGGCCAGGTCGGCTAGCCAGTCCCGTTCCTGCACGGTTGGCACGGTCTGCGCCGCCGCACCGCCCCGCAGCTCCAAAGCACGCTGTACGAGCTGTTCCTGCTGCTCAGCGGTGTAGTGATAGGAGCGGACCGGTCCGGGGTTGTCCATGTACCCGACGGTGACCAGGGTGCCCACATCGTTGAGGGAGTCCTTGGTCTTGGGCTTGAGCCCCAGGGCGGAGACGCCGGTTTCGTGGGCGTTCTCCCCGAGCACGACGTTGTTGCGCAGCTTGTCCCCGATCGCCCCGCACGCTTTGTTCGTGGTGATCGCGATCAGGTCCCGGGGCAGGGACTGATCCGAGGGCACCGGAGTCACGAACTTGACGTGGTAGCCGTACTTGCGGGACGCGGACACGAACCTCACCACCAGGTTGACCAGCTCCTTTCGCTTCTGCGCGGAGTCCTGGCGGAAGAAGGCCTGGCACTCGTCGACCACCAGGATCCGGGGCCGCAGACCCGGTTCCTTCGCGATGACCGCCCGGCCGCCCTCCTCCACGCTCTTGATGTTGTGTTTCTTGAGCAGCTCGCCGCGTACCGCGAGGTCAGCGTGCAAGGTCTTTATGTGGTTGATGCAGGCCTGCACGTTCTCTGCGGTGTCACCGAGCCCGACGACGTTCAGGCACGGCTTGAGTGCCTCGTAGTCGTTGTTGCCCGCGAACACGAACACATCGATATCGGTGAGCGGGTCCAGGATCGCCCCGTAGAGCGCCGCGAGGACCAGCGAGGTCTTGCCCGAGCCCGGCAGCCCGGACACCGCGCCGTTGCGTTCGTTGTGTGCCTCCAGCACGACCTGACCGCGGGGGCTGATACCGACGGGGAATCCGGCGAAGAAGTCGGTGGTCGCGCCCTCCTCCAGCAGGACCGACGGAGGCACGGGTTCGCGCAACACGCCGGGATCGAGCCGGAACAGTTCCATCACGGTGGAGTCGTTCTCGTCGGCCTCGATGAACAGCTCCTGCGGGCGGCAGCCGAGGTTGTGCGCCAGGGCGACCTTGGCCTTGGCGACTTCGGCGACCGGGGCGCCGACCGGCAGCCGCAGCTTGACCGACCAGCCCGTGCCGGTGGCATCCATCATCGGTGGCTGCACCCACGCGTTGGCGTCGGTGTCCCGGTTGGGCCAGCCCTCCTTGATGACCGCCGTCAGCTTGCGGTGGCCGATGTTGGCCAGCGCGATCGCCAGTGCCGTTTCGGTGAGCTCCACATACACGGTGTCCGTGCCGTTTCGGCGCAGCTTCTCCGGCAATGCCTGCTCACCCAGGCGCCGCCCGTCACGCCACCGCCGCCACAGCCAGTTGCACCCGGCGGTACCGGCGAACAGCCACCAGTGATCCGCGCTCCAGGTGATGGTGTCGGCCGTGCCGGTGAACACGGCACCCATGGTGGTGAGTACATCGGTGGCGTCCCATGGCCCCAGCCAGCCACCCAGACTGTTCACCGCGCCGGTCACCAAGGCGACTGGCACACCGACACCGACAGCCTTGCTCGCGCGTTTGGTGACCGTCCACGCCAGATCCAGTCGCCTTTCGGTGATCTCGATCCGGGTGTGCGCGCCGGTGCGCATCTGGTCGGTCAGCTGCGTGACCTTGTCTAGGTCGTCGGTGGCCAGCGCGCGGGCGCGGGCGGCACGGATATCCCTGTACTCGCGGTCGGAGTCCTTACGCTGCCGCTTGGCCTCCATGCCCTTGTAGACGTACATGCCGTGCCGGTACAAAGCCCACCCGACTAGCGGCCCGTAGCGGCGAGCGGTACGCGCGGTCCACAGCGCGGCGGCCGTGGTGCTGGTGCGTGCCGTTCCGGCAGCCCCGGCCAGCGCGGCCGGGACCCGGCTGCGCATCCGCTGCTCGTACTGCTCGGCGGTGAGTACCTCGTCCGGTTCGAACACGTGCGGCTCGACTTCGGTACCCGGCTGTGCCGGTGGAGCGGGGCGCAGCTGCACCACGTTGTCCTCGGGGTCCTCATCGGGGGCGGGGGTGGTGGTGTAGGTGGTTGTGCTCATCGGGTGCCTCCCTTCGAGGCTTGGGACTTGGAGATGGCCAGCAGCGCGAAACCGCTCACGGTCATGAGGCCGTCGATGACCAGCGGGCCGGCGGCGGCGCCGTAGGCGTCGTAGTGCCAGGCGGCCAGCACCGTGGACAGGTGGCCGTAGGAGATGACCGCCGAGAGCACACCGACCGCGCCGACCACCCCGAAGCGGGCCAGGTTCCACAGGAGGGTGTTGGGCCAGCTGACCCGGGTCATCACCTCGACGGCGATCAGCAGCGCCAGCGGCCAGGCGGCGGAGAACAACATCGCCGCCGGCTCGGGCGTCCAGCCCGGCGGGTGCGGCGGCTGCCCTGGTGCTGCGGGCAGCCAGCAGAACAGGATGTTCCCGCCGATCGACAGCAGCGCCCCGAACCCGAAACCGAGCCAGGCCACGAACCGGCCACTCGGCTCGCTGCCGACCACGACCTGCGGTGCCGCGTCCGGCGTTGCGGCCTTCGTCGACGGGCCCGGTGCGACCTCCGGCGTCGCTGCGCCGGCGGACTTCGCCCGGGGCTGCTTCGCGGCGGGTTTGCTGCGGCTGGCCCGCGTCTTGGTGGCCGTGCCAGGCGCGGCCTGGGCCTCGATGCGGGCTTCCTCGTGTGCTTCCGCGATCCGGTCGCGGCCCCACCGCTCGCCCATCCCGAAGGTCGAGCCCAGCAACTCGCCGGTGAGCCGATCACCTCCGGCAAGCCGCTCCCGGTAGAGCTTGCGGGCCATCTCCTGCTTCTCCGCCAGCGACATTTCCGCGATGTGCGCCGGGAGGGGACGCTGCTGCGTGGCTTGTCCGTTGTTCATCCCAGGCCCCCCGTCTTGAGCAGATAGAACACGCCGACGACGGCGATCAGCAGGATCAGCCAGCCCTTACCGTCGCGCCCGGGCATCCGCCCGGCCATGGGGTTCATGTACGCGGCGCCGATACGCCACCGCGCGGCCTTGGCCAGCAGCCACAGCACGAGCACCAGGGCGGTGACGGCCAGGATGATGGTGTTCGGGTTGAGGATGTGCGAGAGCATTACCCGTGGCTCCTCTCGATACGAGGGGTGTTGATGAACCCGGTCTGCGGCGCGGACCTCCAAGAACTCGCCGCAGATCGGGGTATTACCGAGATGCCAGAGGCCACCGGGTCAGCCATCGGAGCCCTCCTTACTGGTCTGGTTGTTCTTCTGGCTGCGCCGCACGTTGCGGGCGCGTCGCTTCAGGTTCTGTTCGTGGGCCATCGCCTCGTTCAGCTCGCCGACCTGGAGCACGACCTGGGCGAGGATCTCCTTGAGCCGCTTCACGGCATCCGCCTTTCCGGTGTGGTGATCAATGCGTTCATCAGGTGGGAATGGGCCTGGCAGAACCCGGCGAACCCGACAGCCGAGCGGCTGGAGCACTCCGCCGCCTGGCACGGGCCCTGCACAGCGGCCAGTTCGGACGCGACCTGGCGTTCGGACTGCCGCACCGCGGCCAGGTCCGGGACGCCGGCGGCCACGCAGCGGCGCCGCAGCGCCCACATCCGGTCGGACAGGTTCATGAGGCACCCGCCCTGCCGCCGTCGTCCTGGTCCTCATCGCCGATCAGCGCGGCGAGTTCGGCCTCGGTCACCACGGTCACGGTGATCCGACCGCTGTCACAGCCGTCGAAGCAGCTGCAACACCCGTCCCCGCAGGTCCCCGTGCCATCACAGGTCAGGCAGTCGATCTCGACCTGGCGCATCACTGCTCACGCTCCAGGTGCGGCAGGTCCAGCTCCAGCTCGCTGGAACCGAAGCTGTCCCAGCGGACTTCGGCGGTACAGACCTCGTTCGGGTCCTCGCCAGGATCGAGCGGAATCGTGCGCACCGTGCCGGTGCTGCCGTCGCGCCGATCACGGACACGATCCCCATCGTTGAATCCCTGCTGCCTGGCCATCAGCAACCACCCCACGCCCGGCGAGCGGCGTCGCGCTCGGCGGGGGTGGAGTTACGCTCCACCGCGGCGAGAGCAGCGTCCGCGCGCCCTGAACTCGTGTCACAATCCGAGCCACCGACAACGTCCGCGTCGATGTCCGCGTCCCACCTGTCCTGACGCGCTGCCAACAATCGCGTTACCTGCTCCGGCCGTACCGGCTCGGAATCGGTCTGCTGCTTTCTGCGGAACCAATCCATCACGCATCTCCGTTCAGAAGCCCGTTGTCGTAGGCGATGAGGAAGTTGGTCGCCACCCGCAACTCGGCGTTGGTTGAAGTGCTCTTCACGCAGTCCAGGACCCCGGCGGCCACAACAGCGCGGGCGACAGCAGCGGGATCCCCGGA
Organism: Pseudonocardiaceae bacterium YIM PH 21723; assembly: GCA_003600225.1. GTDB lineage: Bacteria > Actinomycetota > Actinomycetes > Mycobacteriales > Pseudonocardiaceae > QZFT01. The sequence continues at coordinate 49,564 of QZFT01000034.1, forward strand.
CTCTGCTTCGATGTTCGCCTCGATCTGCTCACCGATCGCGTACAGCAGCGTGCGTACCTGCTCACGGCGAACCAGGTCCTCGTACCGGGAGTTCATCGGCTACCTCCGAGCTTGGAGATCGCCTTTTCAGACCGGGCGATCTGCCGCTTCAGTGCGTCGATATCGATGTCGCCTGTCTCATCCGGCAGCGTTGATGCCAAACGGGTAAGCGCCTCAATCAGCGACCGATGCCACTCGATTCGGTCGATGGGGCTGTCGTCTTTCGACGGCATCTGGCCAAGAACGGAGCGAAGAGCATCACGAGCAGCGGACCTGGTCATCACGCCACCTCCTGCTCGTTGGTGCGGCGCATCTGGCGCCGCTCGTCCTCGGTCGTGCCACCCCAAACGCCCTGCACGTCGTGGTGCAGCGCGTACTGGAGACAGGAACGCCGTACCGGGCAGCCGGCGCAGACGCGCTTGGCCAGTCCGATCCCGAACTCGTCGCCGTCCAGCGGGAAGAACACCTCGGGATCCGGCACATCGGTGCATGCCGGGCGGCCCGCGCCGAACTCGATGGGCAGCGGGTGAGACATGAGCTCCACCAGGCCATCGGCTCGGTGGAGCCGGTTCGTGATGGTCATGCCGCCACCCCGCCCTCGAACTCGACCTGGCCGCCGGCCAACCGGCGCGGCAGGTGCCGCAGCACCGCCCGCTCGCCGCGGCGCGTGGCCCGGCGAGCGCTACTGGGGTCGGTGTAGGAGTGCCTGACGCGCTCCCGCTCAGTACTGCCCTGCGCATCCAGCTCCCGCTCGATCTGCACGAGCAGGTCGAGCACGGGTTCCAGCTCTGCGGCCATCTCGTCCTCCCAAAAACCGTCGATCACATCGGGGTCTGTCAGCGCCTCGACCAGGTCGGCCAAGGCGCGATCGGTAATGCGTTCGGCCTGCATGGAACTCCTTGCTGAGGGCTGGCCACGTGCCAGCCGATGACGAAACTGAAGGCCCGACGCCGGCCCGCCCGGACAAGTCGACGGGCGGGGCAGGCTCGGGATCGGCGCCCGATCGGACGCGGGTGACAGCCTTCTGAACCCGCTATCCCCTGCGGCCGGCCACAAATCGGCCGGAACGCACAGGCATCACAGGGCAGGCGTGCCCTTGCTGTGTTGCTTCTGGAGTTATCTGCGATTCGCCAAACACGCGTTGACGTCGGGGTTTCGCCGCCCGGAGGGGGCGGTCCGCACCGGCACAGACCGGCAGCTACTACGAGGGCTAGGACCCCGATCCAGCAGCCTGGGAGGCGTCCGGGCTGACGACCGGACAACTTCCAGAACGCTGAATCTGAATGAGTTAGTTTTTTGTAGCTCAGTCAGTATGGCGATCTGTCGCAAGTTGTCAACCCCTGAAGTACGGCAGACGAGTACGATCTAGGGGTGACTGAAGAACAGCTGGCAAGCGACGTTGAGCGTCTCGATCGACACGAGCTGGCGGAGGCGCTGAAGAGCGACATTGAGAAGGGCAAGAAATACGCGCCGGAAAGCAAGCTGCCGGGCAATCGCGAACTCGCGAGGCTCCTCGGCGGCTCGTCCAACACCGTTGGTGCATCGCTGCGAATACTCGCCGCGCAGGGCTACGTGGACGTTCGAGGCAAAAGCGGTACTTACGTACGCGCTCAGAAAGATTGGGGCCAGACTCAGCCGTACTGGTCGGTGCGAACCGAACTCGAAGAAGCGCGGGACGAGCTGCGCCAGGCGAAAAAAGCCGTGGTCGCCGCTGAGCGAGCAGTCGCAAATGCGCTGAGCCGTCTGCCTGCGGAGGACGCTTGATGTGTTTCGCATAACTCAACAATCAGGCCGGCCAGGGGTGTTTCGGCAGCTGACGACTACCTGACTCCGGATGACTCGTCATGCAAGTCAGGGTTGATTTGTGCAGGTCAGAACGACATGGTGGACTAGGTAACCGACGATCTGGGGTGTTGGCGATGACACGTCTACGCGATGTGCGTGATCAGCTCGGGTGGAAGAAGGCCCGCGCGATGCGTGAGTTCCGCGCGGCGGCGACCAGGAGACGGCAGCAAATTCCTGCCGAGGCTGCGCTGGCTCGCATGTGGGCTTACTGGGAGAACGGCGGCCGGCGAGTCAGCGATCCGCTGTATCAGGAGATCTTCTGCGAGATCTACAACCAGACGCCGGACCGATTGGGGTTCGTCGGCGATGAGACGCCGCCCCTAAGGCTGCCTGAGCTGGGGGATCGATTGCGTGTCTCCTCTGTGGACAGTTCAACGGTCGAGCTGCTAGAGGCCCAGACACACCTCTATCGACAGCTCGACCGGCAGCTAGGCACGGCTCGCCTCCTCCCCCAGACAGAAGGCCATGTGGCGCAGCTGGAAGACATCCTGCGGTACTCGCTGCCCGGTCCACGGCGACCCGGCGTAGCCATGGCGCTGGCAGAAGCCGCGGCGCTCGCCGGTTGGCAAGCGCTCGACCTCGGAGACGTCGACCGCGCTTGGCGCCTGCATGAGATCGCGAAGGCAGGAGCGCGTGAAGGGGAGAATCCCGCAGTCCTGGCGCACGTCACCGCGCAGCAGGCCAACGTGCTGCTGGACGTCGGCCGCGAAGAAGAAGCGCTGGAACTTATCCAGTACGCCCACAAGCACGACGAAAGCCGCTTGCCGGCGTTGCTGCGCACGTGGCTGTTGGCAGCCGAAAGTGAAGCTAGAGCAGCGATGGGGGATGAGCTCGGCGCCAGGCAAGTCATGGACCGGGCCGCTGATCTACTCCCGGATGACGCGATTGACCCGGAACTGCCGTTCCTGTGGCTGGCGCCGGCGCACCTCGTTCGGTGGCGTGGCTCCAACCTTGCGCGGCTTGGCATGCCGGAGGCCGTTGAGGACCTATCCAGAGCGCTTGGTGCTGCTGGGGAGTCGATCCGAGCTGAGACCGGTCTACGTGCAGATCTCGCGATTGCCTTTGCCGCGCAGGGGGATATGACCCAAGCGCGAGTTCACGCGAACCGAGCTGCCGAGCTGGCTAGCAAAGGTGGCTCAGCTCGGCAGCGCGCGAGGCTCGCAAATCTACTTCGCAGCTGAACTCCCGCTGATGGCCAGCATGTACAGCAGCCCGACCAGGGCGCCCGAGTTGACGACCAAGCCTTCGCCGATCAGCTTGGTCACGGCGGCCAACGACACCCACTGGAAGCGACCTTCGTTGAATTCTGTCGGGTCGCCGACCAGTTCAGCGCCACGAGCCAGGTACACATGGTGAGGGTTGCGGACCATGCCGACGTTGGGTTCATAAGTCACCAGATGCTCGATTGACCTGGGACGATAGCCGGTCTCTTCCTCAACTTCCCGCGCTGCCGTTTCCGCAGGTGTCTCCCCTTCATCTAGCAACCCCCCGGGCAGTTCCCAGTTCCACACGTCGGGGGCGAACCGGTGGCGGTAGCTCATTAGAACGTGCTCGCCGGCGTCATCGAGTACTACCGTGATAGCGGCTGGCGGCAGCCAGACCACATGATGGTCAAATCGCTCCCCAGACGGCACGGAGATGTCAGCCATGCTGACTTTGACCCACTCGTTGTCGTAGATCGGCCGCTCGCTGTGAACCACCCACCGGTCGGCATCATCCTGTTGTGCTGTCATACCCCGACCGTAGTCCGTACGTTGCGTGGTCATGATCGATCCCCTTCCCCGCAGTTCGAGACACCACATAAGAGGCGGGACCCAGCGCAGTGACACGGGCTAGAGGCTGCGCTGGCGCCAAGCGCCAGCGCAGACCACTTTATGGAGTCGCAGTGACGTTGCTGGGAGTGGGAGACGGCGAGATCTCTCTCGTCTTAATTTCCCGAGGCTTTCCAGAGGTACAGCTATCCGCAAAGTAGGTCTTGGACAGATTGGTCCACTCGATGCTGCTCCTGCCGTCGCCATCCTCAGATGGGGCACCGTCAGGAACGAACACGTTGTAGTGCTTTTCGCAGGTTTCCCTGTTGGGGTCCTTGTTCTCATTGATTAGAACGAAGTGAGCATCGGCGCCTTTATTAGCCACGTCCCGCAGATGCTCGTATTTTTTCTCCACGGGCAACTTCGCACAACTGCTGGCCAACAGGCACGTCACAATCATGGCTGCGACCGAAAAAAGGATCTTTCGCACGACTGCGGACAGTAGCGCGGACTGCCTATACTGGGACATAGTTCTGGCGCACGCTGGCACATCGTGCACTCATTTGCAGTAGTCGAACCCCGGTTGCAGGGAGATCCCGGAGCGGCGACCAGAGCCAGGGCGGGGAGCCTGCTTACTTTCCGTCTTTATCCAACACCGCAGTCAGCAGGGCTGTGACTTGAGAGAGACCTGCGTGCAGCTTCTCGAACCCGTCTCGCGCCTGGTCCTGGTGCTCGCGCAGCTGCTGCCCTTGCTCGATCTGCGTCTCGCGTAGCGCATTAAGCACAGCGGTATGGGCGGCCAAGGCCTTACTGAATTCCGATACATCACGGTCTGCGGCGCCGGCCAGCACCCGAGCAGCCGCGGCGTCTTGGCGGACACCGGCGAGCTGCCGCTCTACAGCCGATATACGGGCTTCAAGTTCTTCCAGGCTGGCCATGAATGCAGCGTAGCCGTCCACTTCCGGGCGGAGCCAGGTGATGGACCACCATGCACGAGGAAGACATGCCCCCCTACCCGCGCGGCTAGTAGGGCATGCCCTTGCCCCGGCCGACGGCATCTGCGGGTTTGGGTGCGGGTTTCAAACCCGCAGATCCGGCTAAACCCGCAACTAAACCCGCACCCTGTTTCCGCAGTTCAAACACTCTAAGGGTGATCGTTTGCGGGTTTGCGGGTTTGATTTCGACTCTGAGAAAATCCAAAACACTCTCTGCTTGTACCTCCGCGCGACCTTCTGGCGGGGAACGCCGCTCCCACGGCGCTTCAGCAGCCCGGACTCCGCCGAACGGCAGCCGCACCGCCGAGCTAGGCCTGCGCGCGTTCTCCACGCCAGCGACGATTTCAGCGCCTTCTGAGAGCGCCGCTGGCGGCCGGGAGGACCAGGGCTGGGGTGTGGGTACCCCTCAAAACGCAGCGGCCAAATCCGGGCCAATCGGCAAATACCCGGCAGAATGCCCTCCTGCTTGCGCATTTTCGCAGGTCACGGCTAGTTTGCCGATTCCATTCAAAACCCGTCCAGTGTCAGTTCGAGTCTGACCGGGGGCACGTCGAGGATTCACACAAGCCGGGCTCCCCGGCCTGTGTGGATCCTTTTTCTTTGGCCACCTTGATCATCTCTTCCTCCATCTCCTGGAGTGCGAACACTCCTGAACTGGGCAAAGTCACCGTCAGGGTCGCTTCGTTGGTCTCGTAATGGACCTGCACGGTCAGGTTCGTCAGGGTGAACAGCCGGTCCAGCACCTCAGCGGGGGCGCGGTCCAGGTTCAGCGCCAAATGCGGCAGTGCGTCGAGCAACTGAGCGGCATCTGGATGCGGCCCATCCGGCTCTGCGGCCTCCTGCCGGTCAAGCTCGGCGAGCAACGCCACCTTCGTGTCGCACTCCTCCTGCAGGTCGTTGTATCGCTTCCGGGCAGCCTTCGCGAAGGCATCCTCCGATTCACCCGCCATGGCTTGATTCAGCAGGTTCTCCTGCGATCGGCCGAGCTCGGTCAGCCGGCGCTGAACCTTGTCCCGCTCCTGGCCGCGCGCGTGTTCCGCAGTGCGGTCGACCTTCCGGAGATCGTTCTCATACAGAGTTCGCCGGTCGGCACCGAACAGCCGTTGCGCGAAGAACGTGTTCACCGCCTCCGCGAGCACATCTTCGCGGAGATACACCGTGTTCGGGTGACCCTGGTGCTTGTCCGGTCGGCCGCGGTTGTTATCCGCCGGATAGCAGCGATAGTAGGTGTTTCCGTGGTTGGCGTTGCCGCACATGAGCCGCCCGCAGTCACAGACGATGCGGCGACGGAACAGGTAGGTCCGCTTCGTGTGCGACCCCTTCCTAGGACCAGAACCGTCCCGGGATCCGCGCTTCTTATCGCTACCGGAGTTGATCTCGTCGAACATCCACTTCGAGATCAACGGTTCATGGGCGGGCTCGTTCGACCACACCCATTTCTCACGGGGGTTGACCTTGCCGCTGCGACTGCGGCGCGCTCGCCGGTTGTACACCTGATATCCGGTGTATTTCGGGTTCCGCAGGATCTCCAGCACACTGGACCGTGACCAGGCACCCCTGGAGCGCCCCGGCGAGACAGGTGGCGGGTAGCGCTCCTTGTCGGCGTTGAGCCGGTCCGCGATCGTGTCAGCGCCCAGGCGCTCGTGGTAGCGCCAATTGGCGATCAACGTGACAGTCTCGGCTTGGACGCCGTCCGGTTCGAGCCGGGTCTTGGTGAGTCCACGCTCGGCCTTCGCCGGGTTCGGGTGCTTGATCTTCTTGGCCTTGTAGCCGTGGCACGGCTTGCCGATGTTGTAGCCCTCTCGGACATGTGTACACAGTCCGCCCCAGGACAGCTCCAGCATGTTGAGGACTTCGTACTCGGCGACGGACTGGTTGATCCGTCGCTGCAGGATCTGCTGAGCCCTGCCGCCGGAGATCATGATCGGCTCATTGGCTGCGAAGACCGGGACTTCGGCCTGGTCCAGCTCTCGCTCGACACTCAATGTCTCGTACATCTTGCGGGCGATGCGGGACATCGACTCGCAGATCACCACATCGAACCGGCGGTCCGGACGCTTCGCCTCGCTGAGCAGGTCGGCGATGCCGCCATCTCGCGGGATCGGGATGTCGAAGCGCTCGTAGTCGGACTTCTTGCCACGCTGATCCAGCTCCAGCCGGCCGGACTCCACGTCGAAGAAGTGCGCAACGATCACCCAGCTGTCCGGCAGCGCTCCCTTGCCCCGCTTGAGCTGGCGGGTCAGTGACTGACGCGGATCCTGGCGGTCCTCGGTAGAGGTCCGGCCGACAAAGGCGACCCGGACCTCCTTCCCCAGCAATGCCATGGGCATGCCGAAAGGCGAGACCTCCAGGTCGCTCAACTGCCGCGTCCCGGTCCACGGATTCACCGCCACACTCACGAACTCCGCCCTTCGTCTTCTGCCCGATCTTGATGCGCCCACGCGAGCAGATCCCACAGCACCTCGATCAACTCACCCGTGAGCCACTCCCCTGCCGAGTCGGATGCCTGCTTGACCTCCACGTCGACCCGCCAGGTCGCGCGAGCCGATGAAGCGGAGCTCTCCTGCCTCAGCGGATCAGTCGGACTCATCAGACAGCCGATCTACAATTAAGGTATCACCGTGGTTTCCTAGGTAACACCTAATTTTAACGGCAATACCGAGACGGGTTAACGAAGGACGGCGAGACACACGAGCGCAGGAAGTCCTGAGTCGGACTCCAGTCAGGAACAATCTCTGAACAGTCCGACTCGAGTCACGTTCCGGGAGGTCGCCGTCCATGCATGTCGAGTGGAGACTCCGCATGGCCGCGGCAGAACGTGACGTGTGGACCGGCGCACAGCTGCAACGCCTGCTCGCCGAGCGAGCCGGGCTCTCCCTATCCTCGGCATCGATCTCGGCGCTGATGACCAAGCAACCCAACGAGGTCAAGTTGCGGACCCTGTCCGCACTTTGCATCGCGCTCGACTGCACCCCTGGCGATCTCCTGGTGCTGTCCCCGGAAACGCCTGAGGTCCATGACTGAGAAAACGGTCGTCCAGTAGGTCTGAGGTAGGCGGCCACGGCTCACCTACCGAGGATCTGCACGTCAACGCGGACGTTTTCACAGGCCGCTCGGACAAGTCGATGCAGATGGAGTCCGACTGCCCCCGGCAGAGTCGAACTGCAGACTCTCCGGGTCCGACGACGGCTGGTCGGTTCGAAGGCGCCGATGTGCCAGCCGATCAAGTGCGGGCAGCGGTAGGCGCGCAGGACAGCAGGCAGGCGGAGGTATGTCCGGGTTCGGCACCACGGGCAGATGAGACGCATCGGGTCACCGACCAAAGATCAGCAGGTCAGTGCGGATGTTCTCGCAAGTAGTTCGGACTCGTCGCTGAGGCCTGAGTCCGACCCCCTGAGCAGCACGGACTATGGAGTCCAACCCGGATTGTGCGCAGACCGCCAGGACTCCGTCGGCGCGGAGGTGATCGCTCCACTGCCGGTAAGGAGCGACATCTGACGTGTGCCAGGTAATCGGTAGTTCCGCGACGATCACCGCTGCCGCGGAGTGCGGCGCGACCGGCGGCAGTCCGAGAGTGCCGGTCGGTTCGTGGAGTGAGTTGAGGTGATCGATTGCCGCGTGGCGGCCGGCGCAGTCCACGACGGCGGCTATGCGTGCGGCGTCCAGGCCCGAGACCAGTACGACGTCGCCCGGTGCCGAGTGTTCGGTGAGGATTCGGGTGATGAGGGCACGCGATATGCCGTGTGCCAGGGGCGGGATTCCGCTGTTCTCCTGGGGCTTCCGGTTAAAGCGCCACAGGGTTCGGCCGGTGTTGTTCATGGCGGTACGCGCTCCGGGCGCACCTTGCTCTGACATCTACCAAATAGGCCGCCAGACCTGGCAAATCGATAAAAGGCCAGTTCAGAAGCCTGCACCCATGCCGCCTAATGGGTGAAAGAGGCGAAGGTGATCTAGCCCTTCGGGCGCCAGGGGTCCAATACCCGGTCCCTCTCACAGCTCACTAACAGTGCCTCGAAATCCGCATATCTCGCTTGGATGAGCGATTCCGGTCGTTGGTGCGCACATTCGCTCACAAGATCGCGGTGTGCGTGAGTTGTGAGCGGTCGGGTTCTTGCTTATGGCGTCGTTGCTGGATGGCCGCTGGTTCGGCCTTCATGCAGGAGGTGCCAGCGATGGATCGCTGGGATGAGCAGGAGCCCGAGGTCTGGGGGGCATCTATGCCTGCCTCGGCCGGCCGGTGGCGATCGGCGCTGGACATCGCCGAGTCCACGTTCCAACTGCTGAACGCCGGACCGCGGCCATTGGGGTTGGACTGCAGGCGGTTCGGGTTCGGGGTTCCCAAACGGACCGTTCCCCTGGTGGAGCTGCGTCAGATCCTGCTGCAGGACTCCATCGAGCTGGCGGCCCAGGACGCGGTGTGGCGCAAGCTCGTCTGGCAGGCGCGCTGGGGCACCAGCCGCGAGGCGTGGCTGATCGGCTGCGCCGGCATGGCCATGCCGGGGTTGAAGAACGTGGCTGCCCGGCTGGCCCGCGGTTACCGCGGCGATGTGGAAGATCTGGACTCGACGGTCCTGGAGGAGTTCTGCGTCCAGGTTCGGACGGCGGATCTTCGTCTGCGCTATGTCGGTCCCCGGCTGCTGTGGGCGGCCTACGGGGCCGGCGCTCAACTTCGCCTTGGCCGCCGGGACTACCTGTCGGTGGCCCCGGAGGACCTGCGCCACATCGCATCGCCGGAACCGGTTGGACATCCGGATCTGCTCCTGGACCAGGCCGTCCAGCAGGGCGTGCTGAGCCGGGAGCAGGCCGATCTCCTCGGACTGGCACACCTCGATGACCTGCGCGGTCGCCCGCTGGCAAAACAACTGGGGCGTACTCGTCCCCAGGTGCGCTACGCGCTGCGCAAAGCGGAGCAGTGCCTGCTTCGGCATCTGACCGACCACCTCTGAACTCGCTGTGAAACCGGCCGATTGCCCACCTTGCTCTGACACGTGAGGAACGGGCCTCCAGCAGGAAAGGAGAGCTCCGGACTGGCCGGTTTCACAGCCTCCCTGGACTCGGCGAAGAGCCCCATGGCAGCGAAAGGGATAAGCCATGAACAGTCTGTTCCGTGCCACGCCAGGTCGGTACCGGCAGTGGCTACACAGGTCGGTCGCCGTCGTCGGCCTGACCATCGTGCTGGTGATCGCGAGCGCCGTTCCAGCGCTGGCAGCCCCGGGTGACCTGGGCGGCGTGATCGATGCGCTGCGGACCTGGATCGTCCGACTGCTGGTCGGACTGGCGACGTTCTTCCTGACCGTCGGAGCGATCCGGTATCTGACCGCGGACGGTGATCCGGGGGCGGTCGATCAGGCCAAACGAGGTATCCGGAACGCGCTGATCGGTTACGGCCTGGCCATCTGCGCACCGTTGATCGTGGACGCGCTGCGATCGGTGGTGGGCTGATCATGATCACCCGCTGGCTGACCGTCCTGGCGTTGCTGGCCGGACTCGGACTGCTCGTGAGTCCGACCAGTCCGACCGAGGTGGAACTGGCCTGGGCGGAACAGTCCACGACTCCACCGACCCCACCTCCGGCAACCACCACGCCAAGTCCGACGCCGCCCTCCGTAGGCCAATCACCCAAGTCCTCGTGCGATTGGCAGGACCCCGGTAGCTGGGGCCTGGATTGCGTGACTCCGAGCGTCGGCGGCTCGATCAACGACTGGTTCCGTGACCTGGTCACCTCCGGTCTGCACGCGGCGCTTGAGGAATTGGCTGATCAGCTGCTGTCCACGACGGACCTGACGACCGTGGCGCCGATCGTGACGGGCTGGGAGGTAAGCCGGTCGATCGTCGACACGAGCCTGGTGCTGATCGTCCTGATAGCCGGGATCCTGATCATGTCCGGCGGGGCGTTCTCGTCCAGATTGTCGGCGCGGGATGTGGTGCCGCGCCTGCTGATCGCCGTAGTCGCGATCAATATGAGTCTCACGGTCGTCAGTACCGGGATCTCGGTCTCGAACGCCCTCGCCCGTGGCGTGCTGAGCCCAGGTACGACGCCCCAGCAGTTGGTGGCCACGCTGGACAAACAGGTCGTCGGGCAGATGGCTGATGCCGGCATCTTTGTGCTGTTGCTCGGCCTGGTCATGGCCGTGCTCATGCTCGTCCTGCTGCTGGTCTGGGTCATCCGGCTGATGATCACCGGAGTGTTGATCGTGGCCGCACCGCTGGTGCTGGCCGGGCATGCCCTCCCGGTTAGCGAAGGTCTGGCCAAGTGGTGGTGGCGTTCGCTGTTCTCGGTGCTGGCCATCCAGGTCGTGCAGTCGCTGGTGCTGATCGTCGGGCTGAGCACGTTCGTCTCGTCCGGATATGTGATCAACAATCCCGGCGGCAACGACGAGTTGATGCCGATCCTGATCTTGCTGGTCCTGCTGTGGCTGGAGATCAAGGTGCCTTGGTCGTTGTTGCAGGGCGTCTGGGGCCAAGGCCGTTCTACGGTGATTTCGCTGGTCAAGCTGGCTGCCTTCGGCTCCGTCACTGGGACATTCGGCATGCGCGGAGGCGGGCTTCTAGGCCTCGCCAGCCGCAGTCGGCACTCGGTGGCCAACTCCCCATCGGCTAGGCCAAATTCTGCTGCGGGTAACCGGAAACCGTCGGGGAACAAACCAGCTCCCAGTAAGCCGAAGCGTCAGCGGCCGACCAGTCGGACTCGCTCCGCTGGACATCCCTTCACGCCATTCGTGGAACGCAGCGATGCCGGCTGGGAGGACGTAGCCGGAACCCCGAATCCCGCTTCGGGCAAGCGTCCGGCGACCACACGACGTGTGCCGTTCACGCCGCAATCCGGGGCGAGGGTTCCGCGTGCTTCGAAGCCGGCTCCGCCGATCGAAACCCAGCGCCCCATGTCATCGAAGGGAGAGGGCCGTGGCCGAACACGAGGATGAACTCCCCTACATGGCAAGGGTTCCCGCAGATATCGGCAGAGAGGACCGGATCGCCTTCGGGCTATCAGCCAAGCAGCTAGTGATTGCCACCCTGGTTGCCGGCGCACTGTGGCTGCTCCACCAGGCGACCCGGACGGTGTGGTCGCTGTCGACATTCGCGCTGGCGTCGATTCCAGTGACAGCGACCACGATCGCGGTACTGACCATCCGCCGCGATGGTCTTGGCCTGCATGACCTGTTGTGGGCCGCGATCAAGCAGCTGCGTGCCCCGCGCCGTCTGGTGCCGTCATCCGCTCCAGCGGCGGCTACACCGGAGTGGGTCACCGCGAAGCCAGGGGCGCTTCCCGCCCCACTCAAGCTGCCCGCGACGGCGATCACCGCCGAGGGTGCGATCGAACTCGGGAGGGACGGGGCCGCCGCACTCGCCGTCTGCTCGGGCGTGAACTTCGGTCTGCGTACCGCAGGGGAACAGAACGCGCTGATCGCCGGGTTCGCCCGGTGGCTGCACTCGCTGTCCGGGCCGGCGCAGATCGTCGTTCAGGCCTGTCGTCTGGATCTGGATCCGGTGATCGATCGGCTCACCGAAGCCGCTCCCGCACTGCCTCACCGGGCATTGGAGAGCGCGTGCCTGGACCACGCCCAGTGGCTAGCGGAGCTGAGTGAGAGCCGGGAACTGCTGCGGCGGCAGATCTTGCTGGTCTCGACAGAACCTGCCCGCGCCGGTGCGGCGCAGATCGCGCTGCGTCGGACCGAAGACGCCGCCCGAGGCCTGGGCGCCGCCGAGGTCACCGTGTGGCCGGTGGATGCCGGGCAGATCGAGGCCGTGCTCGCCGCGGCGGTCGACCCCACCAACCCGACCGGGACCGTCCCGGCCGACACCCACTTCACCGGGGTGGTCACCGGCGCAAGGAGGACGCGATGAACCTGCAGTCCCTGGTCCGACTGCTAGGTCGGACCCAGTCCGACTCCCAGGCCGTGACCGGTCCGGACTCGGTCGAGGTCACCGCCCGCCACCTGCGGGTTGGCGCCGGCTACGCCGCGACCCTCACGGTCACCGGGTATCCGGCCGAGGTCGGGGCCGGGTGGCTGGAGCCGCTGCTGTGCTACCCGGGCCGCCTGGACGTAGCGATGCACATCGACCCGATCCCTCCGGCGAAAGCCGCCGCACAGCTGAAGCGTCAGCGCGGCCGGATGCAGTCCGACAGCTCCGCCTCCGGGCACCGGATCGAGGATCCCGAGCTGGAGGCCGCGATCGACGATGCCCGGGCCATGGCGCACGCGATCGCCCGGGGCGAGTCCCGGCTGTTCGATGTCGGGCTCTACCTGACAGTGCACGCGCAGTCCAAAGAGGACCTGGACGCCGAGGTCGAGCAGGTCAAGGCGCTGTGCTCCTCCATGCTGTTGGCCGCGCAACCAGCCTCGTTCCGGGCCCTGCAGGGCTGGATCACTACCTTGCCGCTGGGAGTCGACGCGCTGCGGATGCGCCGGACCCTGGATACCCCGGCGCTGTCGGCGAGTTTCCCGTTCACCAGCCCCGACCTTCCAGCCCAGGACCTGACCCCGGGCGCGGCACCGACCGGGGTGCTCTACGGGCAGAACTCCACCAGCTCCGGCCTGCTGTTCTGGGACCGATGGTCAGCGGACAACTACAACTCGGTCACCCTGGCCACCAGTGGCGCCGGCAAGTCCTTCGCCACCAAGCTGGAGGTGCTGCGGAGCCTGTACGACCACCGGGACGGCGATCCGACCGGCCACGAAGGCGTCCAGGTCTGGGTGATCGACCCGGAGGACGAGTACCGGCGTCTGTCGGACGCGGTCGGCGGCACCTACCTGTCGCTGGGCAGCACCGGTGTCAGGCTGAACCCGTTCGACCTGCCGGACAACGCGGGCCCAGAGACGCTGATCCAGCGCAGCCTGTTCCTGCACACCCTCACGGCCGTCATGCTCGACGGCACGCTCACCCCACAACACCGTGCTGCCTTGGACCGGACGGTCACCGCCACCTACGCGAGCGTGGGAATCACCGCGGATCCTCGTACCTGGCGGCGGCAGGCACCACTGCTGAGTGACCTGGTCGACATCCTCGCCGCCGATGATGACGAGGCAGCCAAAGATCTGGGTGCCCGCTTGGCGCCCTTCGCCACCGGCGCGTTCTCCGGGTTGTTCGCCGGTCAGACCACCCACCTCCCACAGGGACACCTGGTGGTCTTCTCGCTGCGCAACCTCCCCGACGAACTCCGGCCCGTCGGCACCCTGCTGGCCCTGGACTCGATCTGGCGGCATGCCACCAACCCGCGCGCCAGACGCCGACGGCTGATCATCGTGGACGAGGCGTGGATGCTTATGCAGCAACCTGAGGCCGCCCGCTACCTGCTGCGCATGGCCAAGGGACTACGCAAGCACTGGGCCGGCCTCGCCTTCGTCTCCCAGGACGCCGCCGACGTCCTCGGATCCGACCTGGGCACAGCGATCGTCTCGAACGCCGCCACCCAGATCCTCATGCGCCAGGCACCTCAGGCGATCGGCGCCATCGCCAAGGCCTTCCGCCTCTCTATGGGCGAACGCGGCTACCTCCTGTCGGCCAGCCCGGGCGATGCACTGCTCGTCTCGGGCACCAACCGAATCGCCTTCACCTCCCTGGCCTCACCAACCGAAGCCAGGTTGATCACCACCAACCCCCAGGAACTCGCCGAACTGGAGGAGCAATCATGAATCCCAGACTCCGTCACCTGTGGGAACAGGTCATCCAGTTCTGGCACGACCACCAGCTCCCCATCGCCCTCACCGCCTCGCTGGTCCTCGCCATCACGATGTCGATCCTGCGAAACCGGCAGATCGCCCGCCGCGAATGGCATCATTGCGCCCGGGTCCTGGAAGTCCTGCCGCCAGCGGATCTGACCGTCCGGGACACCCTGCACGGAGCTCAGCGCCTCTGGCGCGACCTGCACGCCACCACCCGATCCCGCCTGCAGCGCTTCCTGGAAGGCCACCCGCCCCTCGCCCTCGAATTCTGGCTGCTGCCCGGCGAAATCCACGCCCGTCTGTGGATCCCCGGCACCATCCCCGCAGGCCGAGCAGAAGCCGCCCTGCGCGCCGCGTGGCCCGGATGCAGCATCGAGCAGATCCCCGAAGATGCCCTATCGCCTCAAGCGACCACGGTCGGTGGAACGGTCGGGCTGCACCGCGCCGAGCAGTTTCCTTTGGATCTGGCCATGTCCACTGTGGACGCGGAGGTGTACCGCCCCTGGGAAGCACTGGCTGCGGGACTGGATCGCAACGAGTGTGCCGTCATCCAGGTCCTCACCCGGCCCGCCGCCGGCCACAGGCTCCGTCGCTATCGGACAGCGGTGCAGCGGCTGAATGCTGGACGCCAAGCCAGCAGCAACGTGGTGTTGTCCGCGCTCAACAGCGTCGTGCGAGAGCTGATGGACATCATCACCGGCCACGGCCCATCCACGCCAAAGACACGAGCCGCTGGGCAATGGCGAGCACGTAGTCCGCAGGAGACCGCGTTGCTGCGACAGGTCAACCTCAAAGCCAGTGGCCAGCTGTGGGAGACCTCGATTCGCTACACCGTCGCCAGCAGCAACCGCGGCCGACAGACCCGAGCCCGACTCTCCGGACATACCGACACCCTATTCGGCGTATTCGCCCAGTTCAGCAGCCACAACTCCCTCACCCGCCGCCGAACCAGAAACCCCAGAGCCGTACTAGCCACCCGGCGATTGCGCCGTGGCGTACTGCTGTCCATCGACGAACTCGCCGCCCTCGCACATCTGCCGACCCGCACACCGGCACTCGTCGACTACCGCGCGCGCTCGATCGCCGCCCCCGCCGCGGCCACCACATCGATCGAGAAGGAGCCCCGGTGAAACTCCGCCCAGCCAACGCCGCCAGCAGGAAACAACCATTCACCCTGGGACACACCAACGCCGGACCGAGCCGCAGGGTCGTCCTCCAGATCGCCGATGCCCGCCGGCACCTCCACATCCTGGGACCCACCGGACAAGGCAAAAGCACCCTGCTGCTCCACCTCGCACTGGACGCCATCCACGCCGGACGCGGCATCGCGGTGATCGAACCGCGAGGCGACCTCATCCGGGACATCCTCGATCGAATGCCCACCGAAGCCGGAGACCGGCTGGTGCTCATCGACCCCGACGAAACCCAGGCTCCCCCCGCGTTGAACGTGCTCGAAGGCACCGACGGCGATCACGTCGTCGAACAGCTGACCTCCACCCTGCGCCGCCTCTGGCACGCCAGCTGGGGGCAACGCATCGAGGACACCCTCCGGCACGCCGCCCTCACCCTGGTCCGGCGACCCGGCAGCACCCTGGCCGATATCCCGAGCCTGCTCACCAACGACCGATTCCGCGCCGAAGCCACCACAGGCCTGTCCCCACATGACCCGATCCACGGTTTCTGGGAGGCCTACAACCGGCTCAGCCTCAACGCCCAAGCGGCGTCCTGCGGCCCGGTGCTGTCCAAACTCCGGGCCATCACCTCAAGGCCCTTCGCCGCGGCTCTGTTCGGCACCGCACGATCCACCTTCCGGCCCGCCGACATCCTCGACGGCGGAGTCCTACTGGCCAGACTGCCCAAAGGCCAACTCGGCGAAGACGGCTCAGCACTGGTCGGTTCACTACTGGTCTCCCAACTCTGGCAAGCCACCCTCGCCCGCATCAACAGACAGGAGACGGCCCGCCCGGACGCCACGGTGATGATCGACGAGGCCCAGAACTACCTGCACCTGCCCACACCACTCGACGATGCACTCGCCGAATCCCGCGGCTATCGCACCGGCTGGATCCTGGCCCACCAGCATCTCGACCAACTCACCCCCAGCCTCCGCAAAGCCCTGTCCGCCAACGCGAAGAACAAGCTCTACTTCGGACTGTCCATAGAGGACGCCAAAGACCTGGCAGCGCATGTGGGCCCATACCTGGACGCCACCGACCTGGCCAACCTCGACAAGTACCACGCCGCCTGCCGGCTGACCGTCGACGGCAAGGACACCACCGGCTTCACCCTGCAGACCCTCCCCGCCCCACCGGCGATCCCAGGCCGCGCCAACGCCATGCGCCAGGCCGCCCGCCGGCACGGCCTCCCACGCTCCGAACGCCAGCACACCACCCGCCGTCGCCGAGCGATCCCATCGGCGCCGATATCGCCACCCATCAGCGAGTTGTAATCAGGAGGCACCCATGCCCTGGCAACCCGGAGGAACCCGCCCAACTGCACCCAATGTCGTCGACATCCTCGGCCGGCTCAGCACCCGCGACCACACCATCCTGACCCTGCTGCAAGAACACCAGGTCCTGACCACCGAGCACCTCGCCGCACTCGCACCCTTCCCCAGCCACGATCGTGCCCAGCAGCGCCTGCGCACCCTGTTCCAACTCCACCTGCTCGACCGCTTCCGCCACCGCGGACTCGACGGCATCAACACCCCCTGGCGCTACCTGCTCGGCGCGGCAGGAGCAGAACTCCTCGCTGCCGCGCAGGGCACCGAACCGCCTAAGAAAGCCACCCTGCGCCGTCGCCAGCTGCGCATCGCTGCTCACCCCGCACTGAACCATTTGCTGGGCGTGAACGGGTTCTTCGCCGACCTTGCCCGCCATCAGCCAGTGGTCTGGCTGTCCGAGCGCAGCGCCACCGCAGCTTGCGACGCCCTCGCCCGCCCAGACGCCCTGGGCATGGTCGGTGGCCTGGTGTTCTGCCTGGAATACGACACCGGCACCGAGTCCCTCACCACCCTGGTGAACAAGCTCGACGGGTACCGGGAGCTGTCTGCCTCCGGCGGCCCCGAAATCCCCGGCCACACCGCCGTAGACGCCCAGGTGCTGTTCCTGCTGCCCAACACACAACGCGAACGCAACCTCCGAAATCGCCTGACAACACCTGGATGCCAGGTCGCCACAACCCACTCCGACCTGGTCCAACGACACTCGCCCGCCGGTCCCATCTGGCTCCCTGCCAGCTCAACAACGCGCCACGACATCACCCAGCTCGACTGAGATAACCGAAGGAGCAGCAGCATGTCGACCACAGCCAAACTCTCCATAGGTGGCTTGATCGGTGTGCTGCTGCTCAGCGTGTTGTTCATCGGAAGCTCCACCAGCACAAGCCGCCCCGTCTGCGCACCCACTGGAGGCACAAGCAGCTATCAACCAAACCAGCTAGCGAATGCCGCACTGATCGTCAGTCTCGGTCAGCAGTACGGCATTCCTGAACGCGGACAGGTCATCGCCCTGGTCACTGCTCTGCAGGAATCCGGTCTACGCAACCTCGACCACGGCGACCGAGACAGCCTCGGCCTGTTCCAGCAACGCCCCTCGCAGGGCTGGGGAACTCGAGAACAGATCATGAACCCGATCTACTCCACCACCACGTTCTATCGGCATCTGCTCGCCGTCCCCGACTGGCAGAAGCTGACCATCAACGACGCTGCCCAAACTGTCCAGCGCTCCGGCACCCCCACTGCCTACGGCCAACATGAACAAGCCGCCCGCCAGCTGCTCGGCGCCGGATGCTCTGCGGGGAACCTGGCGCCCGAGCTGACCAGCATTCCTGATCCGACCGGAACAAATGGGAAGCTCACGCTGCGGATGTACCGGCTCTATCGCGCTGTCCAAGCCACCGGAGCCATCCATCGCGGTGCTACCTGTGTCGGGCCACGCCCCGCAGGAGTCGACGACGACCACGCCGCCGGCCGGGCCTGCGACATCTTCTTCAACCACAGAGACCCGAGCGACGTCGCCCGCGGCTGGCAACTCGCCCGCTGGCTCGTCAGCGTGCAGGCCATGTACGGCCTCCATTACCTGATCTGGCAGGGACAACAGTGGTCCACGGAGTACCCGTACTGGCAGCCGTACGTGTCCACCACCTACGGATGCCCCAGCCCAGCTGTGATCACCGGCTGCCACTACGACCACATCCACATCAGCGTGCACTGAGGTCGTTTTAGTCTTGCTTGATTGCTCAATTAATGATGCGCCAGAATTGCAATGATCAGGTCGAATTTTGAGTCGACGAGCCGCCATGTAGGGCCCTGGCCCAGAAGTCTGATTGATCATGTGTAAGATCATCGACTCGTCAGCCCAGATTCATGCCGGGCTGACGTCAGCGCACCGCTTCGGATACACCGACTCGGGCACAGCGGAGCCAAAACCGCCGTGTTACGGATCGGTCGGCGTCACCATAATCACGATGGTGAAGTTCGGGCCTCGACTCGACTCGACCGACTGACCTCCCGCTTAGGTCTAATGCCGGACGACGTGGACGTCCCGAGCAACAGAGCTAGGGAATGAACGCGACGGCGCTCGTTGCCTCCTCGGTGGCAGCAAGCAGCGGGTACGTCGATCGGATATTGACGCCCTAGACCACGCTTGGTCGTGTGCTGCTAGCCGAGAGAAGAGCACTCAAATGGATTTCGCCAGCGACTTCCCGGACGAATTGATCGATCCGAAGTTGCCCGCCTTGCTACGTCGACCTGCACCAGTCCCTAATCCCGAACCCGTCAACAGACTCCGATCTGCGCGAACCGCACTGCTGCGAAACTCGCACACGAGCCTCGATGATGACGGAGCCAATGCTGTGACTATTGGCGCGGTCGACATAGGGCTGCTGCATGCTCTTGTGGATGAGCCAGTAGCGGGCAAAGGCACACCTGCCGAACGCAAGATCAATCTACTAAACGCCCGCCAGACTGCCGCTGGGACGTTGTATCAGATTGGCGCCCATCTGAGGTATCTCGACCTTGCCGTGCTTCCCGATATCGTCGCTGTGCGTGCCGGCCACCGACAGCCAAGTCAGATGGCGATTAATCCCGGCTCACTTCCACCAGAGTATGAAACTTTAGCTTCAAAAGACCCCGCTACTGACACCATCAGGCACCATGCGATGTTCGAGATTCGAATCCGGGACCGTGAGGCACTTGCCGATGCAGTCCATACATCAATTCGCATGACACTTCAACTGGAAAAAGACAGAGAAGAAAAGGAAGACAAGAAGGCCAAAGACTCAGACAGGGCTGCGAACGACTACACAGAGTCCATCCTCCAGCAAGGGGTGAAGGAGCCGATCACCCTCTTCGTCGTACGAGTCGTATTCGCTGATGGAACATCAGAGACCTATCTGATGGCAGGCGACGGCAATAGTCGCCTAGCCAGCATGTGGCTGGCTAGGACCGGCGGGGACGTGGATCAGGCAGCAGAAGCTTGCGTCAGCACCGTGATCGGCCCGCGCGGGCGCGACAAGAAGCGTCGCCCTGCCGATCGGCGCGAAGCGCGTAAACGTGTCGGGGAAATGGCGGCTCGTGTCCGCCTTGGCCTCGCCGAAGCGGTGTGCACGGAAGCGACCCGGCGAGAGGGGCACACCCTCACCGTGCCAGCCGTCGTGATTGTAGGCGCTAAGACCGATGACGGGCTCCCGGTCAGTGACCTGCTCGCCTGCCGTGACGACCTCGTTGCCAGCCTCCACGTTAATGTCACGCCTTGGGTATCAGAGGCCCAATATGACCAAGGAATGCGACGGGTGTACCGACGCGCTCTCAAAGAGAAGCTGATCAGCACTGACTACTACCGGGTCCTGTGCGGCTTGTGTAGCGCGCAGGAGATGCATGAGATGTTCTCATTTCCACCCCACCGACTTTGGTCAGCTGCCCTGCATCAGCAAGTGGTGCTCTCCGCCCCTCACTATATTCGGTTCCGCGAATTGATCATGGAGGAGTTTGTTCTTCGCCAGGGGGATCGACTACAGGTTGGCGCCCGACTGGGGACCATGGCTCTGGCCGCCTACCGAAAAGATCCGCACCATGCGGTCATGCTGAATGCGTTCAAGGACGGCGGTCCAATTACGAATTTGGTCTGGCGGCAGCACTGGTCGCTCACCAAGGGCGCCAATCCTTTGGATGTACTTGATCAGATACTAGATCGTGCTCTCAACGACCAGGAGTTCACGAAAGACGAAAATATTTCCGCGAAAGCCGAATTGACGGTGCTGGGCGGAACGGCCGCTATTATTGATGGCCTACTCACGCGCGAGCGCGGCTCAAAAAAGGGCACAACCCGGGCGGTCCTGAAAACCCCATATCGTTTGAAAACCCATAGCCTTTTGTCCAAACTCGCGCAAACGTCCGGTGGACTGAAGATGCTGCACTCGATCGCCAAGTCACACGTCGCTCAGAGTGCGGGCGTAAGACCAAAGCTCTTCCACACGATGTCAACAGAGATCAATGGCCGCATCGTGCATGACGGCGACCCGGTTATTGACCAAGCCGGCGCACAGGCAACCATCGAACTCGAATGGGATCTCTTCGCTGCGGCAGACCCTATAGAGACCGCGCAAGAGCTGGCCGCAAGTCAGTCGGAAGAAGCCCAGACTACTGGATCGCAGGATGTATTTCAGCGAGCCAAGTTGGCGAAGGGAGCAGACGAAGCATTCCAGGCAGTGAAAGCACTGCATCGGATGCCGAAAGACCCGGGGAGCGCACTGAGCGTATTCGGCAGCCCTGAAAGCCTCAACACAATCCGGAAGAAGCTCACGACGACCGCAGACGTTCTGCTACTCAACATGCCTGTGAACACCGGACTTGCCAGCGACCTGGATGAGGACGAATAAGACGAAACAACGGCTGGCGGCCAAATATCGGACCAAGCTACACGCCCACCTAACAAGCACTCCCATGGGAATTTATCCATCGCAATGGCGGAGTGCGTAGCGGAGCAGGACCTTGAGGCAGGAAAAGCAGGTGACCACACCTCCACTCGCCAGCACGCATTCGGCACGCGATGCTGCCGACACTTGCGCGCGTTGGGTGGGTGTCTTGCTGATCGCGCTTCTCGGACTCGTTCTACTCGCAGCGCTGGTCATTTCGATTATTCAAGCCGCCATATCCCCGTGGTATGGAACGGCAATCAAAGCAGGCGCCTGCACAGGCTCACTTATGGCGCTGATCACTCTGACATTCAAAGTCAGCAGTGATCAGCGCAAGCCGTCACAGCGATCGGCGTCACCCAAGAACCGTGCGAGACAGGAGTCGTCGACCTGACATTCGAGGAAGATTTCAAGGTCAGACCCAGCCTGAATGCACCCTGAGTAACGACGTGCTGGCGATGGTCTAGCCCTGGGTCAGCGTTCCCGCAATGGGCACCGCCGGATGGTTCGCCGCACTTGGCAGCAATAAGCAGGCGGAGGTGGGTGGCACTCTCCAGCCCAAGACGCCGCCCACCTTCCGAGCGTCTCCGGCCGGGTCACCCTTGTCAGCCACTAGCCCTACTTCTCCGTCGTCGTCCAGGTTTTCGTGGTCGAGTCCCATTGGATCGAAATCATCTGGACCTTGCGGCGCTTGGCATCGTCTGTGAGAGCGACTATGTCGAGGTCGCCGAGCGCACGCAAGGCGGCATCGGGCGTATCCGTCCCTAGATGCAGTGCGAGCCCCAGATCTTTTCCCGGATCTCGCACGATCAACAACTTCGAATGCCCACCGGGACGCTGTCCGGCCTTACGACCTGATCGAAATAGCCGCGCTACCAATGCCCGAGCTGCGCTGTAGGAGTCCTCGGCAGCCTTGGTCACCAAGGTCTTGATGAACGGTGCCAGCGCCGACGTGATAACCGCGGCAGCTGCTGCGGTTCCCCAGGAGAGGTCACCACCGAGCACAGATGTGTACTGTCCGAGGTCGTCTTCGCCCATCCAGTCGATCTCGTCATCGAACCGGTGGTCTGGATCCAGGATCAGGATGACGGACTTGAGCCAGTCCAGTGCCTCTTCGTACGTTTCCTGATCAAAGTGACCAAGCTCGGGAGCGGCGTCATAGAAAGCGCGGTAGGCACCGGCTATCGGGGCTCTGGGGTTCCGTGTCTCTTCGGCCTGCCATTGTTCTTTGAACGGCGCGATCTCGTAATCCAGCCGACTCAAGACCGCTGCGAGGACCATCCGACTGGTCTCGGATTTCTCCGCGTCAGTGGCTTGGGAACTCCGCATGCCTCTCTCGTGCTCGCGGAGCGAGTCGTACATATCGTCGATGATGCCTAGCGCCAACCTGCGCACACGATCACGATCATCCACAACAGGTCACAGTAGCGGTATACCCGCAAGCGTCATACCCACATCAGCGATGAGGCATTAGCCGTGCTTCGCCGGGTCGTATTCCTCAACGTCACAGCCCTCCAGGCTGAAACGCTGGAAGACCTGCAGCGCCTGCTCCGAAACCACCAGCCGCGCCTTCCCGGAGAGCCCGATGTGGTCCTGCCCCGCCGTACCGGTGACGTCGAACCACCTAAAATCGGGAACGCCGTCCAGGTTGAGCTGCGCGACGAGCTCCAGCGCTTCCGGTTCGATGGTCACCTGAGCGTCTCGCAACTCGAACGCACGCAACCCCGACTCGACCATCGCCGCAGCCAGCGGCTCGGTGACGAGGTGCACCGGGAAGAGCTTGATGACGTCTTCGCCGAACCAGTTGTCGATGGCGATGTGCAGGCGCTCAACTCGCGGCGGGTGAACGGAGGTGTCCAGGACGGCGTTCTCGCCGAGGTCGCCGGGGATGTTCGGGGTGAGCGTGTAAAAGGGCATCGGAATCACCTTGGTGGGTTGAACTGGCTGCCGTACTTCGCGTCGAGCTTCGTGGCGTGTTCCAGCAGCTGGTCCTTCGTCGCGGCTGGGTTGTTTTCGTAGAACTCGTTCCACTCTTTGCGCAGGTCCCGCAGATGAAGGTGGCGGTTCATCTCGTTGGGGATTCCGCGGAGGTTCTCCAGCGAGTGCATTTCTTCGGGGGTGATGCCAGCCGCAGGATACCGCTTGACCGCGCCCTGTTCGACGGCGTGGTGGACCACCACCTGGCCTTCAAGGTCGGGGTGGGCTTCGAAGAAGGTCTTGCGGTAGTCCTTGCGGACGGCCTTGCCGAACCGGGCCGCTCGCGCGCCTTCCTCGCCGGCTTTGGCGATCTTCTCGACGGTCTTGGCGACCTTGCCCGCACCGGCACCCCAACCGAGGAAGGGGATGGCGGCTCCCGCGGTAATCGCCGCTTCGGTTGTTCGTCCTTCGAGGGCGTACCAGCCGGCGTGGGCCAGGTCGATGGCATCGCCGATGCCGGGAACGAAGCCGACCGCGTCGAGCACCGTGTGGCCGATCATGGCAGCGGTGCTTTCCTTGTACTGCGGAGCGCCTGCAGCCAGGTCGCGGAGCTGCTGGACGGTCTCGTCCCCGACGCTCTGGAGCTGATCCCGGGCCCGGGTCAGCAGTTCCTGCGCCGCTTCTCGGTAGGCCGCACCGGGGTCGTTGAACGGTGGCGGTACGTCGAGGGTGATGCTGCCCGGGTCGTGCCTGGCTTGTTGCTCGGCCACGGCCTCGTCGTCGGCCGCTTTGGCCTGCTGGGTAAGTTTCTGGCCCTTGTCGTACAGGGCTATCGCTTCGATCGCCTGTCGCTGCGCCCAGATCAGGGTGTTGGCGTACAGGTCCAGGGCTTGGGCGCCGGCGGCCATTCCGTCACCCGTGTCCAGCCATCTCGGCACCTCTGACTGGTGTCTGCTCGACCACGCGTCGTGTGCCGTGCCGCGCCAGTAGCCGGTGTCGATGCGTTTCAGAGTTTCGCCGCTGGCGATGATGTCGGTGGCGCGATCCCGGACTACCCGGGCGTTTTCGAAGATGGCTTCCGGGTCACCCGGGATCAGGGCCTTGGGATCGTCGGTCTGACCTAATTCGGCTCGGTCCATACTCATCGGAGATCAGCTGTCCTCCGCGATCTGGACTGCTGGATCACTGAATCCTCGGGTGCTGGAGTGCTCGGCTTCCCGGTATACCTTGGCGACGGAGACCAAGCTGTCCCTCATGTCGTCGACCTTGTCGCACAACAGTTCCACGCTGGTGTCAAAGCTGTCGCAGAAGTCGATGAAGGCCTCCTGCACACCCTCATGTCCGTACATGTGAGCAGGCCCCGGTAGATCTTCGAGCTCGAAGTCGTCCTGCTTCCGCGCGATCTCGTCCATCGCTTTGGCGGCGTCTTCCAGTACCGGGATTTCAACGTGATAGCCGGGCCCGTCCAAGGACATGCTCATCAACCCCCAACGCGAGCGATTCTGCTGACGTGCCAACCGGATTCGAAAATTTTGATCATCGTAGGGGAAGCTTCGTCGCCGTAGTCGGCTTTGACACGACGGCCCGCAATGACCGTGCGGCCAGATCTACGGATTCAAGGAGGCTTTGGCGGAGATGACCCGGAATCGCTCCGGCACCCAACCCTGCACGCGCGACAAGATCAGAGAGTGCTGAGCGCTGCGATTCCGTTGCTCGGGACTGTGTTTCGCCGAATCTCAACACTTCCCTGGCCACGTAACCGTCGCCGGATTCAATCGCTTCGCTGATGTTCTGGCTGAGTACTCGTGCTGCGGCGTCTTGGTCGACGCGATCCGCGAGCGCAGCTACCGATAGCCCCAGTTGCGCGCGAAAGAACGCGTAGCCGACGACTGGTCGATGCTCGTGAAACCGGGTGATCATCGCGTCCACGCTGGCGTCCGGCCCGGCACTCAGGACGGACAGGCACTCTGCGACCGGCCGCTCCCATGGCTGGCTGGGGGTGCTGTCCTTCAACGCGGCTTGAGCCCGACCGAAGTCCTCCCTGATCACGGACGCGAGAATCTTGGCCTGGCGTCCCTCCATGAGGTGTAGTCCGATCCCGTTGTAGGCCTGGGCATGCACAACGGCGTCATCCCATCGGCCAGCGAGTACCAGGGCTCGGACGCCATCTCCCACCAGCTGAAGCCAGGTCCACTCCTGAAGCTTGCGGAACTCGGCTCGAGTGCCGGCGAGGTCGGTCAGCGGCAGCCTCCGCTCGCCCAGCACCAGTTCGGTCCTGTTCCTGACGGCGTGAAAGAGGTCGATCAACAGTTGCAGTGCGTGGTCAGTGTCGCGTGCCCGTAGGGCGAGTCTGGCCAGATTGATCACGGGCTCAAGTAGGTGGCGTGCTTGCAGTGTCGTCAGTGGGCTGCCGCTGTCCAGATAGAGGTCGATGTGCCGCCAGCAGAGTTCGCGCGCTAGGTCCGGCAATCCGCAGTCGCTGCTGATCAAAGCGGCCATGTTGAGAATGTGGGCGCTGTCGTTCAAGGGATCGGCAGGGGCATCGTCGAGCTCATCGGCGGCATGGGCGAGGTTCTGAATTCTTTCGGTCAGTGCCGGGCACGGTGGCCGCGGCCGTCCGAGAAGTGGGAACCGGCGAAGCACGGCGGCCATCGCTGAAGTGGTCGTCATGTCAGCTCCGCGGCAGTAGGGCGTTGTGCGCGGCATGAGCCAGAACGCCTTGCGTTGTTGCCGACAGGCCGAGCCGGTTCCAGTGGAAGATCACGACGTGGGTCAGAACCGCGCGTAAGCCGCGGTACAACCGGCCCTGTGCTGCGGCATGGCCCAGTCGTGCGGCATGGCAGGACAGCTCCTCTAGCCATGTTGCGGCACGTTCCGCTGATCCACCTGGTGCGAACAGCTCGCTGCCTCTGATGTCAGGGAGCACGAGGCCACGTAGCTGGTCGGTCAACTTCGCGACCCGACCACCATCGGTGTTCGCGGGCGGTGGCCGGAGCTGGGACACCCGATGGTAGACATCGCCAGCTTCGAAGGCGTCCAGACCAGCGGCGCGCATGGTCGCGTTCAGCAGCAGGATCGAGAGTTCCCTTCTGCCTATTTCAGAGGAGCCTTCGCGCAGGTAGGCGAGCGCGCCGACGGTATCGGCGCAGAAAAGGTCATGTACGAGCTCCATGGTGGCCGGGCCTCCGAAGGCTGCGGTTTCGGGTTCGTACACCGTCGGCCACCAGCGTTGGATCACACGGTCGTCAACGAGACCGTCCAGCGTGGAATTGACGGCCGCAGTGTCTGCGCTCAACAGCCGCAGTCGCCAGCAGGGGTACTTCCGCAGGAACCACCAGTTCACAGCGGATCCCTGGAAGATCAGCTGATCCAGGGCCGGTCCCAGAACCGTGGCGCCGGCGTTCTCGGTTGCTGTCCAGTCACGGAACTGGACACGCACCTCATACCAAGCCGAATCGGCACGTTGCTGCAGCGCGGTAAGCCCGGCCGTCCGGTAGGTGCTCACCGCGTCGTCAAGGTCTTCGGGAGAGAGGCCAAGCCTGTCGGCGACCGTATCCGTCGGAGTACCGCCGAGCACAGCCTGCACGCCTTCGGCGACCGTCATGTGATCAACAAGCATGCGTCCCATCCCGTAATCGGCGGTGCGTTGGTGCGCGCGGTTTCCCTGGCCAACCCGATGCCTGCGGATCCGGTCAGCAGGCCGATGGGTGCTCCCTCGTGGAAAACCAGCCCAGAGGTAAACCGCGAGATGACTGCAGGAAGCCTCTCCGCGATGGCTAGGTTGCGGGCATCCCGAGCAGCACGGAAAGCCGTTTGGTACACGCCGGCCGCGCCGTGGCAGAGACTTGAGTCGGTGAGACGGTCGAGCTGGGCGTCGGCCAGGTTCGCTGCCATTGCCAGCTCAGCGAGTTCTTGCCGCTGGGTATCGTCGGTTGCCAATGCGGCCAGCTGTTGAGCCCGGGCGATACCCACTGCTCCGTAGCACCAGGACGGTCGGCCGGGCTGGGCCTGGCTGGTCTGGCCGGAGCGAATCTCGTCTCGGGTAAGCCACTGCGGCCACCATGGAACTTCGGAGTCCTCCTGGCGCCACCGGTCGAACCACTGAGTAAGCTTGGAGATCGCCTCAAGTTGACCTTCGACCATTAGCCCGCGTAAGGCAGCCAGCGAGAGCATGGCCAGCAGCCCAGCTGCACCGTGAGCCATTCCGAGGTTCGCGTGACCGCCTGGCGTCGGCACGCTGACATCGGGGTCGTGATCAACCCACCAGCCCGGCAGCTCAAGGTCATCCTCACAGTGTGAGCTGACTGCCAATGCGCTCAGATAGCGGAGGATGTCAGCGAGCTCCTCGCATCCCGGATGGAGCCGCAGGAGCAGAGCCCCGATACCGGTCAACCCGCGGAACAGGTCGAATTCGGCGAACGTGATGGACTGCGGGCGTTCCGTCGCGCCGATCAGGCGGCGACGAGCCAGGTGCAGTACATGCCGATCGAGTGTCCGGCCAGCCGCTCGATACCGGGGATGCCGGTCGGCGACCGAGTGCAGGAGGAACGCGACAGCCGGCGCCCCGTAGTAGAGCCTGGCGTGCTCGGCGGCGTCGACTGGACCTGCGGTGACCGAGCGGATGGACTGCTGGGCCATTGCCCAGGCGCCGGTGCCGTTCCAGGCTCGTTCGGCGTGGAGCAACGCCGTGCCGATCATGCCGCGCCCCAGGGATTGCCCGGCAGCCTCGTCCACCGTCAAGGTGACGGCATCCAGGAGTCGGCTCATCACGCACCTGCCACGGCGAGTGAGCGCTGGGCGACGGCGCGGGCCAGGCGGCCGGTGACCGCCTCCAGGTCCGGGTCGATGCCGACAGCTCGCATGTGGTGCTCGTGCAGCAGCGTGCGCAGAACAGCATTCGGTGGATGTTGCTGCTCGATGAGAGCCTGGTAGTAGTGCCGTAGCGATTCGTCTCGGGCCTGCCAGGCGTCGGCGACCGCCTCTCCACCCGGCACAGCCTGCAGACTGCTCGCGGTCAAGCTGAGCGCCTGCTCCCGCAGTCCTCTCTCCAGGGGGCCGTAAGCCCGAGGCAGACAGTCCAGCAGGGCCAGATAGCCGGAACGCGGATCGGGAGCGAAGGCTGCGGCCAGGTGCGCCATCGAGGTCGCGGCCAACGCCTGCGCCGAGATGCCTGCCGACCGCGTCACCGCTTGTTGCGCGATGGCGGCAGCGGTATCCGTGGCGAACACACGTCGCGCTGCTGAATGGGCTTCGCCATCGCCGTACCGAGCGCGGTGCTGGGGCGTCGCAGCGAAGGAGATCTGAGCTGGAAGTCCGTCGGTTTCCAAACCAGCGGTGAACGTAGCCAGGTGGGCCGCGACCGCTCCGAAGTGCTGGGGGCTGGTCAGCTGCAGGAAGAGCGCGAGGTGTTGATCGGAGTCGGGATGGATCAGGTCGCGGTACCGCCGCACCCACCAGGATTCGACCAGATTCTCCTGGCGCAGGGATTCAGCCAGGCTCGGCACGTGGCCGGTGAGTATGTCATCGAACCGGGCTGGATCACCGATGATCTGCGCGTGCACGATGTCCGAGTCGCCGGGCCGTTCGAGGCGGCCAGGCGCAGCGGTGATCGGCAGTCGCTGCGGCTGCGGGGCGAGCAGGGTCAGCGGAATCAGGAACTCCGCAGGGCGCCCGATCCAGCCCTGACAATCGGCCGAGCCGTCTTCCTGCAGTTCGAGTCGTTCACCGCGATCGAGCCGGGCGAACAACAACGAGCGATCCAGCTCTAGATCGAGGTCTAAAGGCAGCCGGGCTCCGGAGCTGACCATGACAACCCTGCTCGGCACGCGCCATCGATCACGCCATTCCGGTAGCGCACACCGGCGTCTAGGAGCGAGATCGGCCGGGTTCACCAGCCATCGCGCGGCTGACAGAACGGTGTGCCGATAGCGGATGCGCGGCACGTAGGGCAGAGCACGAGCGGCACCCAGGTCGAAGGCACGGAACGCCGCGCTGCGCGCCGAGGCGACCTCCGCGATGAACCGGGCCAACGGCGGAGTCTGCACGGTGGTTTCCAGCGCGTGTGGAATCTGGGGAACGACTCGGCGTCCGGTGGATCGCTGCACCAGGTACAGCTGTTCGGCGTCACAGGTGACCGCGAGGTCGTCGATGCCGATCGCCCCAGCGACCGGGTGCTCAGACAACGACACCACGTCCGGATGCACCGGCGCTACCCGCGCCACGTTCTCGTTACGAGGCCGCCGGGACGGAAACGACAGGTGTGCTTCGACGACGTCTTCCGACTGTTCAGCGGAGTAGGTCGCCCTCAGCAGGCGCTGGTCGGGTTCGGTGAGCAGATGGGCGAATCGACCGACCATGCTGGTGTGTGCCAGCGGCGTGGCACTGACCCGCAGTAGGTAACGGCCACGGTCGAGTGCCTCGGTCGACTCAGCGTCGATCTCCACGCCCAGCTCGATCCGCTGCGGTAGGACCGCCTCCTGGTGCTCCCCGACCGTCAAGGCCTCGACGTCGGCGTCGGTCAGCTCTATCTCGTCTGCCCCTGCCATGATCGCCTGCTGGATCATGGCGCCAAGCGCGGCATCCCTGTCGGTCAGGACTCGCCAGGTAGGCCGGGGACGGGACGCACCGAGGTATCCGGCCGGGTAACCAAGACCGGAGTCCGCCACCAGTTCGCGTACCGGCACCAAGGTCCCCGGGCCGTACCGCGTGCGGAAACGCGCGTGGTAGTCGAGCCAGGCGCTGGATCCGAAGGGCCGGGTGGTCGTCCGCAGGAGCACGGTGGCTGCGCGAGCGACCTCGATGAGTACCTGCTCCGGGATGGTGATCTTCGCATCGAGGAGCGTGTCGATTGCCAGTGAGTGCTTTGCCTCGGGCACCAGGCCGGACATCTGCGCATTGAGAACGGCTCGGTTGGCCCGGGCATGTTCGATGTCATCGACGTGGTTGTGCCAGCTCAGACCAGAGTGGATCTCCTCCAGCTGCCGCAGGCCCGCGGCGATGTCAGGCGGCAGATTCACGGTGGAGGAGTGGAGTTCTCCGATCAGATACGACAGTCCGTCCGGGCACGTCATGGGTGGCCGCAGGTTCGTGACCAGCACTCCGGCTTCGACCAGACCGCGCACCAACGAATCGATCTTGTTCACTGGCGCCGAGGGAAACCTGGTGACCAGGAGGCCGATGAGCGCACCGAACCGGATGGGCACACCTGCGGTTTCCAGCACGAACCGCACCGGGCCGGTAAGCCGAACCGAGGACTCCTGCGGCAACCCCGCGGTGAGCGCCTCGGCCTCCGCTCGGCGCTGCACACGGACTCGTCCGTCCCGGATGACCAGCGCGTTTTCGACGATCACGGTGAGCTGTCCGAGCAGTTCAGTGTGCCGTTCGAAGCGGTCGATCAGACCGGTAAGCCATCCGCCATCCGCTCGGGCAATCGCTCTGTGTCGGTTACCGAACTTGACGGCTGCAGGTCCGACGCCGGCAGCCGTGACTCCGGCGAACAGCCCGAACGGGGTGGCTCTACGTTGCCAGCGCAGCAGGTAGGACGCCAGGGAGACGACGGCGCTGCGCAGGACCTTGAGCGGCTGCGGGTCGGCCGATTCGTCGAGGATCTGATCAACGCGCGCAGCGAGATCCGGGCTTGCCAGGAGCACCGCATCCTGGAACTCCGGCCGGCCCCATACCTTCGCCAGCCACGCCCGGCCTTCCTGTTCGATTGTGTCCAGGTGCGCGGGTAAGTCCAGGTCCCCTGGAACTGTGGTGGCTCGGGCCAGGACGAATCCGGTGTGCGTGTAGCGGGTGGACACGGTCATGGTCGTTCGCGCTCCTCACACGGTCCGGAGCTGTCGCCGACGACCGAGGGAGTGATCGCCGGCGACAGATGGCAGGTCAGGATGGGTCGTTCGAACCAGAGGCGCATGCGCTGGTGTTGCAGGTGGAACCGCAACCGTCGTCCGTCTGGCACATCATGATCACCAGCGGGGTGGTCGCCTCCACCACACGCATGTCCAGCACGAACTCGTCCTCGAATTCGGCGTCCACGAGGTCATCGTTGAGTACTGCGGTCATTCGGATTCACTCCTTAATTTGCTGGGTTGTGCGGAGCACTCTGGTCAGTCCTTGATCGGCCAGGAGATCGTGACCACGCCATGCTTCTTGGCCAATACAGCCGTGCCTGCGCCGAATTCGGGGAGCCGACTACCGGTCGGCCAGTAGCCGAACACTGGCTCCGCATCGCGAGCAGCGCGATCCCAAGCCTGGATCTGCTCGACCATCGCGTCGGCGGCCGACTGCCCGTGATCGCCATAGGCGTGCGCGCCGAACTCCACCCCGCTTCCCTCGGGAAGCGGCCGGACAGCCAGGTAGGCGAACGAGTCGTCCAGGACAGACCCGAAGGGGAACCAGTGTTTGCGCTCGCCGGCCAAGTCGGTGCCTTCATCGACCGCCATACGACAGAAACCAGGAAGGAAGGCCGCGAACCAGAGATGCAGCTCGGCGAAGGACACACCGAGGGGAATCGTGGCCCCTGACCACACGGTCGAGCGGTCGGTCGCCAGTACGTTGTCCAGCCGGTTGATGTCCTGCGGCGCATCCGCATCGAAGATGAGCCGGACATGGTTGCCCAGTTTGTCGGGCAGCTCGAAGACCCGGCCGTCGTGGGCACCGTCGCCCTGCATCGGGACGAACCCGCAGACCTCGGCCGAGGTGCTCACCCAATGATCGCCTTCACGCCGGAATCCGATGCTTCGGGTGACACCGTTCATCCGCAGCGGGACTATAATCCTGCCGTCGGTCGCCAGTCGGTCCAGCCAGGCAGGTGCCAGATCCCAGGCACCCGCAGTCACCAGGATGGCGTCGACCGAATCGGGCAACTCCGGCAGAGGTTCACCGGCATCGGCCTGCAGCACGGTGACCCGGTCGCCGTATCCGGTCGCATCGAGCCGCTCCAAGGCGAGGTCGGTGACCTCACGGTCGATGTCCACGCTGAACACGCGTCCCTGCGGGCCGACGACTTCGGCTAGCAGGGCGGCGTTGTATCCACCGGAGCCGATCTCCAACACGGTCGCACCCGGGCGAAGCTCGGCCTGTTCGATCATCCGCGCCTGGATGAACGTCGCACTGGTGGACGACAGGGTCACGCCGTTGACGGACTTCTTGATCGCGACCGAGTTGTCGACGCTGTACGTGACCTCCAACGGCGTGCCGGCGGGTACGAACGCATGCCGCGGCACCGTTCGAAATGCCCGTTCAACTGCCGGCTGAACGATCATCTTTTGTTTGAGGAGCTCGTCGACCAGAGCGTCTCGGTGGTCGCCGGGGCTTGCGGTAGTGGGGAGTGAGTTCACTTGGTTGCTCTTTCCACGGGGGTGGGCCGACTCAGCTTGTCGCAGCCCCTGATGATCGACTAGCTCATCCCTTATCCGTGTTGCTGCCCAGCTCCTGGACCACTGGACATATCCTGGACAACGTGGTGTCCAGTCCGTCACTGTCCGCAGGCGAGGTCAAAGCCTGCCTGAAGCGCGCCCGCCAAGGTCACGGCCTGGCGCGTCCGACAAGCCTGCTGACGGTCTTCTCTCCGGCAGTCCGCGCACACCTGCACGACTCATCCGGCGAGTCTGGCTCGGCTGGTGAGGTCACGGCGTTGGTCGGTGCCCTGCGGCGCGCGATCGAGCAACTGGGCGATGACGAGCGGCTATACGTGGAGGCCGATTTCAATCTGGTTCCCGAGCACCGGTATCCCACGCTTACCGAGCGGCAGGAGTCTCTGGCGCGGCAGCAGAAGTGCGCTGCCAAGACCGTTCGCCGGCATGCTGATCGAGCGCTCGACACCCTCGCCTATCTCCTGCTCGCCGACCAGCCGGCCACACCCAGTCCTGCGGCTTCGGAAGACCGTGCCGTCCGTACAGATGTCTGGGGTGAAGACCTGCGTCGGTTCTGGCGGCTCGCCGAAGGCGCCCGCATCGACATCGTCTGTTCGGAGATCCCCCAGGACGAGCGGCCGGAGTACGCCTGGCCGACCGATCGGAACTACCTGCGCTACGCCAAGTTCGCCGACCTGGACACGCTGATCTACCTGCGTACCAGGATGGCACAGCTGGCACCCCAGGTGACGGTGCGGGACTTCGCGCCGTCGGAGTACTACGACACCCAAGCCGATGTGATGGTCGTGGTGGGTGGCCCGCCGTGGAACGCCAAGTACCGCGAGTTCCTGCCACAGCTGCCCTACTTCTTCCAGCCGAACGAGCTGGGCGAGGACGATCCGCTGGTCGTCCCGTCGCTGGGCGGGCTGACGCTCGGGCCGCGGTGGACCGAGCGGCATGAGCTGCTTGAAGACCTGGCTGTGGTCACCCGGCTGACGCTCGCGCAGGGCACCACGGTGTTCCTGCTCGGCGGTTGCCTGACTCTGGGTGTGCTCGCCTCGGCCCGGTGCCTGCTGGAGGCCGAACGTGGGGCTCGAAGCGTCGGGTACCTAACTGAGCAGGTCGGCGATGCTGACTTTGTGCTCGTCACGGAGGCCCGGCGGATCGGTGGCTTCACCGATGTCGCAGACCTGACGATGGTGGAACCGCTGCTGCTGCTCGCCCGGAGCAACAACAAGCCATTCGCCACGGTCGTCGACAACTCCACTCGGTACGGGCAAGGCGTCCAGTGATCACGGCGGCCGACTTACGAACCTACGTGATCAACCTTCCTCGCCGACCTGATCGACGAGCGTGGATCAGCCGGACCCTGCCGCCGGAGCTGAAGGTCACCTTCACTTCGGACTGGACCGGTCCGTACGACGGCCGCGACCTCACCGTCGAGGCGCTCCATGACGCCGGCTACGCCCTCTTTCCCTGGCAGATCGACTCGGACAATCCGTGGTGGAACCGGCCGCTCAAGTTCGGCGAGATCGGCTGCACGTTAGCCCACCTGGCCTGCTGGCAGGATGCGGAAGTGGCTGGCGACGAGCGGTTCATCGTGGTTCTTGAGGACGACGCCGTGCTGCCAACCAACTTCGATGTTGAGTTGATCGCAGGGCTAAATCGAGCGCCCGCCTTCGATCTGCTCTATCTGGGAAGAGTGCCGCTAGAGCCGGACCTCCGACAGATCGATGGATTCGCCGTTCCCGGCTACAGCCACTGCACCTATGGCTACGTCGTGAGCCGCGCCGGACTACGCCGGTTACTCAGAACGGGCATAAGCCAAGCGCTCGTGCCGGTGGACGAATTCCTACCAGCGATGTACGTCCACCATCCGCGGCCAGACCTACAGGCACAGTTTCCGCAGCAACTCACCGCGCTGGCCTTCGACCCGCCGCTCGTGAAACAGCGACCGAAGGAGGAAGCCGGAAGCGACACGGAGGACTCCGAGTTCGCGCAGCTGCCATCTCGTCAGACGCGACTGCCCTCCTAGCCTCACAGAGTGTCGGACTCCTGTGAAACCATCCCGGACTATGCCGATCGATCACTGTGAGCTCGCGTGACTAGGGTCAGAAGGCTGGTCTCCGCACGAGATCTGGATCTCTTTGCCAGAAACAACAGCGATGCGCCCGACCTACTTCACCGACTGGTACGCCAACTGCTCCTCGCCAGACGCGAGGTGCAGCTATGCGAGGGATTCCGGTCCGCCGAAGGACTCAGGCTCAAAGGCTGGGATGGGCGAACCGAAGCACGACCGGGATTCGCTCTGCTCCCCGAAGGCCTCGCTGGTTGGGAACTGAGTTGCGCGAAGGACATCCGGGGCAAGGCCAACCGCGACTTCGCGGCACGCAGTCGCGGCACATGCGAAGCAGACCGTGACGCCATGACCTACGTTGCCGTCACGCTTCGGCGTTGGCCGGCTAAAGAGTCGTGGGTGCGGCAAATGAGTGAAGACGGGCTGTGGCGGGAGGTTCGCGCGCTCGACGCAGACGACCTGGAAGCATGGCTTGAGTTAGGCCCGCCGGAACTCTGGGAATGGCTCACGGATCATGTTGAGCGAATAGTCCGCGGCAGACCGGCTGACGCTCAAATGACTTCCTCGAACTCGCCAGCGGCCACATCCGAACCGGCAGATGATCAATTTCGGGCCAGAACCGAGCTTACACATGCGCTTGCTGTCGATCGTCCACAGGGTGAATTCAGCTACGCGCTGACCAATGTCGTCGATCTCGTACGCAGCGCAAACAAGCTTGGCCTATCTGATTCTGTTCCAGTGGCATGCATCGGCAGCAACGACGGGCATATATTCAGTTTCATGACAAAGCTCCATAATTCGGCAGATCTAACTTCCGGCACCCCTTTGCCTCCCCCACGGACTATTACCCGTCGACGCCGGGGCAAAGCCCTGGTGGAGGTAGGTCAGACCGCGACCGGTGAAGTGGCGAGCTTCCGCAAGTGGTTTCGCACCAGGCACGCCCAGGAGCTGACCCTCGGCGACCTTCGCCACTTGCTGGAGAAGATGTACGAGCTAACACTTCCGGTCCCGGACTACATCGTCAAAGCAATCTTCGTATCGCGCGGCTTTCCATACTATGTCTACAGGGTTTACGCCGAACCTCGCCCAGGCAGCGCAGAATGAACATTAACCTGCCAGGTAGCCTAAGTTGGATACGGCCGCGAATTTGGACACCGGTTTTCGGTGAATCTCGACAACCTTGCATAATTCGAATAAGTGGTTGCCCCGTTCGTTACCGAGAGAGCGCTAAGCAGTCCGCTGAATCAGTGCGCGTCGTCACGTAGCCGGGTGATGTCATTTGGCGAGCTGATCTCTTGTAGGGAACCAGAACTTGTGATGAATGACCTGAACCGTGGGTAAAACCAGAGCTGAAAGCGAACACTCATGGCCAAGAACGAATCAACGGCTGAAGCCGTCGGCCTTTCCAGTTAGCAGCAGGCGTGTGCACGTTTACCCCAGTGACGATGTGTTCTGGTGGCACGTCCTTTGTCACGATCGCGCCGGCAGCGACGTAGCTCCGCGGGCCGATCCGCACACCACCGATCACCCGGGCCCCGTAGCCGACAACCGAATCCGGCTCGATCACCGGTGGCGCTTCGTCGACCTCCCACCAGTCCCGGTGCGGTGCGCTGTACTCATGCACCAACTCTCCCATCACTGTGGATCTGGCGCCGATCACAGCCCCATCGCAAACAAAACCAGCGATGCACGCGTCCGACCCGATCTCAACCCGATCGCAGATGTAGGCACCGTAGGCGAGGCGGGTGCGTTCGCCGATCGCGCAGTCGTACCCGACCCGCACCCGGTCCTCCACGACACAGTCCGCGCCGATCCGAACACCTTCGTAGATCACCACATGGTTCGCCAGCAGACTGCGCGGTCCGATGACGATCGGGCTGCCAGCCGACATTGACCCCGGTTGCTGCTGCTCGGCCCTTATCCGCTGCTCTTTGGGATAGCCGAGTACACAGTGCTCACCGAGTACGACGCTGTCGTCGAAAGTGGCGGGACCATACAAACTGGCGATGTTCATCTACGCGGCCCGGTGAGCCAGTCGACCGTTACCGCGATGGCCTCGTCCTCACGCTCCCGGCTGTCGAATCCGTGGTCGGATCCGAGCACAGTGTGGATCTCCGTGTTGGGCTTCTGGGCAGCCGCGTTCTTGGCAATGTCGTAGGACACTGCACTGTCCTGATCACCATGCACGACCAGAGTCGGGACCGAGCTAGCGAGCAGGTTGTCCAGCGGCCGGTAGCGCTCGAACTCCTCGAACAGCACTCGGCCGGCCTCGAAGCCGTCGTCGATCTTCAGGAAACCCTGGGTTCCCAGAAGCTCTTGCTGCACGGGACTGAAGTTCTCCAGCCCCCACGGCAGTTCCGGCTCGACAAAGGTTCGCCGCAGGTCCAGCACGGGGTTCCAGAGAACAAGCCGTACCAGTCTCGTCCCGAGCCAGGGCAAAGACAGCGCAGTGGAAACCGCTCCGAAGCTGGACCCGATGATGGTCAGCGGGCCCGGTAGATGTTCGGCGGCGTACTCGACCGCGGCCTGCAGGTCCAGGAGTTCACCGGCGATGGTCATCCCCCGCTGGGTACCGCCGCTATTGCCGTGGCCGCGGAAGGAGAACCGCAGAACGGCGAAACCCGAGCCGGCCAATTGGTCGGCGAGCCGGACGAACATACCGCCTTCGTCCAGGTCCACGGTGATCCCGTGCAGCTGAACCACGGTGCCCCGGGGATCTGCCGCTCGATGCACTGCGGCGTCCAACAGCACACCATCGACCGACGTCAGCTGTACCTGTTCCATGTGATCCGCTCCTGCACGCGGTGGGCTGATCGTGACGAGATCTCATCGTAGAAGCGTGCCGCTTGGCCGACGAACGCCCGACCCGAAGCACTTCGGTAATGCTCCGCGTAGTCCAGGTACTCCCGCCGGAGGTCATCAGTTCGTCCCAACCCATGCAAGCCTCGCAGACGCAGGTGGAGCAGGTCTGGGTCCCGTCCGCGGTCAGCGCTAAGCCGGTCAACTTCACGAAGCACGTCAGCGAACTGCTGAAGTTCAATCTGGCTGGAGAGCAGCCCGAGGCGCATCCGGAACTGGATCTCATCTACGCGACGGCGGAGTTGGATACCCGGATCTGTATCGAGATCGGGAAGCACGACGCCACCCCAGGAGTCCAGCGCCGTGCGGTACAGGCTGACTGCCGGCAGATACATGGTCATCTTCGCCATGCACGCAGCACGTTCGCCAAGTCGCCTCGATCTATGGAAGTCGATGTCCCGGGCCTGCACGTTCAGTCGGAACCCTGTGCGGGAGCCTATGAGCGCTGTGGAGATGCCGATCTGGCGCAGGAGGGCACGGGCCCGATGAGCGTGCGTGTTCAGCGTTTTGTTTACTCCACGCGGGCGTTCATCCGGGTTCCAGATGAGCTCGGCCAGTCTGCTCCGAGAAACCTCCTTCCCCACATTGAGCAACAGGACGGACAACATGGCTCGTGGAGTCGGCGAGAGTTCGATCGGACAGTACTCTTCGCCGTTCAGGACTTGTGTGCCGCCCAAGATTCGGAATCGCGGCAGATCCGGCTGCGTCATCGGACTACTTCGTGGACAGGCTGCCGCCCGCGAGGCTTGAGCTCAGCTCCAGCTTCACAAAGCATGGTGCGCACGAACCCGAATGAGCGATCACACTCGCTCGCGAGGTTCCGGATGGACACCCCCTGGTCGTACCGCTCACGGAGGAGCCGCCCCATAGCCGACCGTTCGGCCCCGCTGATCGTGATTCCCCACGGAAGCTGAGGGAGGCCACCGGCGAGCTCCTGGCGGAGGCGCCATGCCTCGGCGTCGGCGCCCGGGCCGACGCCGCTGAAGATTCGAAGCGCCTCCTCCCACGACTCGTGCGCCAGATAGACCTGGTGGCTGGCGGCGTACGCCTGCCCCTGGACTACCAGTGCCCGAGCGATTTGGGCCGGCGCACCGTGCTCGAACAACGTGCGCAGCACAGGTGCCAGTTCAAGGAGCGCAGCAGTAGGTTCGCCGGCGTCGATGCGCACCTTCGCGAGGCAGCACACAGCTCGGGCGTGTCCGACGCCGTCGTCTGTCTCCGCCAACAGGTCGACTGCCGTCTGGAGGTGCTCGACCGACAGGTCATGGTTGTAGATCGCACGGTCCCCGTACAGCTCACCCAACCGCCGGTGGACGTTGGCGATCTCGTGGTGATCACCGGCCGCGGTTCGCAACCGCAGTGCGTAGTGGAGGTCCTCTAGCGCACCCTGCGGATCCCTGGAGCGACGGCCACGAGCCCTCGTCGCCAGGCCGGTAGCCACGAGCCAATCGAGTCCGAGAGCAGAAGCTTGAGCGATCGCATCCGTGCTGATCCGCTCGGCGGCCGAGCGGTCGTTCAGGTCGATGTGGCCGAAGGCCATCCGGATGAGACATCCAAGCTCGGCCATGACATTGCCCTCTTCCGCAGCTGCACGGGCACCACGGCGTTGGCTGTCGACGAGTTCGCGTGGCAGACATGAACGGCGCAGACCGTTCCACATCGCCTCGGCCAGTCGATGGCTGTTCTCGTGCAGGTCGTGCTGCATCGCCAGCTGCTGGCATCCCAGGAGATTGCCGAGTTCTCGTGCGAACCAGGCTCTGGCCTCGCGTGCATCGGTGAACTCGTGATCAGTCGATACGACAACCGAGGCGCACCGCTGCTGGAACGGATTGAGAGCCAGATCCGCCGCAACAGCACGGTCGACGTACCAGTTCAACATTCGCCGCACGACCAGGTCGCGTTCGATGAAGCTGTCGTGCCTCATAAACAGGTTCTGCGCGTGCTCCCGGACCAGGTAGTAGAACAGGTACTCCCCAGGATTGAGCTCCTCAAGCAGGTAGTCCGACAGCAGTTCATCAATCGCCTGCTGCACGTCCGGCTCGGAGCACCCGACGATCGTGGCAGCCGTGGCTGCCGAGAACGAGCCCGGGTGCACCGACAGTGCGCGGAAACAACGCTGAGCGTGTGTTGACAGGGTCGAGTAGCTCATGGCGACCACTTCCTCGGTGAAGACGTCGTGTCCGCAGTGAGCTGACGTCGGTCGACGCTGCGCGGATGTACTCGGACAAGTTGGGGGTTGGTGGCCGCTACATCACAGAAGGCGTCCCAGCAGTTCTGACAGCTGGCCAGATGGCCATCGACCGCTGTTGTCTGGCCTAGCGCGAGGCGCCCACGAAGCCAGTCGCCAGCCCGTCGCAGGAACTGGCCACAGCCCGGTAAAACAGGCTCTGGCGCCTGGACCTGGAGATAAGCAGCGCGCAGACCCTCTCTCGCCCGATACGCCTGCGCGGACACGGTGTTACCGGAGCAACCTGCGGCTTCGGCGAGAATTGATGCGCTCTGATCCAGCACGGCGGTCTGCCACAGCACCTGTCGCCAGCTCGCCGGTAGCTGGGCCAGGGCCTTTCCCGTGAGGGTCAGTTCTTCGGCATCCAGGAGCCACTCAGCAGGGCCACAATCGCTACTGATCGATTCGTGGTCCGCTGACCAGTCAAGCCGGCGTTCCGCGTTCGATCGGTCGTAGGCGAGGTGTCGAACGCAGGTGAGCAGATAACTGCGAAACCGGGTCGGCAACTGTCCGGTCTGGCGGTTCCGTTCGAAGGTGCGGCAGAACGCTTCGGACACCAGGTCGTCAGCGTCGGCATCGCAGCGCGAGACTCGTTTCGCCTGCCGATACGCGGCGACCCGGTGCTCTTGGAACAACTCCAGCTCGCGGTTCACCGGAGGCCTCCAGGAACACGCTGTGGACCGGTCGTACAGCCATGGGGGTAGCGACGGAGCCGCGCGCTCAGCGGGCGCGGGTCGATAGCCGAGCCGCCCTGGAACCAGGGATCGTCTACTACGTCGCTACCCGGTGGGCTGACCGAATCCGGGCCGGGGGCCACATGGCGCCCGGATATCGAGGTCAGCCCACGTTGCAGGCACGTCATCAGGTATTCGTCGCGTCGGTGTTTCCCCTGGACACCGGCCAGTTCGCAGCTGAGGCAGGGACTGTTTCCCGCCCACCACAGGCCGCCATAGACGGCCATCACCAGCAGCGCGATCGCCGCTGAGAACCAGAGCCAGCCCATCACGACCCGCCTCCCGCATATACGCAGCCGACGTGGACCGAGGAAGCTCCGACGATCCGGCTCGCGTACCGACCATCAACCGAAACCACCGCAATGCCTCCTCGATCTAGATCATGAAGTGTTCGTGATAACTATCACGGTAATCTGATACTTATCAGAGAGGTATTGCCCGATCGGGTTCAGTTATCTCGCTACTCTGCGTACTGCAGATCTTGATGACGGAGGTGGCAATGGCAGCGAAGGCGACGTCGAGCACCGTGATGGCCTGGGAACTCGGCCTGCGCCTGCGGCAGCACCGAGAACGTCTCGGGCTGACTGCGGCCTCTGTCGGGAAGTCGACTGGCATCGGCGGGACGAACATGTCCGCGATCGAAGCCGCGAAGCGCCGGCTCACCGACACCAAGCTGGCAGACCTGGCGAACCTGTACGAACTGCCGACCGACGAGCGGTCCGAGTTGGAGGCGCTGCGCACCGGCGCGGACGCGCACTCCTGGTGGGACGACTACGGCAACCTGTTCAGCGAGGACTTCAAGCGGCTCATCGGCTTGGAGGCCGGCGCTTCAGGGCTCCGCGAATACGCACCAACGATCATCCCCGGACTGTTGCAAACACCGGACTACGCCCGCGCGATGATCAAAGCCGGTTCGCCGTACATTAAGCCGGTCGACGTAGGCCCTCGGCTAGAGACCCGGCTTGCCCGGCAGGACGTCTTCAATCGCGAACCGAGCCTGAGCTATTCGGCCATCATCTGCGAGGCCGCCCTTCGGCAGGAGGTCGGCGGGCCGGACGTGATGCACCGGCAACTGGACCACCTGGTGCGCGTCATCGAGAGCCGACGCCCGCTGTTCGGGATCCGGGTGATCACCAGTCAGCAGGGTGCCTACCCGCTCATCGGATCGCAGTTGCGGATCATGTCGTTCGAGTCAGCCTGTCTGCCGGATCTGCTCTGGCAGGAGACGGCGGTCAGTGGATTGTTGGTCGACAAGCGCCAGGTGATAATCGAATCGGCCGCCAGCTACGAGGCGACCTTCGAGTTGGCTAAGGACGAGCAGGAATCGCTGGCGATCATTCGCCAAATCCGTCAGGAGATGGAGCAGCGTTGATGCCGGACACCGGCTGGTTCAAGAGCAGCAAGAGCTCGCCGTCCCAGGAATGCGTCGAGGTCCGCATGACGGGCGGCACGGTGTGGGTTCGGGACAGCAAGCGGCCGGAGGCAGGCATGCTGCGGTTCCGCGTCGGCAACTGGACGACGTTCATATCGGACGCCAAGAACGACTGAGGTCCACTGCTCGCACTCCCTGCCATGGCTCGGGCACAAAACGTTGCCAGCGCGCGAGTCTCGTTCCGCTGCGGGGAAATCTGCGGCCGCTAGCGGACGCGGTTCTGCAATTCCCCTGCGCGCCGACCGGTGTCGACCTAGGCTGCCGCCGGAAGCACGTGGCCGGGAGTGAACTGGGGTCGATCACGTGTCGCGTTGAGCGCCTGAAACTCAGGTTCCAACCCTGACAGGGGGATCCGTGCAACGCTCTATTCGGCGTGCCTTGATTCTGTTAACCGCCACCGCTGTCGTCTGTAGTGGCCTGGGGTCCGCGGCGGCAGCGACATCCAGTCCGACCCTGAACGGCGAATACGACGCCGTGCGAAGTGTGCCGCTCACCAAAGACAATGCCCACGCGTCACTAGACCAGATGTTCGCCGCTCACCCTGCACCGCGATCAGCCGCAGCGCTCGCTGGCGGCGCAGAACGACCGGAGTTCAGCGAGAAGAGCCGGGCGCAGCAGCAGGAGATCGCCAGGCCTGGTAAGTACATCCAAGGTGCGCGGCAGGTCAGCAGCGCGAATCGAAGTGCGCTCGCCAGTGGTGTCGACGACAAGGTGACGCCAGAAGAATGCCGGCAGAAGTTCCTGGATGACGACCTCAAGGGAGCGGTGTGGTTCAAGAACCACTTCTCCGCCTGCCACGCCAGGATCCTGCTGTTCGACCACTACCAGTGCAAGGGCAAAGACTGCGTACTGACCGGCCGGGCAATGGCCGACGCCGTCTTCTTCACGACCATGAACAAGAACGAGCGGGCCGCCGATCTGGCCGTGAAGCTGTGGGACTTCAAGGAGCAGAACTACCCGAACGAACGCCGGATCAACTTCGCCGTAGGTTGCTGGGGAGCCCAGAGCGGAGTGCGGTGCGACCCAACGACCTCTGAAGTGACGGGCACCTTCGGCGAGTGGAAGAACTACGGCACCGTGTATCGCCCGGTGAAGTACATCGGCACGGGGACCGAGACGCCGAATGATCCGGCTCTCAATGAGAAGCGCACCTACTTCGAACTGAACCCGTACTTCTACGTCGAGAGCGGCAACAAGGACGGCTCCCCCGCCTTCGTGACGTTCCCACCCGTCTACCTGCGCTGCGACATCGCGCGGACCGCGGTCAACCCGCAGTACGCACGTGGCAGTGACTGCATCTTCCATGAGCTGGCCGGCAGCTTCCAGGTCAGCGCCTCGGACCCGGCCATCGCCGAGTCCGCTCAGTTCATCCGCCGAGCACAGGAACACATCGAGCAGACCAAGCCGGGCACCCCAGGTACCTACGTTCCAGGCAGGTACGGGTCCGGCCAGGCCTTGACTCGCATGTACTACGACCAGGCGGCGATCGACACCAACCGCTCGACCTCGATCGCTAAGTGCGTGGAGTTCTTCGGACCGGACTACACCAAGCGGAACGACCCGAAGAACCCGTCGGACACGAACGACTGCGACGAGTACCCGTTCGCCAAAACCCATCAGGGCACCTACTCGGTCAAGGGCAACACACCCCGTAGCTACGCCGTCCAACCGCTACTCAGCCAGCACAACCAGAAGCTGGGCAGCATGCTGGGAATCTGGATGGGCGAGGACCACATCCTCGAAGAGGACCCGTTCTACGTGATCATCACCGACTAGCACTTAGGCTGGGTGCGGGCCAGACGCCCGCACCCAGCCGCCCGTCTGCGATGTGGAGGTCCAGATGGCGAACGAGCCGCTCTGGGTTGTCGAGGCGCGCGTCTCGACCGACTTCAACCAGTTCATGCTCTTCGACGTCGAAAGCGAGCTCCGCTACGACGAGCTACAACTGCCCGCCGGCGCCTGGCTGGGAGTCTCGGGGCCTGGTGGGGCGTTGTTCCACACCCACGAGGGCAACTTCAAGGCCGATGTCCGGCTTGAGTTCTGGCCACGCCCATCACCCGACCTCGCGGCGCAGACCCAGAACGCCTTCTTCGGCGAGTTCACGGCGCCCACTGGCGGCGTCATGCTCGGTTCCGTTACGGGCTCACCGTCAGACCGATTCGTTCAACTCCCCGGACCGGGCACCTACCAGGTGCGAGCCGAGCGGGTGGCCGATCGGCTCGTCCAGGACTCAGTCGACCAGATCGATTCCGCCGAGGGCTGGCTTCTCCAGGTCGCACCCGCCGGATGAGCCGGTAGGCGAGATACCTTGGTTCGGCAGAACTGTCTGCTCCGGGAGGTCGGCATCATGAAGCAGTCCAGATGGTCGGTTCCGCTGTTAGCGGGTCTGGCCGCGGTGCTCTGCGCGCTGGTCACTTCCGCGGGCGCCGCTGGCGACAGTCCGGCCATGTACAGCAGGGACGACGTACGCAGTGTGCCGATGAACCGTGAGAACCTCGATGCCACGCTAGACGAGCTTTTCGCCAAGTATCCGCCGCAGGCGCCTTATCCAACGGTCGTACCGACTCGCTAGACGGTGTGGCCACACCCGCCGGCAAGCCCTGGGACACCTCTTGGTGTTCAAGACGCAGGTTGGCAGTACGGCTACC
Organism: Pseudonocardiaceae bacterium YIM PH 21723; assembly: GCA_003600225.1. Classification (GTDB taxonomy): domain Bacteria; phylum Actinomycetota; class Actinomycetes; order Mycobacteriales; family Pseudonocardiaceae; genus QZFT01. The sequence goes on from QZFT01000034.1 coordinate 94,024, forward strand.
CGCTTGACCAACCTGCGGAGTTAAACGATCAAGGCTAGGTTTGCAGATGTGCCAGTTCAGGCTGTACTGATCGGTACCAGCGTCTCCTGTCTGCTGAGTCCATTCCTGGCAGCGGTCACCATCCGGATGCCGCGTTCGCAGCGATTGTTCGGCGATGGCGGATGGCATGGACGAGGCACGTCAGCATCCCGTGTCGGACTCCTAGCCACCGTCAGTGTTCTCCTGACCGTGGCCATCGCCAACCGCGTCCCCTTTGCGCTCTGCGTCCCCATCTGGGGAGTAGCGCTGTGCGGCGTGGTGCTTTCGGTGATCGACTATGAGCATCGTCGGCTACCTAACCAACTGGTGTTGATCGTTGGTTCGCTCGGTCTGCTCACGGTGGTCACGAGGTGCAGCGTCGACGCGTTCCTGAGCAGCGCAGTAGCTGCGACGAGCACAGCACTAGCGTTCGGCACTGTCGCTCTGGCCTCACAGCGATCGTTCGGTACCGGTGATGCCAAGATCGCGGCGAGTTTGGCACTCACAACCGGCGCGCTGGGCTGGAGTACCTGGCTGCAGAGCCTCCTTTTCGCGGCCCTGTTCAATGCGGTCGCCGCAGTCGTCATTCTGGCCGTCTACCGATCAGGTTCCCGAAAGTTTGCCGCAGGACCCGGCATTATCGCCGGCGCACTACTGGCCATCTGCCTGAATTGAGTAGACCAATGTCTTGAATTAGACATGCACGTGCAGCCACCCTGCGCGATTTTGGATCGCCGACTAATGGATCTGGGTGAGGCGTATGAGCACCCAATGTGATGGACAGGTACGGCCATGAGTAGCGCGCCGTGTCCGCTGCTGATCCATTGTGGTGTTGTAAGCCGAGGACCGTTGCGAGACCAATCCGCAACGGAGTCAACTGTGTCTCTGTTGCCTGCAAGTCATGGTTTGAGCAGGTCGAAACGAGAGGGACGTGCGTAATGGGACTGGGCGGAACACCAACAAGGTTGCATTGGTCTAGCAGACTGGCAGCTCTTGTCGGCGTGGCACTACTCGGCTCAGGCTGCTCCAATCCTCCGGTTGCCGACAAGCAACCGAGCACGTCGCCTGCTCTGCCCGCCAGTACGTCAGTTAAGCCGCAGGACGAAATAGAAGCGGCATATCGCGAGTTCTGGGCGGTGTCCTGGCCGCTGATCAAACAGCCCCAGCAAACGTGGCGCGAGAAATTGGGCACGGTGGCTATGGAGCCGGAGTTGACGCGTCTGATTCGCGGTTACGAACAACTCCAGCAATCGGGTACCACCCTCTACGGCACTGTGGAGCCACACCTGAAATCGGTAGAGGTCGTGACCAACGGCAGTGCCGCCAAGGTGATCGACTGCCAGGACGCTGGTCATTCCGGTCAGGCGGACGCCGCCTCCAACAAGGCGAAGAACGTCGGCGTCGCTCGGAATCCAGTGAATGCCCTCGTCAAACGAGACTCTGACGGGCATTGGAAGGTCGCCGACATCGCCTATCCGGGAGGCGAATGCTGATGTTCGCCGTCGCTCTCGTGATTGCGGTCCTGGCCACCACGTCCGGATCCATCGCTCATGCGGAGGAGCCGCCGATCGTAGTTGCGCCGGGTGACCATGGCGGGGTTTTCGGGCATCCGACAGTCGATCTCGGAGCTCACCTACCCGGACGACCGGGACAACCGGACTCGATCTCCGAATCGCAGGGCGGATCTACCGCGTCTTGTCTGTACGACCAGGTCAGCGATACCCCTCCACCTGGTTACGAAGGTCCATGGGAACCAGGCATGCAGGCGGGCCATCAGGTCGGGTCCAGCCTAGGGCCGGGAGTGGATTGGGGATCCTGCCAGGTCGGCTGGGTAGTCAATCGGACCGAGCCGAATACTCCGGGGCCATCAGCTGCAGTGCTGGCTCAGCAGGCGTATCGGCAGCTCGTATTGCCCTTGCCGGTGCCGCGGCACTCACCGGATCTGCGGCTTGCCGATGGCCGGCCCGCGACCGTGGTCGGTGAGCACACCTGGCTGTGGACAGAACCGGTCGCCTGGTCCCCACAACGTAAGCGGCTAGATGTGGGCCCGGTTTGGGCCGAGGTGATCGCGACTCCGGTCGCTATGGAGTTCACACCCGGCGACGGCAGCCAGGCGATCCGGTGCGCCGGCCCAGGAACGGCGTTCGACCGAGTTCGGTTCGGAGTGCACGCCGCATCACCGGATTGCGACTACGTCTATCAGCGCTCGTCCTTCGGCAAGCCCGATGACCAGGTGACCGCGGAATACGCGATCACCTGGCAGGTCACCTGGACAGGTTCGACCGGTGCCGCGCCGGCGGGCGGCACCTTGGCGCCGCTGACTTCGCGGGCCACGGCGCGGTTCGCGGTCGCCGAGATCCAGGCGTTGCGCGCCGGATGAACTGGGAGAACAGCCATGCTGATTTCGGAGAAGCGAGCTACCGCACAACGACCGGCGGTGCCGCGTAAACGCCGTTGGTGGGTCGTGGGGCTGGGAGTCGCGCTGGTCGGCGCGTCGGTGCTGGGAACACAGACGTACCTCTCCGCCCGCGATGCTCGGGTGCCGGTTGTACTGGTCGTCCGGGATGTGTCGTGGGGACATGCGATCACCGCGGCTGATCTCGGGACCACCGACGTGGTCACCGGTCCGGAGCTGAAGGTCATCCGTGCCGCGGATCGGGATCAGTTGATCGGCCGTACGGCCAAGACCGGACTGGTTGGCGGGTCGCTCCTGACGACGGACCAGCTCCAGGATCAACCCGTCCCCGGCCCCAGGCAGGTTCTCGTCGGGATCCCGGCAAAGCCTGGACAACTTCCGGCGAGGGGCCTGCGGGCCGAGGAACCGGTGATGGTCACCCCTATCGGCAACTCCGTCGCGAACACCAGCGGAACCTCGGTGTCCGCGACGGTGTTCGAGGTGAGCGCACCGGACGCGAACGGGGTGGTCATCGTGGACATCGTTGTTCCCGCCGAGCTGGCAGGGACCGTCACTCCGGCTGCCGCAGGCGGCGCGGTGCTCGCGCTCGTGGGCCCGAGGTAGGGGTGTACGGCGATGGCGATGATCGCGTTCGTATCGGCCAAAGGCTCTCCAGGCGCTACCTCGACGGTGGCGGCGCTGGCCTCCAGCTGGCCGGCTCCGCTGCTGGTGGTGGACGCTGATCCGGCCGGCGGTGATCTCGCACCGGGATGGTTGTCCGCGTGGCTTCCCAGCGGACATGTACGGCTGGACCGGGGCGTCGTGTCCTTCACCGCCGCGACACGTCGGTTTGCGCGGGTGACGGCCGCCGAGCTGACTCCGCATCTGCAGCAGGTGCCGGACTTGGATTCGGTGAAGGTGCTGGTCGGGCTGACCGATCCCGCGCAGAACGTGGTCATCGGCCGAGATGGTTGGCAGCGACTGGCCCAGGCCGTGACCGGCGCCGGGGTGGATGTGCTGGTGGACGTGGGCAGGCTCGGACCGGACACGCCCTGGTCCTTGCTTCAGGGCGCACAGCTGGTTCTGCTGTCGGTGCGCTCCACCCAGCGCTCCGTGCTCGCCGGGCGGGTTGCCCTGTCGGCGCTTGCCACGCAGGTCGATCAGTCCCTGCTTGGATTGTCGGTCTCGGCAAGCACACCGAGCAGGGCGGATGAGGTCGGGCGCGCGCTGGGCATGACCGTTGGTGTGCGCCTGCCGGTGGACCCGGTGGGCGCGACGGTGTTCTCCGACGGAAGCGAACCCCGCGCTGGTAAAAGGCCGCTGGCGCAGGTCGCCGCACGGGAAGCAATCCGGTTGCAGGCCAGCCTGAACCGACCCGCACCGCGCAGTCCGCTGCAGCTGGCCCTGCATCGAGCGGGGGCCGGCAGATGAGCCATTTCAACAAACAGTGGGTACCGGCACCGGCTGCCGAGCACGTGGTCGTGCAGGAGATCCGGAAGCGGGTGGTGGATCGCCTACGGAATGCCGGACCAGTGATTTCCGCCGAACATCAGGCCATCGTGCGGTCCGAAGTGGACTCCTGGGTGGCCCGGCGAGCGCAGGCCGGGCACGTGTTGCCGCCGGTTGAGCTGGAAACCCAGCTGGCCGCTGCGGTCTTGGCGGAGATGTCCGGGGTCGGACGCCTGGAACCGCTGCTGGAACGGCCCGACGTGGAGAACATCCACATCCATGGCCATGACCGGGTGTTCCTGGAGCTGTCCACCGGGGAGATCGAACGGCATCCGTATCCGGTGGCTGATTCGGACGCTGATCTGATCGAGCGGCTGTCGGCGATGTTCGCTCAGCTCGGGCAGACCGCCCGCGAGTTCTCCCGCGCGAACCCGATCGGGAACCTGCATCTGCCGATGGGTGGTCCGCTCGGGTCACGGTTGGCCGCGGTGATCGAGGTCAGTGGCAGGCCGAACGTGGCGATCCGTCGCTATCGACTCACCGACACCACCCTGGAAGACCTCGTCCGCGAGGGCACGGTGGACGGGCTGCTGGTCGAGGTGCTGCGGGGTGCCATCAACGCGGGCTGCAACATCGTCGTCTCCGGCGGGCCTGCGGCGGGTAAGACCACGCTGCTGCGGACCTTGTGCCAGGAGATCAGTCCTGCCGAGCACCTGCTCACCGTCGAAGACGAGCGGGAACTGGGGCTGGAGCTGTTCGCGCAGCATCCGATGGTCACCGCCTGGGAGGCCCGGCTACCGAACGCCGAAGGCGCCGGTTCGATCACCATGGACGAGCTACTCAAGCAGGCTCTCCGGCACTCGCCGCATCGGGTGATCGTCGGCGAGGTGCGCGGCGGTGAGGTCACCAGCATGCTGCGCGCACTGGGCAACGGCGCCTACGGCGGCATGTGCACCTTGCACGCCACCAGCGCACACGCCGTGCTGGACCGGATCGCGTCGCTGGGAACTCTCGCGGATCCGCCGATGCCGATCGAGGCCGCCTACCGGTGGACCGCCGCCGCGGTGGACCTCGTCGTCCACGCGCGGAAACGCGACACCCGGCAGGGCCGGGAACGGTTCATTTCCGAGATCGTGGAGATCGGCCAGGTCGGCGAGAACGGCCGCCCGGACACCACCACGCTGTTCAGCCCGCGCCCGGCCGATGGGCGCGCCGTGCCGTCCTATCCACCGAGTCCAGCACTTCTGGCACGGCTGCGGGAACACGGAGTGGATCCGCGTATCTGGAGCGAGTTCCCAGACGGCACCTGGCAACCGGGGGTGCTGCGATGACGCCGTGGTTGCTCGGCCTCCTGCTCGGTGCCGGTCTGCTCCTGATCACGTGCGGCCTCTACGGCGGCCACCTGACGATCGATGTGTCCCGGCTACGCCGGTTGCCGGTAGGCCTCCTGGTGGGCGCGGTGATTCTCGGAGCACTGGGTTGGCTGGTGACTGGCTGGCCGGTGGCCGGTTTCTGTATGGCTGCAGCCGTGTTCGGGCTCCGACCGGTCCTGCGCGCTTCGGCCGCCGCGCAGCAGATCGAGCGTCTGGAGGCCTTGGCCGACTGGTGTACCCGACTCGCTGAGCTGCTGCGCTCCGGTGCGGGCGGCCTGCATCACGCGTTGGTCGCCAGCGCCCGTACCGCGCCTCCTCAACTCGCCGAGCCACTCACCACCCTGGCGGGCCGGCTGCGCGCGGAGGGCATCGACAAGGCCCTGCGCGAGTTCGCCGACTTGCTGGCGGACCCGGACGCTGACGCGGTGGTCGCGTCGCTGCTCCTGCGGGCCACGGCGGGCGGTTCCGGTCTGGTCGCCGTGCTGGACGGGCAGGTGGCGGCTCTGCGGCGGACCGCGTCCGACCGGCGGGACATCGAGTCCGACCGGGCGAAACCCCGTACCCAGGCCAAAATCGTGCTACTGATCGTCTCGACCGTCCTGGCGATCCTGATCGCGACCTCCGGCCCGCTCATGGCCACCTACGACACCACCACCGGCCAGGTCTGGCTCGCGGGCATCGCCGGGATCTTCGCCGCGGCGATCTACTGGATGCACCGGCTCACCAGCCAGCCACCGACTCTGCGACTGTTCACCTCCCCTCCGCGGGGTGGTTCCTGATGGCCATACTGCTCGGGCTACTCCTTGGCCTGGGGTTGATTCTGATCTGCTGGGCTCTGCTCCCTGCGGCTCCGGTGGATCTCGTCGCGGTCCTGTCCCGGATCGATGCTCACCAGCAGCCCAGTCAACCGCCGCAATCCCATCCGCTGGTGCGCGGAGCCACCGCCTATGTGAGCCGCTCCGAGCACCGGCTGTTGCGGTTGCCCACGGCAGATCTGGCCCTGCTGGGCCAAGAGCCCACCCAGTTCGTGGCCCGTCGGCTGAGTTTCCTGCTCGCGGGGTCCGTGCTCGGCGCGGTCATCGCACTACGCGCTGGGACACCGCTGCTGATCATCCCGCTCGTGATCGGACTGGGAGTCGCGGCGTCCCTGGTTCCCGGCCGAGTAACGGCGGCCGCCGCGATGCGGATGCGCCGCGATGTCCGCGCACAGGTGGCGACAGCGTTCGATCTGGTCGCACAGGAACGCGACGCCGGCCGGGCCCCGGCCCAGGCCCTGCAGACGGCGACCGAGATCGCCGACAGTCCGGTCTTCACCCGCCTCGCCGCCACGCTGCGCGAAGCCCGTCACCGTGGTGTCCCAGCCTGGCAGGCCCTGTCCGAGCTGGGCCGGCAGATCGAGGTCCGTGAGCTGACAGATCTGTCCGAGGTCATGGCCACGGCGGCCGATGGCGCCGCCGTCAGTACGGGCCTGCGAGACAAGGCCGCCGCGCTGCGCTCCGCGACGCGCAGCGACGAGCGAGCCGCGGCCAACCGTCGCAGCGAACTCCTGGTCGGCCCTGTCGCACTGCTGGTGGTCGGGTTCCTCGTCCTGCTTCTGCACGCTGTCCTGGCTTACACACCGATCTAGGAGCACCACCATGAACAAGACCAACGCCTGGTTGATGAGCACACTCCTGCACCTCGGCGATCAGCTCCGCCGAGCGGCCCGCGACGAGGACGGCGCCGAAACCGTCGAGGTCGCCGTCTGGATCGGCCTGATCGCCCTGGTGGCCATCGTGCTGCTCTATCCCAAGATCGAGAGCTACATCAATTCGGTGTCCAGCACCTGGAAGACCGGGCCGTGATCCGCCGCCGGTGGCAGCAGGACGACGGAGCGTCCACGGTGGAATGGGCCATCTGGGCCGTGCCCGCCGTGGTCGCGCTGCTGGCGATCCTGCAGGCCGGGATCTGGTGGTACGACCGGGACGTCTGCACCGAAGCCGCGCAGCAGGGCATGGATGCCGCCCGCATCACCACGGGCACCGAAGCCGCCGCACAGCACGCGGCGAGCAGGTTCCTGACCCATACCAACGCCCCGCTGTCCGACCACGCCGTGACCGCCTCGCGGTCGGCGACCACCGCGCGCGTCCAGGTCTCCGGCACCGTCATGCAGATCATCCCGATCCCCGGCTTCGTCTGGCGCATCAGCCAGAGCAGCGAAGGAGCCGTCGAACGCTTCACGGTCCCCGGTGGATCATGAAGCAGCTCGAGGACGACGAGGGCGCGGTGACCGTGGAGGTCGCCGTCTGGCTCCTGCCCATCGTCATCCTGGGCCTGCTGCTGTGGGCCTTCGGCCGCCTCGAACTCGCCCACAGCGCCGTCCAACACGTCACCATCAGCGCGGCCAGGCAGGCCTCCATCGCTCGCACACCCGGCGAAGCCCGTACCCAGGCCACCGCGGTCGCCCAGCGGGTGCTCGCCGAACAACACGCCCGCTGTTCCAGCACGTCCGTCACGGTGGACACCAGCGGTTTCTCCGCGCCGCCCGGACAACCCGCGACGGTCCGCGTCGAGGTCACCTGCGTCCTGGACGTCTCGGACCTGATCAGCGTTCCGGGCCTACCCGGCAGCAAAACGATCACCGATTCGTTCAGCAGCCCCCTAGATCCCTATCGAGGCAGGAGCGGGTGAGGACATGCTGTGCGACGAGAACGGCTCGATGTCGGTCTACATGGCCCTGCTGATCCCGATCTTTTTGCTGATCCTGGCACTGGTCGTCAACGGCCACGGCTACCTCCAAGCCGTCGCCAAGGCCGACGCGGTCGCCGCCGAGGCTGCCCGTGCCGCGGTGTCGGCCGTGGACACCCGCGGCGCCACCGCGACCGTCGACCTCAACGACGCGGTGAACGCCGGACGTGCCTACCTGAGCCAGGCCCGTGTGGCCGGCTCGGTCACCGTGCAGGACCGCAACAAGGTCCAGGTGGACGCCACTGTCGATGAGCCGGCGCTTCTGCCGCTCCTGATCACCCGCTATCACGCGAGCGGTCACGCCACCGCGGTACTCCAGATCGGCACACGGCCATGACTCGTGGACAAATCATCCTGCGCGGCCTCGCCGCTCTGACCGGTTTGATGGCCATCCTCGTGGGGATCCCAGCCCTCGCGTTCACGCTGGGCGCGACACCGGAGAGCCTCATTCCGCCGCTGCACGGAGACCTGCTCATCGCCCTGCACTGGGCCTGGCAAGACGGCAGCCTCCTGACCTGGCTGTTCCGCGTCCTGCTGTGGGCCGGCTGGCTGATTCTGGTCGCCCAGATCGCGCGGGAAGTATTCGCCCACCTCCGGTACGGCGCCGCCGTACTGCACCAGCGTCTGGCCGCCACTGGCCCCCGCGCGTGGATCGCCAGTCTGGTCTCCTCGGTCATTCTCATGGCAGGTACCACCAGCAACGCCGCCCCCGCGACGCCCACAACCATCGTGGCCACCGCCCAAGCCGACCCATCCCCAGCGACCCCCAACGGAGACGGCGCACAGGTGACCGTGGCACACGGCGACAGCCTCTGGTCACTAGCCGAAACCCACCTCGGCGACGGAAACCGTTACCCGGAGATCCTCGAGCTCAACCGACACGACATCCAGAACCCAAACCAGCTTCGACCCGGCCAACAACTCCGCTTGCCGACTGACGCCGTCCAACTCCCGGCTCGGAGTCCGCTGGCCTACCAGATCGACGTTCAGCCTGGCGACAGCGCCTCCACCATCGCGCAACGCGAGTACGGAGACCCCGCACACTGGCACCGGATCTGGGAGATCAACCACCACCGCCCACAGCCCGACGGCCGCGTCTGGCGCAACCCGCAGATCATCCTGCCTGGCTGGAAACTCTGGATCGAACCCGCTCACAACGCCCCGGAATCAGCGCACACCACGCCCCGACCCACTGACAACACACGCACACCAGCACCACCACCATCTGCGGACAATGACCATCACGCGAGTCCGTCAACAGTGACCTTGCCCTCGGGCGCCGTGGTGGGCATCGGCCTGGCAACGGCAGTCACCGCACTGCTGATAATCGGCCGACGCCGACGCCGAGCCCGCCGGAAACTGCCCGGCACCTTGCACGGCCGATCCGAACCGCGCAGCTCCAGCCCCACCCTCCGAGCTCTCGAATACGCGGCGCTGCAAGCCCCGGCAGCAGAAGAACGCCGATGGACCTGGCCGCCGAACAACGCCCAGCTGACCGCGCACACCACGGCAGGCCGACCAGTCAGCCTGGATCTCGCCGCCAACGCCGGCATCGGTCTCACAGGGCCCGGCGCCCCTTCGGCGGCACGGGCAATCATCGCCGGACTGCTGACCACCGATTCCCTTCATCCTGGCCAGGTGATCATCGCCAGCGAACTGCTCGCGGACGTCATCGGGATCAGTGACTCACAAGGCATCACCATCACCGACACCATCGATGACGCCCTCACCACGCTGGAAACCGAACTGGCCCGCCGCTCCCGCCTGCTGGCCGAGTTTGAGCCCGATCTCGGAGACGACACCGCACTGTGGCGGGCCTACCAGGACAGCGATCCCGCCGAAGCCCTACCCGAGATCCTGCTGTACATAGCACCGTCCCGACGGGCAAACCTCCGTCTGGAGGTCATCCTCACCCTGGGACGCACCCGCGGTATCCACGGCCTACTCCACGGCCCGTGGCCCACCCGCCTGGAGATCGACGACTCCGGCACCATCACCGGGGCAACGGGCCATGATCTCCTCGGCGCCCGCCTGGAGACCCTCGGCCCGCTCGAAGCAGCCGACATTCTTGCCACCGTCAACGCCGCCCGCGCAGAGAGCCCAGCAGAGCCCGACGAAGAGCTACCCCCAGCTCCGCCTCCGCCCAGCCTGCCGGCTGCCGCTCCGGTCAGACTGGCCGTCTTCGGCCCGTTCCGCATCTACGTGAACGGCAAGGAACTGGACAGCGGCCTACGAAAACTCAGTCGCGAGCTCATGGCTTACCTGGCCACCCATCCAGGCGGTACGACACTCGACACCCTGCAGGATCAGATCCTGCCGAATACACCGTTCGACAAGGCCAAATCCCAGATACAGACCGCCGTCAGCGCTCTACGCGCCCAGCTTCGCAGCCTTACGGGTGACGCGGACGCCGCGTTCATCACCTACCGGGTGGAGCGCTATCAACTCGATCCGGAGACCGTCACAACCGACCTCATCGAACTGGATCACCTCATAGCCAGCGATGAGCCCTCCACGAGCCTGATCGAGCTATGCCGCCCCGGCGAACCCCTGGCAGACGACCTCTACTCCTGGGCCGAACCAGTCCGGGAATCCATCCGGCAGCAAGCCCTCAACGCCCTGCTGCACCTGTCCCGAAATACCGAAGGCCACCAGGCCATCGACGCACTCGACACCGCCGTTCACCTCGATCCGTACGCCGAGCCGGTTTATCAGCGGCTCATCCAGTTGCACACCGACTCCGGGAATCCAAACGCTGCCTTCGCCGTCTACCGGCAACTGCGTGCCAAGCTGGCCGACATCGACTCCGAACCGACCGCAGAAACAGATGCCCTGCTCCCGATCCGACGACCAAGACCCCACCGGTAACCCCACCGTTGGATGTCCGGTAGGGCATGGCCTTAAGACCGGCGCCCTACCGGATACCCATCAGAAGCCATATGCCCTTTTCAGCAGCATGATCAGACTCACGCACACTGGCCAGACTGCCTACGGCACTCTGCGTTCATGTCGATGTGGCCGACATTCAGCAAATCGACCATGAAAGCAACATGATCTTGGCCGAAGGTTCACGATCATGAGGCACTCAGCCCATCAACCCTGGTCTCAATTACAAGATCGTGATTACCCGTGTGGCAGCCCTCGTTCAAGGTCAATGCCGCATGAATTCGACCAAGATCAGTCCAGTGAAACCCGACCGGAGTCCATCTTTCGCAGGCCCATGACCGCGCCGTTGGTATCCATGTAAATCACTCCTCCCCAGTCTGCCCGGATATCTGGTTCGCGGTCGTGCCACAGTTCCCGAAGGATTGGCAGTATGTCGTGGCGCGCATGGAGATCAGGTTCACCTCTGAGCACTTCATGGAGTGCCTGCGGTATGCCGGAGAAGACCTCCATGCGCTGTGACTCCAACCGGAACACATGATCAGTCCCGATCAGCGGAATGCCGGCCAGTTCAACTGCGGTATCGAAAGCGACATGGCCGGGTCCGCTGTCTTGCTCAGCCCCAAGTCTGGCTTGCTGCCGGGGAGTAAGCAGGCTTCCCGCAGTTCGCCGGTCACCCGCGAAGGCAAGCAGCCCGGCGCTGGCAGTCCGGGCGAGCACCCTGGTGAACCATTCGGTCCGGTCGGCTGAGATGTAGAAACCCGGCCGACGATCGCGTTCCTTGCGGCGGCTGATCACCGGAATCCCGGGGAAATCATGAAACTGCTCGACTGGTCCGTTGAGCCAGGGACCACCATCCGCGCCATCGTGCAGGGCGAGCGTCCCATCACCTGGTGGATCAAGGATCCTCATCTGGATGCCACCTCGATCCACCAGGGCCGTAGACATCATCAGGCCAGGTGGAGTCGAGTCCCCTTGCTTGGGATCGCCGATGACCACAGCGTTGACCTGCGCGGCTGCTTTCGCCAGCTGTCTGTGCTGCGCGTCAGCGCTGCCATGGGAGCCCTTGCACTCCACGGCAATAACTCGTGCCGCGCGCTGTCCTTGAGACCGAACAAGAAGTAGTCAGGCCTCAGCCGAGTGTGCGGCTTCGCTTTCACCTGATTTCCACGGAGCGCCCATCCAGCTTCCAGCGCGACGTCGGCATCGACGATCTCGAACCGATAATCCGGATGGCGTCGCTGCGCGATCCGCAACGCCGCAGCCAAGGCAAACGCTATTCCCAAATCCTCGGCTTGCACCGAGCGTCGGTGGTACCTGGGGTCCTTGCCATCCGGCGAAAGTTCCATCCGCCCGTGGGGGTTGGATTGGAGCGTGGTGATGTACTTCAGGCAACTCCAATGCTGCGCTAACGCTCGTGATGATCCATGCCCGGACAACACGGTCGCTCGCCCCAGCAAGTGAAGCAACTCCCACGGCATGACGTGCATGTTCTTCTGATGCTCGTCGTCAGGAACGGGGATGAGCCGAGGCTTGACCTGGTCGATCTCCTGACCGTTTTCACGCCGTTCCTCGGCTAGCTTCGTTACTTTCCGGCGGACATTTCCTGCCAGATAGTCGCTGGATTGGATCGGCACGTCAGCAGGCTGAAAGAGCCTCGCGATTGCTTCATCAACGTCCATCCCCAGCTCTCCCAAGGTAGGAGGAATTCCGCTCACCTCGCCGATCGACCGCAAGTCCACGAGGACAGACGCAGCCAGCCGCTCGGCCGTGGGTACCAATTCACCGCATCCAGGTGGACCTTGTCAGCCGTCAGAAGAGTGGATCAAGGAGTACCTTCGACCACGTTCCGTACCCAACGCCCTAGCCCCACCGCCAGACAGGTCACGGACAACCGCCGCACTATAGATCTGAGTCAAGCAACTGCCCGAGTTGTCATTTCCTCGTCAAGCCAATACAACAGCGAGCAAGCGAACATCAGGGCCTGCACCGCATTGCGGCGGGTGTACTGACGACGACCTACGGTGTGGGCAGTCGCGTGCCGGCTAAACGTAGTTGGCACAGGATCACCGTTATTCACCCAGTACTGCTGGTACGTCTGCCACATAGGAGCAAGCACGATGTATTGCCTGACCGTGAACTTTCCATAGGCGTCCTTGGTGTTCTTACCTTTTGAATCGGGTGTGAATTTATGCCAGTTCCTGAAGGACGCGCGCACGATAGTGTCGACGAGCGAACCTGCTAGCGCCTGGGCGGCCGCCGTATGGCCGGCGTCGAGAGCATCCAGTGCAGCTACGGCGAAAACGATGTATGGCGCGACACGTGTTGTTTTACAGACCGTCACGGCCTCGCGGCAATCCCGCGAGATGGTCCTCCACCGTCTGCCAAGAATGTCTCTACGCATACCCGCGCTGTCGGCATTGACCAAGGCTTCGGCCGTAGCAGCTCGTGGCAATCCGTAGAGTGGGATGCCATCGTCCATAACGACCTGCTTCACCTGCGCCAGCCTCAGGCCTCTGATGTCCTGGAGGTTAGGTGGATAGAACGCCGCTTTGAAGTTGACGACAGCGGGGCCGATAGCACTCAGCCACCAGGCAGTCTGCTGTTTGGCGAACCGAGAAACAGCAGTTCTCATCGCCTCGCCGACGCCTAAGTCGATGTTCTTGGCCACCTCTGAGGTAAAGAAGCTGAGCTTGGAGTGGGGTAGCGTGGAAGCCTTGAAGAGATCGCTGCCGAAGGCTGAGATCATCCCCTGCCGAAAGACATGCGATGCGAGGAATGGCTTGAGGGCGTTGCTAATGATGGCTTGTTGCCCCTCAGTAAACGCGGACAATGCCGAGCTGGTCGTGAGGACCGATTCGGGGATCAACTGTGCCAAGCTGGGAAGCTGGCGATTAAGGTCCGGGTCCAGCGACCGGCGGACCTGATTGATCTTCTCCCGGAGTGATTCCTGATCATCAGCAGTCAGCTCTCCCCTCTCGTCACCCAAGGGATCTCCCTGCGACTCGGGGCCATGTTCACCATTCACCATGCGGTGAAGATTAACCCTCCGGACTGACAGCATGAACCAAGTCAATCCACTTCGAAACCAGAAATAATACAGGAATGTAATCCTGGCGACCTGCATAGTTGGTCAACGACTTACGTACCGCTCAACAGTGCAAATCCCTGGCAGCCATCGTGGATCACCAGCTACTCTACCTACCTGGCCTTACTGACGCAGCCTGAGCGCAGCATACCTACACCTAGGACTTCATCGATATGACATCGATAGCTGTTGGTGAAACCAGATAATGCCGGTCATAGCTGATTCTGACAAAATGGACAGTCTGACCCATGCACGAGACTCTGCCGATGCCGTCGACTAGTAATCCGACTTGAAGTCCCCGACATTCCTTCGCGCATCAACAGCTCGGCCACAGTTATTCTTTCCGAGATATTTCGTCGTCCTTCTTGCCGCACCTTCTCTGCCGCCCGCTGCAAAAGACCAGACAAAGGCGGGAGCACCGCAGGACTTGAAGCACCATTCCGATACACCGGACGGAGGTCCGGAGGCGCATCCGGCAGCCATGGATACGGCGGGAGCCTAAAGCTTGCCGACGACTGCGAAACGGTTCCGAAAGGCTCAACAGGCCCTGACACTGACCCCTCCCCCAGAACCTGGGGTGATCGCTGTCGAGCCCGCAAGCCGAACAGATTCACCGTGCTCAACACGGATTGCGCCGCACCCGTATCGTAAGGAAGTTCCAGCAACGCATCCTTGGCCAGCCGAGCCTCCGCAGGCGAGCCGTGCTGAATCTGCTCGATAAGCAGGTCAACCCCATGCTCCCGCGCCTTCGGCCGGCTGCTCGTCACCATGATCCGGATATCATCAGGGAGCTTGGCGATACTGCTGGCGGTACCAGGGCTACTGGCGACGTACAGCGTCCCCTCCAGATCGACCGTCTTCCCGGGTGTTTGATGCTTAACCTTTGCCCTGACCTGGTCAAAGACATACTCGTAGAGCTCGTCGACATCGATCAGACCGTCGCGGTTCCGATCGGCCTCACCGGAACGAAGACCTCGCACCAATGCACTGGTAAAGATGGAAGGACCCAGCGGGCCATCAGCCTCTTCAAAGGCCAGCTCAAGTTCACTCGACGCTGTGATGATGGCGCGGCCTCGCCCCTTGAATCGGGGCAGAACATCGAGCTTTGCACCCGACCGATGATTGATATTCGCCTTGAACGCCCCCGCGTAACAACAGTCCAGAAGAAGCAAAATGCGCTGGGAGCTGGATTGCGTCATCTGATCATGAATATATGCAGCTGGAACCGCTGTGGACCCCAACCGGTTGGCCCGAGAGTCTTTCATGATCAAATGCAGTTGTCCGCGGTCATCCCGGTATCCGTGCCCAGATATATAGAGCACAAGTTGATCATCACGGTGAGAATCAGCCAACAGATCCTCGATGGCCATGCGCACTGCGTGTGCGGACTCGTTGTGCATCGCCCGGACGCGATAGTTGCCGATCGCCGGGTCACTGAGCACTGCTCCCAGGGCCTTGATATCGGCACTCGGCGCACGCAACCGACTGAACGCCTCATCGGCGTAGGTGTCGGTGGCGATAAGAAGCGCCGCCCGCTGCTGCATCATCCCCCGCTTCCAGATCTTCCTCTTCGCTTCGCCGTGAACGTCCCGTCAGAACGATCCAGCGAAGCGGCCAGGCTACCCGTTTTGCCTAGGCGACCTTCGATAAGGTGGCGGTTAGTGGATCACCGCACGTTGGGGCCGCGTCGGCTCCCGCAGCACTCAGTTCGCCTGCCTGGGAGGCGCTCCAATGGTCATCATTGAGATCGAGCTCGACGTAGTTGATGAGAGCCCCGAAATCATCGACCGACTGACGCGCCAGCTACGCACAGAGCTCTCACAAATCCCGGTCGAAAGCGCACAGCTTCGAAGAGAACCCGGACCGATCGCTTCCAAAGGGGATCTGGTCACCGTTGGTTCGATCGTTGTCGCGGTAGCCAACTCCGCGCTGGTGGGCGGAGTGGTCGCCGTCCTCCGAACATGGATCAACCGTCACAGGAAGCGCAGCATCACCGTCCAGATCAACGACCAGAAGCTCGAGCTGTCAGGGGGCACCCCTGCAGAACATCAGCAAGTCATCGACGGCTTCCTACGAGCAACAGAGACACTCTCCAATCCCAAGGATCCCAGGGAAGGTAAGGCGATCGATAGTTGAGTCATACCGTCTGCAGTTGGTCACTCATCGCAGGCGCGGCAGCGATTCGAGAAGGGTCGGTCGACCGCACCGACTTCACCAGTTCCCGAGCCTGCGCTGCTCCGATACAGAGCACCTGCCGAACAGTGTCCGAGGAGACCGGCCGACCATATTTGGCCAAGTGATCGTTATTGAGCTCCATCGCGCGACGATGCCGCTCAGCCCGATCCGCCACAGTAAGGCGCCCAGAGATCAGCGGGCTCGGCTGATCACCATCTGCATGCTGCGGCGCCCGGCCGACATCGGCTGCCACCACAGACTACTGAAGCGATGCCAGCACCTCGGTTAACTCGACACCGTTCCGGATTTTCCAGAGCAGCTCTCCTGGAATGTGCCGCTGCCACTCACCGCCGTGGACACCGTGCCGAATGGTGACGACCCGGCTGAGGATAAGCTCCGCCTCCGCCGCTTCGGTGTAGCAACTCCTGCCCAACACCCCTCCGGAGGCGGCTCGACACCAGCTGAACACCGCGATCAGTGGAACCCGCTCCCTGCTACGCGCAGCTACAGGTGATTCAGGCGCCCACTTCATCACGCACCGCGCCAACCGCTACCGGCTGGATCTTGAACTGGCCACCTCCGACCTGCTCGAACTTGAGGCCGCCATCGCCGATGCCTACGCCAAGGCCACGGACTTCCGCCGGATCATCGAGCTCTGCCGCCCCGGTGAACTGCTGCACTCCGCCGCATACAGCTGGGCCGAACCAGTCCGCGAAGTCATCCGGCACCAGGCCCTCAACGCCCTGTTCCACGTAGCTCACACGGCCGAGGACACCATGGCTGTCGAGGCCCTGCAGGTTGCTGTCCGCCTCGACCCGTACGCCGAGCAGATCTACCAGCACCTCATCCGCCGCCACACCGACGCAGGCCGGCCAGACGCCGCCATCGCGATCTACAGGCAGCTGCGGGCCAGGCTGGCCGAGATCGATGCGGAGCCCACCAACGAGACCGAGGCGCTGCTGCCGATCCCACGATCCAGGCCCCGCCGTTAAGCCCACCGTTGGCCCCACCGTCCGGACACCGCCTTAAGACCGGCGCCCGGACGGTGCCGCTAACAGCGGAATCGGTGCAGCTCACAGCCCTTATGGGCAACCTTGACGCCGGCCATAGTGACCCTCACTCATGTAGCTATCCCTTGTTCGTCGAGAGCAATCGATACCCGAACCGGTGATCGATGCCGTCGGCCCAGCCTTCGCTCTTCCTAAGGGAATTAGCCGCGCACTGGCTGATCGAGAAGTTCAGCCAGCAGACCGCGTACCCGGCGGTCGATGTCATCGCGGATGGGCCGCACGTGCTCCACTCCCAGCCCCGCCGGGTCATCCAGCTTCCAGTCCAGGTAACGCTTGCCGGGGAAGACCGGGCAAGTGTCACCGCAGCCCATGGTGATCACCACATCGGAGGCCTCGACGTCGTCGTAGGACAACTTCGTCGGGATCTCCGCGGTGATGTCCAGGCCCCACTCGGCCAATGCCTCGGCAGCAGCCGGGTTGACCGCCTCCGCCGGCTCCGATCCGGCTGAGCGGACGACGATGCGGCCCATCGAGTGATGCGCCAGCAGCGCGGCGGCCATCTGGGAGCGACCGGCGTTGTGCACGCAGACGAACAGCACTTCCGGAGTCATCGAGCCTCCTGCACGAGGTTCAAATCCTCGGCCAGCAGGCGAACTCGCCGGTCGATGTCATCGCGGATCGTCCGCACCTGCTCTAGGGAGGCACCTGCCGGGTCGGCGACGTCCCAGTCCAGGTAACGGTTGCCGGGATAGGTCGGGCATGTGTCCCCGCAACCCATGTTGACGACCACGTCGGCCGCGCGCACCACCTCATCGCTGAGGGGCTTGGGATAGGCCGCCGGCAAGAGGACACCCAGCTCGGACAGGGCTAATACGCAGTTGGCGTCCAGCTCCTCGGTCGGGCGAGAACCCGCCGAGCGCACCACCGCCTGCCCGCCGGTGTGCTGCTCCAGCAGCGCTGCGGCCATCTGGGAACGACCGGCGTTGCGCACACAGACGAACAGCACCTGCGGTGAGACGCGTGGAACGATCCCGGAGGCCAGTGCGTGTGCCTCCAACCGTTATTTGGCGAATTTGCCGGTCAGCGCGACCAGGTGGGTGTTGATGGTCGCGCCGTCTTTGAGCACCGAGTAGCTGTCATGGACGAATCGGCTCACCGTCTCGGCGTTGAACGTGCCGTGGTAACGGGCGGCAAGGTCTTCACAGATCCGTTCCAGCTCACGGAGGACGGTGTCGTTCACTGCTGGCTCCCGGGGGATGAGGCGGGGAAACGGCGGCGCAGGAGCAGAGAGACGTAGACCAGGGCAACCAGCACCGGAACCTCGATGAGCGGTCCGACCACACCCGCGAGGGCCTGGCCGCTGGTGGCGCCGAAAGTCGCGATGGCGACGGCGATGGCGAGCTCGAAATTGTTGCCCGCCGCCGTGAACGCCAGGGTCGTGGTGCGTTCGTAGTTCAAGCCCAAACCGCGGCCCAGGGCGTAGGAACCCGCCCACATCACGGCGAAGTAGGCCAGCAGCGGCAAGGCGATCCGGGCGACATCCCAGGGGTGACCGATGATCTGGTCGCCCTGCAGACTGAACAACACCACGATGGTGAACAGCAGCCCGTACAGGGCGGCCGGACCCACCTTGGGCAGGAACTTCTCCTCGTACCACTGGCGGCCCTTGGCACGTTCACCGAGCCGACGGGACAGGTACCCGGCCAGCAGCGGAATGCCCAGGAAGATCAGCACGCTCTTGACGATCTGCCAGCTGGACACCGCGAGCTCGGCCTGCGGCAGGCCCAGCCAGTGCGGCAGAACCGACAGGTAGAACCAGCCGAGGGTGCCGAAGGCGATGACCTGGAAGATCGAGTTCAGGGCGACCAGTACGGCGGCGGCCTCCCGGTCACCACAGGCGAGATCGTTCCAGATGATGACCATGGCGATGCAGCGCGCGAGCCCGACGATGATCAGTCCGGTGCGGCACTCGGGCAGATCCGGCAGCAATAGCCAGGCCAGGGCGAACATGAGCGCCGGACCCAGTATCCAGTTCAGGAACAGGGAGGACCACAACAGACGCCGATCGCTGGTCACGGTGTCCAGCCGGTCATAACGCACCTTCGCCAGCACCGGATACATCATGATCAGCAGACCGATGGCGATCGGCAGCGAGATGCCGTCCACCGTCACCGAGGTCAGCACGCCGTTCAGGCCCGGGATGAGGCGCCCCGCCAACAGACCCAGCACCATGGCTGCGCCGATCCACAGCGGCAGATATCGGTCCAAAGTCGACAACTTGCCGACGACTCCGGCCTGAGGAGAAGCGTTGGTTGTTGTCACGCGCCTGCCCCCATAGGAACCGCTTCTCCCGGGGCCAGAACGAGCGAAAGCCTATACAGCACCTTGGCGTCCACCTTGTACATCACCCAGGTTCCCTTCTTCGAACTGGTGACCAGGCCCGCTTCACGCAGGACCTTGAGATGGTGCGAGATCGTCGGGCCGGTCAGCTCGAAGGCATCCGTCAGGTCGCACACGCACGCCTCGCCGCCCTCATGCGAGGCGATCAACGACAGCAGCCGCAAGCGCACCGGGTCGCCAAGAGCCTTGAAGACCCTGGCAAGCTCTCCGGCTTGATCAGCAGATAGCGGTTCGCGAGCCAAGGATGTCTCGCAGGCCTCCAGCACCAGTTCCTTCGACATGTGTCTATATTTACAGCTGTCTATCTAGATAGCAATCGAAGTAACGTGGTCGTTGCCTCTGTCATGTGTGAAACGAAACGGATGAGGAGTGACCGTGAACTGTCTGGACTGCGCCCTGAGGGGGCAGGGCAGCGTCGCCATCGGCGTATGTCTCGACTGCGGCGCGGCGACATGCGGCGATCACGCTGTCATTGGCTGCCAGGACCTCGGCCGACCCGTTTCCTTCGGGCTGGGAACCACCCATCGACCACGATGGGTGAGGGCGGTTCGGTGCCGAGCCTGCGCCACCAGCGCCCCATCTGTGCCGGCCGACGTATCCACGAATATGGATGTCAGCTGTTGCTGAACCTTCGTGCCGCACTTTTCAGCAACAGGCCTGGCCGCGCCAGGCGTCCCGGCCTTCTTTGGCTGCCACGGCTGCGATGCACAGCGCGACGATCGGGTCGGCCCACCACCAGGCGAGCGTGGAGTTGAGTAGCAGGCCGGCCAGGAGCACGCCGGACAGGTAGGTGCACAGCAAGGTCTGCTTCGAGTCGGCCACGGCGCTGGCCGAGTTCAGTTCCCGGCCCGCACGCCGCTGAGCAGCGGACAGGAAGGGCATGACCAGCAGCGAAACGGCGGCCAGCACGATGCCGGTCGTGGAGTGCTCGGCTTGTTCGCCACTGAGCAGGTTCCGGATCGACTCGATGGAGACGTAGGTGGCCAGGGCGAAGAAGGACACCGCGATGACCTTGAGTGCGGCGCGTTCCCGGCTGCGATGGTCGGCGGCGGAGAACTGCCAGCTGACCGCCACGGCGGAGGCGACCTCGATGATCGAGTCCAGGCCGAATCCGATCAGTGCGGTGGAGGAGGCGATCGTGCCCGCGGTGATGGCCACAATGGCTTCGATGATGTTGTAGGTGATCGTCGCGGCTACCAGGAGCCGGACGCGGCGGACCAGGACGGACTGCCGGGATGCGTCCGGCTCGGCGGTCGGTCGCATGGTCGGGCAGCAGGCCGCCGAGCAGCCGCTGACACGGATCCGGTCGGAGTCGCTGTCGACCATGGGTATCTCCTGATCATCAGGGAACCGCCGGTGACGGCTCGTTGAGACAGGGCTGGGTGGTGTCGACCGCGAGCACGACCTGCACCAGCTCACTCAATGCCCGGTGCAGGTGCGCGTCGGCCAGCGCATAGCGGACCTGCCGTCCTTCGTGGGTGGCCACGACCAGCCCGCATCCGCGCAGGCAGGTGAGGTGGTTGGAGACGTTCGAACGGGTCAGGTCCAGCTTCTCCGCAAGTTGAGCCGGGTAGCTGACCCCGTCGAGCAAGGCCACCAGGATGCGACAGCGGGTGGGGTCGGCCAGCGCCCGCCCCAGCCTGGCCAAGGCGTCTTCTCTCGACTCACAGTTCAGCACACAATGAATCGTACAGCTTTAGCTGTACTACAGCGACAGCTGAACTATTACGAGTCGAACTCAATCACTCGCGCTTGACGTGGGCGCAGAACCTCATGTCTGCGCAGGGCCCACCACAGTTCGCGCGGAATCTCAGGGGCACGCAGATCGATGCCGGTGAAGTCCTGATAGCGCTTGAGGCGGTAGCGAATGGTGTTGGAGTGCACGATCAGCTTGGTTGCCGTCCGGTCCACGTTCTGGCCGGTTTCCAGGTAGGTGTGCAGAGTCGTGAGGATCGTGGCATCGATCTCGGGGATGGACGGCAGGTAGCGGTGCACGAGCTGGTCGCCGGTGTCCGGGTCGGCCAGCACGGCGGGCAGCAGACCGAGATCGCCGAGGTTGTAGCTCCCTGACCTGTGAAATGTGATTGCGGTGCGCAGGGCGCGAGTGGCCAGCGCGAAGGAACCGGGCAGCTGATTCAGCCGGACGGCCGGGCCGTGGCCGATGGGCTGGTCGCCGGAGTGGGTGAGCGTGTCGGTGAAGCCGGCATGGTCACCGTCGATGGTCGTGGTGAACGTCAGGGCGCCATTGGCAGGAAGGGGCGCGATGGCCCGGAACGGCACGTAGGTGCGGTCCGGGTCGATCCCATGGTGCTGGGCGCGCAGAACCAGATGGGTCGATTCGAGTGAGCCGAGCAGGAGGGCACGGGTGAAGTCGGCTCGTTGCTGCTCATCCAGCCGTGCGTGGCTGAGTTCAGCTTGGCGATGACCGGCGGTGAAAGCCAGCATGAACTGGTCAGTGAGGTCCAGCATGTAATTGGTGGCGGTCAGAAGAAAGGCATCGGTGACATTGTGGATTCGTCCAATATCGATGATCTCGGCGAGTAGTTCCCGGCTCGCGACCCGGCCGCCCTGCAGGAAGTCCTCAAGCCCGATTCCCTGGGTGGCGCGCAGCGCGCCGAACTCGCGCATGTGGGTGCGTTCCACTGCGGTCGGCATGCGGTACCCCTCGATGCTGCGCAGCAGAAACGCCATGTTCTCGGCGTGTGGGGCATCGAATTGGTCAACCGACAGCTCTGCGTATCCGGTGGCGCCACTGCGGACCTTGAGCGCGATGCGCGCGGTGACGACCTGCTGGCGTTCGAGTAGCTCGACCGCGATGTCCCGCCAGCCTGCTGGTTCCACGCTGCTCATGGTTCACCAGCGTACGACGCCCATATTGGAGGTATCTCCAGTACTTCGCGAGAATTGTTCGTAGTCCCGCCCATAGCCCGCTGCCACGCGAGTCACCCATCCTTACTGGCATCGGCATGGAGGGGGCGGCTGGTGAGCACGATGTGCGCGAGTTTCCAGGCGACGGTGGCGGCACATCCCGAGGTGACGGCACTGCGGATCGCCGGTGAGCCGCAGGGCCTCACGTATCGGGAATACGGCGAGCGGGTCCGGCGGATCGCCGTCGGATTGGCGGGCTTGGGGGTTCGTCACGGCGACACGGTGGCGTTGATGCTGCGCAACCGACCGGAGTTCAACCTGGTCGATATGGCCATCCTGCACCTGGGCGCGACGGCATTCTCCATCTACAACACCAGTTCGCCGGAGCAGATGGAGTACCTGTTCGGGAACGGCGGCAACCGCGTGGTGGTCACCGAGCGAGAGTTTCTGGACCGGGTCCTTGAGGTGCGGAGCCGGACCGGGATCGAGCTGCTGATCTCGGTCGACGGCGGCGATGGTGCCGTCCCCCTGGACAAGGTCGAGACCACGTCCGGTGATCTCGATTTCGAGGCGTCCTGGCGTGCTGTGCGCCCCGAGGATCTGCTGACCATCATCTACACCTCTGGCACCACCGGCCCGCCGAAAGGTGTGGAGCTCACCCACGCCAATGTGGTGGCGAACAGCGAGATCGAGGCCGGACTGCTGCGGCCGGCGGTGGGTGCGCGGTTGCTGTCCTACTTGCCCTCGGCTCATGCCTTGGACCGCATTGGGATCAACTACTTCGCGGCAAGCGCCGGCCTGGAGCTCAACATCGTGCGGGATCCCAGGGAGGTGAACGCCGCATTGTTGCAGGTCCGGCCGGTAATGATGGCTGGAGTTCCCCGCATCTGGGAGAAGCTCCAGGCCATCATGGAAGCCGCCGTCGCTGCCGAGCCCGACCCGGCCAAGCAGGCTGCCATCCATGAGGCCATCGAACTGGGCCGAACCGTGGTCCGTTCCCAGCAGGCACGACTGACCACAGGTAGCGACGGCCCGGGACCTGAGCTGCTGCGCCGGTTCGAGATGGCCGAACAGCAGGTACTGCGGCCCTTGCGCGCCGTGGCCGGCCTGGACCAGACACGGATCACCCTGCTGGGCGCCGCGCCGTCGGCTCCGCACATGCTGGAGTTCTTCGCCGCGGTCGGACTGCCCCTATTGGAGGCCTGGGGAATGACCGAGCTGACCTGCCTCAGCACGATCAACTCTCCGGAGGCCCCCCGATTCGGCACCGTGGGACGTCCGATGCCGGGCATCGAGGTGAAGCTGGCCGAGGACGGAGAGGTGCTGGCCCGCGGCCGGACCATGATGCGTGGCTACCGACATGACCCGGAGCGCACCGCGGAGACGATCGGCTCCGACGGGTGGCTCCGGACAGGCGACCTCGGGGTACTGGAGGACGGCCATCTGCGGATCATCGGCCGCAAGAAGGAGCTGATCATCAATTCGTCCGGGAAGAACATGTCACCGGTGAACATCGAGTGCGCGATCAAAGGCGCCAGCCCGCTCATCGGACAAGCGATCTGCATCGGTGACCGGCGCCCGTACAACGTGGCGCTGATCGTGCTCGACCCTCAGCTCGCGCCCCTCTACCCGGAACCCGAGCGGGAGATCGCCTCCGCCGTGCACCGGGCAAACACGCGGTTGTCCAGGGTCGAGCAGATCAAGCGGTACCTGGTGCTGGATACCGAGTGGCAGCCCGATTCCGACGAGCTGACCGCCACCTCGAAGCTACGGCGCACACCGATCGCCGAGAAGTACGCCGAGCAGATCGAGCAGCTCTACGCAGCCACTGACCAGTAAGGAGCCGTCGTGAGCAACAGGGTCTTCGTCGCCGGGGTCGGTATGACCAAATTCGAGAAGCCGGGCCGCCGGGCGGGGTGGGATTACCCGGACATGGCCAGGGAGTCGGGTACGAACGCACTGGCCGACGCCGGAATCGACTACGCGGAAATCCAGTCCGTCTTCGCCGGGTACGTCTACGGCGAGTCCACCTCGGGTCAGCGTGCGGCCTACGAACTGGGGCTGACCGGCGTGCCGGTGATCAACGTGAACAACAACTGCTCCACCGGGTCGACCGCGTTGTTCCTCGCGGTGCAGGCGGTGCGCGGTGGCACGGTGGACTGCGCACTGGCGCTGGGCTTCGAGAAGATGCAACCGGGTTCGCTTCCCACGATCTTCTCGGACCGCGAGCTACCCATCGCCCGGCATATGGCCGTGCAGAACACCCTCTACCCCAACACCGGAGCGCCCTTCGCGCCCTGGCTGTTCGGTGCCGCCGGTCGCGAACACATGGACCGGTACGGGAGCACCCCGGAACAGTTCGCCAAGATCGCGGAGAAGAACCACCGGCACTCGGCGAGCAACCCGAATTCCCAGTTCCAGGACATCTACAGTCTTGAGGAGATCCTCGCGTCCCGGGAGATCTTCGCGCCGATCACCAAACTGCAGTGCTCCCCCACCTCGGACGGTTCCGCCGCAGCGGTCATCGTCAGCGAGCGCTTCGTCGAGCGGCATGGACTCGCCGCCCAGGCGGTGGAGGTGGTGGGGCAGTCCATGGTGACCGACATGCCCAGCACGTTCGCCGAGAACAGCGCGATCACCCTGGTCGGTGCCGATATGAGCAGGAAGGCGACCGAGGCGGTGTACCGGCAGGCCGAACTCGCCCCGGGCGATGTGGACGTCATCGAACTGCACGACTGCTTGTCGACGAATGAGCTGATCACATACGAGGCACTCGGACTGTGCCCGGAAGGCGAGGGCGGCAAGCTCGTCGACGCCGGTGACACGACCTACGGCGGCCGCTGGGTGGTCAACCCGTCCGGTGGACTGATCTCCAAGGGGCATCCGCTCGGAGCGACCGGCCTGGCCCAATGCGCCGAGCTGACCTGGCAGCTGCGTGGCACAGCCGGGCGGCGTCAGGTCCCCGGCGCGAAGGTGGCGTTGCAGCACAACCTGGGCCTCGGCGGCGCGGCCGTGGTCACCGCCTACCGGCCCGCCGAACGCTGACGCCGGCCGCGAATTCATCAAATCAAGATCCTCGTCGGATTGTGGCCTATTTAGAGGTCTGTCAATCTAGACATATGCCAAAGCAACTACCGGTGATCACACCGGAGTCCATCCGCTGCTCGCCGCTGATGCGCGAACCGCTGAGCGAGCAGCAGTCGGCAGACCTGGCCAAGGCGTTCAAGGCGCTGGCCGACCCGGTTCGGCTACGACTGCTCTCCCTGATCGCCTCGCACGCAGGCGGAGAGGCGTGCGTGTGCGATGTGACCGATGCCTTCGACCTCACCGGGCCGACGATCTCCCACCACCTCAAGGTGCTGCGCGAGGCGGGAATCATCGATGGTGAGCGACGCGGGACCTGGGTGTACTACCGCGTACTCCCGGACATGCTGCGGACCCTGTCCACCCTGCTGACCGCTCCAGAGGCGACTGAGGCGGAACCGGTACCCGCAGCAACCTGATCGACGACGCAGACCCAGTCTTGGGGGCTTTACAGCCGGGTGAGCGTCGGCTCCGCCGAGACGTTCGACCTGGGGGCTTCGGATCCGGAACGCCTCTGCCGTCCATCACGGAACTGGAACAACCACAACGCACCGGCTGCCATCAAGCAGGCGAGGATGACGACAAGCATCATCGGCAGGTAACCGCCGAAGGTAGCAAGCAGCAGGGCAGCACCCAGCGGCGCGAACGCCTTCGCCAAGATCATCGGTGCGGCCAGGACACCGGATACCGTGGCGAACACCGCGGTCGGATAACGCTCAGCCAACAGTACCGGGCGAGCGATGGTGGCGACGCCGAAACCCAGTCCGAACACGAGCACGCACACCGCCGCAGCCCAGATCGATCGGCCGGTGAATACCAATACGACGATCGCGACAGCCTGCAGAGCCATGATCACAGCGGTGAGCGTGGCGATGGGCAGCAGCGCACTGAGCCGGGTCACGAGAAGACGGCCGGCCACGGACATCGCGCCGAACAATCCGGCCACCGCAGCGGACAACGTCGCCGGGTGACCCAGCGCGATCAGATAGGACACCGTGTGCACCGCGGCGATCGCGACCGCACCGCCGTGCACGGTGAATGCCAGCCCCAGCAGCCAGAATCCGGGATCTCGCAGGACCGTCGGGAGCAGCCTGCGGTCCGCGGCGGCGCGGCGCACGGCGGCCGATCGCCTGACTTGAGGAACGGCCAGGACGTGCAGCGGAATGACCACGGCTCCGAACAGCACCGCCAGCAGCAGAACGGCGATGCGCCAGCCATAGAACTCGTTGAGCAACCCGGCAAGCGGGATGAAGATCGTCGATGCGAACCCGGCGACGACCGTCACCGCCAGGATCGCGGATTGCCGTCGTCGCGGCTCGACCACCTGAACGAGGACGGCGAACGCCACCTCGTACAGCACCATGGCGCCGGCGATCCCGATCGCCACCATCGCCAGGTACAGCTCCGCCAGGTTGCGCACCTGGGACCAGCCGGCCACGGCGACGACACCGAGCACGGCGCCGCCCACGAGCATCCCTCGCCCACCGCGCCGGTCGACCCACCGCCCTACCGGGACAGCGGCCACGGCCGTTGCCAGGACACCGGCGGCGAACGCGCCGGTGACCTGGGACGGATCGACGCCGAACTCGGCTGCGATCGCGGGCAGGAATACCGCGAACATGTAGTAGAGAACGCCGAACCCGACGGTCTGGGAGATGGCCAACGCCATGATCAGCGTTCCGGCCGCAGCTGGCCTACGCATCTCGCACCTCATTTATCGATGCTCATCGATGATAAGCTGAACTCTATCGATGAGCATCGATGGAGGCAACGACCGTGATGAGCGCCAAGGACATGCTGGACCCGGTTGACGCCGCAACCTACGCGGACTGGTTCGGCTGCCTGGCCGATTCGACCCGGGTCCGGGCTCTACACGCCGTCGCCGTGTCCGGAAGATCGATTCCGGTCGGCGAACTGGCGACCATGCTGGGGATCAGCCAGTCGACCTGCTCGCATCACGTGCGCAGGCTGGCCGACACCGGTTTCGTGGTGCTCCGAAAACAGGGCACCGCCACGCTGGTGTCGGTGAACACCGCCTGCTGCACTGGTCTGCCGCACGCCGCCGATGTGGTGATGGGAGTGCTCGCCCCACGCCCCTGCTGCCCGAGCGACCTGCCGCCGGACGTGCTGATCCGGCAACTCCAGGACGCCGATTGGCCGGCGGTGCTGCGGATCTACGGAGAGG
Source organism: Pseudonocardiaceae bacterium YIM PH 21723 (assembly GCA_003600225.1). Classification (GTDB taxonomy): domain Bacteria; phylum Actinomycetota; class Actinomycetes; order Mycobacteriales; family Pseudonocardiaceae; genus QZFT01. The sequence goes on from QZFT01000034.1 coordinate 121,679, forward strand.
GAATCGCCAGCGGCGATGCCACGTTCGAGACGAACGTGCCGGAGGCTTCCTCACTGGAGGAACGTTGGCTCCGGGACCACCAATGGGTCGCGGAGATCGCGGGTGAGGTGGCCGGGTGGGCGGCGGCCGCTCCGGTATCGAACCGCGCCTGCTATTCCGGTGTAGCCGAGACCTCGGTGTACGTCGGAGCCGGCTATCGCGGGCGCGGCGTGGGCAAAGCCCTGATCCACCGGCAGGTCACCGCCGCGGACGCCGGTGATCTATGGACACTACAGACCTCGATCTTCCCGGAGAACCGGGCAAGCCTGGCGCTGCACCATTCTGCCGGATTCCGCACCCTGGGTGTCCGGGAAAGAATCGCCCAACACCGGGGTATCTGGAGGGACACCGTCCTCCTGGAACGACGCCACCAGGATGCGGCTCGACCCCAGGCATCGGCCCTGCCCGAAGGTTGATCAAACAACCGAATTCAGCAGCCGTATTCATTGCCGATAGGAACACCCACCTGTCAGCATGGAATTGCCAAGGCTTGGGGGCTACCTGCGCTTTCCGCGAGGTGAAGGCATGTCTCGCGATCCCCCATGCCCTATGACGGCTACATCCATTCGCAAGGGGGATTCATGCTGCACGTCGGTGGGGACCAGAACGACGACGGCGCAGGCTGGGACTAACAGTCACAGTTGAGCCAGCCCTGCTGGGCGGCGCGCACTCCGGTTTCGAAGCGGCTGCGCGCCCCCAGCCGGTCGGTCAGATCGGCCATCATCCGTCGCACCGTGCGCACCGACAGCCCCAGTTTGCGGGCGGCCACCTCGTCGGTGGCACCGGTGGTCAGCAAGCACAGCAGTTCTCGTTCCTGTGCCGTGATCCGCGCATCGCGGGGCCGCGGAATCAGCTCGGCTATCGGAGTGGCCGCAGACCACACCTGATCGAACAACGCACCCATGGCCGTGACGAACCCGGACCCGTGCAGCAGCACAGCTCCGCGACGCGTGTTGTCCGGATCAAGCGGCACCATGACCGTGTCCCGATCGAACATCACCATCCGCAGCGGCAGCACCGGAACGGTACGCACTTCACCGCCCATGGCGGACAGCCAGTGGCTGTACTCCCAGGTGGCTGGATCGTTGCGCACACTGTCCAGATAGACGGTCAATACGGCGACACCCCGGCTCAGCATCGACTCGTCCAACGGCCTGCTGGCGGCGAGGCTGCGCGCGGACTGCGCACCACCCGGCATCAGCGACAGGCATTCGCGCTCGACATTGCGGGCCAGGTGCTCCAGCCGGGACTGAATGGCATCGATGCCCTGGAGCGTCTCGACCTGATACGGCTCGGCATCCAGACTCAGCCTCGCGTATTCGGCGGCGAGCCTGGCGCTGGCCAGCTGGGACTCCGCGAAAGCCTGCTGCTGACGGAGCAGAACGGCCCGCTGCCGCTCCAGCAACAGCTCGGCGGCCAGGTCCGGATGCACCGGCCGCAACTCCCCCGGGTTCGCCACCGACGCACGCAGCAAGGTCAGGTCCACCAGGTGCTGGATCGCCGAGCATGCGTCTTCAGCAGATATGCCGAGCAGGCCGGCGATGTCCTCGGTGGACAGATCGCGGCGGGTCAGCAGCAGCCGGTAGACCGACTCAGCTGTGGGATCGAAGCCCAGATGTTCGAGCAGCGTGTTCTCCAACATGACGGCGCACCGGGGGGTCGGCGGTCTGGGAGATACCGACGCTACTGCGCTGCCGTATCCGCCAATGATCCAGTTCGTCTCAATCCCGTCACACTGACAGCTTCCTGCCACGTTCACCGGCTGCCACCGATTGTTGGTTTCCGCATGTCAGGGGCCATGACGATCATCAATCGTCCAGGCTCGCAGAAGGAGGCCATAGGGTGAACAGCACCGACCAACTGACCGTGCAACCGCTATCGACTGTGGACGCCACAGTGAGCGTGCTGGGTTCGAAGAGCTACACCAACCGGTACATCGGGCTGGCCTCGCTGGCGGGCACGACAACCCGGATCGAGAACGCCCTGCTGTCCGATGACACCCGCTACTTCTGCGCCGGCATCGAGAAGTTCGGCCACGTGCGGGTCAGCATCGACGAGCAGGCCAACGCCATCACGGTGGAGCCGACCGGTGAGCCGATGACCGCTCCCGCCGAGGAGATCTACGTCGGCGGTGCGGGTACCCCCATCCGGTTCCTGATCTCCCTGGCCGGTCTGGCCTCAGGCGACACGGTGCTCACCGGCAACGCCCGCATGCAGGAGCGGCCGATGGACGACCTGTTGGCCGCACTCGGCCCGCTAGGCGTGTCTGCGGTGAGCGTGAAGTCCAACGGCTCGCCGCCGATCTCGGTGGCCGGCGGCAGCTACCGCGGCGGCCGGACCACGATCAGCGGCGGGATCAGCAGCCAGTTCACCTCCAGCCTGCTGATCTCCGCTCTACGCGCCGAGCAGGACACCGAGATCACCGTCTCGGACGACATGGTGTCCAAGCCCTACATCAACATGACCGTCGCCGCTCTCGCCGAACGCGGCATCAAGATCGAGCGGGACGGGCACAGCTGGTTCAAGGTGCCGGCCGGAGCAGCCATTGCGGGCGGCACGGCGGTCGTGGAGCCGGACGCCTCAGGCTTGTCCTATTTCCTGGCCGCCGCCGCGATCACCGGTGGCCGGATCACAATTCCCGGTATCGATCTGTCCTCGCACCAGGGCGATGTGGGACTGGCCAAGGTGCTGGAGTCGATGGGCTGTCAGGCCGAAGCCGGGCCGGACGGAATCACCTTGCGTGGCGGCGAACTGCGCGGCGTCGACGTGGACATGGAGAACATGCCGGACGTGGTGCCCACGCTGGCGATCGTGGCCGCCTTCGCCGAGGGCAGTACGCACATCACCGGTATCGGAAATCTGCGGCTCAAGGAGTGCGACCGGATCTCCGCCGTCGCCACCGAGCTCGGCAAGATGGGCATCCGGGTCGAGGAGTTCGCCGACGCCATGACGGTCCACGGCGGATCCCCCCAGGGCGCGGTGATCGACACCTATGACGATCACCGGATCGCGATGTGCTTCGCCATCGCCGGCCTGCGCGCAGAGGGCACGGTGATCAACGATCCGGGCTGCGTCAGCAAGTCCTTCCCCACCTTCTGGAACACGCTGGACTCGCTGCGATGACCCCTGGCGTACTGCTGGTGCTGGACGGGTGGGGCTCCGCCCTGCCCGGTCCGGCCAACATGATCGCGGCGGCCGCAACGCCGCACCTCGACCGGCTCGCGGCCAGCTGCCCGAGAACGCTGGCCGCGGCCTCCGGGGAAGCGGTCGGCCTAGCGGCCGGTGTGGTCGGTAACTCCGAGATCGGCCACATGGTGATCGGCGCGGGCCGGCCGCTTCCCTACGACAGCGTGCTGGTGGCTCAGGCCATCAACACCGGCAGGCTCCGCGAGTACGGCCTGCTGCGCAGCGCCTGCGAGGCCCTTGCCGTATCGGGCCGATCACTCCACCTCATCGGCCTCTGCTCCGACGGACAGATCCACGCAGATCTGCACCACAACGCGGAGCTGCTGCACGTGGCCGCGAGCGCCGGGGTCCGGCAGGTCCACCTGCACGCGATCACCGACGGCCGGGATGTGGCCAACGGTTCGGCGGCCAAGTATCTGGATCAGCTGGCTGGGATCTGTGGCGCCGCGGGCATCGGCCGAATAGCCACCGTTGTCGGCCGGAATCTGGCGATGGAGAAGGGCGGCGACATCCGCCGCCTGCAGGCGGTGGTCGGCGCCATGGCCGACGGCGCGGCGACCCTGGCCAATGACTGGCGACCCTGGGTGACCGCCATCGAGCGGGACGGCGACGTGCCCCCCTTGGTGCTGACCGGCGCGGATGGCCGGATCCAGGCCGGGGACACGGTGCTGTTCACCAATTTCCGCAGCGACCGGATCCAGGGCCTGGCAGATCTGCTGGTACAGCACCGCACCAAGGCCCACTTCCTGAGCCTTGCGCAGTACGACACCGAGGCGACCATCCCTGCCCTGGTGAACAGGGCCGACGCCGGCGGTGGCCTGGCAGATCAACTCGAACGACACGGCGTGCGCTCCACGCGGATCGCGGAACCGGTGAAGTTCGACCACGTCACCTACTACCTGAACGGCCGGAACGATCGCGTACGCGGGGTCGAGCAGTACCGGCGGATCGAAGCCGGATCCGGTCCGGCGATGAACGTCCGCGCGGTCGCCGAGGCGGTGGTGTCCGAAATGGACGATCCCGATACCGCGTTGATCGTGGCCAATCTGGCCAATATCGACGTCATCGGTCACACCGGGGACGCCGAAGCGACCCTCCTGGCCACCCAGGAGGTCGACTCCGCGGTCGGTCGGATCTGCGACTCGGCCTGGGCGGCCGGGCGATGGGTGCTCCTGGTGGGTGATCACGGAAACGGCGAGCGCATGTTCACCGAGGACGGAGCGCCCTACGGCGGCCACACCACCAATCCGGTTCCGCTGATCCTGGTTCCGGCGCCGGGCATGGCCGCCCCACCCCGGCTGCGGGATGACGTCACCCTCGCCGATGTCGCCCCCACCGTGCTGACGCTGCTCGGCCTTCCGCTGACCGCCGTGATGACCGGAAAGGCCTTGATATGAGCGACCCATTGGACGTCACCGTCGACGCCGCTGACCAGTCGGTGCTGGTACGCAACAACACCGAGTCGGAGCAGCGATTCAGGCTGGCCGAGGACAAGCCGGGCAGTACCCGGTTCCTCGGTGGGGAGATGCGTACGGAGGCCACGGAGTCCGGAATGGACTGTGTGGTACCTGCGCGGGGATTCGTCCACATCGGAATCAACGGGGGGTGAGTTCACCGGAGAGGGAGTGCAATGGAAGTAGTGGTGTTCTTGCTGGTCCTCGGGCTGGCTGCGGCCAACGGCGCGAACGATGTACCCAAGGGTGTGGCCACCCTTGCGGGCGCGGGTGTCGCGAAGATTCGGGTGGCGGTGCTGTGGGGCACGGTGACCACGGCCATCGGGTGCCTGTTCTCGTTGAACTTCGCCGCGAAGATGACGGCGCTGTTCTCCAAGGGCATCGTGTCGGCACCGCCGTCCGCCGGATTCGCGGTGGCGGTGCTGATCGGCACCACCGCGTGGGTCACGCTGGCCACGGTGCTGAAGCTGCCGGTATCCACCACGCAGGCCCTGGTGGGATCGCTGGTCGGTGCCGGCGTGCTGTACGCGAGCAGCGGGGTGCAGTGGGCGGCGCTGCTGACCAAGGTGGTCCAGCCGATGCTGCTCAGCGTGGCGATCGCCTACGCGGTCTCCTTCGTGCTGGTGACCGTGGCGAAGGCGCTGAGCAGGACGCTGGTCAAGGTCGGCGCAGGTGGCGCGGAGACGCCACCGGCGAAGCGATTCGACGTCATCGGCGTTGCGCACTGGGCGACGAGCGGTCTGACCAGCCTGGCACGTGGTTTGAACGACGCCCCGAAGCTGGTGGCGATCGGCTCGTTCGCGCTGTTGCCCGGGATGAATACGACCTGGCTGCTGGTGTGCGTCACCGGGGCCATGGCCGTCGGAAGCGTCGCGATCGGCTCGCGGCTGGCTGAGCGGCTGGCCAAGGACGTGGTGTCCATGTCGCATGTGGAGGGATTCCTGGCGAATCTCACCACGGCGACCCTGGTCGGTGCCGGTGCCTCGCAGGGCTGGCCGATGTCCACCACTCAGGTGGCGGTGGGCGCGATCAGCGGCTGCGCGGGTCGCGATGTGTCCCGGCTGAAGCTCAAGACGCTGCGCGACTTCGGCGTGGCGTGGCTGGTAACCCCGCTGTTCGGCGCCGCCGTGGCTGCGTTGGCGTTCCTCGTCGTGGGGTGAACCAGATGGGGTTCCCGTCCTGCTCATATCAGGACGGGAGCCCCACCGACCTGTTTACCCGGCGCGCGTGAACTGCCGGGAAATTCGACGATCCGGATCAGGAGACAGGGATGATCACTGCGGAGCAGTTCTGCGCCGAACTGGACGCACTGGGTTTCACCGGCGCGGCCGGTGTGCCGTGCTCCTTCTTCGGCGGACCGATCAGCGTGCTGGAGGAGCGGGGAACCGGCTATGTTTCGGCAGCCAACGAAGGCGCTGCGGTGGGAGTGGCCACCGGCATGGTGCTGGCCGGCGGCAAGCCGTACGTGATGTTGCAGAACTCCGGGCTGGGCAACCTGATCAACCCGCTGACCTCGCTGGTGATGATGTACCGCGTCCCGCTGCTGACCTTCGTCAGCCTGCGCGGCTGGCCGGATCCCAGCACCGACGAGCCCCAGCACGAGTTCATGGGCCCGCTGGTCCATCCGCTGCTCGACCAGCTTGAGCTTCCCCATTGGACGCTGCGCGCCGAGGACGGCATCGACCGCTTCCGCGAGGTCCTGGCGGCGGTGGAGACGGAGCTGGCAGCGGGCGGCTCACCCTTTGTGCTGGTGGGCAAGGGGGCCATCGGCAAGGCCGAGGCCGCCGAGCAGACGAGCCCGCAGCTCGGGGTGACGAGCCAGGACGCGGTACGGCTGATCTCGCGGCTGGCCGGTGATCGGGCGATCATCGCCAGTACCGGCTTCATCGGCCGTGAACTGTTCGGAGTGGACGATCGTCCGCGCAACTTCTACATGCAGGGCTCCATGGGTCACGCTTCGGCCATCGGGCTCGGCGTGGCGTTGTCCAGACCGGATCAGGTGATCGTGCTGGATGGCGACGGCGCCGCGTTGATGCATCTGGGCACCATGTCCACGATCGGTCACCTGGCACCGCCGAATCTGGTGCACATCGTGCTGGACAACGGCGCCCACGAGTCGACCGGCGGCCAGGCGACGACCTCCACCACTACGAGCTTCTCCGGAGTCGCGGCGGCCGCCGGCTATGCCACCGCGATCACCGTGGACACGCTGGAGGACATCGAAGCGGCCCTGCAGAAGGCCTTGGACTGCCCCGGACCGCACCTGGTCACGGTCCGCACGCTGCCCCGGACCGGCGCGATGCCGCCACGGGCGACCAGCGCCGCCGGTCCGGTGCAGCTACGGGAGCGATTCGAGGCCGAGCTAGGCGGCCGCCCGGCGTAGCCACAGCGCCAGCAACTCGATCAGCAGCACCACTCCGAGTAGCAAGGTCAGCACGGTGGTGACAGCGCCGAACTCCAGGACCCGGGCGGAATTGAGCAGCACGAAGCCCACTCCCCCGGCTCCGACCAGGCCGAGCAGCGTCGCGGCCCGGACGTTGACGTCGAGCTGGTACAACAGGTGCCCGGTCATGGCCTGCGCCGCCTGCGGCAGTGTGGCGGCGCAGAACACCTGCCATCGCCCGGCTCCGGTGGCCCGCACCGCCTCCTCGATCCGCGGGTCCACCTCTTCCACCGAGTCGGCGATGAGCTTGCCGAGCAGGCCGGCGGCACCTACGGCCAGGGCCAGGGTGCCTGCCGCCTCACCGATGCCGGTGATCACCACCAGCACGATGGCCAGTACGAGTTCCGGGATGCCACGCACCAGCACGATGAACGCCCGGAACACCCCACCCGCCCTGGGCAGCACGTTGCGGGCCGCCAACACACCGAGTGGTACCGCGAGGAGTGCGCCCAGGGCGGTGGCGGCCAGCGCCATGCGCACGGTAGCGAGCAGGTCGGCGAAGACGCCGGTCGGCGCGATCGGGGGCCAGAACAACTCGGCGGTCGCGCCGAGTCTGCCGAGGCCGTCTCCCAATGAGAGATCGGCTCCGATGAGCATCGCCACTGTCGCGAGGCCGGCGAACAACGCGCCGGTCAGTCCCCAGCCACGGCGGGTCGACAGCGCAGCGCGGCGCAGCAGGCCCGAGACCAGTTCGAGCAGCACGCACAGTGCGAGGATCACCACGGCCAGGGCCAGGCCGCGCTGGTAGTCGAGCCGGCGAAGGGCGGTGGCGGTGGCGAGTCCGAGGCCGTCCACTCCGACGAATCCGAGGAGCACGGAGACCCGCAGGTTGATGTCGAAGCGGTGCAGGGCCGTGGCAATGAACGCCGGGGTCGCCTGCGGGATCACCGCGGCCAGCAACGTCTGGGTCCGGGTCGCACCGGTGGCCCGGACAGCCGTGGCCGGGCCGGGATCCGTCTGCTCCAGCGCGTCCGCGTAGAGCTTGCCGACCATGCCGACCGAGTGCAGCCCCATGGCCAGCACTCCGGCGGTGGCGCCGAGCCCGAACACCCGGAAGAACACGATGGCCAGGATGACGTCCGGCAGCGCCCGGGCCACGGCGATCACCGCTCGGCTCGTCGTGCGCGCGGCCTTGTGCGGCGTGGTGTTGTGCGCGGCGAGCGTGGCCAGCGGCACGCTGATCAGGACGGACAACAGGGTCGCGGTACCCGCGATGGACAGCGTCCTGGCGGAGAGGGCGAGCACCTCGTCCATCGGCGGGAAGTCCAGTGGCAGCGCCCGGCCGAGGAACTCGACGGCGTAGGCCCAGCCCGTACCGGTGAGCACATCCATCAGTCCGATGCTGGTGATCGCCGCGGTCGCGGCGATCACCAGCGCAAGCACGACGAAGGGAACCAGCCGCTTCACCGGATCGGCGCCAATGTTGGACCGACCTGCGAGTAGACCGCCATCACCTCGTCCCGGCCGAGCCCGGTGGCCGGGGTGTCGAGCACGATCCGTCCGGCACGTAGACCAACGATGCGGTCGGCCCAGGACAGGGCCAGTTCCACCTGATGCAGGCTGCAGAGCACCGTCAGCCGCCGTTCCTCAGCGATCTCCCGCAGCAGCGCCATGATCTGTACGGCGGTCTCCGGGTCCAGCGAGGCGACCGGCTCGTCGGCCAGGAGTATCTCCGGGTCCTGCATCAGTGCCCGGGCCACGGCGACCCGCTGCTGCTGCCCGCCGGACAGGGTGTCCGCGCGTTGCGCGGCGCGGTCGGCCAGGCCGACCCGTTCCAGATGCGCCATGGCCTGCGCCCGAACCGCCTTGGGATAGCTGACGCGGCCCAGCCTCGGCCCCCGTATCCGGCCGAGTGCCCCGGTGCACGCGTTCTCCAGCACCGAGAGCCTGCCGACCAGGTGGAACTGCTGGAAGACGAACCCGACCCGTCGACGCAACGCACGCAGTTCACGGCCGCCGGCCGAAGTGGTGTCGGTGTCCAGCACGGTGACCCGGCCCGTGCTCGGCAGGTGGAGGGCGTCCACCTGCCGCAGCAGGGTCGACTTACCGGAGCCGGACATGCCGACCAGGGCGACGATCTCCCCCGCGCCGATCGAGAAGCTCACGTCGTCCAGTGCGGAGTCGGCACCGAACCGGACGCCGACCGCGTCGAATCGGATCACTGACACTGCTTGTCCTTGGTGACCGCACAGACGGTCCGCACGCTGTTGTAGAAGGCGTCGTCGACCTGCACGAAGCCCCAGTAGCCGCCATCGCCCACCAGGCACTTGTCGGTGCAGTAGCCCTGGCTCCGCAGATAGTCCCCGTTGGCCTTCTCGCGCAGTAGCTGTACGAGCTGGTCGCGGAGCTTCGGTTCGAGGCTGGAGCGAACTGCCGCCGGCGAGCCGGGAATGACGTCCGACTGCCAGACCTTGGTGATCTCCCCCGGTTTGATCTGGTTCTTGTCGGGGAGCTGCCGGTCCACCATGGCGTCGTAGGCGAATCCGATATCGCACTGTCCACTTGCGACGGCCAACACCGAGGCATCATGTCCACCGGCCATGACCGGTGAGATGTCCTTGTCCGGATCCACACCGGCCTGCTTCAGCGCCGCCGCCGGATACAGCCGTCCGGAGGTCGAATTCGGCTCAACGAAGCAGACCTTCTTACCCCGCGCATCGACCAGCGATCGCACATTGGAGCCTGCCTTCACCACGCCGTAGGACCGGTATCCCTGCTGCCCACCGCGCTCTTTGACCAGTGCTCCGGCAGGCGTGAGGTCCAACCCGCTGTTCCGGGCCATCACGTAGGACAGCGGCCCGTACATCGCGATGTCGACCCGGCCGGCGCGCTGCGCCTCGATGACGGTGGCGTAGTCGGTGGCCTTCTGGAACCGGATTTCCCGGCCGGTCTCCTTGGAAAGCATCTTGATCACCGGTGTGAAGCTCTGTTCCAGGCTGGTGGACTCCTCCGTGGGAATCGCGGCGAACACCAGCGGTGCGTTCGCCGCCGAGCCACCGGAGCAACCGGCCAGCACGAGCATCGCGGTGATCATCAAGGCTGGGCCCCTCACACTGCCTCCGGGGTGAGCTGGACCCGCGCGGTCCGCGCGGACGAGGTGGACGGAGATCGGGTGACGGACGGTCCGCCGGTCGCCCAGGCAGGTCGGCGATCGATCCGCAGCGCGGCCGTAGTGATCGCGGTTCCGCCGCCGTGCGCGACGATCAGGATGTGGTCGCCGGGTCCGACCTGGCCGGTCTCGACCAGGTGGTTGAGTGCGATGAACTGATCATTGACCGTGCAGTGGCCGAGCCGCCGTCCATAGTCCAGCAGCCCCTTGTCCACGGATAGGCCCATCGGGTCGATGATGACCTTGAGGTAGCTCTCCAGTCCGGTGAACACATGGCAGACCCGGGTAACGTCCTCCGGACCAATCCCCGCCTCGGCCATCGTGGCCAAGGCGAGCTCGGTGCGTAGTTCGCCCTGCCGGGACACGATCTCCGCGACGGTGTCGCCGAGATCGTCGCCGTAGCCGCTGAGCCGCTCCTGGAAGTCGACCTTCGTGCCGATGCCCGGCGGGGGGAAGATCGGATCGGCGCCCCGATAGGTCATCTCCAGTTCCGCGGTGGACCCGGAGTTGATGGACAGCAGACTGGCGAAGCCGTCCTTGGTGGACAGCAGCAGGCTGGATGCTCCGTCGCCGATGACCCCGTTCTGCAGACCGAAGCCCCAGCGGTTGAAGTCCGGGGTGCCGACGTTGTCCGCACCCGTGACCAGTGCCCCGGTACGTTCCGGCACTGCCATGAGGTGGTTGACGGCCAGCTCCAGCGCCCCGGCCATGCCGGCGCAGGCCTGCCAGGTCAAAAAGCTGGGCACGTCCCGGTTGGTGATGTGCCGCAGGATGTAGTGGTGCGGCGACCAGCCGATCGGTCCCTGTGGCCAGCTGTGGGCGTGTACATGGACATCGATCTCCGACGGATGCCTGCCGGATCGCTCCACGGCTTGCCTGGCAGCGGTGATGGCCATATCCGGGGCGGGCGTGGTCCCGGCGACGGCGGCACCGGTCCAGCCGTACCAGTCGTAGTCGTCCCTGGTGTACAGGCCTTGCCCGAGCGCCTCCTCCGCGCTCATGGTGTCCGGTACGTAGGCGCCGGTTCCGGCGATGTAGATCCCTGGTGTCTTCACGTGTTCCCCCTAGGCCGCGGCGGTGCCGTTGCCGGTACGAATGAGTGCGGCGAGCGAGGAGATCGTGCCGCCCTTGAGCAGCTTGGTGACCGGCAGCTTCACGCCCAGTTCCCGATCGATCCGGGTACGGAACTCCACCGCCATCAGCGAATCCATCCCCAGCCGGTTCAGCGGCTGCCCCACCGCTATCCGCTCCGGCTTCGTGCCCAGAATGCTCGCCGCCAGTCCACTGAGGATGGTCTCGAAGTCGTCGGACGGCTCCTCTGCCACGACGACGGGCGTTGCTTCCGTGGTAGGTCGTTCTTCACGGACCATGCCCGCCAGTGAACCGATCGTGCCGCCCTTGAGCAGCTTCGTGACCGGCAGCTTCACGCCCAGTTCCCGATCGATCCGGGTACGGAACTCCACCGCCATCAACGAATCCATCCCCAAGCGGTTCAGCGGCTGCCCCACAGCGATCCGCTCCGGCTTCGTGCCCAGAATGCTCGCCGCCAGTCCACACAGGACAGACTCGACATCATCGTTGACCGGCGGAACTTCCGCTGCGGGCTGGGCCGTGACGATCGGCTCGGGCTTCGGCTCGGCCACTGGTGCCTGCGGCGGCTCCAAGCGCACCGATCGGATCGCCGGTGCCGGACGTGGAGCGCCGGTAACGAGCCGACGCAAGGCAGGAGTGGCGGCGAGGTTCGGGTAGGCCTCAGTCCAAGCAGGCCAGTCCACCCGCAGCACGGCCACCTGATCGAGACCCTCGGCGAGTGCCTCGTCCAGCACTTCCAGGGCCTGTTGGGGCTGGAACTGCTCCATGCCACGCGGAACGACATCCCGGCCGTCTTCGGCGGCCTTGCGTGCCATCATGCCGACGCTGTCCCAGAAGCCCCAGTTGATCACGGTCGCCGGCTGTCCCTTGCCCAGCCGGTGGTGCGCCAGCGCGTCCAGGAAGGCATTGCCCGCGGCGTATCCGCCGAGCATCGGCGACCCGAGGAGCGCGGAACCGGACGAGAACAGCAGGAACAGGTCGATGTCCTCGCGCTGCACCAACCGGTGCAGGGCCCAGCCACCGTCCACTTTGGCCCGCAGCTCGGAGCGAACCGCACCGGCGTCCATGTCGCGGACGGCGGTGTAGTCGATCGTGCCCGCCGCGTGCAGCACTCCGCGGAGCGCGGGCTGCCCGGACCGGCCGCGCTCGGTCAGGACCTGGCGCAATCCGGACTCGTCCGCGACGTCGACGGCGGCGTACTCCACATAGGCACCCTGGCGGCTCAGTGATCGCAGCAGTTCGACCTGGTCGCGCCGGTTCCCGGTGAGCCGGTCCCACGTCTCGATCGGCGGGAGTTCGGTGCGTCCGGTGAGCAACAGGTGCCGGGCACCCCGGTCGACCAGCCACCGGGCTACCTCGCCACCGATACCGCCGATACCGCCGGTGACCAGGTAGGTCCCGTCGGGCCGGATCTGCGTCCCGCTGCTGGCACGTTTGACGTGACGATCCAGCCGGGCCACGTACCGACCACCTCTCCGGAAGGCGACCTGGGTTTCCTCGTCGGTGGCCAGCAGCTCGGTGACCAGGGCGGTGACGGTGTCCTGGTGCTGGTCGATGTCGGCCAGGGTGGTTCGCCAGCCGTCATGTTCGACGGCGATGGTCCGGCCTAGGCCCCAGACTGCGGCCTGGAACGGCGAGCCCACCTCATCGGCGGGCAGTACCCGCTGGGCGGATCGGCTGACCAGCCACAACCGTGGGTCCAGATCGAGTTCGTCGATGGCCTGAGCCAGGTTCACCACGCTCTGCGTGGTCAGCAGCCCGGCCCGCTGCACCTCGGTGTCCAGGGCGTCCAGCGGTGGCTGTGCGTCCAGGCTCCACAAGTGCACGACACCGCGCAGCGGGCCTGCCGCGGCGGTCTCCTTCAACACCGAGACCAGATCCGCGCGGGAGGACGGGGCGACCCGGTAGCGATCGGTGCCGGTACCCGCGTGGTTGGCGGCGGCGGTGACCACGACGACTCGCTGACCACGCTGTTGCAGTCCCTTGGCCACGGCGCGTCCGGTCGGCCCGCTGTCGGTGAGTACCAGCCAGGCACCGTCCTCGGTCTGGCCGGTGGGAGACGGCGCGGATTCCCAGGTCTGGTCGTACAGCCAGTCCGCGTAGGGGCCGGTCGCCACGAGCGGCGCGGGAGCGCTGCCGAGCAGGTATCGCAAGCACAGCCCGATGATCTGGCCGATCAGCGTGCCGTCCGGCCCGAGGATGTCCACATCGCCGGTGAAGGAGTCCTCCCGATCGGCCGGCCGGAGCCGGACGTGGCTGTACACCTCGGTTCCGGGCTGCGCGTACAGCCGGACCTGGTCGATGCCACCGAGGACGAAGGCTCCCTCCTCACCGGGCGCGATGTCATGCCGGCCGGCGACCTGGGCATGCGCGACGGCGTCCAGCAGCGCCGGGTGGAACCTGTGTCCACTGTGGTCAGTGAAGGTCAGCCGGGCCAGCGCTTCACCGTCGGTCCGCCAGATCTCCTGAATGGCCTGGAAGGCACCGTTCCACTGGTTTCCGCGCGCGGCCTGGTGCGGGTAGAAGTCCGCTCCGGTCTGCCGTTGCGGGCAACGGCCCTCGATCTCGGTGAGCACGGAGCTGCGCTGTTCCGGAACGATCGATGCCAGGGTGCCGGTGGCGTTGAGCTCCCATTCCTGGTCGACCGCCGACCGTGACTCGACGGTGAAAGGCAGATCCGTCGCACCGGTCCGGACCGTCAGCCGGAGTTCGGTCGTCCCTTCGAGATAGATCGCCCGCTGATAGTCCACGCTCGACACGGCCACCGGAATGTCGCCGAACAATTGGCGACCGGCGGCGGCGACCAGTTCCACATAGGCGGTTCCGGGCAGGACAGGAGTTCCCTGCACCTGGTGATCCAGCAGGTACGCATTGATGGTCAGGTCGACCGGGCCCTGCCACACCCGAGCTCCCTGATCCGCGCTGACCGGTGCGCCGAGCAGCGGATGAGCGCTGGAGGCGGGCATCGCCGTTCGCAGTGTCGCCGAGGTGGAGGCGGCCTCCGGCAGCCAGTGGGACTGGTGCTGCCAGCGGTACAGCGGCAGATCCACCGGCCTGCCGGGACACACGGTGGCCCAGTCGGCGGAGATGCCCTGGACGTACAGGGAGGCCAGCGAGTTCAGCAGGCTGGCCCGCTCCGGCTCGGCGCGACGCAGCGAGCCGACCGCCACCTCAGCACGGTCGCCCGCGATGGCCCGGATCGAGTTCACCAGCAACGGATGTGGGCTGACCTCGACGAACACCGTGTCACCGAGGGCGAGCTGGCCACGCACCGCACCGATGAAGTCGACCGGCTCGCGGATATTGCGGGCCCAGTACTGTCCGTCCAGCTGGGCGCCGTCGATGACCTCGTTCAGCAGGGTCGAGTGCAGCGGGATCTCTCCGGCCTTGGGCCGCAGATCACGCAGATCCTTCAGCAGGTCCTCGCGGATCGTGTCCATCTGCGGACCGTGCGAGGCGTAATCCACATTGACCCAGCGGTTGAAGACATCCTGTTCGTCCAGAGTGGCCAGAATCCGGGTCAGCGCGGCCTCGTCCCCGGACAACAGGGTCGACGTCGGCCCGTTCGCCGCCGCGACCGCGACCACGTCCTCGTGCCCGGCGATGGCCTTTCGGGCATCCGCCGCCGACAGCTCGACGTACGCCATGGTTCCGTTGCCACTGCACCGGCGTGCCAGGCGACTGCGCCGGCAGATCACCGCCGCGGCGTCCGGCAGGCTGAGCGCGCCCGCGATGTAGGCGGCGGCCGATTCGCCCATGCTGTGCCCGATCACCACGTCCGGCTGGATGCCCCAGGACTGCCACAGCCGGGCCAGGGCGATTTCCATGGCCCACAGGGCAGGTTGCACCTTGTCCACTTCGGACAGTTCGACACCGCCGCGCAGCAGCTCGATCAGCGACCAGCCGTTCTCCTTGGCGATCGCCGCGTCGCACGCACGCAGCGCCTCGGCGAACACCGGTTCCGAGTCGAGCAGCTCGACGCCCATGCTCGCCCACTGGGAACCCTGGCCGGGAAACACGAAGGCGATCCGCGGCCGGTCAGCGACGAAGTCCACGGTGCGCAGGCCGGGAGCGGTTCCGTCCTGCGCGAACTCGCGCAGCGTCTCGGCGGCTTCCACCGGGCGTGCGGCCACCAGGGCGAGTCGGCTGTCTCGATGGGCACGCCGGGCGAGCGCCGTGTGGCTGATGTCCGGCCAGGCGTCAGTGCCGGACTCCAGGTGAGCCGCGTAGGCGATGGCCAGATCACGCAGTGCGTCCGGGTTGACCGCCGAGATGGTCAGCAGTTCCTCCCGGGACTCGCCGGTGCTGCGCTGAGCCGGTTCCGCCGCGGTGAGCACGACGTGGGCGTTGGCCCCGGTGAGGCCGAAGCTGCTGACACCGGCGACAGCCGGTCGACCGCGATCCGGCAGAACCGTGTGCTCGGCCGGGATCCGGATCGGCAGGTCCGCCCAGGGCACCGCAGGATTCGGGGTCCGCTGGTGCAAGGTGGCGGGCACCTCGTTGTGTTCCAGACACAGCACGGCCTTGATCAACCCGGCCATGCCCGCGGCGGCCTCGGTGTGACCGATATTGGTCTTCACCGAACCAACGAGGCAGGGACGGTCCGCCGGACGGCCTGGGCCGAGAACCGAACCGAACACCTCCAGTTCGACCTTGTCGCCGACGCTGGTGCCGGTGCCGTGCGCCTCCAGGTAGTCCACGTCGGACGGTTCGACGCCCGATCCCCGGTAGGCGCGCAGCAGTACGTCCCGCTGCCCGTCGACCCCGGGGGTGACCAGGTAGCCGCTGCTCTGCCCGTCGTTGCCGATCGAGGTGCCCCGGATGACCGCCCGCACCCGGTCGCCATCCGCCCTGGCCTGGCTCAACGATTTGAGGACGACCACGCCCACGCCATCGCTGCGCACGAAGCCGTCCGCCGAGGCGTCACCGAACTTGCAGCGCCCGTCCGAGGCGAGCATTCCCGCGCCGGAGTACACGGTGCCCTCTTCGGGCAGCAGGATCATGTTCACCGCGCCGGCGACCGCCACGGTGGACTCCCCCGCCCGGATCGACTGCACCGCCAGGTGCACGGCGGTCAGCGAGGAGGAGCAGGCGGTGTCGATGGTGACGCTGGGCCCGCGGAAGTCGAAGGCGTAGGCCAGGCGGCCCGAGGTCATCGCCCGGGCCGCCGACCCGATCAGTCCGTAGAACCCGAGGTCCTCCGGATTCTTGTGCTGCATGTGCCAGTAGTCGCCGACATGCTGTCCGACGAAGGTGGCGGTGTCCGAACCCGCCAGTCGATCGGTGGCCTGGCCCGCGTCCTCGAGTGCCTCCGAGGCGACCTCCATCAGGATCCGCTGCTGCGGGTCCATCCGGGCCGCTTCCCTGGGCGAGATACCGAAGAACTCCCCGTCGAAGTCCCGGACGTTCCGCAGGAAACCGCCCCAGCGGCTGCTGGTGCGTCCCGGAGCGGACGGGGCCTCGTCGAAGATCGCGTTGACGTCGTAGCGGTCCAGCGGGATCTCGGTGATCGCGTCGGTTCCCGCGGCGAGCAGGTTCCAGAACTCAGCGAGGGTGTCGGCTCCGGGGAACCGCCCCGCCATACCGATGATGGCAATGGGTTCGAGCATGATGTGTCCTTAGGTCTGAGATCGGTGCACCTTGTGCTGCGCGGCCTGGGCGCGTGGGCGCACGACGAGGAAGTCCACGTTCACGTGGGCCGGTCGGCCCACCGCGAAGGTGATGAGTTCGGCGATGTCCTGCGCGAGCAGTGGCTGGTCGACACCCGCATAGACGGCGTCGGCCTTGCCCTGATCACCGCGGTAGCGGTTGCGGGAGAACTCCTCGGTGTGGACCATCCCGGGCGCGATCTCGATGACCCGCACAGGTTGGCCGCACAGCTCAAGGCGCAGCGCGCCCGCGAGGGCGTGCTGGCCGTGCTTGGCGGCGCTGTATCCGCCGCCGCCTTCGTAGGTGGTGAACGCCGCGGTGGAGGACACCACCACGACCGTGCCGTTCCCGGAGGCGATGAGCTTGGGCAGCAACGACTGGGTGACCTGCAGCGAGCCGAGGACATTGACCTCGTACATCGCTCGCCAATCGGTGGGGTCCGCGGCACCGATGATCTCGGTGCCGAAGGCTCCCCCCGCGTTGTTGACCAGCACATCGCAGCGCTCCAGCGTGGCGGCGAAGGCCTCGACGGCGGACCGGTCGGTAACGTCCACCGCCGCGGTGTCGGCGGTGCCACCTGCCTGGTGGATCTGCTCGGCGACGGCCGTCAGCCGCTCCTTTCGCCGGCCGACCAACACCACGTGGTGGCCTGCCTTCGCGAGGTCCAGGGCGGTGGCCGCCCCGATCCCGCTGCCCGCACCCGTGATCACACTTACCGGTCGCATGCCGTGCTCCTTCGCTCAGTTCACTGCGGTAGCAATGATCTTGGCGTCGGCAGGCTGCGAAGCGGTATCGCCCGGACTCCGGCCGAGCCACACGACCTGGCCCGGCGCGAGCTCCGTTGCCTGGTATTCCTGCGGCTCGGCGGACACGTTGTGCACGCACAGCAACCGCACGGAGCGGTCGGCGCTGTACCGGGCGACTGCCCGCAGCCCCTCACCCATCTCCACCTGTTCGAAGGTGCAGCCGTCTGCGAAGGCGGGCGCCGAGGCGGCGTCGGCCCGGACGGCGTCCAAGGCGTGGGCGAATGCCGCGATATCGCCGGGGACCGGTCGCAGTTCTGCCACCCCGGCTCGCTGCCGTACCGCCTCCAGGAAGGCGGCGACCACCGGATGAACCTCGTCGATGGTGCTGGTCAGCTCCGGCTGGAAGAGGCAGGCCAGGAAGAACGGGTGATCGTCGATCTCCAGTGCCCTCGGCTGCCCCTTGCCATCCCAGGCGACGAAGTGCACCTCACCGGAGCCGGCGGCGTCGAGGAACGCCTTGTCCATGCCCCAGTCGCACTGCAGGATCTCCAGCACGTCCGTCCTGCCGTAGATGGAGTGCATCCGCGAACCCGGCTGCAGGGTCGTCGGCACCCAGTTGTTGTTGTCCACCGCGCAGGCCGGCGGGATGACCAGGTGCTCGATCGGCTTCAGGTCGTTCTCCAGCTGCCGGGTCTCCGGGAGGTCCAGCACGTTCTGCGCGTACTCCAGGACCGAGTGGTAGAACCCGCCGCAGGTACCGAACAGCGGCGTCTTGTTCTCCCGCGCGAACCTGATCGACCGGTTCACCCCGCGGTAGGCGTGGTACGGCGCGCCGGGAACGACCCAGATTCCGTCGAATCCGGTGAAGTCGGTGTGCTCGTCGATCCGGGTGGTAGGCACCCACTGGATATCGAAGCCAAGCGCGGGCAGCAGCGCCTCAATACGCGGATGCGCCGGTTCGGCATGGTTGTACTGATCCCCCACCAAGGCAAGGCGAGGCCGTCGTGAAGACAACACAGAATCCCCCTATGGATCATGCGTTAATGCGCAAAGCGCAGGCAGGCGAAACCTGAGCGACCAGGTTTGCGAACAGCCCTACTGAGCACCTATTTCGGCGCAACACCCCAGATACTTCCCCCTGGTCGGCACCTCGCCGACCTCCGCCAATGTATACATGGCCGGTAGCGACAACCAACGCCGAATGGGGTAAAAAGTCATCTCAGTAGGCCGCTTTCCCCTGCAAGTACAGCCCATCGAGTAATAGACAGAAACGATATCGGGAGTTTTACCGAAACGTTTGCGCCGTGACGAATTCGTAAGTACTTTCGGCGTTGAGCGACCAGAACGTATTGCCGACAGTCCACCCCGCCCCACGGAACCAGCGTGGAGTGTGGACATGAGTTGGAATTTCCTGGAACCGGCCGGCCGCAAGAGCCTGCACGAGGCATGGCGACGCGAGGCGGAGGACCTGTTCGCCCTGGTCTCCGATGTGGATCTCTGGGAGCAGCCGACCGCGGCCGGACACTGGCTGGTGCGCGACGTCATCGCACACATGATCGACAACACCGAGATGTATCTGCGGTCCTTCGAGGCGGCTCGCGGTGGCCCGGACATGGGTGAGCCCTGGGCTGTGCGGGACATGGCCCGGCACATGGACGAGGGCGCCAAGCGACTGCGGGACCAACCCCGCGAGGTACTGCTGGCTCGCCTGCACAACGCCCAGGACCGCATCCTCCAGGAATCCACCGATCTGACCGACAAGCAGTGGACCGAGCACCTGGTGCCGCACAAGTTCATGGGTTCGGTCCCGGCGTGCTTCCTCCCGATCTGCCAGCTGCTCGACTACGCCGTACACGCCTGGGACATCCGGCAGGGCACCGGCCGGGCGCACAACCTGGACGGCCGGACCGCCGACCTGCTGGTGCCGGTGTGTTTCCTGATGTGGCAGAACACGGTGACCTCGACCGACGGCGAGCCGCTGCGCATCGGAATCCGGGTGACCAGCGGTGAGAACGCCGGCGATACCGTCGCAACCCTCGGCCCGGACGGCGTGCAGTTCGAGCCCGGGGATGTCACCGGACTCCCCACCGTGCTGGAGTTCGACCCGGCGAGCCTGGTGCTGGCGGCGTTCGGTCGCGCCAACACCGGCACCTGCCGGGGCGACCGCGCCCTGGCCGACCGCTTCCTGAACCTCTTCTTCCGCGTCTAGGACGGCTCATGTTGATCGATGAGGCGCGGGATCTCGCGCGCACAGTACTAGTGTCCGAACAGGACAAACTGGATTCCTTCGCCGCCGCCCCACTGCCGGTGTACTCCCAGCTACAGGAACGGGGCCTGCACAACTGGTGGCTGGGCGCCGATGGCTTGAGCCTGGCGGACAGCGTGGAGATCGTCTCCGAACTGTCCTATGGAGACGCCGGGGTGGCCTTCACCTCGTTCATCTCCATCCTGGGCACCACCATGGTCTCGCTGTACGGATCACCCGAGCTCCGGGAAAAGTTCCTGGCACCGCTGAAGGATCGTGGTGGCTTCTGCGCCACGCTCGGCAGCGAGCAGGCCGCGGGCAGCGAACTGGGCAAGATCACCACCCAGATCCGCCGCGACGGCGGCGAACTGGTGTTGTCGGGTGAGAAGTTCTTCGCCACCAACGCCGAGTTCGCCGACTTCCTCGTGATCGTCGGCCGCACCGAGGACGAGTATCTGGCTGTGGTGGTACCCCGGCACACGCCGGGAGTGCAGATCAGCAAGCGCTGGGAGATGAACGGGCTCCGGGCCTCCGGAACCTACGAGGTCAGGCTGGACAACGTCCGGGTCCCGGCTTCCCACGCCTTGGAGGGCAGCGGCCTCCGACTGCTGGAGGTCGGCCTGAACGCCAGCCGCATCCTCATCGCCACCACGGCCATCGGCATCGCCCGCCGGGTCCGCGATCTGTGTATGGAGTACGCCGAAACCAAGCCGCTCCAGGACGCGATGCTGGTCGACAACGCGGTGTTCGCCGGCAAGGTCGGCCGGATGGAAATGCAGATCGAGGTCATGCGCAACCAGTGCCTCGCGGCCGCCCGGGAATTCGATGCTATTCTGGCCGCCCCCACCGCAGCCGAGGACTTCTTCCGCGCGGGCACCCTACGATCCGCCGTCGCCGCCAAGTTGTTCTGCGGTCGCACCGGCTGGGATATCGCCACCGAGGGAACGGAGATGTTCGGCGGACTGGGCTACACCACCGAACTCCCCATCATGAAACTCCTCCGCGACGTCCGCTACGTGTCCATTGTGGAAGGTGGCGACGCCGTCCTGCACGAACTGCTGTTCAACCGATTCGTGATCCCGGAGAACAAACGGGGCTGATCAGTCCAGCGCGCAACGTGGCCGCATCCACCAGGATCGCGGTCCGTTCGCGTTGCACGGCATCCGGGCACTTCTCGGCGCAACTCGCCAGCAGCCGGGCCCACACATCGGCCAAGGTCCATTCCTTGAACCGGCGATGAGCGGTCGGTGCGGAAACCCCGAAGCACGGTGGGATGCGCTGCCAGGCGCAGCCGGAGTTCAACGCGTACACCACCGCGGTCAACGCCGACCGCTCGTCCGCCCTACGCGGACCGCCCCCCTGCCGTCGAGCCTGCGGACCGGGCAGCAGCGGCTCCATCACGGTCCACAGCTGATCGGGGACCAACGAGGTCGGCAGATCCACCAGCTGAATCATTCGGCTTCTCCCCTACTGATCGAACGACGGTGGTGGGCGAGGAGTCCTCGCCCACCACCGGATGTGCTCATGCCGCGACGGGAACCACGGGCTTGGGTTTACGGAAGGCCATGGGCAGCAGCACGACCACGCCGGCCAGCGCGATCACCGTGGCCCAGATCAGACCCGGCTGGAACTGCGCCAGGGTGTCCGCAGCCGATAGCTTTCCTGCGGTCTCGGGCTGCGCGATGATCGCGGTGGTCACCGCGAGCACCAGTGCGGCACCGATCTGGCCGGAAGCCTGGATGATGCCAGCGGCCAGGCCCTGTTCCTGCGGTTGCACTCCGGCCACCGCCTGCACGTTCGCGCAGGGGAAGACCAGCGCGAAAGCCGCACCGACCAGCAGTACGGTCGGCAGGATCATCGACCAGTACGAGGGCGTCGTATCCAGCCGGAGCAGGAGCAGCAGGCCCAGCGACTCGGCGATCAGGCCGACCACGATCAGCTTCGCCGTCCCGTACTTCCCGATCATGGCCGCGGCCTTCGGGGCTCCGTAGGCCACGATCAATCCGACAGGCAGCAGAGCGAGGGCCAAGCCCAGCGGCGACCAGCCCAAGGCGCCCTGCAGGTACAGGGTGACCAGGAACTGGAAGCTGAAGTAAGAGCCCAGCAAGGCCACGAAGGACAGGCAGGCCGTCACCAGCGCACCCCGCCGGAAGATGCCCAGCGGTACCAGCGGATTGCTGACCCGCTTCTCTACGACGATGAACGCGGCGAACAACACGATCACCAGGGCGAATCCGATCAACGTCTGCGGCGCGGTCCAGCCCAGCGCAGGAGCGTTGACCACCGTGTACACCAGCAGGAGCAGCGCTCCGGTCGACGTCACCGCACCGGCCAGGTCATACCGCCCCGTGCCGGATCCCTTGTCCTTCGGCACGAGCGCGATACCGACCAGCAGGGCGGCGAGCGCGACCGGAGCCGGGAACAGGAAGCTCCACCGCCAGCTGAGGCTGGTCATCAGGCCACCGAGGATCAGCCCGGATGAGAACCCGGCCGCACCGAAGCTGGTGTAGATGGCGATCGCCCTGTTGCGCTGCCTGCCCTCGGCGAAGGTCGTAGTGATGATCGACAGTCCGGTGGGCACGGTGAACGCGGCGGCCACACCCTTGATCAACCGGGTGATGATGATCAGGGTGCCGTCATTGACGACACCACCGACCAGCGAGGCGATGCCGAAGACCGCCAGCGAGATCAGGAAGACCTTGCGCCTGCCGACCAGGTCTGCGGTGCGACCGCCCAACAGCAGGAACCCGCCGTAGCCGAGCAGGTAGCCGTTGACGATCCACTGGAGCGACGAGGTCGACATGTGCAGGTCGTCGCCGATGACGGGCAGGGCGACACCAACCATGGTGACGTCGAGCCCGTCCAGCAGCAGCGCGAAACACAGCACCGCCAGCAGCCCCCACAAACGAGGAGACCATGGCTGATCGTCGGCAGCCGCCGTACTGGGTGGGTTGGCTGATTCGGTGGACATGACTGGTGATCCCCTCTGCGTAATTCGGTTGCCGGCCCGCGCGGAATGCAGCGTCCCCACGACACGCGGGCAGCATTGAGCAAGCTGCCCACCCAGGCGGGCAGCTTGAGTCCACAATGGATTCTGTTTAGCTCCGGACGACGTCTCCGGAGTAGCCGTGCTCGACCCCGGTGGTGAAGCCCAGCTTCACCGGCTCCGGTGCGGTGCCGCAGCAGGCGGCGGGTTCTGGTTCGACGGCGGCAGGCGGGCAGCAGGCCGAGGCCTCCGGCTCCTCCGCCGGTCCGCAGCACCCGCTGTCCTCGGCGACCAGATCGGTGCTGCAAACCCCGGTCTCCGGCAGGTCCAGCTCCACCGCATCCGCGGCGGCACGGTCGCCGGCCAGCGCGGCGGCGATCGAACGCACCTGCTCGTATCCGGTCGCCATGAGGAAGGTCGGCGCCCGGCCGTAGCTCTTCATTCCGGCGATGTAGAACCCGGCGTCCGGGTGGACGAGCTGCCGCTCGCCGTGCGGTGGCACGGTGCCGCAGCTGTGGAAGTTCGGGTCCACAAGCGGCGCCAGCTGAGCGGGCGCCTCGATACCGGGGTCCAGGTCGAGCCTGACCTCACGCAGCATGTCGAGGTCGGGCCGGAACCCGGTCGCGCCAACCACCACATCCACATCGAGCTTCAGCTGACCATCGGCGCTCCGCCCGATCACACTGAGCGGGCCATCGCCCCTCTCGAAGCGATCAATGGTGAACTCGGTGATCAAGGTGATCGCCCCGGTGTCCACCAGCTCCTTGAGCCGGGTGCCGAGTGCACCGCGGGCGGGAAGCCCGTCGGCGTCGCCGCCGCCGTACAGCCGTGTGGCCCTGGCCGCCCTGATGGCCCAGGTGACGGTGGTACCGGTCGTGGTCCGCGCCAGCTCGGCAAGTGCCAGCAGCGTGTTCGCTGCGGAATGGCCCATGCCGACGACCAGCGCGTGCTTACCCGCGAAGCGCTCCCGGTCCCGGCCGAGTACATCCGGCAACGATCCGGCCAGATACTCCTCGGCTTCGGCCTCACCCGGCGCGGCCAGGCCGGCGACGCCCAGCGGGTTGTTCCGTCCCCAGGTGCCGGAGGCGTCGATGACCGCTTTGGCGAGGATGTCCCGATACTCCCCCGCGGAGCTGCGCACCCGCACGAGATAGGGGTGCTCGTCTCGGCCCACGGTGCGGACTTTGTCCACGCCCGAGCGGCTCACCGCGACGACCCGGGAGTCCAGCTGGACCCGGTCACCGAGTGCGGCGGCCAAGGGGTTTAGGTACTGCTCGACCAGCTGCGCGCCCGAGGGCAACGCCTCAAGATCGGGCTCGACCCAGCCACGTGGTTCCAGCAGCCGGCGAGCAGCCGGGGCGATGTTGAACCGCCACGGCGAGAACAGCTGCACATGCCCCCAGTCCCGTACCGCGCTTCCGGCCTGTGTCCCGGCCTCCAGCACCACGGGCTTCAATCCGCGTTCCAGCAGGTGGGCCGCAGCGGCCAGCCCCACCGGGCCCGCGCCGATCACCACCACTGTGTCTGTCTGCGTCATCAATCCTCCAGGTTCCGCAAAACCAACGCCAACAATTAATACCAACGTTCATTGTTGATAGCAAGCCTGGTTGTGGTTAAATGGGGAGCATGAGACCTGGGCCGAATCTTGAGCTGACGGACGTCACCGCCCCGCCTTCCGCGGCGGAGCGGGCCAAGCGCTTGGCGCCGTTGTTCAAGGCCCTGGCGGACGAGAACCGGCTGACCCTCATGCTGCTGCTGGCCGAGCGGCCGCACACGGTGCGCGAACTGACCGACGCCAGCGGGATCGGCCAGACCCTCGTAAGCCACCACCTGGGAACCCTCCGCGAACAGGAACTCGTGCTCGTCGAGCCCCGTGGCCGGGCCAACGTGTACTCGCTGTGCTGCGACGCCCTGGTCCAGCCCATCCAGCTGCTCTCGACGATGTCGAACGCCACGCCCGGCTGCGAGAGCTGATCCGAAGATGAACGCCCCGCCGGACCACTGGGACCGGCGGCGTAGGAACACGCCCATGAACAGGAGTGAAGTGCCATGACCACTCAGGCCAGCTGCTGCGGTCCGTCCACCGGAAAACCGATCACCAACGAGGTCCTGGTCATTTCGGACAGCTGCTGCAACCCGGACGCGGCACCGGCGGAGCAGCGCGCGCTCAGCACCGTCGGCAAGGCCATCACCGCGACCGGCGCCCGGACCAAGGTCCGCCTGGTCTCGGCCACCGACGCACTCAGCGGCGCCCTGCCGGCACCCGTGCTCGCCGAAATTCAGCGTCAGCTGTCCGGCGGGTTGGCCAAGCCACCCATGGTGATGATCGACGGTGCCATCGTGGCCAGCGGCGACTTCAGCCAGACCGACATCGAGTCGGTGCTGCGTACCCACTTCGGAGCCTGACCGTGGCACTGCACATCATCGCCGCGCGGGGCAGCACCGAACCCCAGTCCGGCAGCTTCATCCTGGAACCGATCGGCCGCAAACTGATCGCAGCCTTTCCCGATGCCCGGCTCACTCAGCTGGCATATCCGGCAACGTTGCAGTTCGACAGCAGCGTGCCGGCCGGGGTGACCGCGCTGCTCTCGGTGTTGAACAGCTCAGCGCCTGACGAGGACCTCGTGCTGCTTGGCTTCTCCCAGGGGGCCTGGGTCATCGGGGAGACCCTGGCTCTGCCATCCGGTCGCATGTACGGCGCGGACGCCGAGGCGCTCGATTCCGGGGCCGCCGACCGGATCCGCTCGGTGGTGTTCTTCGGCGACCCCCGGTTCACCGAGGGAGAACCGTTCAACGCCGGCACCTTCGAGCCCGGCAGGCAGGCGGAACTGGCTCGCCCGCTCGGAACATTGCGCGCGTACGAATCCCGGCTCCGCAACTACTGCGCCAAGGACGATCTCGCCTGCCAGGGGCCTGGCGGGAACATGTTCGCGCACGTGTCGTACGCGTCCAACGAGATGCCCGACCAGGCCGTGGAGTTCATCCTGAACAGCCTCCGCGACTGACTCAGACCTTCCGGATGCGGCAGGCGAAGCACTTGTACGCCTGCTGCCCGGACAGGTTGTCGTACAGCTGATCACTGACCAGGGTGTTCGCCGCGTCGTAGCGCGGGTCGCCGAACCGGTCCCCGACCTGCTGCACCGGCCCGAAGGAGTTCGGCACGAAGATCGTGTCCGGCCGAATGGCGTTCCACAGCAACGCCATTCCGGTCACCGCACCCCTCGGGCTCTCCACCAGGATCTCGTCCCGGTCCCGGACACCGAACCGTCGTGCCGTGTCCGGGTGGATCTGGATGAGCCGGATCCCGTTGAGCTGTTTCCCCGTCGCCACCCAATGGGTCACTGAGGCGAAGTGAGCCACGCTCGGCCGCCCGATCATGCCCATGAGCGGGAAGGCGCGGCTCACGTTGTCGTCCGGTCGGCGGACCCCCAGCTTGACCGGATGGGTCACTGCCTGCGGGTTCACCGGGTTGGTGACGAACGCGTCCGAGTAGGCGATGGTCGGATTGTCACCGGTCACTTCGGGATGCGTGTAGAAGACCGAGAGCGCTCCATGGCCGGACGGTGCGAGCGCGCGATCAAGGTCAGGGGTGAAGATCTCCACCTTGCCACTGGGCGTAAGGAACCGCTTCCCTGTATGCCCCAGGGATTTCGCCGCCGCGTACCAAGATGGGTGATCCAGGTAGAGCGTGCTGACACCAGGGTGAGACTGGTCGGGACATGGCCACCGCAAAGGCTCGGCGCGTTTCTCCAGCCGCGCCTGGGACATCCCGCCCACGCCGGGCGTGTGCTGAACGAACTGCTTCCACAGCTGGCCGTAGTCCCGCCAGGCGACAGGGAACGCGTCGGTCCAGTAGGTGGCCGGCTGCTTGGTGTCGTTGCGTGCCAAAGCGTGCGCCAGGTCGATCCAGATCTGCCAGTCAGGCCTGGACTCACCGACCGGCGGAACAACCTGGCGCTGCCAGCGAATCGCCCGATCGTCCCGGCGCATGTAGACACCGTCGAACTCCAACGCGCTGCATACCGGCAGGATGATGTCCGCGTAGTAGGCCGATTCCTCCATGAATAGGCCCGTGTAGACGTAGAACTCCAGCTCGCTGAACGCCTCCTTCACTCTGGAGGTGTTCGCCGAGGCGAGTAGCGGATTCCCCTGGGTGATCAGCGCCCGGATCCGATAGGGCTTCCCGCTCAGGATCGACTCAGCGAAGTAGTCCGGCCCAACCGGCAACGCCTCCCTACGCGTCGGCGTGCGCACCGACAG
The DNA here is from genome assembly GCA_003600225.1 of Pseudonocardiaceae bacterium YIM PH 21723. GTDB lineage: Bacteria > Actinomycetota > Actinomycetes > Mycobacteriales > Pseudonocardiaceae > QZFT01. Next base: position 148,888 of record QZFT01000034.1, read on the forward strand.
CGCCGGCAATTCGAGGTCTCCCGGCCAGGTGTTGTGCATGAAGTTGCAGCCACCACCCGGAACACCGATATTCCCGGTGATGGCCGCCAAGAACGTCAGCGCCCGGTAGGTGTCGAACGCGCCCAGCTGATGCGAGATACCCGCGTTGCAGAAGATGGCAGCCGGTTTCGCGCGGGCGTAGTCCTCCGCGAGGCGACGGATAGTGGACGCGGGAACGTCGGCCATCTTGGCCGCCCACTCCGGCGTGTACCGGTGGCGAACCAGGTGGTCACGAAGCTCGTCGAAGCCAAGAACCCAGTCGCGAACGAATTTCCGGTCGAACAGGCCGGCGTCGATGACGTGGTAGAGCATCCCGAGCACCAGGGCGAAGTCGGTGTGCGGCTTCGGCGCGATCCATTCATCGGCCACCGCCCCGGTCGGCGTCTTACGCGGATCGATAACAACGAGCTTCGCCTTGGTTGTTCGCCGGGCCCGCAGCAGGTAGTCGAACGTCACCGGGTGGGTCTCGGCCTGGTTGGTTCCCAGGAACAGCAGGTACTTCGCGGCCCCGAGGTCCTCCTTGCCGGTGGCCCCGTCTACCCCGTACCCGTTGGTGAAGTTACCCAGCCCGAACGTCATCCTGAGCGCGTTGCCACCCGCGTCGTTGCACACCGGCCCGACGTCGGTGTTGTTCGGGCTGCCCAACAGGGCGAACAGCCGTGCGACCAGCGACCCGACCCCGCGTGGCAACCGACCGGTGGTCCGGTTGACGATCGCCGCGGCATCACCGCTGCCCCGCAGCGCGAGCAACTTCTTGGCGATCGTGTCCAGGGCGTCATCCCAGGAGATCGGCTCGAACTTCGAGTCCAGAAAGCCCTTCGCCCCGCTGACCCTGCGCAGCGGTGTGGTCAGGCGCAGTGGGTTGTAGACGAGCTCGGGCATCATCCGCGCCTTCACGCAAAGGTTCCCGTTCTGTACCGGGTCAGCGGCCTCCCCCTGCACGCTAAGGACCCGACCGGCACGGACACCCACCTGCATCCGGCAGTTGGAGTTGCAGAACTGGCAGGCGGAAGCCAGGACCGCGTCCGGCTGCATCGTGGCCGACTTCTCGACGAAGTTCAGCTCCCCGCCGACCTCGAAGTGCGCGACGTCCGCATTGGCCGCGGCCTGCGCCTGCTCGACGCCGACAGGCAGCACGGCGCCACTGATCAAAACGCCCTGGGCGAAACTCCGCCGAGTGATCCGTCTCGTCACGTTCATCCCCACTTGAGCGCGAGGCGCGCCGGTCCCCAGCCCGCCGGAAGCAGAATCCGATCAGCAAGCGGGAAGATCACCGCCGCTGTCGATCTCACGTTTCCACTGCTCAGACGGCACGACAACCAACGTGCCCGGATCGGCCGCATCCAACATCACGTTCCCGTTCCGCCGTTATGAACCGAGCTGAGTTCGTGATCTGGAGTTGGCGAGGAGTTCGCTTTAGAAGCGCAAGGATCCGCGTAAGCGGGGCGCAGTTCCTAGGCACTCGTAGTCGACTGTCTCAGCAATCGCAGAGGTTTAGTTGAATCTTCTCGCGATACGGGTTCGGCGTCGTACGCAGAAGTTGCACTCAGTCAGCGACTTGCGTTGCAGGCCATCCGGGCTTGCCTTGAGGATGATCCAGCCACCGCCGCTCGACCCGATACTGCGATGAGAGTGGCGCGTACTCCAAAATGTACGACGGACTTGGCTCACCCTGGGACACCTCCCATGGTCGAGGAAGTCGCGGGCCACCATTTGGCAAGACCGGCACCGGATCATGGTCCGGATGACAAAAAACCTGTCGATGTGCGGCATCAAGGAGCAGGCAACTCAGGAAAAATCCCATCCCGCCATCCATCTTGAGCAGGTGATCAGCCGCCTTTCTCGGATCTCCCTGGACATCACCAACGCCAGGAAGCCACAAGAAACGATGTGGATCCAGGGGGAGAACCAGGTCCCAATAGGCGGCAGCGAGCATCTGATTCTCATCATCCACGCCATTAACGATCACCACAGGAACATCGCTGGTAACCAGGCAGGTATCGCTGAATCCAAGTCCCCACGGACGATGAAGGATGATCGAAGCGAGCCGTTCCACCGATGCAACAAGAAAACGAAGATGTTCATGACGCCCGGCCAGCGATCGGATCCTGACCGATGCCTCGAGCCTGTCATCTACAGCATTGGTCAGATACTCGATACGTTGACGCTGCCTGACAGTGCGGAGCAATTGCGCCGCAATCCACCACGCCAGTTTCACGCGTTCGGGCTGGTCCAGCGGCCACCGCGCTGGCAGTGCATAGTCAGGATCGTCCAGCATCGAGGCGAAGACCGCCGCAGCCTCGGACTCGATCACGCATAGGAGTTTCTCGACCTCGTGATGCGGGACACCATCACTGTTCAGTCCGACGTAGAAATCTGTCACCGCCGCAACGTTCTTGATGTTCGTCTCGAAAGGCTCATCGAGGCGGTGGACATCGCGGGCTCGGACAAACCAGTTCTTACCTCGCGGTCGGTGCAGGCGACCGAACCGCTTCAAGTACATGCGCGGCACGGTATGGTCATTTGTACTCATGGACACCACCTCCCGACTGAAACCTGCCACAGCAAAACAGGCGTATCTGACAACCCAAGAAATCAATTCGACAACGGCAGAAAATTGGCTGGTCGACCTCCTGATGCGTAGCAACAAGCCAATCACGAAGCGAGCAGCTCATTCACCACCCGGCGTAACGGCCCGCGACAGCATGATGACGCTCCAGAGCCAGCCCTGCTCGCTTTCACTCCGAAAACGGAGGACCGCGGATGAGAACTGCCGGCCGAACACTGCTAGCGACCACGGCAGTAGGCGAATGCACGGGCCAGAATCGGTTCGCTCACCCCGTTGAGTAGATGCCTGACGATCAACCAGGCAGGCTCATGAACACATGCTCTGACGGATGTCCTTGGTCAAGGCACGGGCTTGTGCGGCACCGATCCTGAGCGCCAGCCTGATCGTGTCAGATGACGCTGGTCGGCCATGAATCGCGAGATGCTGCTTGTTAAGGGCCTTTGCCTGCTCCAGCCGATCGGTCTGTTCGTCGACTGCGAACGGTCGGATGCTGACAACCTCTCCATCCGGGATTGCCAGCTTGTCCCAGACCCCCGAGCCACCGGCAGCCGATTGCTTCAACTCATCGAACAGATCAGCAAGATCCACACCGGTCTTCAGCTTCCACAACAGTTCAGCGGGCGCAGTTCGCCGCCAGTCCGAGCCGAAGGTGCCCTTGAGGAACGCAGTTAGCCGGCCGAGCAGCTGCTCGGTAGCCACGGCCGCCTCGTAGCTGGTGATCTGCCAGAGGACCATCCGGCGCCACATCAACCAGGTACGCCACGGGTCCAGCACCCACCGCAGCCGTGGGATCCGCTCGCGAACAGTGGCGTCGGCGAGGCGCAGTCGACGAAGGAACACCGTCCGCGCCGCCTCGACCATGACCAGGAACATGACCGGTGCGGCGGAATGCAGACCGGCGGCGAGCAGGTCCGGCCATCCGGCGAAGAAGTTCGCGGCGACCGTGCCGGCCGTGAGCAGTCTCGCCACTTGCCGAAGCCAGATCACCGAGCAGCCCGTCCAGGTAAGCGCGAGATCGAGAAGGTTGACGCCCAGGAAGCCTCCATCGAGGCCGACGGGAACCAGCCAGGGCAACGGCACATCCTTCTGGTCAGCGAGGGTGGCGATCGTCGAATATGAACCGGCTACGCCGTAGGCGGCGAGGGCAACCGCGGTGAGAGCGGCAGCCCAGAGCATCATGCGCTGCCCCACGGTCGGCGAGGTGTTCTTCATGCGGCACCTGCCTCGGTCAGCGCAGGTACACCTGCGAACTCCGCCAACCGATCAAGGTCGAGGGTCCTGCTCTCCCCCACAGCAAGATCGCTGAGCCAAGCGCCGATGTCGGTGGCGACACAGCAAACAGCAACAGCCACCCCACCGAGGAGGGTTCCCTCTGCTCGAATCGACAGGTGCCGCTCTCCCCCTCGATGGGCAGTCACGGCCGCCGTCGTCAATGTTCGAGCCCATCGGGCGATATGGCGGACAGCCTGATCAAATTCCTTGATTCCGACAACCATCGTGATCGCCGCCCGATCCGCATGAAGATCGGAATCCCAGGTGCGATACGCGGCGATGTCCACCAGTTCAGGAAGATCGAACGCCTGCTGGTGGCCGGCGAGCTGCAGCAGACTCGCCATCACCATGTTGGGGGTGCTCATCGGCTCGCTCCTCCCCCACGACGCGGCATGGCGAGCTTGATCCGGCTCGCCACTACCAGGGGTCGCACCGAAAGTCGCAGGTCAGCGGGCTGCGATTCCGTGTGAATCCTCGCGGTGCCGCCCCGGGGGCACCACGAGGATTCACACATCGGCCCGTCACCTGCACGCCTGAGGTGGCGGGCCGATCTTGTTCTGTCCGGCGGCCCTCGCCAGGAGGGCGGTCAGGGTACGCAGATGGTCGAGGAGTTCCGGGGGTTCGTGCACCTCGAACTCGAAGCCGAAGGCGGCCACCCAGACCGCGAGCTGATCAAGGCTGTCCGAACCGATCCGCACCGTGCAGCTGTGGTCGTCGCGAGGCTCGACGACACCGAGCGTGGGCGGAACCTCGTCGATGACGGCTGCCACGCTGCCGCACAGGGTGAAAACGCCCTGATACCGGTAGGGAATCGAGGTCAGCCCCTCGGAGAGGTATCGGACGATATCCTCGTCCGGAAGCGGGCGGGCGGTGAATTTCGGGCCGCTGGGTACGCGGGGGCGCAGCCGGTCGATGCGGAAATTCCGCCAGTCCGACTTCTCGGTGTCCCAGGCGAGGAGGTACCACCGGCGCCCGGTGTGCACCAGCCGGTACGGCTCGTCGAAACGGCGACGGGCCGGCCGGCCAGGACCTTCGCGCAGTGGGTTCAGGAGAACGCCGCCACCTTCGGCGGCTGAGCTCCGTTGGGCGCGGCACAGGTAATCGATGGCATTGCGAAAACGGCAACAAATCTCCCGGAATTGCGCGGGCGGAAACCGAAGTGTTTGGCAGAAAATCCGGTGGCCCCCGATTATGGGTGAGTTCTCCCTGCCAGCACGAGAAGGGAAAAGAGCCGATGAACGGTCTTCGAAAAACCCTGACCTGTGCCGCGGCCGCCCTGGCCCTGGCCGGCGTGTGCGCGGCGCCCGCCCAGGCCGCGCACGAGGCGGCGGCCGCAACCGGGCACTGGTCGAACAGCTGCGACTATGGCCACGCCTGCATCGAGCCCACGGTGCACGAGCCTGCGACGTACTGGGTATTCGACGGCTGTGGTTTCCATACCATCTACATTCTTCCCGCTTACGGCAAGGCTCACGGAAACGCATTCCGGGTCACCTACCAGAACAACCGCTGGGACGATGTCGAGGCATGGACTTCCCGGCCACTGGATCGACGCAACGAGACCAAATACGTGTACGTGTACTGCTGACGAACAAAGGGCGTTTCACCACTTTTCCCGGGTTCACGGGTGGAATCCCTCCCGGCGGGCATAGGATGCCTAGGTGAAGACATGGGCGTTCGTAGTACTCGGCGTGATTTTGGTGCTGTTCGGTGGACTGTGGGCAGCACAGGGATTCGGTTACGTGTCCGGAAGCCCGATGACCGGATCGAAGCTGTGGGCCACGATCGGCCCGATCGTGGTCCTGCTCGGCCTCTGGTCGCTGGTCACCGGCATCCAGAAGATCCGCGCCCGCTAGCGAGCCGGCTGTTCCTGACCACCCGTTGCTTTTCGGTAGCGCGATCTTTCTTCCCGGTGACGGGGTTTTCTCCGGAGACGGGAAGAAGGAGACGGCGTGCGGCGAGGAGTGAGTGCGGTCCTGACGGTGGCGGTCACCGCGGCCCTGCTGGGGGTACCGGCGGCAACGGCCGCGCCAGCGCCGACCGGATCGGGCTGTGACACCGGGCCGATCCGGTCGGCGCTGACGCGACTGGAACGGGTCGGGGCGGGGATCGCCGTGACGGTGCGGAGCCCGCGGTGCGGCGTGCGCTCGACCGGGGTGGGCCTCGCCGATCGGTGGACCGGCCGGACGGTCACCGGCGACGAGCACAGCCGGATCGGCAGCGATACCAAGGCCTGGACGGCCACCGTCGTGCTGCAGCTCGTCGGCGAGGGCCGGCTGCGGCTGGAGGACACGGTCGAGGACCACCTGCCCGGCCTGATCCGCACCGAGCACTACGACGGCCGCACGATCACCGTCCGGCAGTTGCTGCAACACACCAGCGGGCTGCCCGACTACCTGGACGCGCCGTTCTGGGAAGAGGACCACCGATGGGAGCACATCGAGCCACTGTGGACGGTCCACCAGGCGCTCGCGCTGCCGCCGCCGGCCCGAACTCCGTCCGGGTTCGCCTACTCCAACACCGGCTACAACCTGGCCGGGCTGATCGTCCGGCAGGTCACCGGGCGCGACATCCGCACCGAGATCGAACAGCGGATCATCCGGCCCCTCGGCCTGCGGGAGACCTCCTGGCCCGGTGACCGGGTCAACATCACCTGGCCCGATCTCCGTACCGCCACGACCGAATGGAACACCTCCGAGGCCGACGCCTCCGGCGAGCTGATCTCCACGGGCGCGGATGCCACCGCCTTCTGGACCGCGTTGATCACCGGCCGGCTGCTGCAACCGGCCCAGCTGACCGAGATGCGGCGCACTGTGCCGGACGACTCCGGCACGGACTACGGGCTGGGCGTGGAGTGGTACCGGCGCATCCCGGGCCTCGACGCCTGGGGGCACAGCGGCAGCATGGCCAGCGGGCACAACTTCCGGAACGCGATCACCTCCGACGGCGGCCGCGCGGTGACCCTGTTGATCGGCACCGAGGACTTCGACGCGGTCGGGGTGGACGCGGTCATCGACGACCTGCTGCGCGATCTGCGCTGATCATGCCGACCGGCGCCGGCTCGGACGGCTGATCCGCGGTGACCGGAGCCGAGCGCCGCAGGTACAGCCACATCAGCGGCATCGCGAGCACCACGAGCAGCGGCAACAGGTAGTCGTGCAGCCGATCGGCCGACGGCCCGAAGTCGCGCCAGGACAGCCCGAATCGCGCCCACCGCAACGTCAGCAGGGTGAACACGGCGAGCGTCAGCAGGTGCCCGGGCCTGCGCCAGTGATGCAGCAGGTACACGGTGATCAACGCGCAGAACACCCAGTGGTGGCCCCAGGTGAACGGTGACACCAGGCTGGTGCACAGACCGACCAGGGCGACGCCCAGCACCGCGTTGTCCCGGCGATGGGCCATGGCCGCGAGAGCCAGGGTCACCAGCACGCACGCCAGGGAACCCAGCAGCCACAGGGTGTGCGCGGTGCCGTCGGACAGCCCGGAGTTCAGCAGGAACCCGTTGAGCGACATGTTCCCGCTGATCGACACGCCACCCGGCGTTATCCGGGTCAGGTCGCTCATCACCGAGCCCGACCAGTACGCGGCCGAGGAGGACGGGGCGATCAGGAAGCCGAGCGCGATGGCGCCCAGGAACGTTCCGGTGGCCACGCCCGCCGCGCGGAACTGCCGGGTGATCAGCAGGTACGGGACGAACAGCAACGGCGTCAGCTTGATCGCCCCGGCCAGGCCGATGCCCACCCCGCGCCAGCGGCTGTCGGAAGTGCGCAGCACGTCGAACACGACCAGGGCGAGCAGCACCAGGTTGATCTGCCCGAGGTCGGCGGACACCGCGACCGAGTCCAGGAACATCATGAACACGCTGCCGGCCGCGGCGAGCACCAGCAGCCTGCCGTCCACCGGCCTGCCCAGGTAACGCAACACCCGCCAGACCACCATCGGCGCCAGCGCGATGTTGAGCGCCTGCACCACCCCGATCGCCAACACCTCCGGCATCGCGGACAGCGGGCTGAACAACAGTGCCGCGATGGGCGGGTAGTTGAACGGCAGGCTCGCGGCGATGCGCTGGTCGTACAGCGACTCCCCCGCCCACAGCCAGTCGCCCGCCACCAGGTACACGTACAGGTCCACGTTGTTGAAGCGCAGTTCCGGGAACAGGGCCACGGCGAGCACGTACATCGCCAGCAGGACGACAAGGAGCCGTCCTCCCCGCAGGACGGCGGGACGAGGTCGTTCGAGAAGTTCGGTCATGGTGATTAGTTGCCAATTCCCCCATCGGCGTTCACCGCTGTGCGGACTCCGCACAGAACTGGAACAAGACCCGGACTTTTGTTGCACGCTAATGACGCATCTGTGGCCTGTCCTGCGCAGACACCGTTGTCGAGCGTCAGGATCACCCCTCCGTGAGGTGGGTGAATCAACGGCAGCGGACGCCGCACGTACAGCCAGACGGCGGGCAGGGCGACCACGAAGACCAGCGGGACGGTGCCCAGGAACGTTCCCGTGACAACGCCCGCCGCCCGAACTGCCGGGTGATCAACAGATCCGGCACGAACAGCAACGGCGTCAGCTTGATCGCCAACGCCTCCGGCGTCCCGGACATCACCGGCACGAGGCCGAGTGCCCGCTGCCCCCCTTGGGTGGCGGGACCGTGCCGGTCGAGCAGTTCACCGACGGGTCAACCGCCCGCTTGCACGTTTAGATTATGTCTGTAATCTAAACGGCATGGAACTCACTGATTCAGTCGCCGTCGTGACCGGAGCCAACCGCGGCCTCGGCCGCATCCTGGCCGCGCAACTCCTGGAGCGCGGCGCCAAGGTCTACGCCACCGCGCGCAGGCCGGAGACCGTCGACCTGCCCGGAGTGCAACCGCTGTACCTGGACGTCACCAAGCCGGACTCCATCGCCGAGGCGGCCGCGGTTGCCCGGGACGCCACCGTGCTGATCAACAACGCCGGCATCTCCACCCACACCCACCTGACGGACGGTGACCTCGACGCGGTCCGGCTGGAGATGGAGACCCACTACTTCGGCCCGCTGAACACGATCCGCGCGTTCGCGCCGGTACTCGCCGCCAACGGCGGTGGCGGGATCCTGAACGTGCTCTCGGTGCTGTCCTGGGTGCACCTGCCCGACTACGGCGCCTACTCCGCCGCGAAGGCCGCCGCGTGGGCGCTGACCAATGTCAGCCGCGCCGAACTCGCCGACCGGAACATCCAGGTGAGCGGCCTGCACGTGGGATACATGGACACCGACATGGCGGACTACGTGGCACCGGAGGACAAGATCGACCCGGCCCTGGTCGCTAAGATCGCGCTCGACGGTTTCGCCGCCGGCCTGCCCGAGATCATCGCGGACGACTTCACCCGCACCGTGAAGGCGGGCCTGTCCAGCACCCCCTGAAGCCGCAGTCAGGAGGCAGCGCCATGGGCAGAGTGTCGAAGGCGGAGGCCGCCCAGCACCGCGAGCAGGTGGTGGACGCCGCCTCCCGGCTGTTCCGGGAGCGGGGCGTCCAGGGCGTCGGCCTGTCCGACGTGATGGCGGCGGTCGGGTTGACCCCGGGCGGCTTCTATAAGCGGTTCGGGTCCAAACAGGACCTGGCCGCCGAGGCCACGACCCGGGCGTTCGCCCTGGCCAACGCCGTCATCGAGCAGGTGTCGGCGCGCCACCCGGGACGGCCGGACGAGGCGCTCCGGGAGCTGGTCGCCGCCTACCTGTCAGCGGAGAGCCGCGACTGCCCGGCCGAGGGCTGCGCCGCGACGGCGCTGGCCGCCGAGGCGGCCCGGGAGCCGGCGGACGGCCAGGTCCGCGCCGCCTACGTCGAGGGAATCGGTGGCTTCATCGAGTCGCTGACCGGATTCACCGGCGCGGAGGCCACCCGCGCCGACCGGATCACCATCATGTGCACCCTGGTCGGCGCGCTCTCCCTCGCCCGGGCGACGGCGGGAGACCCGCTCTCCGACGAGATCCTGCGGGCCGTGCGGGAACATCTGACGCCGGACTAGCCGGCCGTCGGTGCGGAGCAGACACACAGCCTGCTGGAGCCGCTGGGCGTCGCCGTGCAGTACCGGGCGGCGATGCGGTCGTGATCGGCGAGGGGATGTGGACATACCCCGCAGATCAGGTCGCTGCGTGGGATCGATGGGGCGTTGCTGGGGCCCGACGTCATGTCGGTTCTCCCGTCCAGTGTGGGCGCCGGGGACGGCGCGGGCTCGACCGCCCACGCACGAGATGCTCCCGGCGGCACTGACACTACGCCCCCTCGGGAAGCACGGTGGGCGACTTGCCAGGCAATGCGGACAATGGGACTCTGCGAGAGGATCACTCCGTCCAGGACCCCGACGGGACACGACGCCGCTACTTCAGGCGTGGCTCGGGAGGTCAACCGATGACGGAAACCAGACAGTCGGCCGATGACGTGCTGAACACGCTGTTCGTGGCGGCGGCCGGCGGCGACAGAGTCGCACTGGGCAGGCTGTACGACGCGCTGGCCAGCACGGTCTACGGGCTGGCGAAGACGATCCTGGACGACGCCGACGAAGCCAAGGCCATTACCCAGGACGTGTTCCTGGAGGTCTGGCACACCGATGGGATCGGCATCGAGCCCTTGAACGCCCGCGCCCGGATCGTGCACCTCGGCCGCAGCCGGGCGCTCCAGCGGGCCGGTTCGGTCCGGCGCTCGATGGGGCGTGTGCTGCGGACGGTGACCGCGGCCGCGAGGCGAACCCAGGACCTTGAGGAATTCACCGGCCTGGTCCAGGCCCAGCGCGACTCGATCATCCTGGCCTACTTCTGCGGCCTCACTCATCGGGAGATCGAACTCGCGCTGGGCCTGCCTGTCAGGACGGCGGCCACTGTAGTCCACAGTGGACTGATGCAGCTGTGCAGGGACGGCTCGGCACTCAGAAAATGTTGATGTCGCCGATGTTGACGATCAGAATCAGGAGCGATTGCAAATAGTTCATGACCATCCTTCGTTCGCGGGTACGTACGAACGGCATTCGGCGCGAACTCCGAAACGGATCGTTTTAGAGAGAACTTCAAGCGGGCGTTCAACGCGGCTTCAACGCGGGGCGTCACGGTCCTGGTGCACATGGGGGGACGTTCCGAGGAACTCCCGGTCCCGTCGGATCGACAACACTTGGAGTGCAGGATGAGCAAGCTTCTCCGCCCCGGCATCATCGCCGTGGGTTCCATGCTGAGCCTCGCGCTGCTGGCCGGCCCGGTCTCCGCCGCCCCGGCGGCCGTGGACACCCAGGCCTCGCAGGAGGCGGCGCAGGTCAAGGTCAGCCGCACCGAGATGCTGAACCGGGCGAAGGTCTGGCTGACCGCCAACGGCGGCAAGCAGGTGCCGTACAGCATGGAGCGCAACTGGAAGGACGGCTACCGCCAGGACTGCTCCGGTTACGTCTCGATGGCCGCGAAGCTGCCGAAGCCGGGCCCGAACACCGTCGGCCTGTTCGACTCCTACACCACCGGTATCGCGGTGAAGGACATGAAGCCCGGTGACCTGTTCATCGACAAGCTGGACCGCCCCGGCGCCGACTTCCGGCACGTGGTGATCTTCGAGAAGTGGGTCGACGCCTCGCACAAGCAGTACTGGGCCTACGAGCAGCGCGGCGGCCACGGCACCGACCACCGCAAGCTGTCCTACGGCCTGAAGGCCGACGACTACAAGCCCCGTCGCCTGAAGAACATCACCGGCTGATCCCCGGTTCCGCCCAGCCCGGCCGGTCCGCGATCGCGGGCCGGCCGGGCTGTTCCAGTACCGGGTCGTGCCGCAGCACCTGCTCGTACACCGCGCGCAGTTCCGGTCCCGGCTCGGTACCGGTCTCGTCCGCGAGTGCCCGCCGGGTGTCGTGGAAGACCTGCAACGCGTCCGCGGGGCGCCCGCCCCGGTAGAGGGCCAGCATCAGCAGGGCGGACAGCCGCTCCCGCAGCGGATGGGCGGCGACCAGGACCCGCAGTTCGGCGATCGACTGGGTACACAGGCCGGTGTGCGACTCCGCCGCCAGGCACTCTTCGAGCACTGCCAGCCGCTCCTCGGCGAGGGCCCGGCGGACCGGGGCGAGCCCGGGTGCGTCCGCGTCGGCGAGCGGGTCCCCCTGCCAGATGTCCAGTGCCCGGCGCAACATCCGGGCGCGTACCCCGGGGTCCGTCGCGGTGCTCCGGATGGTGGTGACCTGGGCCCGGAAGTGGTGCAGGTCGATCTGCGGTCGCGGCACCTGCAGCACGTAACCGGGTGGCTTGTGGGTCAGGCACCGCGCCGGTCCGAGCTTGCGCCGCAGTGCCGACACGTTCACCTGCACCACGTTGCGCGCCCGCCGGGGCATGTGGTCGCCGTCCCACAGCAGATCCACGAGCCGGTCCACCGACACGACCCGCCCGGCCTCCAGGAGCAGCACGGCCAGGATGGACCGCTGCTGCGCACTCGTGATCGGCACATGCCGGACGCCGACCGGTCCCAGTAGTTCGAACTCCATCCATGTCCCCCCGGTGACGGCCCCCCGACCGCACTGGGCACAGCCTGCCCACCGGAGCGCCGAAGACCCCTACCTTTCGGCGGTTACCCCTCGACTGGCCCATACCGGTTCATCCATCGGCCTGAAATGAATCAGCCCGTTCGGCCGAGCGCTACTCCGGGGCGGGCTGGATGATCGCGCGGCCGAGGGTGCGCAGCAGGTCCTCCAGACTGGTGTCCTGCGGCACGAACCGGTCCAGGGTGGCCAGGCCGTGCACGATCGACCAGCAGAGCAGCGTCAGGTTGAACGGGTCGAGGTCACCGCCCCAGCCGGTGGTCTTCGCCCTGGTGACGGCCTCCTGCAGCATCTGCCAGATCCGGAAGCCCGACTTGATCAGTTCGGGATCGGCCCCCTCCGCCTGCGCCGAGGAGATCATCCAGGGGAAGAGCGCCGGATTCTCCCGGGCGAACCGCACGTAGGTGGCACCGATGGCGATGGGACTCTCGCTGGCGGGGGCGTCGGCGGGCACGTTGCCCAGGGCCTCGACGGTGCGTTCCACGAGCCGGTCCCAGCCGTCGATGGCCACACCGGTCATCACCGCCCGGCGGTCCTGGAAGTGGTACGCGACGGCCTGATGGCTCATGCCCACCCGGCGGGCGATCGATCGCAGGCTGGCCCGATCCGCCCCGGCCTCGATGAGCTCTTCGGTCGCCGCGTCCAAGATCGCCCGTCGCGAATCGTCCGCCCGGCGCCGGCCGGGTGCCGTCTCCTTGTCCCTGCTCACGGCACAACTATGCCGGTAGCCGGATCCACTTGCCACTGGCAGGTAACCGTTTTACTGTTACTTGCGGTATCACATAAACGAGGAGGGCCGGCGATGGCGCGAGAACGGGTCGAGCTGGGCGAGCCGAAGAAGTCCACGTGCATCCTCTGCGAGTGCAACTGTGGCATCGAGATCCAGCTGGACGGGCGCCGGTTCGCCAAGATCCGCGGAGACAACGACAACCCGGCCTCCAGGGGCTACACCTGCGAGAAGGCGCTGCGGCTGGACCACTACCAGAACTTCGCCCACCGGCTCACCACCCCGCTGCGCAGGCGGCCGGACGGCGAGTACGAGCCGATCGACTGGGACACCGCGATCCGCGAGATCGCCGGAAAGCTCGCCGAGATCCGTGACGCCCACGGCGGGGATTCGATCTTCTTCTACGGCGGCGGTGGCCAGGGCAACCACCTCGGCGGGCTCTACATGCAGGCGCTGCGTGGCGCGTTGAAGTCGCAGTTCTACGCGAACGCCGTCTCCCAGGAGAAGACCGGCGAGGCCTGGGTCGACGGCCTGATGTTCCAGGCACACCCCCGGCCCGGTGACCTGGCGGACGCGCAGTGCGTGGTCCTCGTCGGCAAAAACCCCTGGCAGTCGCACGGCCTGCCGCACGCCAGGGTCACGCTGAAGAACCTCAAGGCCGACCCGGAGCGCACGTTGATCGTGCTCGATCCCCGGCGCAGCGAATCCGCCGCGATGGCCGACTTCCACATCCAGCTCAAGCCGGGCACCGACGCGTGGGCGCTGGCGGCGATGTGCGCGATCCTGGTGCAGGAGAACCTGATCGACCGGTCCTTTGTGGACGAGCGCACCTCCGGGATGGAGCCGGTACTGGCCCTGCTGTCCACTGTGGACATCACCACGCACGCGGCCAAATGCGGGGTGGACGAGGACCTGCTGCGCGGCGCGGCGCGGGCGATCGCCGCCGCCGGATCCGTGGCTACCGCCGAGGATCTGGGAATCCAGCAGGCGCCGAACAGCACGTTGTGCTCCTACCTGCAACGGCTGCTCTGGGTGCTGACCGGCAATTTCGGCAAGCCGGGCACGATGGCCGCGCACTCCATCTTCACCGCCGTGGTCGGCGCCGCCGAGTTCTTGCCGCCGGACCGCGAGTCGCGCCGGCTGGATCTGGGTGAACGGCTGGTCAGGACGGCAGCGGGAGTCCTGCCGTTCGTGCTGGGCGTGGTGGGCCGCTGGCCGTGGGCCGGGCGCCGGATGGACCGGATCGTCCGGCTGGTGCTGAACAGGGCGGTCATGCCGCTGCTGATCAGGCTGATCTCCGACCGGTCCAAGCTGAGTGGTGTGCTGCTGCGGCTGATGCGCGGGATGACCGGGTTGTTCTCGATCGGGGTCCCCAGGGCCACCGTCACCCCGGTCACCGGAGCGCGGATCATCGCCGGAGTCATCCCCGGCGCCTCGATCGTGGACGAGATCCTCACCGATCACCCGGACCGGTTCCGCGCGATGTGGGTGGACAGCTCGAATCCGGCCCACTCGATGCCGGAGTCGGCCAGGTTCAAGCAGGCGATGGCGGCCCTGGACCTGACCGTCGTGGTGGACGTCGCGCTCACCGAGACCGGCCGCAACGCCGACTACGTGCTGCCCGCGTCGACCCAGTACGAGAAGACCGAGATGTGCTTCTTCAACTTCGAGTTCCCCCGCAACTCGATCCACATGCGTACGGCGGTGCTGGACCCCATGCCCGGCACCCTGCCCGAACCCGAGATCTACGGCGGGGTGATCGACGCACTCGGCACGGTGGACGAGGCCACCTTCGACCGGCTGCGCCGGGCCCGGCGGGCGGGCAGGGCGACCCTGACCGCCGACGTCCTGATGATGGCCATGCAGGACCCGTGGAACGGATGGCTGGCGACCCATCTGCTACGGAAGATCATGGGCGAGGAGATGCCCGCGGGTATGGAGGCCGCCGCCCCATTCTGGATCCCGTCGGTGCTGGCCGCGGTCACCTTCCCGAAGGCGATGCGGCGGGCCGGGCACGCCGGTTCCGGCCTGGAGCAGGCGGAGAACCTGTTCAACGCCCTGATCGGCACCCGCGGCGGCATCGTGTTCACCCAGGACGAGTGGGCCGACGCCTGGTCGCACATCCACACCCCCGGCCGCCGGATCCGGGCCGTCCCGGAGCTGCTCCCCGAGATCGAGGCCCTGGCGCACCGCGAGGAGAAGTGGACCAGCGAGGAGTTCCCGTTCGTCCTCGCCGCCGGTGAGCGGCGGGCCTTCACCGCGAACGTCATCATGCGGGACCCCGCCTGGCGCAGGCGGGACGCCCAGGGCGCCCTGCGGATGAACCCCCAGGACGCGGAACGCCTGGGCGTCACGGCGGACTCCCGGGTCCGGGTGGTGACCGAGGCGGGCTCGGCGGAGACGATCGTGGAACTCACCGACACCCTGTTGCCCGGCAACATCACGTTGCCCAACGGCATGGGCACCGAAGCCGGCGGTGAGCGGACCGGTGTGGCCCCCAATGACCTGACCACAGGCCGGTACCGGGACCCGATCGCCGGGACGCCGTGGCACAAGCACGTCCCGGCGAGAGTCGAGGTGCTCGCCGACTAGCGGGCGGGGTCACGCGGTGATGTCGGTGATCTCCACGTTGATCTCGGTGATCTCCAGGTCGGTGGCCCGGCGGATCGCGGCGGCGACCGTGCCGCGGACCAGATGGGCCAGCTCGGTGACCGGGACCCCGTAGCGGGCGACCACATCCAGGTCGACCGCGACCTGGGTCTCGCCGAGCTCGACCGACACGCCCTGGCCTTCGCTGCGCGCCGCACCGGGGATGCGCTCGCGCAACGCCCCGAGCACCCGGGCGGCTCCCCCGCCCAGGTCCGCCACTCCGGGGACCTGGCGGGCGGCCACGCCGACGATCTCGCGGATGGCCCCCTCGGTGGTGATAACGGTGCCGGTATCGGTGATCTCGCTGGTCGTCATCTCGGTGTCCTATCTCAGTTCACTCGGGCCGCGGCGGCGCTCGGCACCCGGAACTCGATGGCCGTGGGCAGCTCATCCAGGTCGACGGCGGAGCGCATCCTCGGCAACAGTTCATCGGTGATCCGGCGCCGGACGGCCACCAGATCAGCGTCCGGTTCCGCCTCCACCACCAGCGACAACAGCGGGTCCCCGCGTCGCCCGCCGAGCACGGCCTTGGCTCCGGTGACGCCGTCCAGGGCCTGCACCTCCCGGGCGAACGGCTCGGCGGCCTTCGCCGCCTCCAGGTCCGTCTTCCCGGAGCGGTCCTCGTGTACCCGCCAGCGATGCGTGCGCGGGGTGGCCGGTGCGATGGTCTGGGCCAGCAGCCAGCGCAGGCACAGCAGGCCGATGAGCACCCCGGCCGCGACGATCACCACCAGTACCCACTGCGGCGGCTGTTCGGTGCCCGGCACCAGTGGCGCGGCGGTGTCCAGTCCCGGGATCCGGCCGTGGTTGGCCAGTCCCAGGAACGCGCCGCCGGCCAGCAGCAGCACCGCGATCAGGCCGAGCAGGCTCCGGTTCATCCGGGCCGGCCGGTTCAGTCTGGTCATCGCTGCTCCCTCACCCGCACCCGGACACGCGGCTCGCGCGCCGGTCCGATGGTGGCCAGCCGCTCGGTGATGGCGGCCCTGACGTCCTCGGCGACCTCCTTCGGCGTGCCCAGGGAGGTGCGCACGACGGCCGTCACGCTGCCGCCGCGCACCGCCACCCGGGCCGAGTCGGCCGACGGGACCGACGCCGCCGAGCGCAACGCGTTGGCGTAACCGGCCCGGGACAGCCCGGTGGTCACCCCGTCCGTGTCATCGCGCAGCGGCAGTACCCGCCGCTTGCCGGGCAGCAGTGCCTTGGCCAGCACCACCAGTGCGAGCACCGCGAGCACGGCGGCCGCGGACAGCACCCGGGGCGAGCCCCAGGTGGTGGCGTTCAGCTGCCGCGCCAGCCAGGTGTAGTCGAGCAGCGGCGTCCGGTTCATCAGCAGCTGGATCGCGGTGGTCACCGCGGCGGCGACCACCACCAGGATCAGCACGGCCACCGTCGAGGACGTGAAGCTGCGCCGGGTCCGGCGGATCATCGCACCCTCCCCGTCTGTTCGGTCGCCGCCACCAGGCGGGTGACGAGGACGTCGACCCGCTGGACGGACAGCCCGGTCAGCGCGCCCACCCGCTCCGTCAGGTACTCGCGCACCTGACTCGTGGTGGCCGCCACCGATCGGGGATAGGCGATCGCCAGGCGGGCGGACAGCAGCACCCGCTGCCCGCGGATCTGCGCGTCCACCTGGCGATCGGCCTCGACCCCGATCTCGCGTAGCGCCTGGGTGGCCAGGCGCCGCACCACCGAATCCGGAACGGTGGTGCGGCCCAGCTCACCCGCGTCGAGGACGGCTGTCACTGACGGCGTCCCTGGCTGAGCTGGGAGATGTCCACCCTGCCGTCCAGGACCAGTCCGACGACGACGCCCAACGCACCGATCACCAGGACGGTCAGGAAGGCGCCGAAGCCGCCGAACGCGGCGGCCAGGCCGAGCGCGAGGCCGACCAGCAGGCCCATCTGTGGCTTGCTCATGGGTTACTTCACCCGCGCTTCCTGCTCCGCGGACTCGTCATCGGACTCCGGCAGGTGCACGTCGTTGACCGAGATGTTGACCTCGACGACCTCCAGGCCGGTCATCCGCTCGATCGAGGTGATCACGTTGTGCCGCACCTTGCGGGCGACCTCGGCGATCGGTACGCCGTATTCCACGACGATCTGCAGGTCGGCCGCGGCCTGGGTCTCCCCCACCTCGACGGACACACCCTGTCCGGCGCTGGCGCTGGCACCCGGGATGCGCTCCCGGATCGCGCTGAACGCGCGGGCGGCGCCGCCACCCAGGTCGTGCACGCCCGGCACCTCGCGGCAGGCCAGGCCGGCCACCTTCTGCACGACGGCGTCGGCGATGGTGGTGCTGCCCTTGTCGGTCACCAGGGAGTTGTCGGTCCCGTGCTTCGCGGAGTTCTTCTGCGCGGGAATCATCTTCTCGGCCGTGCTGGCAGTCATGTCCTGCTCCTCAAGTAGGCGACGTCCGGTAAGAACCACCGGCCGGGCAGATGTCACGCGACAGTTCACGCGAAATCCGGATACCGGAATCCGACGTTAGGAGCGCACGGCCACGAGCGCCGGGTGAGCACCCGATGAGGGGACGGTCGGCAGGCTAAACACAAGTCACCCTTCAGCCGCGGAAAACCCTGGCCAGCAGGGCGTGGGTGGCGGTGGCCGTGGTGGTCGCTCCCGCGGCGATGCCCCAGCCGACGGGCCCGAGGGGCGTGCAGCCGAAGAACCCGCTGACCCCGGGGGTCTGGATCACCCCGGCCAGCGCCGCGGCGGAGCCGACGCTCGCGGCCAGGACCTTGCGGTCCAGGCCACCGGCGATCAGCGTCTGACCCAGCTGGGTACCGACGAGTGCCGCGAGGGCCACCGTGCTGGCGCGGCGGGATCGTCCGGTGAGCCGGGCGATGGCCCAGGCCATGCTCGCGCCGAAGGTGGTGGTCGCCGCGCGCAGCAGGATGTCCCGGTTGAGCTTGTCGCCCAGCGAGGTCTCCGGCCCCTCGCCCATCAGGTTCTCGAACTGGTCCGGCCGGGGTTCCCGCGTCGCGATGGCCAATGCCGGTGCGAGGTCGGTGAGCAGGTTGACCAGCAGGATCTGCCGGGCCGTCAGCGGTGAGCGGCCGGTGATCGCCGAGGCCAGCACGCTGAACCCGATCTCGCCGACGTTGCCGCCGAGCAGAATGGCGAGGGCCTCCCGGACCGACGCCCACATGGCGCGGCCCTCCAGGATCGCCGCGGTGATCGTCTCGAGGCGGTCGTCGGTGATCACCAGGTCGGCGGCGCTGCGCGCGGCCGGGGTGCCCCGGCTGCCCAGGGCGATGCCCACGTCGGCCAGCCGGATCGCCGGGGCGTCGTTGGCGCCGTCCCCGGTCATCGCGACGGTCTTCCCGAGTTGCTGATAGGCGCGGATGATCCGCACCTTCTGCGTCGGGCTGCACCGGGCGATGACATCGATGTCGGCCAGGGCACTGGCCAGTTCGTCGTCATCGAGCTCGTCCAGCTGCGCGCCGGTGGCCGCCCGGCTCTCCGCGGACAGCGTGACGGTGGCGGCGATGGCGTCCGCCGTCTCCGGGTGGTCGCCGGTGATCATCACCGTCTTCACCCCGGCGGCGGCGAGTTGCTGCGCGGCGGGCGCGGCACTTTCCCGCACCGGGTCCGCCAGGGCGACGAACCCGAGGAACACCAGGTCACGCACGGTGTCATCGGTGAGGTCGGACGAGGTGGTGTCACATTCTGCGACGGCCAGCACCCGGTGCCCGGAGCCGGCGAGTTCCTCCATCAGCTCCTTGATCCGTGTCCGGGTGTCCTCCTGGAGGCCCCGCACCGATCGGCCCGACCGATAGCGGTCGCAGCGGTCCAGCACCACCTCGGGCGCCCCCTTGACGCTGAGCACGGTCCGATCGCCGATCTTCCCGAGGGTCGCGTGGTAGCTGCGGGAGGACTCGAACGGCAGGTCCACCCGGCGGCGCCAGGCCCGGGCGGAATCCCGGACCCCCACCTTGGCCTTGCGGGCGCCCAGCATCACGGCCTGGTCGGTCTGGTGTTCCTGGTCCTCCTTGCTGCGGGCCGGCGGCGTCGCCCGCAACGCCGTGCAGAGCACTGTCCGCAGTGGACTGTCCAGTTCGGACGGTGTGGCGGAGCGCCGGAGGTCCCCGACCCTGGCCAGTCGCAGGGTGCCCTCGGTCAGCGTGCCGGTCTTGTCGAAGCACAGCACGTCCACCCGGCCGAGTGCCTCGATGGTGCGCGGATTGCGCACCAGCGCGCCGTGATCGGCGAGCCTGCGGGCCGCGCCCAGCTGCGCCGCGTTCACCAGGAACGGCAGCCCCTCCGGCACGGAGGCCACGGCCAGGTTCACCGCCGCACCCAGGGTTTCCCGTGGCGGGATGCCCCGCAGCAGGCCGGCGCCGGTGACCGCGCCGGCCGCGCCGATCGCCAGGGGCATGCCGAGCTTGGTGAGCTCGGTCAGCCGCGCCTCGACGCCCGCGGTCGGCGGCGTCTCGCGGGCGGTGGCCATGCCCCGGCCGGCTTCGGTCGCCGCCCCGACGGCCACCACCACCGCTGTCGCCTGGCCGGTGGCGATCGTGGTGCCCTCGTACAGCATGGAGCTGCGGTCGGAGATCTCCGCGGCGACCACCCCCGCGCTGCCCTTGGCCACCGGCAGCGACTCTCCGGTCAGCGAGGACTCGTCCACCTCCAGGGCCTCGGCGCGCAGGATGCGGCAGTCGGCGGGCACCACGTCCGAGGACCGCAGCAGCACGATGTCCCCAGGCACCAGGTCGGCGGCGGCGATGGTGGTCTCGGTGCCGTCCCGCCGCACGGTGGCGCCGACTGCGGAGACCTTGAGCAGATCCGCGAGGGCCCGATCGGTGTGTACCCGTTGCACGCTGCCCAGCAGCGCGGATGCCCCGGTGATGGCCGCGACCAGGCCGGCGTCGGTGGGCGATCCGACCGCGGCCGCGAGGGCGGCTCCGGCGGCGAGTACCGGGGTCAGCGGGTTGGCCAGTTCTTCGACGAACGCCTGCCACAGGCTCAGGCCGAGAGGTTCCCGGCCGGTGCCCTGCGCCCGCGCCCGGCGCCGGATCTCCTGATGCGACAGCCCTTCCGGTCCGGCGCCGAGCCGGTCGAGGACCACCTCGGCGGGCATCAGGTGCCAGGGGGTGCTGCTCACCGGTGGCGTGATCGGCCGGGACAGCACCTGGTGGGCCCGCCACCGTCCACCGGCGAAGGCCACCGCAGCGGCCGCGTTGCCGGCGAACAACGCGCGGGAGGCGATCCGCGGTCCGGTGGTCGCCAGTGCCGCGACCGCGCCGACGCCGCTGCCGCCCGCCGCCAGCTTGATGCTGTCCTCATCCACCCGCGTGGCCACCCCGACGGCGTCGATCAGCATGGCCGCGGCCTCGAAGTCGTCCCCCACCAGGATGTGCGCGCCCCAGGCGGGCGGGGTGCCCGGCGGGAACACGCCCAGCCCGCAGTCGGCGGCCGCGAGTGCGCGCCGGTCGGCGGACAGCACCAGCACCACGGCGCCGGTCTCCTGCAGGCCACGCACCGCCTTCGGCAGCGCGTCCCCGCCGGGCAGCACCTCGTCGACGAAGGCGAAGCGCCCGCTCCGGGCGTCGGCGGCCAGTACCACCCGGACGCCGGACCGGCGGGCGGCGGCCGCGATGGCCTGCACGCCCTGGGTGTGCTGCGCGGAGATCCCCACCACGGCGCGCAGTGTGTTTCCGTCAGCGAGTCCCAGGACGTCGTCGGCGCCCCGTTTACGCAGCCGTGCGGCCGCCTGACGTCCGGTCGTGCCGCGCACCTCCAGCTGGTCGAGCGGAGCGAGCCGCCATCCGTCGGACTCGGCCGGACGCTCGGGCGCCTTCGGGTCGAACAGGGCATACGCGCGGGCGGCGACCGCCGTCGGATCGGCGTCGGCGACCGGGATCAGGTCGGTGAGTTCGGTCCGGCCGGTGCGCAGCGCGGCCTCGTCCAGCACGATGGTGTCCAGCCGGCCGAGCCGGCGCAGCGCGCCGCGGTCCATCACGATCACGCCTCGCCGGGCCAGGATGCGGCCCAGGTAGGTGGCGAATCCCTCCCGTCCGGCGGCGGGTGCCTTGGGCAGCCCGGCCAGCCCGAGTGCGACGCCGCGGCGGAGACCGAAGAAGGGGATCGCGGCCGCGCCGGCGACCGCGCCCGCCGTCATGGCCCGCTCGGCGTAGCGGTCGACCCGGTCCGGGGGCGGCGGTACCGGCCGGGCGCCATCGAGCGGCTCGGCTTCGGCGTGCTCCGGCCCGGCGACCAGGTCCGGCTCGGCCTTCTCCCAGGCCTGCTGCTGGGCCCGCGCCTCCCTCCACTGGGTGATCCGTTGCGCGCCGTCGAGGAGGATCCCCTCGCCGCCGGAGGCCAGACCCTGGGCGAGCGCGGACACCTGCGCGAGTACCGAGTCGGCCCGTTGCCGCCCGCCGAGGCCGTCGCGGATCCGGTCCCGCAGGGCCGGGTGATGCTGGAGCACCGAGCCCAGCGCCGCCAGTTCGGTGGGCAGCGGTACCCACTGGGTGACCCTGGTCAGCGCGGACAGGCCCAGCCCGACGGCGTCAGCGGCCAGGCCGGACACCGAGTGCCAGGACCTGGGCCCCTCGTGTGGGTGACGCCATTCGTCATCGGAGCCGTCCGCAGAGTCCTCGGCGCAGGCCGCGTGCCGCTCGGTGCGTTCGACGATGTCGACCAGCGTGCCGATCGGCGGCGCCGGTGAGTCGAGGGCGATGACCACCCGCTGCGAGGGCGCGTTGACCCGCGCCCACAGGACGCCGTCCACCCGCTCCAGCCTGCGGCGCACCGCCCGGCTCAGCCCGGCCGCCTGTGGCGTGCCGAGCCCCCGCAGTTCGATGTGGCACCGGCCGGGCCGGGTGCTCACCTGACGGCGCGCCGGCCCGGTCAGCCGCTGGACGTTGTTGAGTAGCCTGCCGAGATCCACCGCCCCAGGGTGACCTCTGGTTCAGCGGGACAAACGCAGGTCACCCGGTGGCGGCGCGCAGCGGCGCTCCCACCTCGTGCAGGTGACTCAGCACCTGCCGGTAGGAGGTGAACACGCCGCACTGGCTGTAGCTGACGCCGCGCTGCGCGCAGAACTCCTCGACGATCGGCTGCGCCGCGCGGAGGCTGGGCCGGGGCATGTTCGGGAACAAGTGGTGCTCGATCTGGTAGTTCAGCCCACCCAGCAGGAAGTCCACCCAGAAACCGCCGCGGATGTTGCGCGAGGTGAGCACCTGCTTGCGCAGGAAGTCCAGCTGCATGCCGTCGGTGACCGTCGGCATGCCCTTGTGGTTCGGCGCGAACGAGCAGCCCATGTAGACGCCCCACACGGCGTTGTGCACCAGGATGAAGACCAGGCCGGTGAGCGGGGACAGCACCAGGAACACCGCGGTCAGGTACAGCGCCACGTGCACGATCATCAGGACCTTCTCCAACCGGCGGGCCCGCATCTGGTCGCGCCACACCGACTGGAAGCTGGACACCCGCAGGCTGATGCCTTCGAGGAGCAGCAGCGGGAAGAACAGGTAGGCCTGGTACTTCGCCATCCAGATCAGGAAGCCGCGCTTCTCGTGCGCCTGGCCGACGGTGAAGGCCAGCACGGAGATGTCCAGGTCCGGGTCGTCCGTCTCGTGGTTCGGGTTGGCGTGGTGCCGGTTGTGCTGACCGACCCACCAGCCGTAACTGAGCCCGACGAGCCCGGCGTGCACCAGCCCGACCGCGTCGTTGGCCGCCCGGCCACGGAAGATCTGCTTGTGCCCGGCGTCGTGTCCGGTGAACGCGAGATGGGTGCTCACCAGGGCGAGGGCCACCGCGACACCCAGCTGCCACCAGCTGTCCCCGACGAAGGCGAAACCCACCCAGACCAGGGCGAACGCGCCCAGGGTGAGCCCACAGCGCACGGCGTAGTACCCGTACCTGCGGCGCAGCAGACCGGCCTGCTTGACGATCTGGGACAGTTCCGCGAACTCACTACCGCGCGCCTGAGCAAGCGCGGGCATGCTGGTTTCCACCGAAGACACTCCCGATTAGCACCTGATGGCGCACACCGGGGTCCGAGGTGATGCCATGCCGCGTGAACCGCGGCCTTTTCTAACGTACCCGGCCGGGGACCCGTTCATACCAACACCGGGTCAACGGCCTTGCTCCAGTTCATGAAGCGCGATGGATGTTCCGCCGCCTGCCTCCACGTTTGAGCCTCGCAGATCGGGTACCCGGATAGCGGAGTTGCCCGGCTCGCCGAGGAGGAAACATGGCTCAGACCGTTGCCGACTATGTGCTGTCCCGCCTGCGGGAATGGCAGGTCGAGCAGGTTTTCGCCTACCCGGGTGACGGGATCAACGGACTGGTCAGCGCATTCGGCAAGGCCGGCAACGCCCCGCGATTCGTCCAGGCCCGGCATGAGGAGATGGCCGCGTTCGAAGCGGTGGGTTACGCGAAGTTCAGCGGCCGGGTCGGCGTCTGCATGGCGACCTCCGGACCGGGCGCCATTCATCTGCTGAACGGCCTCTACGACGCCAAGTCGGACCACGTCCCGGTGGTGGCGATCGTCGGGCAGACGGCGCGCAGCGCGATGGGCGGCAGCTACCAGCAGGAGGTCGACCTTCAGTCGCTGTTCAAGGACGTCGCCTCCGCCTACCTGGTCGAGGTCAACGTGGCCGAGCAGCTGCCGAACGCGCTGGACCGGGCCATGCGCATCGCACACGCCGAACGCACCGTCACGGCGCTGATCATCCCGGCCGACCTCCAGGAGGAGACCTACTCGCCGCCGGGCCACGAGTTCAAGCACGTGCCGTCCTCGGCCCCCGGCTTCCCGTACTCCCGGGTGCTGCCCACCGAGGCGGAGATCATGCGGGCCGCCGAGGTGCTGAACAGCGGCAGCAGGCCGGCCATCCTGATCGGGCAGGGAGCGCGGAACGCCGCCGCCCAGGTGGAACTGGTCGCCGACATCCTCGGCGCGGGCGTCGCCAAGGCCCTCCTGGGCAAGGACGCGTTGCCCGACGACCTGCCCTTCGTCACCGGCTCCATCGGCCTGCTGGGCACCAGGGCCAGCTACGAGCTGATGCGGGACTGCGACACCCTGCTGATCGTCGGCTCCAACTTCCCGTACAGCCAGTTCCTGCCCGCCCTGGGCAAGGCGCGGGCCGTGCAGATCGACCTGGATCCCAAGTTCATCGGCATGCGCTACCCCACCGAGGTCAACCTGGTCGGCGATGCCGCGTCCACCTTGGACGCGCTGGTCCCGCACCTGACCCGCAACGAGAAACGCGAGTGGCGGTCCACAGTGGAGCAGAACGTGGCCCGCTGGTGGGAGACCATCGAGGCGCAGGCCATGGTGGACGCGGATCCGGTCAACCCGATGCGGATCGTGCACGAGCTGTCGTCCCGGATCCCGGAGGACGCGATCGTCACCGCCGACGCCGGTTCGGCCGCCAACTGGTACGCCCGCCACCTGAAGATGCGCGGCCGGATGCGCGGCTCGCTGTCCGGCACCCTGGCCACCATGGGCTCCGCAGTGCCCTACGCGATCGGCGCCAAGTTCGCCTGCCCGGACCGGCCGGTGATCGCCCTCGTCGGCGACGGCGCGATGCAGATGAACGGCATGGCCGAACTGCTCACCCTGCGCCGCTACAGTCCACTCTGGACGGATCAGCGCTGCGTGATCTGCGTGTTCCACAACAACGACCTGAACCAGGTCACCTGGGAACTGCGGGCGATGGGCGGCGCGCCCAAGTTCGAGGAGTCCCAGGTGCTGCCGGACCTGTCCTACGCGGACTTCGCCCGCAGCATCGGCCTGACCGGTATCGCGGTGGACAAGCCCGAGGACCTGGGTCCCGCCTGGGACCGCGCCCTCGCCGCCGACGGCCCGGTGGTGCTGGACGTGCGCTGCGATCCCGAGGTCCCGCCGATCCCGCCGCACGCGACCTTCGACCAGATGGTGGCGACCACCGAGGCGCTGTTGAAGGGCGACCCGGACGCCTGGCACGTGGTCGCCGAGGGCGTGCGCACCAAGCTCAAGGAGTTCATCCGATGAACGGCACCGTCTACCTGCTGGACATCGACGGCACCCTGGTGGACTCCAACTACCACCACGTCGTCGCCTGGCGCCGCGCCTTCCAGCGGCACGAGCTGAACGTCCCGGCCTGGCGGATCCACAAGGTCATGGGCATGGGCGGCGACCAGCTCATCGCCGAACTGGCCGGCGACCAGGTGGAACGCGAGCACGGCGACTCCATCCGCGAGGCCTGGCAACAGGAGTTCGAGCCGAACCTGCAGTACATCGAGCCCTTCGACGGCGCGCATCGGCTGCTGGCCGACATCGTCGCCGCCGGCGGCACCGTCGTGCTGGCCAGCTCGTCCAAACCACATCATGCGAAGCACTACGTGGACCTCCTCGACGCCCGCGACCTGGCCACCGCCTGGACCGACTCGGGCGATGTCAGCGATACCAAGCCCAGCCCGGAACTCCTCCATGAAGGACTGTCCAGAGTGGATGGGAAACGCGCGGTGGTGATCGGTGACGCGGTCTGGGACGGCGTCGCCGCCCGCCGGGCGGGACTGCCCTTCGTCGGCGTGCTCGGCGGCGGCTACACCGACGCCGAACTCCGGGAGGCCGGCGCCGGACAGGTCTACGACGGTACGGAGGCGCTGCGCAACGACCTGGCCGACCTCCCGACAGCACCCATCAACAGCTAGCCCCCATCAACAGCCAGCGAAAGGAGGACACATGACGCTCGTCCGCGAGATCATGACCACCGAGGTCGCCTGCGTGCTGGACACCGCACCCAGTTCGGCCGCCGCGATCATGATGCGGGACCTGAACGTCGGCGCGCTGCCGGTGATCACCGAGGACCGCACGCTGATCGGCATCGTGACCGACCGCGACATCGTCTGCAACGGCGTGGCCCGGGAGCTCCCCACCAGCACCCCGGTCGGCGAACTGGGCACCCTGGCCGTGTACTCGGTCCGGGCGGACGACCCGGTGACCGCGGCGACGGACGCGATGCGCGAGTTCCAGGTCCGCAGGCTGCCGGTACTGGAGGACGACAAGCTCGTCGGCATCGTCGCGCAGGCCGACATCGCCCGGCACCTGCCCGCCCAGCAGACAGCAGACATGGTCGAGCAGGTCTCGGCCGAGGAGGGAAACATTCGATGAGTTCGATCACCAAGACCGTGGACGTCGCCGTACCGATCTCGGTCGCCTACAACCAGTGGACCCAGTTCGAGACGTTCCCGTCCTTCATGGAGGGTGTGCGAGAGGTCAGGCAACTGGACGACCGGCGCCTGCACTGGGTCACCGAGATCGCCGGCCTGACCCGGGAATTCGACGCGACCATCACCGAGCAGCATCCGGACGAACGCATCGCCTGGCGCTCGGAGAACGGCCCGAACCACGGCGGCGTGGTCACCTTTGAGCGGCTGAGCAGCACCACCACCAGGGTCACCACCCACATGGAGATCGATCCCGAGGGCTTCGTGGAGAACGTGGCCGACAAGCTCGGCGTGCTGGACAACCGGGTGCAGGGCGACCTGACCCGGTTCAAGGACTTCATCGAGGAGCGGGGCACCGAGACCGGTGGCTGGCGCGGCGACGTGGACGTCCCCGGCACCGTGTAACCGGTCAGGCGACCTTCAGCGCCGTGGCCGGGTTCTCGTCGTCGAGTACCTGCTCGGTGGCGGCCAGGACCTGGGCGATCTGCTCCCGGACGGTGCTCACCCGGTCGGCCTGGGCCCTGGCCGACGCGAGGAGCTCGTCGGCCTGGGCCTGCGCCGTGGCGCGCCGCTCCAGGATCTCCCGCGCGGCCTGCTCGTCCAGCGCGCGGCGCCGCAGGTAGGCGTCGCGCGCGAGCCGGTCGGCGTACTCGGCAGTCTGCCTGGCGGCCAGCACATGCCGCTCGGCGCTGACCCTGGCCCGGCCGGTGATCAGCCGCGCCTCGTCCTGCGCTAGCTCCACCATCCGGGCCAGCCGCTCGGCCAGTCCCCCGGCGTCGACCGGCGTCCGGCTGATCCGGTCCACCCGTTCCCCCATCGCGCGGAGCTCGCCGCGCAGCAGCTCCACTTGCCTGGCCAGTGCCTGCGCCTGGTCCATCGCCGCGTCCCGGTCGGCGGCCAGCAACCGCAGGTCGATCTCCGCCGCCGCGACATACCGATCGACCTGGTCCTTGTCATAACCCCGCCGGGACAGGTCGAACTCGATCCGCAGCGGCACCAGGTCCTCGGTCATCGCCCACCGTCCCTGTCGAAGTCCGTGTGTGGAAGACGTAGCTACCGATGATCGGGTTCCCCCTCGGCAGCAGACCGGACCAGACCTCACCCGGACGCCCTATCCGGTTCACACGCTCCACTCCGGCCATCGGAAGGAGTCGGAAAACGGTTTCCCGCTCCTTCCGTTGGCCCCGCTGTGAAGACGTTCGACTACATCGTCGTCGGCAGTGGCCCGGCAGGGTGCGTGCTGGCCGCGCGGCTGTCGGAGAACCCGGACACCTCGGTGCTGCTGCTGGAGGCCGGGCGGGCCACACCGCCCGCCACCGTCACGCATCCGCCGTCCTGGATCGACCTGGCCGACACCGATCTCCTGTGGCCCCGGGGCGGCGATGACCACATCACGCCCGGCCGGGGCCGGGTACTGGGCGGATCGTCCACGGTGAACGCCATGGTCTTCCTGCGCGGCCATCACTCCAGCTACGACGGCTGGCCGCCGGGCTGGCGCTTCGACGACCTGCTGCCCTACTTCCAGCGCATCGAGACCGCGAACGGCCGGACCCGGGGTACCTCGGGCCCGCTGATCGTCAGCCCGGCGGCGGAGCCGAATCCGGTGCTCCAGGCCGCGATCCGGGCCGCCGCCGAGGTCGGTCACCCCCTCGCGGCGGACATCAGCGGCGGCTGGGAGGAGGGATTCGGCTTCGCCGATCTGACCATTGTGGACGGTCGGCGGCAGAGCGCGGCCGACGCGTACCTGTCCCCCGCGCTCGGCAGGCCGAACCTGACCGTCCGGACATCGGCGCAGGTGCAGCGGCTACTGATCGCCCGGCAGCGGTGCATCGGCGTCGAGTACCTCGGCGGCGAGGAACCGGTGCGGGTGTTCACCACCGGCGAGGTCATCGTCGCGGCCGGAACCATCGGCTCACCGCACCTGCTGATGCTGTCCGGCATCGGGCCGGCCGATTCCCTGCGCACGCACGGAATCCGGCCGGTCGCGGACCTGCCCGAGGTCGGCGCGAACCTGCAGGACCATCCCCTGGCCGGCGTGGTCTACGAGAGCTCGCAACCGGTGCCCGCCGGCACCAACAACCACGGCGAGGCCGTCGGCCTGGTCCGCAGCCGGGCCGAGCTGGACCACCCCGACCTGCAGATCCTCCTGGAGGACATTCCGCGTGGGCCGGTGCGCAGCGGCTACAGCATCACCCCGTCCGTGATGCTGCCGTTCAGCCGGGGCAGCGTCGAGCTGACCAGCGCCGATCCGCTGGATCCGCCGAAGGTGGACGCCCGGCTGCTGTCCGATCCCCGCGACCTGGACACCATGGTCGCCGGGCTGCGCATCGCCCGGGAGATCGGCCGGGCCAGGGCCCTGGATCCCTGGCGGGGCACGGAGATCCTGCCCGGCCCGGACGCCGACCTCCGCCGGTACGCCTACGACTCGGCACGCACCTACTTCCACCCGGTGGGCACCTGCCGGATCGGCGGCGTGGTGGACACCGACCTGCGGGTCCACGGCCTGGCGGGCCTGCGGATCGCGGACGCGTCGGTGCTGCCCACCCTGCCGTCGGCGAACACCAACGCCACCGTGTACGCGATCGCGGAGAAGGCCGCCGACCTGATCCGGGGCTAGAGCTCCTTCCCGTACCAGACCTCGGCGTACTGCTGCCGGTTGTACGCCGGGATCTCCCGATAGCCGTGCTTGAGATACAGCGCTCGCGCCTCGATCAGGTCCAGCCGGGTGTCCAGCACGATGCGGGGGGCGCCCAGGTCATCGGCCGCGGAGTCCACCGCTTCCAGCAGCCGGGCACCTCCCCCGGTACCGCGCCACCTCGGCCGGACGAACACCCGCGTCAGCTCCACCGTGTCCGGGTCCCGTAGCCGCAGTCCGGCGCAGCCGGCCGGTTCACCGCCCACGCTGCCCAGCAGGAACACGGCGAGCTCTTCCCCCGCGATGTCCGCCAGCTCCTCGTCGAGTTCGGCCCGGGTGGACCGCCTGCCCAGGTGCAGCAGCCGGTACCGGTCGGCGACCTCCGTGTAGTAGTCCCGGAGCAGCGCCCCGGCCTCCGGCAGGCGCACGGAGGCCGGGCTGATCGTCCACGTCATGGGCCGATTGTGATCACCGGCCCGCGACGTGGCATCCGATTTTCCGAGTTACGGTCCGCGCTAGAGCAGGCCGAGCAGCTGCAGGTTGGTGATGTACTTGACGATGATCTGCGGGGCGATGTGCGGGATGTCCTTGTCCGGCGGGATCTGCGCGTCCTGCACGGCGGCCCGGAACCGGTCCGCGATGCCCATCCCGTGGTTCACCGGCCGGGCCGGCCGCTGGTAGCTGTGCAGCAGCGGGAGCAGCGAGTTCTGCCGCTGCCGCTCGGGCAGGCCCTTGATGGCGGCGGTGAACCGGCTCAGCCAGGCGTCGTAGTCCGCGATCCGCTCGATCTGGTAGCCGGCGTCGATCAGCCAGTCCACATAGGTGTCCAGGGAGATCCCGTCGTCGTGCGGGTTGGCCACGTGGAAGGTGCGGAACCCGCCCCGCTCCGGAGTGCCGATGGTGGTGATCGCCTCGGCGATGAAGTCCACCGGCAGGCCGTCCCAGTGCGCGCGCTGCCGCTGTCCCTGAAGATCCAGCTCGTAGAAGGATCCGGGGGCGACGCCGGTGGCGGCCAGGCTGAACATCAGCCTGGTGAACATGTCCGGCACGTTCAGCTGACCGGCGTACCGGTTGTCGGCCATGATCATGTCGCAGCGGTGCACGGCGACCGGCAGGCCGCACAGGTCGGCCGCCTCGCGCAGCAGTACCTCACCGCCCCACTTGCTGTCCGAGTAGCCGCTGGCGTAGCCGTCCCGGAACGGGCGCACCGGGCTGGCCTGCCGGATGTCGGCGTCCTCGGTGAACGCGGACGGCTGGACCACGTCACCCACGCCCAGCGTGGACACGTAGGTGTAGGGCTTGAGCCGCGTGGTGAGGGCCAGCCGGATCAGCTCGGCGGTGCCGACCACGTTGGGGCCGAACAGCTGGTCGTAACCGAGCACGTGGTTGACCAGCGCCGCCGGGTCGACAATCGCGTCGACGGTGTCCGCCAGCCGCTGCCAGCTCTCCGCGTCCAGGCCCAGGTCCTGCTCGCCCTTGTCGGCCGCGAGGACCTCCAGGTGCTCCGCCGCGAGGGACTGGTAGTGCTCCAGCAGCTGCGGGTCGCCGCTGTCGAAGGTCCGGTCCAGCCGCTGCCGGGCGGTGGCGTCGTCCTTGGCCCGGACCAGGCAGATCAGCTTCCCGCCGACCAGGGACAGCCGCTCCAGCCACTCGAGGGCCAGGTAGCGGCCGAGGAATCCGGTGGCTCCGGTGAGCAGCACCGTGCGCACCTCGGCGGCCGGGCCGGGCAGTTCCGGGGCCGCGGCCAGCACGTCGGCGGGCAGGAACTTGTCCAGGGTCAGGTCGGCCGCCCGGACCCCGGTGGTGCCGGCGCCGTGCACGGCGGCGAAGGTGGGCCGCCTGGTGCCGGAGCGCAGGCCCTCGACGTACTCGGCGAGCCGGTTCAGGTCGGTGGCCGGGCTGACGATGATGCCCGCGGTCACCTCGACGCCGAAAATGTCGCGCAGCAGGTTGGCGAAGGTCACCGCAGACAGCGAGTCCCCGCCCAGGTCGGTGTAGTGCGCGTCGGGCCGCACGTCGGCCGAGCCCAGCAGGATGCTCGCGGCCCGGACGATGGTGTCCAGCACCGGCTGGTTCGCGCCGTCCCGGCGCAGGGCCTGGAGCTCGTCCTGCTCGGCGGTGGCCAGCTCCTGGTAGAGCTGTTCCAGCGCCGGGCCGTAGCGCTCGACGAGCTTGGGCCGGGCCAGTTTGCGGATGTCGGTCAGCAGCCCGTTCTCCAGGCTGAACGGCTCGGGCTCGACGATGAACTCGCGCGGGATCTCGTAGGACTCCAGCCCGGTGGATTTGGCGATGTCCCGCAGCGAGCGCGCGATGTCCTGTGGAGACGCGTCGCCGATCGGCACCACGACGGCGAGGAGGTAGGAGCGGGCGCTGTTGCCGTAGACGTAGATCTGCTTGACCAGCGGGCTCTCGGTGTACACCGCCTCCAGCTTGGACACGGTGACGAACTCGCCGTTGGACAGCTTCAGCACGAAGTTGCGCCGGTCCAGGTACACCAGGTGATCGGGTTCGGTCTCGGCCATGATGTCGCCGGTGAGGTAGTACCCGTCGGCGTCGAAGACCGACGCGGTGGTCTCCGGGCGGTTGTAGTAGCCGGGGAACACGTGGTGGGACTTCACCGCCAGCTCGCCGCGGGGATACGGGCGGTCGGTGCCGAAGTACCCCAGCGCGGGCACGTCGACCAGTTTGTAGTCGATCACCGGTGGCCGGGCGATCCGGCCGTTGCTCAGCACCAGGCCGGTTTCGGTGGCGCCGTAGACCTCGGGCAGCCGCATGTCGATGAGCCGCTCCACCCAGGCGCGCAGCTCGTCGGAGATGGGCGCGGAACCGGTCAGCGCGGTGGTGAACCGCCCACCGAGGAGGTTCTGCCGGAGGTCGGCGAGGATCTCGTCCTCGGCACGGCCCTCGTGCAACTGGCTCTGGTAGTGCTGGAACAGCAGTTCCCAGATGCGTGGCACGAAGTTCAGCTGGGTCGGGCGGACCAGGGCCAGGTCGTCCAGGAAGGTGGACAGGTCGCTGGTGGCGGCGAAGTAGCCGGTACCGCCGTTGCTGAACGCGCTGTAGAGCAGCACGCGGCCCATCATGTGGCTCATCGGCATGAAGCTCAGGCAGATCATCGGATGCGTGCCACCGGTACCCCAGCTGCCGCGCCAGGTGTTGGCGACCAGATCCTCGTTGTACATGGCGCCCTTGGGCGCACCGGTGCTGCCCGAGGTGTAGATCAGCAGGCTCAGCGGATTCGGATCCGCGGAGACGAATTCCGGTGCCGGGGCCAGGGAACGACCCCGCTCGATCAGCTCGGCCAGGGTGTCCAGCGCGATCGGGCCGCCGGCCAACCGGGAACGGGCCGCCTCCAGGACTTCCCGGTGGGCGTCTGCCTCCGGGTGGAAGTCGAACACGACGATCCGGGCCGGCGTGTGGCCGGCGAGCGCGAGCTCCACGGCGACGGCGAGGTAGTCCAGGCTCGCGGCGATGACCGTCGGCTGGGTTTCGTCGATGATCGGCCGTAACCGGTCGGCCGAGCCGGTGGCCTGCAACGGCACGGAGACCGCGCCCAGCTGGGTGAGCGCGAGGTCGAGGGTGGCGTAGTCGATGCTGCCGAATCCGAAGAGGGCCACCCGGTCCCCCGGCTGGACGGGGTCACCGTGCAGGGCGGCGGTGACGGCGACGACCCGGTCCCAGGTCTCGCGGTAGGTGACCGTCTCGTACTGGTCGAGCAGCTCGGCGGAGGTGCGCCCCGTGGCCGGGTCGGTGACCCAGCGGGTGGCGCGCCGGCCCATGGCGGGGCGGTCGGCGTAACCCTCGAAGACGGTGCGCACGATCTGCGGCAACCGAAGGTCGGGCTGCTTGATGGCCTCACCGACGGTCTGGCTGGGCCGGGCGGCGGCGAACTGGTCGTCGTCGGCGTACAGGCGCTCGATGCGGCTCTCGAAACGGGACTGCTGCGTATCGGACGACGACATTGCATCTCCTTCACGTAACGAGTGGCACTCCTGAGTGTCACTAAGGCACGGTACAGTGTCAACCCATGAGATGGAGGTGAAGGACGTGACGACCGCACAACCGACGCCTGTTCAGCAACAACGGCGGCAGATCACCATCGACGCACTGGTCGCGGCCTCCCGGCAGGGCGTGATCGAGTACGGCATGGGCGTCAGCATGGATCAGATCGCGGAGCTGGCCCAGGTCGGCCGCCGGACGGCGTTCCGCTACTTCGCCACGCGCGAGGATCTGATCAGCGCGGGCCTCGCCACTGTCACCCGGGACCTGCTGTTGGCCATGCCGGAGTACACCGGTGGCGACTGGCGGACCTGGCTGGCGGACGTCGTCCGGCTGCGACACCAGACCACGGTGCGGGGTGGCCGGATCTACTGGGAGATGACCGTGCAGCAACTGCCGGAGCGCGTGGCGCGGGCGGTCGCCGAGCACCGCGGCGTGCTGCGCGGCATCTACACCATGGTGTCGACCACCATCTGGCACGCGGCGGGCGGCGAGGGCGATCCACCGCAGCGCCTGTACCGCACCGTCGCCGCGCACATGAGCCCGCTGTTCACCCAGGCCGTGGTGCTGGACGCCGATGGCACCCCGGAACTGGCGGCGGAGATGGCCACCGACGCGATCATCGCCGCGGTGCGCACGTGAGGTCGGCCAGCACAGCGGCCAGATCCGCGTACGTGTCGGTCACACCCTGGGTGTTGCCCAGCCGGTGGCGTTCCAGCCGGATGGCGCCGAGGTGGCGGGCCTCGTAGATCCGCGACCGCAGCACCGCGCCCGGCGAGCCGTCCCGATCCCCGTAGGTGTCCCAGAACGCGTCCCGCTCGGTGCCGGGCTTGGCCGCGGCCATCCGGATGGGCCAGTCCGCCGCCGGGTCACCCCACCAGGTCCGGTCGAAGTCGAGCATCCCGCTGATCGTCGGCTCGGCTGCACCGTCGGCGAGCAGCACATTGACCGTCCACAGGTCACCGGACAGCAGGCACGGCGCGGTGATCTCGTCGAGCACCTCCGAGTGCCGGTCCGCCACGGCGGCACCGACCGCCCGGACGTCACCGGAGTCCAGCCCGACGCTGTCGAGGTCCCCGGCGATGGCGCTCAAGCTGTCCCGCACCGCCGCGCTCCACGTGGAGAATCCCGGCCCGGTCACCGCCCCGAAGTGCGGCCCCCGCACCGAATGCACCAGTCTCGCAATGGCTCCCAGCTGCGCGAAGTACCCCGCCCACGTCGAACGCGGGTAAGCGCCAAGCCGCTCCGGCGCGGGAACACCGGGAAGCAAGCTCTGGAACAGGTAGTCCCGCCCGATCACCGTGCCGGTGAAGTCCGCGGTGATCACCCGAGGCATCAACGAGGCGATCGGCGCCAGATAGGGCACGCTCGCGTACTCGGTGCGCATCAACTGCCACTCCGACCGGAACTGCCGGTCCGGCGCCGGCGCGACCCGCAGGATCACCGCTTCCCGCCCGTCCAGCTCGACGCGGAAGGTGCTGTTGTACATCCCGATGCCCAGCTCGACCGCCGACATCACCCGCACACCCGCCCCGAACGCCACGCGGCACATGGCCAGCACATCGACAGCGGTCACCGGCTGCTGAAACGCCTCCGGCCCACGGTCGACGGTATGGAACTCCACGGGTGACCCTCACTGTCGTAGCCGGGTAAGGAACCCGCCGTCCGGTCTTCGCACGGTCACCGTGTCATAGGTGTGGATCGCGGTGTGGTGATGCCCGCAGTACAGCCCACAGTTCTTGAGGTTCGTCTCGCCGCCGTGTGCCCAGTGGACCTCGACATGGTGTACGTCGCAGTACTTGGCGGGTGCTTCGCAGCCGTCCCAGGAGCAGTGCTCGTCCCGCAGCGTCAGTGCCCTGCGCAGCGCGACGGGCGCTACTCGGGTCGATCGCCCGACATCCAGGACTTCGCCTTTGGGGCCGAGCAGGATCCGGGAGACGTTGCAGTCACACGCGATCCGCCATCGTTAGCCAATCCCTATCGGGTGATTGCGATTCGCCCCCAGCTGAATGACCCCCAAGTGCCCCGAAGTTGACGATGTTCGGGGCTCGTTCCTCGCCGCGAACATCGTCAACTTCGGAACCCACAGCACAAAGAAGCCCGAACGAAGAGTCAGGCGTGCCCCCACCCAACACGAAGGCAGGAAAGACAGGCCCCCAAACCCATCTCCCCCTCCAAAGCCATCTTTCGACAACAACCAGAAGCCCCTACGAATACTCCTCAGCAATCTCCACCGCGATCCCCAAAGCCCGCCGAGTCCGCTCCCCATCGGCCAAACTCAACGCCGCATGCACAATGTCCACCACCGCCAAATGCGCCAACCGACTACTCGAAGCTGCCATCTGCAACCCCAGATCCGGCCCCCCGGCAACCAGCAACGCAGCAGCCAGCCCAGCCAACGGTGAAGCGGCGAAACTGGTGATGGCCACTACCCCGGCCCCAGCAGTCACCCCAGCGGAAGCCACCGACAACGTCTCCTGACTCTGCCCCGAGTGACTGATCGCCACCACCACATCCCCAGGGTGCAACAGCCGAGCCTGCAACTGCCCGGTCCGCGCGTCCCGAGGCGCACTCACCCGGCACCCGATGGCCGTCCACCGATAGGCAGCATCAGCCGCCGGAGCAGCCGAAGTCCCCACCCCGAACACCAGAATCGACTCCGCAGCGGTCAACAGCTCAACCGCCCGCCCCAGCTCCACAGAGTCGATGGTGGCGCGCGTAGCACTGATGCTGGTCGCGTGACTGGACAACACCAGTTCACTGATCTCGTCCACAGTGGACGCACGCGTCAGCTCACCGGGCCGCGCCGAATCCTGGTGCAGCGCAAGGTCGCCGGCCAACGCCAGCTTGAGGTCACCGAACCCGGGGAACCCGGCCGCACGGACGGCACGCACCACGGTCGCCGGTGAGACCTCCGCGCGTTCGGCGACCTCCTGAGTACTGGCCGACCGGACGAAGGTCGAGTCCTCCAGCACCAGGCGCATCACCTTGGCCTCACTGGGCCGCAGGCCGGGCAGCACGGCCATGATCGACGCCTGCAACCCGCCGGGCACGAACTTGGAAACCATGTTTCCCATGTTAGCTTCTTTAGGGAACAAAGTTTCACAAGGGGGATTCGTGCATTCGCTCGCTTTATCCATGCTGGTCGCCGCCGCCGTGCTGCACGCGGTCTGGAATTTCGCCGCCAAACGGGTCGGGGGCGGTGGCGCCGTGTTCGTCTGGTGGTACTCGGTGATCGCCTCGGTGGTCTGCCTGCCCTTCGCCATCGGTGAACTGGCGACCATGCAAGCCACGCCGCACTGGTCCTGGCTGGTGGCCGCCATCGGCACCGCCGTGCTGCACATCGCGTACGGCATCGCCCTGCAACGCGGCTACACGATCGGCGACATGTCCGTGGTGTATCCCCTGGCCAGGGGCACCGGACCACTGCTGTCGGTGATCGCCGCGGTGCTGCTGTTCGGTGAGCACCCCGGCCTGGCCGGGCTGCTGGGCGCCCTCGCCGTGGTGCTCGGCGTGCTGGTGATCAGCATCAACCCATCGGCGGGCGGTCCGGGGCTGACCAGTGTGGGCTACGGCGTGCTGACCGGTGCCACCATCGCCGCGTACACGCTGTGGGACGCACACGCCGTCAACGGGGCGGGCATGCCACCGCTCGCCTACTACACCGCGGGCTGCGTGCTGCAGAGCCTGATGCTCACCCCGCACGTGCTGGCCAACCGGCCGGAGATGGACCGGCTGCGCCGCGATCACCGGCGGGAACTGTGGATCGTCGGCGTGCTCTCCTCCGCCGCCTATGTACTGGTGCTGTACGCGATGCGCACTACCCCGATCAGCGTGGTGGCTCCGGTCCGCGAGCTGAGCATCGTGCTGGGCAGCCTGGCCGCGTGGCGCATCCTCGGCGAGCCGAACCCGGCTCGCCGGCTCGTCGGCGCGTCCATCGTGCTGGCGGGCATCGTCGGGATCGCCGCAGGCTAGGGAATCCGCGGCGGGCGTCCGGCGTTCCACCAGACGTGAGGCTCTCCGTGCTGGACCGCTCGCCGATCAAGGCGGGACACACCGCCGCCGACGCGCTCCGGGCCACCGTGGCCATGGCCCGCGAGGTGGAACGGCTCGGCTACCACCGGTTCTGGGTCTCCGAGCACCACAGCGTGCCCGGGATCGCCGGATCGGCGCCCACCGTACTGGCGGCGGCGATCGCCGCGGCCACCGAGCGCATCCGGATCGGCACCGGCGGCGTGATGCTGCCCAACCATCAGCCCCTGGTCGTCGCGGAACAGTTCGGCGTGCTGGCCTCGCTGTTCCCCGGCCGCATCGACATCGGCCTGGGCCGCTCGGTCGGCTTCACCGGCGGGATCCGCCGGGCACTCGGCCACGACAAGGCCGACGTCGAGCGGTTCCCCGAGCACCTCGACGAACTGCTCAGCTACCTCGACGGCGGCAACCGGGGCGTGCACGCCAACCCCGGAGAGGGCCTGCGGCTGCCGGTGTTCCTCCTCGCAACCGGCGCGGGCGCACTGCACGCGGCGGAGAAGGGGCTGCCGCTGGTGATCGCCCCGATCGGCGGCGTCGAGCGGATGGCCGAGCTGATCGACCGGTACCGCGCCGAGTTCCGGCCGTCTCCCTGGGGCGGAACCCCGTATGTCGTGGTCAGCAGCGCGATCGCCATCGCGGACAGCGAAGCGGCAGCACGGCGGCTGCTGGTGCCGGAGACGTGGTCCGGAGTCCTCGCCCGCACCCAGGGGGCGTTCCCACCACTGCTGCCGCCGGCCGAGATCGAGGCGTCGACCATGACCGACCGGGAACGTGAACTCCTCGACGAATCCCTTGGCGGACAGGTGTTCGGCACCGAGGACCAGGTGCTCCCCCGGCTCCGTGAACTTCTCGAACGCACCGGGGCGGACGAGCTCCTGGTGACCACGAGCACCTACGACGACGCCGATCGGCTCGGCGTGTACCGCCGTTTGGCCGCGGGGCTTCAGAACGTGATCAGCCCGGAGCCGGGAATTCACTGCGCCGTCGAATTGGCATTCAAGGCTGAACTATGTGACTGAACAACAATCCGGGGTCTCCCGGCGCAGGCTGCTGGGGGCTGCGGCCGGCGGCGTTGCCCTGTCCCTGCTCCCACCGTCCCTGCACAAGGCCATGGCGCAACCGATGCGCCCCGGCGGGCTGGCCGGCGTCGAGCACGTCATCGTGCTGATGCAGGAGAACCGCTCGTTCGACCACTACTACGGCAGGCTGCGGGGCGTCCGCGGCTACGCCGACCGCAACCCGCTGACACTGCCCACCGGCGAGTCGGTGTTCCGGCAGCCCAAGCCGGGCGGCGGCGAGGTGCTGCCGTTCTCGCTGCGCGAGGGAGCCCAGCGTGAGGGCCGCGCCGGTTCGGACATCCAGTACCTGGGCGACCTGAACCACTCCTTCGACGGCACCACGAAGGCGTGGGGCAAGGGCTGGAACAACGACTGGATCGCCGCCAAGACCGCGGCGACCATGACCTACTACGAGCGCCAGGACATCCCGCTGCAGTACGAGCTGGCCGACGCGTTCACCCTGTGCGACGCGTACCACTGCTCGGTGTTCGGCTCCACCAACCCGAATCGCAACTACCTGTGGACCGGCACCACCGGCAACGAGCCCGGCACGCAGAAACGGGCCGTCGACAACGCCGCCTACGGCTACGACCACAAGGGCTACGACTGGACGACCTACCCGGAGCGGCTGCAGCAGGCGGGCGTCTCCTGGCAGATCTACCAGGAGTGGGACAACTTCACCGACAACGCCGTGGAGTACTTCGTCCCGTTCAAGAAGGTGGGCGCCAAGATCCTCAAGGCGGTCGGCGGCGGTTACCGCACCACCGAGGAGTTCTACGACGCACTGGGTTCCAAGACTCCCCTGGAACAGCAGCAGCTGCTGGCGAAGTTCCGCTCCGGTGTGTCCTCTTTGGACAAGGATGAGCGGGCGCTGTTCGAGAAGGCCATGTACCGCAGCGAACCGGGCACCCTGGTGTCCCGGCTGCAGGCCGACATCAAGGCGCGCACCCTGCCCAAGGTCAGCTGGCTGGTGCCGTCCGGTGTGGACTCCGAGCACCCGGGCAGCTCCACCCCGGTGGGCAGCGCCAACCTGATCTACCGGGTCCTGGACGCGATCGCGTCCGACCCGGAGACCTGGTCCAAGACCGTGCTGTTCATCAACTTCGACGAGAACGACGGCTTCTTCGACCACGTGCCCCCGCCGGTGCAGCCCCGGCCGGCCAGTGGCAACGACACCGACTGGTGGGACGGCAGGCCCATCGGCCTCGGCCCCCGGGTGCCGATGACCGTGGTCTCGCCGTGGACCGTCGGCGGACACGTGAACTCGGAGGTCTTCGACCACACCTCGGTGCTGCGCTTCCTGGAGAAGTGGACCGGCGTCGCCGAGCCGAACATCAGTCAGTGGCGGCGCACCGTCTGCGGCGACCTGACCTCGGTGTTCGACTTCCAGAAGCCCGGCACCACGCCGAAGCCGCAGCAACCGGGACCGGTACCGGCGCCGATCAAGCGCTGGCACCCCACTCCGCCGGCCACCCAGACCCAGCCGGGGCAGGAACCGGGGCGCAGGCCGGCCCGCGCACTGCCCTACCGGATCACCACCCGGTCCAGGCTGGACGGTGACGGGCATCTGCGGATCCGGCTGGACAACGCGGGAACCCAGTCCGCGCACTTCGCGATCTACCCGTACGCCGGGGAATTCGCCGAGCCGAAGCACCTGGACGTGCGCGGCGACCACCCGGAGTTCATCAAGATCACCGGTAGCTCCTACCGGCTCGCGGTGCAGGGCCCCAACCGGTTCTGGCACGAACTGGCGGGCTCGGTGTCCGGTGCCGCCGCGCACCTGGAGGTGGCCGTCCGCAGCCTGCCACTGCGCTCCGGGCTGATCGTCGCGCTGATCAACGGCGACCAGAAGCCGGTGACCGTGCGGGTGCGGGCCCTCGGGTTCGGCAGCCAGTCGGACACGGTGACCTTGCAGCCCTGGCAGGAGAAGGTCCTCCAGTGGCCGACCGATGAGGGTTGGTACGACGTCGAGGTCACCTGCGACCAGGACCCGTCCTTCCGCCGCCGCATCACCGGCCGCGTGGAGAACGGCAAGCCCGGCCAGACCGCCTAACCCCGCTCCGGAGTTGGCGATGTTCGCGGCGAGGAAGGAGCCCCGAACATCGCCAACTTCGGGACGATCATCACTTCCAGGAGGCGATGGTGGTCCAGATCCAGACGCGGTACCGGGTGGCGTCGGTGTAGGTGCTCGAATCGCCGCCCGTCGCGGTCCGGCCGCCGGCGTGGGTCACCCCGACGAGTCGCGGACCCGACTTGGTGGCGACCACCGCGGGGCCACCAGAGTCACCGGCTCCCACCCGCGTGCCGTTGTCGGTGACGAAATCCAGAATGTCCCCACGTGCCTCGGTCAGCGGCAGCGTGAGCTCCTGCAGCTGCTCGGGGAACCCGGTGTCATCCCAGCCCCAGCCGAGCAGCCGGACCGGGGTGCCCGGAGCCGGCGTCTGCCCGCCCAGCAGGGCCGGCGGTGTCCACACGGGACGGTCCAGCTTCAGCAGGGCCAGGTCTGTTCCGTCGAAGGACGGAGGCGAACCGGGAGGTCCGGGCGCGAGATGCGCCGACGGATGCGGGCGCACCTGCGAGACCTTGGCGAGGGTGCCGCCCGCGCTGCGGTTCAGGCTGCCGACCCGCACCTGGAGTCCGGCGGGATCGACCGGCTTACCGGTGTTGAAGTCGAGGATGCAGTGCGCGGCGGTGAGCACCCACTGCGGAGCGACCAGGGTGGCTCCGCAGTGGTGGCTCCCGTCGGTGCCCTGAAGGTTCGCCATCCAACTGACCGGTTTCTCGGTGGCCTTTCCACCGACAATGGCCTGGGCGGGTGCGGCGGTGATGACCATCAGGGCGGCAGTGACTGCCAACAGGGTCTTCTTCATGCATCTTGTGTAACCCGTTCGGCCCAAGGCCCACAACGAGTCACACGGACTTCTCAGCGAGCTGACGAGCCATTCTCATAGAGCTTCCGGGTCATGTCGGCCATCACGTCGGCGAGGGTCTCCGGCATGGACAGCATCGGCGAATGCCCGGATTCCAGTTCCACGGTCAGCTCGGTCCGCTTGGCCACCTCCCGTTGCATGGCCACCGGCATCGCCCGGTCCAGGCCGCACACCACGTATCCGAAGGGCAGCGTCCGCCACCCGGCGTGGGTGGCCGGCGACGCGACGGAGCTGACGTGCTCCGGGGTCAGCTTGGCCACCGCGGCCGCGGCCAGTTCCGGCGGGCAGTCCTGGTAGAAGTCCGCGATGACGGCCGACGGGTTGTACCGGAGGAGCTCGCCGTCCACGCTCACCGGAGCAGGCTCATCGGCGTTCCGGTATGCCTCCAGCGCCTCCATCGCGGTCTGGCCCTTGTCCGGCATGACCCCGGCCAGGTAGCCGAGGCCCACGACATTCGGCAGGTCCGGGGCGGCCTCGCCGATCACCGCGCCGCCATAGGAGTGGCCCCACAGCACCACGTCCTCGTCGATCCCGGCGACCAGCTCCGTCAGCGCCCTGGCGTGCCCGGCGAGGTCCTGGTCGCCCTCGGCCCGGCCGGGGCCGGGCAGGTCGATGGTGATCGGCCGCAGGCCA
Source organism: Pseudonocardiaceae bacterium YIM PH 21723 (assembly GCA_003600225.1). Classification (GTDB taxonomy): domain Bacteria; phylum Actinomycetota; class Actinomycetes; order Mycobacteriales; family Pseudonocardiaceae; genus QZFT01. Next base: position 191,127 of record QZFT01000034.1, read on the forward strand.
CGATCTTGCAGCAGGGGAATCATCTGGTCCCAGGCCCATGCCCCATGCCAGGACCCGTGAACTAACACAGTGATCATGAGTTCTACAGTGCCAGAACCGCGTCCTCCATGTCGGCGTAGACCGGGAGCATCGGAGCCAGGCCGAGCAGGTTGATCGGCCGGATGACGGAGTTGCCGTCGGCGACCAGCCTCAGGGACACGGCGAGCACCGCACAGCGCCGGGCGCACTCGATGAGCTGGCCGAGGCCGGAACTGTTCAAGAAGGTCACGCCGCGCAGGTCGATCACCAGCGGATGCGGCGGGATGATCAGGTTCTCTGCCGCCCGGAGGGCCCAGCGGAGCAGGTCGGTGGTGGCCAGGTCGATCTCGCCGGCCAGCTCGACTATCAAGGTCTCGTGCTCTCGCCAGGCCCGGACCTTGAGCAGGTCATTGCTCCGGCCATCGAACAACGAGTTCATCGCGGTTTCCTTTCCACACAACACCGGGAAAGGCATGCCGCTTCTTGACATGCGTTACGCGCGTCATTCTTGCACAGCGGCTCTTGCACAACAGAATAGGGCCGTGTTCCGGCGTCCCGGAACACGGCCCTGATTATTCAGTTAATGATGCATCGTTACTTGGGGATGAACGGGTAGACCAGAACGCCGATGATGGTGGTAACCAGCACGGAGATGGCGGAAGCCAGGTCCATGAGAACTCCTTAGGTCGACGGTAACTGCGGGAAGAAGTCACCGTGGGAACTCGAACTGGACATAGATTGCGCCATTCGCCGGGCAACGGCGATAACCAAATTGGGTGAATGCGTAACTATGCGTGATGCAGGTCTCGAATCTAAGTCGCCTTTTCAGCATCACGCAGGCCAGCTACGCATACCGCCGGTATGCGCCGGGTGATCCAGGCCACCGGGGCGGTGTTGTAATCGTTCTGTGATTGGCGACTCAACGGCGGGAATCTGTTGGGGATCGAGCCGTGGGGGCTGGGTTTGGCGGTTGGCGAAAGATGGCTTTGGAGGAGGGATGGGTGGTGGGGGCGTCTTTCCTGCCGGCTTGTTGGGTGGGGGCACGCCGGGCCGGCGGTCTGGGCCGCTGCGCGGGGCGGCCACGTGGGGCGGCTGCGCGGGGCGGGGCGGCTCTGCGTGGGGCGGCTGCCGACTCGGGGCGTTACTGATGGGGCCGGGGTGACTGGTGGTGTTCTTGTGGGTGAATGGGGTGGAGTTGTACGTGGTTAAAGACGTTTTTGGGGCTGGATATCGTCTTTAACCAGGAACAACGCCACTGTCCATAGTGGACCAGTCTTCAATTTGACCGACCCGCTCAGACTGCAACCCCATGATCGCCACTGCCGGTAATCCGATGCACTATCGGCCGACGCAGGCCAGCCTCGACCGGCTCCCCCGACCACCCCAAGTCACCCACCACCGGACAGCCAGGCAGGAAAGACAGGCGTGCCCCCACCCACCTCCTCCTCCAAAGCCATCTTTCGCCGACCACCAGACGCGCCGGACAGCCGGCCACCCAAGACCTCACCCAGATTTCACACAGCGTAGTCGATCAGTGTCGAAACGTGATCGTTGCGTGCGCTGAAAGTTTGCAGAGACTGCAACTATCGGTGGAGTGGACGGACTGCGCGAACGCAAAAAGGAAGCCTGCCGGGTGGCGCTGCGGGAAGCGGGCCTGCGGCTCGCCTCCGAGCGGGGCATCGACCAGGTGACCGTGGACGCGATCTGCGCGGAGGTGGGGGTCTCACCACGCACCTTCTTCAACTACTTCTCCGCCAAGGAGGAGTGCCTGCTGCACGTGGACGTCGGCGCCGCCGAATGGATCCGAGAGGCCGTCGCACGCCGCCCGATCACCGAGACGCCGATGGACGTCGTGCTGGGGATCGTGCGGCAGATGGCGGAACGCATGCAGGCCCGGGAACAACAGCTGCGGCTGCGTGCCCAGCTGATCACCCGGTACCCGCACCTGCGGGCCAAGCACAGCGCGGGCTACGAGCGGGTGGAACGCACCCTCGCCGACTCGCTGGACCAACGCGGCACGCCCGCGCCGGTCCTCGCGGCCGTCGGCATCGCCGTCCTGCGGGCCTGCTACCAGCCATGGTCCACATCGGACACCCGAGCACTGCCGGATCTGGTCGACGACGCATTCAGCGAAATCAAGGGGGAATTGCAGTGACCAGCACCCTGACCGAGGAGAAGCAGTACCTCAGTCACCGCCAAGTACTGATCGTCTTCTCCGGGCTCATGCTCGCCATGCTGCTGGCCGCGCTGGATCAGACCATCGTGTCCTCCGCGCTGCCCACCATCGTCGGGGACCTCGGCGGGCTCACCCACCTGTCCTGGGTGGTCACCGCCTATCTCCTGGCCACCACCGTGACCACCCCGGTCTACGGCAAGATCAGCGACATCTTCGGCCGCAAACCGGTCTTCATCGTCGCCATCGGCGTGTTCCTGATCGGCTCCGCGCTGTGTGGCGCGGCGCAGTCGATGACCCAGCTGATCCTGTTCCGCGGCCTCCAGGGCGCGGGCGCCGGTGGCCTGATGGTCCTCGCGCAGGCCACCATCGCGGACATCGTCAGCCCCCGGGAACGCGGCCGCTACATGGGCCTGATCGGCGCCGTCTTCGGGCTGTCCTCGGTGATCGGGCCGCTGCTCGGCGGCTTCATCACCGACCACTACAGCTGGCGCTGGGTGTTCTACATCAACGTGCCGGTGGGTGCGGCCGCGCTGGTGGTCATCTCGCTGGTGCTCCGGCTACCCAAGCCGGACCGGCACCCGCACATCGACTACCTGGGCGCGGCGCTGGTCACCGGCGCGGTCGGCTCGCTGGTGCTGCTGCTGTCCTGGGGTGGGGTGGAGTACGCCTGGGACTCGCCGACGATCATCGGGCTCGGCGTCGGTTCGCTGGCGTTGTTCCTCGCGTTGATCTGGGCGGAAGGCCGGGCGGTGGAACCGATCCTGCCGCCGCACCTGTTCCGGATGCGGACCTTCAACCTGTCCGCGGCGATCAGCTTCATGGTCGGCTTCGCGATGTTCGGCGCGCTGATCTTCCTGCCGAGCTTCCTGCAGCTGGTCACCGGGGCGTCGGCGACCAACTCCGGCCTGCTGATGCTGCCGCTGATGGGCGGCCTGCTGGCGGCGTCGATCACCTCCGGACAGGTGGTGTCGCGCACCGGCCGGTACAAGTGGTCACCGATCCTCGGCTCGGTGCTGGGCGCCATCGGTATGTACCTGCTGTCCACCATGGACGCGAGTACCAGCCGCACCGTGGCGAGCCTGTACATGGTGGTGCTCGGCGCGGGTATCGGCCTGACGTTGCAGGTGGTGGTGCTGGCGGTGCAGAACTCGGTGCCGGTGACCGACATCGGCACGGCCACCTCGACGATCTCGTTCGCCAGGTCCATCGGCGGCTCGCTGGGCGTGGCGATCATGGGGGCGATCTTCAGCAACCGGCTGACCACCGAACTGGCGACCCATCTGCCCGCGTCGGCCGCGAGCCAGCTGGGTGGGTCCAGCCAGCTGCCGCCGTCGGTGGTGAACGCGCTGCCGAAGGCGATCCACGACGGGTTCGTCACCGCGTACGCCAGCGCGTTGACGCCGACCTTCTTCTACGCCGTCCCGCTGATGGTGCTGGCCCTGGTGCTGGCGCTGTTCTACCGGGAGACCCCGTTGCGCGGTAAGGCCAGCGCCGTCGAGGCCACCGTGCCGGAGGCGGCCGTCATCGCGGCGGAACCGGCACCCAGGCAGCTGTGGAGCCCGCGGAAACGGGGCTGGCTCGAAGGATTCGGGGTGGCCGTCGCGGCGGCGGCGATCGCGCTGCTGATCGTCACCAATGTCGAGGAGAAGGACCGGCCGGAGCCAGTGCACTCCCCCATCGCCGCGTCCAGCGCGCCGTCCACCACGACCACCACCCCGTCGTCCGAGTCACCGTCCGCCACGCAGGCCCCGGTCCCGGCCCCGCAGGCACCGGCTCCCGCACCGGGCAAGCCGGCCTCACCGCCCACGGTGATCATCATCCAGCCGCCGGCGCAGAACCCGCCGGACCATCACCGGCCGCCCCGGCCGACCCGCACTCGACCCACCCGGCCGACCACCGAACCGCCGACCACCACGACGGCCCCCAGCAGCCAGCCGGTCACCCCTACCTCGTGAGGTCCCGGAGTTGACGATGTTCGGACTCGTTCCTCGCGCGAACATCGTCAACTCCGGGTCAGGAGTGGAACAGGCCGGTGACGCCGGTCATGGTGCCGCCTACCAGGTCGGCGCTGCGCTGGAGGAGTTCTGCCGGGAAGCCGAGCAGGTCCGGGACGGGGGCCGGGGTGTACTCCGGCTGCGGGGAGAACCGCGGCTCCGGCAGCCGGGGTGCGGGGAGCGGGCTCCCAGTAATGGCCGTGGTGGTGGTCGTCGGGGCCACGGTGCTCGTGGCGGCCTCCGGAACCGGCTCGGTCACCGTGGTCACCGTGCCCAGCTGCGGCGTGTGGTAGCCGAGGCCGTCGAATACGGCACCCGAGGCCACGGCCGTCGACATGCCCAGCGCGGAGATCGCCCCGGCCAGCCCCAGCACCGCTGTGTTGCGCTTCATCGCATCCCGTTCTTCGGTCGACCCTCGTTCAGCCATACCTACGAGGCAGTCCGGACCAAGATTCGCCCCGCCTTCCGTCCAACGGCTGGAATGTGGCGGCGGTGACACAGCAGGTACCGCACCCCACCAGGCAAACTGGAGGGTATGGCCGATGATCCGTACCTGTGGCTGGAAGAGGTGACCGGCGATGACGCACTGCGCTGGGTCACCGAGCGCAACGCCGCCTCGCTGTCCGACCTGACCTCGACACCGCGCTTCACCGCGCTGCGCGACGAGATCCGGGAAGCCCTCGACGCGGACACCCGCATCCCGTACGTGCGCAGGCGCGGCGAGTACCTCTACAACTTCTGGCGCGACGCCCAGCGGCCCCGGGGCGTGTGGCGGCGGACCACCCTGGACAGCTACCGCACCGACTCCCCCGAGTGGGACGAGATCCTGGACATCGACGCGCTCGCCGAGGCCGAGGGCGAGAACTGGGTGTGGCAGGGCGCCACCACCCTGTACCCGGGCTACGAGCTGGCCCTGGTGGAACTGTCCCGGGGCGGCGCGGACGCCGCCGTGGTGCGCGAGTTCGACCTGCGTACCCGGCAGTTCGTCGCCGACGGCTTCACGCTGCCCGAGGCGAAGTCCCGGGTCGACTGGATCGACGCGGACACCGTCTACGTCGGCACCGACTTCGGCGACGGCGCACTCACCACGTCCGGCTACCCGCGCATCGCCAAGCGCTGGCGGCGCGGCACCCCGCTGTCCGAGGCCGAGACGGTGTTCGAGGGCGCCGTGGAGGACGTGTCGATCACCGCGTACTACGACCCGACGCCCGGGTTCGAGCGGCACTTCGTGCACCGCGCCATCGAGTTCTACCGCTCGGAGCGCTACCTGCTGGACGCGGCGGGCGAGCTGCGGCTGATCGAGATCCCGGAGGACGCTAAGGCCTCGATCGACTGGCAGTGGCTCCTGGTGCAGCCCCGAACGGCCTGGGGCGAGTACCCCGCCGGCAGCCTCATCGTCATCGAACTGGACGCGTTCCTGGCCGGGTCCCGCGAGTTCACCGTGCTGTTCACCCCGGACGCCCACACCTCGCTGACCGGCTATTCCTGGACCCGCAGCCACCTGGTGATCACCGTGCTCACCGACGTGCGCACCAGCCTGCACGTGCTCACCCCCGGCGAAGGCTGGGCCAGGACCTCGCTGCCCGCCGGCGAGCCCCTCGACGTACCCGGCATCGTCGGCACCGACCCGCTGCACAGCGAGGAGTACCTCCTGGACAGCGACGGCTTCACCCGGCCGTCAACGTTGTCGCGGGGCGAGATCGGCGGCGACCTGGAGCCGCTGAAGCAGGCCCCGGAGATGTTCGACGCCTCCGGCCTGGAGGTCGAGCAGTACTTCGCCACCTCCGCCGACGGAACCCGGGTGCCCTACTTCGTGGTCCGGCCACGCGGGGCGCGGAACAACCCCACGCTGCTGACCGGCTACGGCGGGTTCCAGCACTCGCAGCGGCCCTACTACAGCTCGATCATCGGCCGCGGCTGGCTGGCCCGGGGCGGCAGCTATGTGCTGGCGAACATCCGCGGCGGCGGCGAGTACGGCCCGGAATGGCACACCCAGGCGCTCAAGGAGAACCGGCTGCGCGCCTACGAGGACTTCGCCGCCGTGGCCAAGGACCTGGTCGAGCGGGGCATCACCACACCGGAGCGGCTCGGCGTGCGCGGCGGCAGCAATGGTGGCCTGCTCACCGGCGTCATGCTGACCCGGTACCCGGAACTGTTCGGCGCGGTCGTCAGCGAGGTGCCCCTGCTGGACATGCGGCGCTACCACCTGCTGCTGGCCGGCGCGTCCTGGATGGCCGAGTACGGCGACCCCGACCAGCCCGATCAGTGGGCCTACCTGCGGGAATACTCGCCGTACCACAACATCGACCCGCTGCGGTCCTATCCGCCGGTCTTCATCACCACGTCCACCAGGGACGACCGGGTGCACCCCGGGCACGCCCGCAAGATGGTGGCCCGGCTGCTGGAGAACGGCCACGACGTGCGGTACTTCGAGAACATCGAGGGCGGTCACGGCGGCGCCAGCAACAACGAGCAGCACGCGCACCACTGGGCGCTGACCTTCGAGTTCCTCTGGCGTCACCTGGCCGACTGATGCGCATCCTGTCCCTGTTGCCGGCCGCGACCGACATCGTGGCGGAGCTGGGCCTACTACCGGACCTGGTCGGTCGCACCCACGAATGCGACTGGCCGGCCGAGGTCGCCGGGATCCCCGTGGTCACCACCACGGGGATCGACCAGGACCGGACGAGCAGCCGGGAGATCTCCGCCGCCGTGCACCACGGCTCGGGGCTGTACGAGATGGACACCGCGCTGCTGGCCCGGCTGCGGCCGGACGTCATCCTCACCCAGGACCTGTGCTCGGTGTGCGCGATCTCGTACAGCCGGGTCACCGAGACGGTCCGGAGACTGGAGGCCTCGGCGACCGTGCTCAGCCTGGAACCGCGCACCTTCGACGAGGTCCTGTCCTGCATGGACACCGTCGCGGACCTGCTCGGTACCTCGGCCGCCGCTCCGCTGGCCGCGTTACGGCGGCGGGTGGCGGCGGTGCGGGCGCAGGTGGCGGGCCTGCCCCGGCCACGGGTGGCGGCGATCGAATGGCTGGACCCGCTGTGGCCCGCCGGTCACTGGGTGCCGGAGCAGATCACGTACGCGGGCGGCACGCCGCTGCTGGCGCGGCCCGGCGAGCACACGTCACCGATGACCTGGGACCGGGTACTGGAGGCCCGGCCGGACGTGGTGCTGCTGCTGCCGTGCGGCTTCCCACCGGAGCGCACCCTGGCCGAGCTGCACCTGCTCACCGGGCTACCGGGCTGGGCGGAGCTCCCCCAGGTGTGGGTGCTCGATGGCCCGGCGTACTACAACCGCCCCGGTCCGCGGATCGTCCGCGGCACCGAGGTACTGGCCCGGGTGCTGCATGACGTCGGGCCGCCGATTGACGCGTCGGAGGCCCGGCGGATCCAGTGAACCGGCGACAGCGGTCCCGGAGTTGACGATGTTCGGGCTCGTTCCTCACGCGAACATCGTCAACTTCGGAGCAGGTGGGCGGCGGCCGCGGCGGCGCGGTCGGCGGTGGCGGGGTCGCCGGTGATGCCGGCGGTGACGATGGCGCCCTCGGCGAGGAGGTAGATCGCCTCGGCGTGGCCGGGGGCCCACTGCTGGATCTGGGCGCGGAAGGCGTCCTTGTGCGCGCGGACCTCGGCGAGCACAGCGGGCGAGCCGGGGGCGAATTCACCGTGGATGTTGATCCACGCGCAGCCCCGGAAACCGGGTTCGGCGAACCAGTTCCGGAGCCACTCGAACAACCCCGGAACCGGCTCCGGCGCTCCCGCGACAAACGCGGCCAGGCTGCCCCGCCAACGCCGGTCGCGGCGTTGCAGCATCGCCACGACGAGGTCCTCCTTGGTGCGGAACATGGCGTAGATCCGCTTGAGCGCCAGCCCGGATTCCGCGCGGATCTGGTCCATGCCGACGGCCTGCACGCCGTGCGTGTAGACCAGTGACTCGACCGCGTCCAGCAGGGCCTCCCGGTCGGCGGCCTGCTGGCCGGCGCTGATCGCGGCGGGCATCGGCGACTCCTTGACATCGAGAACGGTCGTTCCCTACCTTACGTGGAGAACGATCGTTCTCAAACCCGGAGGAGATCCCGTGTCGCGTCCGCCCTTCCCCCCGTTCACCCCGGAGACCGCCGCACAGAAGGTGCAGGCCGCCGAGGACGCCTGGAACACCCGCGACCCGGAACGCGTCTCGCTCGCGTACACCCCCGACTCGGTCTGGCGGAACCGCGACACCTTCGTCACCGGCCGCGCCGAGATCGTCGAGTTCCTGACCGCGAAGTGGCAGCGGGAACAGGACTACGCGCTGCGCAAGAGCCTGTGGGGTTTCCGGGAGAACCGGATCGGCGTGCGCTTCCAGTACGAGTGGCGCGACGCCGCCGGCCAGTGGTGGCGCAGCTACGGCAACGAGCTGTGGGAGTTCACCGCCGACGGCCTGATGTCCCGCCGCGAGGCGAGCATCAACGACCTGACGATCACCGAGGCCGAGCGGCGGATCTTCGGTCCACGCCCCGCCGAGGAGCAGGGCGTGGACATCCCGATCCGCTGACTACGCCAGCTCCACCGGCTTGCGCCCGAGGATGAGGTCCTCCAGGCCCTTGTCCAGGGCGCTCCACCGGGCCACCCAGTCGACGACCAGGTAGAGGCGACCCTGTTCGTCCATGCCGAGGAAGTAGTGGCCGTAGTTCAGCTCGCCGATCGGGTACAGGGTGACGCCGAGCTCCTCACCCCACTCCTGGAACCGCTCCTCCTCGCCGTCGAGCAGCACCGGATCGATCTTGAACGGCTCCCTGGCCCTTTCCAGGCCCGGGCCGGAGATGGTCACCGATAGCCCACCGAATTCGGCGAGGAAGCCCTCGACCACGGCATTGGGCGCGAACCCGGAGGCCTGGAAGAACTCCCGCCACCGGGAGATGTCCACCCGGCGCTCCGGCGACCAGCCGGCGGCACGCAGGGCCTGCTCGGTATCACTGGTGAATCTGCTGTGCTCAGACATTGGTGTGCGTGCCCTCCGGGATCCAGTTGAGGCCATAATGGCTGGATAGGACCGAGCAGCTGGCACAGGGTGGGGCATGGTTCCCGTGCCCGGGCTTGGCGGGGTCATTCTTGATCGACATGGCCGTTGCCGTCGCACCGTGTGGATTGTGCCCGCCATCCAAGGCTGTGCTGAGGACCTTGGGCATGCCGCACTTGCCGTGGCCGAGACTCCGCTGTGTCTCCGGAATACCGTCCAGCAGACCCTGGACATGCGGGTGCAACGGCGGCGGGTCGCCCCGGTGACTGAGGTCGACGATCGGGTTCTGCTGACCGCGGATGATGATGCCCTCGGAGATCGCCGGCCGGGCCTTGTTCGGCCGGATGGCAGAGGCCTGATCCGCGCGCGCCCTGACCCCGTCGAGTAGCCGCTGGTTAGCCGCCTGCTGGTCCCAGGACGGCTGCCGGGTCACCTGGCTGGGACCGCCCCGGTTCGGGCGCTTGCCGCCCCGGAGCTTTTTCCCGATGTTCTTGAACAGCCCGAGCGTCTTGCCGCCGAGGCCCTTGAACCTGTTAGCCATTGAGCACCGAGTTCATCGCCAGGTTCAGCGCCTGGTCGATCAGCAGCTTGGTGAGCGCCCGGAAGGCCGGGATCTCCAGCAGCGAGGCGCCGAAGGTGACGAACGCGGTCGCGATGGCCTGGGCGATCTCCACGGCCAGCATCGCCAGCTGCACGATCACCGCGGTCTTCAACGCGATCACCACGCCGGCGCACACGTAGAGCCCGGTGCCCACCAGGGTGGACGCGATCGAGCCGTCCTCCAGGTTCTGCTTCGGTGCCTCGCCGTGCGACCAGAAGGCCTTCAGCTTCTCCATCGCCTCGCCGGAGTTGCTGCTCAGCATCTGCTGGGTGTGCCCGTCGGTCTCCGAGGCGGTGTGCTCCAGTTTGCCGGCGAACCCCGACCACTGGCCACCGAGGTCGAACATCTTGCCCTCGTTGCTGAGCGGCCAGTTGAAGCCGAGGGTGTTGAGCAGTCCGGACAACTCGGACGGCAGCATGAGCCCGTTGCTCACTCCAGGCCTCCGGACAGCGTGTGGAAGAAGGTCTTGTTCATCGACTCGGTCTCGGTGTAGGTGGCGGCCATCTGCTTGACGCCGTCGGCGATCTCGTTCAGCCCCTCGGCGTTGTCCTCGAAGCACTCGAACGCCGCCTCGGAGATCCCCTGGTAGATCATCCCCAGGATGGATCCGAGGTCGTCGTCGCCGAACGCGTCGGCGAGGGCCGCGGTCTGCGAGCGGAACGCGGCGATGTCCCCGGTCAGCGCCTGTCCGGCGGCCAGGAGTTTCTGCGCCGTCCCACCGATCATGTCGGGAAGGACGTGGAAATCGGGCATGGTGGTTCCCCCCTGCTAATCCAGGTTGTGCATGATCGAGGTCATGCTGCTCGTGTAGGTCCGCAGGTGCTGCATGCTCTGTTCGCGGATAGCCCCGGCCCGCTCGCTCAGCTTCCGCAGGGCCTCCGGGTCGATCTCCGTGCCACCAGCCGCCTCGGCGCGCCGCTCCCAGGCGGTCAGCGCGGCGTTGACCGCCTGCGCCACCGCCCGGCCGACCTCACCGGGCGTCATCCGCTGAGCCGGTGCGCTCAGCGTCAGCTCGGTCAGCTCGCCGTCGGTCACCACGGCGATGACCTCGTCCGCCTCGTCCCGGCCTTCCCCGGTGACCGGCGCGGCGGGCCCGGCGAGCGCGTCCTGCATGGATCGGATCACCTGGAGCGCGTCGTCGAACAGGAAGTCGACGTACTGCGGCGACGCGTCTCCCTGGATCCGGGCCTTGCCGGCCAGCTTCGCCATGGACTCCTCCACCGCGCCCTGGATCCGGCGGAAGGTCTCGCCGCTCTCCCGCGCGACGTCGGTCAGCTGGTCGCCGATCGCGGCGAGGTCCGGGCCGGGATCACCGGCCCGGGGCGACTCGGCGAGGGCCTGCGGCAGGACATCGTTGACGGCCGCCCGCAGTCGGCCTGACAGCTCACGACCGATATCCGGACCGAGGGTGATCGACGTGATCCGCCGATCGGACATCTTCACCCGGATGGTGCCCGCGACCTGCGGGTCTTCACGCTGAACCACATTGCCCCCCGTGACAGACGATCACTTCGGATGCACCTTAGACCAACCGTTTGGTTGGGCCCCAGGTACGTCCGTTGGTTGGCATCGATCACTCCGGGGTATCTCACCCGATAGGAGCGCATGACGGGCGTCACCTGCCTCCAGCCGTGAGGCTGGGCGTATCCCCGGTGTCCCTAGGGCTACCGGACGTCAGAAAGGACACCGAGATGTCGACCAAGAGCAAGCTGCGCAAACAGGCGAAGGCCCAGGTGGACGACCTGACCGGCAAGGTCACCGACCTGGCCGAGCAGGTCCAGGAGAAGGTCACCGGCAAGCCGTCCAAGCGCACCCGCACCAAGCGCACCGCGCTGTCGGTGGTGGTACTGCTGGCCGTACTGGGCGCCCTGGCCACCGTGGTCGCCCGCCGCCAGTCCTCGTGACCGCACTCAGTCTCGGTATCGAAGAAGAGTTCCTGCTGGTGGATGACCGGGGCCTGCTCTCAGCGGCGGGCCCCGGCGTCTCCGAGGCCACCGAGGTCGAGGACGGCCAGATCGAGAAGGAACTCAACGCCGTCCAGGTCGAGGCCGCCAGTTCGGCGAGCACCGACCTGGGCGCGCTGGTCGCCGAACTGGGCGATCTGCGCACCGAACTGGCCACCCAGGCCGCGCGCCGCGACGCGCGGCTGCTGCCGTGCGGGGTCGCCCCGATGCGGCGGGACGGACCGGTCCCGCTGACCCCGAAGAAACGGCACCGGGAGATCGCCGAACACTTCCGCGCCCTGGTGCAGGAGGTGCTGACCGGTTCCTGCCACGTGCACATCGGCGTCGACCGGCCGGAGGACGGCCTGCGGATCAGCAACGCCGTGCGGCCCTGGCTGCCGGTGCTGCTCGCGCTGACCGCGAACTCGCCGCTGCACGACGGCGCGGACACCGGCTACGCCTGCTGGCGACGCACCATGTGGACCCGCTGGCCGTCGGCCGGCGCCCCACCGGTGTTCGAGTCGGTCGATCACTACGAGTCCCTGGTCGCCGGGCTGCTGGACAGCGGAGCGATCCTGGACCGGGGGCAGGTCTACTGGGACATCCGGCTGTCCGCGCACCAGCCGACGGTGGAATTCCGCAGCTCCGACGTGGCCGCCGACCCGCAGGTAGCCGGGACCTACGCGGCCCTGCTGCGTGGCCTGGCCGCGCAGGCCCTGGACGACGAGACCTTCCTGGTGGTGCCCACCGCGGTGCTCACCGGGCACCTGTGGCGAGCCGGCCGCGACGGCCTGGACGGCGACTGCCTGAACCCGCTCACCGGCGAGGTGGAACCGGCCTGGCAGGTGCTCGACGCCCTGGTCGACCGGGTGGGCTCGCGGCTGGAGGCCACCGGCGACCACGACTTCGTGGAGTCGACCCTGGCCCGGATCCGGGAACACGGCAACGGCGCGCAGCGCCAACGCCTCGTCTATGGGGAACGCAAGCAGATCACGGACGTCATCGACGACCTGGTCTGGAAGCCCTGAACGTGGTTTTCAGGCCCATCGATGGGCCTGAAAACCACGTTCAGGCGGCTACAGCTTGGGGAGCTCGAACTGTGGGGACATGGGTCCCCAGCCAACGCCGTTCTTGGCCATCACCCAGAACTCGGCGCGGGCCTTGATGAACGCCTTGCCCAAGCGTTGCCGGTAGGCCGGATCGGTCGTCCGCGACTGGACCATCAGCCCGGTGTCCCCGAGGATGTTGTTCCGGGAGATCACCGCGTACCCGGTGATCGGCGCTCCCCCGTTGTCCGACGGCGGGTCCCAGGTGAAGACCAGCTCGTTGGGCCCGGAGTCGTACGTGGCCCGCTGATTCCGCGGCGGTGTGCCCGGCTTCAACGCCCCGATGTGCACCACACCGGTGGTGCTGCGCTCCGGGCAGCTCCCGGTGGCCGCCTGCCTGGCGATCACTGTGTCCTTCGCCGAGGTGTCCGGCAGCTCGCTGGGCGCCGTGTACTTACCGTCGGCGGTGATCGTGCCCCGCGCGCCGTCCCGCAGCGCCCAGCTGATCGGCCCGTCGCTGGCGCACCCGGACCGCTTCGTGGCCAGCTGCACGGTCTGCCGCACCTCGATCTCGGTGACCCCCGGCGTGATCTCCAGGCCGTCGAACGGTCCGCCGCTGTCCCACAGCGTCGCGGCGACCTCGCCCAGCGTGTAGGCGTAGTCCACCTTGAACGCCGGCACCCGGAAGGTCAGGTCGGCGCGGATCCCCACGTCGATCTGCGCGAACGGCGTGCGGGACGTGTCGCCGGAGAGCCGGAGGAACGGGCTGAGCGTCAGACCCGGACCGGCCACGTCGTAGAGCAGGAAGGTGATGTTCGCCGGGAACTCCACCTGGATGGCGGCGTTCGCGGTGAAGTCGGCGGTGAAGCTCGCCGCCTGCGGCGCGGTGGTGTCGTTGCGCGCCGACCACTGGCCACCCTCGTAGGTGATCGTGCCGGCCACCTGCTGCTCGTACCGGCCCTCGAAGCTGATCTCCAGTGAGCCCTCCGCGTTCAGCTGCGCGGAGAGGGTCAGCACCGGGCAGATCACGATCGGCACCGGCCCGACGTAGAACGTCTGGCAGGTGTACTTGATCTCGGCCAGATCCTTGTTCGCCAGCGTCGACTGGATGTACGCTGCGAACTTCCCCTGGATGGAGGACTTCACCTCGGCGCCCGCGGTGAACCGGAACGTCGAGTAGTTGACGATGCCGATGCTCAGGTACAGGTCCCAGATCGGCTTGACCGACAGCGAGCCGTGCAGATCGGTGTGCAGCCCGACCTGGGTGTTGTTGTCCTCATCCATCGGGAAGCTGACGTCCAGGCCCACGTCCCCGCTGATCGACGGGGCCGCCATCCGGATGCCCGGCTGCAAGGCCTGAAACCCGGCGACCTGCTTGGCCGACATGTCGTTGGACACCTGCGCCTCGGCCTTGGGCACGGCCTCCTCGACGGTGGCCATCTCGGTATCGAGGGTCACCCGGTTGCCGTCGTCCACCTTGACCGCGGTGACCTTGCGCAGCAGCCCGCCGGCGTTGAACCGGCTGCCCGGCTGCGCCTGGCCGACGACGATCTTGCCCGCGGTCAGGCCCTTGGCCTGGTCGGTGGCCGGATTGAAGACCACGTTGTCGGCATTGATGTAGGCGATGGTGTTCAGCGTGTCGGTGCTCAGCACCACGGTGTCCGGCCCCACCTGGACGATCGGCCGCACCCCGTGTTCCGACTGGGTCCCCCGGCCGGTCCCGGCGGCATTGGTGGCGGTCACCGCGATGACGTAGGGCTCGTCGGCGTTCAGCCCGGTGATCCGGGTGGCGGTGCCGCTGACCGCGATCGGGGTCCCGCTGCCGTAGTACACGTCGTAGCCGGTGATCGGGCTGCCGCCGTCGTCGTCCGGCGCCTGCCAGGACACGTCGAGGGCGGGCTCGCCGTACACCGGCAGCACCTTCAGCTCGGTCGGCTTCCCCGGCGCGTAGGGCGGGCTGGGCGTGGCCTTCCTGGTTCCGGCGGTACCGGAGCCCGCCTTGTTCGCGGCGGTCAGCGACACCTGGTACTCGGTGCCGTTGCTCAGCCCGCCGAGGGTCGCGGTCCGCGCGTCGGCGCCCAGGTTCTGTGCCTGGCCACCCGCGCTCAGCGTGTACCCGGTGAGGTCCGCGCCGTTGTCGTTCGGCGGGTCCCAGGTGACCACGATCGACCCGTCCCGGCCCACCGCGGAGGTGATCACCGGGGCCACCGGGGGTGTCGCCTCGCGTGGCACGGTCGGCGAGGAGGGCTCGGAATCCGGGCTCAGCCGTTTGCTTCCGTCGGTCATGTACGCGGTGAAGGTGTACTTCGTGCCGTTGGTCAGCCCGGCGAACCGGACGGTGGTCTGCCCCCGGGTGTTCGCGCTGCGGGTCGCGCCGCCGGGCGAGGCGACCAGGACGATGGTGCTGGTGCCGTTGCCGATGATGTACGGCCCGAGTCCCGCCGAAGGGATGAAGGAGACGTCGGCGCCGCCGTCGCGGGGCAGCGCGCCGGTGACGATGGGTGCCAGGTTGGACGTCGCCAGCGCCGGTGGAGCGGTCAGTCCGATCGTCGCCAGGGCGATGATCAGCGGAATGGACAGCCAACGGAGGTGCTTCATGATCGGCCTCCTGCTACCACGGTGAACTCAGAGTGCTGAGTCCGATACGCAAAGTAGCGGCGTGGCCGATCAGCAGGCCATAGGACGATCGGGCGTTGTTGCGACGATCGGCGCAATTGCTATTACGCCTTGTGGGGTAGCGAAAAGTGGGTACCCGGTGATCAGGTAACGCATCGAAGGGAGCCGGAGAATGACCACGGCACGGGAGATCATGACCAGCACGGTGGCCTGCGTGCTGGACACCGCGGCGATGAGCACGGCGGCGGTGATGATGCGCGACCTGGAGGTGGGCGCCCTGCCGGTATGCCGGGAGGACGGCACCTTGATCGGCATGGTGACCGACCGGGACATCGCGATCCAGGGGGTGGCGAGCGAGCTGCCGGCGTCGACGCCCATCGGGCGGCTGACCAATATGGGCATCTACTCGGTGGACGCCAACGCGCACGTGACCGACATCTTCAACATCATGAGCGAGTTCCAGGTCCGCCGGGTGCCGGTGCTGGACGGGGATCGTCTCGTCGGCATCGTGTCCCAGTCCGACGTGGCCCGGGAGCGGTCCCGCAAGGAGACCGGCGAAGTCGTCGGGCAGATCTCGGAGCTGCGGGAATGAGTACCCTGCTCGCGGTACACGCCCACCCGGACGACGAGTCGACGAGCACCGGCGGCACGCTGGCGCGGTACGCGGATCTCGGGGTGCGCACGGTGCTGGTCACCTGTACCAACGGCGAGCTCGGGGACAGTCCCAGTGGGGCGAAACCGGGGCAGCCGGGGCACGACATCGCCGAGGTGATCTCGACCCGGCGCGGCGAGTTGGAGCAGGCGTGCCGCATCCTGGGCGTCGGTGATTCGGAGATGCTCGGCTATCACGACTCCGGCATGCGCGACTGGGGCTACCGTGATCGTCCGGATGTCTTCGCCTCCCGTCCGGTGGCCGAGGTGGCCGACCGGATCGAGGCCCTGCTGCTGCACCACCAGCCGGAGGTGGTGATCACCTACGACCCGGAGAACGACCGTCAGCACGTGGACCATCTGCATGCCGCCCTCGCCACGGCGGCCGCGGTGGCCCGGCTGGCCGCACCGCCCGCGTTGTTCTTCAAGGCGCACGGCACCCGCTACTGGGCGGGCATCCGCACCGCGCTGGGGGTGATCGGGGTGCACCGGCCGGAGCCGGAGCCCGCCGCGGCCGCCTTCTACGCGGAGACCGAGCGGCGGATCACCACCTCGCTGGACGTGTCGGCGGTGATCGACCGCAAGTACGCCGCGCTGCACGCGCATCGCAGCCAGATCGCGAGCTCCTCGGCGGGCCGGTTGCCCATGCCGCTGTTCGCCCAGGCGCTCAACCCGGAGACCTACATCCGCTCCGGCGCCACCGCCGACGGCCGCCTGGAGACCGACCTCTTCAGCTGAGTCCCGGAGTTGACGATGTTCGGCTGCCAGGAAATCCATGCGGCCCGAACATCGTCAACTCCGGAGCCACCGGCCACGAGAAAGATCGGAACGGATCTGTTCGGCGGATGGCCGGCTCGCCGGTCCCCGTGGATATGCTCGGCGGATGTTGTGGGGACTCGCGGCATTGGCCAGCGGCGTGCTGATGGTGCTGCTCGTGGTGTTCCGTGACCGGGACACCAAACCCGCCAACTGGATCGGCCCGGTGCACGGCCTGGGTGTGTTCATCGTGTGCTGGAGTGTGTTCGGGGGCGATGTCCCCGCCCTGCCCTGGCTGAGCTCCGCCGTGCTCGGTCTGCTGACCGTCGGCGCGACGCTGAGTCTTGCCCGCATCTGGGCCGATGAGCGGCGGCCGAATCTGGATCTGGCGTTCGACGCGCACGACGCCGGTCGCACGCTGTTGCAGACCTTCGACGCGACCGGCGACATCGCGGCCCTGGAGTCGGGGATCGATCAGCTCCGCACGGCGGTGCGATCCAGCGAAGCCGGCACACCGACATACCCCTTTCCCGCCGATATCCCGCATGCCCGCTACACGGCGAACCTGCTGCTGGCCCTGCGCGGCCGCTACCAGCGGCTCGGCGATCCCGGGGACCTCGACGAGGCCATCGACGCCGGGCACCGCGGGATCGAGGCGAGCGGCCGCGATCCGCGCCGGGGCGCACTGCTGGCCCAGCTCAGCGCCGCGCTGCGGCTGCGTCACGAGCACTTCGGCGATGCCGACGATCTGCAGGACGCGGTGGACATCGCCCGGCAGGGCATGGACGTGTCCCAGGTCAGGGACCGCGCGGACCGGCTGATGTGCACCGGCGAGCTGAGCGCCGCGCTCCGCGGCCGCTACGAGCAGCACCGCGACCCGGCGGATCTCGATGCGGCGATCGAACACCTGGAGGCCGTGCTGACCGCCGGCCGGGAACGCCTGGTCCCCACCATCCGGGTCGCCGACCTGACCGCGCTGTCCGGGCTGCTCGTCCAGCGGTACCTGAGCACCGCCGTGGTATCGGATGTCGACCGGGCCGTGCTGCTGGGCGACCAGGCCGTCGCGAACGCGCCCGCCGGCTTCCGGCAGTACGAGTCGGCGCGCAGCGCCCTGGCGCACGCCTTGACGGTGCGCTTCGCCGGTGTGGGCGAACGTGCGGACCTGGACCGGGCGATCGACCTGACCCAGCAGGCCCTGGCGGCCACGCCGCCGGATGACCCCAGCCGGGCCCGGCTGCTGCTCACCGAGGCGACCGGCGTCTTCACCCGGTACCGGTCCACCGGTGAGCCGATCGACCGGGATGTGGCGCTGGCCGCGGCCAGGAAGGCGGCGGCGGACTCCAGCACCGATACCGTCACCCGGCTGCGTGCCGGGATGCTGTGGACAGAGATCGCGATCTCCGCGGATCGCTACGCCGACGCGGTCACCGGTTTCGAGGGCGTCATCGAGCTGCTGCCGCGGATCGCCGCGCGTGAACTGCACCGCGGCGACCAGGAGCACCGCCTCGCCCAGTGGACCGGCATCGCCTCGGCGGCCGCCGCGTGCGCGATCGAGAGCGGTGACCTGGAGAAGGCCGTTCAGCTGCTGGAACAGGGTCGCGGGGTGCTGCTGGCCAGGGAACTGGATGTGACGGCGGGCCTGCCCCGGCTGCACGCCACACACCCGGAACTGGCTCGCCGGCTGGAGGGGCTACGGCTGAGCCTGGCGGTGGTCTACGAGGCCTCCGACGAGGGGCCCGGCCGCGAGGCGGAACGCCGGGCGCGGCTGGACCGGCTCGCGGCATGGGACCGGCTGCTCACCGAGATCCGTGGTCAGGAC
This sequence comes from Pseudonocardiaceae bacterium YIM PH 21723, assembly GCA_003600225.1. Taxonomy (GTDB): domain Bacteria; phylum Actinomycetota; class Actinomycetes; order Mycobacteriales; family Pseudonocardiaceae; genus QZFT01. Next base: position 209,754 of record QZFT01000034.1, read on the forward strand.
GGCTTCGCCGATTTCGGCCGCCCACCGCGGATCGAGGAATTCCTGCGGGCAGCCGACCACGGCCCGGTGATCATCCTCAACGTCTCCGGGCACCGGTCGGACGCGATCATCCTGGCGCAGGGCGGAATCCGGTCGATCCCGCTTCCCGGAGTCACCCCGGACACGGTGGACGCGCAGCTCGGCACGGTGACCGCTGCGGTAGGGCCGCGGGAGCTGCTGGATCTCGCGGCGCAGCGGCGGCTGGACTCGGTGCTGCGCGGGCTGTGGGCGGATCTCGTCTCGCCGGTGCTGCGCGAACTGGGCATCCACGCGCCAGGCCCCGGGGAGGATCTACCGCGACTCTGGTGGGTTCCCACCGGTCCCCTCGCCCTGCTCCCCATCCACGCCGCCGGCCTGCACGACACTCGCGCTTCGGCGGATCCCCAGACGCTGGTCGACCGGACGGTGTCCTCCTACGCCCCCACCGTGCGTTCGCTGAGCCGCACCTCCGCCGCTCCCGCACCGGGCATGCGGGCGGCGGAACCACTGGTGGTGGCCATGTCCGCCACCCCGGACCACGCGGAGCTGCCCGGGGCGCCCGCCGAAACGGACATCGTGCGCCGATTCGCCCCGGCCGCCCGGATCCTGGCGGACGAGCAGGCGACCCGGCAGAGCGTGCTGGACGCACTGCCCGGACGGTCGCTGGTCCACTTCGTCTGCCACGCGGTCACCGACCCCCGTTCCCCCTCCCGGGCGCGGCTGCTGCTGCACGATCACCGGAACGCCGGGCTCACCGTGCTGGACATCTCCCGGCTGCTGCTGTCCGACGGCGAGCTGGCCTACCTCTCGGCCTGCGAGACCGCCATGCCCGGGACCCGCATCGCCGACGAGGCGATCCACCTGTCGTCCGCGTTCCAGCTGGCCGGGTTCCGACAGGTGATCGCGGGCCTGTGGCAGCTGCACGACAAGGTAGCCGTCCGATTCGCCGAGGAGGTGTATCGGCGGTTCGAGGAGATGGAACCGGCGCGCGCGGTACGGGAGGCGACGCTCAGCGCCCGGGAACTGATGCCCAACCTGCCGGGCCTATGGGCCGGTCACGTCCACATTGGACGGTGAGCCGGCTTCCGGCTCAGCCGGGCGGGCACTCGCCCCCGCCGCCTCGTCCGGGGCGGCGTCCGGCTCGGCGATCCCATCCCGTGGGGTGTAGCCGCGTACCTCGGCGGGTTCGGCGAGCAGCATGCGTTCGTACGGGGTCAATTCGGTCATCATTCCTCCTGCGGCAAGGCGTGCACGAGCTCGACGATGTCCGCGTCCTCGCCGCGCAGGTACAGGCCCGCCGTATGCCCGACCCGCCCGGTGAACGCGCCATCCGGCCGCATCCGCCACGCCGATTCCAGGTACAGGCCCTCCGGCTCGGGATACGACGTGGCGTAGGAGTTCGATCCGTACCAGCCACCGATCCAGGTGCCGTCCTTCAACCGGACCCGCACGAAGCAGGACCCCCGCGTGCGGAACATGTGATCCCACGCGGTCCGGTTGGACCGGTACCCCGCGGGCCGGCGGCGCCGTTCCCACAACGAGACGCCGAAGGCGGCCGCAGCGGGCACCACCACCAGCAGCACCAGCGCCGTCAGCCCGACCGCCTCCGGACGCTGGACCAGGCCGTTCCACCCCGTGCGGCCGTCACCGCGCAGCAGGCGGATCAGGAAGGAACCCGCGACCGCCAGGTACAGGGAGCCCAGCAGCACCGAGGCAGCGACCGCCCGCAGCACCCGTTCACCGAGATTGCGCTCACCGCTGACCGGGCCACGCATGCGCTCCCGCAGGAACTGGTAGGTGACACCGGGCAGTACCAGCAGCACCAGCAGCGTGGCCTGGGTCAGGTTGGACGGAGCCGGTCCCATGCTCAGATCTCCGGCAGGTTGCGCGGGTCGTACCGCGTCGGCGGTGGGGGCGCGGGCTGTGCGGGCCCCTTGCGCCTGATGGCCACGGCGAGGATCAGTATCAGCACCAGACCACCGGCACCCAGCCAGTAGCGGTAGCCGTCGGTCCACTGGATCAACGCCGCGCTCTTCTCGACCCCGACGTTGCTGAAGACCAGATAGACCAGACCGGGCAGGGCGGGCGGCAACACCAGGCACGACAGCAACAGGATCCCCGTGACCAGCGCGACGAATCCCACGAGCGCGGGCGGGTGATCGAACCCGGAGAGCAGCCAGCCGATCCCGGCCGCGGTCATGACCGCTCCGCCCCACAGCAGGATCGCCTGGGTGAACCTGGCCAGCCCGGACTGGGTCAGCCGGCTGTTCCTGGCCCGGCGCGCGGCGATCGGCGGCAGGACCACACCGATGAAGAAGGCCAGCACGGCGACGATCACCAGGATCAGGGTCAGGGTGCTCAACGTCACCCGGCCACGATAGGCCAGCCGTGCCCGGCGACGGGCGGCCCCCAGGGGGACCGCCCGTTCGGGGGATAGTGGTGCTACAGGCCCATCGACTTGCTGATGATCGTCTTCATGACCTCGCTGGTACCGCCGTAGATCCGGGTGACCCGGGTGTCGGCGTACAGGCGGGCGATGGGGTACTCGTTGATGTAGCCGTAGCCACCGTGCAGCTGCAGGCAGCGGTCGATCACCTTGGCGGCGGCGTCGGTGCAGAACAGCTTCACCGCGGCGGCGTCGGCCGCGCTGAGCTCACCGGCGTCCAGGGCCTCGATGGCCTTGTCGACGTAGGCCTCCATGGCGTACACGTCGGCCTGGCAGGCGGCCAGCTCGAACTTGGTGTTCTGGAAGGACGCGACCGGCTTGCCGAAGACCACGCGGTCCTTGGTGTACTTGGTCGCGAACTTCACCGCGGCCGCCGCCTGCGCGTAGGCGCCGTGCGCGATGCCGAGGCGCTCGCGCGGCAGGTTCTGCCCCAGGTAGGAGAAGCCCTTGTTCTCCTCGCCCAGCAGGTCGCCCACCGGCACCCGGACATCGGAGAAGGACAGCTCGGCGGTGTCCGAGACCCGCAGGCCCAGCTTGTCCAGCTTGCGGCCGACGGTGTAGCCCTCGGACTTGGTGTCCACCACCAGCAGCGAGATGCCGAAGCGGCGGTCGTCCTCCTTGGGCGGCGCGGTGCGGGCGCAGACGATCACCCGGTCGGCGAGCACGCCACCGGTGATGAAGGTCTTGGCGCCGTTCAGGATGTAGTGGTCACCGTCGCGCACGGCGGTGGTCTTCATGCCCGCCAGGTCGGAGCCGGTACCCGGCTCGGTCATCGCGATGGCGAACATGATCTCGCCCGCGATGAAGCCGGGCAGCCACGCCTTCTTCTGCTCCTCGGTGGCGTAGGCCAGGATGTACGGCAGACACAGGCCCACGTGGACGCTGCTGCCGCCGAACGAGACACCCGCGTCGCAGAGTTCCTCGCTCATCAGGGTCTCGTACTTGTAGGACTCGATGCCGGCGCCGCCGTACTCCTCCGGCACCTCGATGCCCCACACGCCCAGCTCGGCGAGCTCGCGGTAGAGGTCACGCGGGACGATCCCGGCCTCGTACCAGGCGTCGAAGTTCGGGACGACCTTGTCCTGGATGAAGGACCGGATCGTCTGGCGGAAAGCCTCGTGGTCCTCGTTGTACACAGTGCGCTTCATGCCGCAATCTCCTAGAGCTTCATTCCGCCGTCGACGTACAGGGTCTGCCCGGTCACGAACGCGGAGTCCGGACCGGCCAGGAAACTGATCACATTCGCGATGTCCTCGGGCTGGCCGACCCGGCCGATCGGGATGGCCGCCACGGACGCCGCCTGGAACTGCTCGAAGTCCACACCGACCCGGGCGGCGGTGGCAGCGGTCATGTCGGTGGCGATGAAGCCCGGTGCCACCGCGTTGACCCGGATGCCGTACCGGCCGAGCTCGATCGCCAGGGTGCGGGTCAGGCCCTGCAGGCCCGCCTTGGCCGTCGAGTAGTTGGCCTGGCCGCGGTTGCCGAGGGCCGAGGTGCTGGACAGGTTGATGATCGCGCCGGTCTTGCGCTCGACCATGCTGCGGGACGCGGCGCGGGAACACAGGAAGGCACCGCGCACGTGCACGTTCAGCACGGTGTCCCAGTCACTGGCGGACATCTTGTACAGCAGGTTGTCCCGCAGCACGCCCGCGTTGTTGACCAGGATGTCGATCTGACCCAGCTCGGCGACGACCTTGCCGACGGCCGCCTCGACCTGGTCCTCGTTGCTCACGTCGGCGGCCACCGCGATCGACTTGCCGCCGATCTCAGCGGCCGTCACCGCTGCCTGCTCCTGCGACAGATCCAGCACCGCGATCGTGGCGCCGTCCGCGGCCAGCCTGCGCGCGGTGGCCGCGCCGATCCCGCGCGCACCTCCGGTGACCAGGGCCACCCGTCCGTCGAGTGCAGCCATGCTGAGCCCTCCTGAACCGAACGTCGTTAGGTAGTTGCGACGATACCAAACACTGTTAGCTTTATGGCATGCCTCGACCACGAACGCCACTGCTGAGCCGGGATCGCATCCGGGCAGCGGCGCTCGCCCTGATCGACAAGGACGGGCTGGCCGAGCTGTCGATGCGCAAACTGGCCCAGGAGCTGGGCGTTCAGGCCGCCTCGCTGTACAGCCACTACAAGACCAAAGAGGCGTTGCTGGACGAGATCGGCGTCCAGATCCTGGACAAGGTGGACGTCACCGGGTTCGCCGGCAGCGACTGGCGGGCCGGCCTCACCGGCTGGGCCCGCTCCTACCGCGCGGCCCTCGCCGCGCACCCGAACTTCGTGCCCTATCTCGCCTCCGGGCCCGGCCGGCATCCGGCGGCCCTGGAGATCGCCGACAAGATCCACGGCGGGCTGATCCGCGCGGGCTGGCCGCCCCGGTACGCGACCATGATCGGCGCGTCCACCAAGTACCTGGTGCTGGGCGCGGCACTGACCTCGTTCGCCCGCGGCTTCGACGCCGACACCCAGGTCTACCTGGACCGATACCCCAACCTGGGCCAGGCGCACCTGTTGCAGCAGATGGCGGACGAGATCGACACCGATAGCTTCGAGCTGGCGCTGACCGCGTTCCTAGACGGCCTGGACCGGCTGCGCCCGACGCTGGGTCACCTCGGCCAGCCCGGCCACGAGTAGCCCCGCCACGCTGAGCGCGACACCCACCCAGGCGGTGGAGGCGTAGCCCCAGCCGGCCGCGATGGCCAGCCCACCCAGCCAGGCACCCGCGCCGTTGGCGATGTTGAGCGCCGCGTGGTTGGACGAGGAGGCCAGCGAAGGCGCGTCCTTGGAGGCGTCCATCAACCGGACCTGCAACGCGGTGACCAGGAACTGGGTCACGAAGCCGACCAGGAAGATGCCCGCGAACAACACGGTGGGACTGCCGGCCCACAGCCCGAGCCCGGCGAGCACGGCGATCAACGCGATCAGCGAGCCGAACAGCGACCCGGACACCGAGCGGTCCACGAACCGGCCGGCGACGGGCGCGCCGAGGGTCATGCCCAGCCCGAACACGGCGAGCATCCAGGACACGGCGATCCGCGGCAGCCCGGCGACCTCGGTGGTCAGCGGCGCCACGTAGGAGTAGACGGCGAACATGCCGCCGAACCCGACCATGCCGGTGACCAGGGTGAACCACACGGTCGGCCGGCGGAACGCCCGCAGCTCGCCCTTGATGCCGGCGTCGGCGGCGGGCGGCTGGTGTGGCACGAACCGGGCGATGGAGGCGGCGGTGGCCAGGGCGATCACCGCGACGGCGGCGTAGGCGGCGCGCCAGCCGACCTGCTGCCCGATGATCGTGGCGAGGGGCACGCCGACCAGGTTGGCGATGGTCAGCCCCATCATCACCCAGGCGACCGCGCTGCCTCGCCGTTCCGGCCGGACGAGTCCGGTGGCCACCACGGCGGCGATGCCGAAATACGCGCCGTGCGGCAGCCCGGACACGAACCTCGCGAGCAATAACAAGGAGGTGGTCGGGGCCAGCGCGGACAACGCGTTACCCGCGGCGAAGGCGAGCATCAACCCGATGAGCAGGCCCTTGCGCGGCAGCTTGGCGGCCAGCGCGGCGATCAGCGGGGCGCCAACGACGACGCCGAGCGCGTAGAGGCTGATCGCGTGGCCCGCGGAGGGGATGCTGATGTCGTAGGTGCCCGCGATCTGCGGCAGCAGGCCCATGGTGGCGAACTCGGTGGTACCGATCCCGAAGCCACCCAGCCCCAGCGCGATCATCGCGGGAGCGACGCCCTGCCCCTGCGCGGTGGTTCGGCCGGCGGTCACCGTCACGGGACATCCTCCTACTGGAATCGATTCAGGCCGCCCTCCATGGTAGAGCCGAAATCGATTCACATCAGGTGCGAATGTTCACAGATGCAGGTTCCGCAGCGGCCGGAAGAAGTCGGTGAGGTCGTGAGCGAGCAGCCCGGGTTCCTCGTGTGCGGGGAAGTGACCGCCGCGGGGCATCTCCGTGTACCTCGTGACGTTGTAGGTGCGCTCGGCCCAGCTGCGCGGCGGCCGGGTGAGGTCGGCGGGGAACAGCGCGAGGGCGGTGGGAACATCGATCCGCTCGACCCTGCGCGTGATGTTCTCGCTGTACTCGTAGTACGGCCGGAACGAGGTCGAGATGGTGTTGGTGAACCAGTAGAGCGACGCCTGGGTCAGCAGGAAGTCGTCGGTGAACCGCGAGGACAGGTCACCTCCGCAGTCGCTCCACGCGCGATACTTCTCGATCAGCCACGCGAGCAGCCCGGCCGGTGAGTCGGTCAACCCGTAGCTCAAGGTGACGGGCCGGGTGTTCTGCTGGTGCTGATACGCGCCTTCCTGCGCCGACCAGGTCGTCACCGAGTCGAGGTAGGCGCGCTCCTGCGCGGTGATGCTCTCCTCGTCGTAGGCGACCGGACTGGCGACGGCGGCCAGGTGGATACCCAGCAGAGCGTCGGGATGGGCTTCGGCCAGCCGGGAGGTGATGCCCGCGCCCAGATCTGTGCCGTGTGCCCCGTACCGGGCGAAACCCAGTTCCTCCCGCATGAGCAGGTGCCACAGTTCGTGGGTCTGCACGGGATCGGTGAGCGAGGGCCGTTGCGGGGAGAAGGCGAATCCTGGCAGTGACGGGACGATGACGGTGAACGAGTCCGCCGCGCGACCACCGTGCTCGGACGGGGTGGCCAGCCGCCGGGCGAGGTCGGTCAATTCCAGGAACGAGCTGGGCCACCCGTTGGTCAGGACAATCGGCAGGGCATCCGGAGCCTCCCCGTCGAACCGCAGGTAGTGCACCGGCGTCCCGGCGATGTCGGCGACGCGGTGGGGCAGCGCGTTGATGGCGGCTTCCTGAGCACGCCAGTCGTAGCCGGTTGCCCAGTAGGCGACCAGCCGGCGCAACTCACCGGGATCGGTTCCCGCCGACCAGCCGGTCACCGGCCACGGAGCCGGCCATCGCGTGGCGGCCAGCCGAGCGCGCAGCTCGCCGAGTTCGGCATCGGTGACCTCGAGTACGGGCCTACTGGGCACCATGGTTTTCTCCTCGTAACAGGGCGAAGCTCTACGCGCAGCGGGTGAGGTGGGCGCGGACATGGCGCAGCCAGTCCTCGGCCCGCTCGACGTGCAGGTTGTGGCTGGAACCGGGGCCTTCGACGAGGACGAACGCCGAGCCGGGGATCGCGAGGGCGACCTTGCGGGCCTGCTTGGGCGAGGTGATGATGTCCTGCTCACCGACCAGGACCGTCGTCGGCCGGTCGATCGCGGGCAACCGGTCGAGGGTGTCGTGGGCCAGGTCCGCATCCCATTGCCGGCTAACGGCTTCGATCTGCTCCTTCGTCTGCGGGAGCAGCGGCGCCAGGGCCGCGATGAGCTGGTCGAACTCCGGGCTGTCCAGCAGCTCCGGTGACATCGTCACGCCGAGCGAGGTGATCCCCTCCTCAAGATCCCCGTGGGCCCACGGGGAACGCATCCCCGCCAGGAGACTGCGCTGGAACCCGTCGCAACGCGCCCAGGTGCCGTAGAGCACCAGGGATGCCACCAGATCGGGGCGGGCGAGCGCGAGCTCCTGGGCCACGGCGCTGCCCAGCGACCAGCCGATCACGTGCACCGGGCCGGTGCCGAGTTCCTCCAGCAACGAGATGGCGTCCGCGGCAAGGGATGCCATCGACACCGGCTCGGTGTACGGCGAGGACCCGCCCAGGCCACGGTGGTCGTAGGCGATGACCTGGCGATCGGCCGCGAGAGCGTCGATGATCGGCTGCGTCCAGAGGCCGATCGACCCACACGTACCGGTCACCAGCAGGACCGGTACCCCCGGCAGGCCGGCGTCGCCATGGATCTCGTAGTACAGGTCGGCGCCGTCGCCCAGGCTGTGGATGCTCATGTGGTGCACCTTTCATCAGGAATGTTGCGGGAAGTGGTCAGACCGTGGCTCCCGGCCCGTCCGCGGCGGGCACCCCGTCGAACAGCAGGCCCTGATAGCCGCGCTCCGCCACGTCCGCGCAGATCCGCCGGTAGGCCGGTGCGCCGCCGAAGTAGGCCAGCAGTGCCCGCGGCTTGCCCGGCACATTGCTGCCCGTGTACCAGGAGTCGGTGTGCGGCAGCAGCAACCCGCTCGCCACCTCATCGGTGTGCTCGCCCCAGCGGTGTTCGGCCTCGGCGGACGGCTCGACGCTGTCGATGCCCCGCGCGCGTTGGTGGCTGAGGCAGCCGGCCAGCCAGTCGACGTGGTCCTCCACGGCCAGCGGGTGGTTGTAGAACACCGACGGGCTTTGCGGGCCGGTGATGGTGAACAGATTCGGGAAGCCATGAACCATCAAGCCCAGGTAGGTGCGTGGGCCTTGGGACCAGTGGCTGCGCAGGGACAGTCCGTCGCGCCCCTGGATGCCCATCCGCAGCAGCGGGCCGGTGAGCGCGTCGAATCCGAGGGCAAGCACGATCGCGTCCAGGGGATGGTCCGCTCCCTGAACCCCGGTGGTCCGGATGCCGGTGGCGGTGATCCGCTCGATCGGGCAGGCCCGCAGATCGACCAGGTCGACGGTCTCCCGGTTGTAGGCCTCGTAGTAGCCGGTTTCCAGCGGTGGGCGCTTGGTGCCGTAAGCGTGGTCGGTAGGGCAGAGCAACTCGGCGGTGGCCGGGTCGGTGACCCGTTCGCGGATCTTGTCCCGGATGAACTCGGCGGCGGTGGCATTCGCGGTGGCGTCGAAGAACACGTCGGCATAGGAGTCCAGGGACAACCGGAATCCACCCTGATCCCACCGCTCTTGGTACACCCGCCGACGCTCGTCCTGGGTCACCGCCAGCGCCGAAGGGGCCTGCAGGTCATAGGGCAGGCCGCCGAAGTTGTCCCGGGACCGTCCACGCAGACCCGGGTAGCCGGCTTTGATCAGCCGAGTGAACTCGGGGTCCATCGGCCCGTTGTGGATCGGGGTGGCGTAGTTGGCGGTGCGCTGGAAGACCGTCAGGTGTGCGGCCTGGGCGGCGATGTGCGGGATGACCTGGATGCCGCTGGCCCCGGTGCCGATCACCGCTACCCGCTTGCCGGTGAAGTCCACGCCGTCGTGCGGCCAGCGTGCGGTGGAGTACACCTGACCTTCGAAGGAGTCCAGGCCGTCGAACGCCGGCTCCTTCGCCGCCGACAGGGTGCCCGCTCCGGAGATCAGGTAGCGGGCGATCACCCGGTCACCGGCGTCGGTGGTCACCACCCAGCGGGCGCGGCCGGAATCCCAGGTCGCGGAGGTGATCCGGGTACCGAGCCGGATGTCACGACGGAGGTCGAACCGGTCGGCGACATGCTCGAGGTAGCGCAGGATCTCCGGCTGACCGGCGAACCGCTCGCTCCACTGCCACTCCTGCTGCAACTCCGCGGAGAACGAGTAGGAGTAGTTGCAGCTCTCGATGTCGCAGCGTGCGCCCGGATACCGGTTCCAGTACCAGACGCCACCCACGCCGCCCGCTTGATCGATCGCCTGTACGGACAGGCCCACTCGGTCCCGCAACACGTGTAACGCGTAGAGGCCGGCGAACCCGGCCCCGACGACCACGGCGTCCCGTTCGAGTTCAACCGCGGCGGCATCGACGGGGTTGGTCATGATCGCCCTCCGGCCGGTTCGCTCGCGGAAAGATCCTGCGAGCCGATCGCCTCGACGAGGGCGAGCCGCTGGGCGTCGTCGCTATCCGGCTTGGCGGTGAACAGGGCGACTCGCAGGTCGTCGCCGTGGATGGTCAGGATGTCGAGGTCAAGTCGCAGTCGCCCGGCCTGGGGGTGCACGATCAGCGCGCGGTGTACCCCGGGTGCGGTGACCGGCGCGCTGTTCCACAACCGGTCGAACGCGCTGCTCGCCGAGTGCAACGCGGCGAGCAGTTCGGTCAGCTCGGGGTCAGCGGGGTAGCGGGCGACGGCGACACGCAGGTCCGACACCAGGGAGGCCCGGAAGCGCTCCGCGTCGTCGAGATCATCGATGCAGTGGTTGAGACCGGTGAACTCGCGCCAGACCAGGTTGGGCTCCCAACCGCGTGCCGTGCTCGGATCACCGAACAACGCGGCCCACGAGGAGTTCGCCGCCAGCTGCGTCCACGCCGCGGTGAAAACCCCGACCGGACCGGCATCAAGCCGGTCGAGCAGCCGACGCGCTCCGGCTCCGAGGTGGGTCGGCACGCACCCTTCACAAGCAGGCGCGTGGCCCGCCACCGCACAGAAGTGCTCGTACTCCTCCTTGGACAGTCGCATCGCCCGGCTCAACGCATAGATCACCGGCTGCGACGGATGGGCCCGGCCCTGTTCAAGACGCTTGATGTAGTCGGCGGACACCCCAGCCAGCGCACCAAGTTCCTCACGTCGCAGCCCAGGAGTCCGCCGTCGGACAGTGGACCCGGAAATCCCCACCAGGACGGGCGACACACGTTCCCGCCACGCTCGGAGCACCCGCCCGACGTTGCTCTGTGTTCCGATCACTCCGCCGACGATAAAGGCTGCGCGGACAACGAGCGTGGGCCAATTGGTCCCATGATCGACGCCAGTGGCATGCGCACCGAGGCACTGGCCATCGCGAGGACTCCGCCCTCCACCGGTTGGTCGAACCGCCGTCGACCTGCGGAGACAGCACCCCCGTGCCACGATCCGATCATGAGCTACCCACCTCCGCAGCCGCCCGGGAATCCGTACGGCGCTCCCCCGCCGGCCATCCAGATCGCGGGCATGGGCCAGCGCCTGCTGGCCCGGATCATCGACTCCATCTTGCTGGGCATCGGGACCACGATCCTGTCCTTCGTGTTCAACCTGAACATCAGCTTCAACCTGAACGCGGACGAGGGCTACACCCCCTTCCAGAACGCCCAGCTCGCGACGGTCTCGCTGCTGATGGGTGCGTTGACCGTCGCCTACGAGGTCGTCCTGATCGCGTTGCGTGGTGCCACGGTAGGCAAGATGGCCCTGGGCATCAGGGTGGTGCACGCCGACACCGGTGGCCTGCCCGGCTGGAGCCCGGCGATCCTGCGCTGGGCGGTGTTCAGCCTGCCCAGCTACCTGTGCTGCATCTGGTTCCCGATCGTCGCGCTGTCCCCGTTCTTCGACAACTCCGGCCGTCGCCAGGGTTGGCACGACAAGGCGGCGAAGACCCTGGTCCTCAAGGCGCGCTGACCACGGCCGGCCGTGGCTCTCCCCGGAGGGCCACGGTCGATCAGAACGGTGGGGTGTCCGGATTCTGCGGACAACCCAGCGGCTCCGCCTTGTCCAGATAGGTGCGACCGGTCGGCGTCTGCCACAACGCATCACCGTTGGGCAGCAAGACGTAGCCCCAGCCCGGCATGTCCTTCAACGCGTGGTCGAACTTGCACAAGTCCGCCAGATTCTCGTCGGCGGTGACTCCGTCCTTACCCCAGTCCTGGACATGGTCGATGTCGCACTTGTCCGCGTCTCGCAGACAACCCGCCATCCGGCACACCCGGTCTCGGACTTTGACCCGCTCGGCCATCGCCGCCGGAGGCTTGCGCATGGTGCGGCCGACATCCACCGGCAACCCACTGATGGGATCAGTAAGGACTCGCTTCCAGATCGAGTCGCCGAAGATCTCCCGCGCCAGCTCATCGGGAATCGGACCGTAACCAGCCAACTCCGCACACTCCGGCGTCGGCAAACCCATCAACATCGTCATCGGCATGTACGCGTACACCATGGTCTGCACCGCGCAGCCGGTCTCCTTGCCCAGCAACAGATCCACCGCGATGTCCGCGCGCAGCTGATCCATCGACCGCGTCTCGCCACCGGCCGCCTTCAGAGCCCGCGCGCGTTGATCAAGACGCGCATACGCGGCAACCAGCTTGTGTCCCTCGGCATTGAGCCAGAACTGGCCCATCCCATCGTCGTCATGAGTCACCGCCACCCGCCGCGTCTTACGGCCCTCCTGACGACGCCGCTCCGCACCCTCCGGATCGGCCTTGATCTTCGCCCGCGCCAAAGCCCGCTGCAGTGACTGCAAAGTCAGATCCGGGAGCCGATCAAGAATCCGATCCTCGACATCACGGGCTTGTTCATCGGACAGATGCACTACCGCGTCCACGACTGTCCGCGCTTTCCGGACATCGACCCGACCGTCCCGCAACAACCCCAACACCCGAGGCAACCGATCCACCAGACCGAGGGCATACCGGATCTCCATCTCAGCCGAACCCCGAGACATGTTCCGCTCCAACGCGATCTCACTCGCGGTCCCCATGACAGGTCTGCCGGAATCGCCGAACCGGCAATGCGCGAATCCGGCGATCGCCTCAATACGAGCGGCTTCGGCGGCGGCAATGATCTCGTCCTGCCGAGTGATCTCATCGAGCAAACCCTCGGCATCAATGGCGTGACTCATGCCACTATTCTAGCTAATCAACACAGTTATTTCGATCAATTATTCGATCAGTGAACACCCAAAAACAACCCGGCAGCCAGAGCCCAAAACCACCCCGACTCCCCCTCCAAAGCCATCTTTCGACAAACACCAGACAGAACCCCAGGGGACAACCACCAGACCCAACCCCCAGAACCCCAGAGTCAGTCCCGATACAACACAGCCACAGTCATATCGTCCTTGTACCCAGAAGCAGAAGGCGGAACCTCCAACGCAGCGGCCACCATCTCATCGGCCATCTTCTGCGCGCCCTCGTCCTTGTGCTCCTTGATGATCTGCACCATCGCCTCCAGATCCAGCACACCGTGCACGCCGTCAGTGGTCAGCACGACTAGGGGCGCGTCGGTGGCGGAGACCGGGGTGGTGGCGACGGTGGCCCGGCCGAGCGTGGTCAGCACGACGTTGTCGTTCTGCGACGCGATCTCCTCGGGCAGGCCCTGCTGCCGCATCTGCTCACCCAGGTTGTGGTCCACGGTCAGCTGATGCAGGGTGCCGCCGGAGAAGCCCCACGCCCGGCAGTCCCCCACGTACGCCAGCCGGATCGGGTTTCCCGGCCGGCGCACCGCGAGCACGCCGACGGCGTTCGGGGTGGGGCGGACGGCGCGGTTGTCGGTCAATAACTCGGCGGCGGCCATGATTCCGGCGAGCTCGCCGTTGCGGGCACCGACCCGGACGGCCACTTCGGCGCAGAGCGCGGCCGCCGTGTTGACGCCCGGACCCCGGCCGATGCCGTCGATCACGGTGACGGCGGTGGTCTCGTAGAAGTCGTGCCGTGCCGCGGCGTCGAAGCAGAACTCACCAGAGCCCTGTGCAGAGGCGAAGCCAACACGATCGGTCATGGAAGGTCACGGTAGACCCATCGTTTCTTTCACTTACCGGAAGGTCCGTTTCCACTAGTTGGTCCGTCAGATGTAGTCGGCCAACCGACTTTCGAGTGAAAATCGGTTTTGTGCAAAGGAATTTGAGACGAACTGTCCTAGGGTTCGGAACCGCCTTGCTCCTGGGGGCCGGAGTACTCACCACACCCGCGGCGGCCACGGCCGAGGCGAAGGTGGTCCCGGTGCAGGTCACCGGGCCGGTGAGCGAACGATTCAACATGGTCTTCCTCGGCGACGGGTACACCGAAGCCGAGTTACCCAAGTTCCGCTCCAATGTGGACAAACACCTGAACGTGCTGTGGTCCATCGAGCCGTTCAAGACCTATCGCAGCTACATCAACGTGTTCACCGTGGAGACCCCGTCTCCCGAGTCCGGTGTGGACTGTGACCCGAAACTCGACTCACCCCGTAAGAACACGGTGCTGGACATGGGTTTCTGGGGCGGCTGCGCCGCGCAGAGCCCGCAGCGGCTCCTGGTCGTGGACACCGGCAAGGCGAACAAGTACGCGGACCTGGTGACCGGCACCGCCTCGGGCAACCGGCAGATCGTCGCGCTGGCCAACAGCGACACCTACGGCGGCGCGGGCGGGCCCTGGGCCACGGCCTCCGGCGGCAACGCGCTGTCCTCGCTGATCACCCCGCACGAACTGGGTCACTCCCTGGGCGGGCTGGACGACGAGTACGACTACTACCAGCGTGGCCAGGCCGGGGCGCCGTACACCGGCAAGGAACCCGGCTCGATCCACCACACCCTGCTCACCGAGCAGCAGATGCGGCAGGAACAGGCCAAGTGGTGGCGCTGGCTGGGTGAGCCCAGCGAGTCCGGCGGAAAGATCGGCCGGTACGAGGGCGGTTCCTACGCGGCCTCCGGAATCTGGCGGCCCAGCAGGCATTCGATGATGAAGTCCCTCGGCTACGACTTCGACCAGATCAGCCGGGAACGGATGACCCAGCGGATCGCCGGCAAGGTCAACCTACTGTCCGGCGGGACGCCGGGCGACAAGCCGGTGGGCACCGACCGGCCGGTGACCGTCCAGACCCTGCACCCCACCGACCACGCGCTGAACGTCGACTGGACCCTGGACGGCAGCCCGGTACCGGAAGCGAAGAACAAGCGGGAGTTCGACTTCACCGGCCGCTGGCTGTGGTCCGGCAAGCACACGCTGACCGCGACCGTCACCGACCCGACCCCGTTCGTCCGCGACCCCGCCGTCCGCGATTCGGCGGCATTGACCCGCAGTCGCACGTGGACGGTGGACACCGCGGTCACCAGCCCGCCTGCCTCCACTGTGGACTTCGCGGCCTCCTCCCCCACCGACAAGCCGGTGCGGGTGGGCGGAAACCTGTACGCGGAGCCGAATCAGCCGGCCAAGGTGCGCTGGACGGTCGACGGCAGGTCGGCGCGGACGGCGGCCGATGACCGGGATCTGATCGTGCCCGCCGGAGCGAAGAAGGTCACCGCGACCGTCGGCGACCAGAGTCGCACGTGGACGGTGGACAGCACCGCGCCCACAGTGGACATCGCACTGTCCACCAAGGACGGCGAAGGCCCGATCGGCATGAAGCTGACCGGCAAGGACGACCAGCCCGGCTATGTGGTGAACCAGTTCCGCCTGGATGGCGACGGGTGGCACACCTACTACGGCTGGCCGACCGATGCCGAGGCACCGTTCCAGTTCACCGCGACCGGGACCGAAGTGGACGGTCTGGTGTACGGCAACCTCGGGCCGGAGGGCATGTCCACCTCCAGCTTCGTCCAGCGCAAGCCCGGCTACGGCAGGCACACCATCGAGTACCGCGCCGTGGACGCGGCCGGGAACGTCAGCGCCACCCGGTCGGTCCAGGTGACGCTGCGCGCTCCACGCTAGCTAGAAGAGTGGGCCGGTGACCGTCCAGCCGATCACGTCCTTGCTGTACAGGACGAAGACCAGCAGGGCGGCACCGGCCAGCGCGATGTTCTTCATGAACTGCGCCTGCTCACCCTGCTTGGCCTGCGGATCGGCCACGGTCCAGAAGTTGTGGAACAGGAAGCCGGAGGACAGCAGGAACACGAACAGCATGAGCGCGCCCAGGTCACCCCACAGCCCCAAGAGGACGAACAGGCCGCCGGCCAGCAACCAGACCCCGCTGGCGATCACGCTCAGCTTGGGCGAGGGCAGGCCCTTGGACTCTGCGTACGGCGCCATGGCCTCGGCGTTGGCCATGTGTCCGAAGGCGGAGCCGAGGAATAGTAGGGCGAACAGGATGCGGCCGATCAGAGCGATGATGTCCACAGTGCACCGTCCTTGAGCTTCGCGGACCCCTGTGCGACAAGCATGCGCCTATTTGCGCGGGTCCACCGGGTGAATCTTCTCCGGGGTGGACCCGGGCTGATCGTTGCCGACCTCATAGGTCCGCGGCTCCGGGACCCGATCGTCCTGATCCGGGACGGGTCCGGTCGGGACCTGCCCCATGCCGTGCTTCCGCTCGAACTCGGCGACCTCCTGCTCCTGGTGCCTGCGGTGGAAGACCCCGACGGCGATTCCGTACAACACGGCCAGCAGCAGTAGCAGCAGTCCCAGTCGCAGCAAGAAGTTCCTGATGGGTTCCCCCTCGAACGGATACACGCTGATCAACACCACGACGCCGAGGGTGGCCAGGTGGAAGGGGATCGAGGCCAGCGCAGCTCCCGCACCGCCGCGCTTACCACCGACGTACTTGCGGCCGTTGTAGCTGAACATCTGACCGCTCACGACGGCGATCACCACTCCGACAATCAGGAACAACACGATTTCGGTGCCCATCAGTGCCACCCCTCTCCGGTGTTCATGGCCAAGGAATGCCACCGATCCGGCGACCACAAACGTCACTCAACCGGTCGATGGATCCAGCCGCACACAGCACTCCCCCGGCTCGGGCTGCAACCGTGCGTGCACCGAGGCGTCCCGCAGCCCGGTCAGCAGGCCGCTCAGGTAGGCGTGGTTCAGCCCGCAGACCAGCTCCGGCTGCTGGGCCACGAGTGGGTGGAACGGACAGTTGCGCAGCCGCAGCCCGTCCTCGGCCCGCTCGGGTTCGAAGCCGTGCTCGGTCAGCAGGTCGAGGAGTTCCGCGCCGCGCGCCGCGGTGCCCACCCGTTCGCCGCGCTCCTCCGCCACCCGGGTCACCGCCTGCTGCGCCGACTCGCCGGCGGCCCTGGCCAGCAGCGCGTCCATCAGCACCGAGGCCAGCAGCCCGGGCTCCCGGGGCGGCAGGCAGACCCGCAGGTCATCGGTGGCCGGGGTGTACACCTTCGGCCGCCTGCCGACCCGGCCGACGGGGGCCGATCCCGCCTGGAGCAGTCCGGCGTCGACGAGTTTGTCCAGGTGAAAGGCGGCCAGCTTGCGGGAGATGCCCACGGCCTCGGCGGCCTCGTCCCGGCCGACCGGGCGCCGGGCGGCGCGGACGAACCGGTACAGACCCGACCGATGTGGGTCATCCAGGGTGGCGACCGCGGCGATCGCTTGACCGGAGCTCGACATAAAACCAAACTCTATTAGTAAAACTAGTTCGAGGGAAGGACGCCCATGACCGCTTTGCGGGTGGTACCCGAGCCGGGGGCCGAGGTCGACCTGGCCGGCGCCGAGAAGGCGGCCGGGGAATTCCTCACCGCGCTGGGTGTCACGGTGGACGACGCGACGCCGGGGCGGATGGCCCGGGCGTACCACGAACTGTTCACGCCCCGGGAGTTCGACCTCACCACGTTCCCCAACGACGAGGGCTACGACGAGCTGGTCTTAGCCCGCTCGATCCCGGTCAGATCGGTGTGCGAGCACCACCTGCTGCCCTTCACCGGGATCGCCCACGTGGGTTATCTGCCGAGCGAACGCATCCTCGGACTGTCCAAACTGGCCAGGATCGTGGAGTACTTCGCATGCAGGCCGCAGGTGCAGGAGCGGCTGACCAAGCAGGTCGCCGACTGGCTGGCCGAACAACTTCAGCCGAAGGGGGTTGGAGTGGTGATCGAAGCGGAACACAGCTGTATGACCCAACGAGGCGTGCGGGCGCTCGGGGCGACGACGGTCACCTCGACCATGCTCGGCGCGCTGCGCGAGGACCCCCGTTCCCGCCAGGAATTCTTCTCGCTCACCCAAGGAGGCGCAGGACAGTGACACAGCGGATGGTGATCATCGGGGCCGGGCTGGCCGGCGGCAAGGCCGTCGAACAGCTGCGCGAGCAGGGCTACACCGGCGAGATCACGCTGATCGGCCAGGAGAACCACCGTCCCTACGAGCGACCACCGTTGTCCAAGGGCTACCTGCAGGGCAAGGACGAGAAGGAGAGCGTCTTCCTGCACCCGCTGGCCTGGTACGGCGAGCACAAGGTGGACCTGCGGCTGGGCAACCCGGCGACCGCCGTCGATCCGGCCGCGCATCGCGTCACCCTGCGCGACGGGTCCACAGTGGAGTACGCCAAGCTGCTGCTGGCCACCGGTTCCGCGCCACGGCAGCTGCCCGGCGCCACCGGCGTGCGGTACCTGCGCACGGTGGACGACTCGGCGCAGCTGCGTGAACTGCTGGACAGCGCGCGGCGGATCGTGATCATCGGCGCGGGCTGGGTGGGCCTGGAGGTGGCCGCCGCCGCGCGGGCGAAGGACGTCGCCGTCACGGTGATCGAGAGCGCGGAACTGCCGCTGCTGCGGGTACTCGGCCCGGAGGTGGCGCAGGTGTTCGCCGACCTGCACACCGCTCATGGCGTGGATTTCCGGTTCGGCGCCCAGGCGTCCGATGTGGACGGCTCCGGGGCCACTGTGGACGGTGCGCGGATCGAGGCGGACGCGGTGCTCGTCGGCATCGGCATCACGCCGAACACCGAGCTCGCGGAGGCGGCCGGGCTGACCGTCGACAACGGAATCGTGGTGGACGCCGGGCTGCGCACCAGTGACCCGGACATCTACGCGGCCGGCGACGTGGCCAACCACGCGCATCCGGTGCTGGGCAAGGGAATCCGGGTCGAGCACTGGGCGAACGCGTTGAACCAGCCCGCTGTCGCGGTCACCGGGATGCTCGGCGGCTCCGGCTCGTACGAGCGGCAGCCCTACTTCTACACCGACCAGTACGACCTGGGCATGGAGTACCGCGGTTACGTCGAACCCGGCGGCTACGACCGGGTGGTGCTCCGCGGCGACGTCGAGAAGCGCGAGTTCCACGCCTTCTGGCTCCAGGACAACACGGTCCTCGCGGCGATGAACGTCAACCTCTGGGACGACGGCGACGCCCTCGCCGCCCTCATCGGCAAGCAGGTCGACCCCGACCGCCTCGCCGACACCTCGATCCCCCTCTGATCGCTCCGAAGTTGGCGATGTTCGCGGCTCTGTCCCGCGAACATCGCCAACTTCGGGACACCGTTCGCCGGGAAAGCGCTCTCCTTGACGACGCGTGGGGCGCGGGCGTACGTTCGAAGAGAGAACGTGCGTGCGCTATGCGAACAAATTTGGGCGAACAAATCAGGAGCGTGCAGTGGCTCGAATCGTCTCGCTCGCCGACGCGGTCGCCGAGCTGATCCACGACGGTGACTCCGTCGCGTTGGAGGGCTTCACCCACCTCATCCCGATGGCCGCCGGGCAGGAGATCATCCGCCAGCGGCGCCGGGACCTGACGCTGATCCGGATGACGCCGGACATCGTCTACGACCGGATGATCGGCGCCGGATGCGCGGGCAAGCTGATCTTCTCCTGGGGCGGTAACCCGGGTGTCGGCTCGCTGCACCGGTTCCGGGACGCGGTGGAGAACGGCTGGCCGGTGCCCCTGGAGGTGGAGGAACACAGCCACGCGGGCATGGCCAACCGGTACATCGCCGGCGCGTCCGGGCTGCCGTTCGCGGTGCTGCGCGGCTACACCGGCACCGATCTGCCGGGCGTGACCAGCACCATCGCCACGGTGACCTGCCCGTTCACCGGCGAAGAGCTGACCGCGGTGCCCGCGGTGAACCCGGACGTCACGGTCATCCACGCGCAGCGCGCCGACCGCAAGGGCAACGTGCAGCTGTGGGGCCTGCTCGGCGTGCAGAAGGAAGCCGTGCTGGCCGCGAAGCGCAGCCTGGTCACCGTGGAGGAGATCGTCGACGAGCTGACCCCGGTGCCCGGCGCGATCACGCTGCCCGGCTGGGCGGTCACGTTGGTCGCCGAGGCGCCGAATGGTGCGCATCCCTCCTACGCTCAGGGGTATACCGAGCGGGACAACGACTACTACGCGCAGTGGGACGGCATCAGCCGGGACCGCGAGGCGTTCGGCGACTGGCTGGCGGAGGTGACGGCATGAGCTACACCAAGGACGAGATGATGTCGGTGGCCGCGGCGCGGGTGCTGACCGATGACACCCGCTGCTTCGTCGGCATCGGCCTGCCGTCCACCGCGGCCAACCTGGCCCGCAACACGCACGCCCCGGACCTGGTGCTGATCTACGAGTCGGGCGCGCTCGGCGCCAAGCCCGACCGGCTGCCCGCGTCCATCGGCGACGGCATCCTCGGCGAGACCGCGGACGCGGTCGTCGGGGTCGGCGAGGTGTTCAACTACTGGCTGCAGCCCGGCCGAATCGACGTGGGTTTCCTGGGCGCGGCGCAGCTGGACCGGCACGGCAGGATCAACACGACGGTCGTCGGCGACTACGCGCATCCGAAGGTGCGGCTGCCCGGCGCGGGTGGCGCGCCGGAGATCGCGTCCTCCTGCAAGCAGACGTTCGTGGTGCTGCGGCACACGCCGCGGGCACTGGTGGACCGGGTGGACTTCGTGACCTCGCACGGCAAGGGCCCGGCGCTGGTGATCACCGACCTGGGCGAGCTGCGCCCGGTGGACGGCGAACTGACGCTGACCGCGATCCATCCCGGGGTCACCGTGGAGGAGGTCCGCGCGGCCACCGGCTGGGAGCTGCGGGTCGCGGAGGACCTGGTCGAGACCGAGGCGCCCACCGAGGCCGAACTGACCGCCCTGCGGGAGTTGAAGGCCAGGTCATGAGCGAACACGTGCAGTCGCTGGCCCGGGGGCTGGCGGTGATCAAGGCCTTCGACGCGGGGAACCCGCGGCTCACGCTGAGCGAGGTGGCCAAGATCGCCGATCTGACCCGGGCGGCGGCGCGCCGGTTCCTGCTCACCCTGGTCGACCTCGGCTATGTGCGCACCGACGGCAAGTACTTCTGGCTGACGGCCAGGGTCCTGGAACTGGGCTTCGCGTTCCTGTCCGGCACCACCCTGCCCGAGGTCGCCCGGCCGCACCTGGACGCACTGTCCGCAGAGGTCGGCGAGTCCTGCTCGGTGTCCATTCTGGACGGCACGGACATCGTCTACATCGCCCGGTCCGCGGTGTCCCGGATCATGTCGGTGCGCATCGACGTCGGCACCCGTTTCCCGGCGTTCGCCACCTCCATGGGCCAGGTGCTGCTGGCCGGCCTGGACGGCCCGGCGCTCGCCGGGCTGCTGGACGCGGTGACCTTCGACCCGATCACCACGCAGACCACCGCAACCCCGGCGGACCTGACCGGCAAGCTGCGCGAGGTCCGCAAGCAGGGCTGGGCCGTGGTGGACCAGGAACTGGAGGTCGGCCTGCGCTCGGTGGCCGTGCCGATCCGCGACCGGTCCGGCGAGGTCATCGCCGCCGCCAACGTGGCCACCCACGCCGGCCGCACCACCCTGGACGCCGTCCGCCGCACACTGCTCCCCCGGCTGCAGGCCACCTGCCGCGGCATCGAATCAGACCTGGTGATGACCACCCCCTAGGCTCGGCGGGTGGAGATCTTCCGCCGCTGGGCATCGAACCCGGCCGTGCAGCGCCGGGTCGCATACGCCGTCGTGGCCGCCCAGATCCTGGTCGCCCTCGGCGGCGCCGTCGTCCGGGTCACCGGCTCCGGACTGGGCTGCCCGACCTGGCCGCAGTGCACCCCGGGCAGCCTGCTGCCCACCGACGACCCGGAACTGGGTCAGCTGCACCAGTGGATCGAGTTCGGCAACCGGCTGCTGGGCGCGGGCGTGGGCCTGATCAGCGCGCTGGTCTTCCTGGTGGCCATCGCCGCCCGGCCCCGGCGCCGCCGGCTGATCCTGCTCGCGTCCACCATGCCCCTGGGAGTGCTGGCCCAGGGCGTGATCGGCGGTTTCACCGTGCTGATGGGCCTGCGGTGGTGGACCGTCGCGTTGCACTTCGTGCCGTCCGCGGTGCTGGTCTGGTGCGCGGTCCTGCTGGCCAGGGCGGTCGGCGAGGGCGATGGCCCCGCCGAGTCACTGGTCCCCCGGCCGGTGCGCGCGCTGCTGATCACCATGACCGGCACGCTGGCGTTGCTGCTGGTCAGCGGCACCCTGGTGACGGGCGCCGGTCCACACGCGGGCGATGCCCGCACGTCCCGGCTGAACCTGCCGGTGACCGACCTGGCTCAGCTACACGGCGACGTGTTGTGCCTGTTCCTGGGCCTGCTGATCGCCCTCGGTTTCGTCCTGCGACCGCTGTCGGGGCTCGCCTGGCGCCGCTACCGGCTGCTGCTCGCCGCGGTGCTGAGCCAGGCAACGATCGGCATCGTGCAGTACCGGCTGGGCGTCCCCATCGTCCTGGCCGCGCTACACGTCCTCCTGGCCATGCTCACCGTGGCCGCCCTCGCCGGAGTCTGGGTCGCCACCCGCGAGCGGGCCCCCACGCCCTCCTCCTGAGCGCTTTGTTGTGTCTTCAAGATGGAACAACGGGCATCGATCCATCTTGAAGACACGACAATGGGTTTATTTCAGTTGTCGCTGAAGTCATTGGGTGCACAGGGATACCGAGTTCGGGTATCGCTCGTTCGGTGAATATGAATTGTTTTCATGTTCACCTAGCGTGAGGGGTGGAGGTGGTCGGAATGCACGGGCTGCTGGCGGCGGTACTGGTGGCGGGACTGGTCGCGCCCACATCGGCGATGCACGATCTGTCCGTTGTGGACGGTCCGCAGGCGGATCGGCTCACGGTGCGGCCCAGCGCGGTGGATCCGGCCGACTCGGTGTTCGGCGACGGGCTCGGCAGGCAGGTGGTGCTGCGCGGGTACGCCATCTCCGGCAGCACCAAGCTGGCGGAGAACGGGTTCACGCCCTTCCGGTCCACAGCGGACGCCGCCGCGGCCTTCGCCACGCTGCCCGGATCGAACGTGATCCGGTTCCAGCTGTCCTGGGAGGGGGTCGCGCCCACACCGGACACTGTGGACACCGGCTACCTGGACGCCATCGCCGCGCAGATCCGGGCGGCGACCGCCCGCGGGCTGCGGGTGATCGTGGAGTACCACTCCGACCTGATGTCCCGGCACCTGTTCCGCCCCGACTCCTGGTACACCGGCAACGGCATGCCGAAGTGGGCGGTCGACCGGCTCGGGCTCACCGGGAAGGAGTACTGCGGGCCGGCCTGCGTCACCTGGGGACAGCACCTGCTCACCGACAACAGCGGGGTGCGGCCCGCGGCACGCGCCTTCTGGAACAACACGGCCGGAGTGCAGGACGCCTTCCTCGATCAGGCACGACAGGCCCTGGTGCACCTGAAAAGCGCGCTCCCGGAACGGGACTGGGACCGGATCCTGGGCTTCGAACCGATCAACGAACCCTTCGACGGGGGCATGGAAGGCCTGAGCTCGGCGCAGTGGGACGCGCAGAGACTCTGGCCGTTCCACCACCGGGTACGCGACCTGCTGGATGAGACCGGCTGGCGGGACAAACTGCAGTTCGCCGAGCCCAACGTCTTCTGGAACTCGCAGCTCGGCCCCCTGGTACCCGCGCTGGGTAGCACGCCGGATCCGTTGCACCGCAGCGGAATCGTGTTCACCCCGCACTTCTACGACCAGGCCCGCCAGCTGCCACTCGCCAGCCCACCGGCCAGCGGCGCCTACCTGCCGAACTTCGACCTGATCCGCAAGACCGCGCGCGACTGGCACTCCCCCGCGCTCGTCTCCGAGTTCGGCGCGGCCAACGACCACGGTGGAGCGACCGACACCGCCAAGGAGATCACCGGCGAATACCAGGCGTTGAACGGGCTGGCCGACTACAGCCCGGTACTGTCCGGCACCCAGTGGCACTGGGACCCGTACCGGGGCAGGCACCACGAGGCGCAGAACGGGAATCCGGGCAAGATCCGCACCACCGGGGACGCCTGGAACGACGAGGACTTCTCGGTGATCGACCAGCAGCCGCAGCTCCGCGACCAGGCGTATCCACAGGCGGCGCAGGGAGATCTGGTCGCCTTCAGCTCACAGGCCCTGGCCACCGACGCCGCCGGCGACCGGCTGCGCTGGCAGGTCCTGCGACCGGGCAACGGCCGCGACTACTTCGCCGGCACCCCGTTCGCACTGACCATCTGGCAGGGCCGCAACAGCGAAGCCCCCACCCAGCTGCACCTGTCGTCCACACTGGACTCTCCGAACACCGTGGTGATCACCGAGTCCGGGGTACACCGGCTCGCCGACCTGCCCGGCGATCCCCGGCAGCGGACCGACGAACTGGTGCGCCGGGGCGACCGGCTCTACCAGTGGACCGACTCCCCCGGCGTGGCCAGGCACTTCCAGCTCATCGTGCGCGATCCCGGCCTGTCCGACATCGAACTCGGCGAGCTGCAACGCGCGCTGTCCACTGTGGTCGCCGCAGGTCAGAACCCGGCCAGGGTGTTCCAGAACTGATGCTCGTAGGCGCGCAGCAGCCGGGCGTAGCGGAGGATCTCCGGGTCGCCGTCGGTGATGGCGCCGGAGTCCAGGCCCTCCTGGATGGCGGCGGCCGCCAGCCGGTCCAGCTCCGGGTTGGAGGCGCCGAAGAAGTCCAGGAACGCGGTGGCCGTGGCATCCAGCCCGTGCCGCTCCCGCAGCACGCTGGACACCCGGGAGCAGTACTCACCCCACTCGGCGAAGTTGCTGAGCAGCGCGATCGCCGCCTTGGCCGGCTCGGCGTTCACCGACAGCCAGCACAGGCCCGCCGAGTAGCTCATGCACCCGGGACTGGGCTCGTACGCCTCGAACTCCGCCCGGGTCCAGCCACAGCCCAGGGCCAGCGCGGGCAGCAGCTCGAACGCCGCGCCGTCGCCGTCGGACACGTACTGGAAGAGCTCCCGCACCGCGCCGGTGGATCGGCCGGCCAGGGCGGCGAGGGCCCGCTGGTCGCCGGGCACGATGTGCCGCTGCTCGGCGGCAAGCGCGCCGACCACGCGGGGGCCGGCCTGGCCGGACTCCAGCAGCGGCACCAGGTTGTTCGTCTCTGGGCGGCCCGCGGCGATCAGGTCACGCAGGGCCTTGTTCGCGGCCTCGGTCACGGCATCCTCCAGGCTTCGGGGTGAGCGGGCTGGTAGAGCAGCAGATCACCGGCGCCGGGCACGGCGATCCGGGTGGTGCGTCCCCAGCGTTCTTCGCGCACCTCCTGGGTGAACGTGGCGCCCCGGCCGGCCAGTTCGGCCATCGTCTGTTCCAGGTCGTCGCACATCAGCGAGATCTCGTGCGCGTTGCCGCCGGGGTGGACGCCCAGCTCCGACGGCCCGGTGCGGAAGATGAGCCAGTCATGGCCGGCGTCGACGTGCGGCCAGCGCAGGACGTCGCGGAAGAACGCCCGCGCGGCGTCCGGATCCTCGGCGTAGACCAGGGTGTGCACGGCGGTGATCACGTGCCCCAGTCTAGTGCCGGCGGACCGACGCAGACGGGCGCCGACGATCGGGAACACCCCCAGCGGTTCCCGACCCTCGGCGCCCGTCCCCCCGTGGTCTTTGGCCTGCTACCACTATCCGGCCTGGTCACACGCGCGCACAATGTTGACCCGTTGACTCTTGCAGGAAACATCTCGCCAGCCGGGTGACGGCGGGTGATGCTTGTCCCATGCCCGATCTTGTGCTCGACACCGACCCCGGCGTGGACGACGCCCTGGCCATCCTCTACCTGGCCGCGCAGCCGGACACCCGGATAGTCGCCGTCGGCAGCGCGATCGGCAACATGCCCGCCGACGCGAGCGCGGCCAACGCGTTACGCGTGCTGGAGCTCGCCGGACTGACCGGGGTACCGGTCGCCGTCGGCGCCTCCCGCCCGCTGAACGGCCTGCCGTGGACCGCGGACGCGGAGGTCGTGCACGGCGCCGACGGGCTCGGCGGGCACGCCGGGCCACCGCCCGCCGGACGACCCGTCCGGGAGTCGGCCGCCGAGCAACTGGTCCGGCTGGCCCGGCAACGGCCCGGCGAACTGACCCTCCTGGCCATGGCCCCGCTGACCAACGTGGCCCTGGCACTGCGCCTGGAACCGGAGCTGCCCCGGCTGCTGCGCGAGGTCGTCTGGATGGGCGGCGCCGTCGACGTCCCCGGCAACGTCAGCATCAAGGCCGAGGCCAACGCGTGGAACGACCCGGAAGCCGCCGAACAGGTGCTGGCCGCCGGATTCAGCCTGCGGATGGTGCCCCTCGACGTCACCGAACACGCCTGGGCCGACCCCGGCTGGCTCGGCGCGCTGCGCGACCGCGGCGGTGACCTGGCCCGCACCGCCGCCGACTGGCTCGCCGTCTACGTCGATTACTACTGCTCCATCCCCGGCGATCCGCGTGGCCCCGGCTGCGCGCTGCACGACCCCCTGGCGGTGGCCATCGCCCTCGACCCGGAACTCGCCGACTACGAGGAGCACCAGGTCGTGGTCGAACTGGCCGGGCACGCGCGCGGGGCCACCTGGGTGGACCGGCGGCTGGAAGTCATGCCCGGCAGTGAGCTCCCCGCCAGGCGGCCGGTGCGCGTCGCCCTCAAGGCCGACGGCGCCGCCATGCTCGATCGGCTGCACCGCGCCCTCGGCGTGGTGTAGAACCAGCGCATGGGGACACAGGTGGAGACCTCCGGCTGGGAGGTCGAGCGCAAGGGCATCGACTGGGTCCGGGAGGACGAGCGGCGGGGCACGCCGCGGTCGCTGTTCTGGCCGTGGGCGGCCGCCAACATCAGCTTCATCCCCGTCGCCTACGGGGTGTTCGTGGTCGGCCTCAAGCTGTCCGGCTGGCAGGCCGCCGCGGCCATCCTGGCCGGAAACGCGCTCAGCTTCCCCCTGGTGGGCCTGGTCGCCCTGGCCGGCAGGCGGGGCGGCGCGCCGACGCTCACCCTGTCCCGGGCCGCGTTCGGCATCCACGGCAACAAGCTGCCCACGCTGTTCGGCTACCTCACCGCGGTGGGCTGGGAGATCATCAGCGTCACCGTCGGCTCCCTGGCGGCCCGGACCGTGCTGACCCGGCTGGACCCGAGCCTCGGCGGGCCCACCGCCATCGCGCTCAGCTTCGCGCTGATCGTCGGCATCGTGGTGACCGTGGGCATCTACGGCTTCGACGTGATCATGCGGGTGCAGCGGTGGATCACCCTGTTCACCGGCCTGATGACGGTGTCCTACTTCGTCATCGTGCTGCCGCGGCTGCACCTGGAGCTGTCCACCCCGCTGCCCACCGGCGGCCCCGTGCTCGCCGGGATCATCCTGGTGTTCGCGGCGGCGATCAGCTGGACCACGATGGGCGCCGACTACAGCCGCTACCTGCCGCGTGACGCGCACCGCGGCGGGGTGATCCTGTGGACCGCCCTCGGCGGAGCCCTGCCGAACATGGCGCTGATGTGCTTCGGCGTGCTGCTCGCCGTCGGCAACCCGGACCTCGCGCAGGCGGTGGCCACCGACCCGATCGGCGCGTTGTCCGCGCAGCTGCCGACCTGGTTCCTGGTGCCGTTCATGCTGTCCGTGCTGCTGTCGGTCATCGCCGGCGGGATAATGAACCTCTACTCCTCCGGCCTGCTGCTGCTCGCCATGGGCCTGCCGGTGCGCCGCACCGTCGCGGTGAGCATCGACAGCACCCTGATCATCGCCGGCGGGCTGTACCTGATCTTCCTGGCGCCCGACTTCTTCGCCCCGTTCCAATCCTGGCTGATCGTCATGGGCGTGGGCCTCGGCGGCTGGGCGGCGATCTTCCTGGCCGACCTGCTGCTGTTCCGGCGGGACGGCTACCGGCCCGCCGACCTGTACGACCCGGACGGCGGCTACGGGCGGTGGAACCCGCGTGGGGTGATCTCCATGCTGATCTCCACCGCGATCGGGCTCGGCCTGGTGACCTCCGGCGACCCGTACATCGGCAAGGTCGTGGGCTACCTGCTCAGCGCGGAGACGGAGGCCGGGCCGCTCGGGCAGAGCAACATCGGCGTGCCCATCGCCTTCCTGATCGCCGGCATCCTCTACACGGGTTCGTCCCTGCTCCGCCGCCCTGAGCTCCGAAGTTGACGATGTTCGGGGCGCTTTCTCCCGAACATCGTCAACTTCGGGACCACAGGTGTTTCAGGACACGCCGAATCGTCCGGCTACGAACCACGGATGACGCGAGGATCGGACCATGAAGCTGCTGTTAGCCGCACTACTGACCTTCACGGGGACCCCGGCCGACTGTCAGCCGCCGTTCGCGGCGCATGTCCGCACGGTCACCGCCCACGAACTGGGCACCACCTGGCACCAGGGCTGCCCCGTCCAGCCCGGGGACCTGCGGAAGATCGACATGACCTTCCACGGCATGGACGGCCGCACGCACCTCGGCCGCCTCGTCGTCGACAAGGACCGTACCGAGCAGGTGATCACCATCTTCCGGGAGCTCTACCAGCAGAAATACCCGATCAAGAAGATGGTCACGCCGGACAACTACCCAATGCCGACGACGAGCTGTCCATGCAGGACAACAACACGTCGGCGTACAACTGCCGGGACATCCCGGGCAGCGGCAACTGGTCGTACCACGCCTATGGCCGGGCGATCGACGTCAATCCGCTGATCAACCCGTACCTGGACGAGAACGGGGTCCAGCCCAAGAACGGCGGCCCCTGGCTGGACCGGACGCGCCACGATCCGGGGATGCTGCACCCCGGGGACGCGGCGGTGCGTAGTTTCACCGACCGCGGGTGGACCTGGGGTGGTACCTGGACTGACCCAATCGATTACCAACACTTCGAACTGGCCTGATCAGCGGGCATTTCGCCGGTGCACGTGCGATGCTCTTCCGAGGTGATGAACGGATGAACATCGGACGTATGGCGCGTAAATCAGCGCCACGCAGCAGTCACGGCGAGTGGATTCCCTCGGCTGATCGGCTGCTCATGCTGCAGAGCTTCGGCGCCGCGCGCTGCCGGACTCTGGCGGCGTCCCCGTCGGCGTACCTGCGGGGCACACCGGGTGTGTTCGCCGCCGACCTGGCGGACACCCCGGTCACCGGCATCACCGTGCAGCTCTGCGGGGACGCGCATCCGAGCGCCTTCGGCCGTTACCGGGGCCCGGACCGGCGGCGGGTGTTCGGCCTGATCTCGTTCGACGAGACGATTCCCGGCCCATGGGAGTGGGACGTCAAGCGGCTGGCCGCCGGTGTCCAGGTGGCCGCGGGCGACCGGGGCTGGACCACCGACCAGGGCAGGCGGGCCGTCCGCGCGGCGATCGACGGCTACCAGCACGCGATGGCCGAGTTCGCCGGCCTCGGTGAGCTGGACCTGTTCTACGGCACCCAGGAGGACGAGGACCTAGGGAAGGTGAACCTGCGGACCGAGGGCCAGCCGCGACTGAACCAGGTGGTCAGCGGCCGGGTGCGGATCAAGGACGATCCGCCGATGCTGGATCACGCCCTCACCGAGGACGTGCTCCCGATGTACCACGATTACCTGCGCACGCTGCCGTTCGACCGGCGGCGGCTGCTGGACCGGTTCACCGTGACCGACATCGTCCGGCAGCACGACAACGGTCATCTGCTGCTGCTCATCGGCCGCGATCCCGGCGAGCGGGTGCTGCTGCGGCTGACCACGGCGCGGCACTCGGTGCTGGAGGACCGGCTCGGGTTCAGCGGCCCGATCGGTGAGCGCATGGTCACCGGTCAGCGGCTGTTGCAGGCCGCCGACGACCCGTTCCTGGGCACGCACACCGACGAGCACGGCACCGAGTGGCTGTGGCGGGTCGTACCGGAGATCCAGACCCTGCCGCCGGACGCGCCGTTCGACGAGTTCGAGCCGTTCGCCGGGCTGTGCGGGCGCGCGCTGGCCAGGGCACACGCGCGGGGCGGGGACCGGCGGGCCATCGCCGAGTACCTCGGTACCAGCCACACGTTCGCCGAGGCGATCGCCACCTTCGCCTACCGATACGCCAACCAGATCCGCCGGGATCACCGGACGCTGCTGCGGGCGATCGCCGCCGGCCAGGTGCCCGCGGCGATCGCCTGAGCTCAGCCCGGATACCTGCCGAACCAGTCGGCGGTGCGATTCGCGGCCGTGATCCGGTGCACGGGCTCGTTCAGGATGTGCGCGTCCTGCGGGTAGATCACCAGTTCGGCCGACACCTTCCGGTCCAGCATGTCCTGGTAGAGCGGCATGGTCGCGGGCAACGAATTGGGGTCACGGGCTGACAGGCATGGCCGAGCGGGTGAAGATGGCCGGTGGGCGGTTGACGGCCGGTCCGGAGTCCCGAGGGCGGCTGGGAGGTGGTGGTGGACCGATGATCACGGTACTGATCTGCGACGACGCGCCGATCGTCCGGCTCGGCCTGCGCATGCTGCTCGACGCGGAACCGGACATGACCGTGGTGGCCGAGGCCGGCGACGGCGATGAGGCCCTGGATCTGGTGGACCTGCACCGGCCCGATGTGCTGCTGCTGGACCTGACCATGCCGAAGCTGGACGGCCTGGCGGTGATCCGCCGGGCCCCGGACACCCGGATCCTGGTGCTCTCCACCTACGAGCCGCCGGAGAACATCCACGCCGCGCTGGGCGGCGGGGCGCGGGGCTTCCTGGTCAAGAACTCCCCCGGCGACCAGCTGCTGCAGGCGATCCGCGCGGTGGCCGCCGGTCAGGCGTGGCTGTCGCCGTCGGTGACCAGCACGCTGCTGGAGACCGTGCTCATGCCGGTCAAGGACCCGCGGCTGACCGGCCTGTCCGAGCGGGACATCGCGCTGCTCCGGCTGCTGGGCCGGGGCTGGTCGAACGCGGAGATCGCCGCCGAACTGGGGCTGACGGTGAACACGGCGAAGACGTACGTGGCCCGGCTGCTGGCCACCCTGGAGGTGCGGGACCGGACGCAGGCCGCGATCTTGGCCCACGAGGCGGGTTATTGCTGACCGATTGCGGCCATCGCCGGATCAAGAGGGCCCGGACGGCCGAATGACAGCGTTTTCCCCCATACGGAAGAATCAAAATTTGATCTTCAAGAGGGGGCTTTTCGCATGGATCTCGACGACCTGGAGAACATGGTCGACGACTGGGACCGCAGCGCTCAGCGGCAACTGGCCGGCTTTCAGGCCATGGGGGAACAGGTACAGCAGCTCTCGGCGCGGGGCGAGGCCGAGCAGGGCGCCGTCGTGGTCACCGTCGGCCCGAACGGCATTCCCACCGACGTGAGCATGACGGCGAAGGTGCGCCAGCTGAGCCCGGAACAGATCGCCGCCGCGGTGCTGACCGCGATGCGCGCGGCCCAGGCCGAGTACAGCCGCAGGCTGGGCGAGATCATGGCGGAGACCGTGGGGCCGGACGACCCGGTCACCCGGCACGTGGTGGCCGAGGCGCAGAAGACCTTCCCTGCTCCGGAACCCGAGGCCGCGCCGCCGCCGGCCACCGAACCCGAGGACCCGGACGACTTCAGCGGCAATAGCTGGCTGGAGAAGGACCGCTGATGGCCGACCACTTCGAGGTCGTCGTCGAGGAACTCGAAGCGCACGCCCGCAAGATCGACGCGCTGGGCGATCGGCTGCGCACCGCGGTCCAGGCCGCGAACACGACGATGAACAACATGGCCTTCGGCCTGATGGGCCAGCCGTTCGCGGCGGCGGTCATCCCCTTCGAACAGCTCGGCGCGCAGGCCATCACCCGCGGGGTCGAGACGCTGGGCAAGACCGGGGACGGCATCCGGAGGACCGGCAAGACCTATCACGAGCAGGACCAGGCAGAAGCGGCGAGGTTTCGGTGAACAACCCCCTGGTAGCGGCGCCCAAGAAAGAGGACATGGGCACCGGGTTCGGCCTGTACGACTCGGCGAAGAGCATGGCCGACGGCATGGCCAGCGGGGACTGGGTGGAAGCGGGCCTGGGCGGCGTCGGCGCCGCCATGGAGGTCGCCGCCGCGGTGATGGACCCGTTCGGCACGCTGGCCGCCTCGGCGGTGAACGTGCTGATGACGCACGTGGAACCGCTGCGCAAGGCCCTGGACTCGCTGGCCGGTGATCCCGGCGCGGTCAAGGCGTTCGGCGAGACCTGGGAGCGGGTGGCGAAGGAGGTCTCCGCCGTCGCGCAGGAGTACGGCGCCGAGGCGAAGTCCGGGACCGGCGGCTGGACCGGCGAGGCGGCCGACGCGTACCGCAAGCACTCCGCCGAGGTGACCGACGCGATCGCGGGTGCGGGCGCGCTGGCCGACGGCATCGCCGCGGGCGTGACGATCATGGGCGAGGTGGTCGCCTTCGTCCGGCAGATGGTGCAGGAGATCATCGCCCAGCTGATCGGCAGGCTGGTCGCCTGGGGAGCCGAACTGGCGTTCACCCTGGGCCTGGCCACCCCGATCGTCATCGCGCAGGCGGTCCCCGTCATCTCCAAGACGATCGCCAAGGTCACCGGGCTGATCCGCAAGCTGATCGGCACCATCCGCAAGGTGCTGCCCAGGATCAAGAGCCTGATCTCCAAGCTGCAGGAGATCATGGCCAAGCTGAGCAAGCTGATGGGCCGGGGCAAGGGCACCGACATCAACGCCGCGGGCGCCAAGGGCGGCCCGCTGAAGCGGCCCACGGATCCGCCGACCACGCGCGGGGGCGGCGACGGCCCGGACATCAACACGGCGGGAGCCAATGGTGGGCCGCCGACCAGGGGCGCCCCGGAGACCAACGTCGGCTCGGCCGGCTCGGACGGCAGGCCCGGCCATCAGGGCGGCCAGAAGTCCGAGGGCAACGGCGGCTGCGACGGCAAGGGCGGCGACCCGGTCGACACCGTCTCCGGCCAGATGATCACCAATGACACCGACCTGGGCCTGCCCGGCCTGCTACCGCTGCTGTTCGACCGTGCCTCGGCCTCGGACTTCACCGAGGGCGGCCTGCTCGGACCGCGCTGGTCCTGCACCCTCGACCAGCGCCTGGAGGCGACCGAGGACGGCCTGCGTTACATCGGCGCGGACGCCGAGGTACTGGTGTTCGAGGGACACGGCGACGGCCCCCGGCTGCCGCTGTTCGGCGCCCGCTGGGTGCTGACCAGGGACCCGGAGACCGACACCTACCTGCTGACCGACCCCCAGATCGGCTGGACCCGGCACTTCGGCCCGGCCCGGGGCGGGACCAGGCCGATCACCGCGTTGTCCGACCGCGACGGCCACACGATCACCTACCACCGGGATCCGGTGGGCCTGCCGCTGTCGATCCAGCACTCCGGCGGCTACTACGTCGCCGTGGACGTCATCGAGACCGCGCAGGGCGACCGGCTGGGCGCACTGCGGGTGGTCGACCAGGGCAACGCGGTCACGGTCCGCAGCTACCAGTACGACGAACTGGGCAGGCTGGCCGCTGTGATCAACTCCAGTGGCCTGCCGTACCAGTACGAGTACGACGAACACGACCGGATCACCGCCTGGATCGACCGCAACGGCTTCAGCTACCGCTACGAGTACCGCGCCGACGGCCGGGTCACCCGCGGCCACAGCGAGGGCGGCTACCTCAACGCCGACTTCGACTACGACCTGGCGAACCGGGTCACCTCGGTGACCGACAGCCTCGGCCACGTCACCCGGTTCCACTACGACGAGCACAACCACATCACCAGGATCGTCGACCCGCTCGGCAACGCCACGCTGACCGAGTACGACCGGCACCACCGGCTGCTGGCCATCACCGACCCGCTGGGCCGGACGACCCGGTACGTGTACGACGCCAACGGCGACGTGATCCGGATCGAACGGCCGGACGGCGAGGCCATCGAGGCCGAGTACGACCAGCGCCTGCGGGTGCCGACGCGGGTGTCGAAGCCGGGCGGCATCGAATGGCTGCGCACGTACACGGCCACCGGTTCGCCGCTGACCGAGACCGACCCGCTGGGCACGGTGACCACGTCCGAGTACGACGGGCGCGGCCACCTGACCGCGGGCGTCGCGGTGGACGGGACCCGCTACGAGTTCGCCACGAACGACGCGGGCTGCCGGCTGGCGGAGACCAGCCCGTCCGGGGCCACCACCCGGTACACCCTGGACGGGTTCGGCAGGCCGACCACGCTCACCACGCAGGACGGCGCGGTCACCCAGTACGGCTGGACGGTCGAGGGCCTGCCCGCCTGGAAGATCAATCCGGACGGCTCCCGGGAAGAGCTGTCCTACGACCCCGAGGGCAACGCGCTCCAGCGCTGGGCGCCGAACGGAGCGGTCACCCGGTTCGAAGCCGGTCCGTTCTACACGCTGGTGGCACGCACGTTCGCGGACGGCTCCCGGTACACCTTCGAGTACGACACCGAGCTGCGGATCACCCGGGTGCTCAACCCGCTGGGCCTGGACTGGACCTACGAGTACGACCCGGCGGGCAGGCTGGTCCGGGAGTGCGACTTCACCGGCCGCGAGGTGCGCTACCGGTACGACGCCGCGGGACGGCAGATCGGCCGCGCCGAGGGCGACGGCCCGGAGCTGACCTCGGAGTTCGACGTGCTGGACCAGCTCGTGCTCCGGCGGGTCGACGGCGAGGCGCCCGTCGCGTACGAGTACGACGCGGCGGGGTTCCGGATCCGGCTCAGCGACGGGGTCACCGACCTGCGCTACGAGCGGGACAAGCTGGGCAGGCCGCTGGCCGAGTCGATCGACGGCCGCGCGGTGCGCAGCGAGTTCGACCCGCTGGGCCGCCGCGTCCGGCGGGTGACCCCGTCCGGCGTGGAGACGAGGTGGGAGTACTCCGCCGACCAGCTGAGCACGGCCATGGTCGGTTCGGCGGGCAGGCTCGACTTCGAGTTCGACGCGCTGGGCCGGGAACGCGGCAGGCGGCTGGGCTCCCAGGCGCGGCTGACCCAGCACTACGACCAGCTCGGCAGGCTGACCGCCCAGGACGTGTGGTCGGACCGGGAGACGCAGCCGGTGCAGAGCCGGGTGTTCCGCTACCGGGCGGACGGGGCACTGACCGCCATCCAGGACCGGCTGCACGGCGACCGGGCCTTCCAGGTCGGACCGGACGGCCGGGTGCTCGGCGTGACCGGGGCGAACTGGCAGGAGCGGTACGCCTACGACGCGATGGGCAACCTGGCGTCGGCGATGCCCGGCGCGGACACCGACGCCGCCGGGCCACGCGACCTGGACGGCCCGCTGCTGCGCGCCGCCGGACGCAGCAGCTACGAGTACGACGACCTGGGCAGGCTGGTCAGCCAGACGCGGCGCACGCTGTCCGGGCAACGCAAGGTGTGGACCTACACGTGGAACGGGCAGCACCAGCTGACCGGGGTGACCACCCCGGACGGTGCCCGCTGGTCCTACCGGTACGACCCGCTGGGCAGGCGGGTGGCCAAACGCCGGCTGGGCGAAGACGGCGCCGTCCTGGACGAGACGCTGTTCAGCTGGGA
This sequence comes from Pseudonocardiaceae bacterium YIM PH 21723, assembly GCA_003600225.1. Classification (GTDB taxonomy): domain Bacteria; phylum Actinomycetota; class Actinomycetes; order Mycobacteriales; family Pseudonocardiaceae; genus QZFT01. The sequence continues at coordinate 244,945 of QZFT01000034.1, forward strand.
CGGCGGCAACCTGGCCGAGCAGCAGCACACGGCCGGCGCGCGGGTCATCGCGTTGTCCTGGGACTACGAGGACGTCGGTGCGCCACTGGCCCAGACCCGGCGCTCCTGGGCCGCGGACGCGCCGGACGCGGTGATCGACAGCCGGTTCGACGCGATCATCTCCGACCTGGTCGGCACCCCCACCGAACTGATCGACGCCGACGGCCACGTGTCCTGGTCCCGCCGGGCCAACCTGTGGGGCGAGGAGTTCGGCGTCCGCGGACAGCGCGACGCCGACTGCCCGCTGCGGTTCCCCGGCCAGTACCACGACCGGGAAACCGGCCTGCACTACAACCTGCACCGCTACTACGACCCGGCCACCGGCCGGTACCTGACCCCGGACCCGCTGGGCCTGTCGCCGTCGGAGAACCACTACACCTACGTCGGCAACCCGATGCTGGAGACCGACCCCTTCGGCCTGATGCCGAAGCGGTCGGAGTACTACCCGACCGGCTACAAGCGGGATACGTGGGAGGACCTGGCGAAGAAGTACACCGTGGAGGGCCAGGGCAACCCGCAGTTCGACTTCAGCGGCTACAAGGAGCCGAAGGACTGGAAGAAGCTGAACTGGCTGGACAAGCAGGGTAACCCGATCACCAACCTGACCTTCGAACACCAGACGGCGGTGGTCGACCACTGGAACAGCGAGGGCTACAAGCAGGACTACCCGGACCGGGTGGACTTCTACAACGACACCAGTCACATGGAGGCGATGGAGAAGTCGAAGAACTCCTCCGGCGGCGGCAAGATGACGGCCAAGTACTCCGACACGGCGCCCGATCCGAACGCCGGGTACACCGTCAAGCGGCGGTGCTAGGAGAATGGGTGATCACATCTGCTGCGAGGGAGACATAGCGTGGATCTGACGGCGACGTTCGCGGCCATGCCCGGCGCACAACCGGCCGAGGGCATCCCGGGCGGCTGGATCTGGCGGCTGGGACCGGTCAGCGCCCACCTGGCGCTGGTGTCCAAGGACGGCGAGCACGCGTTGAAGACCTTCGCGCTGAGCACCTACGACGCGGCGCTGGGGCACGAGCTGCTGCGGTTCGCCGGTGACCACGCCGACGAGCTGTTCGTCCCGGCGGAGCAGCCGTTCGCCATCGCGGAGGGCTTCTCCTGCCCGGGGCACGGATTCGACCTGGTCGTCTCGGTGAGCCCGGCCATCCACCGGTTCAAGCTGGACGACCAGGAGGTGCACGACGCGACCAGGGAGTTCTTCCTGGCGTATCGCTGCGAGGTCGCCGGCACCGAGGACGAGCAGGACGCCGGGTTCCGCTACCTGCGGGCGCCCGGCATCCAGACCAGCACCTGGAACCGGGAGCCGAACCCGTGCCTGCGGATGCGGATGCGCACCGAGACCAGGGAGATCAAGGAGCGCGGGTTCGCCCCGCTGCGCACCCTGGTCGTCGAGCTCGGCCGGATCCCGGACCGGGAGGGCGGGTTCGTCGAGTTCGAGAACTACCAGAACCGGGTCTGGACGGTCACCTTCTCCGGCGACCGGTACGTGGTCGCCGAAGAGGGCGGCGAGGAGCAGCGGTTCGACCAGGACGGCGTGATCGAGTTCGCCGCTCAGGTGTTGTACGGGCCCAACCGGGAGGCGGGCACCTCGGAGATGTTCGGCGGGTAGCTACAGGTAGGCCTTGGCGATCTCCTCGGCGAGCTTGTCCAGCGGGGCCTGCCTGGCCGGGTCGGGCTTGGCGTCGAAGGCGCTGCCGCGTGGCGCCTTCACCCGGGCCTCCAGGCCGATCATGCCGCGCTGGGCGATGTCGCCCTGCTGGGACAGGTAGATGGTGTACGTGTCGTTGTCCTTGCCGGACCGGAACGACTTGGCCTGCGCGCCGCCGAAAGTCACCGGGGACTTGATGTCCTTGTACAGCTTGGGATCCTTGCCGTACTCGGCCGGCGGGTACTTGTCGCTGATCGACACGTTCACCTCGATGACGTGGGTGGGCTCCACGAACACGCAGAAGTCGCCGTAGATCACCGGGCGCATCGTGTCGCCGAACGCCTGCTTCACCTGCTTCTCGGCCAGCGCGCACACCGCGCGGGTGTCCGCGTTGGCCGCGGCCAGGGCCTCCTTCTTGTCGCCGGGAAGCTTGGCCTTGCCGTCGTACGGGGTGCAGCCGGTGCCCCGGTAGTCGACGCACGCGCCGGGGGCGTCCTCGTCCGGCTGGTTCGCCGGGATGAGCACCGGGCGCTGCGGGTTGCCGAGGGACGGCGGGCTGCCCTGCAGGGTGGTGACGATCTTCCCCGCCAGGGCCGTCATCGCCTCGCAGGTCTTGGCGGTCACGCTGATCTCGACGACGGAGACGACCTTGTTCTCCACGCCGGACGGGCCGTTGTCGATCAGTGCGGAGCAGCTGCCCGCCCGGTTGCTGACGAACGCCTTCTTGCCCGCGATGTCCTGCAGCGGCACCGAGGCCGCGGCCGGGGAGCTGTACTTCACGTTGTACCGGAGGCTGTCCTGCGAGGTGACCTTGCTGCCTTTGAGCCTGGCCTCGCAGCCGTCGGTGGCGTCCACGGTGACCGCGTCCAGGTCGCTGAGCGTGTACTTGGTCAGTTCGTCCCCCAGGGCCACGCCGAGCGCGCTGCACCCGTCCCACTGCGCGAGGGGCCGGGTCGCCGGGTTGACCTTGACCGCGTCCGGGTTGGCCAGCTTGCCGGCCACCGCGACCAGCTTGGCCTTCACCTGGTCGCAGGCGCCGTTGCCGTCCGCCGCCACGAAGATCGACCGGCCGAAGCTGACCGGCAGGTATCCGGAGCACGCCTGCCGGGTGCCGGAGCCGGTCTCCTCGATGTAGCCGTGCATGCCCGCGGCGTCCACCGGCTGCGCGGCCCAGCGCGTGGTGTGGCTGAGCTTGTAGCCCAGCCGGAGCCGCAACCGGCCACTCGCACTGCTGGCCTCGCATCCGTGCGGGCCCTGCGGCTGGGCCTTCGGGTCGTCGAGGAGGGCGCACGCGTCCAGCTCCCGCATGGCCGCCACGACGGCGGTCTGCTCGCGGTCCGGAATCCGGGCGCCGCCGTACCCCGATGGGGCGACAGGGGTGCCGTCGATCTTCGTGCCGCAGCCGGTGAGCAGCAGGGATGCCGCCACGACGAGCAGGAACCGGTGTACAGAGTGCGCCATATGGCGGATCCTAGGGGGATCGGTGGCAGGTCACCGGTCGATCGGGATCGTGGCCGAACGCTTCAGCCTGCACCGAAAGGGTGATTACGGTCCGGTCTCGGGAACCGCCGGACAGGGGTATTCCACGCCTGCTACCGTCGCGATGATCAATGGGTCGAGTTGGGGTGAGATCTGTGGCGAATGATCCCGGTGTGCCTGCGCCCACGGGCGGCGGGCAGATGTTCGGCATTACCCCCGAGAACGTGTTGAAGGCCGCCGCGGCGATGAAACAGCACGGCGAGGACCTGATGTCCCGTGTCGCCGGCTACCGCAGCCAGATGCGTTGCAGCCCCGCGATGGGCGATCCGGTGAGCAAGGACGTGGCCAAGGCGCTGAACTGGAAGCTCATCGAGGCTCCCGATTCCTATGCGAATCGTGCGAAACACAGCGCCGAGCAGATCCTCGATGCCGCCAACTCTTTGCAGCAGGTAGCCAAGACGTACGGCTACACCGATGACGACATCGCCGCCGCCCTGAACAAAAAGGACCAAGCCCAGTGATGAAGGCTCGCTACCTGCTCCTGCTGCCCTGCCTCGCCGTGGCGCTCAGCGCCTGTGACAGCGGCAAGAGCGACACCCCGACCGGCTCCACGACCGCTTCGACCTCCGGGAAGCTGCCCGCCAGGCCGAAGGAGATCAAGATCGACAACCTTGATCCCTGCACCGTGCTGAACAACGACCAGCAGAAGCAGCTGCTGGTCGATGCGCAGCCGAGTGCCGGCGGACAGGCGAACAAGGACTGCAGCTTCCACAAGTCCTCGACCAAACCGTATTTGAGCTATCTCGTCGTCGCCCGGGCCAACGAGGGTGTCGAGGTCTGGCTGGACGGCACACGGGACGCGGAGGCCAAGCCGGTCGACGCCGCCGGTTTCCCGGCGGTGCAGGTGTCCAAGTCGGACAGCTCGAATCTGGGTTGCGAGATCGTGGTGGACGTGGCCAAGGGACAGAGTCTGAGCGTGTCCTTCAGCCAGATCACCGACCCGCAGCCGCCGGTGGCCGAGCAGTGCGCGAACGCGTTGAAGGCGGCGACCTTCGCGATGCAGACCTTGCAGAAGAAGTAAGGGGGCAGTGGTGAGCGAGCCACAGGTCGGGCACTACCGGTACGAGGGCTGGGATCTCGGCGCCAAGCACGGCTGGACCACGACCGGCCCGGCCGCCGGCGCCTTCCAGGGACCCCGGGCGGCGCTCGCCGCGCTCGGCAAGGACCTGGTCGACAGCGAGGACCGGCTGAGCCGGACGCTGAAGGACCTCGGGGTCAGCTGGGAGGGCGCGGCCGCCGCCGACGCGGGCAAGGCCATGCAGCAGGCCGCGCAGTGGCACGGCGACGCGGGTACCCGGACGGAGTCCTTCGCCGACCAGGTCGAGCAGCAGGGCCAGGACGTCGCGGACACCAAGCACAAGATGCCCGACCCGGCCACGCTCAAGCAGAACAGCACCGTGGACAACGTCCAGGACGGCGGCATCCACGCCTTCCGCGCGATGGGCGGCAGCGTCTTCGGGGTGACCACCAACGCCGAGGACCACGCGGCGCAGGAACGCGAGATGAACGCGCGGGCCAACCAGGTCATGCAGACCTACGAGAAGAACTCGCGGGACAACCTCACCGCGATGCAGCCGCTGCCCGCTCCCCCACCGATCACCGTCACCGACAAGTCCGGCTCGGACACCGGCGGCGGCTCGATGACCCAGGTCAACGTGACCAGCGGCGCTGGCTACACCGCTCCGCACGCCACCACTCCACCTGCCACCAACACGGGTGGCGAACCGGCCGCCGGCTGTGTCGGCTCGCCGGAGACGACCGGTCCCCGCACGCAGATCGACCGGCAGAGCGTGCTGAACACCGGTATCCCGGCGCCGACCGGGTTCAGCAACGATCGCCCGCATGACGGCTCCGGGTTCCCCGGACACGACCAGGGTGAGCACTCGGACAAGCTGGCCGCCGGTCTCGGCCTCGGAGCGATCACCGCGGGCGGCATCGCGCTCGGCGGCAGTCTGCTCGGCGGTCACATCGTCGGCGGCGGCAGTTCCGGTGGCGGTGGTGCGGCCGGCGGGATCGGCGGCAGTGGGATCGGCGGGGCCGGCGGCGTCGCCGGTAAGGGTGGCGTGGGCGCCAAGGGCGGCGCGGCAGGCGCGGGTGCCGGGGTGAACCGGGTGGCCAGTGGCCGGGCCGGGGTTCCCGGACAGGGCTCGGTCATGCAGGGCGCGCTCAGCGGGGCCCGGGGCGGTTCCAGCTCCGGTGAGGACGACGCGGAGCACGAGAACAAGTACGCGATGGGCGAGGCACTGGTCACCGACGAGGACCTGCCTCTGGTGTCCCCGCCGGTGATCGGAGGCGAGGAGTGAACGGCCCGGTCTTACTGACCACGGCGGAGCTCGAGGTGTGCTGGGACCAGCTGCGGCTCGGCGAGATGCCGGAGGCGCTGCGGGTGCCCAGCCCGGGCACCACCTGGGAGGAGCGCGCGCAGTACGTGCACACCGTGCTGCGCGGCCTGGAGCACCGCGACCTGGCCGACGACCACGGTCCGGCGGACGTGATCTCCGGACTGCTGAACCCGCTGTGCCGGTTCTCCTGGGCGGTGGACACGTTCATCCTGGCCGACCGGCCGCTGCGGGCCCGGGGCGTCGTGGTCGGCGAGCAGGGCGTGCTGGCCGTCGTGGACGGTGACCAGGTCGCGCTGCACGCCATTCCGGACTACGAGATCATCCCGAGCATCACCCAGCTGGCGGGCGAGGTGCCCGCCGCCCGGATCGGCTCGATCAACGTGCTCAACTCGGTGCTGGCCGAGGTGGAGCGGTACGCGAACCAGCCGGCCACCTTCGGCGACCGGTTGCTGGGTGCCGGGCAGCGGGCGGACGAGGCCCGTACCCTGGCGCACCTGATCACCGGCATCGAGCGGCGCGGCCAGTTCACCGTCACCCGGTTCGACGGCGACGGGCAGCGGACGCACTCCCCCACCGCCATCGGCTTCCACGACAGCCACGGCGCCCGGGTCATGCACCGGCGCAGTGACACGCACACCAGCATCGTGCCCGGTGGGCAGCAGACGCTGCGCACGGCCATCCAGGAACTCCTCGCCGCCGGCTGACGCTTTCCATGGAAAGTGCTCCCGAAGTTGACGATGTTCGGGGCTCGTTCCTCGCCGCGAACATCGTCACCTTCGGAGTCAGTCGTCGAGGAGAGCCCTCGGGTCACCGAGCTCGGCGTAGATCCGGGCGGCTGCCTTGCGAGCCTTGGTGGCGGCCTCGTGCTGGTCGAGGGCGCGCAGCAGCCGGGCCAGCCGCACGTGTGACTCGGCCTCGCCCCACCGGTCCCCCGCCCGCCTGCGGGCCTCCAGGGACCGCTCTGCCAGGGGCAACGCGGTGTCCGGGTCGCCCCGGACGAGGTGTACCTCGCTCATCCGGCCCAGCGCGAGGCCCGCGCCGTAGTGGTCGTCGAGCCGCTCCGAGGTGCGCAGCGACTCGTCGAATACCCGGAGCGCGTCCTCGTGCCTGCCGTCGGCCAGGCAGGCGTCGCCGAGGATCAGCTGCGTGTAGGCGATGGCCTCCTGGTCGGCCAGCGCACGGAACAGTTCCAGCGCGCGGCCGCCGTACTCCATGGCCCGGTCCAGCTGGCCCCGGTTGACCGCCAGCGCGCCGATGCCGATGAGCACCCAGGCGGCACCGTGCCGGTCGTCGGACTGTTCCCGCAGCACCAGGGCCTGCTCGTACAGGTCGTGGCACCGCTCGTACTCGCCGAGCCAGCGGAACCCCTCGGCCAGGTTCGTGCGCACCCAGCCTTCGGCGAACTTGTCCCCCATGGTCTCGGCGGCGGCGATGGCCGGTTCATGGGTGCGCAGCCACAGCTGTCCCGGTTTGCGCAGGTAGAGGTAGTCGAACAGGGCGATGGGCAGTTTCCAGCAGGTCTCGTGCAGGCCGGCGGACAGCGCCAGCGCGGTGATCGGGGCGAAGTTGTCCGCCTCCTCGTCGCACCAGCGCAGGGCGTCGGCGCCGGTGAGTTCCAGCGGCCGGACGGCCGGGTCCGGGTCGGCCAGCAGCAGCGGGTTGACCCGGTAGGGCGCCAGCAGCCGGTTCGCGAGGGCGGTGCTGTGCAGGTACCAGTCGGTGAGCCGGCGGATGGCGGCGGCGATGTCCGGTGCGCTGTCCATCCGCTCGGTCTGCTCGGCGGCGTACCGGCGCAGCAGGTCGTGCAGGTGGTAGCGGCCGTCGCCGAGGGTCTCGATCAGGTGGCCGGCGGCCAGCCGGTCCAGCTCGCGGCGGGTGATGCCCGGGCTCTCCCCGGTCAGCGCCGCCGCGGCGGCCACGCTCAGGTGTGGTCCGGGGTGCAAGCCGAGTAGCCGGAAGACCCTGGCGGTGCGGTCCGGCAGGTCGCGGTAGCTCCAGGAGAACACGGTGCGCACGGCGACCGAGTCGTCGGTTTCGAGGGCGTCGAGGACCCGTTCCTCGTCCTCCAGTTCGCCGACCAGGCCGTGTACCGAGTGGCCGGGGTGCACGGCGACCCGCTCGGCGGCGATCCGCAGCGCGAGGGGCAGGTGTCCACAGTGGAACGCCAGCGAGGTGATCGCGGCCGGTTCGGCGGTGGACCGCTGCGCGCCGATGACCGCGCCGAGCAGCGCGACCGATTCGGCGGGTTCCATCGGGCCCAGTTGCAGTTGGTGGGCGTCGGTGTGGATGGCCAGGCCGGCCAGCCGTTTGCGGCTGGTGACCACCACCGCGCAGTCGCTGTTGCCCGGCAGCAGCGCCTCGACCTGGAGGGAGTCCAGGGCGTTGTCCAGCACGATGAGCATGGACCGCCCGGCCAGCAGCGAGCGGTACAGCTTGGCCCGCGGTTCGATGCCGCGGGGGATGTGTTCGGAGGCCACCCCGAGCGCGAGGAGGAACTCCTCCAGGACACCGGCGGGTTCGGCTGGCCGGCCCTCGCCCGCGTAGCCACGCAGGTTCACGTAGAGCTGGCCGTCGACGAAGCCGCCGGCCACGTCGTGGGCCAGGCGCAGCGCCAGGCTGGTCTTGCCCGCGCCGGGCGGACCGTGCACGGCGACCATCCGCGGCGTGCCCTGGCTGCCCGCACCGCTCAGCACGGAGCGCAGCTCGGTCAGCTGCCGGATGCGGCCGACGAACCGGGCCGCGGCGGCGGGCAACTGCGCCGGGCGCGGGGTGCCGGTCTCCACGGCCGCCAGGGCCAGGAGGGCTCCCCCGGCACCGAGTACCTGGTCGCACAGCCGGGCCAGTTCCGCCGACGGCGGCGTGCCGTTCTTGACCTTGCTCAGCCAGCTGGGCGTGTAGCCGACGAGGTCGGCGAGTTTGCGCCAGGACAGGCCGTTGCGCTTCAGCAGCCGTTCGAGTTCGTCACTGAACGGCGAGCTGGTCGCGGCGAGAGCCATACCTCACTGTGCCGTGAACCGGGGTCCGATACCACGCCGCCACCCTGCTGAGCGCTCGCGATCACCCGGTAGGCCTATGCCGCGCTGGACGTGACCGGGGCAAGCCGGTCCAGCAGGCGCACCGGATCGGCGTCGACCAGCAACCGGTCCCGGGCCGGTTCACGCAGGAAACCCTCGCCCACCATGTGCGTGATCATGGCCAGCAGCGGCTGGAAGAAACCGTCCACATCGGCCAGCGCGATGGGCTTGTCGTGCATGCCGAGCGCGGACCAGGTCCAGATCTCGAAGAACTCGTCCAGGGTGCCGATGCCGCCGGGCAGAATCAGGAAGGCGTCGGCCAGTTCGGCCATGGTCGCCTTGCGGGCGTGCATGCCGTCCACCACGCGCAGCTCGGTCAGATCCAAGCGCACCTCTTCGGCGGTGATGAACTCCTGCGGCGTCACCCCGATCGCCATGCCGCCGCCGGCTAACACGGTCTCGGCGACCGCGCCCATCATCCCGGTGCTGCCCGCCCCGTAGACGAGCTCGACGCCCCGCTGCGCCATCGCGGTGCCCAGCCGCCGCCCTGCCTGCACATACCGTTCACTGTGGCCGGAGGCCGCGCCACAGAACACACCCATACGCATGGCGTAGCAGCGTACTCCGGTGGCCGGATGGATCACCGCTGCCTAATGTCGGCAGACGTGCTGTCCTACGCCTTGGTGCTCGCGTTGCTGAGCCCTCTCCCGGTGCCCGCCACGGCGCCCGGCTGCCCGACCGGCCGGGGAACGCTGAGCGCGGCCGAGGTCTCCGGGGTGAACGTGCTGCGCTGCGGCCTGATCGGCCGGGCGGTGACCGAGGGTCCGGTCGGCGCGCTGATCCCAGCGCCGGGCGAGGGCGTGTCCGCCGCGCGCACGGCCACCGACGGCGGGGAGATCCTGGACCTGCTGACCGATCCCGGCGGGATCCTGAACGTCACCGTGAACACCGCGGCGGGGGCTTTGCCGATCGGCGCGGACGCGGGTTGCCGGGACCGCACCGAACCCGCTGTCCGGCCCCGGGCGGCACGCTCGGTCTCCTGGCGGCTGAACCTGGGCGGCGGCGTGCGTGGGCTGGCCGAGCGGTCGATCGAGCGGGCCATCGCCGCGGGCGCGCGGAACCTGTCCACCGGCCGCAATGACTGCGGCGTGCGCGGGAAACCCGGGTTCGAGGTCGGCTACGACGGCCGGACCTCGGCGAGCACGCACATCAGCGCGGACAGCGGCTGCGGTGGCCGTCCCGGGTCGAACGTCGTGGACGTGGGCACCCTGCGCGGCGAGACGAGCCTGGGCTTCACCTGCACCTGGTGGCGCGGCGACCGGTTCTGGGCGCACATGCGGTTCGCCCGGGACGCCCGGTGGACCACGAACCCGAATTCACTGACCTGCGCGGGCCGCTACGACCTGGAGGGCGTGGCCACCCACGAGTGGGGGCACGCGGCCGGGTTGCAGCACGCGCCGGGCAGGCACCCGTGGCTGACGATGGCCCCGGCGATCAAGCCGTGCAGCGGCTACGCGCGCACCTTCTCCGCCGGCGAGGCGGCGGTGCTGCGCCGGGCATATCCCATTTCCTAGCGATACAACAGCCACGCAACCGCGGAGCGGTCCACTGGTGTCACCTGATCGACGAGTTCGAGGAGACATCATGAGCGACCGGAACGACCAGCGGCTGTCCAGGATCACCCTGCTGGCGCTGAACCAGGAGGCCGCCGCGCAGCGGGTACGCCGGGATCTCGGTATTCCACCGGAGGTACTGGCCGGTCACGTGCACGCGCTGTCCCTCGGTGATCGGGACAGGTGAACAACGAAAGTACACCGGCTACCGATTGAAGATGGGGAGAATTCAGCCGTTCCAGACAGTGGAATCCGTGGGTACGCTGACGATACTGGGGGGTAGTACTCGACGGTGCAGGACTGTTTTGGGGAGGTGTCGGCCACCGTGGGTCGCAGGAGGAAGCCGGAAGCCGCAGAGTCCGCCGTGGAGATGTACCCGGGTGATTCAGCGGCGACGACGGTCCTGGCGCCGGTGATCACCGGCGAGCGACTCAGCATGGAGACCCTGGTGGTCAGCGTGCAGCCGATCATGCCCGCCGATCAGGCCGATCCGATGAACCGCCTGGTGCTGGAGCTGTGCAAGCGCTCGCACTCGGTGGCCGAGATCGCCGGACGCCTGCAGCTGTCGGTGAGCCACGCCGCCTCGCTGATCTCCAGCCTGGCCCAGCGCCGCGCGGTCCTGGTCTACCCCCAGGAATCCGTGCTGGACGGGCCGTCCATGGCCCTGATGCTCCGTGTCCTGGAAGGCCTGCGGAACCTGTAGGAGTTTCCATGGAAAGTGCGCTTTCCAGCACCTTCCATGGAATCTGCTCCACTTCACTCCCCCTTGAACTCCGGGGGACGGCGCTGCATGAAGGCGGTGACCGCCTCGCCGAGGTCCTTGCTGGGCAGGAACGCGGAGTTCCACGCGCCCACGTAGCGCAGGCCTTCGGCGACCTTGGGCTCGCGCTGCTGGTTGAGCACGTCCTTGGTGCCCTGCACGACCAGCGGCGGGTTGCCGGCGATCTCCGCGGCCAGTTCCCTGGCCGCCGCAAGGACCGCCTCTTGGTCCGGGTACACGTCGTTGACCAGGCCGATCCGCTCGGCGCGGGCGGCGTCGATGTCCTTGCCGGTGAAGGCCAGTTCGCGCAGGTGACCCTCGCCGACGATGCCGGAGAGCCGCTGCAGGCTGCCCAGGTCGGCGACGATGGCCACCTTCACCTCGCGCACGCTGAACTTGGCGTCCGCGCTCGCGAGGCGGATGTCGGCGGCGGTGATGACGTCCACGCCGCCACCGATGCACCAGCCGTGTACGGCGGCGATGACCGGCTTGCGGCAGTCGGCGAGGGAGGTGACGCTGGCCTGCAGTTCGCGCAGTTCGCCGAGGAACTTGGTGCGCGGGCCTGCCAGGGCCTCTCCGCCGAGGATGTCGGCCCAGCCGCCCATCATGGCGGGCAGGTCCAGGCCGTAGGTGAAGTTCTTCCCGCTGCCGGTGAGCACCACCGCGCGGATCTCCGGGTCGGCGTCGATGGCCCGGAACACGATCGGCAGTTCCCGCCAGAAGTCGGGGCCCTGCGCGTTCCCCTTGCCGGGGCCCAGCAGCGTCACCTCGGCGACGTGATCCTTCACCTCAACCTGAAGCGCTTTCAGCTCAGGCAGTTCCACTGTTCCTCCTGAAGTAAGGGTGCCCCTTACTGCGTTGGATGCAGTAAGGGGCACCCATGCTGCGTTGAACGCAGGGTGGGTGCCCCTTACTCGATTTACTCTTACTCGTAGATCTCGCCGGACTCGGCCTTCTTGACCAGGCTGACCGGGGGCTCGAAGCGGTGGCCGTAGGCCTTCGCGAGCTCACGGGACCGGGCCACGAAGCCGGGCAGGCCACCCTCGTACTGGTTGATGTACTGGATGACGCCACCGGTCCACGCGGGGAAGCCGATGCCGAAGATGGAGCCGATGTTGGCCTCCGCCACCGAGTTCAGCACGCCCTCGTCGAAGCACTTCACCGTTTCGAGCGCCTCGGCGAACAGCATCCGCTCCTGAATGTCCTTGAACGGGATCTGCGCCTCCTCACCCTTGGTGTAGTTCTCGAAGATCCCGGGCCACAGGCCGGTGCGCTTGCCGTCGGCGTACTCGTAGAAGCCGGCGCCGGTGGACTTGCCCTTCCGGTCGTGCTTCTCGACGAGGTCGTCGATGACCGCCTCGGACTTCCGCGTGTCCCAGGTACCACCCTCGGCCAGGATGGCGGTCTTGGTCTCGTTGCGGATCTTGCGCGGCAGCGTCAGGGTCAGCTCGTCCAGCAGCTGGAGCGGCGCGGCCGGGTAGCCGGCCTGCTGGCCCGCCTGCTCGATGGACACCGGGTTGACGCCCTCGGCCACCATCTCCACGGCCTCGTCGATGAAGAAGCCGATGACGCGGGAGGTGAAGAAGCCACGGCTGTCGTTGACGACGATCGGGGTCTTCTTGATCTGCTGCGCCAGGTCGATGGCCTTGGCCAGCGCGGCGTCCGAGGTGTTGGCACCGCGGATGATCTCGATCAGCGGCATCTTGTCCACCGGGGAGAAGAAGTGCAGACCGATGAAGTCGGGCTGCCGCTTCACGCCCTCGGCGAGGCCGGTGATCGGGAGGGTGGAGGTGTTGGAGCCGAGCAGCGCGTCCGGCGCGACCAGGTCTTCGACCTCCTGGAACACCTTGTGCTTGAGCTCCTGGGACTCGAACACCGCCTCGATGATCAGGTCGGCGCCCGCCACGTCCTTCGGGTCACCGGTGGGGGTGATCCGGGACAGCAGCTCGTCGGCCTTCTCCTGGGTGGTCTTGCCCTTGGCCACTGCCTTGTCGCACAGCGCCTTGGAGTAGCCCTTGCCCCGCTCGGCGTTCTCCTGGGAGACGTCCTTGAGGATGACCTCCATGCCGGACAGCGAACACACGTAGGCGATCGCGGCGCCCATCATGCCCGCGCCCAGCACGGCGACCTTCTTGAAGACGGTCTTGTCGTAGCCCTCGGGACGGAAGCCGCCCTTGTTGATGTTCTGCAGATCGAAGAAGAACGCCTTGGTCATGTTGCTGGAGACCTGACCGGTCCACAGGTTGACCAGGTAGCGCGTCTCGATCTTGGTGGCGGTGTCGATGTCCACCTGCGCGCCCTCGACCGCAGCGCTCATGATGGCGAGCGGCGCGGGCATCGGGGCGCCCTTGATCTGCTTGCGCAGGTTGGCCGGGAAGGCCGGCAGGTTCATCGCGAAGGACGGGGTGGACGGGGTGCCACCGGGGATCTTGTAGCCCTTCACGTCCCACGGCTGCGCGGCCTCGGGGTTGGCCTTGACCCACGCCTTGGCCTTCGCCAGCAGTTCCTCGGGGGTGCTCGCCAGGTCGTCGACCAGGCCGACCTCCTTGGCCTTGGCCGGCTTGTACCGCTGGCCCTGCACCAGGACCTGCATCAGGGCGTTGGTGATGCCGAACATCCGCACGGTGCGGGTGACGCCACCGGCACCGGGCAGCAGGCCGAGGGTGACCTCGGGCAGGCCGATCTCGGAGCCCTTCACGTCCAGCGCGACGCGGTGGTGGGTGGCCAGGGCGATCTCGTAGCCACCACCCAGCGCGGCACCGTTGATCGCGGCGACGACCGGCTTGCCCAGGGTCTCCAGGACCCGGAAGCCCGCCTTGACGGCGTCGATGTTCTTGGTGACCTCTTCGGCGTCCTCCTTCTTCGCGGTGAGGACCTTGTTCAGGTCGGCACCGGCGAAGAAGGTCTTCTTCGCGGAGGTGATCACGACACCGGTGTAGCTGTCCTTCTCGGCGACGAGGCGCTCGAGGGTGGCCTTGAAGGAGGCCTCGAAGACCTCGTTCATGGTGTTGGCGCCGCCGGTCGGGTCGTCCATCGTGATGGTCACGATGCCGTCGCCGTCCTGCTCCCACTTCCAGGCGTTCTCAGTCATGGTTTTTCGAATCCTCCGCAGATCAGACGCGCTCGATGATGGTGGCGACGCCCATGCCACCGCCGATGCACAGGGTGACCAGGGCGCGGCGGGCGTTGCGGCGCTCCAGCTCGTCGACCACGGTGCCGACCAGCATGGCGCCGGTGGCGCCCAGCGGGTGACCCATCGCGATCGCTCCACCGTTGACGTTCAGCTTCTCGGTGGGGATGTTCAGGTCCTTGACCCACTTGAGCACGACGGAGGCGAAGGCCTCGTTGAGCTCGAACAGGTCGATGTCGTCCACGGTCAGGCCGGCCTTGGCGAGGACCTTCTTGGTGGCCGGGGTCGGACCGGTGAGCATGATCGTGGAGTCGGCACCGGAGGTCGCGGTGGCCACGATGCGGGCCCGCGGGGTCAGGCCGGCGCGCTTGCCCGCCTCCTCGTTGCCGACGAGCACCAGTGCGGCGCCGTCCACGATGCCGGAGGAGTTACCGGCGTGGTGCACGTGGTTGATCTTCTCCACGGTGTGGAACTTCTGCAGCGCGACGGCGTCGAAGCCACCGAAGTTGCCGATGTCCTGGAAGGACGGCTTGAGGCCGGACAGGCTCTCGGCGGTGGTTCCGGGGCGCATGTGCTCGTCGTTGTCGAGCAGCGTGACGCCGTTGATGTCCTTGACCGGGACCACGGACTTGGCGAAGTAGCCGCCGGACCAGGCCTTGGCCGCCTTCTCCTGGGAGTCGGCCGCGAACTGGTCGACGTCATCGCGGCTGAAGCCCTCGATGGTGGCGATCAGGTCGGCGCCGATGCCCTGCGGCACCAGGTAGGTGTTGTAGTTGGTCTGCGGGTCCAGGAACCACGCGCCACCGTCGGAACCCATGGCCACCCGGGACATGGACTCGACACCACCGGTGATGACCAGGTCCTCGAAGCCGGACCGGACCTTCTGCGCACCGGTGTTCACGGCCTCCAGGCCGGAGGCACAGAAGCGGTTCAGCTGGACGCCGCCCACGGTGTCCGGCAGGCCGGCGACGAGCGCGGCGGTGCGCGGGAGCACGGCGCCCTGGTCACCGATCGGGGACACGATGCCCAGCACGATGTCGTCGATCAGCGCCGGGTCCAGGTTGGGGTGCCGGGTCTTGATCTCGTTGATCAGTCCGACGACCAGGTCGAGCGGCTTGGTGCCGTGCAACGACCCCGTCTTCTTACCGCGACCGCGCGGCGTGCGGATCGCCTCGTAAATGAATGCCTCGGTACTCACGCTCGACTCATCCTCTCCCGGGGGCATGTCTCTGGGGCCCTATGCAGCGTCTACACCCACACGCGCAATGCGAATCCCGATTAACATCTTCCTCCTTGTTGGCGACTTGTCAACACCGCTTACCCGTCAGTAGCTTGTGTCTGACACGTCGACCAGGGAGGTGTGGTGAGCGCTACACCGGCCCGGACTCAACGTATCCGTGATCGGCGCGATCGGCTGGCCGACGTGGCCGCCGAGCTGTTCCGCACCGCCGGGTACCACGGCGTCGGCGTGAACGACATCGCCGCGGCGGCGGGCATCACCGGCCCCGCCCTCTACCGGCACTTCCCGTCCAAGCTCGCGCTGCTGTCCCATGTGGTGACCGCCGGCGTCGAGGAGATGGACGGCCTGCTCACCCGCTGCGTCCAGCTGGACGGGCCGACGGCGGCGGAGAAGCTGGCCACCATCAACCGGGAACTGGCTCAGCTGGCCGTCGCCGAGCGCGGCGCGTGCAGTCTGTGGCGCTGGCAGGGCAGGCACCTGCCCCCGGAGGACCGGGACGCGATCCGGCTTCGGACGCGCAAGCTGATGACCGGCTGGGCCGACCTGCTGCGCGTGGCCAGGCCGGAACTCACCCAGGATCAGGCGCTGCTGCTGTGCAACGCCGCGATGAGCATCTTCGGCAGCGTGGCCGATCACCGCGCCACCCCACCCAAGCGCCGCTTCACCGCCCTCCTGGCCACCATGGCCGACCGCGTCCTCGCCATCCCCCTCAGCTCCGAACTTGGCGATGTTCGCGCGAGGAACGAGCACGAACATCGCCAAGTTCGGGACACGGAAGGCAAAAAGGAGCAGCTCCTCGTGGCTGCCATGCGGCTGTTCCGCGAGCAGGGGTTCCGGGAGACCAGCGTCGAGGAGATCGGCCAGGCCGTCGGGCTGGCGCCGGCGAGCGTGTACCGGCACTTCCCGTCCAAGGCCGACCTGCTCTATGCGGCCGGGCTGCGGATGGCCGACCAACTGGCGGCGGACGCGCTCGCCGCCTCCGGTGAGCCGGATCCCGCCGTGGAACTGGACCGGCTGCTGCGGTCCTTCGTGGACAAGGTGCTGCTGAACCGGGACCTGACCACGGTGTACAACACCGAGGTGAGCCATCTGCCCGCGCACCAGCGGGCCGAACTGGTGCGGGTGCAGCGGCTGTGGGTCGCCAGGATGATGACGCTGCTGCGGTCCATCAGCGAGCTCGACGAGGTCGATGCCCGGGTATCGGTGCAAGCGGCGCTCAGTGTTGTGCGGGACTTCATCCGTACCGGAAGGTTTTCCCAGCGCCCCGCCCTCGCCGCGGAACTGGTGCTGCTCACCCGAACCATCCTGGGGTTGTCCGATTAGGAGTACGCGATGCCACGGATCGTCATCATCGGCGCCGGTTTCGGCGGGCTGGCCGCGGCCATCGAGCTGAAGAAGGCCGGGCACACCGACCTGACGATCGTGGAGAAGGCCACCCAGGTGGGCGGCGTCTGGCGGGAGAACAGCTACCCCGGCGCCGGCTGCGACGTGCCGTCCCCGCTGTACTCCTTCTCCCACCGGCCCAACCCGCACTGGCCGTGGCGCTACTCCCGGCAGGCGGAGATCCTGCAGTACCTCCAGGACACCGCGTTCGCCTACGACCTCCGGCCACACCTGCGGCTGGGCACCGAGGTCACCGAGGCCACCCACGTGGACGGACGCTGGGTGGTGCGGCTGGCCGGCGGCGAGGTCCTGGAGGCGGACGTGCTGGTACCGGCGCTGGGGCAGCTGTCCCGGCCCGCCTTCCCGGACATCCCCGGGCAGTACAAATTCCAGGGACACCACTTCCACTCGGCGATCTGGGACCACAACCACGACCTGACCGGCAAGCGGGTCGCGGTGATCGGCACCGGGGCCAGCTCTATCCAGTTCGTGCCGCAGATCGCCAAGGTCGCGGGCAACGTCACCGTGTTCCAGCGCAGCGCGGCGTGGATCGTGCCCAAGCCCGAGGTCCGGTACCCGCGATGGCAGCAGTCGCTCTACGCGAAGCTGCCCTTCGCCCAACGCGTGGAACGCAACGTCATCTGGGGACTCGTCGAGTTCCTGAACATGGGCATGACCGGCAGCAAGACGATCAAGAACGCCTGGGAGTGGCAGGCTCGGCGGCACATGAGGAAGCAGGTCCCGGATCCGGAGCTGCGCGCCAAGCTCACCCCGGACTACGAGTTCGGCTGCAAGCGGGTGCTGTTCTCCAACAACTACCTGCCCACCATGTCGCTGCCCACCGTCGACCTGGTCACCGACAAGATCACCGAGATCACCGAGACCGGCGTGCTCACCTCCGATGGCGTCCAGCACGAGTTCGACGTGATCATCTACGGCACCGGGTTCAGCACGCAGGACTTCCTCGGATCGGTGGAGATCAAGGGCACGGACGGCAGCTCGCTGCGCGAGGTGTGGGCCAGGGGCGCGCACGCCTACCTGGGGATGGCGGTGCCGAAGTTCCCGAACATGTTCCTGATGTACGGCCCGAACACCAACCTGGGCGCCGGGTCGATCATTTTCATGCTGGAACGCCAGGCCCGCTACATCCGCAAGGCGCTGCGCGCGGCGAAGGGGCGCGCTCTGGAGGTGCGCCCGGAGGTGTCGGCGAAGTTCGACGCCGAGATGCAGCAGCGGCTCGGCGAGTCCGTGTGGGCGCGGTGCGACAGCTGGTACCGGAACTCCCAGGGCCGGGTGGTCAACAACTGGCCCGGTCTGGTCACCGAGTACGCCCGCCGGTTGTTCCGCTTCCGCCGCGGCGACTACCAGGGCTAGGTCAGGCTCATCCCCATCAGGTGATCGTCGACGTAGTCCCCGTCCAGGCAGAACTCCTCGGGCAGCGTGCCCTCCACCTGGAAGCCGAACGACCGGTACAGCCGCTGCGCTTTGGTGTTGTTGCCCAGCACCCGCAGGGTCAGCCGCCGCGCGCCCGCAGCCATCGCCTGCTGTTTGGCGGCGGCCAGCAGGGCCCGGCCGACGCCCCAGCCGCGGAACGGGAAGTCGACGATCAGCCCTTTGATCTGCCGCACATGGGAATTGGCGGCCAGTTCGGTGGGGAAGCCGAGGATGACGAATCCGGCCATCTCCCCGTCGACCTCGGCGACCATGGTCTCCTCGGGCCGATAACCCGCGCGGAAGAACGGTTTGCCCGGCTCGGGCCGTTCGCCGACCGAGCTCAGGTGTGACCACGTGTCATAGTCGATCCGGGACAGGGTCCGGTCGTCACCGCTGCGCGCGGGCCGGATGAGGATCTCTCGTGCTGACACAGCACCAGCATGCCAGTGGCGGGCGACCGCACCCAGCGAGTCGCCCGCCACCTTCAGGCGGGTGACAACGGGATCAGGCCAGCTCGGGCGGACCGATCGCTCACTGTCACCAAGACTTTCCTCCAGCGGAAGCGCCGCAACGATCTCATACGTCCGATGACAGGTTCCGCGAAGGGCGCCTTCAGCCGATTTTCAGCCGGGTTTGATCGTGGCCACCAGCATGTTCGGTATGGATGGCTTCGATTTCGACGTGCTGATGATCGGACCGAGACGCAAGCTCGCGGCCATGTGGCCGGCGATGACGGCCTTCCGGATACGACCGCTACCCGGAGGCGGCTACCGGGTGGACGCCCGTCCCACCGGCGACTGGACCCGGCGACGGGCGCGAATGTTCACCACCCGCCGGGTGATCTTCGCCGGCTGAGCGCCAACTCCACACCCCGCAACCGATAACTCCCGCTTTCGGGTGCGGAATCCCCCATCGGCCCGACGTTCGGTAACGGTGTCGTAGGTGTGGATCGCGGTGTGGTGGTGCCCGCAATACAACCCGCAGTTCTCCAGGTTGGTGTCACCACCATGCGCCCAGTGCACCTCGACATGATGCACATCGCAATACCTGGCCGGGGCTTCGCAGCCCTCCCACGAGCAGTGCTGATCCCGCAGCGTCAACGCCCTCCGCAACGCGACCGGCGCCACCCGGGTCGACCGCCCCACATCCAAAACCTCGCCTTTCGGACCGAGCAGGATCCGGGAGACGTTGCAGTCACACGCCATTCGCCGCAGTGTCTCGGGGTCGATGGCTCCGACCCCGTCGATCACCGCTTGTCCGGTAAGGGCACCCGCGTTCATCAACTCCGAGAGGGTGCAGGTGATGTTCACCTGCGCTCGCTGCCCGCCGCTGGAGGGCAACGAATCACCACGCAACGCCCGATCACACACCTCACCCAGCGCGTCCGCCCGTCGTTGCGACGCGGTCCGCTGATCATCCGCGGCCGGTGGCTTCATCACCGCGTCGATCGCCGCCTTCACCTTCGCGCCGGTGACCGAATCCAGAGACCCGCGCAGCTGCATGAACCCATCGGACTCGAAGAAATCCAGACCCCGCTTCTCATACCGGTCGAGAGCTTTCTCATCCTCAGCATCGGGATCGAGCTGCGCGAGCAGGTAGCGGATCGCCCATTCCACCTTTTCCGGTGTCTCCA
This sequence comes from Pseudonocardiaceae bacterium YIM PH 21723, assembly GCA_003600225.1. GTDB lineage: Bacteria > Actinomycetota > Actinomycetes > Mycobacteriales > Pseudonocardiaceae > QZFT01. Next base: position 264,738 of record QZFT01000034.1, read on the forward strand.
CCCGGGCCAGTTCCGAGTAGATGTGTTCGGCGTCCAGGAATCCCGCGCGGGTCACGCTGGTGGTCCGATTCAAACCACGCGCGATCACTTGGACGTGGGCCAGGGTGATGTCTCCGGCTTTGAAGAGTTTGTCGGTCAGCGGCAGTACTTTCAGGGCGTGGCTCAGGGCCACGAGGTCTTTTGCTTCGCGCCAGCTGGTGCGGTGACGGGCGCGTAGCCATTGCCGGGTGGGGAGGACGTCGGTGGTTGCGGTGGTGCCGCGTGAGTCCATGACGCCGATGGTGTCGATCAGCGCGGCTTCGATGATGGTCTTGGCCTGGAACAGGACTTCTTCGCGGGCGTGGAGCTGGGTGGGCGTGAGTGATCGCGGATCGGCGGACAGGGTGTCCGCGATGCTCAGCAGCAGGTTTTCGCCCATATGTTCATCATGCCGACGGTGAAGATCGTTAGCCAATCCCTATCGGGTGATTGCGATTCGCCCCCAGCTGAACGACCCCCAAGGGCCCCGAAGTTGACGATGTTCGGGGCTCGTTCCTCGCCGCGAACATCGTCAACTTCGGAACTCACAGCAAAAAGAACCCGAACGAAGAGGCTGGCGTGCCCCCACCCAACACGAAGGCAGGAAAGACAGGCCCCCAACCCGTCTCCCCCTCCAAAGCCTCCTTCGACAACAACCAGACCCCCCCCAGGCCCAACCTCAGCGCCCACGCCGCCGAACAACCCGCTCCAAAATCCCCAACGTCCCCTTCAAAGCCGACTCCGGCACCACCGGAAACGTCAGCCGGGCCTTCCACTCCTCCGGAATCTCCGACCAGTCGTAGTACGACACGACCCGGGTGCCCTCCGAGGCAGGCTCCAGCCGATAGCCGTAGATGTGCCGGACATAAGGCCGCGCCACGCCCTCCACCGTCCAGGCGATCTCCTCATCGAGCGAGAACCGGGTGATGACCACCTCGACGTCGTACTTCCCCATCGGAAAGTCGCCGAGCGCCTCCCGATCCATGTGCACCACGAAGCGATCACCAACTCCGGTGACCCCGCCGCCCGAGGCGTCCATCAGCATGCCCGAGGCGTCGATCTCCACATGCCCCTGCGGGTCGGTGAGCACCGCGAAGATCTCGCTCGCGGACGCGGGGATCATCCGTGCGACCTCTACCCGCTCCATGGAACAGCCCCTTCCAGAGTGATCAGCGCCCTGACCAGACTAGCCATCCTTCTGTTGACACCTGGTCAACAACGTGTGACGGTGGTCTCCCGACGACTGCTACGCAGAGGGCCACCACCACCATGAGCAGCTTCGATTACGACGTCCTCGTCATAGGTTCCGGATTCGGCGGGTCAGTGTCCGCGCTGCGGCTGACCGAGAAGGGCTATCGGGTCGGCGTACTGGAATCCGGCCGCCGCTTCGCCGACAACGAGTTCGCCAAGACGACCTGGCGAGTGCGCGACTACATCTTCGCGCCCGCGGTCGGCTGCACGGGGATCATGCGGATCAGCCTGCTCAAGGACGTGATGATCTTCAGCGGAGCCGGCGTCGGCGGCGGCTCCCTGGGCTACGCCAACACCCTCTACGAGGCGTTGCCCGCCTTCTACACCGACCCGCAGTGGGCGCACATCACCGACTGGAAGACCGAGCTAGCCCCGTACTACGACCAGGCCAAGCGGATGCTCGGCGTGGTCGACAACCCGGCGGGCACCCCCTCCGACCAGGTCATGCTGGAGGTCGCCAAGGACATGGGTGTCGAGGACACCTTCCACGCCACCCCGGTCGGCGTGTTCTTCGGCGACGCGGGCACCAAGCCGGGCACCGAGGTACCGGACCCGTTCTTCGGCGGCGCGGGACCCGCCCGGCGCACCTGTACCGAGTGTGGCGAGTGCATGTCGGGCTGTAAGTACAACGCGAAGAACACGCTGCTCAAGAACTACCTGTACCTCGCGGAGAACGCGGGCGCGGAGATCCACCCGCTGACCACGGTCACCGACGTGCGCCCGCTGCCGAACGGCGGTTACGAGGTGCGGACCAAGAAGACCGGTGGCGTCCGCAAGCGCACGTTCACCGCGGAGCAGGTGATCTTCAGCGCCGCCTCCCTCGGTACCCAGAAACTGCTGCACAAGCTGCGGGACACCGGCAGCCTGCCGAAGATCTCCGAGCGGCTCGGCGAGCTCACCCGGACCAACTCCGAGGCGATCCTGACCGCGCGGTCGCTGCGCGAGGACCACCCGGACTTCTCCCACGGCGTCGCGATCACCTCGTCCTTCCACCCGGACGAACACACCCACGTGGAGCCGGTGCGCTACGGCAAGGGCCACAACATGATGGCCCTGATCGGCGCGCTCGGAGTCCGCGCCCAGCCGGGCAAGAACCGGTTCGGCCTGGTGCTCAAGGAGATGGCCCGCAACTGGCGCACGCTGCCCAAGATGCACAACCCGAAGGGCTGGACCGAGCAGGGCATCATCCTGCTGGTGATGCAGTCGCTGAACAACTCCATCACCACCTTCAGCAAGCGCGGGCTGTTCGGCCGGAAGATGACCAGCAAGCAGGGCAAGGGCGAGCCCAACCCCACCTACATCCCGGTGGCCTTCGACGCCGCCGAGGCGGCGGCGGAGAAGATCGGCGGCGCCATCGGCGCGACCTGGTCGGACGCCTTCGACATCCCGTCCACCGCGCACTTCATCGGTGGCTGCGTCATCGGCGACTCCCCCGAAACCGGCGTGATCGACCCGTACCAGCGCCTGTACGGCTACCGGGGTCTGCACGTCGTGGACGGCTCGGCCATCTCCGCCAACCTGGGCGTGAACCCCTCGCTGACGATCACCGCCCAGGCCGAACGCGCCATGGCCTTCTGGCCGAACAAGGGCGAGGCCGACGCCCGCCCGGAGCTCGGCGAGCAGTACCGGCTGCTCGAACCGGTCGCCCCGAACGAGCCGACCGTGCCCGAGTCCGCGCCCGGGGCGCTGATCCTGCCCATCCCGTCGGTTCCGCCGCGTCGTTCGGCCAAGGAGAAAGCGCCCACCACGTGACCGACTTCGACTACGACGTCCTGATCATCGGCTCCGGTTTCGGCGGCTCCGTCTCCGCATTACGGCTGACCGAGAAGGGCTACCAGGTCGCCGTACTGGAATCGGGCCGGAGGTTCGAGGACCACCAGTTCGCCAAGAACACCTGGCGACTCCGGGACTACTTCTTCGCGCCCGCCTTCGGCTGCACCGGGATCATGCGGATGACGCTGCTGCGCGACGCGCTGGTGGCCACCGGAGCCGGTGTCGGCGGCGGCAGCCTCGGCTACGCCAACACACTGTACGAGCCGCTGCCGCAGTTCTACAGAGATCCGCAGTGGGCGCACATCACCGACTGGGAGACCGAGCTCGCCCCGTACTACGACCAGGCGAAACGCATGCTGGGCGTGGTGACCAACCCGGCGGGTTCGCCGGCCGACGAGGCGATGCTGCAGGTCGCGCAGAAGCTGGGCGTCGAGGACACCTTCCACGCCACCCCGGTCGGCGTGTTCTTCGGTGACGCGGGCACCGCCCCCGGAACCGAGGTCCCCGATCCGTTCTTCGGCGGCGCCGGCCCCGCCCGCCGCACCTGCACCGAGTGCGGCGAATGCATGTCCGGCTGCCGGTGGAACGCGAAGAACACCCTGCTGAAGAACTACCTGTACCTCGCGGAGCAGGCGGGCGCCGAGATCCACCCGCTCACCACCGTCAGCGACGTCATCCCGCTACCCGGCGGCGGCTACGAGGTACGCGGCCACCGCACCGGCAACCGGCTGCGCCGCCGCACGTTCACCGCCCGCCAGGTGGTCTTCAGCGCCGCGTCGCTGGGCACCCAGAAGCTGCTGCACAAGCTGCGCGACAGCCGCCGGCTGCCGCGCATCTCCGAGCGCCTCGGCCAGCTGACGAGGACCAACTCCGAGGCGATCATGGGCGCCCGGACGCTGCTGCCCGATCACCCGGACTACACCAGGGGCGTGGCGATCACCTCGTCCTTCCATCCGGACGAGCACACCCACATCGAGCCGGTCCGCTACGGCAAGAACTCCAACTCGATGTCGGCCCTGTCGATGCTGGCCGCCCGGCCGGAGCCGGGCAGGATCCGCTGGTTGCTGACCGCGCGCAACGCGCTGCGCAACTGGCGGACGCTGCATCGGGTGCACAACCCGCGGCACTTCACCGAGCAGGGCCTGGTGCTGCTGGTCATGCAGTCGCTGAACAACTCGATCACCACGTACACCAAGTGGGGTCCGTTCGGCCGGAAGATGACCACCAAGCAGGGCGAGGGCGAGCCGAACCCGACCTACATCCCGGCGGCGTACGACGTGGCCGAGCTGGCGGCCGAGGTCATGGGCGGGGTTCCACTGCAGACGGTGACCGAGGGATTCAACATCCCGGCCACCGCGCACTTCATCGGTGGCTGCGCGATCGGCGACTCCCCGGAGACGGGCGTGATCGACCCCTATCAGCGGCTGTACGGCCACCCTGGCCTGCACGTGGTGGACGGCTCGGCCATCTCCGCCAACCTGGGCGTGAACCCGTCGCTGACGATCACCGCCCAGGCCGAGCGCGCGATGGCCTTCTGGCCCAACAAGGGCGAACGGGACTCCAGGCCCGCGCTGGGCGAGGGTTACCGGTTGATCACGCCGGTGGTCCCGCAGCGGCCGACCGTGCCATCCTCGGCTCCGGGCGCACTCATCCTGCCCGTGCCATCGGTGCCGCCGCGAAGCGCGGCCGGCGACGTTCCAGCGCCGCCGCGCCGGGTGGTCGAGGAGACCACCGAGAGCGTCTGAAGCTTATTGGCGGGCTGCCAATAAGCTGTTATGCTGCGCCGATGAGCACTGACGCGGAGCCGCGTTGGCGCCGGCTGGAGCCGGACGCCCGGCGCGAACAGATCTTCACCTGCGCCCGCAGGCTGTTCCGCGAGCGCCCGTACTCCGCCGTCTCCACCGCGGACATCGCGCAGGCCGCCGGGGTGGCCCGCGGCCTGGTGAACCACTACTTCGGTACGAAGCGCAACCTGTACCTCCAGGTCATCAAGCGGATGATGTTCATCCCGGAGGAGTGGGCGGAGACCCTGCCCGATGGACCGGTCGAGGTACGCGTGCAGATCGGGCTCACCCAGTTCCTGGACCGCATCTCCCGGCACAGCAAGGCCTGGCTGTCCATGTCGGGCGCGGCCGGCGTCGGCCACGATCCGGACGTCGAGGAGATCCTGGCCGAGGCCGACCAGACCGGCGCCAGCCGGATCATGGAGATGATCGGCGCCGACAAGGACAACCCCCAGGCCAGGGCGATGATCCTGGCGTTCGTCGGGCTGACCAAGGCGGCCGGCCGGGAATGGCTGGCCAAGGAATCGTTGACCCGCGAGCAGGTGCAACTGCTGCTGGAGCAGTCGCTGCTGACCATCGTGCGCACCGTTCTGCCCACGCTGAAATGAACGACATGTCCGGCCTGTTGGCGCGATGTCAACAGCCGGGTAGCCTCGGCGCATGGACCCACGCACCCCGGTGATCGTCGGTAGCGGGCAGTTCACCGTGACCGACCGCAGCGTTCCCACCAGCACCAAGGCGATCCTGGTCGAGGCGGCGCAGCGGGCCCTCGCCGACACCGGAGCCGGTGAGCGGCTGCGGGCGAAGACGCAGTCGGTGGGCGTGGTGAACACGGTGACCTGGTGGGTCGGCGACCACGCCGCGGAGATCGCCGCGGAACTGGGCATCACCCCCACGGAGACGGTGGGCTCACACATCGGCGGCACGGCGCCCCTGGAACACCTGCGCGACGCCTGTGCCCGGATCGCGCAGGGCGAACTGTCCGTCGCGGTGATCACCGGCGGCGAGGCGGTCAAGGCGATGAACGACGGCCGCTACGTGGCCGACGCTCCCGTCGAAGGCCCGGCCCCGACCCGGGTGCTGGGCACCGACCGGGTGGCCGTGCACGAGCTGGAACTGGCCACCGGGCTGGGCCTGCCCACCCAGATCTACCCGCTGTTCGAACACGCGCTGCGAGCGGCCGACGGACAGAGCCGCGCGGACCTGGACGCCGAGATCGGCGCGCTGTGGGCCCGGCTCGCCGAGGTCGCCAAGAGCAACCCGCACGCCTGGGACACCTCCGCCCCGGACGCGGACACCATCCTGAGCTCACGGATGATCGCCGACCCCTATCGCAAACTGCTCACCGCGAACATCCAGGTGGACCAGGGCGCGGCTCTGGTGGTCTGCTCCGCCGAAGCCGCCGAGGCAGCCGGTGTCCCGAAGGAACGGTGGGTGTTCCCGCACGCGGTGGCGTTGGGCAACGACCACTGGTTCGTCAGCAGCCGGGACGAGCTGCACCGCTCCCCCGCCATCGCCGGCATCGGCTCGGCGCTGCGCGACCACACGGGGCTGGGCACCGGCGAGATCGCGCACCTGGACCTGTACTCCTGCTTCCCCTCGGCGGTGCGCATCGCCGCCCGGGAACTCGGCGTGGACCTGACCGACCGGGTGCCGTCGGTGACCGGCGGCCTCACCTTCTCCGGCGGCCCGGCGAACAACTACGTGACCCACTCGGTGGCCACCATGGTCGACCGGCTGCGCGAGGACCCGGCCGCGACCGGGCTGTGCACCGCCGTCGGCTGGTTCCTCACCAAGCACGGCGGCGCGGTGCTGTCCGGCCGCCCGCCGGCCCGGGAGTTCGGCGCGCTGAGCGTGGACGTGTCCGGCCTGCCGTCCCGGGAGATCGTCTCCGGTGGCTCGGGAACCGTGGAGACCTTCACCGTGGAACACGACCGCTACGGCCAGCGCACCGGATTCGTCCTCTACCGCACCGAATCCGGCGCCCGAGGCGTCGGCCAGGTGTCCGATGTGGACTCCCTCGACTGCGACCCCATCGGCCACCAGGTGACCACCGTGGACGGCACCCTCCAGTTCAGCTGAACCCACCGGCGGCGGTGACCGCCCGATAGGCGATCGGGTGGAACCGCAGCCGCAGCGGCAGGTGCCGGTAGGTGACCCGCACGGTGCGGCTCAACACCCGCAACCGGATGTCATCCGCGGCCGTCCACGGCAGGTTCAGCTTGTGCCGCAACGCCTCCGGCAGCGTGCCCACGGCGGCCAGCCCCTGGATGCCGCCGACCACGGACCGGGCCACCGGCCGCCACACGGTCCCGGGCACCAGGGGGTGCGGCGGCAGCACCTCGCCCTGCAGCTGGGTCAGGACGTCCCGAACCGCCGGGTTGTCCTCCAGGGTGTGCTCCACCATGTGCCCGACGTAGTCGCGCAGGGCGGGCACACTGACCGGCATGTGCCGCTCCGGAACGCCGAGCGCCCGGCCCAGATCACGCCATTCCCGGTAGAAGATCTCCTGTTCACCGGCGGTGAGCGGGGTCTTGAACAGCCGGGCCACCTGCACCGCGGTGTCGAACTGGCTGAGGTGCACCCACGCGGTGGCCCGCGGATCGAGGGCCGAGTAGGGCCGTCCGGCGTTGGTGGTCCCGGTCATCGGGGTGTGCAGCCTGCGCAGCCGCCTGGCTTCAAAGGCAGCGCCCTCGGGCAGGTAGACGCAGCGCATGGTGCTGGCCAGGGTGCGGCCCAGCCGCTGCCACGGCCTGCCGAGGAACTGGGAGTGGTCCCGGACGCCCGCGCCGATCACCGGGTGGGCCACCTGCAGCAGCAGTGAGCGGCCGGTGCCGAGCAGCCGCCGCCAGTCGCCCACCTGGCGCCAGCAGATCGAGGAACGATCCAGCATGCGGGTCTCCCTCCATTGTGGACTCATGATCTTCACATGAGCCCACGGAGTTCGCCCGCCGACTAGCCGATGAACTCGCGCAGTTGCGAGATCTGCCCGGTGGCGTCACCGAAGGTCGCCACCAGCAGGTTGGTCACGCCGGCCTCCTGGAACGCGGCGACGCGTTCCCGTACGTACCCGGCCGGCCCGACGAGATTGGTCTGCCGCAGGAACTCGCGGGGCACGGCCGCGGCCGCCTCGTCCTTGTTACCGGCCAGGTAGAGGTCCTGGATCAGCTGGGCCTCGGCCTCGTAGCCGTAGCGCTGGAACAGCGTGTTGTAGAAGTTCCTGCCCCGCGCGCCCATGCCGCCCACGTACAGCGCGACCATGTTCGCGACGAGGTCCAGCATGCCGTCCTGGTCCTCACCGATCGCCAGCAGCCCGCCGGCGCAGACCTCAAGGGGCCCGAGTTCCCGCTTGGCATGGCCCGCGGCCAGCGATGGTCCCCAGATCTCCGTGGCCTTCTCCGGCAGGAAGAGGTGCGGCATCCAGCCGTCGGCGAGCTCGGCGGCGAGCTGCACATTCTTCTCACCGAGGGCCGCCACGTAGATCGGGATGTCGGCGCGCTGCGGCCGGTTCACCATCTTCAGCGGCTTGCCGAGACCGGTGCCCTTGCCTTCGGGAACCGGGATCTGGAACACCCCGTCATTGGTGATCACTTCCCGCCGCCACGCACGGCGGCAGATGTCGATCACCTCGCGCGTGCGGGCCAGTGGCTTGTCGTAGGGGACGCCGAACCAGCCCTCGATCACCTGCGGCCCGGAGGCGCCGATCCCCAGGATCGCCCGCCCGTCGGACACGGCGTCCAGCCCGGCGGCGGTGCCCGCGAGGAGGGTGGGCACCCGCGAGTAGATGTTCATGATGGCCGAACCGATCTCGATCCGGCTGGTCTTGGCGGCGATGTAGCCCATCAGCGTCGGCGAGTCGAAGCCGTAGCCCTCCGGCACCCAGAAGGTGTCCACCCCGGCACGTTCCAGGTCGACCGCGTAGTCGGCGGCGGAAATCGGGTCCATGCCCAGCGGCACACCGGTGCTGATCTTCATCGAGGCCTCCCACGTGACCGTTCATCACAGCTTCGCAGAGTGAAGCTTTCCCGGGACCGACCCACCGGATCGACCTGGTTGACCGCTTCGCTCGCCTTCTCGTGGTGGCTGGGTCTGGTGATCGGGGAAAGACGGCTTTGGAGGGGAGACGGGTGGGGCCTTGGGTCTTTCCTGCCGGGCTGTCTGGTGGGGGCACGCCGGTCTGGGCGGTTCGGAGGGTCTGGGCTCTCGGTATGGACCTGCGCGGGACAGCTGACGCAGCAGTGACCGATGGGGGTCTTGTGGGTGAACGAGATGGGGTTGCGCATGGTTAAAGACGAAATTCGGGCCCGGATTCGTCTTTAACCACGCACAACCCCTGAGTCCACAGTGGACCTACCGCGGCGAACCGGTCTCAGCCGGGCCCGTAGGACCATGATCGCCACCAGCCGTCACCCCCACCACCGCTAGGCCCCGAAAGCCAGCGCCGGAAGGTCACCCGATCACTCCTGGTCACTCCGGCGGCCCTGGACAGCCAGTCCGGCGTGCCCCACTAGACGGCCCGGCAGGAAAGACCCCACCCCAAGCCCATCTCCCCCTCCACAGCCGTCTTTCCCCAACCTCAAGACTCAACCCCCACTTATCCGTCTTCAAGACGGAAAAGGCCCCTGTCATCCATCTTGAAGACGGACAACAGGGGCCTCCTGCAGAACGAGTACTAGCCGATCAGTTCCTTCAGCTTGCGGATCTCGGCGACCGGGTCGGCGACCAGGGGGTTCACCGACAGGTTGGTCACGCCGGCCTCGCGGAACGCGGCGAGCCGCTCCTTGATGTAGCCCTCCGGACCGACCAGGTTGATCGCCTTGAGGAACTCGCGCGGCACGGCCGCGGCCGCCTCTTCCTTCTTGCCGTCCAGGTAGAGGTCCTGGATGACCTTGGCCTGCTCCTCGTAGCCGTAGCGCTGGAACAGGGTGTTGTAGAAGTTCTTGCCCCGCGCGCCCATGCCACCGATGTACAGCGAGGACATCGCGGCACTGGCGTCCAGCAGGTGGTCCAGGTCGTCGCCGATGCCGAGGATGCCGCCGGCCACGATCTCCAGGGTGCCGAGGTCGCCGGAGCGCTTGGCGCCACCGTTGTCCAGGGACGAGCCCCACACCTCGCGAGCCTTCTCCGGGTAGAACAGGATCGGCAGCCAACCGTCGCCGATCTCGGCGGTGAGCTGCACGTTCTTGTCACCGATGGCGGCGACGTAGATCGGGATGTTGTTGCGCACCGGGTGGTTGAGCATCTTCAGCGGCTTGCCCAGGCCGGTGCCCTGGCCCTCGGGCAGCGGGATCTTGAACGAGCCGTCGTTGGTGATGATCTCGCGCTTCCACGCGCGGCGGCAGATGTCCACCACCTCGCGGGTGCGGCCGAGCGGCTTGTCGTAGGGGACGCCGTGCCAGCCCTCGATGACCTGCGGGCCGGAGGCGCCGACGCCCAGGATCGCGCGGCCACCGGACACGTAGTCCAGGCCGGCCGCGGTGCCGGCGATCAGGGTGGGCGTCCGCGAGTAGATGTTCAGGATCGCCGCGCCGACCTCGACGGTGTTGGTGCGTGCCGCGATGAAGCCCATCAGCGTCGGAGAGTCGAAGCCGTACGCCTCCGGCACCCAGACGGTGTCCAGGCCTGCCTTCTCCAGCGCCACCACCTGGTCGGCCAGGGCGAGGGGGTCCATCCCCAGCGGCGCGGTCGTGCTGATCTTCATCCGAGGCCTCCACGAGCCGTTGTTGACGAAACGCCAACAGCATTTCACAACCGGGCGGTAATAGCACCCCTGTCGGGTCAACTCCGGCGGAAGCCATATGTGGCTATGCGTCCTACCTGAGGACTATGACTGGTCCGTCGGCAGTAGGGACCTTCTTCATAGAGTGGTCACAAAAGGGGCCACCCGCCACTTGCACTTCGGCCGTCCACCTATCGTGGGCACATCCGGAGCAACGAGATCGAGGAGCCAAACCCGTGAGTAGTTGGCTGGAGTGGTCCATCGTGCACGGGCCGCTCCCCTGGGCGATCAGCTTCCTCGGCCTGGCGGGACTCGGATACCTGATACTCCGCCGGGGAAAGACCTGGTGGCTGTGGCGCGTGCTGCCCGTCTGGCTGGGCGTCGCGCTCGTGGTCGGCGGGACCTTCGTCTACATCGACTACATCGCGCACCTGTGGGCCGACAAGACCCCGCGCCGCGCGATCTTCTTCATCGCCCTCGGCGTCTTCGGCCTCGGGCTCTGGGTGCTCAACCTGATCCGCACCGACCTGTACCGGCGGATCATCGCCTCCGTCGCGGTGATCGCCCTGGTCGCCGGTTGCGCCACCCAGTTCAACATCGTGTTCGGCACTTACCAGACCGTGCGCACCGCGCTGGGCCTTCCCCAGCCCGGTGAGGGGTCATTCGATCAGGTGAAAAAAGGAGCGAACACGGTCACCGTGCCGCCCGGCAAGTACCTGGACGACGTCTGGCAGGCGCCGGCCGGCCTGCCCCCGGTCGGCACGCTCACCACCGTGCAGATCCCCGGCGCGGTCTCCAAGTTCCCCGCCCGCTCCGCCCGCCTCTGGGTGCCACCCGCCTACTACGCCCACCCGCAGCCCAAGCTGCCGGTGCTGGTGCTCCTCGCCGGCCAGCCGGGTGAACCGGAACAGTGGATCACCGGCGGGCTGATCACCGAGCGGATGAACGACTACGCCGCCGTCCACGACGGCCTGGCGCCGATCGTGGTCATGCCGGACGACCTGGGACCCGGCGGTATGGACGGCAGCGCCAACCCGCTGTGCGTGGACGGCCCGCGTGGCAACGCGGACACCTACCTGTCCGTGGACGTCCCCAACTGGATCAAGCACAACCTCCAGGCCGACACCGACACCACGCACTGGGCGATCGGCGGACTGTCCCACGGCGGCATGTGCGCGATGCAGATGGCCGTCTACCACCCGAAGCTCTACCCGACGTTCGTGAACATGTCCGGCACCAACGAACCGACCCTGGGATACACCGATCTGACCGTCCGGGACTTCTTCGGCGGCGACCGAGCAGCCTTTTCGGCCATCAATCCAGTGGAGATTCTGCGGGCTCGCAAATTCCCCGAACTCCTGGGAGTGTGGGTCGTCGGCGCCCAGGACAACCTGTTCCGCTGGCAGATGGAACACACGTTGTCCGTGGCCAAGGAGGCGGGTGTGCAGACCTACCGGTATCTGCCGCCGGGTGAACACAACTGGTCGGTATGGGGACCTGGGTTGATGCTGGCAATGCAACAACTGGCACCACGAATGGGGCTGATCAGGCCGTGAGCGAGCGTGCGAGCGAACCATTCAACGCCACGCGTCAGACGCGAGTAACCGGTAACGAGGTGGACGCGTGACCAAGTATCTGAGCTGGCTCCGCCGCTCCTGGCTGACCATCGGCTACCTGGTGGTGTTCTGGGTTCTCGGTATCGCCTCCGGCACCGTCGGCAACCGGATGATCAGCGACGGCAGCACGCTGAGTCCGCTGTGGGCCTTCTTCCAGGACATCGGCACCGGTGTCCCCGCGTTGCACGACGGCCACTGGTGGTCGTTGCTGACCTCGATGTTCTACGCCGACGGGGTGTGGAACTACATCACCGTCACCGTCGTCTACCTGGCCCTGGTGCTGCCCGCGGAGCGGGCGCTCGGCACCTGGCGCACCGGCGCGCTGCTGCTCGGCAGCCAGCTGATCGGCGCCCTGGCCGGCTCGGCCATCATCGACTGGACCAAGGACAACCTGGACTGGTCGTTCAACCTGTCCCAGTGGAACGACCTGACGCCCACCGCGGGCGCGGTCGGCGTCGGACTGGCCTGGAGTGCCACCTGCACCCCGCTGTGGCGGCGGCGCATCCGGCTCACCACCGGCGTCGGCGTCGGCATGCTGCTGCTGTACCTGGGCGGCGTGCCGGACGTGGTCCGGGTCTGCGCGGCCTTCGCCGGCTTGGCCCTGGGCGTGCTGCTGGTGCACCGCCCGCCGCAGCTGAACCTGCAGCGCTCGTCGATCTCCGAGACCAGGGTGCTGCTGGCGTTGATCGTGGCCGCCACCGCGCTGGGTCCGATTCTGGCCGCGTTCTCCTCGGACTCCTTCGGCCTGCTGTTCAACACCAAGTTCGTCTTCTGGCCGGAACCGGCGACCGTCACCGACTTCAATGACGTCTGCCCGGACCCGAACGTGGTGAGCGCGGAGTGCCTGCGGATCGTGGCGGACATCCGCAGCCACGGCCTGGGGCAGTCCTTCCTCTCCCTGCTGCCCGTCATTCTGTCCCTGGTGGTCGCCGAGGGATTGCGGCGCGGCAGGCGACTTGCGTTGCGTGCGGGCATCCTGCTGCAACTGGGGCTCTCGATACTGTCCCTCTGGTCGCTGAACTACATCGACTTCTCCGAACTTGTCAGCGACCCCAGCGCCCCACTGTCACTACGCGTCGAAGCCGCAGTGGCCCAGGTCGTCCTGGTTCTCCAGGGTCTGATCATCGCGATCCTGCTGATCGCCAACCGGCACGCATTCCGCGTCTCCACTCCACGGCCGGTGTACCGGCAGCTGCTCACCTGGATCGGCGTCGCCGGTCTCATCTCGGTGGGCGGCTATCTGGGCATCGGCTACGCAGTGCGCACTCAGTTCATGCCGACACCGAGCCTGTGGGACCTGGTCAAGGACCTGCCCACCCGGTTCATCCCGCCCGGCTACCTGTACGGCGTGAAGCCCACGGTGTGGCCGGACCGCCCGGTGGCGTACTTCCTCTACAACTGGACCGGCGTGCTGCCCTGGGCGATCCTGCTGATCGGCGGACTGCTCACCTACACCCGGTTCGCGTTGCACCGCGAGGACGACGACCTGCACCGGGTGCGTGAACTGCTGCGCAGCGGCGGCGGCAGCCCGTTCGCGCACATGGTCACCTGGGAGGGCAACACCTACTGGTTCTCCCCCGACGGCAAGGCGGCGATCGCCTACCGCACCGGCTCCGGGGTGGCGCTGACCGTCGGCGAGCCGATCGGCGAGCCGCAGGCGCGGCGGGACGCCATCGGCCAGTTCGCCGAGTTCTGCCGCGGCCGGGGCCTGGTCCCCTGCTTCTACTCGGTCACCGACACCCTCGGCCCGCAGTTCGACCAGCAGGGCTGGAAGCTGCTGCAGGTCGCCGAGGAGACCTCGCTGCAATTGGCAACGTTGGCATTCACCGGCAAGAAGTGGCAGGACATCCGCACCGCACTGAACAAGGCGGGCAAACAGGGCATCACCGCCGAGTGGATCAGCTATCCCTCCGCCCCACTGTCCATCGTGGACCAGATCAGGGCGATCTCCGAGGAATGGGTGGTGGACAAGGCGATCCCGGAGATGGGCTTCACCCTGGGCAGCCTGCGCGAGCTGGACGACCCGGAGGTGCGCTGCCTGATCGCCGTCGACGGTGACCGCACGGTGCACGGGGTCACCAGCTGGATGCCGGTCTACTCCGGCGGCCAGATCGTCGGCTGGACGCTGGACTTCATGCGCAGGCGGACCACCGGGTTCATCGGCGTGATGGAGTTCCTCATCGCCTCGGCCGCCCTGCAGTTCAAGGAGGACGGCGTCGAGTGGCTGAGCCTGTCCGGTGCTCCCCTCGCGCGGGTGGACCGCTCCGCGGAGGGCGTCCAGGCCACGGCGTTGCAGAAGATGCTGGACCGGGTCGGCGCGGTGATGGAGCCGCTGTACGGTTTCCGCTCGCTGCTGGCCTTCAAGGCCAAGTTCCAGCCGCTCTACCAGCCGATCTACCTGACCTACCCGGAATCGGTGGCGCTGCCGTCCATCGGCACCGCGGTGACCAACGCCTACCTGCCCAGCATGTCCATCCGGGAACGGATCAACCTGCTGAAGGTGATGGCCAGCAAAGCCGGAAAGAACAAGGGGCCGGCGAAGAAGCCGGTATCGAAGAAACCCGCCCCGGCCCAGCCGCCGGAAGTCCCGGCGGCGCGCACGCCACAATCCCAGCCTGAGGACAGCAAATCCTCCTAACCTGATCACATGCGAGCCGAACTCCTCAGTGTCTGCCAGGCCGCGCCCGACCGGGCGATGAACGAGGATCTGGCACTCACCGGGGCCAACTGGATCGCGGTGCTGGACGGCGCGACCGCCTCCCCCGGCGTCGATTCCGGGTGCAGGCACAGCGTGACCTGGCTGGTGCGCAGGCTCGGCGCCGAACTGGCCCGTTCACTGTCCACATCGGAGCACTCCCTGGCCGACCAGCTGTCCGAGGCGATCGCCGCCGTCCGCGCCCAGCACGGCGGCGGCTGCGATCTGCGCAACCGCAGCAGCCCGTCCAGCACGGTGTCCCTGCTGCGCTGGGGTCCGGAGTGGACGGACTACCTGGTCCTCGCCGACAGCCCGATCCTCCTCGACACCGGGCACGGCGTGGTCCTGGTGCACGACGACCAGATCGACCACCTGCCCGAGTACACGGTGGCCGCCGTCGAGTCCTCCCGGAACCGGCCGGGCGGATTCTGGGTGGCCTCCACCGACCCCTCCGCGGCCTACCGGGGCGTCACCGGCCGGGTGGCCACCCGCGACCTGCGCCGCGCCGCCGTACTCACCGACGGGGTCGGCCGCTGGGTCGACCGCTTCGGCCTCGGCGACTGGGCGGAACTCCTGGAGTCCCTGGACAAACGCGGCCCGGCCGAGGTGATCGACGAGGTGCGGATCGCCGAGTACGCCGCCGACCCCGAACGCCGGGGCAAACGGCACGACGACGCCACGGCCGTCGTGCTCCGGGTGCACTGAGGCTCAGCAGGCCTTACCGATCACCTTCGGCACGCAGTTCGCGTAGGACATCAGCAGGTCGACGGCCTTGTCGTTACGGCTGGTCTCCCGGTCGATGACCTCGGCGGGCGGATAGAACCCGCCGTTGCCCGCCGGTCCCTGCGCCGGGTACATCTCGAAGGTGTAGCTGTAGATCCGCTGCTCGCCCCACATCCAGTCGTCGAAGCCGCCGTCGGTGATGTAGAGCTCGCTGTCCTTGCCCGCGCTGTACCCGTTGGTGGCGGCCATCTTCTGCCCCAGCTCCTGGAACGTGCGGGCCTCGTCGGCGCTCATCCCCGGGCCGGTGGCCGCCGCCGTGTAGCCGAACGGCCAGCCCACCATCTCGCCGAAGGTGTGGAAGTCGATGTGCGCGGCGATCCGCTGCCGTCCGCCGATGACCCGGCTGTGCACGAAGTCCCGGATGCGCCGGGTCTCGGTGGCGCTGAACGCCTGCTCGCCGCGGTAGGTCGAGCTCTCCGGATCGGCGGAGCTGCCCTGGCAGCAGCCCCACTGGTGGCCGAAATTGCGGTTCAGGTCCACGGCCGGGCTCTCCCGGTTCTTCCGCCACCCCTGCTGGTCCTTGTCGTACTCGGAGCCGTCCGGGTTCACCATCGGCAGCACCCACAGCACCCGGCCGTTGACCAGGTCGGTGATCGCCGGATCGGTGCCATAACCGGCGAGATACCGGTCCACCACGTGCAGGCACATCTCCGCGGTGAGGTGCTCGCGGGCGTGGATGTTGCAGGTGAGCACGACCTCGGGCTCTCCCTCGTCGGCGCCTGCGTTGTCGCTGATCTTCATCAGCGGGATCGGCCTGCCCTCGAAGCTGTTGCCGATATCGGCCAGCCGGGCGATCGCCGGATGCCGGCTCACCTGGTCCCGCAGCTGAGCCAGGGCCGAGTCGTAGTCGTGGTAGCCGCGGGCCCGGCCGGCCGGATACCGGTAGAACTCGCGCGCCGTCCCCTGGTAGCGCGAGGTCAGCCCGGATCGGCGCAGCCCCTCGGCCTCCCCCTGGGTGGCCACCACCGTCGCGGTGTCCGCGGTGTGGCCGACGATGTCCAGGCCGAGCACCGACAACCGCTTCCGCTGCGCGGCGTCGGTCAGCCCGGTCACCTGGTAGACGCCCAGCTCCTCGCCGGTCGGCTGCGCACTGGACGCCCGCCACCCCACCCCGGCGGCGACAGCGGCGACGACCAGGACAGCGGTGAGAATCCGACCTCTGAACACCCACCCATCCAACCAGCGCGCCACTCTCCACCATCGAGCGACACAAGTCCGCGGAGTTGGCGATGTTCGGGCGAAAGAACTGCCCGAACATCGCCAAC
>QZFT01000024.1 GCA_003600225.1 Pseudonocardiaceae bacterium YIM PH 21723
CGTTCCGCCGGCCGACCGTGTGGTTCACCCTGGTCACCGGCATGGTCGGGTTCGGCGGCATGTTCGCCGTCGTTAAAGACGAAATTCGGGGCTGAAACTGTCTTTAACGACGCACAACCCATTGGTCCACAGTGGACTCAGGGTCCAGATGCCGGTCTGGTCATGCCGACTGGCGGCTGATCGCCACGGCGCGTGATCTCAGCCCCCGATGGCCCCCGGCGTCCACCGCTGCCCGCATTGCCGATCACGCCTGGTCACCTTGCCTCGCCGAAGGCAGAGACAGGCGTGCCCCCACCCAGCACGCCGGCAGGAAAGACGCTTCCAGTAGACCATCTCCTCCTCCAAAGCCCTCTTTCGCCAACAGAAAGACTCAGCAATCACAATGACTTCAGTGATAACTGAGATTAACTGCTCCGGGTCAGCGCCCGGTTCCAGTCAAGGAGTGAAAGACGCATCGATGATGGATCGCGATTAACTCCCGACCGGTTCCGATATATCGTTGACGTGTCGAGGTGAAGAGCACCTCGCAGAATCAAGGAGTAGGAACCATGGATTACGCATTCGATCCACGACAGGAACGGCCCGGCTTCGGGCCCAGGGGCCGCATGGCCCGCGCTCAGTTCTCCGCCGCGCTGGCGGACCACGGTCACGAGCACCACGAGCGGCGTCATCACCACGATGACGAGCGCGGACGGGGACGTGGCCCGCGGCGCGGACGCGGCAGGGGACCGGCCGACCAGTTCGGTTTCGGCCCTGGCTTCGGTCCCAGTGCCGGGCCCGGCTACTTCGGCCGCGGTGGGCGCCGGTCCAAGGCGGCGCGCGGCGATGTCCGCTCCGCCGTTCTGGTGCTGCTGGCCGAGGAGCCGATGCACGGCTACCAGCTGATGCAGCAGATCAGCGAGCGCAGCGACAGCAACTGGCGGCCCAGCCCCGGTTCGGTCTACCCGACGCTGCAGCAACTCGAGGACGAGGGTCTGGTGCTGGCGGACAAGGCGGGCGGCAAGCGCACGTTCAGCCTGACCGACGCCGGCCGTGAGCATGTGACCACGAACAAGGAGCAGCTGGAGCAGGTCTGGGACTCGGTTCGCGGCGACGCCAGCGACGAGACGGACAAGATCCGCGAGGCGCTCGGCGCGCTGATGGGCGCGGCGCACATGGTCGCGCAGGCGGGAACGCCGGAGCAGCAGGCGGAGACGATCAAGGTGTTGAGCGACACCCGCCGGAAGCTGTTCCGCATTCTGGCCGAGGATGAGGGCACCGAGTCATGACCGGTGCCGGCGGGGCGCTTCACATCAGTTGAGGCGCCCCGTGCTCCTACGGCTTGTCCGAGCCTGACTCCCGGGGCAGTCCCTCGAGTTCCCGAACGTGTTTGATCATTTCCACGATCGAGTTCAGGCTCTTCGCCGAGAGGCCGACCGCACGCATGGCGACCTGCTGCACGCCACTGTCCCGCATCGCGTTGAGCAGGGCGAGTTCCGCGGTGACGGCGGCGGCGGTGTCGTCATCGAAGAAGTATGCGGCGGGTACGCCGAAGAAACCGGCCAGGGCTTCCAGGTGCTTCATGGTCGGGTTGTCCCGCTGGCCTTTGCGCAGCAACCAGATGTAGGTGGCCGACACGGTCGGGCCACCCTGGGTACGGATACCCGCGGCGACCTCCTCGTTGCTGTACGGGCCACGATCGCCTGGATGCACCGTGCTGAACAGATGGTTGAGTTTGTCGGCCAGGGTTCTGGGCAGGCCGTCGCCTGGGTCGATCACGGCACCTCCTTCGGTCCTGCCATCTACACCAGCAGACGCCGCTGACGTGCAACTGATGTGAGTGCTCAACTGGTGTGAATGTTCTACCATAGATGCTCTCATCTGGGTTGACAGGCGAGCATCGTCACTGGTTCTATTTGCTTACCGACATCAACTGATGTGAATGGCCCGTCCAGGGGGAGGGGCCGCCAGTTCACTCCGGTTGGTCGACCCCAGGGGCGTTGGCTGCGGGTTGTCGCAGCCAACGCTTAATCCGGGGGCGTACTGGGCGATGTGGGGGGTGTGTCCAGTGCGTGGCCGCGTGGCAGGGATCGGTGTTGGGAGCCTTGAGGGGGGAGCTCAGCGCCGAGCCTGAGTAGCCGGCGGGTGTTGTTGGGATTCTCCCAGGGCCCAACGACACCCGCCGGTGCTTTCTCCAGGCATGACGTCCCATGAAAGACTCATCGGCGTGAAGACGTTCGATGAGCTGTTCGCGGAGCTGGCGGAGCGCGCCAGGACTCGCCCGGAAGGATCAGGCACGGTTGCCGCACTGGATGCGGGCGTGCATGCTCAGGGCAAGAAGGTGCTCGAAGAGGCAGGCGAGGTGTGGATCGCCGCCGAGCATGAGTCCGATGAGCGCCTGGCCGAAGAAATCTCCCAGCTGCTGTACCGCGTCCAGGTACTGATGCTGGGGCGCAAGCTGACGCTCGAAGACGTCTACCGCTACCTGTAGGACAACCCCTCCGTGAAAGGTTCATGTTGATGCTGCGTGTCGCCGTCCCCAACAAGGGAGCTCTCTCCGAGCTGGCCGCTGAGATGCTGGCTGAGGCGGGCTACCGGCGTCGACATGATTCCAAGGATCTGACCGTGCTGGACCCGGGCAACGAGGTGGAGTTCTTCTTCCTCCGGCCCAAGGACATCGCGATCTACGTGGGATCCGGCGAACTGGACTTGGGCATCACCGGCCGCGACCTCGCCGCCGAGTCCGGGGCCAAGGTGACCGAGCGGCTGGCGCTGGGCTTCGGCGGCTCGACCTTCCGGTTCGCCGCCCCGGTCGGCACCGAGTTGTCGATCGCCGACCTGGCCGGCAAGCGGGTGGCCACGGCCTACCCGCGGCTGACCAGGGAGCGCCTGGCCCAGGCCGGTGTGCAGGCCGAGGTGATCCGTCTCGACGGCGCGGTCGAGATCTCCATCCAGCTGGGTGTGGCCGATGCCATCGCCGACATCGTCAGCTCGGGCCGCACGCTGAAGAACCACGGTCTGGCCGCGTTCGGCGACCCGATCATCGTCTCCGAGGCGGTGCTGATCGAGCGGGCGGGTTCCGCGGACACCCGGGAGAAGGCGCAGCTCAGCGGCCGGGTGCAGGGTGTGGTCTTCGCCCAGCAGTACCTGATGCTGGACTACGACTGCCCGCGCGAGCTGTTGGAGCGGGCGATCGAGCTGACCCCGGGCCTGGAGTCGCCGACGGTGGCTCCGCTGGCCGACGAGGACTGGGCCGCCGTGCGGGCGATGGTGCCGCGCAAGGAGGCCAACAAGATCATGGACAGCCTGTCCGAACTGGGTGCGAAGGCCATCCTGGTCTCCGACATCCGCAGCTGCCGGCTGTGAACCGGTGCGGGCGAGGCCTTCGTGGCCTCGCCCGCACCGCTGTACTGGGGGAGTGATGTTCGGATTTTCCGGGCTGAACGACGACGAGCTGCGCCGGTGGGCGGCGGACGGCCATCCCATCAGCATGGTGGCCGTCTTCGTGCACGTGGAGGCCAGGCTGACGGTCGCCGACGGAGATCTGCTGATCTTCACCGAAGATCAGTTCCCGGTGCTGGACCTCGCCGCGGAACTGGTGCGGTGGACCCGGACTCCCGGATCTGATCGCGGCGACCTCGTCTGCGATGACTTCGGCCTGACCGATCCTGGTGCGGTGCGCATTGTCCGCTCCGGAACGCAGTGGCGCGTGGGCTCGGTGTTCGCCCCCGAGACCTGGAGCCGACCGGTGACCACCGAGGAAGTGGACCAGCTGATCACCGGCTTCGCGACGGAACTGGTCGGCGCCTGTAAGGAGCAGCTGGGCATCTCGGTGACCGGACTCACTTGATCAGCTGGCTTGCCACGATGATCACGATGCCGATGAGCATCTGCGCCCCGCCGATCAGACCTGATTCACGCCAGTTGTGGCCGGTGTTGCGGGCGGCCACGATTCCCCAGCCGAACAGCAGCACGGTGTTCATGATCAACCCGTAGAGGGTGTACGACTCAGTGGGCCAGCCCCGCAGTCCGGCCAGCAGCAGGAGCAGGAAAGTGGGCACGACCGCCGCGAGGATCGGCCACTGGGCTGCCATCTTGTGGCCCAGATGCGGGAAGAACCGCTTCCCGGGCTCGTGTTTGGACACGTGTTGCGCATAGGCGCGGGTCAGTGCCGTGGTCACGATGGTGACCAGGATCCAGAGCGCGTCGTTGTTCGGGGCAGGGGGCAGGCCCGGATCGTTGAGAGCTGCGAGCAGGCCGGTGGCCAGCACGGTGCCGGTCACTCCGCAGAAGACCAGGTCCGGATCGAGGGCGAGATGCTTCATGCCGCAATTATCTACCGCTTTCGGACCAAGAGCGTCTGGGCCGTATGCCCTACCTGTCCGGTGCGGTCCCACGTGACGCCCGCCGCCACGGCGGTTCCGGTCGCGCCGAAGGTGGCGTGGCCCTGGATGCCGACCCAGTCGCCCTCGGGCTGCCGGTGCAGGTGCACGGTGAGGTCGGTGTTCTGGAACCACCAGTCGTCGCCGTTCACCGGGCTGGAGATCCCCGAGGTGGAGTCGACCACGGTGAGCAGATTCTGCAGATTCGTCATCGGTTCGCCGTCGACCAGTGGCACCGTGGGCCGGGCCCAGCAGATTCCGGTGCCCCGGCTGCCGATGGCGTCCTCGGCGGCTCGCCATTCGACCGAGTCGATGTAGCCGCTGTCGCCGAAGCTGCCCGGCCAGTGATAGACGGGGGAGTCCTCCGGCGTGGATCCGGGTGTGGACAGCGGGTCGGCGACGATCGAGGTGTCCGAGATCAGGTGCCGCCAGGCGCGCAACTTGGCGATGGTGCGCCCGTCGCAGTTCAGTTCCGCGCCGAGCAGTTGGACGGATTTGCCGTCGCGCAGCGTCGTCGTCCGCACGGTGAGGTCTCGCAGCGGAGCCGGGCCCCAGATCTCCACGGTCAGCCGGGAGAACTGCAGGTCGGTGCGGGCGTCGTGCAGGCCGGCCGCCCGGGCCAGCAGTGCGGTGACCGGCCCGAAGTGCTGGGCGTCGTCGCTCCACGGTCCGACGGTGTGCTCGGTGGGGCGGTACCTCTGTTCCCCCAGCGGCAGATAGTAGGCGCTCACCTGGCCAGCGTATTCCGATGACCGTCGAAACTGCTAGTCGATGTGGTCCAACACCGGTTTCTCGGTGTCCGTCGGCTCCGGCCAGCCCGGGTAGGGCGGGGGAGTGCCGCCGAAGGACGGGCAGAGTGCCTTGTGGTCGCACCAGTCGCAGAGCTTGCTGGGGTTGGGCCGGAAATCACCGGTGCGGCCCGCCGCCAGGATCGCCTGCCAGATGGCCTTCAGCGTGCGTTCGAAGCGCTCCAGCTCCGGCTCATCCGGCTGGTAGGCGAGGGTCTGCTTGTCGGCCAGGTACATCAGTTGCAGCCGCCGGGGCACCACGCCACGCAGCCGCAACAGGGCCAGGGCGTAGAACTTCATCTGGAACATCGCCTTGGCCTCGCCGATCTGCCGCGGCGCCGACCCGGTCTTGTAGTCCACCACCCGGATGTCTCCGGTGGGGGCCACGTCGATCCGGTCGATGAAGCCACGCAGCAGGACGTCACCCAGATCGATCTCCACCCGCAGCTCGCAGGCCTCGGGCTCCAGCCGCCGGGGGTCCTCCAGCTGGAAGTAGCCGTCCAGCAGCGGATTCGCCGACGCCAGCCAGGCCGGGATCTCCGGGTCGGCCTCGCCGGTGAACAGCTCGGAGATCAGCTCCGGACGCTCCGCGAGGACCTTCTGCCAGGCCGGTTCCAGCATCTCCTTGGCCCGGTCCGGCAGCCGTTCGGCGGCCGGGAGCTCGAACAGTCGCTCCAGCACCTCGTGCACCACCGTGCCGCGTACCTGGGCACGGGTGGATTTCTCCGGCAGCCGGTCGACGGCGCGGAAGCGGTAGAGCAGCGGGCACTGCTTGAAGTCGCTGGCCCGCGAGGGGGACAGCGCAGGTCGCCGTACGGTCCTCTGTTCGGGAACAGCTGCTTCGGTCATGGTCAAAACCATACGACAGAGGTCTGACACTGCTCAGGAGGCGTTGTCGAAACGGCTCCTTGCCCGTTCGATGTCCGGCAGGTGTCCGGCGGCCCAGCCGAGTAGCGCGTCGACCGGATTCCGCAGGGTCTTTCCCAGTGGCGTGATCCGGTATTCGACGGCCACCGGCCGGGAGTCGATGACCGTCCGGTCGACGATGCCGTTGCGTTCCAGCTTCCGGAGCGTCGCGGTGAGCGATTTCTGGGTGACGGCGGGGATCGCGCGGCGTAGCTCGTTGAACCGGCATGGCCGCTCGCAGAGTTCTCCCAGTATCTGCAGGGACCACTTGTCGAGCACCTGGTCCAGCAGTTCCCGGTGGGGCGCTGTGATCGTCAGGGGGCTGTGCCCGGTATCCGGCATGAAACCTGGTTTCGTTGAAGTGTCCTGAAGCTACTAGGTATGAAAGATATACCTACTGAAGGAGCTTCGATGGCGGTGCGTCGCTTTACCCCCGAGGGCATGTTGCAGCCCACGCCCTATCACCACGTCGCCGTGGGGACCGGAACCCGGCATGTGCATGTCAGTGGTCAGATCAGCACCCCGGGAGATCTCGCCGGTCAGGTCGCCGGGGCCCTGCGCAATGTGCGGACAGGGCTGGCCGGCGCGGGCGCGACGTTCGAGGACGTCCTGCGGCTGACGTTCTACGTCGTGGACTGGGAGCCGGAGAAGATCCACGAGTTCATGGCCGGCGTCGAGCGGGTCGCGGCGGAGGTCGGGTTGCCGGTGCCACTGCCGCCCGCCTCGCTCATCGGGGTGGACCACCTGTTCGAACCGGGAGTGCTGGTCGAGGTGGAGGCGACGGCCATCACGGCCTGAGCCGCTCGCTCGCCGATCTCAAGACCGCTGCTGAACACCGCGCCTGCCAGCACTAAGGTCTGCGTCGTGAGCGATGGCATCAGGCTGGGCCGATATCAGGGTGTGCCGATTCTGCTCGCCCATTCCTGGTGGCTCGGTGCGGCGGTGATCGTCGCCCTGTACACGCCGATCGTCCAGCGGCTGCTCCCCGGCGCGAGCCTGCAACTCGCGGCCGCGCTGGCCGTGGCGTTCGCGGTGCTGCTCGGCGCCTCGGTGCTGCTGCACGAACTCGGGCACTGTGTCGTCGCCTTGCGCCTGGGCCTGGGCGTGCGCCGGGTCCGGCTGTTCCTCCTCGGCGGGATCTCCGAGGTCACCGGGGTGGCCCGGCGTCCGGCCCAGGAGGGCTGGGTCGCCGTGGCCGGGCCGCTGGTGTCGCTGGCGCTGGCCGTACTGGGCGGCGCGGGTCTCATGGTGCTGCCGGAGCGCACCCCGTTGTGGTTCCTGGTCGCCGAACTGGCCGCCGCCAACGGCGCGGTGGCGGTGTTCAACCTGCTGCCGGGCCTGCCCCTGGACGGCGGCAGGCTGCTGCGCGCGCTGGCCTGGGGCGTGACCGGGAAACGGCGGCTGGGCACGCTGCTCGGCGTCGGCGGGGCGGGACTGGTGGCCGCCGGCCTGATCGCCTGGGCCGCCATCGGCCTGGGCAACGGGTCGCCGGACAAGTGGCTGCGGCTCGGGGTCTGCGTGCTGCTGGCCTGGTTCCTGATCGTGGGCGCCGGTCAGGAGCTGACCACCGAGCGGCGCCGGGTACTGCCGGACGGCGTGCGGCTGCTGGACTTCGCGGTGCCGGTGGTGCAGCTGCCCGCCGAGCTGCCGCTGTCGGACGCGGTGGCGGCCGCCATGGGCCGGGGAGTGCTGCTGATGCGGGCCGACGGCGTGGCCGCGGGCCTGCTGGACGAGGACCGGGCGCGGCGGCTGCTGGCCGAGGCCCCGGGTGCTCCGGCCGAGCTGGCGGCGTCGCCGGTATCACCGGAACACGTCCTGCTGGAGTCCGAGGACGGCCAGGAGCTCGTCGACCGGGTCCTGGAGACGCCGGCCTGGCATTTCCTGGTAGTGGACGAGGAGGGGCGCCCCACGGCGGTCCTGCACCGTTCCGCGGTACACGCCGCCCTGGGGCGCTAGCCGGTTCAGTGCGCGAACATGCCGGGCTCGTAGGAGCCCGCCGGGTTGCGCAGGATCACGTTCAGCCGGTTGAAGGCATTGATCAACGCCACCTGGCAGACGAGCGCCAGGGTCTGCTCCTCGTCGTAGTGCTTGCGTACCAGCGCCCAGGTCTCGTCCGAGACGCCCTCGTGCACGTCGGCCAGCCGGCTGCCCTCCTCGGCGAGGGCCAGCGCGGCCCGCTCGGCGTCGGTGAACACGGTGGCCTCCCGCCAGGCGGCCACCAGGTGCAGGCGTACCGGGGTCTCCCCGGCCGCGGCGGCCTCCTTGGTGTGCATGTCCAGGCAGAACCCGCAGCCGTTGATCTGGCTGGCCCGGATGTTGACCAGTTCCTGGGTGAGCTGGGGGACCCCCGCGCCCTCCAGCACGGCGTGGGTTCCGGCGAGCCGCTTGATCACGTTCGCGGCGAGCTTGCTGTTCTGCAGATCCAGTCGAGTCTCCATGACCTGTTGACGATGCGGGGCGGTTGTGTGTGACAGCGGGGCCTCTGCGACCATTCACAGGTTGTGTTGAGTCGGCAAGGGGTGTGTGTGAGGGCGATCAGCGGGCCGTTCCAGGCGGGCGACCGGGTGCAGTTGACCGACGCCAAAGGACGGAAGTACACCGTCACGCTGGAGGCGGGCGGGGAGTACCACACTCACCGCGGCGCCCTGGCGCACGACGCCCTGATCGGCCTGCCCGAGGGGTCCGTGGTCACCTCGGCGGCCGGATCGGCGTATCTGGCGCTGCGCCCGCTGCTGGCCGACTACGTGCTGTCCATGCCGCGTGGCGCACAGGTGATCTACCCGAAGGACGCCGCGCAGATCGTCATGTGGGGCGACATCTTCCCCGGTGCGCGGGTGATGGAGGCCGGTGCCGGCTCCGGCGCGCTGACCTGCTCGCTGCTGCGCGCGGTGGGCGACAAGGGCAGCGTGCTGTCCTACGAGGTCCGCGATGACCACGCCGAGTACGCCACCAAGAACGTGGAGACCTTCTTCGGCGAGAAGCCGGGGAACTGGGAATTGAGGTTGGGCGACCTGGTTGACCACCCGGTTACCGAACAGGTCGACCGGGTCGTGCTGGACATGCTCGCCCCCTGGGACGTCCTGGGGACTGTTAAGCAGACCCTGGTGCCCGGCGGCGTCCTGGTCGTCTACGTGGCCACCGTGACGCAGCTGTCCAAGGTCACCGAGGCGCTGCGTGAGCAGGAGTGCTGGACCGAGCCGCAGTCCTGGGAGAACCTGCAGCGGCCTTGGCACGTCGTGGGCCTCGCGGTGCGCCCGGAGCACAAGATGCAGGCGCACACGGCGTTCCTGCTGACCGCCCGGCGGCTGGCCGACGGCGTCGTGGCGCCCAAGCCGCAGCGTCGCCCCACCGGCCGCGGCTGACCTTAAAGGCTCCGAAGTTGGCGATGTTCGCGCGAGGAACGAGCCCGAACATCGCCAACTCCGGGATGCCGGTTACCTCTGCTCGCTGGTCGCCGTGCTCGGGCTGGGGGAGATCGGCGGTGCCGAGCTCGGCGGAGCGGTCGGGCTGGGTGAGGTCGGCACCGGGGCGCTCGAACCGGGCTCCTGGAACACGTTGCAGGTTCGCCAGCCGTCCTTGTCCTTGACCATGGCGACCTCGTTCTCGGTGACCGGGCCACCCGCGTTGAGCCGCCCGCGGAACAACGCCGTGCCCTTCGACCCGTCGACCGTGACGCTGCGGAAGGCGATCTCGAACTGGGGGAGCGTCGGGGCCGGACCCGCGGCGAGTCTCTTCATCAGCGCCTCGACGTCCGCGGGACAGGAGACCGGGGCGAAGGTGTCCTGCTTGGTGTTCGCGTAGGCGCTGCGTGCCTCGGCCTGCCAGAGGGTGGCGAACTCGGTGGCCACCTTGCCGGCTGCGATCTGCTCGGGGGACAGGGGAGCGGGCGGGGGAGCGGCCTGCTGACCGCGGGGCAGGAACAACACGGCGGCGACTCCGGCCAGCAGCACCACGACACCGGCCACGATGCCCGCGAGCAGGGCGCGGCCGCCCTTGCGCGGCGGCGGTCCCTGCGGAGCGTCCGCGTCGAACCGGGCGCCGAGCCCCTGGTAACCCCGGTTCGGGTCGAAACCGGTCGGCGATGGCGGCCGATAGCCCTCGCTGGGGCCGAAGCTGGACTCAGGCGGTTGCGTCATGGTCCGTTCCTGCTGGTCGGGGCGGTGCGGCCAGCCTAGCCTGTGCGGTCACTGGCAGACCCGCCAGACGCGGTCCTCCTTGCGCAGTTCCACGGTGATCGTCAGCGGCCGGTCCTCGGTGATGCTGCCGAGGATGCCGCTCAGCCCGGTCGGGTCGTCGCCGAGGCGGACCCTGACCTTGGCGGACGCCCGGTCCGGCGACTGCTCGGCGACCTCGCCCAGCTCGTACCGCAGGGTCACGGTGTCCCCGGACAGGGCGACGAAGCGGCGCAGGAACTCCCGGGGGTCGTTCCGCTGTGCGGCACAGGTGAGCTCGCGCATGGCGTTCTCGTCCCGGGCGTTGAGCGCGGTGACGTAGCCGCCGGCCACCTCCTGCGCGGACGGCCCGGAGATCAGCAGCGAGCCGACCAACGCCGCGGCGATGAGCGCCACGAGCGATCCGGTGCCGACGAGAATCCAGCGCAGCGGACGGGGTTTCCGCTGTGCGGGAGAGAAATTTGCGGGTTGCTCGGTAAAACCACCTGGTTGGAGCAACGGTGCGGACGCCGTGTAGTAGAGCTCCGTTGCCGCTGGTGGGGTGCCCAGGCCAGGTCGAACAGTGGATGTTGACCCACTTGTGATGTTCGGCCCCGGTAGCCCTGGGTGAGGTCCAGATGGTGGACCTTGATCGGTTTCTTCCGCTTTGTTCCCAGGCCATGTGGTGTTTCCTGGCCCGTGACCTGGTATTGATGGTTGCGGACGGTAGGGAGCGGGTCGCTGGTGTGGTTCCGACATCACCTTCACCTGAGCCTGGTCGTTGCGGTAATGAAGAGTCTTAACAGAACCTATTCACGGCTGACATATACAAACGATCTACTGGAATGGAACGTAGCGTTTCGAACGTTCCACCGAACACCGGTTCGGCCTAGTGCGTCCGGCTGAGCCAGCAGTTGTACTGGATCGACGCGCCAGACGACCAGCGGAGCACCGCCGATGTCGGTGGTCGCCGGTACCGTGGGCTCAACAGCACGGGAGGAGGTTGCCGACATGCAGCACGATCATCCCGGAGGCCGCCCTGACGAGGGTGGCGAGCGGAGCACCGAGATCAGTCAAGCTGAGCTTGCTGCGCAGGTGCGGTACCTGGAAGACGAGATTGCGATGCTGCGTCGCAAGATCGCGGAGTCGCCGAGGCATGCCAGGCTGCTGGAGCAGCGGCTTGCCGAAGCATCCACCAGGATCAGTCAGCTCACCGAGCGCAATGCCAAGTTGGTCGACACGCTGAAAGAGGCGCGTGGCCAGCTGCTGGCACTGCGTGAGGAGGTTGACCGGCTCGCCCAGCCACCCAGTGGATACGGCGTCTTCCTCGCGCTATTCGAGGACAATACCGTGGACGTGTTCACCGCCGGACGCCGCATGCGGGTTGCGGTCTCTCCGTCGGTGGAAGCCGAGTCGCTGGCCGTCGGTCAGACAGTGCGGCTGAACGAGGCGCTCACCGTGGTCGAGGGCGGAGCCTTCGAACGCACCGGTGAGGTGTGCTCCCTGCGCGAGCTGCTCCATGCCGACGATGGTGAGGTCGCCGGCGTCCGGGCACTCGTGGTCGGACACGCCGACGAGGAGCGGGTGGTCTGGCTGGCCCAGCCCCTGCTCGACCAGCCCCTGAAGCCGGGCGATTCCCTGCTGGTGGACTCGAAGTCGGGGTTCGCCTACGAGCGGGTGCCCAAGGCCGAGGTGGAGGACCTCGTGCTGGAGGAGGTGCCCGACGTCGACTACTCCGACATCGGTGGCCTCGGCCGGCAGATCGAGGCGATCCGCGACGCGGTGGAACTGCCGTTCCTGCACTCGGACCTGTTCCGGGAGTACGAGCTGCGTCCGCCCAAGGGTGTGCTGCTGTACGGGCCGCCCGGTTGCGGTAAGACGCTGATCGCCAAGGCGGTGGCCAACTCCCTGGCCAAGAAGATCGCCGCCCTGCGGGAGAGCGAGACGGGTGTCCCCGCTGGGGAGGCCAAGTCGTTCTTCCTGAACATCAAGGGCCCGGAGCTGCTGAACAAGTTCGTCGGTGAGACCGAGCGGCACATCCGCTTGATCTTCCAGCGGGCGCGGGAAAAGGCTTCCGAGGGTACGCCGGTGATCGTGTTCTTCGACGAGATGGACTCGATCTTCCGTACCCGTGGTTCCGGTGTCTCCTCCGACGTGGAGACCACGATCGTTCCCCAGCTGCTCAGCGAGATCGATGGCGTTGAGGGCCTGGAGAACGTGATCGTGATCGGCGCGTCGAACCGGGAGGACATGATCGACCCGGCGATTCTGCGCCCGGGCCGGCTCGATGTGAAGATCAAGATCGAGCGGCCGGACGCCGAAGCGGCGCGAGACATCTTCTCCAAGTACCTGACCGCGAATCTGCCGATTCACGCCGACGACCTGGCCGAGTTCCACGGGGACCGCAAGGCCTGCATCGGCGCGATGATCCAGACCACGGTCGAGCGGATGTACTCGGAGGAGGACCAGAACCGGTTCCTGGAGGTCACCTATGCCAACGGTGACAAGGAAGTTCTCTACTTCCGCGACTTCAACTCGGGCGCGATGATCCAGAACATCGTGGACCGGGCGAAGAAGGCGGCGATCAAGTCCGTCCTGGAGACCAAGCAGCCCGGTCTGCGGGTGCAGAACCTCCTGGACGCGATCGTCGACGAGTTCGCGGAGAACGAGGACCTGCCGAACACCACCAACCCGGACGACTGGGCGCGCATCTCCGGCAAGAAGGGTGAGCGCATCGTCTACATCCGGACCCTGGTGACCGGCAAGAACCAGGAAGCGGGCCGAGCGATCGACACGGCCAGCAACACCGGTCAGTACCTGTAGAAGCAGTCTCAGGAGGGCCCGGCGCGTGCGCCGGGCCCTCCTTTTCGGTTCTTGGATTCGTATTTCATAATGGCTTCAGTGATAACTGAAATAAAGGCCTGTGGCCGGTGACTCCGCCGACCCTGGTGCCGGACTAGAACCCGCATCGACGAGGGAGGGGAGGCCTGGAAGGCGTAGTGGTGGCCGGGCAGGCTAGTTTGCCCGGATGACCCTTCTCGATGACGTGGCCGAGCGTGACGGCTGGCTGTGCTGGGTGTGCGACGAACCGGTCGACCCCGATATGTCGGTGAACGATTCGCGTGGGCCCAGTGTCGACAGCCGGACCGCGGACCGGAAGGCGAAGATCGCCGAGCGGCTCGCCCATCGCGGGTGCAACAGCCGCAAGGGCGCGGTCAAGGTGGTCATCGCCTGGCCGGACCGCCTGCACGTGGCCGACCCCGCACCGTTGATCACCGTTGCCGGGCGGCTGGAGCGCAAGGGGGGCCGTGAGATGGTGGCGAGGTGCCCGACCAAGCAGGACGCCCAGGAGGCGGGGGAGTGGCTGGTGGACCGGTTCTCCCGCTTGGTGCCGGGGCTGCCGGTGACCGCCGGCGTCGAGGCCGGCGGCGGGCAGTTCCTCGTCATCCTGACCACTGGCCGCCGCTGACCAGGAGCTGATTGGCCACCAGACGCGAAGCGCTGAACATGATCGACCAGCCGTTCAGCTGCTATTCAGATTGTTTAATGTTCTCAGTGGAAACTGAAATAAATGCCTTGCAGCTGGGCACGCCGCCGAGACCACTCCAGGCCTAAAACCAGCTGAGAGGAGAAGGGTCGAGCTGGCATGATCGGGAGGATGACGGATTTCGCCGATGCCATCGCCGACGAGCTGGCCGCGCTACCCGCTGTCGAGGCGGTGACGCTGGGCGGATCGCGGGCCCAGGGGACCCACACACCGGACAGTGACTGGGACTTCGCCATCTACTACCGCGGTGCCTTCGATCCGGCCGGCCTCCGGGGGATCGGGTGGGCCGGCGAGGTCTCGGCTATCGGTGAGTGGGGCGGCGGGGTGTTCAACGGCGGCGCCTGGCTCACCGTCGACGGCCGGGCCGTGGACGTGCACTACCGGGACCTGGACGTCGTCGAGCACGAGCTGTCCGAGGCGCAGCAGGGCCGGGTTCGCTGGGAGCCGCTGATGTTCCACCTGGCCGGCATCCCCAGTTACCTGGTGGTCGCCGAGCTGGCGTTGAACCAGGTGCTCCGGGGCGCGTTGCCCCGGCCCGGATACCCGGAGCCGCTCCGGGAGAGCGCAGCGCGGTTCTGGCGGGCCCGGGCCTCGCTGACCCTGGACTACGCCCGCCGGAGCTACGCGCCCCGGGGACAGGTCGCCGAGGTAGCGGGTGCGGTCGCCATCGCGGCCATGGAGACGGCGCACGGGGTGCTGGCCGAACGTGCGGAGTGGGTCACCAATGAGAAGCGGCTACTGGCCCGGGCGGGGTTGCGGGAGATCGACTCGGTGATCGCGGCGCTGCACCCGGAAACGCTGCCGGAGGCGATCACCGCGGCGGAGGCGGTGCTCGATTCGGCGAGCCGAAATCGGTGAGCCTTGTTCTAATGGGCCGGTGGATCTTGTGCATCTGTACCGGCGCTGGCTGGACGAGCTGTGGTCCGGCGACTACATGGTCGTCGAGGACCTCGTCTCGCCGGACTTCGTCGGGCACTGGCCGACCGGCACGGTACATGGCCGGGATGCCCTGGTGCAGATGATCCAGCAGAGCCGCTATCCGTTCTCCGCGATCTCGATGAGCCTGGACGCCGGGCCGATCATCGACGCCGACGGTGAGCTGCTGGCCGCCCGGTGGACCTTCACCGGCACCTATCTGGGCGGGGTGCACGGCGCCACCGTGGAACCCGGAGAGGTGATCAGGTTCAGCGGTCAGGACATGTTCCGGGCCGAGTGGGGCAAGTTCGTCGAGTACTGGGTCAGTTCGGATGGCGTGGCGTTGATGCGTCAGCTGGGACTGGCCTGAGCAGCACCGGCACCACCAGCAGGGCCGGCAGTGCGCTGAGGGCGATCAGCTGGGCCATGGGCAGCAGGCCCGCCGCCGCGCCGAAGCCGGTGTAGATGCCCATCGCCAGCAGTTCCACGCCGAGACCGGCCGTGGACAGGACGGTGGCCCGTTGCCCGGGTTCGATGCGCTCCTGCAGCCTGGCGGTGAACACCAGGTCCGCGTACTGCCACAGGCCGAACGCGATCGCGATGCCCACGACACCCAGCGCGGAGCCGGACAACGCGCCGGTAACCAGTGCGATCGCGCCCACGATGTTGTGCCAGATCAGCCTGCCCGAGGTGGCGCGTTCGGCGAACCAGCTGCCGATCGCCATGGCCAGCAGCGGCACGGTGAACCACACCGGTACCCAGCTTCTCGGTACCCCCTGGTCGGCCGCCAGGATCGGCAGGTACTCGTCGATGGCGGTCAGCCCGGACACCAGCACCATCGTGAGCACACCGCGCCGGACGGCCGGGATCCGGTGCAGCTGTCCGACGCCCTGGCGCAGCGTGCCCAGGTACTCCAGCACGGCCTGCCGGATGGTGCCTGAGCCGGGCGGTGCGACCGAATCGGGCATGGATCGGTAGACCAGCGCCTCCACCACACAGGCGGCGACGCTGAGCCAGCCGGCGAGGGCGTATCCGCCGAGAGCGAACAGTGGGGTGGCTGCCGCCGTGGCGGTCACCATGGTCAGCAGGTGCACCGTGCTGGCGCGTGCGGAGATCGGCAGGTAGTGCTCGGTGGCGTTCATCCGGTGCAGCACGTCGTAGAGCAGTGCCTCCCGGGTGCCGCTGTTCAGCGAGCCGGCCAGTCCCCACAGCAGGAAGCCGAGGGCGAAGCCGGTGAAGTGCGGCCACAGCAGCCACAGGGCGAAGCCCGAGGCTTTGACCAGCGCGGCGATGGTCAGCAGCAGGCGCCGGGAGACGCGATCGGCCAGCGCTCCGGAGGGCACCTCGGTCAGCAGCGCGGTGGTCGACCACAGGGCGAACAGGGTGGAGACCTGTGCCGTGGTCAGGCCGGAGTCGAGGAAGAACAACCCGTAGAGCGGGTACAGCGGGATCGCTTCGTGCAGGCCCTGGGCCAGCTGGTAGCGGCGGGCGAACCCGCGGTGATCGGGGCTGGGGTGACGTCAAAGATGAGGCATGTCACCACGGTAGCGAACCGGTTCGAATAAATCCGTGGATTTTGTCCATGGGCAGTGTGGACACTGGATCGATGACCGATGTTGTGCGTTCTGCCCGGCTGGATCTGGTGGCCCTGACACCGGAGCTGTTGCGGGTGATCGAGTGCGGCGATGCCGAGCGGGTGTCGGAGGTGCTGGGCGTCGAGGTGCCGCCCGAGTTCCTGCCGACGATTCCGGCGCGGGCGTTGCTGGACCGGTTGCCGGTGGAGCTGGCCAGGGGCCGGTGGTGTTCGCGGGCGATCGTGGTGCGGGCCGAGGGCCGGGTCGTGGGCAACATCGGGTTCCTGGCTCCGCCCGATGCGGACGGCACGGTGCGGCTGGAGTACGCGTTGCTGGAGTCCGAGCTCGGGCGGGGCTATGCCAGTGAGGCGGTGGGGGCGCTGCAGGCGTGGGCGATGGAGACCGGTCTGGTGCGGATGTTCCGGTGGGCGGTGTGAGTCCGCTAGAGGTCAAGTCACTGGGCAGTAAACGGTGTTCACTGACATGGTGGGCTCATGGTGATGGCGGAGATGCTCGCGGGGGCGCGTCCGGTCGTGGGTCATGGATTGCGGCTGGTCCGGGACCCGGTGGGCCTGTTGCTGGAGGGTCATCGGCGGCATGGTCCGGTGTTCCGGATCAGGCTGGGGCCGAAGGATGCCGTGGTGGTGCTGGGGACGGTGCACGCCAAGCAGGTGCTGAACGATGACGGTGCGGTGTTCACCGCGCACGGTGCCTATCCGTTCCTGGAGCGGATGTTCAGCCCGGACTTCTTCCTGATGGCGCGTCCGGACACGCACCGCAGGCAGCGGGAGGTGATGTTGCCGCGTTTTCAGGGCCGGGAGTTCGAGTCTTATCTGGACATCATGGAGGCGCACACCGCGGATTTCCTGGACTCGCTGGGGGATTCCGGTGGTTTCGAGCTCACCGCGACGCTGCGTCCGCTCGTTCTGCGGATCGCGACCGCCGCCTTCCTCGGTGTCCGGGCGGCGTCGCTGGCCGATGAGCTGATCAAGGACGTGGCCGCGTTCCTGGACGGCTCGGACATGGCACTGCCCGGCTGGTTGCCGTTGCCCAGGATGATCGCCAGCAGGCGGGCTGCTGCCCGGCTGCGCCGCACGCTGCGGGAGGCGATCGGGGAGCGGCGCCGGCATCCGGTGGATCCGCCGGACTTTCTGCAGAATCTGCTCACGGCTCGCTACGGGGATGGTTCGCCGATCCCGGAAGAGGACCTCGTCCACTTCATGCTGATGCTGACCTGGGCCGGGCACGAGACCACCACCGGTCACCTGGCCTGGGCGATCGTGGACCTGCTGCGGCACCCGGCGGAACTGGAGTCGGTGCGCGCGGAGTATCCCGGTGCCGGCCCGTTGACGCCGTCCGCGGTGCGGTCGCTGACCCGGGTGGAGCGGTGCCTGCGGGAGACGGAGCGGTTGCATCCGGTGTCGTTCGTGATGATGCGGATCGCCGCCCGGGACACCGAGCTCGGTGGCCGGTGGATTCCGCGGGGGACGCCGGTGGTGCTGGCGCCGAGTGCGAGTCATCGGCTGCCGGAGGAGTTCGCGGAGCCTGATCGCTATCTGCCGGGGAGGTTCGCCGATCGTGCGGAGCTGGGGCGGTTGATCGGGTTCGGCGGGGGTACGCATCGCTGTCTGGGGACCAGGTTCGCGCTGGTGGAGATGGCGGTGATCCTGACCAGGCTGCTGCACCGCTATGAGCTGACGCTGGAGACGCCCGATCCCCGGCCGGTCTCCGGGTTCAGCACCAAGTGGCCGGAGCCGACCCGGGTGTCCTATCGGCTGCGTACGCCGGTCGGGGTGGGGTGATCAGGCGTCCTGGTGCCGGTTGGCGAACCACCAGTCGATGAGCTGGCGGCCGTCGGGGACGAACGGGAAGGCCTCGGGGTTGGTGAGCCGCAGCCTGAGTTCGTTGAGGGGCATCCACCAGCCGTCGATGATCTCCTCCGGCTGGTGGGTGATGGGGCCGTCCCAGATGGCCTCGTAGGCGACGCAGAAGTAGCGGATCGGGGGTTCGCAGTAGATGTTGGCGCCGAGCTGTTCCAGTTCGACCTCGTCGACGCCGAGTTCCTCGCGCAGTTCGCGCAGCGCTCCGGTCATGGGGGTCTCGCCGGGGGCGAGCAGGCCGCCGGACCAGCAGTCGTAGACACCGGGGAAGACGTCCTTGTCCCAGCTGCGCTGGTGGACGTAGACCTTGTGCCGGTCCGGGGACAGCAGCATCACGGCTGTTCCGGCGTGCCAGAGGCCTTCGGAGCGGATCTGGTGTCTGGGGGCGGCCCCGACTTCGTTGCCGCGGTCGTCGTAGACCGCGACCAGTTCATCCCGTGTCACGCAGGCAACATATCGATCGGGTGACCCTGATCGCCTGGCAGGGGGTGTACGACCTGGGGATGACGGGTTGTCCACCGCTGGGGGGAAGGTGGGTCCCGACCGCCGATGGACGCGGTGCGGTGCCCGCGGTGCCTAGGTTTTGATCGAACAGAGACTACTGGGGATTTTCAAGGAGCGAACGTGACCAGTGCACCAGTGCGCAGCACCCCGCGTACGGACCGGGTGGCGGCCAGTGCCGTCGGCCTGACCAAGGTCTATGGCAGCGGGGAGGCCGAGGTCCGGGCGCTGGCCGGTGTGGATCTGGAGATCCACAGCGGACGCTTCACCGCGATCATGGGCCCGTCGGGTTCTGGTAAGTCGACGATGATGCACCTGCTGGCCGGTCTGGATTCGGCCAGCGGCGGGAAGGTGTTCCTGGGGGACACCGAGTTGACGTCGCTGTCGGACAAGCAGCTGACCAAGGTGCGGCGGGACCGGATCGGGTTCGTGTTCCAGGCGTTCAACCTGCTTCCGCAGCTGACCGCGTTGCAGAACATCCTGCTGCCGCTGGACCTGGCCGGGCGTACCGCGGACCGGAAGTGGCTGGACACCATCGTGGAGGTGCTGGGCATCAAGGACCGGCTCTCGCACCGTCCGGCGCAGCTCTCGGGTGGTCAGCAGCAGCGGGTGGCGGTGGCGCGCGCGTTGGTGTCCCGGCCTGATGTGATCTTCGCGGATGAGCCGACGGGCAACCTGGACTCGAAGTCGGGTCAGCAGTTGCTGGCGTTCCTCAAGCAGTCGGTGAACCAGTACGGGCAGACGATCGTCATGGTCACGCACGATCCGGTGGCCGCGTCGTACGCGGACCGGGTGGTGTTGCTGGCGGATGGTCACCTGGCGGGGGAGATCTTCCAGCCGACGCCGGACACCGTGCTGGACGCGCTGCGCCGGCTGGGGGCTTGATCCGTCATGACGTTGATTCGTACGGTGCTGGCGGAGATCCGTCAGCGGCCGACCCGGTTGTTGCTGACCGGGTTGGCGGTGATCGTGGCCGGGTTCTTCGCGGCGGCGACGTTGTTGCTGGGGGACACGGCGAAGCAGGCGTTGCTGGCGGAGGGTTCGTCGGTGCCGCCGGGGGCCACCCTGGTGGTGAGTGGTGCGGGTCAGGCGCAGGGGCCGCTGGATCCGGGCTTGGTGAAGCAGATCGCGGCGTCGCCCGGGGTGACTCAGGTGCGTGCCGCGGATGGTCCCGGTGTCTCGGTGGCGCTCGCGGGGAAGCCGACCGATCAGGATCACTGGTTCATCCAGCCTGATCCCGGTTCGGGTCCGCTGAGTTCGACGCCGGTGGTGAGGGGTGCCCTGCCCACGGGGGCGGGTCAGGTCGCGGTGTCGGAGAAGACCGCGAGCCGCAAGGGC
This sequence comes from Pseudonocardiaceae bacterium YIM PH 21723, assembly GCA_003600225.1. Taxonomy (GTDB): domain Bacteria; phylum Actinomycetota; class Actinomycetes; order Mycobacteriales; family Pseudonocardiaceae; genus QZFT01. Next base: position 19,962 of record QZFT01000024.1, read on the forward strand.
GTCGAGGTCGGCAGCAAGCTGACGGTGACCGGCGACAAGGGCAGGATCGCTCAGGTCGTGGTGACCGGCGTGATCAAGTCCAGGCTGGATTTCGGCGGCACCCTGGTCGGTACGCAGCAGATGATCGATTCGGTGAGTGACGGCTCGCGCGTCTACAAGGTCTATGTGGCGACGTCGGCGGGTGCGCAGGACAGCGTGCGGGCCGCGTTGGCGAAGATCGGTCCGTTCAAGGTGGAGAACGCCTCGGACGTGGCGCAGAAGGAGCTCAAGGAGCTGTCCTCCGGGATCGACCAGATGCTGCTGGCGTTGAGCCTGTTCATCCTGATCGCGGTGTTCGCGGCGGCGGTCGTGGTGTCCTCGACGTTCCGGATCGTGGTGGCGCAGCGCAAGCGGCGGACCGCGTTGATGCGGTGTGTGGGGGCGACGCGGGGTCAGGTGCTGCGCAGTCTGCTGGCCGAGGCCGGGGTGTCCGGTCTGGTGGCCGGTGTGCTGGGTGTGGCGATCGCCCTGGGTGTGGGTTCGCTGGTGGTCGAGCTGGTCAAGGGCCCGGATTTCCAGATCGACGGGCTGGCCGTGTCCTGGTGGAAGATGGCCCTGGTCGTGGTGGGTGCCACGCTGATGACCGTCGTCGCCGCGGTGGGTCCGGCGGTGGGTGGCACGAAGGTGCCTCCGGTGGAGGCGCTGGGGGCTGCCAAGCAGGCCGATGCCGGTCCGGGGGTGCGTACGGTCCGGGTGGTCGCCGGGGTGCTGTTGGCGCTGGTCGCGGCCGGTCTGGTCGCGGTGAGCGTGGTGACCGCCACGGATGACGGCGGTCCGTTGTCGCTGATCGCGGTGATCGGGTCGGGCATGGTCGGGTTCCTGGCGCTGCTGGCCATCGGGCCGGTGCTGGTTCCGGCGCTGGCTCGGCTGGTGGGCATGCCGGTGCGGGCGGTCGGCAAGGTGGCCGGCACGGTCGCGGTGAACAACGCGGTGCGGGTGCCCCGGCGGACGGCTGCCACGACGGCGGTGCTGAGCCTGGGTGTCACGTTGATCTCCGCGGTGCTGGTGATCCTGGCTTCCAGCAAGGCGTCGGTGGCCGCGGGACTGGATGCGAAGTTCCCGGCGGCGATCGAGGTGCGGTCGGTGTCCGAGGGGCCGCTCAAGGGCGGGCAGGTGGACAAGCTGAAGGCGTTGCCGCAGGCGGGAGCGGTGGCGACCAAGAGCACCGTCGAGGGCGATGTGACCTTCAAGGGGAAGACGGACAAGGGCTGGGAGTTGTCGGGGATCGACCTGGCCGGTTACCAGCCCGCGCGGCAGATGAAGTTCTTCTCTGGCGGCGTGGACTCGCTGGGTGCGGGCAAGGTCGCGGTGGCCAAGGGGCAGGCCGACTACCTGAAGATCAATCAGGGTGACTCGGTGACGCTGCAGAACGGTCAGCGGCAGCTGGTCGTGACGGTGGGCGCGGTCGTGAAGGGCTCGGATGCCATTCAGGGATTCGTGCTGACGCCCTCGGACATGGCGAAGCTGGCTCCGGGGCTGGCGCCGAGTTCGGTGCTGCTGGATCCGGCGAAGAACGTCGACGCGGAGAAGTTGCGTACCGCCGTGGTGGAGTCGCTCGGCGCGGACTCCTCGGTGAAGGTGGTGACCTTCGCCGATCAGCGGGCGATGTTCGAGAAGGTGATGAACCAGGTCACCCTGGTCATTCTGGGCCTGGTGGGGATGACGGTGCTGGTGGCGGTCGTCGGTGTCGCGGTGACGTTGTCGCTGTCGGTGGTCGAGCGCACCCAGGAGTCGGGTCTGCTGCGGGCGCTGGGTCTGCCGAAGGCCGGGCTGCGGGCGATGCTGGCCTGGGAGGCGGTGTTGTTCGGTGGCCTGGCCGCGGTGATCGGTGTCGGGCTGGGCGTGCTGTACGGGGTGTTCGGGGTGCGGGCGCTCGGTAAGCAGGTCAGCGAGGTGATCACGGTGCCGTTCGGTCAGCTGGTGATCGTCGCGGTGGGCATGGTGGTGCTGGCGCTGCTGGCGGCGCTGATCCCGGCGCGCGCGTCGGCGAAGGCCGGCCCGTTGAAGGCCCTGGCGGCCGACTGACCGTAGTACCGAAGTTGGCGATGTTCGCGGCGAGGGACGAGCCCCGAACATCGCCAACTTCGGGATATGAGGGTCAGCGGAAGTCGACGATGGTTTTGAGGTCCGTGGTGGTGCGGTAGTTCTCGAAGATCTCCACCACCTGGTCGAAATCGTCGAACCGGCACACGGTGGACAGCAGTTTGCGGCCGTCGACGGTGCGGGAGCGCAGCATGTGCATGGCCGAGGCGATCACGCTCGCGGTGTGGTGCATCGGGAAGCTGGTCACGTCGAACGGGGCGGAGCCGATGTTCAGCCCCTTGGCCAGCATCAGCCAGGTATCGAACTTCTGCATCTGCTGGGACGCCCCGTAGAGCACGTACTGGCCGCGCGGACGCAGTTTGCGCATCGCCAGCCTGCGGGGATCGTCCTGTTCGGGGATGTCCTTGATGGTGGGCAGCGCGTCGAAGACGTAGTCGTAGGAGTTGTCCGCGACCTGGCCGGCGAGCTCTCCGGGCAGGTAGGCGCGCTGGGCGAAGTGCTCGGCGGCGAATCCGTTGCGCCGCGGGTTGGCGTCCATCGAGACGATCGACTGCGGGGCGAACATCCGGCCGATGATGCTGCCGGCGATGACGCCGATGGGGCCGGTTCCCAGGATGAGTACCCGGTCGCCGGGTTTGGGCGGGTGGGTGAGGATGGCCCGCAGGGCGCCGGTGATCGGTTCGATGAACGAGGCCTCCAGGTCGCCGAGGTCCTCGGGGATCCGGACGGCGGCGGCGCGGTGGTCGTCGGTGAAGTGCCGGTCGGCGGGGAAGGTGTCGCGCAGGGTCTGGCCGGAGAAGATCGGCCGCAGGGAGCGGTACTCGGCGAGGCCGTCGAAGTCGGTCTGGCCCCAGTAGACGATCCGGTCGCCGAGGGTGATGTCCGCGTCGAGGTCCGGGCCGATGTCCACCACCTCGCCCAGGTACTCGTGGCCGAGCACGATCGGGTACTCGGCGGGGAACAGGTGGCCTTCGAAGAACGAGATGTCCGTGGAGCAGATGGAGACACACCGGGTTTTGAGCAGTAGCCCGTCCGATGGTGTCCGCGGAATGGGCAGTTCGGCCAGAATCGGTTTCCTGGGCGCGATGAGCTGCATGGCCTTCATCGTGCGCATGCTTGTTCCTTAGCGTGTGGTGACCGCCGTTGACCAGCGAGGACAGTACGGGTGACGTTCCGTAGACGCTCTCGCGGGTGATCACGTTGCAGTCGTTGCGCCAGCACGGTGAATCGCGACTTCTGGCGTGTTCGCGGAAGGAATCTCCTACCGAAACCGCTGTTGCCCCGTAGGCTGCGCATATGCGGCGGATCATGGGAACCGAGGTCGAGTACGGCATCGCGGTGCCGGGCGACCCCACAGCCAACCCGGTGCTCACCTCTACCCAGGTGGTGCTGGCGTACGCGGCGGCCGCGGAGATTCCCCGGGCCCGGCGGGCTCGGTGGGACTACGAGGTGGAGTCGCCGTTGCGCGACGCGCGAGGTTTCGACCTCGGCGCGCCCGGCCTGCCACCACCGGATCCGGAGGTCGAGGATCTGGGCGCGGCCAACGTGATCCTGACCAACGGTGCGCGGCTGTACGTCGACCACGCGCACCCGGAGTACTCCACGCCCGAGGTGACCAACGCCCGGGACGTGGTGATCTGGGACAAGGCCGGCGAGCGGATCATGGAGTCCGCCGCGATGAAGGCCGCCACGGTGCCCGGTCAGCCCCGGCTGCAGCTGTATAAGAACAACATCGACAACAAGGGCGCCTCCTACGGCACCCACGAGAACTACCTGATGGCCCGCTCGACCCCGTTCACCGCGGTCATCGGCGGCCTCACCCCGTTCTTCGCCACCCGGCAGGTCATCGTCGGGTCCGGCCGGGTCGGTATCGGACCGGCGGGGGAGGAGGCCGGCTTCCAGCTCTCCCAGCGCGCCGACTACATCGAGGTCGAGGTCGGCCTGGAGACCACGCTCAAGCGCGGCATCATCAACACCCGCGACGAGCCGCACGCCGACGCGGACAAGTACCGCAGGCTGCACGTGATCATCGGTGACGCCAACCTCGCCGAGTACTCCACCTATCTGAAGGTGGGCACCACCGCCCTGGTGCTGGAGATGATCGAGGCCGGTCGCCGGTTCGACGATCTGCGCCTGGCCGACCCCGTGCGCGCGGTGCACGTGATCAGCCACGATCCGACGCTCAAGACCACGGTGGAGCTGGCCAACGGCCGCAAGTTCACCGGCCTGGACATGCAGCGCGCCTACCACGAGCGGGCCGCCGAGCACCTGGAGCGCACCGGCGCCGACCACCAGACCATGGAAGTGCTGCGGATCTGGGACGAGGTTCTCAACGACCTGGCCAGGGACCCGATGTCGTGTGCCGACCGGCTGGACTGGGTGGCCAAACTGCGGCTGCTCAACGGCTACCGGGAGCGGGACAACCTGGGCTGGGCCTCGCCCCGGCTGCACATGGTGGACCTGCAGTACTCCGACGTCCGGCTGGACAAGGGCCTGTACAACCGCCTGGTGGCGCGCGGCTCGATGAAGCGGCTGGTGTCCGAGGAGGAGATCACCGCGGCGATCATGAATCCGCCGGAGGACACCCGCGCCTACTTCCGCGGCCGGTGCCTGGAGCGGTATCCGAACGCCGTGGCGGCCGCATCGTGGGATTCGGTCATTTTCGACCTGGGCCGGGAATCACTGGTCCGCATTCCCACGTTGGAACCGCTGCGTGGCACCAAAGCGCACGTCGGGCAGCTTCTGGAAGGCGCGGAAACGGCAGAGCAGCTGGTAGCCGCCCTGACCCGAGGTCGTTGAGTTTCGATTACCTCGCGCGAGGCAGACCCATAATGTCGGTGTGAATAGGTAATCTTGGCGTCAGATAGTGGCAGCGCCAGTGGAGGAGGAGGCGACATGTCGCAGGAGCAGGTCCAGAAGCACGGCGGTGGCGACGGGGACGACGAGTCGAACCTGGAGGCCGGTGCCGGTCAGGAACGCCGCGAGAAGCTCGGCGAGGATGTCGACGCGATCTTGGACGAGATCGACGACGTTCTCGAGGAGAACGCCGAGGACTTCGTGCGCGCCTACGTGCAAAAGGGCGGCCAGTAACCAGTCCCGGTCCTTTAGCCCCACATATCCACTGACCAGGAGAACGCTCACCTTATGGATCTCAATCCGGCGAACCTGACCCCGGGTTCCTCCTCGTTCACCGACTTCCTGCGGGCGTCCGCCCCGCACATGCTGCCCGGCGGCAGCGGTGGGGCGAAGGTGGAGGGGGTCATGCACGGCACCACGATCGTCGCGCTCACCTTCAAGGGTGGCGTGGTGATCGCCGGTGACCGGCGGGCGACCATGGGCAACCTGATCGCCCAGCGGGACATGGAGAAGGTGTTCATCACCGACGACTACTCGGCGGTGGGCATCGCCGGCACCGCCGGTATCGCCATCGAGATGGTGCGGCTGTACGCCGTCGAGCTGGCGCACTACGAGAAGATCGAGGGCGTCTCCCTGACCATGGACGGCAAGGCCAACCGCCTGTCGCAGATGATCAAGGGCAACCTTGAGGGCGCCATGATGGGCCTGGCCGTGGTGCCGCTGTTCGCCGGCTACGACCTGGACGCCGAGGACCCCGACCGGGCCGGGCGGATCATCTCCTACGACGTGACCGGCGGCCGCTACGGCGAGACCGGTGGCTTCCATGCCGTGGGCTCCGGTTCGCTGTTCGCCAAGTCCGCGCTCAAGAAGCTCTACGACCCGGATGCCGACTCCGACGGTGCCGTGCGCGCCGCGATCGAGTCGCTGTACGACGCCGCCGACGACGACTCGGCCACCGGTGGCCCCGACCTGGTGCGCAAGATCTACCCGGTCGTGGTGACCATCACCGCCGAGGGAGCCAAGCGCCTGCCCGACGAGCAGGCCGGCGCCGTCGCCGAGGCGATCGTCCAGCAGCGCTCGGTCCACTAGCCCACCTCGCCCCTACGAACATCCGGGAGTCACCACCGTGTCGATGCCGTACTACGCCTCGGCAGAGCAGATCATGCGAGACCGCTCGGAATATGCCCGCAAGGGCATTTCCCGCGGTCGCAGCGTCGTCGTGCTCACCTACCGCGACGGGGTGCTGTTCGTCGCGGAGAACCCGTCCAGCACCCTGCACAAGGTCTCGGAGATCTACGACCGCATCGGCTTCGCCGCCGTCGGCCGGTACAGCGAGTTCGAGGCCCTGCGCGTCATGGGTATCCGGCACGCCGACATGCGCGGCTACAGCTACGACCGCAAGGACGTCACCGGACGCTCGCTGGCGAACACCTACGCGCAGACCCTCGGCACCATCTTCACCGAGCAGGTCAAGCCGATGGAGGTCGAGGTCGTGGTCGCCGAGGTCGGCACCACCGCCGAGCAGGACCAGCTCTACCGGCTCACCTACGACGGTTCCATCGGGGATGAGCCCAACTACGTGGTGATGGGCGGCCAGACCGACGGCATCAACACCAAGCTCAAGGACACCTTCGAGTCCGGCCTGGAACTGAGTGCCGCCCTGTCCGTCGCGGTGAAGGCGCTGTCCACCGAGGGCAAGCAGCTGGAGCGCAAGCAGCTGGAGGTGGCGGTCCTGGACCGCACCCGCCCGCAGCGCGCGTTCCGCCGCATCACCGGCGCCGCCCTGGCCGCGCTGCTGCCCGCCGAGGACGAGCCCAAGGCCGAGGGTGAGGGCGACGGCACTCCGGCGAGCAACGGCTCCGGAAGCTGATCAACCGACTCCGAAGTTGACGAGGTTCGCGGCGAGGAACGAGCCCGAACCTCGTCAACTTCGGGACCTGGTCGTCCGGAGACGGACATGTTCGTGAGCGGTCACACTGCCGGGTGACCGGGACTCATCCGTACTCACCGCGTTGGGACTCACGAGGTCCCCTAACATCGCGGGGTACACAGGGATGAGAGGTAATACCGTGCGTCGACACACCGGACTGCGCGTCGGCCTGCTGGGGGCGCTGGCGCTACTGTCCGCCGTTGCCTTACCGGCCTCGGCCGTCGCCACCGCACCCACAGCCGCCGGCGAACAGACCCACCTGGTGCTGACCCGCGTCAGCGGGATCGACCAGAACCACACCACCCGCCACCGGCTCACCTGCTCGCCGGTCGGCGGCGACCACCCGCGCGCGGCGAGCGCCTGCGACCAGATCACCGCCGTCCAGGGCGACCTGAGCCGGCTCGGACCCTACGAGGGCCCGTGCACGCTGGAGTACGGCCCGCAGCACGTGACCATCGAGGGCACCTACCGTGGCGCCTGGATCTACTGGGAGCACGAGTACGTCAACCCGTGCCTGCTGCTGGCCACCACCGGGGACATCTTCCGGTTCTAGGCCTCGTTGAAGGGGCGGGAGCGATCCGATGCAGGGCGGGTCGCTCCCGTCTTCGTTTCAGGGCCCGACCGGTTCGAAGGTCCAGCGTTGGAGATCGCTGTTGTCGAACGGCGCCTGGGTGACCGGTTCCAGCAGCGCCGCGGGTGCGGTCAGCCGCTGGTCGGAGTGCCGGAACACCAGCTCGAACCCGCCGCCGCGATGCCGGATCAGCCGCAGCGACTGCGGTGGCTCCCCGTCCGCGTCGAACTGGCGGATCACGGTGTCCCGCCCGTCCAGGCACTTCCACCGGTCCTGGCCGGGCACCTTCGAGTGCAGCGGCGAGATCTCCCAGCCGCCGTCGGTGGCCCGGGTCTGGAAGGTCTGGTTCGGCGTCCCGGTCTGCCGCCACAGGACCACCGGCGCGCCGTTGGCCTGCGACGCGTCGTTCACCGCCAGCTCGCCCCCGGTGGCCACGTTCACCACCCGGTACAGGCCACGCAGATACGGGCCTTCCCGGTGCAGGTCCGGATACGGCGCCGGCAACGGTTCCACGAACCCGTCGCGCCACCGCTCGTCGCAGTGATACCGGCGGCTCATCGCCGGCCGGTACAGCGGTTGCAGCCAGTCGTCCGGCGTGCACGATCCCGTCGGGCAGATGTCATGGTCCCGCCGGGTGTAGACGACGAACGCCCGGGTCTTGGCGTCGGTCTGCTCCGGCGACAGGTTCTCCGGTCCGTCCACAATGGAGTAGTCCCGGTAGAAGATCACCGGCGGCGCCCCGGCCCAGCCGTCCAGTGCCCAGCGCACCATCCGCGCCACGGCCAGGTGATCGTTGTGGAAGTCCCCGGGCCGGTGATCGGCCACCGGGTCGCCCGCGCGGATCACCTCCGGGCCGAAGTCGGTCACCACCTGCCGCAGGAAGTCGCCCAGCTGCCTGCGATGGAAGGTCTGCGGCGGATTGCGGTCTCCCGGACGGGTGGTCACCGACAGGTCCAGCGCGTACACGCCCCACATGTGCCTGCCGGTACCGGTGGTGTTGTCCGAGATCCGGACCTCCACGGTGGACAGCCGATCGCCCAGCGTCCAGCGGGTCACCGTGTGCGGCCCGACCCGATAGGGTTCCGGCCGCCAGTCCGCCGGATCCAGCCCGGCCACCGAGGCGTAGGCCTCGCGGACACCCTGCTCCCGTAATCGCATGTACTCGTCCGGCGGCATCGGCCGGTCGCCGGAATAGTCGGAGGCGATCAGGAACAGCGTCCGCACCTCGCGGCCCGACCGGATGTCCGCCAGCAGATCAGGGCTCTGGAAAAGCAGGTCATCGTCGTGATGGGCGACGATGGTGAGAACTCCCGGCATGGGCCGAATCGTAAGTCCAGACCCACATCTGACGGCAGCCGCCGGACCGATGATTCTGCCCGGCTGTCCCGGTCATACCCGCTGACAACCCCGAACCGCACCGAAGGATCCCCATGGCCGACCCCGCCGACATCTGGTCGCTGATCCACGCCGAACGTGCCGCCCTCGCCGCGGACCTCGCACACCTCACCGACGAACAATGGTCCACTCGCTCGTTGTGCAGTGAACTGTCCGTACGGGAGGTGCTCGCCCACCTGACGGCCGGAGCCACCCTGAACGGCTTCCGCTGGTTCGCCGGGGTGCTGCGCTGCCGCTTCGACTTCGACAAGCAGGTGGCGATGCGCCTCGCCGAGCAGCTCGGCGACAGTCCCGGCGAGACGCTCGACCGATTCGACCAGGCGCTCCGCAACAAGATCAAGCCACCGCTGCCGGTGATCGCGATGCTCGGTGAGACGATCGTCCACGGCGAGGACATCCGCCACCCGCTGGGCATTCGCCACGACTCGCCGATCGCGACACTCACCCGGGTCGCGGAGTACTACCGGAGCAGCGACCAGGTGGTCGTCGCCAGAAAACGGGTCGAAGATCTGCGCCTGGTCGCCACCGACGGCCCCTTCACCGCCGGCGACGGTCCGCTGGTGTCCGGTCGCACCCTCGCGTTGATCATGGCCATGACCGGCCGCACGCGCCTGTGCGACGAACTCACCGGGCCGGGCGTGCCGATACTGCGCGACCGGTAATCCGGTTGAGCGCACATCGATGGGCCGCTACCGTTCCGTCTGCTTCCTGATCGAACCGAGCAATGGAGTGACGCCAATGCCGCGCCTCGCCGCTGCCCCATGCCCTGGTTCAGTCCCGATCAGCGAAGGAACGACTCTCCAGTGTTCGACCACTCTTCCCGTGCCCTGACCGGCACGAACATCCTCATCTGCGGCGCGAGCGTCGCCGGCCCCGCGCTGGCGTACTGGCTCGGCCGGCACGGTTGCCGCGCCACCGTCGTGGAACTGTCACCCGCCCGCCGGGACACCGGATTCGCGGTGGACTTCCGCGGTGCCACCCACCTGACCGTGCTCGAACGCATGGGCATCCTGGACGACGTCCGCCGGCGGCAGACCGGCGGCATCCCGACGACCGTGGTCGACGACGCCGGCCACCGGCTCGCGGACGTGCCGGCCGAATGGGGCGGCGGCCAGATCGAGATCCTGCTCGGTGACCTGACGCGCATCCTGCACGAACGCACCGGGCAGCACACCGAATACGTCTTCGGCGACACCGTCACCGCCCTGACCGAGACGGCTGACGGGGTGCACGTCACCTTCCGGCGAGCGCGGCCGCGGACCTTCGACCTCGTCGTCGGCGCCGACGGGCTGCATTCGACCGTGCGGCGCCTGGCCTTCGGTCCCGAATCCCGGTTCGTCACGCACCTGGGCTACTACGTGGCAGCCTGGGAGGCGGACAACGAGCCCGGAATCGACGGCACGGCGTTGATGTACAACGTCCCCGGAAAGATGATCATGGCCGTGCCGCATCGGAGCGACCGGGCGAAGGTCGACGTCTTCGCGCTGCTCGCCTCCGGGCCGATCGACCACGACCGGCAGGACCGGCGGTGCCAGGAGCAGATCCTGACCGAGGCCCTCACCGGCATGGGCTGGCGCACCGCCACGCTGCTGGATGGCCTGTGGGACAGCCCGGCGCTGTACTTCGACTCCCTCAGCCGGGCCGACGTCCCATCGTGGTCCACCGGCCGCACGGTGCTGCTCGGTGACGCCGCCGCGGGCGCCACCCTCGGCGGCAAGGGAACCGGATCCGCGCTGGTCGGAGCCTATGTGCTCGCCGGGGAACTGGCCGCCGCGCCCGGCGACCACCGGCGCGCGTTCGCCGGCTACGAGCGGCGGCTCCGCGCCTATGTCACCGCCTGCCAGGACGGGGGACAGGCCACCGGGGAGTTCCTCGCGCCGCTGACCGCCGACGCCCTCGACGCGCGTAATCGGCTGCTGGGCGACCAGGACCTGCTGGGCGAACGGCTGGCGGACAGCGTTGCCACGGCCGCCGGTTTCGACCTCGGCTAACGGGGCAGGAGCTCGACGAGCGGGATGATCCGCCCGGTCTTCGCCTGATACTCGGTGTACCGACCCTTGTTGATCTCGTTCACGATCCGCCAGCGGCGTTCGTAGGACGGGTCATCGGGCCGGATCGGCCGGGCGGTCACCGGGATCCGGCGGGTCCCCACTTGGATCTCGCACTCCGGGTGCATGGTCAGGTTGGCCAGCCAGCCCGGACCTCTCGGCGCCCCGCCGTTGGAGGCCACCACCAGGTAGGCGTCGCCCTCCCTGGCGTACACCAGAGCGCTGGTGCGCGGCAGCCCGGTGCGTCGCCCGATGGTGCGCAGCAACAGCGTCGGGGTGCCGAGCAGCCGGTGTCCGACCAGGCCACCGGAATGCTCGTAGAGCCACTGGTGGGTCCGCAGAACCGCGAGGAAGACACTCATCAGCTGCACCCTATGTAGCTTGGGTGGGAAGTCAAGGCGGGGCCGGGAAGTGAAAAGGCTTCCACAAAGTCGCCGAACATTCGGACACGGATCGACCTGATTGCTACCGTCTTCGCACTGCGGACCGACGGGTGGCTGGAGCGGATGGACGAGCACAGGGCAAGACTGGACGCCTTGACCGGCACCCGGATCTTCGCCGCGCTCGCCGTGTTCGTCTTCCACGCCATCGGTCTCGGGTTGATCGACGAGCGCAACACCGGCCTGCCGCTCACCTACTACGCCCGCTGTCTCGGCCCGATCGGCGTCGAGTTCTTCTTCGTGCTCAGCGGATTCGTGCTGGCCTGGTCCGCGCCCGCCGTCATCGGCTACGGCCGGTTCGTCCGGCGCAGGCTGGTCAAGATCTACCCCAACCATCTCGTCGGCTACCTGCTGGCCCTGGTGGTCTACGCCGGGTTCGCGGTCACCTGGGGCATAGCGTTGGCCAACCTGGTGCTGATCAACGCCTGGTGGCCGGACAAGATCATGGTCGGTGGCGTCAACCCGCCGTCCTGGTCGCTGTCGGTGGAACTGCTGGCCTACCTGGTGTTCCCGCTGCTGCTGGGCGCCGTGCGCCGGATCCCCGGACCACGGCTGTGGTGGGCGTGCGCGGGCGTGCTGCTGGCCATCTGGCTGATGCCCGTCGTGGCCGACCGGCTGCCCGATCACACCCGTGCGCCGTACCCCGGACCGCTGGCGGGGGAGAAGGTCACCGCCCTGTGGTTCGTGCACCTGTTCCCGCCCGTGCGGCTGCTGGACTTCCTGCTCGGCATCCTGGTCGCGCAACTGGTCCGCCAGGGCCGCTGGCCGCGGATCCCGGTCGGCCTGACCGTGTTGTTCGCCGCCGCCTGGTACGGGATCTCCCTGTTCCTGCCGCCGCTGTACGCGCTCACCGCCGCGATGGCCGCGCCCATCGCCCTGCTGATCGGCTCCCTGGCCGCCGGTGAACTGCGCTCCGGCCCCGGCCTGGCAGGCGGTCCGGTACTGCGCACCCTGGGCGAGGTGTCCTTCGCCTTCTACCTGCTGCACTACACCGTGCTGGTCGCCGTCCGGCTGCTCACCGGCGGCCTGGACCACCCGCTGACCGCCGGTGCCGGGCTGCTCCTGCTGCTGGGCAGCCTGGCCAGCACCCTGGCGTTGTCCTTCGTGGTCTACCACCTGGTGGAGAAGCCGGCGATGCGGTACTTCGCCGGGCCCCGTCCAGCCGGCGGCCGTGTGGCCCCGCCGGCTTCGGACCGGGTGGGGGCTAGATCCGTTTGATGACGCGCAGGCCGTCGGAGTAGAAGCCGGTGTCGCCGATCAGCGAGGCGCCGCCGACATCGCTCATCGTCGGGCCGTTGGCCCGGATCCGGCTGGAGATGAACCGGTGCTTGCCCTGTTCATCGGTACCCAGGTAGATCGCCGAGTGGTCCAGGCCGTCGCTGTTCGGGTCGATCTCGAAGAACAGCAGGTCCCCGGGCAGCAGCGCGCCCAGCGAGGACGGCCGGCCGGCGGAACTGCTGCTGATCACCGCACCCGGCCCGACCGTGGCCATCGCGAACGCGCGGCGCGGCAGGCCCGGGCCGGCGTCGTTGCCGCCGAGCAGCGGGAAGCCGAGCCGGTAGCCGTAGACCAGCCGCAGGTAACCGGAACAGTCCGCGGCGCCGAACCGGTCCGCCCGCGTCGTCTTCCGGCCGATGTCCGGGTAGGTGAAGTCGATGCCCAGGTAGTCGATGAAGTCGTTGTTCTCCAACCGGCCCTGCGCGCCGCTGGACACCGGGCCGTAGGCGGCGTCGCCGCGGAACCGCACACCCTGGGTGTCCTTCTCCGCCGGTGCGCCGTCGGCGTACTCGAAGGCCACCGCCAGCGCGTCCGGTGAGGTGTCGGACAGGGCCTTGGTCAGCCACTGCCGGAACGAGTCCGTCTGTTCCTGACCGGCCCGCCAGGCCTGCGGCAGCAACCGCACCCAGGTGCTCGAATCCACGTAGTGCGCGGTGAACTTCTGTTCGCGGAAGGTGCGCAGCGGCCCGCGCACCGTCGCGGTCCGCGCCCCGTCGGTCAGCGTGGCCACCACCGCGCCCTGCTGATCCTTGACGACGGTCCGGTTCGGGCCGGTCTGCCGTTCGAACTGCAGCTCGTCCGCCTTCGGGACCGGCGCCGGAGCCCCCACCGGGGCGGTGGCCGAGGACACCGCCTGCACCGGGGAAGCCGGGTCACTCTTGGATTTCACCGCGTACACGGTGAGACCGGCGACGGCCACCAGGGCCACGGCGGCGCCGATCAGCTGGATTCTTCCGTTGCCGGCAGGGCGGCTGAGGTCGTCCATGACCATGCTCCTGAGTCAGGTTCCGGGGATCAGCCCGGCCAGCACTCCACTGATCAGCACTCCGTAGGCGGCCATGGTGACCGCTCCGGTGGCCATCAGCGTCGGTCCCGGGGGTTGGCGGACCAGCTGGTAGGCGATGAGGCCGGGCACCACGAAGCCCAGCGTCTGATGGGTGAACAGCAGCGGGAAGTCGTGTTGGATCAACGCGAACAACGCGGTCTGCAACAGCACACCCATCAGCACGACCGCGGCGAACAGCCGCTTGCCGTAGAGGATCGCCACTTTCTGCAGAATGAGCGTCCCGCCGAAGGTCAGGGCGGTCATCAGCACGACGATGGCCCCCTGCCGGTAGTCGGTGACCAGGGTGAGGGCGAGCCAGCCCGGCGTGATCATCCCGCCGGGTGACAGGTTCGTCGTCAGATAGCAGACCAGCGAGAACAGCAGGCCGATGGCCAGGCCCAGCGTCGCGGCCTCGGGGGCGAGGGTCATGCCTGCCTCCGCTCGTCCTGCACGGCGGCGGACCTGGCGGCCAGCGAGGCACGCATGTGCCGCACCGAACGCAGCGCCGCGATACGCGGAGTGGTAGCGGGAATGCGTGGCAGCGGGCCGGTGACCTGCTCCTGCCGGTGCGCGACCGGCTCGGAGCTGGGGGCCAGGGGCAGCGTGGCCAGTTCAGCCAACAGGATCTCACCTTGTCCGTGGATGTTGCCGACCGTGGCCAGCGACGCGGCTCCCTGGTCGTCGGTGGCGCCACCGACGGCGGAGAGCACCTTGTCGAGCAGTTCCTGCGGTTCCAGCCGGCCGCCGAGGTCGACGATCCGGCCCCGATAGCCGTCCGGGATGGTCGAGCGGGCGCTGCGGGTGGGCTCGCCGATCAGGATCACCTGCTCCGGATCGATCGCGCCGACGAGTTCGCCCATCTGCCCGTTGCGTTCCACCCGGTCCGGGCGGCAGTTGATCACCAGGTGCAGTGGGCGGCCGAGCCTGCCCTGCGCGGTCAGCTGATCGAGGTTCATCTTGGTCGACTCGGGGTCGTTGGCGGCGAAGATGTTCGCCACGTGCAGCCGTGCCCGGCCCGCGCCGTAGGTGGTCACGTTGAGCACGCCGGGATCCGGCGGGGCGTCCCACATGCCCCGCATCGCGTCCTCCCGGGAGATCCCGAGCAGCTCGGCGGTGGCCAGCGCGATGGCCACGTTCTCCTTGAAGGTGATCCAGGAGAACCCGGCCATCTCCTCGTCGGTGATCGCCTCCGGGTCCACCGCGATCAGCTTGCAGTCCCGCTTGCGCGCCTCCTGTCGCAGCACGTGCAGGTACTCCACCTCGGCGGTGATGCAGATGCCGCCGACGGGCATGGACCGGCTCAGCGAGCGCGCCACGTCCTCCAGCGTCGGGCCCATCTCGGCGAGGTGGTCCTCGCGGACGTTGCACAGGATGCCGATGGTCGACTGGATCAGCTTCTCCTGGTTGAGCTCCTGCAGATCGGGCATCACCGCCATGCACTCGATCACCAGCACGTCGGGCTGGTAGGCGGCGGCGCGGCGCACGATGCCGATCTGCTCGACCACGTTGGCGATGCCGAACTTGCGGTACACCGGTTCCTCGGTGGCATCCGGGTGGATGAACCGGGCCGCGGTGCCGGTGGTCTTGGCGACGGTGACCAGTTCACCGCCGCGCAGCGCACCCGCGGTCAGCCGGGTGATGGAGCTCTTGCCGCGGATCCCGTTGACCAGCACCCGGTTCGGGATGGAGTGCAGGTGCTTGTAGTGCTGGCGTTGTTCCTGGATCGCGCCGATCAGCAGGGCGAGGCAGCTGAGGGCGAAGATGACGAACAGGTAGATCATCCGATCACGCCCTGGGGATGAGCGAGAGGGACGGGCGATCCGGGGCGACCGGGCCCTTCTTGGCGGCCTGCCTGCTGATCTCCAGGCAGCGGGCGATGGTGCCGACCTCGTCCTGCCGCTGCGGGTAGATCACCGTCTCCAGGTCGCCGCGGTCCAGTTCGGCCGCCATGTCCGCGACCCGGCGCAGTGGCCTGATCAGCATGAAGTAGTGCCAGCCGAACATCAGCGCGGACAGCAGCGCGCCGACCACGGCGATCACCCTCGCGTGCTGGGCGACGTCGTTGCCGGTCAGCCGCAGATCGCTGATGGGCTGCTCGGACACCAGGGTCCACTTCAGCCCGCTGACCGAGGCCGATCCGGTCAGCGCGGCGGCCGCGACGATCTTGCGCTGGGTGCCGACCTGCTGCACTCCGGAGACGGTCTGGCCCTTCCGCGAGGACTGGACCGAGGAGACCAGGCCGGGCTCCTGGATCTGGTCGAACGCCAGGAAGCCCTCGGTGTCGGCGATGGTGCGCATACCCGAGTCAACGAGCACGGCATGCCCACCGGCACGCTTGAGCATGGTGGTCAGGTGATCGACGTCGAACTCGGCGACCGCGCTGAACTTGCCGCCGGGGAAGGGGGAGTAGCTGTAGATCACCGGCAGCCTGCCGCTGGTGTTGCCCTGGCTGATGCCCTCCCCCTTGGGCAGTGGCGCCAGCGGCCGCAGGGGATCGCGGCCGGATCCGGCGACCGGCTTACCGGCGGCGTCCACGATGTAGAGGCTGCGGTAGCGGGTCTGATCCTTGATCATGCTGTCCAGCAGGCCCTGCAGTTCCTGCGGGTTGCGGTTGCCGTACACGGTGGTCAGCGCCTTCACGTCGGACAGGCCCTCGGCCATGCTGCGGCGCACCGCGTCGGCCAGCGTGCTGGCCTCGTGCTTGCTGCTGCCCACCAGCACACTCGGCACCGGCGCGTTGTTCATCCCGAACAACAGCAGGGTGCCCGCGGACCAGGCCAGCAGCAGACCGGTGACCGCGCCGACCGCCACCAGGACCGGGGATCGCTTACCCGGCGCCGAGATCACCGGCCGGGTGAGCAACAGCCCGGCCCGGATCCGCTCCAGCGTGGTGGCGATGGTGCTGGCCTCCTGCGTGGTGTGTGGACGCACCGGGTCGTCCAGGTGCCCGTCGGCGATGTTCAGCGCGTCGGCCCGCAGCGCCTTGATCGGCAGCACCAGGGTCTGCCGGACGATCACGAACCCGGCCAGGGTGATCAGCCACAGCGCGGCCGCCGGGATCAGGCCGTCCCAGTTGGTGGGCACGATGACCGTGGGGGCGCGCACGATGGAGATCAGTGAGATGCCCAGCCGGCCGGCCAGTCCGTCCACCTGGATCGGCTCGTAGCTGGCCAGGTACTCCTGGCCGTCGGCGGTGCGCTGGCCGTCGAGCGTGCCGTGCTCCCCGCGCGAGGAGGCCTTGGTCGCCAGGTCCAGGAGATTGCTGGCCTGGGCGGACTGGTCCAGCGGCTGACCGGTGGTGGTCAGCACCTGGCCCACGTTGTCCACCAGCAGCAGCGTCCGGTTGACCTCGGGTTCCTGCTTGAGCTCCGGGTTGCGCACCGGCGCGTACGCCAGCAGCAGGTAACCCTGATCCGCCTTGCCGGCCACCGGAATCGCGACCAGCAGCTTGGGCGCCGAGCTCTTGTTGACCACCGGGTAGACGGTGGGCTGCTTGGGCAGCACCGGGATCGCGGTCATCGGGATCTGCTCGCCGCGGGCCGTCACCTGCTTGCCGTTGGCCGAGTCCAGCAGCGCCAGGTTCTTCCACTTCGGGTAGCCCTTGGCCAGGTCGTCCAGCACCTGCCCGGGGTCGCGGTCGTGGCTGAGATCCATGACCTTGGCCCCGGTGCGCAGATCGGCGATGTCGGCGGTGATCGACAGGGACATCGCCTTGGCCAGGGAGGTGATCACCCGCTCTTGGGAGTCCTTGAGGGCATCCGGGTCCCGGCCGCCGGTCAGCACGGTCAGGTAGATCGCCGAGAAACCCGCGAGCAGCACGAACAGCAGGCTGCAGACCGCCAGGGGAGTCCCGATTCCGGAGGGGAACCCGGATTCAGGGAGCTGGGCTGCCAGCCGCGTACCGCGAGTGCTTCGCCTACTTCTTCCCACCAATGTCTCCGTAGGCGTGGCGCCGGGACGGTGCAGGCGTCCTGGGCGGCCACTTTCGGTTCTAAAGTCGTGCGCGAGCCCCGTACAGAGATCGCCTTATTACGAGTAACCCTAACGGGGGATAGAGTGAACAGCCTAGGCCAGTCTGGTCGCTTCGGATAGAAATACGGACGGGCGGTAGGCTGCAGATGCGTCCAAATGGGTGTAGATAGGATTGCTATATGACGCCGATGGATTCGGTGAGTAATCAATCGGACTTGCCATCCTCGACCCCCGGACCGCCTCGTCGCCGCCCGTGGATCCCGATCACGGTGACCGCCTTGGTCGCCGTGGCCGCGATCATCGCTCTGGTGATCTTCGCTTCGGACTCCGGTAGGGACAACGAACGGACGCCGGGCGGGCTACGTCCGCCCCACGGAGAGCTGGATCTCGCGCAGTTCCTGTCCGACTATGCCGGCGAGCTGTCCTCCGACGCCCGGTACAAACAACCCACCGCCGGCCAGCGCGCCGAGGTCATCGAACTGCTGCGCGGGCTGACCCCCGCCAGCCGCGGCACGCTCACCGGACGGGCGCAGGAGCTGGGACTCACCCTCAGTGAAGGCGCGGACATGGTGACCGGCAGGCGCTTCGTGATGGCCGCCAGCACGCCCGGCGACGCCCGAGCCTGGGGCGTGTTCCTGATCGACACCGGCGCGCCGCGGAGCAACATCGTCGTCGAGGTCCCGCACCCCAACTTCGACATGCACACCGAACTGCTCGGGCTCGACCTGTACCGCAAGGCCCCCGGATCGGTGCTGATCATGGCCGGTGCGCACCGCAAAGCCTCGAACGGCAAAGCGGACGTCGCCCACCAGGCGGAATCGATGTTCCACTCCGCGGTCCAATTGTTCGCCGAGGGTGGCCGCACCGAGATCCAGGTGCACGGCTTCGACGACGACAACATGCCCACGACCGACGTGGTGCTCTCCCCGGGCAGCGCCGACGCGGGCGAGGTGATCACCCGCGCCGGGCGCGAGCTGGAACGGCAGGAGTTCGCCGTCTGCCGGGCGTGGGAGGACAACTGCGGCAAACTGGAGGGCACCACCAACGTGCAGGGCAAGGCCGCCCGGGAGGCGGGCCGCCAGTTCCTGCACGTGGAGACCAGCAGGGCCATCCGCGACAGCGATCAGCTGGTCGACAAGGTCGCCGCGGCTTTGGCGGCTGCTGTCTCCCGTTAGGTGGTATGGGTTGGGTCTGGTGGTTGGGGACAGCGGCTTTGGAGGGGGAGTCAGGCGGGTGGGGGCGTCTTTCCTGCCTGGCTGTCTGGTCGGGCACGCCTGTCTGGTGGGGCTGGGCCGCTGCGCGGGGCTGGGTTGGTTGCTGGCGCTGGGCGGGGCTGCGGTGTGAGCTCGGCGTGAGCTGTGGGATGGTGTTTGGCCTGAACGTTGCTTTCACTAAGTTAAACCACCTGAAAGCCACGTTCAGCATGATCAACTAAGGCGACACGGTGCAGAAATCTAGCGACACGCCGTGGTTCCCATGATGTGGACGTCCTTTGTGGACGGATACAGTGGACAGTGCCTTTCGGCAACCAGTCGACCCGGCTCGGCCGTGTCCCGCTAGCCCCGCTGCCGGCGAAGTTGACGAGGTTCGCCGCTCCTACCTCACCGCGAACCTCGTCAACTTCGGAGAATGGTTTTCAGGGAGTTTCGCGCTCGCGGTAGACGAGCAGCCGGTTGTTGATCACGCCGAACTCGAAGCGGTGCCCAGGCGGACCCAGCTCCCCGTCGGTGGCCAGCGTGACCGGTGAGCCGTCCACCTGCACGGTCATCCTGGTCACCGACCGCTGCACGTAGACCCGGCTGCGGTGCAACGCGCCCAGCAGCGCGGCCACCGTCAGCCGTAGCCGGGAGAACCGCACATCGGCGCGCGCGTACCGGATGTCCAGCACATCGCTGTCCAGGCTCGGCCGCCACGACGGCGCGAAGCCGACCGGCACGTACTCGCCGTTGCCCGCGAACAACACCCACGCCTTGACCGGCTCACCGTCGATCCGCAGCCGCAACGGTTCGGCATTGGCCAGCACCACGAACAACGCCGCGACCATGGCCGGCCACTTGCCGTACCGGCCCTGCCACTTCTCGCGCAGCCGCACCATGTCCGGGTAGCCGCCGATGCTCGCCGTGTTCACGAACCAGCGGGGCCAGGAACCATCCACCGAGATCGACCCCAGATCCACCGACACCGCGCTGCCGTCCTCGGTCGCCCTGGCGATCGAGCCCAGCTCGTCGACACCGACGTCCCGGGCGAAGTGGTTCAACGTGCCCGCCGGCACCAGGACCAGCGGCAATCCCACGCTCACCGCCAGCGAGGCCACCGCGGCGACCGTGCCGTCGCCGCCGGCCACGCCCAGCGCGATCGTGTCGGAGCCGATCGCCTCGCGCAGCGTGTCCTCGGCCGGCCGGTCCGGCTCGGTGCGCACGATGACCGCCTTCGGCCAGGCCTGCGAGATCGCCTCGACCGGGTCGAAGTTGGCGTCCCCGGAAGCCGGGTTCACCAGGAACGTCAGCCCCTGCCCGCCCGGCAGCGCGGGCGCGTCGGACTCGTGGCGCGCGTGGGCCTGCTCCGAGGTGCGCACCGGCCACCACCGCTGGGTGGCCAGGCCGGCGCCGACGCCGATCGCGGAGCCCGCGACCACGTCCGAGGGCCAGTGCACGCCGGTGTGCATCCGGGAGTACGCCACGCCGGCGGCCAGCGGGGCCAGCAGGGCGCCCACGACCGGGTCCTCCAGTGCCACGGCCGTGGTGAACGCGGCCGCGGAGGCGGAGTGCCCGGAGGGGAACGAGGAGGAGGTCGGCACCTTGTTGAGCCGTCGGTGCACCGGGAGCAGTTCCGCGGCCGGCCGGCGCCGGGGGAACAGGGGTTTGCCGATGAGGTTCGCGGACGCACTCGCCCCGGCGATAGCCGCGATCCCACGCAGGGCCGCACGCCGGGTCCGGCCCTTGCGTACCGCGAGTATCGCCGCGATGACGAACCACAGCGCACTGTGGTTCGCGGCCATGGTGAGTCGCCGGATCACCCGGTCAGCGCGACTTTTCGGTAGAGCGGCCGATTTGGCCATCCACGCCTTGTCATGCCTGCCGACCCTCTTGAACGCCGCTATGAACTGGGAGAACACTCCGATGACGCTAACGTCTCGATGCGACACGCGCGAATGGCTCCCCGATTGCAGCACATCAAAAATGGTCGATAAGGGCCTAATGTGGACTTATGCAGCGGCGGATCTTTGGCATCGAAACTGAGTTCGGGGTCACGTGCACCTTCCACGGGCAGCGTCGGCTGAGCCCTGACGAGGTCGCGCGGTACCTGTTCCGTCGAGTGGTGTCCTGGGGCCGCTCGTCCAACGTGTTCCTGCGCAACGGCGCCCGGTTGTACCTGGACGTCGGCTCGCACCCGGAGTACGCGACGGCTGAGTGTGACGACCTGACGCAGCTCGTCACCCACGACAAGGCCGGTGAGCGGATCCTGGAGGATCTGCTGGTGGACGCCGAGCGCCGGCTGGCCGACGAGGGCATCGGCGGGGACATCTTCCTGTTCAAGAACAACACCGACTCGGCCGGCAACTCGTACGGCTGCCACGAGAACTACCTGGTGGCCCGGGCCGGCGAGTTCTCCCGGATCGCCGACGTGCTGCTGCCCTTCCTGGTCACCCGGCAGCTGATCTGCGGTGCGGGCAAGGTCCTGCAGACCCCGCGCGGCGCCGTCTACTGCCTGTCCCAGCGCGCGGAGCACATCTGGGAGGGCGTCTCCAGCGCCACCACCCGCTCCCGGCCGATCATCAACACCCGTGACGAGCCGCACGCCGACGCCGAGCGGTACCGGCGCCTGCACGTGATCGTCGGCGACTCGAACATGTCCGAGGTGACCACGCTGCTGAAGGTCGGCAGCGCGAACCTGGTCCTGGAGATGATCGAGGCCGGAGTGCAGTTCCGGGACTTCACCCTGGACAACCCGATCCGGGCCATCCGGGAGATCAGCCACGACCTCACCGGCCGCCGTCCGGTGCGCCTGGCCGGCGGCAAGGAGGCCTCCGCGCTGGACATCCAGCGGGAGTACTACGAGAAGGCCGTCGAGCACGTGGCGCAGCGCGACCCGGACCCGACCGCCCAGCGGGTGCTCGAGCTGTGGGGCCGCACGCTGGACGCCGTCGAGTCGGAGAACCTGTCGCTGATCGACAAGGACATCGACTGGGCCATCAAGCACCGGCTGATCGAGCGCTACCGGGGCAAGAACAACCTGGAGCTGTCCAGCCCGCGCATCGCCCAGCTGGATCTGGCCTACCACGACATCCGCCGCGGCCGGGGCATCTTCGACCTGCTGCAGCGCAAGGACCTGGTCACCCGGGTCACCGACGACGGCGAGATCGAGTCGGCCAAGGACCTGCCGCCGCAGACCACCAGGGCCAAGCTGCGCGGCGAGTTCATCGCCGCCGCCCAGGCCGCCGGCCGCGACTTCACCGTCGACTGGGTACACCTGAAGCTGAACGACCAGGCGCAGCGGACCGTGCTGTGCAAGGACCCGTTCCGCTCGGTCGACGAGCGGGTGGAACGCCTGATCGCCTCGCTGTAGAAGCCACGACGGGTGCCCCCACTCACCTTGTGTGAGTGGGGGCACCCTTTGTGTATGACCTTTCGGTTAGTTTGCATAAGTACAGTTATGATAACTTTGGTTATGTGAATCTGCCTGCGAAGCCGATGGCCATGTTCGACCGGGACTTCGAGTGGTCAGCGTTGAACAGGTTCGTTGCCGATGACACGCGGCGGGTATCGCTCGGCGTCGTTTCCGGACGACGCCGGCAGGGCAAGACGTATCTTCTCCGTGCCCTCTGCCAGGCCCACGGCGGCTTTTATTTCGCTGCGGATGAGGCCACGGACGCCGAGTCGTTGCGTCGGCTCGGTAGCGAGCTCGCCAGGCACCTGCGCCTGCCGGCCCCGTTGCGATTCGACGACTGGCACCGCGCGGTGGATGCCCTGTTCGCTCTCGGTAGCGAGGTTCCGGTGCCTGTGGTCATCGACGAGTTCCCGTATCTGGTCAGGGCCAACTCCTCGCTGCCGTCGATCATCCAGAACGCGCTCGCGCCGCTGCGGCCCGAGTTCGAGAACAGCCGGGCGAGGCTGCTGCTGTGCGGTTCTGCGATGTCCTTCATGGGCAAGTTGCTCGCCGGCAACGCACCGCTGCGCGGCCGGGCCGGCCTTGAACTGATGGTGCACACGTTCGACCATCAGCTCTCCGGCCGGTTCTGGGGTATCGACGATCCCCGGCTGGCCTTCCAGGTCAACGCCATCGTCGGCGGCACCCCGGCATACCGACGGGAGTTCGTCCGTGAGGATGTACCCACAGGTCCGGAGGACTTCGGCTCGTGGGTTGCGCGAACCGTGCTCAGTCCGGCCAGCCCGTTGTTCCGTGAGGCGCGCTATCTGCTGTCCGATGAGGTCGATGTCCGTGACACGGCGATCTATCACTCGGTGCTCGCCGCCATCGCGCAGGGCAGCGCCACTCGCAATGGCATCGCGAGTTTCCTGGGTCGCAAGTCCGGGGACCTGGCGCACGCACTGACGGTGCTGGAGGACGCCGGGCTGATCAGCCGGGAGCCGGACGCCTTCAAGGACAACCGCACGCTGTACCGGATCGCCGAGCCCCTGCTGACCTTCTACCACGGCGTGATGCGGCCCATCTGGTCCGACCTGGAATTCGGTCGCTCGACCGAAGAACTCTGGCAACGAAGTCAGCACCGATTCAGCGGCAACGTCCTGGGACCGCACCTTGAGCATGTGTGCCGCTACTGGACCAGGCATCTGGCTCCGGATGATCTGCTCTCGGACCTGCCGAGCTGGGTGGGGCACGGCACGGTGAACGATCCTGCCGCCAAGAGCAGCCATGAAGTGGATGTCGTGGTTCACGGCCACCGGGACGGTGGCGGCCGGGAGTTGCTGGGTATCGGCGAGGTGAAGTGGGGCGAAGAGATCGGCATTGGCCACCTGCGTCGACTGCGGCACATTCGCGGGCTGTTGGTTGCCCAAGGTCGATCCGGGGCGGAGACGGCTCGACTGCTCCTGTACGGAGCGGCCGGTTTCTCCGCCGAACTTCGCGACGGAGCCGGTGACGATGTCCGCCTGGTGGAATTGGCCGATCTCTACTGATTTCAGCGGGATTCGGTCACCGTCACCGTCCGGCGGAATCCGCTGATCTTGGCCGGTGTTGATCCGCGGTATGAGAGCTGTGGGGATCAAGGAATTCGGCGGGCCCGAGGTACTGCGGGTGATCGACCTGCCCGACCCGGAGGCCGGGCCCGGTGAGGTGCGGGTCCGGGTGCACGCGGCGGCGGTGAACCCGGCGGACGCCTTCGTGCGGTCAGGGTCATGGCGGGACTTCTGGGGCCCGCGACCGGACCTGGTGGTGCCCGGCCTGGACTTCGCCGGCGTGATCGACCAGGTCGGCGACGGGGTCGGCTGGACGCTCGGCGCCGAGGTGATGGGCGTGGTCGTCCCACCTCGCGGCGCCTACGCCGAATACCAGGTGGTCCCGGCCAACGCGGTCGTCAGGATCCCGGCGGGCACGAGCCTCGCCCAGGCCGCGACCTTGCCGATGAACGGGCTCACCGCGCGGATCGCACTGGATCTGCTCGCCCTGCAGCCGGGCCAGATCCTCGCCGTGCCGGGTGCCGCGGGCGTGCTGGGCGGGTACACCATCGGCCTGGCCAAGCAGGCGGGACTCGTGGTCATCGCCGACGCCAAGCCGCAGGACGAGCAGCGGGTCAGGAACGCCGGGGCCGATATCGTCGTGCCGCGCACGGATGACTTCGCCGCCCGGGTGCGGGAGATCGTCTCCACCGGAGCCGACGGGCTGGTGGACGCCGCCAACCTGCAGCGGCCCGCGCTGAACGCCGTCCGGGACGGTGGCCGGTTCGCCGCCAGCCGGCAGCCCACCTTCGAGACCGAACGGGACATCACCCTGTTCGAGTTCACCGTTCGCGACTACCTGCCAGGCGGTTACCGCCTCGACGACCTGCGGGTGCTGGCCGAGGAGAAGAAGCTCAACCTGGACGTGGCCGCGATCTACCCGATGGACCAGGCCACCCTCGCCCACCAACACCTCGACCAGGGCGGCATCCGTGGCCGGTTGATCCTGGAGTTCGCGTCATGAGGGCGATCGGGCTGTTCGGTGCCGGCGAGCAGGCCCGGCTGGAACTCATCGACCTGCCGGAGCCGCAGGCCGGTCCCGGTGAGGTGCGGATCCGGGTGCACGCCGCCGCGGTCAACCCCTCCGACCTGAACCTGCGCACCGGATACTGGGGGCAGCGGCCGGAGCCGTTGATCATCGGAATGGACCTGGCCGGGGTGATCGACCAGGTGGGGCCCGGTGTTCACTGGACACCGGGCGCACGGGTGATGGCCGCCGTCGCCGCGCCCAACGGCGCCTACACCACACAGATCGTGCTGCCCGCGACGGCGATCGCCCGCATCCCGGCAGGCGCGAGCATGGCCGAGGCCGCCACCCTGCCGATGAACGGGCTCACCGCCGACATGGCGCTGGACATGCTGGACCTGCGCGCGGGTCAGACCGTGGCCGTCACCGGAGCGGCAGGGGCAGCCGGTGGCCACACCGTCGCGCTGGCCCGGCTGCGCGGACTGACCGTGCTGGCCGACTCGGCACCCGCCGATGAACGCCGGGTCCGCGACGCGGGCGCGCACGTGATCATCCCGCGGGGCAGCGGATTCGCCGCTGCCGTCCGGGACTCCGTTCCCGCCGGAGTCGACGGGTTGGTCGACGGTGCCCTGTTGCAGGCCGATGCCCTCGGCGCGATCCGGGACGGCGGAGCCTACGTCGGCCTGCGCCCCTACATCGGTCAGGGGGAACGCGGGATCACCATCGGCCACACCAGCGTCCGCGACCGGTTGCCCGGCGGGGCCCGGCTGGAGTCGCTGCGCGAACTGGTCGAGCAGGGAGTGCTGAAACTCGACGTTGCGGGCACCTACCACCCGCAGGACGCCGAACTGGCCCACCGCCGCATGGCTCAGGGCGGGGTCCGTGGCCGGTTGGTGCTGGATCTGGCGCTACTGTGAGCCGTACCAAGTTCGCCTGAAGTGGCGAATTTTCTCCGGTGACCAAGGGTTTGACCTAGGTGTCCGGAAACTGAGTGGAGGCCAATGTGGCGGTTCGTGCATGTGTTCGGTCGGATTGGTCGTAAGCTGATTGGCCGTGTCGACTGTCCGGACTGAACGCTTGGTCAACCTGGTGCTGTGCCTGCTGAGCACACGCCAGTATTTGACTGCGGAAAAGATCCGCACACTCGTGGCCGGATATCCCGATGGTGGGGGAGACGACGCGTTCTTCCGCATGTTCGAACGGGACAAGGCCGAGTTGCGCGATCTGGGGGTGCCGCTGGAAAGCGGGCGCAATTCCAGCTTTGATACGACCGAGGGCTACCGCATCGCCCGCCGGGACTACGAGCTCGGCGATATCGACCTGGAACCGGACGAGGCCGCGGCCGTCGGCCTGGCCGCCCGGCTCTGGGACTCACCGGATCTCACCGGAGCCGCGCACGGCGCGCTGATGAAGCTGCGTGCCGCCGGGGTCGAGGTGGACCAGAACGTGCAGGCCCCGGTGGAACCCCGGGTGCGGGCCGCCGATCCGGCGTTCGCGCCGCTGCTGGCGGCCGTGCAGAACAAGCAGGCCGTCACCTTCGACTATCGCAAGGGCACCCAGCACGAGGTGGGCACCCGCGTCGTCGAGCCGTGGGGCGTGGTCTCCTGGCGCGGCCGCTGGTACCTGGTCGGCTTCGACCGGGACCGGCAGGCCCCGCGTTGTTTCCGGGTGTCCCGGGTGGTCGGTGCCGTGCGCACCGTCGGCCGGGCGGGCCAGGTTGACAGCAGGCCGCCGGACCTGGACTTGATGACCATGGTCTCCCGCAACGGGGACTGGTCGCGGCCGGAGATCCCCGCCTTGTTGTGGGTGGCCAAGGACCGGTCCAACGGGCTGCGCAGGCACGCCACCGCACGCCCGGATCACCCGGGTAACTCGGCCGACGGCGACATCATCGAGATCGAGATCTACTCGCCGGAGTCGGCCGCCTCCTGGATCGCCGGATTCGGCCAGGACGTCCGGGTGCTGGAGCCGGAGGCCCTGCGCAAGACCGTGCACGAGCGGTTCCAGGGCGTGCTGGAGTCGATCCTGGGGGAGGAACCACTCCGATGAACCGCAACCCGACCCGGGAGACCTCCACCGAGCGGCTCTCCCGGCTGCTCTCCCTGGTGCCCTACCTGCTGGCCAGACCCGGAATCCTGGTCACCGAGGCCGCCGAGGACCTCAGGATCACGCCCGCCCAGCTGCGCAAGGACCTGGAACTGCTGTGGATGTGCGGCCTGCCCGGATACGGGCCCGGTGACCTGATCGACCTGTCCTTCGAAGAGGACACCATCACCGTCTCGCACGACGCCGGCATGCGTCGCCCGCTGCGGCTCACCGGAGCGGAAGCCACCGCGCTGCTGGTCGCCCTGCGCGCCATCGGCGACACGCCCACCGTCGCCGACCCACAGCTGCGCTCCGCGGTGGACCGTGCGGTGGCCAAGATCGAATCAGCGGTGGGCCAGGCCCAGCCGGCCGGCGTGGTGGTCGGCCTGGCCGCCCGCGAGTCGGCCAGGGCCGAGGCGGCCCGGCCGATCCTCCAGGAGGCCATCACCCGGCATCGCGCCGTCGGGCTGCGCTACTACACGGCCTCCCGTGACGAGATCACCGAACGCGTCATCGACCCACTGCGCCTGCTGATCATGGACGGCCGCAGCTATCTGGAAGCCTGGTGCCGCCGGGCCGAAGACGTGCGGATGTTCCGGCTGGACCGGGTGGATCGGGCCGAGGTGCTGGACGAACCGGCCGACCCGCCCGCCGACGCCGCTAGGTCCGACTTCAGCGACGGCGTCTGGAGACAGGACGACGCCCCGCACACCGCGACCCTCATGCTGCGCCCGGACGCCCGGTGGATCGCCGAGTACTACCCGGTGCAGGAGTCGGCCGAACTGGCCCACGGCTGCCTGCGGGTGACCATGAAGTACTGGGACCCCTCCTGGATGGTGCGCCTGCTGCTCGGGCAGGGCGGCGAAGCCGTCGTCGAGGGGCCGCCCGAACTGGTCACCCGGCTACGGGATCGCGCCCTGGCGGCGTTGCAAGCCGATCAAGATCTGTAGAACGGCTGGGGGCGGGGCTGGGTCTGGCGGTTGGCGAAGGCGGCTTTGGAGGGAGACGGGCGGGAGGCCCGTCTTTCCTGCCTTCGTGTTGGGTGGGGGCACGCCGGTCTGGCCTTCGGGTGGATTCGGGCTTCGGCCGCCTCCGGCGTGGACCCGCGCAGACCTGAGCGGCCCTGCCCGTGACTTGAGTGACCGTTGGGACCAATGGTGCTCCTGTGAGTGAACGGCTCGGGGTTCATCCGTCTTCAAGACGTATGGACCCCGGGTTCATACGTCTTGAAGACGTAAGAACTTCAGTGGTCCACAGTGGACTGATCTGGGCGATCGGTCCTGGTCACGCGGCCGGGAATGGTCGCCACTGAGCGCGGACCGGGGAGTCATCGCACCTAGGTAGGGGCGTCAGCTGGGGTTTCGTGAGCACGCCTGGTCAGCCGACCGCCAGACTGGCGTGCCCCCACCCAACGCGAAGGCAGGAAAGAACGGCGCCCACGCCCGTCTCCTCCTCCAAAGCGGCTTTTCCGAACCGTCTGGCGCACCTCGACGAATGCATGGTGGTCGGGTTCTCTACCGTAGGGCTGTGCCGTATTGGGTAATAACAGTGATCGTGGTGGCGGCCTTGCTGCTGCTGGTCTTCCCGGTAGTGTGGGTGTTGGCCCTGCTGCGAACCTTCGCGCAGGCCAGAGCACGGCTTCAGGCGAACAGCCGAGATCGACTGGGATTGATCAAAGCACGAGCCGCGGCCGTGAAGGTGGCACTCGCCCAGCGAAGCCGACCACGTAGGATCGAAGCAGCTCTTACCCAGGAGGTTCGCCATGGGCGCCCTTAGCCCCCTGCACTGGATCATCATCATCGGTGTGCTGGTGTTGCTGTTCGGATCGTCCAAGCTCCCCGAGCTGGCACGTTCGCTCGGCAAGTCCGCCAAGATCGCGAAGGAAGAGATCCGCGGCCTGCGCGACGAGGACAAGCCGGCTCAGCAGGCCGACCAGGCCCAGCTGCCGCCCGCACAGCCGCAGCAGCAGACCCCGCCGCCCGCCGCCGCGCCGCAGGTCGCGCCGCCGCTGGACCACTCCAAGCCGAACAACCAGTAAGAACCGGGGGAACACGGCGCCGTGGCAGTCAGCTGGCGACGAACACGTCGGGTCAATCCCGATGGCACGATGACGCTGTTGGAGCACATGTACGAGCTCCGCTACCGGCTCATGGTCGCGGTGGTCGCTGTGCTCGTCGGCGCCATCTTCGGTTTCGTCTGGTGGGACATTCATCCGTTCGGCCTGCCCAGCCTCCAGGAGCTGTTGACCGGCCCGTACTGCGAGATCCCGGACACCCGCAGTGGTGGTCCGCGAGTCGTCTTCGACCCGAATCACCCGTGTCAGTTGATGGCGACCACGCCGTTCGAGATCATCCTGACCCGGTTGACCATCGGTGTCACCGTCGGCGCCGTCGTCTTCTCCCCGGTCTGGCTCTACCAGCTGTGGGCGTTCATCACCCCGGCGCTGTACTCCAAGGAAAAGAAATTCGCGCTCATCTTCGTCGCGTTCGCGTCCGTGCTGTTCGTCGCCGGCGCCTACCTGGCGTACTGGGTCGTCCCGATCGCCCTGAAGACTCTGCTCGGCCTCGGTGGCGGTGGCTACGCGGTCCAGCTGACCGGTGACAAGTACATCAGCTTCATCATCAACATGCTGGTCATCTTCGGTGTCAGCTTCGAGTTGCCACTGCTGGTGGTCATGCTCAACCGCATCGGCGTGCTCAGCTACAAGCGGCTGGCGAGCTGGCGGCGCGGCATCATCATGCTGCTGTGGATCTTCGCCGCCTTCGTCACTCCCGGTTCCGACGCGGTCTCGATGATCGTGCTGGCCGTGGTGCTGACGCTGCTGTTCGAGATCTCCATCCAGATCTCCCGGCTGCACGACAGGGGCAAGGCCCGCCAGCTGGTCACCGACGGACTGATCACCCTGGACGAGGCCGAGGAACGCTTCGGCATGCGCCCCAAGATCAGCACCAAGAAGCAGGCCAAGGCCATCGACAAGCCCTACGACGACGCCACGTGAGCCGGTAATTCCCTTTCCGATCCGGGTCCTCGAGACCGATGATGAGCCGGTGAGCGAGGAAAAGGCCTGCGGGGTATGCGAGTCCGGCTGGACCGATGAGGTCGAGGCGTGGCTCAGCGTAGAGGTGACGGCGGACTACGACGGTCCCATCTACGTCGAGTTCTGCTCCCAGGAACATGCCGCCGAGTGGTTCACCCGGCCGTTGCCGGAGCCCGGCGGCGCGTCCGGGGAGCCCGAGTCGTTCGGCGCACGGATGATCCTGTTCGGGCTGGCCGCTGTGCCACTGGGCATCCTGCTGCTCACGGTGGTCGGATTCGCCACCGTCCTCGGGTGGATCTGGTGAGCGAGCTCAGCGTCGGCAAGCTGGACGACGACCTGGAGAAGCGGCTCGGCGAGGAACTGGACGCGTTCAACGCCGCCGCCACCGGGGACCCGGAGGAGGACTCGTTCGCCATCCAGGTCACCGAGGACGACGGCGAGCTGATCGGTGGCCTGACCGCGTACACCTGGGGGTCGCTGTGCACCGTCGACCTGCTGTGGGTGCGCGAGGACCGGCGTCAGGACGGCTGGGGCCGCCGGATGCTGCGGGCCGCCGAACTGGAGGCCCACAAGCGTGGCTGCGACTGGGTCACGGTGTCCACCTACAGCTTCCAGGCGCCCGACTTCTACCTGCGCTACGGCTATCAGGAGACCGGACGTACTCCCGGCGTGCCCGGTGGGCACGAGGAGATCCACCTGATCAAACGGCTCGGGCCGGACGGAACGTCCGCCGATAGCTGACCGGTGGCACGCCGACCAGTTCGCGGAACGCCTCGCGGAAACTGGTCGGCGACTCGAACCCGACCTCCCGGGCGATGCGTTCCACCGGCAGATCGGAGCCCTCCAGGAGCTCCTTGGCGGTCCGGATGCGCAGCGAGCGCAGGTGATTGATCGGGGTGTCGCCCACCTGCTCGGCGAACCGGCGGTTCAACGTCCGTACGCTCACCCCCGCCTGCCGGGCGATGTCGGACAGGCTCAGCGGGCGCCGGTGGTTGTCCCGCAACCAGATCAGCGTCGCCGCGAACGGCGCCTGGCTGTCCACGACCGGGCTCTGCTTGATGAACTGCGCCTGATCGCCCTCCCGCTGCAACGGCACCACCGCCCGCCGCGCGGCGTCGGCGGCGACCACCGCACCGTGGTCCTGGCCGATCAGGTACAGACACAGGTCCAATCCGGCCGCCGCACCCGCCGAGGTCAGTACCGAGACCTCGTCGATGAACAGCGGCCGCGGGTCGACCCGCACCGCCGGATACCGCTGCGCCAGCAGATCGGCCGCCAGCCAGTGGGTCGTCGCCCGCCTGCCGTCCAGGATCCCGGCCGCCGCCAATACGAACGCGCCCACGCAGATCGACACCAGCCGGGTGCCGCGATCGGCGGCCGCCCGCAGCGCGTCCAGCGCGCGGGGATCCGGTTCGGCGACCGGATCCAGGCAGCCGGCCACCACGACGGTATCCGCGTCCTGGAGCAGGGAGAGTGGCTGCAGGTCGGACAGCGAGAAGCATCCGGCGGACACGGTGGGCTCGGGCGCGCACACGATCACCCGGTATCCGGGGGACCCGTCGGCCAGCGTGACCTGGCCGAACGCGTCCACCGGGGTGGCCACGTCGGAGGCGATCACCCCGTCCAGGGCGAGTACGGCAACGGTATGCATGCTGGCAATATACCGTCGATTGCTGGCTATCTGGCCACTATTGATCCACATCGCCGATGGCTACCTTGACGTTCATGACACACGTTCAACTGCTGTTGATCGACGGATTCGACCCCATGGACGTGGTCGGCCCCTTCGAGGTCCTGTCCGCCGCCGCCTTCCTGAATCCCGGTGCGCTGCAGGTGGAATTCGCCGCCGCCACCGGCCCGGGAGAGGTGCGGTCCGCCTTCGGGAACTTCCGGCTTGCGGCCACCACCGCCCTGGATCCGGCGGCCGATCTGATCATCATCCCCGGAGTGCTGGGGGAGGACCTGGACTCGGTCACCGACAAGGTGGCGGTGACCGCGAAGGAGTTGGGGCCGCTGCTCGCACCTGTGATGGCGGATCCGGAGACCCTGGTGGCCATCGTGTGCGGCGGGTCGATGCTGCTGGCCGTGGCCGGGTTGATCACCGGCAGGCACGCGGTCACCCATGGGATGGGTACCGAGGCACTGGCCGCAGCCGGGGTGAACGTGGTCCGGGCCCGGGTGGTGGACGACGGGGACCTGATCACCGCCGGCGGCGTCACCTCCGGCATCGACCTGGGCATTCATCTGGTGGAGCGGATCCTCGGCCCGGGGGCGGCGCTGGCCGTCGAGGAGATCCTGGAGTTCGAGCGCCGGGGCACCGTCTGGCGGGCGGCATGAGTGCCTTCTATCTGACCGTCCATGTCCTGCTGGTGATCCTGGCCGTGGGCCCGATCGCGGTGGCGGGCAGCATGTTCCCCCGCGCGATCCGCAAGCTGGCCGCCGCCCCGGAGGATCCCACCGCGATCGCCACCGCACGCGTCCTGTTGCGGATCTGCCAGGTCTACGCGGGCGTCGCGGTGTTCGTCCCGGTCTTCGGCATCCTCACCGCATTCCAGATGCACGTGCTGACCCATCCCTGGGTGCTGGTGTCCCTCGGCCTGACCACGGTCGCCGCACTGCTGTTCGGCCTGCTGGTGCTGCCCGCCCAGCAGGCCGCCGTCGCCGCGCCCGGTCAGGCCGTCGCCGGGCGGCTGGACATGTGGACCGGGATCTTCAACCTGTTGTGGCTGGTCGTCACGGTGCTGATGATCCTGCGCCCCGGGTCCACCACCGGCGTCTAGCCGAAGGACCGGGCCGTTCCGGGGACCCAGGCGCCCTGCACCATCACCGCGACCACGTGCAGGTCGCGGTCCAGCACGACCAGGTCGGCCAGCCGGCCGACGGACAGCGCGCCGGTGCGGTCACCGGCCCCCAGCACCCGGGCCGGGGTGGTCGCCGCAGCCAGCGCGGCGTGCACCATGGACAGGCCGTTGACCTGCACCGACCGCCGGAACGCAGCGTCCATGGTGAGGGTGGATCCGGCCAGCGAGCCGGTCTCCGGGATGATCGCCACGCCGTCGCGGACCTGCACGTCCAGCGGCCCGAGCCGGTACATGCCGTCCCCGGCGCCGGCCGCGCTCATCGCGTCGGTGATCAACGCGATCCGCTCCGGGCCGACGGTGCGCAGCACCAGTTCCACCGTCTCGGCGCTCAGATGGTGCCCGTCGTTGATCAGCTCCACGGTGACCGTGTCCCGCTCCAGCAGCGCGGTCACCGGGCCGCCTTCCCGGTGATTGATCGGCCGCATCCCGTTGAACAGGTGCGTGCCCACGGTGACCCCGGCCTCGATGGCCGCGATCGCCTGGTCGTAGGTGGCGTTCGTGTGCCCCAGCGCGGCGATCACCCCCTGCCCGGTCAGCCGGCGCACCGCGTCGATCCCGCCCGGCAGCTCCGCCGCGATGGTGACCATCCGGACGGTGTCCCTGCCCGCCGCCAGCAGCGCGTCGATCGACGCCGCGTCCGGGGCCCGCAGCAGCGCCGGATCATGCGCGCCGCAGCGGTCCTCGCTGATGAACGGGCCCTCCAGGTGGATCCCCGCGACCAGGCCGTCCTGCACCAGCTCGGCCAGGGAACCCACGATCCGGGCCAGCTCGTCCAGGTCGGCGGTGACCGTGCTGGCGAACGAGGACGTGGTGCCGTGCCTGCGGTGGAACTCGACGACCTTGCGGGCCTCGTCCTGGTCCCCGGTGGTGTAGCTGTGTCCGCCACCGCCGTGCACATGCAGGTCGACGAAGCCGGGCACCACCCAGTGATCGGTCAGGTCGACGTCCTGCATGCCCTGCTGAACCGGCTCGTCGATACCGGAGATCTCCGACCGTTCGGTGCGCAGGATGCCCCCGGTGACCACCCGGTCGGGCAGCACGAGGTCGGCGTTTCGCAGCTGGTACATCAGGTGGGCTCCCAGGTCGTGACGAGCATCGGAAAGATTCAAGCGCAGTCAGGCGTAGGCTGACAGCGCTCGCCCCACATTGAGAGGGGGCACTCATGACCGATACGCCGGCCTTCAGGCCCGTACAGTCGAATCTTCCGCTTTTCACCCGACATCGGCACGTCCGTTGATCTCCTTCATCTGGTCGGCGGGCAATCCACTGCCCGCAGGGACCGGTGGCTCGGAGAACTACACCGTCGGCCAGGTCAGGGAACTGACCCGGCGCGGCATACCGGCCCAGGTCGTGACGATCGGCCTCGGCGTCCAGGACGGCCGGGACGGCTTCACCGGCGTCCCGTTCCGGTCGCTGACCAGCTCCGAGGAGATCACCGGCCTCGACGGCACGGTCGTCTTCGTCAACGAGTCACTGCCGGTACCGACCAGGAATCCGGCCTTCCTGATCCTGCACAACCCACCGCCCATCCGGGACGAGCACAAGACCGCCGTCCTGGAGGGAACCCGATCCCACGCGTTGATCGCCACCAGCCGGTACGCCGCCGAGCTGTGGGCGGACTTCCTCGACGTGGACCTCGCGACGATCAACGTCGTGTACCCCTTCGCCGAGACGTGTTTCGCCGCCCAGCCGCGCCCGGAACGCCCGGCCGGTAAGACCAGGGTGCTGTTCGCGGGCCGGCTGAGCCCGGAGAAGGGCGTCTACACGCTGCTGGAGACGCTGCACATCGACATCATCGAGCGCGATGCCGATCTCACGTTCACCGCGACGACCGCCGGCTCGGACAAGCCGCAGGGGAAGATCATCGAGCGGTTGCTGGACGGGCACCCCGGCATCACCGTCGTCGATGCCTGCAAGGCCCCCGGTGCTATGGCGGCGCTGATGACCGAGCACGACATCGTGGTCATGCCGTCGAACAGCCAGTACTGGCACGAGACCTTCGGCATCGTGTCGATCGAGGCGCAGCACTCGGGTTGCCGGGTGATCGCCTCCGATGACGGCGGGCTGCCCGAGACCGACTGTGGCGGGGTGGTCTACGTCAGTCCCGATGATGCCGAGGCGCTCGCCACCGGCATCCGGCTGGCCATCGACCACGGCCCGCTTTCCGTGCTGGACCGGGAACTCGCGGGCACCATGTTCACCATCGGGCAGTCGGTGGACACGCTCCTCGCGGTACTCGCCCGGCCGCAGGCCATTCCGCCTGCGATCATCATCCGGCAGCTGGAGGAGCTGGTGATGGCACCGTCCGCCGAAGATCCACAGGATCGGACGATCAACAGGGCGTAGACTCCGCCGCCGTGTTCTGTGAGTCTGCCGAATCCCCGTTCGCCGCCCCGGACCCGGAGGCGAACTGGGTCGAACTGGCCGAAACCCTGTCACTCCGGTTCGCTGAGCGGGCCGCCGAGCATGATCGTGCGACCACCCTGCCGGTGGACAACCTGCGCCTACTGCATCAGGAAGGCTTCGACACGGCGTGGCTGCCCAGGGACCAGGGCGGCCACGACCTGAGCTGGCGCACCTTCGGCGAGGTGCTGACCGCGATCGCGCGCGGTTGCCCGTCCACCGCGACCATCTGGCTGATGCACATGGGGGCCGCCTACGGGCTCATCGCGCAGACCGACGACGACTTCTTCGCCGGCGAGCTCAGGGCGGGCAAACGGTTCGCCAACGCGTTGTCCGAACCGGCCTCCGGCAACCGGTTCCTGATGCCCGGCCAGCACGCGGTCCCCACCGAGGGCGGCTACCGGCTGGACGGCGCCAAACGGTTCGTCAGCGGCTGCGAGATCGCGGAGTACTTCCTGGTCAACGCGCTGGTGGACGACAAGCCCGCCTTCTTCGGGATCACCGTCGACGCGAGCATGGAGTTCACCCCGATCTGGGACAGCATGGGCCTGCGCGCCACCCGCAGCCAGCTGGTCACCTTCAACGGGACGCTGCTGCCGGACGAGCGCCGGGGGATCGGTTCCCGGGGCGCGATCAACCCGATCCCGGTCGGCCTGGCGTTCCTGTCCATTGGTGTCGCCGAGGCGGCCATGCGGGCGTTGACCGCGCACGCCCGCGGTCGCCGGATTCCCGGGGAGGACGTGCAGCTCTCGGAGATGCAGTGGGTGCGGTTCGCCGCCGCCGAGGCGCATGTCCGGTTGCGGTCCGCCCGGTTGCTGGCCGGTCAGCTGGCCTGGCTGGCCGATCGGGGATCGCCGCAGGTGAACCAGGTGGGATTCGAGGCCAAGCTGCTGGCCAACGAGGTCGCCAAGGAGGTGGCCGCGCTCGGGGTCAAGATCGGCGGCGGGACGGGGTTCCTCGCGCAGTCACCGATCCAGCGGCATTTCCGGGACGCGCAGGCCGGCGCGTTGATGGCCTACTCGGTCGAGGTGTGTCAGTCCGAAATCGGCGCGCTGCTCATGAGCTGACCGTTGATGAACGCGGTGATCGCCTCCAGGGTGGCCTCCGGCGCGCTGACGTGCGGGCAGTGGCCGGTGGCGGGCAGCGTCACCAGGTGGCTGCCACGAATCCGCTCGTGGACGAAGGCGACCGCCTCCGGCGGCGCGATCGGGTCCTCGGTGCACCGCAGCACCAGCGTCGGCGTGCTGACCCGGTCCAGCTCGGCGCGGGTGTCGGACAGGAAGGTGACCCTGGCGAAGGCGCGGGCGATGCGCGGATCGGTGCGGCAGAAGCTGTCCAGCAGCTCGTGGCTGAGCTCCGGCCGGTCGGGGTTGCCCATGATCACCGGGGTGATCGCCCGCGACCAGCCCAGGTAGTCCTGGTCGACGGCGTTCAGCATGGTCTCGATGTCCTCGCTGCCGAATCCGCCGCGATATCCCGCGTCGTCGATGTAGCGCGGTGACGGGGTGAGCAGCACCAGCTGGGCGAACCGCTGCGGGTCGGTGACCGCGGCCAGCACGGCGATCATCGCCGACACCGAGTGCCCGACGAGCACGGCGTCCCGCAGGTTCAGCTCCCGGCAGATGCCCAGCACGTCCTCCGCGTAGGCCTGCAACGAGCTGTACCGATCGGGCCGCCACGCGGTGAGATCGGAGTGCCCGGAACCCACGTGGTCGAACAACACCACCCGGTGATGCGCGGCCAGCCCAGGGGCGATCCAGCGCCACATGTTCTGGTCGCAGCCGTACCCGTGGGCGAGCAGCACCGGACGCCCGTTCTCCGGGCCGAGCACGGTGACGTTGTTCTTCTGCAACGGGTTCACCGGATCATCCTCCCACCGCTGTCACACACGCCACGAACAGGCGATATACGGTCGAGCGGACATACCTTGGATGAACTCGGCGACGATTCAGGCGCGGAAACACCACTTTGTCGGTGGTCTGTGACAACCTTGAACCGTGGCCGCACCATCTCCCGAACCAGCAACTGCCCAGCTCTCCCCGGCGGAGGCCTTCGCTGCGGCCAAACAGCGAGGAACATATCCCCAGTTGCAGGACTTCACGGCACAGGTGAGCTTCGAGCTCGACCCGTTCCAGATCACCGCCTGTCAGGCCCTGGAGAACGGGCATGGCGTGCTGGTGTGCGCGCCCACCGGTGCCGGTAAGACCGTGGTCGGCGAGTTCGCCGTGCACCTGGCCCTGAAAGAGGGCCGCAAATGCTTCTACACCACGCCGATCAAGGCGCTGTCCAACCAGAAGTACGCCGACCTGTCCCGCCGGTACGGCGCCGCGTCGGTCGGCCTGCTGACCGGTGACACCTCGATCAACAGCGAGGCGCCGGTGGTCGTGATGACCACCGAGGTGCTGCGCAACATGCTGTACGCGGGCTCCAGCACCATCGACAACCTCGGCTACGTCGTCATGGACGAGGTGCACTACCTGGCCGACCGGTTCCGCGGCGCGGTGTGGGAGGAGGTGATCCTGCACCTGCCCGACCACGTGCGGATCGCCAGCCTGTCCGCCACCGTCAGCAACGCCGAGGAGTTCGGCGAGTGGCTGGTCGAGGTGCGCGGTGACACCACGGTGATCGTCGACGAGCACCGCCCGGTTCCGCTGTGGCAGCACATGCTGGTCGGCAACCGGATGCTGGACCTGTTCGCGTACGAGTCCGCCAAGGACGAGCTCAAGATCAACCCGAACCTGCTGCGCACCAGCCAGGAGATGGATCGGCAGTACCAGCCCTACGGGCGGGTGCGCGGCCGTCGCCCCGGTGGCCCGCGCGGCGGGAACTTCCGGCCGCCGTCCCGGATCGACGTGATCAACCGACTGGAGAGCGCGTCCCTGCTGCCCGCGATCGTGTTCATCTTCAGCCGCGCGGGCTGTGACGCCGCCGTCGAACAGACGGTGCGCGCCGGTCTGCGGCTGACCACCGAGGACGAGCAGGCCGAGATCCGCCGGATCATCGACTCCAGCGCCATCGACCTGCCGGATGCCGACCTGACGGTGCTCGGCTACTGGGAGTGGCGCCAGGCCCTGGAACGCGGCATCGCCGCGCACCACGCAGGCCTGCTGCCCGCGTTCAAGCAGACCGTCGAGGAGCTGTTCGTCCGCGGCCTGGTGAAGGTCGTGTTCGCCACCGAGACCCTGGCACTGGGTATCAACATGCCGGCCAGGACCGTGGTGCTGGAGAAGCTGGTCAAGTACAACGGCGAGGCCCACGTCGACCTGACGCCGGGGGAGTACACCCAGCTCACCGGCCGGGCCGGTCGGCGCGGTATCGACGTGGAGGGCCACGCGGTCGTCTACTGGCAGCCCGGCGTCGACGCGAAGGCCGTGGCCGGCCTGGCCTCGACGCGGACCTATCCGCTGAAGTCCAGCTTCCGGCCGGGCTACAACATGGCGGTCAACCTGGTGCAGCAGGTCGGCGTCGCCGCCTCGCGCCAGTTGCTGGAGCAGTCGTTCGCCCAGTTCCAGGCCGACCGTTCGGTGGTCGACCTGGCCCGCCGGGTGCAGCGAAACCAGGAGGCCCTGGAGGGCTACGCCAAGTCCATGGACTGCCACCTCGGCGACTTCGGCGAGTACATGGCGATGCGGGTGGAGATCAGCAACCGGGAGAAGGCGCTCTCCAAGCAGAACTCGGCGAGCCGCCGCAGTGCGGCCGCGAAATCCCTGGAACAGCTGCGCAAGGGCGATGTGATCGCCGTGCCCAGCGGACGGCGCACCGGCCTGGCCGTCGTCGTCGACCCCGGCCTGGAGGCGATGAACGAGCCCCGGCCGCTGGTGATCACCGAGGACCGGTGGGCCGGCCGCCTGTCGGTGGCCGACTTCCCTGGCCCGGTCCAGGCGCTGGGCACCATGCGGCTGCCCAAGCACGTGGACGTGCGTTCCCCCAGGGTGCGCCGGGACACCGCGGCGAGCCTGCGGGACACCGGGATCACCGCGCCCAGCTCCGGAAAGCGCGGCGGTCAGCCCGCCGAGGACGGCGAGCTCGCCGCCCTCCGCCGGGCGATGCGCAGTCACCCGTGCCACGGCTGCAACGACCGCGAGGTCCACGCCCGCTGGGCCGACCGGCACCGGCAGCTGGCCGGGGAGACGGATCGGTTGCAGAAGCAGGTCAACACGCGCACCCACTCGCTGGCCCGGGCCTTCGACCGGATCTGCGCGTTGATGTCCGAGCGCGGCTACCTGGACAAGGGCGAGGACGGCCTCGTCGTCACCCAGCACGGCCGCCGGCTGTCCCGGCTGTACAGCGAGTCCGATCTGCTCGTCGCCGAATGCCTGCGGCAGAACCTGTGGAAGGGCCTCAACCCCGAGGAACTGGCCGCGGTCGTCTCCGCGCTGGTCTACGAGTCCCGCCGGGACAACGCGGGCCCGGCCCGGGTCCCGGACGGCCCGGTCTCCGACGCGCTGCTGGCTACCAACCGCCTGTGGGCCGAGCTGGAGGACGACGAGCGCCGGCACGGGCTCAACCGCACCCGGGAACCCGATGCCGGGTTCGCCTGGGCGGTCTACCGCTGGGTGCGTGGCGACTCGCTGGAGAAGGTGCTCACCGTCTCGGCCTCCACCGGCCAGGAACTGGGCGCCGGTGACTTCGTCCGCTGGTGCCGGCAGGTCGTGGACCTGCTGGACCAGATCCGCGATGTCACCGGACGCGGCCACGAAACCGGCGAGGCGGCGGACAAGGCGGTCAAGGCCATCCGCCGGGGCGTCGTCGCCATGGGCACCTGATCGACCTCGTCCGGAGTTGACGATGTTCGCGGCGAGGAACGAGCCCCGAACATCGTCAACTCCGGGACGTCTTTCTTAGGCCGGCAGAAGCCCCTCACCGCCCACGGGGCGAAGTGTGGTGTACGCGACGTGATCCATTGGTTCCGAAATGGTCTCGTGTACCCGGCTGACCCGTCGCTGTTGTGGTTGGATCGCGAACATGAGCAGCCCGTACGGTCCGAGTGGCAACGACCCGCAGCAGCCCTGGCCGCCGCAGCAGCAGCCGCCGGCCCCTGGATTCCCAGGTCAGCAGGCTCCGCAACAGCCAGGATTTCCGCCGCCGGGCCAGGGGGAGCCGGGGCAGTTCGGTCAGCCGGGACAGCAGTTCGGGCAGCCGCAGCCAGGATCGTCCCCTTACGGACAACCAGGTCAGCAAGGTCAGCCGGGTCAGCCGCAGCAGGGCTGGGGCCCGCCGCCCGGCCAGCAGCCGCAGCAGCAGCCCAACTGGGGTGCCTTCCCGCCGCCGCAGCAGCAACAGCCCGGCGATCCCGGTGCGCCGAAGAAGAAGCTGCCGATCGCCTGGATCCTGGGTGGCATCGTCGCGCTGGCGGTCATCGTGGTGCTGCTGTTCGGCTTCCTCATCCCGCCGAAGTTCCTGGCCTCCCGGGTCTTCGACGAGACCGCGGTCGCCCGGGACACCAAGGGCCTGCTGATCAACTCGTACAAGATCGAGAAGGTCGAGTCGGTGAGCTGCCCGGCGGGCCAGGAGGTCAAGGAGGGCAAGACCTTCAGCTGCACCGCCACCATCAACGGGCAGAAGAAGGAGGTGCCGATCACCGTCAAGGACGACTCGGGCACCTACGAGGTCGGCCAGCCCAAGTAATTCGCTGGCCGACGGGGTGATCGGGCCAGCATGCTGCGTGCATGGCCGATCATCACGTGCGCGTACTGACCGACGACGAGCTCCGCCCTTCGCTGGAACTGTTCCGCGCCGCGACGCACCGCCCGCCGGACTCCGATGCGAACTGGGAGACCCTGCGGCACGGTTACCCACCGGGCAGGCAGTTCGGCGTGTTCAGCGGCGACAGCCTGACCGGCATGGCGCACACCTTCGGCGCGCGGCTGCGTACCCCGGGTGGGGTGGTTCCGATGGGGGCGCTGACCAAACTCGGTGTCCGGGCGGATCACACCCGCCGGGGGATCGCCGGGGCACTGGTGCGCCACCACCTGCGGGACTGCACCGAGCGCGGTGAGATCGTCGCCGGCCTGCGCGCCAGCCACACCGGCATCTACGGCCGGTTCGGCTACGGCATCGCGACCAACGC
Organism: Pseudonocardiaceae bacterium YIM PH 21723; assembly: GCA_003600225.1. Taxonomy (GTDB): domain Bacteria; phylum Actinomycetota; class Actinomycetes; order Mycobacteriales; family Pseudonocardiaceae; genus QZFT01. Next base: position 61,178 of record QZFT01000024.1, read on the forward strand.
CCGTCAGTACAACCTGCGCCCCGGTCTTGAGCGCCTGCACGCGGACGCCCCTGCCGGTGGATCGGTGCGGCTGCTGGACCGCACGGAGATCGGTAAGACGGTGCCGGGACTCGTCGAACGCATCGGTCTGTACCGGCCGGGCATGATGAGCCGGCCGGCCGAATGGTACGCGGCCCACCTGGATCTGCCGCTGAACAAGGGCGAGGACATCCGGTTCGCGGTGCACAGCGGTCCGGACGGTGACGACGGTTTCGTGGGGTACGGCACCGTGCACGACGGTAACTGGGCAGAGCACTCGTTCCGCACCATCCTGGAGGTGCAGAGCCTGTACGCGCTCACCCCGCAGGTCTACGCCGGGCTGCTGCGGTTCCTGCTGTCCATCGACCTGGTCGACGAGATCCGGCTGTGGCAGCGGCCGTTCGACGAGCCGGTGGAGTGGATGTTGCAGACCACCGAATCCCTGGTCACCCGGCACCATTCCGACGAACTGTGGCTGCGGCTGGTCGACGTGCCCGCCGCCCTGGCCGCCCGCGGCTTCCCGGATGACGTGGAGCTGGTCCTCGAGGTTCGGGACGGGTTCCTGCCGGAGAACACCGGCCGGTACCGCGTCCGCGGCGCCGAGGTCGGGCGCACCACCGCCGAGCCGGATCTGACCCTCTCCGCGTCCGCGTTGTCCTCGCTCTACCTGGGCCTGGCGACCCCGGCGACGCTGGCCGGTGCCGGTCGGCTGATCGGTAGGGACGAGGAGTCGCTCACCCGGGCGGGGAGGATGTTCCTGACTCCGCAAAGTCCCTGGTGTGGCACGTTCTTCTAGCTCGGGAACCCGGCCGGAACCTCCATCGTTAGCGTGGTGATCTCACACCTGTGAAACCGGAGGACGAGACCGTTGGTGTTCAAGAGGATGATGCAGGCACTCGGTGTCGGCGGTCCGTCCGTTGACACGGTTCTGGACAACCCGAACTGCAGGCCAGGGGGCATGCTCACCGGTCAGGTGCACGTCAAGGGCGGCGATCACCCGGTCGCCATCGAGTACATCGCGCTCGGCCTGACCACCCGGGTCGAGGTGGAACGCGGCGACCAGGAGCACGCGCAGCACCTGGAGTTCCACAAGCTCCCGGTCTCCGGCCCGTTCCAGCTCGCCGCCGGGGTCACCCAGTCCATCCCGTTCCAGTTCCCGGTGCCGTGGGAAACGCCGATCACCGCGGTGTACGGTCAGCACCTACACGGAATGATCATGGGCCTGCGCACCGAGCTGTCGGTGGCCAGGGCCGTGGACAAGGGCGATCTGGACGCGGTGGCGGTGCACCCGCTGCCCGTGCAGGAGGGCATTCTGGGGGCGTTGCAGCAACTGGGGTTCCGGTTCAAGCACGCCGACCTGGAGCGCGGCCACCTGCGTGGCACGCAGCAGTCGCTGCCGTTCTACCAGGAGATCGAGTTCTACGCCGGGCCGCAGTACGCGCACACGATCAAGGAGCTGGAGGTCAGCTTCGTGGCGACGCCACAGGGGATGGACGTGGTCCTCGAGTGCGACAAGCGCGGTGGTTTCTTCACCCAGGGACACGACACGATCAGCGTCTTCCACGTGCCGCACCACGGCGCGGAACAGGTCAACTGGGCGGGGCAGGTGGACGCGTGGCTGCAGCAGGCCACGCAGAAGCACTCCGGCCTGATGTCCGCGATGGGATTCGGCGGTCACCGGTCCCACGGCTACCACCAGCCGCACGGTCACCACAGTGGTGGTCCCGGCGTCGGCACGTTCCTGGCCGCGGGTGCGGCCGGTGTGGTCGGCGGCATGGTGCTGGGCGAGGTGTTCGACGAGGTCGGCGACCTGTTCGAGTGATCGCCCCCTGACCACGGCGGTGCCCCGGCTGGTGAGAGCCGGGGCACCGCCGTGCCCTAACAGGTCAAGTCGGCGGCGGGCGGCCTGCCGGTGCTCAGGAACTCCCGGACCGCCTTGTCGACGCAGTCGGTGCCGTTGGCGAACACCCCGTGATCACCGGAGCCGGCCACCGTGATCAGCCGGGAACCACGCAGCCGCTGGTGATTGCGCAGCACTCCCTCATGCGAGTTCGCCGGGTCACGCATGCTGCCGAGCAGCAGGATCGGCGGTAGCCCGTTGCCGGTCACCGGCCGCAGGTGCAACGGCGGCCGCTGCCAGTAGGCACACACCCCGGACAGCTGGTACCAGCCCATCAGCGGATACCTGCGGCCCTGCTCGATGGCCTCCCGGTTCAGGTCCGGATACAGGCTCGGCGAGTCGTTGCAGATGGTGCCCAGGAAGGTCGCGTTCATGGTGTCCGGCAGCGGGTTGTCGTAGAACGCGTTCACCCAGTCCTCCACCGGGGTCCTGTCGCCGGTGCCGTGCTGGAGCTCGTGGACCGCGCGGAAGATCTGCGTCCGGGCACCGAAGTCCTTCTCCTTGTGCAGGGACCAATAGAACCCCAGGTCCCACACGGTCGGGGTCAGCGCCCGGCCCGGTGCCACCTGGATCGGGTTGGCCGCCAGCCCGGCTCGTACCTGCTCGTAGGTCGCTCGTACCTGCTCGACGTTCGTTCCGAGAGTGGCCTTCGCGTCCGACTTGCTCACCCAGTCCAGGTAGTCCTCGCGGAACCGGCGTTCGACCGAGCGCTGCTGGTCGCGCAGCCAGTCCTCCAGCGAGCCGGTGAAGTCGGTGCCGGAATCGAGCACGAACCGGCCCACCCGGTGCGGGAAATAGGCGGTGTAGTGCGAGCCCAGCCAGCCGCCCGCGGAGACGCCGAAGAAGTTGAGCTTCTGCTGACCCAGCAGCGATCGCAACAGATCCATGTCCCGCACGGTCTGCTCGGTGTTGACGACGTCGATCTGCCGATTGGCCTGGCAGGCCTTGGCCAGTTGCTCGGTCCGCTGATAGATCCGCCGGACGTTCTCCCGGCTGCGGTCCCGCAGGTCCAGATCCAGTGGGAGGGTGGGCAGCCCACCGCAACCGATCTTCGGGGTGCTGCCGCCGGTTCCCCGGGGATCCATGCCGATGAGGTCCTGATCGGGCAGTGCACTTGCCAGCTCAGCGGGATAGTGGCGACCGGGACTACCCGGCCCGCCGGGATTGGTCAGGGTGACACCCTTGGCCCGCTCGGTGGCCCGCTTACGGCTGATCGCGATCGTGGCGGTTTCCGGCTCCCACGGCCGGGTCCAGTTCAGCGGGGCCCGGAAGGTGGCACACTCCAGCCCCGTCGGCGCACAGGGTTTCCAGTCGATGCGCTGCCGGTCGTAGGCCGCGGTGGACTGTGCGGTGGCCGGTGTTCCGGCCACCAGCAGGGCGCCGCAGACGACTGCGACGATCACACGTTTCATGAAGTCGGCTCCCCAGGGACTCGAATGTCCGGATATGGACAGTCTTGTCATCCGGGGAGCCGCCAGGGACCTCCTTAGTGGGGTTCCCGGTCCCAGCTGCGCAACATCGCGTCGCCGGCCTTCACCAGGACCGGCGTCAGTGCGACCGCCGCCACCTTCCAAGTCGGATCCGGGATGAGGAACACCGCGGCGATCATCGGAATCAGCCCGAACAGCACTCGCCCGATGGCGATGGCCCTTACCGGCTTCGGTGAGTCCGCATCGATGTACCCACCGGTGAGGATCGCGATCTCGGCGACCACCATGGCCAGCACCACGCTCAGTTCCATCGGGCCACTATCGCAGCGATTCAGTGCTTCAGCCTGCCCTCCGGGGTGAGGTAGGCCTTGATCTTGTCGGAGGCCGCCTGCACCTCGGCGAAGTACGTGTAGCTGGCGCACGCGTCGCCGCCGTGTACGACACCCACCTGTACCCACTCACCGGCGGCGTTCTTCGCGGCCAGGGGACCGCCCGAATCCCCGTAACAGGCACCGGGATTGCCGTTGGCGCCACCGGCACACAGTTCGGTGTCCGGGTGCTGGGTGCGGCAGGTGGCATCGGGCACGAAGGGCAGTTCGGCGTACATCAGCGGCACCGGCAGCAGGGCGTCGGTCTCGCCGAAGCCGGCCAGGGTGAGTTTGCCGGTGTGCAGGGAGGTGTCGCCCTGATCGGCGATCTTCAACGGGGCGGCGGTGATCGGGTCGCGCACCTCGATCAACGCCCAGTCACCGGCGTCCATGCCACCGGGATTCGGGATGGCCCACACCTTCGTGTTGGCCTGGCCCTCGTGCAGGTTGATCCCGCCGGTCCACGCGGAACCGCTGGTCTGCCCGGGGACGGTGACGCAGTGCGCGGCGGTGAGGATGACGTACCTGGCCAGCACCGAGCCCGTGCAGTTGCCGACGTCGGCGATCCACGGGAACTGGCCGGCGGTGGCGCGTTTGCCGCCGATGACCGCGTGCGCGGTGGTGGCGGTGCTCAGGCTCAGCAGGGCGCAGAGGAGCAGGGTGAGGCAGCGCGCAGGGTGACGCATGACTTCTCCTGTCGGCAGATGTCGCGGACGTAACCGATCATCCGGCCGTCCGGGACATCCCGACCATGCCGTTTGGTCATGGGCCGGCGGTTTTCTCGCTGAGTCTGGTGGTTGGCGAAAGATGGCTTTGGAGGGGGAGAAGGGTTCGGGGCCTGACTTTCCTGCCTGCGTGTCGGGTGGGGGCACGCCTGTCCGGCCGTTTGGGCTGCTGGGGCTGGGGTTGGTGCGGTATTCGGTCGTTTTCCACTGCGGACGTCCATAGTGGACGACCACATCGTGGGATTGCGTGGCGTGTCGCACCGGTCGGCCTTGATCAACGCGGAGTTCGAGCCGCTGAGAGCCCTGAAAGCCACATTCTGCGCAGGGTAGAGGTTTTACCTGGTAAATCACCTTGTGTGGATCTTTGACCCAGCACGAAACCAGCACGGTGCATGTTAAGCGGCCAGTTGGAGCTGTGGCTGGCTCAGTGCGTTGTCCATGGCGATGCGGAACCTGGAGCCCGAGGCGGGCACCAGGTGTCCGTATACGTCGACGGTTGTCTTGATCGATTTGTGGCCGAGCCATCGGGACACCTCGTGGATCGGGACCAGGTTCGTCAGGGCTGTGGAGGCGAAGAAGTGCCGCAGCCCGTGGGGGTGAAACAAGGGCTTGCCCTCGTGGTCGACCAGGCCGGCTGCTTTGCTGGCCTTGGCCCACCAGTGGGCGATGGTCGAGGAGGTGTAGAGCACCGTGCGGCCGTCTGCTCGGTGGTGCGGGATGAGCAGGCCGGTGCCTGAGCGCTCCCAGACTCCGTGACGGTCGATGTGGGCGGCGATCTTGTCGCCGATGACCGTTCCGAAGGGGATGTCCCGGTATTCCCCTGCCGCCCGGTGCTTGAGTGGCACCAGCGGGTGCATGAAGTCCGGGTTGTTCGCCTTGCGGCTGGCCTGCTGGTAGATGCGGACAGTGTCCTCGCGGACGCAGTCCTCGCTGAATCCCCAGGCCTCTGCCGAGCGCAGCCCGAGCCCCGACATCAGCCAGATGCCCAGCTTGGTGATCTCGGGCATGTGCTCTTCCAGGGCGTGGATCTGGTCGAGGTCGGGGATGTCGTCGTCGTTGACCGCTTGCCCGGCCATGCGTGGCAGCCGCAGATCGATACAGGGGTGCTCACTCATCCGCTGGTCGTTGATGCACCAGCGGAAGAACGAGCCGACCAGGGCCATCCGGTCGTTGATGGTCTTGGCCGACAGCCCGCCCTCGATCATCGCGTTGATGAGCTTCTGGGCATCGGTACGCCGGATGGTGCCGATCATGCGTCGCCCGATGACCGGCTCGATCCACATCTCGAAGAAGGTCTTGTAGTTGTGTTTGGTGTCCTCCAGCAGGACCCGGTCGTCCAGCCAGTTCGGGACGAGGTCGCGCACGAGGATCTTGCCCCGGGAGGGGTCGAGATAGGTGCCGGCGTCCTTGTCGGCCTCCATCTTGGTTCCGAAGGCCACGGCCTCTCGTTTGGTGCGGAAGGACTTCTCCCGCTGCTTTCCGGACCGTCCGCCCGGCTCGCGGTACCGCGTGGTCCACCCGTGGTCGCACCGCGGCTTCTCGCACGGTGGGGTCCACTCGGTCTTGCATCTCTGAAATTCGGTCGCCACCAGGCGTTTCCTTCCTTCATCTGGGTATGCCGAAGCGATGGGTGTTTGTCGGCATGGGTGCAGTCAAGATCGAGATAAGGAGCCGGCCAATCGACCGAATGCCGATCGGATTGATCCGTTCGGTGGAGCTGGGTCTCCTAGCGGACCTGTTGGCCCCGTGTGACCCCGTGCAGGGACAGACCACCCGGAGGGCTGGTCCGGGCGGATTCAAGTTGCCGGGATGGGGGATGGGGCGGAGCGTGGATAGCCTTCAACGGCAAACCCGGTTATGCGAGGGGTAGCAGCAATGAAGAGATCCACGACTTACCTGGGCGCAGCGGTGCTAGCTGCGGCGCTGTCAATGTGTGTGACGTCCGCGGCGAGCGCGGCCTCTGACGGCCCAGACAATGGCCTCGGGTCCGTGATTCGCCCCGAACGCAATGGGCTTCTGGGCACCGGTATCGGCGCACCGCAGGGGCTTCTGGGCACCAAACTCCTCGGTGAGAACCTTCTGGGCGGCGAGCCAGGCCCTGGCAAAGGCAAAGGGCTCTTGGGCACCGGTATCGGCGCACCACAGGGACTTCTGGGCACCGGGCTCCTCGGCGAAGTTCTTCTGGGCCCGCCGCGCACTAGTGGAGTTCTTTAGCTCCTCGCTGTGCCGGAGCCTCCCGAGCCGAGTCACTAGCTCAACTTGGTGATGCACCTGACGGTAGGCACGCTGTGGTGCCGACCAGGCCGCACGGTCTGGTCGGCACTCAGGCTTGGTCAGCTGATCAGGAGATCTCCCATTCGCGGATCAGGGTCTCGACGTCGCGGGCGCGGAACCGGATTTCTCCGGCTTCTCCGCCGCCGATGCGGATCGCGGACAGCCCCCAAATCCGCCAGTTGTTGTAGACGGTCTTGCGCTCCAGCTTCATCACGGTGGCCACGTCCTGGACCGACATGAGCTGAGCCATATCCACACCCCCAGTGGTGGACTCGAACCGGTCACTGCCTGGTACCGGTAGGCGGAAACAGCGTGCGATCTGTCGATGGCGGGGTTAGGTTCCGTCTGCGGCCCCTCCCGTAACCCCCAGGCGGTTGAGGGGCCCTTCTATGTCTCGGCCCCGTACAGCGACCCCCAGGACCGCTTGCCGACCTCGGCGTCGGTCGCCAGGCAGACGGCTCCCATGTCCTCTTCCATGACGTCGGCGATCTCGTGTGCACCCCAGGCCGCTTTGTCGGCCGGGAGGGAGAACAGGACCTCGTCGTGGATCGGCAGCCGGGCGTAGGGGATGTAGCCGTGTTCGTGCAGCCGCACCAGCGCGCGGCCGGTCACATCCCGCGAGCTGGACTGGATCATGTAGTTCAGCGCCGAGTAGGTGCGGGCCGGGTCGACCGGCAGTCGCCGGCCGACCGGGGTGGTGATGTACCCGGTCTGCGCCGCCTGGGCTTGCAGGCGACGGCTGTAGGCGGCGACCTGTGGGTAACGGCGGTCGAAGGCCGCGACGACCTTCTTCGCGGTCGCGAGGTCCAGACCGGTCTGCTCGGCGACGGTCTTGGCCCCGCCGCCGTAGACCCTGCCGAAATTGACGACCTTCGCGTACTTGCGTTCCTTGTCCTCCTTGGTGATGTGCTCACCGAACGCCGCGCGGGCGGTGAGCAGGTGCAGGTCGATGTCCTGGGCGAACGCGCGGGTCATCGTCTGGTCCCGGCTGAGCGCCGCGAGGACCCGCAGTTCTTGTGCCTGGTAGTCGACCGAGGCGATCACGTGGCCCGGGTCGGCCAGGAAGCACCTGCGGATCAGGCTGTCGCCTGAGGGCAGGGTCTGCGCCGGAATGCCGGTGATCGACATGCGGGCGGTGCGTGCCCGCAGCGAGTTGATCGACGCGTGACACCGGTCCTGCGCGTCGCGGCCGTCGAGGAACCGCTGTACCCAGGTGGTTCTCCACTTGCGGGCCTTCTTGGCGCCCACAACAGCCGCGGCGAACCGGTCACCCCCAGCGACCAGTTCGTTCAGCAGCCCTTTGTCGACTTTGCGTCGCCCGGTCGGCGTGGAACCGAACTTTCTCACTCCGCGGGCGGTCAGGATCTCGGCGACCTGTTCGGTGGAGTTGACGTTCTCGCAGCCGAAGGAGCGGGCGACTGCGGCGTGCTGGTGTTCCTCCTCTTCCAGTCGGGTGGCCAGGGTCTGGGTATAGGCGACGTCCAGCAGGAACCCGCGCTGCTCCATGGACGCGCAGATCTCGGCGATCTGGTGCTCGTACGGGATCAGGTCCCGCGCGCTGGCCGGGACGAGCGGGACCAGGATGCTGATCAGGCGGGCGGTCATGATGGCGTCGAGCCCGCAGTAGAGGTTGTAGCGCGGGTGATCGAGGTCGATCCGGGTCCAGATCCGGGCCTTGGTGGTGTTGTACTCCGCGGCCAGGAAGGTCATCAGGGCTTTGGCGTAGCTGGCGGACTCGGGGTCGATGTAGTGGCTGGCAAGGTCTTCCAGGCTGTGCCCGGTCCCGCCCTCCATGCGGTCTCGGGGGTCGACCAGGTGGGCGACGATCTTCGTGTCGAGCGTCTTGGCCCACAGGTCGGTCATGGGGATGCCGGCGTGGTGGTGCAGGGCTTGCAGGTCGAAGCTGGCGTTGTGCATGACCAGCTTGCGGAGATCGAGCAGAGCGCGGCGAACGGCCCCCAGGTACCGTCCGCCGCGCTCGATGGGGACCACCCAGGCTTCGGCGTGGTTGCCGAACGCGACCAGCCGCAGCCCGGCATCGGGTGCGTACAGGTCAAGGCCCGTGGTCTCGGTATCAACAGCCAGACCCCGCCTGTTCTCGGCCACGAAGGCCTCGAACGCGGTCAGGTCTTGCTCGTGCTCGATCTGGTGCACCACCACCTTCTGCCCCGCGAGGGTGTAGAGGTGGTCGCGCAATCAGCCCCCCGTCGCCGCGCTGGCGCGGGGCTGCGGCCAGTAGAGGTCCCGCACGATCCGCGAGACCGTGGCGGGGTTGACCGCGTAGATGTCGGCGATGTGCCGCTGGGTGAACCGGCCGGTGCGGTGCAGGACCCGGATGCTCTTCACTTCGCTGGCGGTGAGCTTGCGCCGGTTCGCGGTCGCCGACCGCAGGCGCCGGTTCTCCTCGGTCAGCTCCGCGATCCGCCGCTGCAGCGCGGCGATGTCGGTGGTCAGTCCGCGGGGCATAGATCCTCCGGACCGACCTCGTAGATCACGACGTTGCACAGCGGGATCACCACGTACTCGTGGGGCCCGGTGTGCACGGTCAGCAGGTGATCGGTCGTATTGATCACCACGTCTTCGGCATGGAAATTACTGCCGTCGCGGAAGGTCACCGCGATGTCCATGTGTTCCCCCAGGAACTCAAGTTGGTGTCCGATGTGGACGAATCCCGGCCAGAAGGTGGGGCAGGGAACGCGCCCTGCCCCACCGTGCCGGTTAGTTCAGGAACTGCGCCTTGCACTGCTCGGCCTTGTTCGGGGTCGGGCAGCCGAACAGGCTGTAGGGCTTGCCGGTCTTCGCGCTGACTCCGGAGCGGAACACCATCTCGCCGTGAGCGCAGTACCGCTTCTCACCGCCGGGTGCCTGCTGATAGGCCGGAGTTCCACCTGAGGAGGCTGCGGCCGGGCTGGAGCTGGCGCCATTGCCGGTGGAGGCGAAGTACTTGCCGATCTTGGCGACCTGGTCCAGCAGGCGCTTGGTCACCTCGGCATCGCCGCCGGAGATCTGATCCAGGGCGTCCTGAACGGACACTCCGTCGATGGTGATCCACGGCGCGTCGTACCCGGTGCCGCCTTTGAGGGTCACGCGGACCAATCGGCCGGTGAGCGGTCCGGCCTGCGGCCGTGCTGCGGCCTCGCGGACACCGGCCGGCAGGGTCGGTGGTGGTGCCGGGGTGTCCGGCGTGGTCTCCGGCGCCGTGTCGGCGAACGGATCAATAGTCATACATCCCCCAGGATGGTTGAACAGTGTTGATGGGCTGGGACGGCCTCACCCCCAGGCAGGCCGTAGATCAGCTGGGCTGGTAAGCGTTCCGGGTGATCGCCTGGGCGTGGGCGTTGGAGATCACCCGCCGGGAACCGGGACCCTCGTGCTCGGCGCGGCGTCTGCGGTGGTGGCGGTTCATCCGCTCGGTCAGCGCGTCGATCGCCCGGGTGAGGGCCTTGGTGTCGGTGACCGGCAGCTCGCGCAGGTACCGGTGCTCCAGCATCCTGACGTGGGTGAGCGAGAGATCCGCGAAGGCGAAGCGCAGGTCGATGTACGCCGAATCCATGCACGCCTCATCCAGCAGCGCGCCCTCCTCCAGCAGGTCCCGCACCTCGGAGGTGCCGTACATGTACTGGCCGGAGAAGTGCTCGTAGTCGGTCCTGTACTGGCTGGCCTTGCGGTGACCGATGGTGGTCAGGGCCTTCATCCGCAGCCGCGGGCCCATCTCGATGAGGTCATCGGCGATGCGGTCGGTGAGGATCTGGTGCCAGATCTCCTGGGCGGCATCGTCGGCGTCGATCAGGCCGGGCCAGTCGTTCGCGACGGTCCGCGCGGCGCTGGTCACCTCCTGCTGCAGGGCGTTGATGTGGTCTTCGGTCAGGTCACTCATGAGGTCAAGGGGTTCCTTTCGGTGATCGAGTACGTGATGGCATCGACGGTGAACTTGCCGTCGGTGATGGGGATGGTCTGGACGTGCACGTGCTCCCCGGTGACGTGTACGAGGGCGAACCCGGACTGCCAGTTCGCGGTGGCCCGCTTCAGGTAGCCGGCCAGGGACATGTCCATCAGGTGCCCGACCTCGACCCCGGTCAGCTGGCTGGTGATGCGGGCGTCGTAGCCGGTGGTGTGGTGGACCTGGCCGAGCCGGTGGGTATGGCCGCAGATGACGCTGACCCCGAACTTGCGGGCCGCGTTCAGCGCGGTCGAGCCGGCGGTCCGGGCCAGGGAGATGCCGCCCTTGTGGCCGTGGCACATCACCCACCCGTCGGCGAACCGATAGAAGTCCGGCAGCAACTCGACCTCGAACCGCTGGAAGTCCAGCAACACCGGGAGGTCGAACGCGTGGGATTCGGCGAGGGCGGGTGCGTACTTCGCCAGGTAATCGCGCGGCCGGGAATCGTGGTTGCCCTCGATCACCCCAACCGGCCCGGAGAACACCTCCCGCAGAGGCGCGAGGAACTTCTGCTTGGCCAGCTCCGAGTCCTCGAAGATCGAGCCTTCGAACTCCGCGCGGGTGTCCTTGGACCAGCGCGAGGGCTGCGGATAATCCATCAGGTCGCCGATCTGCACCACATGATCTGGCTGATAGGCGCCGATGAACCTGATGACCGCAGCGGTGGCCTTGCGATCGTGGTACGGGATCTGCGTGTCGGAGACGACGACATACGTCTTGGTCTTGTTCAGATTTCCCCCATGGAACTGTCAGGCCGCGATCCGCTCCAGCAGCGCGGCTTTGCCGTGGTCGGCGACCATCGAGTTGAGGTCATAACCGGGCATGGCGGGGCGGACGTGGGCGTTGGGCAGGGCTTTACGGACACGTTCGGCGAAATCACGGCCCTGGCCCTTGTCGTCCGCATCGGCCAGAACGAACACCGAGGCGTAGCCGCGGAACGGCTCGGCCCAGTGCGGTTGCCAGGACTCCGTCCCCGGAACCCCCACGGCCGGCACACCGTGCTGCAGGGCGGTCAGGGTGTCGATCTCGCCCTCGCACAGCACGATCCAGTCGTGCGCCTCGGTGAGAGCGATCGTGTTGTACAGGCGCGGTTTGTCCCCGGCCTCGGTCGAGTACTTGCCGTGATAGGCGTGCTCACACCCCGGCGTGATGCACCTGTAGCGGATGCTGACCACCGACCACACACCGGTAGCGGTGCGCCGCAGATACGGGATCGCCAACATGCCCGCGTACTGTTCGAACCCCGGTGGCGGGTCAGCGACGTACCCAAGGCGGGCGGCCAGTAGCGGGCTTCCCTCGCTCGCCGCGCCGAGCAGTCCGCGGCTGGCCAAATAGTCGTCGGCCGGACTCCCGGGAAGCGCCTGGTGGTAGCGCTTGGCCGCTTCGATCAGCGATCTCCTGCGCCCGAGATCGGGCAGCGCGATAGTCGACTCCTTCCAACAGTTTGATCAATCCGATGAGATCCCCGCGCACCCCACAGCCGTGGCACCGGAAGGCCCCCAGCTCGTGCGACAGCGACGCCGAAGCACGTGATTCCGCGTGGAACGGACACAAACAGGGATTCCAGACGCGCCGGTCTTCCGGCGGCATCCAGTCGGGGAAATGCGAGCGGAGCAGGGCGGTGATCGGGCTGTCCGCGGCCACCGGACTATCCGGCCGGCGAGTAGTAGGCGGCCAGCAACCGCAACATCAGCGGCCCCGGAACCACCCACGCCGCCTGCTCAGCCGGGGCGCCGTGCCGCTTGTAGACGACGCAGGTTTCATCGGCAGTGCCGTTGTTCCCTGCCTGGACCAGCGCCTCATCCAGATGGCGCCAGAGCTGCACACGGGTGACGGCCTTGCACTGCACCGTCAACGGGGTGCCGGTCAGATCGCCTCGGTCGTGGCGGCCGTGCACCGCGCCGTTGCGGCGGGCCTGCGGATAGCCCAGGACTTGGAACAGGGCGGCCACCTGGTTCTCCCACGTGCGGCCCCGGGCCTTGACGGCCCGGCCGTTCGGGGTCTTGAGCGTTCTGGGTGCGGGCATGAACCTCCTAATAGGACAGATCTCTGATCGCCATGCGGGCGGCGTCGAACTCCAGCTCGGCGAACGACTGGCCGGAGGCGTCCGCGCTGCCGGTGCGGTTCTTCACCGACGAGACCAGCAGCCGGTCCGGGCCGTATTCCTGCCGGCGGCGGTGGATCGTGGCGACCAGCGCCGGGACGCGCCCGACCTGGCCTTTAAGGCCCGACAGCGGGATCGGTTTGTCCGCGTCGTTGAACGGGCCGGTCACGTGATGCAGACCCAGAACGTGCGCCTGGGTGCCGCGCGCGGCCTCGTGCAGCCAGTCCATCAGCGGCTCCAGCCCGCTGTTCGGGCTTCCGTCCGGTCCGGTGGACTCGCGCACGTTGGTGATGTTGTCCAGCACCGTCAGATGCGGGTATTCGCCGTAGACCTCCTCATAGGCCTGAAGGCTGAGTTCGATGTCGTCTAGGCCCGGGGATGCCAGATAGACCATGCGGATCGGCACCCCGGCCAGCTCGGTGTATACCGAGTCGAGGTCATCGCGGCGCACGTGGTCGGTGGCCTGTTCCATCGACCAGCCGGCCACGATCGCTACCGTCCGCGCCAACTGCACGAACGCATCCGAGTCGGCCGAGAAGTACAGGGCGGGTACACCCATACGGAGCGCCAGCGTCAACGCCAGCGCAGTCTTTCCACAACCAGGGCCACCTGCGAGCAGTCCGAGCTGGCCCCGCACGAACCGGACCTGCGACTGCTCCAGAGCCGTGAACACCGACGGCAGTGGCTCGCCGGCCAGGCCGCGGGCCCGGCGGGATTGCAGCATTGAATACAGCGGCTTCACCCCCAGTGAAGAAGCTCGGAAAGCATCAAGACGGCCCCGAGGAGCAGGACCGCCTTGAAGGATGATGGGCGCCGCGGTTAGGCGGCGAACGAACACTCCGCCCGGACCGGACATCGGGTGCAGGTGGCTTTGTCCGGTTTCGGGTCGAACTTCTCGGCGCGGATCGACTCATCCAGCAGGCCGAACTCATCGACCAGCCGCGTGCGTGGCCACGCGCTCAGGTCGAAGACTCTCGTGGGCTTGGGTCGAAACGGTTCGGTGGGTTTGGTCCGGCGGATCATCATGTAATCCCCACCGGCAATCGAGACATCGAACTCGTCCTGCAGGGCGACTACATAGACAACGAGTTGAAAATCGTCACCTGGGTCGGTCCCGGTCTTCAAATCCCGTACCACCAGACCTGACTTTGGGCGATAAACAGCCAGGTCGATGAAACCCTTCACCAGAACGCCATCCAGATCCAGACTGAATTCGTGCTCAATGATCGGACCCGCACCCGGCGGGGTCCACACAACTTCCTCAGGCGCTATCCGGGTGTAGTAATCCACGTAGGCTCCGACCTGAGCAAGCCCCATGTCGAAACGCCGATGAATATCCTCCCGTCCTTTGAAGCGGCCACTGGACATCCAGAAATCATGCCGCGGGGTGACCTCCGATAACGCGTCCACCGACTCCGCATACGCGAGCCGGAACACCTTCTCCGCCTCCATCAGAGGCATCAGCCGGCCGGATTTCTCCCACTGCTCCGCAGCAGCGTGGACCGCGGTGCCCTGCGGCAACCACGCCGCCGGCCGCTCCCACGCCCGCACCACCCGCTTCAAGTAGTAGGCCTGCGGACAGCGGTTGTACTCCCGGAACTGAGAGACAGACCGATGCTCACTCACGCGGGCAGCCCTCCCTCTCCAGGTTCAGGCCGGCGGCATTCCGGCGAGTGCCGCCACACCATGTAGATGGTGCGTTCCCGCTTTCCCATCATCCATCCTGTGTCGTCCAACATTTCTTGATGGATGACTTCCGGATTTCCGCTCTCCAGAATCTCACGCACTGGTTGATATAGCCGACCAGAGACGCTTACCGCAGGACTGCGGTGCACATCAACAACAGTGCCTTTCGGTACGGTTCTCGCTCGCGCACTCAATAATGCATGCGAGAAAGCAACGTCATGTTCGATATCCAACATTCATTTTTCCCCAGGATGTGTAATGCTGGCTCAGATTTCAGGAAACCGGTCGGGAATTCTCCAGATTTCGCGACCCGCATCACTGAGGGTCGTGTACTCGTTCTCCCTGATCAGCAGATCAGCGTCGCTTTCGACCCGCGGCTCCAGTCCCCAACCGCCGGATTGCATGCCTTGGCGAGGCGGGATTGTCGGGTCATAGACCAGCACATGGTTGTACTTACCGAACTGCTTGTACCAGCGGCGTAGCTCGGTGAGCTTGGCCTTCGACATGCCAGTACCACCGGTGACCACATACTCAAGGTGATCCGTGATCCTCTGATACGGGACGCTGCGCTTGAACTTCGGATCCATGCCGGGCCATGGAAAGTTCTCCATCGCCACCTCACGTGGCGTCTTCAGCTTGCCCTTGCTTTTGATCTTCGAGACCGCTTGCGGCGAAATTCCGTACCTCGCCCCGATCTCCGTCAAGGTCAGGTTCTCCTTGGTATTCAACTCGTGGATGAGCTCGGCCGTCAGGCCGCTGCCGTATCGAGGCATGGTGCCGTCACCTCCCTGGGGTAACCTAAGTGTAGGTTCCAAATTTTTTGGATGTCAACCTACTTGCGGGCAACTCGGCGTGGCGGACCCCTGGCGAAGCCCCGGCGTGAGCCATGATTCCCCGCGAGGGAGCGAGGGGTGGACTGCCCGGAATCCGTCATAGGGAACCCGTGGGCGGGATAAAAGCTATACGTGTTTATAAGTAGCGCATACCGTTTCCTGGCTTACTTACCGGCGATCAAGAACTCCATGACACGCCGCTCAGACCCGCCGTTCAATGAGGCAGTTGGAGCGAAGTGGCATGGAGTCGGACAATGGGTCGAACCCCCAGTGGCCCACCCTCTTGTCCGGGTTCTTAATCAAATCAACGACCAAATTTTTACAAGCCCTTGATGCATCAACAAGTGCCACTATCTGGGGTATCCTTCGCAGGGATACCCCTGGTGGGGGATGGCGCTGTACCGGTGGTTCCGCATTTCTGCTGGCTGGGGAACGTGGGGCCGGAATGTCGTTGCGTTGAGTGGTTTCTCAGCGTGAGGAAGGTGTTTCTGTTACGTGATGGGCGATACAGTTCCACTTCCGTCATTCGGTACATATCTCCGGCATCTCCGCACCAGAAGGGAGGTTCCCGGCTTTCCCGCCGGGCAGCCTTCAACTATTCGGCAACCACTCGGCCGAACCGATCTTGCAGCCGCTGCGGACACGAGTTCTGGGTATGTCACAAAGCTTGAGCAGGGACACGCGGACCGACCTTCGGCGGAACTAGTCGATCGTCTCGCCGACGCGCTCGGGACAGGTCCCATGGAACGGCAACACCTGCATGATCTCGCGGTCAGGCCTCAGCTTCCCGAAACCGGCGGCACCGTGCCGGCTCGCATCGGTATCTCACAGGTACAGCAGGAGGCGGTCGACAAACTGCATCCCCATCCGGCCGGCTACGTGACCGACACGTGGGATGTGCTGTACGCCAACACCGAGTATTTCCGGCTGTACCGCGGCCTGGAACAGGCAGGCAATGTGCTGACCTGGTTCTTCGGTGATCCGAGATCGCGAACCATCATGGTCGAGTGGGAGACCGAGGCGCGGCTTACCGTGGCCTGGTTGCGGGCTCTGTTCGCGCGCCAACGGGTTGACGCGGCCTACGAGAAGCTACTGGTTCAGCTGTCGACGTACCCGGAGTTCCGCCGCATGTGGTCGGCCCAGGAGGTACTCATGGGGCGGCACACACCGTACATGCGCGTCTGGGACCTGGATCATGACGAAGAACTGGCGTTACTGGCCCAGGTGTACAAGATGCCCGATCCCACGATCCCGGGACAGCTCTACATCGGCACTCGAACCAGCCCGGCAGATCTCGCTGAGCCGCCTCAGCCAGCCTGAGTGAGGCTCCGCTGCAAAAAGTCTGTCAGCAGCGGGTTGACGATCTCCGGGTGCGTCAGCGGGGGCGTGTGCGCGGCCCCCTCAATCACCTGCACAGCAGTAGCGGAAGCGAGTCCGGCCTGCAGCGCATCCATGCGATTGCGCGGCAGGGACACATCTTTCGAGCCCCAGATCAGCAAAGCGGGACAGGTGATCTCCGAAAGCCTGTCTAGGACGTCGTCCCGGCCGAGCAGACAGTCAGCCGGTGCTCCCAGAGGGAGCGTCACCTGTGGCCAGCGTTCCCGCCACGCTGCGGCGTGATGGTTGTCCCCGAGCAGTTGCGTGGACAGAGGAACAGTGATGTCCTCGACCGGGCCATGCGCGCGCAGAGCGTCGAAGAGCTGTCGGTAACCGATCTGGTCACCAGGATCGCAGGCAGTCGCCTCCGTGTCGCACAGGATGAGCCCGGCAACCCGGGCCGGTGCGAGCAGTGCCGCTCTGAGGGAGATGAATCCGCCCTGGGAGACACCTCCCAACACAGCTTGGTCGATTTCCAGGTGATCAAGTAGGGCGACTAGGTCGCCAGCAGAATCCCAGTAGGTGAAAGGCACACCATCATCGACGGTGCCACCGTGGCCACGAGCGTCCCAGGCGATGATCCGGTAGCTCGCACCCAGTTCCTCAATCTGAGGAGCGAAGACGGAGTGATCCAAGAAGAAGCCGTGCGACAACACCACGCAGGGACCGTCCCCGCCGGTATCGGTATACCGGATCAGCCGGCCGTTGACGTCTGCGGAGGGCACAGCAGTCACCTCGTCATTCAGGAGCGTGGGTGGTGGCCAAACGGTCAGCCGGTTGGAGCGGCGAGCGGGTCAGTAGTGCCAGGGGTACGGCGACCAGTCCGGGCTGCGCTTCTCCAGGAACGAGTCCCGGCCCTCGGCAGCCTCGTCGGTGCCATAGGCCAGCCGCGTCGCCTCGCCGGCGAACAGCTGCTGGCCGACCAGGCCGTCGTCGATCAGGTTGAACGAGTACTTGAGCATCCGCTGCGCGGTCGGGCTCTTACCGTTGATCTTCGCGGCCCATTCCAGGCCGACCTTCTCCAGGTCCTCGTGCGGCACGACGGCGTTGACCGCACCCATCCGGTGCATGGTCTCGGCGTCGTAGGTGTCACCGAGGAAGAAGATCTCCCTGGCGAACTTCTGCCCGACCTGGCGAGCCAGGTACGCGGAGCCGAAACCACCGTCGAAGCTGGCCACGTCGGCGTCGGTCTGCTTGAACCGGGCGTGCTCCCGACTGGCGATCGTCAGGTCGGAGACCACATGCAGCGAGTGCCCGCCGCCGGCCGCCCAGCCGGGCACCAGGCAGATGACGATCTTCGGCATGAACCGGAGGACCCGCTGCACCTCCAGGATGTGCAGCCGTCCGGACCGCGCCGGGTTGATCGACTCGGCGGTCTCCCCCTCGGCGTACTTGTACCCGTCCTTGCCGCGGATCCGCTGGTCACCGCCGGAACAGAAGGCCCAGCCACCATCGCGCGGCGAGGGCCCGTTGCCGGTCAGCAGCACGCAGCCGACATCCGGGGACATCCGGGCGTGCTCGACGGCCTGGAACAGCTCGTCGACGGTATGCGGCCGGAACGCGTTGCGGATCTCCGGCCGGTTGAAGGCGATCCGCACCGTTCCCTGGTCCACCGCGCGGTGGTAGGTGATGTCGGTGAAGTTGAAACCCTCAACCGGTTTCCACGCACTGGGATCGAAGAGGTCCGAGACCGAATTGGAAGCCACGACGGCAGGATAAAACAGCCACCCCTTGTCCGTGTATCCATGTGCGCGTCATCCCATATCTTTTTGCGCCGGTTTGGTCACTAAACCTGGCTACGCACTGCGGAAGCATCGTTCCAACTGAAGTCCGAATATATTTACACCGTTGAACGGAAGGCGACTTGTCGGGCTTCTCTGCTTTGGGTAGTGGCCGGTACGACTATGTTCGCACGGACGACTTCAAGCCTTTCATTCTGAGAATTCATCATCGTCGGCAGTTTGTTGATGATCAGTTTGCCTGGTCGGCGACCTTCCGGACGTATTCGATCAAGCTCAAACCTTTCTCTTCGGTCAGCCGCAGGGTGACCTCGATGCTGTAGTCCCGGCGGGCGGTGACGGTGCCGAACATGCTGTCGTCGTTGGCTTCGACACGGACCTGATCAGTGCGGACGGTGCGTCCTCCGCGGTAAGGCTCGGCGTGGGGGCCGAGCAGCTGCAGGATGTGGCCGGCGAGTTCTTCGGCGTGCTCGATGTCCTGCTGGGCGCGGTTCTGGTCTGCGCGCGCCTGGCGCAGGGTGTTTCGGTACTCGGGTAGGACGTGGCGCTGGAGGTGGCGGGCGGTGCGTGCCGGCACGGCGATGATGTCGATGTCGATCTGCGCGGGATGCTCGGAGCCGTTGACCATGAGCAGCAGGTCCCGGGGCAGCTGTCCGGCGATGGTGACGATCTGGTGCTCCCGGCCTGGCCGGTTCGTGATCTGGAGCCGGAGGACATCTCCGGCGGCGCTGGCCAGGAAGCAGTAGTTGTCCCGGTGCCCGGGTTCAGGTGGGAACACTGTCCACGGTTGTTCGTCGGTGACGGACAGCTCGGGGGCGAGCTGGCGGGCGAAGGTGAGCACGTGGGTCTCGGTGGTGAGCATGGCGCGGTGGTCCTTTCCAGGGATAAGGGGCGGCCCGGAAACCTCTCCACACGGTTTCCGGGACGCCAGGAAGCAAGCCGGTGTCCGGCTCGGCAGGGCAGGCTTGGTCAGGCTGCGTCGTGAAATTGGCGCAGCAGCGGGGCCAGCGCGACCGCGAGGGCCGCGGGACGCAGTCGCAGGGCGATCTCGGCGACGTCGTCCCAGCCGGGCAGGGTGATCTCCGCCTGGACGGGCTTGTTGTGGGCGCCGAAGATCACGGTGGTCTCCGGGCGGTACGCGGTGGCGTCCTGGGCCTGCTCGCCGAGCTGCTGGAGGAGTTGGCCGACCAGCTCGCGGCGGTGCTGGTGCTGCTGGTCGTGCAGGGCTTTGGCCGCGCGGGCTGTGGCCAGGTCACGCAGGTGCCAGGTCAGCAGGCGGAGTTCGATCTCCCCCGCGGCCTGGCTGGCGGACTTGGTGATCGCCAAGCTGATCCGGGCTCGTAGGAGATCGCCGTCCTCGTCGCGTGGCCAGTGATCCAGCCAGCCTGAGGGAATGGTGCCGGTGAGGTAGATCCGGTCCTGGAGGTGGAGTGCCGGGGCTCGGCGGACACGGATACGGGCGTCATCGGGGCCGACGAGGTAGGCGTCCTGGCCGGCCGGATCGTTGCCCTGCTCGGGCTGCCAGGCCTGGCCGGTGCTGTGGCTCAGTTCCATGGCGACGTCGTGGGCGAACCCGAAGGCGTCCCACAGGTCGAAGTACTGCTTGGTCAAGGCTTTCTCTTTTCCGGTGGCTGTTCTGGGTGGCCACCGGGACACCCACCCCCTCATGCGGGGTGTGGGTGCCGGGGAAGTCAACCAGAGTGGATCTCGTCGTCTTCGACGTTGATGTCGAGGTCTTGCAGGCGCTGGACCTCTTCGTCGAAGGCGTTGATGAGTTCGGCGACGGTCCTGCTGTGGTCGTGCATCGGGCTGAGCCGGGTGTGCAGGTTGAACAGGTAGCGGGAGGTGAAAGGCCAGTCGTCGGCCAGCTCGCCGAGGGTGATGTGTTTGCTGTGCTCCCGGATGTGGGCGACCAGGCGCACCACACCCATGTGCAGCTGGGTTGCCGAGGTGGACAGGCATCTGGCCTCGCGCATGTTCAGCGGCGCGGGCTGCTGCTCCAGTTCCTGGAGCGCGGACCGCAGGTAACCGATGGCGCTGGTCAGGTCGTCGAGGTATTTAGGCATCGGCACGGCCGTCCTCCTTGCTGGTGGGGTGGATGACTTCGACGCTGCGGATGGTGAGCGCCTCGCCGGGCTTCAGGCGCCCGCCGACGTAGGCCAGCGGCCACCCCTGCTTGTCCAGGACGTAGCGGGTGAGCGCGTCATGGGCTTTCTGAATCCGGTCCCAGAGCTTGTCGGGGATCTCTCCGAGGTGGGTTGCCTCTTTGGAGAGGGTCACCTGCGTGCCGTTGGTGTGGTCGACGTGGAAGGTCACCGTGATGGGGCGCATCGCGGGGTCATCTCCTGGGCGGTGTTCGGTGCGGATCTTCTCCGGCGGGTTCTTCTCGGGTGTGGCAGGAAAGTGCCGGGCCAGACCGGCGGCGTCTATCCACATAGGGAGTGCTCCTCGTCGTGGTCGGTGACATCCAGAAAGCTCTTTTCCGCTCGGATCACTTCGGCGATCTGATCCGGGCTGACCGGTTCGGGGACCTGGGTGACGGTGGTGCTGCCGTCGCCGTAGTCGGCGAAGTACAGCGAGGGATGTTCCGCGACGGCGCTGCCCGCGACCTCGATGGCGTGGTCCTGGTGATCGGCCTCGACGGTGACCCGGAAGATCTCTTCCTGCACGATGCGGACTTCGTAGAACGGCATCGTGATCACGCCGCCGCGTCGAGCGAATCGTCTGCGGTGGGAGGGAAGTCGCCCCAGTCAAGGACGACGGCTTCGGGCAGATGTGAGCCGTCGGTGCCCGTATCGGAGAACCGCGCGAGATCGACGATCGCGCCGGACTTGGTGATCCGCCATTCCGCATCGGTCTGATTGCTCTCGTGCTGCGCGGGATCATCTGAGCGCGGGGTGAACACCAGGTAGAAGATCGTGCCGTCCTCCGGCGATCGAACGACCTCCAGAATGTCCTGCCCGTCGTCGGTGCTCATGCCGTCTTCCAGCAGATCAGCGGGCAGCCGGTAGAAGATCGGCTTCATCGCTTCGGTGGACATGACGGATCAAGCCTCTCTTTCTGGGGCGGGAATCGGTGAGCGCAGCAGGGGGTACATGTTGATGTTCGTCAGGTAGCGGGAGGTGGTCTTACCGCAGCAGGTGCGTTCCCAGCTGTAGGCGCCGACGATGTCCGTCACCGCTTCGAGCAGCGCGATGGATTCGGGGGTATAGCGGGGAATTCCGAGGTGGTCGACGGTGTATCCCCATCCCTCGGGGATGTTGCTGATGTCGGTCGTGATGACGGTGCCGTTGTCGGTGAGCCGCACCCTGATGATGATCTGGTCGGGGATGTCGGCGATCGGGTCGGCGATCCTGATCTCGGCCAGCTGCTCCGCGGGGAGCTTCCCAGCCTCACGGGTGACCGCCAGGTCGGCACGGATCCGGTCGGCGATCTGTCGCACGGTCAGCTCGTCGTTGTCCAGGTAGCTGGTGTCGGTCCAGATCTGCGGGTTGGTCAGGCGCCCGTAGCGGGTCAGCTCGTCGGTGTCCGGGTCACGACCGAGGTCGGAGTAGATCGTGTCCAAGGCTCTCTTGGCCGCGTTCCGGAGAGCAGGACGCCGAGCCTTCTGGTTGATGATCTGGTGCAGGCGCAGGATCTTGTGCTCGATGCGGGGATCGCTCGGGCGCAGGGCGCGGTTCGGGTTGTCGAACACCGCGCGGGCGGTTTTGCGGTGGTGGGCGCAGTGCTTGCAGAAGTAGTAGCCGTCCTCCTGCGGGTCTTCGTCCTGTTGCCGGGTGTGGATGACCGGCTGGTCACGGTCGAAGAAGCCTTCGCAGTCGAAGCACTGCGGGTCCAGGCCGGCGAGCCCGGCCCGGGTGATCTCCACGATCACGAATCCGCCACCGAGGCGGTCATCGACCGTCAACGGGTAGTCCATTGGTTCATGCCTTTCTCGGTGTAGAGGGTGTGGTGGTCCCCGCCCTGGGGTTAGTGGGGACCACCACGGGTGGGAGTGGTCTAGGAGCTGCGGGTGATGGCGGCGCGACCCAGGTCGGCGCGTGTTCCGGCGTCGCGGCCATCGAAGTAGCCCGAGCCGGAGACCGTGCGGGCCTTGGCGACGCGGACCTTCGGGTTGCGGCGGGTGAACTCGGCCTCGACGCGTTCGCTGCGGGTGCTCAGCACCAGCTCGACGGAGGTGCTGGGGCTGCCGGGTGGGACCGCTGCGGCGATGGCCTGCTGTTCGGCGCCGGTCAGCCGTTCATGGATCTCAGCCTTGTAGCCAGTCAGCCAGCCTTTGCGGTAGGCGGTGACCGATTCGCCGTGATACTTCGGCTTCGTCCGGGCCAGCTCGGTGACCAGCTGGAGCAGCAGTGAGGTGAACAGCAGCTCGACCCGTTCGCGGTCCGAGCGGTGCCCGAGCACCGTGACCAGGTGGCCGCTCTGGCCATCCTGGTAGTGCCGCTGATACTTGGAGCGGCATCGGTAGGCGCGGCCAACGGCGCACAGCAGGTTGACCTTCTCCACGCTGTAGGGCGGGGGCACGAAGATCTGGGTTTCGGCGATGTGGTCTTCGACCTGGCCGGTTTCGGCGAGCATCGCTTCGTCGATGCCGTACTCGGCCATCAAGGCCTGGGCCCGCTCGTTGAAGGCCTCTGCTTCGGATTCGGTGGAGGCGGGGTTCTCGGCCTGCGCGAGCAGATTCCGCACGCGTTGGAGTTTCGGGTGTTCGGTCATGGGTCATGCCTTTCTGGGGACAAGCGGGAACCGAGCGACCCACCAGCGCGGGGTGGGTGGGTCGCAGGGAGACCGCTAGTCGCGCAGAGACGCGGTCAAGATCCGCAAGGTGACCGGCTCGAAATCCGCGGAGACACACCACGCGTCGAGCGTCGAGCCGGGGTCGAAGAAGTGCGCGAGGGTTCCGGCCTGGTCGCAGCGGGCGACGAGGCGCAGCCTCAAGGCTTTCGCTTGGGTGTCGTCGCGCTCGATGACCTTGTAGACGTAGCGCGTGTCGTCATCAGCCCGGACACCGATCGGTGCCACATACCAGCCGTGCTCCAGGCGATACCAGTTCCAGGCGATGATGCGGGCGTCGCCGTGCTGGTAGCGCTGTTCGTGCGCCCGCAGGACGCGGGCGCTCAGTTGCGCTTCGTTGCAGTGGACCCGATCGGCGGTGATGCACCACGCGGAGCGGTGCCCACCGCCGAGATCTGCCGTGATGGCCCGGATGTACTCAGTGGCCACGACGCCACATTCGGCGCCACCTGCTGCCAAGCCTTTCCCACGCGCTGCGGGGACCGCCGAGGACCTGCTGCTCGATCACCTCGGCCAGCTCGGTGAACGTGTGGGACTGGAAGCAGGCGCAGTATCCGTCATTGAGGGTCGAGAGTGCCCCAACGCAGTCTCCGAGGCGCCACATGCTGTCCGGGTGGAACCCGAACGTCGCCGCGAACCACAGATGCGGGCTGCTCCCGATCGCGCATTCGTCGTCGGGGAACAGGAAACCGTCCCCGTCACCGAGTAGCCCAAAGCTCAGGGCGCCGACACCTTCGACGCAGTAGGCGACCTGGCCGGGTGCGGGACCGCTCCGGCGAAGCTGTCCTTCGGATTGTTCGTGTCCGCCGTAGCGCAAGGCCTGGACCCAACGCTCGACGTTGTCCCGCTGCGCTGCGGACAGGGCCGGTCGGGTCGCGGACACCAAGTCCAGGGTGGTGGTCATGCCGCCACCTCGTACTCGTTCTCGATGCCCAGCTCGCGGCACCACGCCGCTTGCAGGACCGCATGGGTCACGCCGTCACCTGTACCGCCGAAATGCGTGTCGAAGCCGTGCTGAGCACTCCAGGACATCGAACGGTCTTCCTCGTCGAAGCCTGCGGCGGGCAGAAGCTCGTTGAGCACGTAATCGAAGCCGCTGTAGCAGTCGCTCTCCTCGGCGTCGTCGGTGAACACGATGCCCAGGACGCACCCCTGGACATTGGCGATGTCGAAGCCGGTCCAGTCCCGGTTCCGCCAGCCGGGCCGGATGGTGTCCAGCCACGTGCAGCCCCGCGCGATGCGGGTATCGATGTCGGTTACCTCGGTCATACCTTTCTCCTTGCTGAGTGAATGGACAGGTACAGCAAGGCACGGACGACAAAGGGGCCGTGCCTTACTGAACCCGCACACAGCGGCGCGTATCCCCGGATGGGTCAGTGGTTATGCGGCTTCCAATTTCTTCAGCCCCAGAACCTGGGACCATTCCTCTTCTAGTTCGTCCTCGGCCTCTTCCTCCGGGGGATACCAGAGGAACCCATGCCGCATGGCCCACCGATTCGGATACCGGGCGTCGTCCTCGGTCAACAGGTGTTCAAGCACATAGAAGTAGCCCTTTTTATGATGCTTGTGACCCTCCGTCTCGAATACGCGGCCGAGAATGCAGTGGGCGGCACTGGATATGTCGAGGTATTCGAAGTCGGCTGCTCGCCATCCGGGCTTGTTCTCGTTCAGCCATGCCACCCCGAGTGCGACCCGCGATGCGGCAGGTTCAGTGTCCATGCCATTTCCTTTCCTGCTGATTTTGGGCAGAGTTATCCCGTGGATCGAATTCGTGAATGCTTTTAGCGCTGCGCGTTGGCCCAGTAGGCCAGGACGGCCGTGTATTCTAATTCGGCCTCTGCGAGGCTCCCGTATTCGTACAGGTCTGGGGATACCTGATCCGGGTAGGTCAGAACAATCCAGTAATCCGGGGATGACATCGACTCAAAGAGGGCAACACCCTCTCCGGTTTTAGGGTCGAAGCCGTACTTAACCAGCGGGCGATCTTGTCTGTCGCTCATGGTGTTCTCGTTCCTGTCAGGTCGGTCTGTGCCGACACGGCAGGGACGCGAGCAGGGCACGCGTCGCTACCGTGCGGGTACAGGCTCAGAACAGGACAAGCTGGTCAGCGTAGGTCGCGTGATAGTCGGCCCAGGCAAAGTCCCAGGTCCAGGCGAGCACCGCTTCGGCAATCTCCTCATCGGAGAAGCCCTCCGGATATGCGCATTCGGTGAGTTTCCGCCACACGTCGTATTTCATGTTCTCATCGGCATGATTGGGTGATACCTCTTCCCAAAACATGCCTGACCACGTCGACTCGAAAGCTTCCATGCACTCGGTGTATTCGAGTTCCGACCAATCGGATTCGTCGAAGATCGGATAATCGGCCAATGCGTGCTGTATCTCCACTGAGCGGCAGAACGTCCGGGTCAGATTATCGATCTCGATCAGCCCATTGGGGTCGATCAGGACGCGGCACATGATCTGTTCAGACCAGCCCACCAACCAGTGCGAGGAACGGAAGTCGTCGACGAACTCTGTCGAATTCTCGGCGCCGTCGCCGTCCGGGTCATCATGGACAGCAGTACCCTGCAAGTCAGCGAGGATGGTCCGATAGTTCGACCGATCCAGGGAGCCGGAATCTCGATGCTGCCCGAACGGCAGCAGACCCCAGGAACCGAAGAGATCGGTGTCTCCGTAGTACAGGAAGCAATCCGGCCGCTTCAGGGCCTCATGTGCGGCCTCTACATATTTTTCGTCGTAAAGCCATCTGACCACAACGGGCCCCCTCTCGGAAAATTGGTGATGCCTTACACGGAGCAGGTATCGAAGACAGCGACACAGCGATTAGCGGTCCTTTCGAACTGAACTCCGCCATTCGATTGTGCTTCGGTGATGTAGTAATCAGCATTGAACGTCAGATAGCCGCACTCATCCATCACAGCGACTACTTCGGAATAGATTTCCCGGAACTCGTCATTTGCCCAGTCTTCGGGCGATTCCCACACACCCCGGAACGCGTCATTGAACGATGTGATCGCGTCGGCGACCGACCGATCAGGCAGGCTCAGCCACAGGGCCATGGGTTCGCCGTGCTGCTCGATCGCTTCAGCGGCCTCCATGACTTCCCCGAGGTCGTGGTACTCGGAAACCTTGTAGCCCTCAAACCCTTCGTGGTCATGGATGGCCCATTCCTCAGCGATCCAGTCCTCTCCGAACCGGACGGCGGGCGAGTCCGCCAGCATTTCCACGATCTGGTTCATGACGTCGTCGGAGTCGACTCCGGCCCCGAGGTCGATCCATACCCCGTGCAGGCGTCCGCAGTTGTAATCCGTCAGGGACGCCACGTAGATGCTCGGGATGACGTTCATGCCTTGCACTCCCCGACGCAGACATAGCCGAACTCTTCTTTGACGTATCCGACAGCGATTCCACACGCGATGACCGTCGGACATCCGATGCCTTCGAGATAGGTCACGGACAGGAAGTAGGCGGCACAGTTCTCACACATGCCTCATCGATCCTTCGGACTAGTTGGTTGCCGAGCGAAGCTGACGATTCCGCCAGGTATGAATGGGGAGAACCTGTTGGTAATCCCAATAGAAATCCAGCCATTCAAGAACTGTCATGCCGAATCGCTTTGTGTAAACACTTCCCCATTTCCATTCGCCGTCGGATGTCGCGCTGGCGAACGAGATTTCAGCCAAGCGGGAAGAGATGAGATCAGACCCGGCCTCGCGCCAGGCAAAGACCCAGAAACCCTTGGATAATTCAGCGCAGTAATGCTCTCGCATTGCGAATTCCCTCCAGTTCGACTTGCCAGAGCCGCACGCGGACAATGCCGCGTGCGGTAACAAGAAAGTCAAACAACCGTCATTCTGGGACACCCCGAAGTTTTCGCCGTTCGCTCGCCCACGAATGTGGGGTCATTGCAGCTGATGGCGTGCTGGCTCGCCTGCCCTAATGGGGGTCTTCGCCTAACTCGCATACTCATTCGGGGCACGGTAAGGCTGCGCCCAGTCGCTTATTCCCTGTGTAGTTATCAAAGTTCGCACGGTTGGCGCCGGTCTCCGATTCCGCCGGTCACACTCCGGTCGGCGGCCCGTCTGCCCCCTGGTCTTGCTCTGTCCGGCCTGCCGTGGTGCCCGCTGGCCTGACACCGAGAAAGTTACGTTCCAAAACCTTTGGTTTGCAACTTACAGTGACCTAAGTCACCGCTGCTGAAGCATTTCCCCAGGTGAAGAGGTTTTGTTCGAGCTCTGCCCTCGCCGGTTGCCCGATGTCACCTCGGTCTGTCAACGGGCAATTAAGTGAGTTGCATCACTTGAATGCCGCGAAACTGGCTCTGCGGCACCCATAGAGGAGTGAGGGAGCGAAAGCGACCGAACGACCTTCATCACCTGAACCGAGTAGCTCAGGTGATCCGGCCCTGAAAGGGCCGCAGAAGTCAGACCCTGCCCGTGCAGGGTTCATCTATCCAGAACGCGCATTGCAGCGCGTTCGATGGATCTCAGGGATAAGTAGAGCACCCCTCGAAGGGGTGCTCATGAGGATCTCTCCGGTGATAGATGTCCTGGACTACTTCCCAAAGATCCCAACAGCTACCGGATGACTGGCCTGCCTTAAGGGCAGGCATCCTCCGAAGGGATAGATGGGCCTGCCGAATAGCAGGCCCTCTCTGTAGGGGTAGAGCTACCGAGGTAGACCACATTCACCCTGGGGATAACCACAGTCCGGAGAATTTGCGTGCGGTGTGCACTCCGTGCCATGCACGGAAAAGCTCCCGAGAAGGAGCACTAGCGCGTGCGCGGCTGCGCGCACTGCGGACTAGGCCGCTACAGCGGCACCCCGGTATGCGGCAGTAGCCGCTACTAGTACGCGCTACGCGAGTAGCGCACTGGCCCCGGGTGTGGGAATGGGATTGTGCGCGTGGTCGCTTCCCGCTTTTCGGGTTGCTTTCCACGTGTGGATTTGCTTAGTGTCGTGGTGCTCGTATTGACAAATTGAATAGACTTTCGCGCCACCCCAGGGGGCTTCCCCTGCGGTGGCGTTCTGGACCGATGCGTTATGCGGCGACCCGGCTCTGTACGGGTTTTCAGGTCCACGAGCTGTGGCCGGCATCTGACTTGAGGCCGGACCTACGTCGAAGTCACTGGGGGCAGGGTCTCCCGAGCGACAAGATCTACGTTGCGGTTCAGATCAGAAACTTTTGCCGCGGGAAAGCGGCTTTGCGCGACGGGCATACATGCCGGCTAGTTCATTGCGCTGAGCATCGGTTGGTCTGCTGAGATTGGCGTCCACTCCCAAAATCCACACCAGGCCGCGCTGACGGCTCGCCGAGCCTCCGTCAAGGTCTACGACAAGTGCTACTGCGTAGAGCTGCTCGGTGCCGGCCTGCTCCTCCGCCCACCGGATTGTGTCGAGAACGGTGGCTCCGGTTACGTCGTAGGTGCTGGCAGCCCATGAATGCCCCGGTTCGTCCCCTCCCTGAAACAGGTACACCCTAAACCGCGGCGTGTCGTCCTCCCAGGAGCTATTGCGCTCGTCCACAGGCTCGATCCGCATACACACCTCGATGGTCTGAGTACAGCAGAGGTGCTGGTCCCGAGCTGAATGCCCCGGAGCCAGCACCTCATTATGCCCCTACTGAGGCATTCCTTGCATCAGCCTGGGACTTTCACGTAGACCTGCCGACTACCCTTGTTCTCGAAAACCGGGTGGCCGACTTCATAGCACGAGCTTTCGCCCTGGAATGTGGCAGAGTACTTAACCTTGGAGTCCTTGGGCGTGAGCCAGTAGACCTCGCCCTGGCCAGACACGGTCTGTTCGTAATCCGAGGTTGCCGCGACGTTTGGGGACTGGCCGGTGCTGTAGTACAGGCTGCTATGGCACCTGACTCGGACCGGGTGGTCTTCCTGGCAGCCCACTTTGGTTACCATGACCACACTGTCCAGGCTGACATTCCAGTATGGGTCATCAACACTGTGGATTCCGCAGTAGGTGTTGATGGGAGCGGTCAGACTGTCCTTCGATGCAGCAAACCCACCGGCTTGGACATAGACAACATTGCTGGACTGGTTCCCAAAAACACCTTCGCCGACGATGTTGCACCAGCTCTCGCCCTGAAAATTAGCCGAGTACTGGACCTTCTCTTTACCCTCCTCGGGCGTGTACCACGTCATAGACTTATTGGCCTTGACGTCCTGCTCATAATCCGACTGGACGGCGACGTTTGGTGCGCCACCGGTGCTGTAGTACAAGGAGCCCCGGCAACGGACTCGATGGTCGCTACCGCAGGCAACTTTCGTCTTAAAGATTACCGAATTTGCCCGTGGCTCTGGAGACCAGTGAGGGTTGTTTACTTCCTGGATTGTGCAACCAAAAGCCGGTATGCTTCCCGATGATTCCATCCCCTTCGTATCGCCTCCGGCACTGGCCGTTGATGCTCCGATCAAGACCAGGCATGCGGCGGTGGATAGGATGGTCAAGAATTTCAATCTGGCCATTTTTCACCCAGTTCACTTTCAGCGAACCGGAGCGCGACGGCAATTTATTCCCCCGACGGCGCCAAGGAATAGGCGCGGTGCCCCAGGTTCTTGTCGTTAACGAGGTCGAAAATTACCAGATCATCACTGTTGAATTCAACATACTACCCGACTGGGGTAGGTTGCAATGAATGATTACGTTGTCATGGCCATGAGAGTTAACGCGGAGCCAATTAAACGTGCTAAATATCAACTGATGTGAAAATGGCATGCAGAAAGGTGGTCGCATGGGCGCCCGTGGCCCTGTGCCCAAACGCTCCCACCAACGACTCCGTCGGAACAAGGACGACGTCCCGGCCGAGAAGATCTCCGCGATCGGCGTCGTGCCTGTGCCCGAGCTGGGTCTGCCCGATCCGCATCCGATCATCGTAGACTTCTACGAGAGCCTGAAGGCCTCCGCGCAGTCGAAGTACTACGAACCCAGCGACTGGGCCTACGCCCGGTTCACCCTGCACTTCGCCGATCGACTGGTGAAGAGCGGCAAGCCGAGTTCACAGATGCTAGCCGCGATCAACTCGGCGCTCACCGATCTGCTGGTCTCCGAGGGAGCCCGCCGCCGGGTGCGTCTGGAAGTCGAGCGCGAGCAGGCCCGCGGTGAGGTCATCGATCTGGCCGCGATGTTCCGGGAGCGCCTGGCCCAGTAGCCGGCCGAAGTAGACGCAGGCCGGGAAGCCCCCCGACGGTTTCCCGGCCTGCTACCCCCTCACGGGGCCAGTGCAGCCTAACCTGCGCTCTGACCTGCTGCTTGTCAGGTCCTCTCGGCCGGGTCGAGCACCCCTGTGGCGCTTCCCGGCCTTCTTTTTCGCCCTGTCTTGCCTCGGGCGGCTGTGTAAAGCGCACCCACCGAACCCCGCCTGCGCGGGTGGGTCGCGGCTGCCCGGGGTTTTCCCGCATTCGCGTCCAGTTCCTGGGGGAACATCCTGATTCCGTCTCCGAACCATTCATCCCGCGGCGGCGCCAAGGTGCGGCTGCTCGTCGTGCACACCGCCGAGGGCGCCCGCACTGCTCAGTCGCTGGGCGACTTCTTCGCCCGCACCGATGTTGAGGCTTCCTCGCATGTGGGGATCGACGCGAACAGCGTCGAGCAGTACGTCCCGTATGACCGCGCATCCTGGACCGTGCTGTCGGCGAACCCGATCTCCGAGAACGTCGAATTGTGTGGCTTCGCCCACTGGTCCCGGGAGCAGTGGCTCTCCACCGGCATGGTCGATGGCTGCGCGAACCCGAGGGCGATGCTCGATCGGCTGGCCGGCTGGCTCGCCGAGCGGGTCCAGGCCCGGGGCATCGAGATCAAGAAACTCTCCCCGCATCAGGTCGCGGCCGGGGACTGGGGGATCTGCGGTCACGTCGATTGGACCGTCGGAACCGGCGACGGCACCCACACCGACCCCGGCCCGGCCTTCCCGTGGGACTACGTGATCACCCGCGCCAACCAGCTCGCTCATGGAAACAAGGAGGACGACGTGTCCTGGAACGACCAGCTGCCCAACCCCAACTACCGCAAGGACACCCCCGGTACCGGCCAGCCGACCTACGCGGCCGGCGACTGGCTTGTCTACAACAACGTCAAGACCGACCAGGTCAGCGCCAAGCTCGACGCCCTGACCGAGAAGGTCAACGCCCCCGCACCGGTCCAGATCACCCCCGAGCAGCTGGCCGCGGCGCTGGGCCCCATGCTGCCGGCCATTGCCACCGCTGTAGCCGACGAGCTGCACCAGCGCACCGCGGCCTAAGCCGCGCCGGGGGCGACGCTCTTGTCAGACAACACCCTCGACGAGCTGCTAGAGCACGCCCCCTCCCACGTGACCGGACCGACCTGGCGGCGCCTACGGACTGGGGGCTGGTGGCTCCCGCAGCACTCCCTCGGCTGGGGCGTCATCAACTGGCTCGGCCAGTACGTCACCCAACCGAGCGGACCCCGGGCCGGACAGCCATTCCTGCCGACGCTGGAACAGGCCCGCTTCCTCTTATGGTGGTACGCCGTCGACACCGACGGCCGCTTCATCTACAGATCCGGGCTGCTCAGACGCCTTAAAGGCTGGGGTAAAGACCCCCTCGCCGGAGCCATGGCACTGGTCGAGTTGTGTGGGCCGGTCGCCTTCTCCCACTTCGACGTCACCACCCCGGTCGGCGCACCACGTAGCGCCGCGTGGATTCAGATCGCCGCCGTCTCCCAAGATCAGACGAGAAACACGTTCTCCCTGTTCCCGGCCATGGCCAGCGCGAAGCTCCGCGAGGAGTACGGCCTGGAGGTGAACCGCACGATCATCTACTCCCGCGCCGGAGGAATGATCGAAGCGGTCACCAGCTCGCCCCTCGCGCTGGAGGGCAAACGCCCGACGTTCGTGGTGAAGAACGAGACGCAGTGGTGGGTCGAGGCCAATTCCGGGCACGCGATGGCCGAGGTCATCGCCGGAAACGTCGACAAGGCCGCCTACGGCGGCTGCCGCTCACTGTCGATCTGCAACGCCCACATCCCCGGACAGGATTCGGATGCGGAGCGGGATTACGAGGCCCACCAGGCGGTGCTCGCCGGGCAGGCCATCGACACCGGGATCTTGTATGACGCCCTGGAGGCGCCAGCCGGAACCCCGGTCTCGGAAATCCCGCATGAGGCCGAGGACCCAGAAGGGTTCGCGGCCGGCATCGCCGCCCTCCGCGCCGGCCTGCAGGTCGCGGCCGGGGACGCCGATTGGCTGGACCTGGACACGATCATCGCCTCGATCCTGGACATCCGCCGGCCGATCAGCGAGTCCCGCCGCAAGTGGTTGAACCAGGTCAACGCGGCGGAGGACTCCTGGGTCGCCCCGCATGAGTGGGATCGCTGCCAGGCCGATGTCCGCCTGGAGCCCGGAGACACGATCACCCTCGGTTTCGACGGCAGCAGGACACGCGACTGGTCAGCCCTGGTGTGTTGCCGCGTCTCGGACGGCGCGTTGTTCACGCTCAAGGTGTGGGACCCCGAGCGTTACGGCGGGGAGGTTCCCCGTGAGGACGTCGACGCGATGGTGCGCTGGGTGTTCTCCCGCTACCGCGTGGTGGCGTTCCGCGCGGACATCCGCGAGTTCGAGTCCTATGTGGACTCTTGGGCCCGCTCGTTCCACCGCAAGCTCAAGGTCAAGGCCAGCCCGAACCAGTGGGTGGCCTACGACATGCGCTCCCAGCAGAAGCGCTTCGCCCTGGAGACAGAGAAGTTCCTGGACGCGCTGCTGGAGCAGGAGCTGGTCCACGACGGTGACCGCACCCTGCGCCAACACGTCCTCAACGCGCACCGCCACCCCACGGTTTACGACGCGATCAGCATCCGGAAATCCACTAAGGACTCTCCGCGCAAGATCGACGCCGCGGTAACCGCGATCCTCGCCTGGGGCGCCCGGCAGGAGTACCTCATGTCCCGCTACAACCGCAGTAAGAAGGTGGTGGCCCTGTCCTGACCATCCCGTATGACGATCACGTCCTGCAACTCTCGACGAAACTGGATGCCCGGCAACCACGGCTCAAGGCGTCCGCCGCCTACTACGAGGCCTCCCACCGGTTGAAGGCCATCGGTATCGCCACCCCGCCGGAGATGCGCGCGCTCACCGCCGCGATCGGCTGGCCCCGCCTGTATATCGACGCGATCGAGCAGCGCCTGGACATCGCCTCGTTCGGCCTGGCCGGCAAACCCGGCGCTCTGGACCGGCTCACCGAGTGGTGGCGCGCGAACGACATGGACGAGGAATCCAGCCTCGGGCACCTGGAAACCCTGGTCGCCGGAGATTGCCTGGTCACCATCGCCGCCCCCGGCCCGGATGACGACCCTGAAGTCCCGGTGATCCGAGTCGAATCGCCGCTGACCATGTACGCCGAGACCGACATCCGCACCCACAAGGTCACGCGCGCCCTGCGGACCTACGTGCCGGACGATATGGCCGATGTCGAATCGGCCACCCTGTACCTCCCAGACCGGACCGTCCCGCTCAAGCGGGACCGCGGCTCGAACCACGCCTGGCGCGTGGACGGCAAGCCGGTCTTCCACGGCCTCGGCGTCTGCCCGGTCGTGCCACTGACCAACCGGCAGCGCCTCGCGGACCGGCGGGGGCAAAGCGAGATCACCCCCGAACTCCGCAGCGTCACCGACGCCGCCGCGCGGATGATGATGAACCTGCAGGCCGCCGCCGAGCTGCTCGCCGTACCGCAGCGGATCTTGTTCGGTGTTGAAGCCGAAGAGCTGCGGGGCACTGGTGGGAACCGGGAAGTCCTGGACACCTACTTCGCCCGCATCCTCGCCGTGGAGAACGACGCCGCCAAGGCCTCGGAGTTCTCCAGCGCCGAACTCATCAACTTCACCACCGGCCTGCAGGAACTCGCCAAGCACTTCGCCGCCTACACCGGCCTGCCCCCGCAATACCTGTCCTTCTCCAGCGAGAACCCCGCCTCCGCCGAGGCGATCAGGGCGGCGGAAGCGAGGCTGGTGAAGACCTGCGAGCGCAAGGCCCGGATGTTCGGGGCGGCGTGGCGGCAGGTCATGCGCCTGGCGGTGCACATCATGGACGGAGCACCCGACATCGAACTGTCCGCGCTGGAAGTCCGCTGGTCTGACCCCGCGACCCCCACCTATGCCGCCCGCGCCGACGCGGTCACCAAGCTCTACGCGGGCGGGATCATCCCGCGCGAACGAGCCCGCATCGACCTCGGATATTCAGCGGAGGAACGCGCGGAGATGACCGAGCAGGACCGCGAGGAACCGATGCGTCAGCTCACCGCCCTGGTCGGCGGCAACACCAGCCGCCCGCGGCCTGCAGCAAGCAGGGAGTCCGGGCAGGTGGCGGCGTGACGTTCGAGGAGTACGACCAGCAGCAGCGGCAGATCACCGCCGCACTCGCGGCGGTGCTGCTGGTGATCCTGGCCCCGATCACCCTGGCTGCCCTGACCACTGCGGGGTGGATCAGCCTGCTGCACGCCTTGTTCCCGCACATCGAAGGCGGCCGGCGTGAATCGGCTGAGCTGGCACGCAGGTTCTTCGACGCCGAACGCGCCCACCACACCGGGCTGCCCGAGCGGCATCCGGTGCTGCTGGCCGGATACCAGTGGGACTGGTTCGCCGAGGCCATGTCGATCCTGCCCGCCGAGCTGCGGGACTACCCGCGGCATGAGGACCAGATCGCCCGCGTGATCTCCGTGGCGTTGAAGGAAGTGGAGAACGGCGGCCGGTCCACGTTGCTGCGCGCTACCCGCTCGGACCGGCCGGCCGGGGGCTGGGCGAGAGTGGCCACGGGCGAGCAGACCTGCGCTTTTTGCCTGACGATGGTGAGTCGGGGCCCGGCGTACTTCTTCGCCTCGGACGCCGGTCTGGATACCGACGACACCGAGGCCATGGACCTCTACGACCAACTCGTCTCCGCCCGCACCGCGCAGGAAAAGGCCGACGCGGACGAGGTGCTGGCCGAACTGATGACCCAGTGGCATCCCAACTGCGACTGCCGGGTCGTCCCGGTCTACAACGCGAACTGGCCCGGCCGCGAAGCCCACGAAGCAGCCGAAGACCTGTACGGGCACGCCGTGCGGACCCACAAAGGACAAGACGCGATCAACGCCGTCCGCCGGGTCCTGTACGAGCAGAACAAGGACGCCATCAACGCCCAGCGCCGCGCAACCTACGCCCGCCGCACCGCGTCCGCCGCCTGACTCGCACCCCTCCCTTCTTCGCAGCGCCCCCGGCGGGGGCGCTTTTTCGTATGCCCAGGAGGCATCCCTGATGACCGACACCGCCATGCCGGCCACCGAAGCCGAACCCACGATCGCCGAGCCTGTGACCGAGGAGCTGTCGCAGGCCGCGCGGGAGCGGATCGCTGCCGCCAACGCCGAGGCCGCGAAGTACCGGATCAAAGCCCGCGACGCCGCCACCACCGCAAAGGCCGCAGCCGAGCAGGAGTTCGGCGACCAGATCCACGCGCTCACCGAGCAGAACACCGGCCTGTCCACGCAGCTCGCGCAGCTGCAGGCCGCCCTTGCCGCAGGCGTCCCCGCGGACCTGGTGTCCGAGCTGGCGCCGCTGCTGCGCGGAGAGAACCCGGAGGAGCTGGCCGAGCACGCCGCACGCCTGGCGCAGCGGTTCAACCTCACGGCCCCGGCAGGCCCGGCGCGGGAGCGAGCTGTCGACCCCTCGCAGGGACACGGCGACACCCGCACCAGCGCGGACAGCTTCTTCGTGAACTACGCCTTCGACCTGTAGCCCGTCTTCAGCGCCCGCATCCGGGCGCTTTTCTTTTTTCCATTGTTTCTGGGGGAACAATTGGCTTTTCAGAATGAGCTGCCGCCCAACACCGCGGCACGCCACCAGGGCCGCATGGCCTACCTGGATGACCGCTTCCTACCGAGGACCGTTCTCGGACCGCTCTGGGAGCAGGCCCAGGAATCCAGCCTCGTCATGAGGCTCGGGCAGCGGGTCCCGGTCTCCTACGGCGAGACCGTCATGCCGGTGTCCGCAGTGGAACCCGAGGTGGGCCAGGTCGGCACCGGCACGTCCTTCGCCGAGCGGGAAGGTCACGTCAAGCCGGTCACGGGCGTGGCGTGGGGTCACACCTCGTTCGCTCCGATCAAGCTCGCCGGCATCATCACCGTCTCCGAGGAGTTCTCCAACATCGACCCGCAAGGGTTGAACTCCACCCTGCAGACCAAGCTCGCCAACGCCATCGGCCGAGGCGTCGACCTGGCGGTGTTCCACGGCCGGCGCCCAGACACCGGGGGCGAGCTGCTCGGGATCGAGCAGAACGGATTCGTCGCCAAGACCACCAAGAAGATCGAGCTGGCCGACAAGGACCCCCGCGTCCCAGCCGGCTCACCGCTGCGGCAGCAGCTGATCGACGGCTGGGAACTCGTCGCGAACGAGCGCCTCAACATGAACGCCTGGGCCGTCGACCCCCTGTTCAGGCCGAAGCTGGTCGCCGCGATGGACCCGCAGGGCCGGGCCCTGTTCGGTGGTGAAGTCGACCTCGCCGCCCAGCGCAGCTCCCTGCTCGGGTTGCCGGCCGAGTACGGACGCGCCGTGTCCGGCCAGGTCGGTACCTACGCCGGGGACCGCTGCCGGATCTTCGGTGGCGACTGGTCGCGCTGCTTGTTCGGCTTCGCGGACGCGGTGCGGATCAAGAAGAGCACCGAGGGCGTCGTGACCGTTGGCGACCAGACGGTGAACCTGTGGCAGACCAACCAGGTCGCCTTGCTGATTGAGGTGACTTTCGGCTGGCTGGTTGACCCGCGCGCGTTCGTGAAGTTCGAACTGCCCGCCCCGGCCACCGCTGCGGATTCCGAGGACAGCACCACCACTTCCTCCTCGCGCAGCCGCCGCAGCACCGCGGCTTGACCGACCCTGCCTAACCACACTCGAAGATCGGAAATACTCGAGTATTTCCGATCTTCGGGTGTGCCCGCGTGAAAGCGAGCCACCGTGAGCATCGCGACGACCGCCGACGTACAGGCGAGGTTCCACCGCGACCTGGAACCCCACGAACTCGCCCAAGCCGGCGTACTGCTCGATGACGCCGAGCTGCTGATCCGCGCCGAACTGCCCGACCTCCGGGGGCAGGTCGCCACCGGGGTCCTGGAGAAGGCCGCGGTGGTGATGGTCGAGGCCAACATGGTCTGCCGGGTCCTGCGAAACCCTGAGGGCTTCGCCCAGGAATCGGACGGCAACTACTCCTACATGCTTTCCGGGCAGGTCGCCTCCGGCCGCCTGGAAGTCCTGGACTCCGAATGGGCCCTGCTCGGGGTCCGCGCCGGGGTGTTCGTGATCGCCCCGCGCCTGGACATCCCTACTCACCTGCCCCCGGCCTGGGTCGGTGACTTCGGCTGAGCCTGCTGGACAAGGCCACCGAGGACATCACCGTGTATCTGGAGGAGAAGACCACCGACCGCGACGGCAACATCATGACCCGCCCGTCCGAGATCGGTATCCCCGCCAAGGCCGTCATCCAGCTCCTCGCCCAATCCGGTACGAGTCAGAGGCGCGCGGAACAGGACAACGAGGGCTTCGAGATCGAGACCGCCTACCGGATGCGCCTGCCCCGCTCCTTCCCTCACGTCCTGGGCGCCCAATCCCGGATCCAGTGGCGCGGGGAGTACTGGGCGGTCATCGGCGATGTCCACCGCTACAGCGGCTCGGCCCGTACCGCGCACATGGACTACACGATCCGCCGCACCTAAGGACCGTTGATGGCTGTACGGCTCAAACCGCAGAAGGCGGTCAACCTGTCGGTCGCCCACCTGGACGCCGTCCGGGACGCCGTCCGCGAACACGCTGCCGAGATCGGTATCCGCGCCCATTCCCGCCTGCTGGCGCACCGACATCACGGCGATGCGGAGATCACCATCACCCACGGCACAGGAGATGTCGACAGCTTCGTCAATTTGGACGACGAGGCGGCGTTCGCGATCGAGAACGGGCATTT
The DNA here is from genome assembly GCA_003600225.1 of Pseudonocardiaceae bacterium YIM PH 21723. Classification (GTDB taxonomy): domain Bacteria; phylum Actinomycetota; class Actinomycetes; order Mycobacteriales; family Pseudonocardiaceae; genus QZFT01. The sequence continues at coordinate 99,316 of QZFT01000024.1, forward strand.
CAACCCCGAATCCGGCCGCTGGGTCGACGGCATCTACGTGCTCACCCACGCCGCCCGTCTTCTATAAGGAATCGCTTTTGGTTTCCCGGCGTATGCCGCGAATCCACGACGTCATCCTTCCTGTGCTCCGCGAGCAGTTGCCGGGGGTGCAGGTGGTGTCGTGGATTCCTGACGTCGACCACCGCGAATACCCGATCCTGGGTATCCGCCGCCTGTCCGGCCTCGCACGGGATGTGCGGCGCCTGGACCTGCCCGTGGTCGAGATGACCGCCTATCACCGCGACGGTCTCGTCCCGTGCGAAGACCTCTACCTGGACGCCCGGCAAGTGCTGTGGGACATGGTGAAAAACCAGACCCTCACCCCGGCCGGGTATCTGCACTCCTTCTTCGAGACGTTCGGCCCGTCGCAATTTGATTCGCCCTTCGATGACTCCTGGCGAGTCCAAGGGCTGATTCAGCTGGGCCTGCGTCCCGCGCGCTGAAGCGCGCCTCGTCCTTTTCATTCCTGGGGGAATGTCTTTGCCTATCAATGATTCCGCCGTATTGACGGCGGCACGCGGCTTTGTCTTCATCGGGGATGTCGGCGCGACTTCGCCGACGCCGGAGGAGATCAAGGCGTTTAAGCCCGACACCGACGGCCGCACCGACTTCAAGGGCTTCCGCAACGTGGGCCATACCGACCGCGGGGACTTGCCGGAGTGGGGTGTCGATGGCGGTGATCAGGAGCGCAAGGGCACCTGGCAGACCGACAACCTCCGTCTGGTCACCACCGATCCGGCGGTCGACTCGGTCACCTTCAAGTTGCAGCAGTGGGATGAGCAGACCCTGTCCCTGCACTACGGCGCGAAGAACGCCTCCACGGTGGCCGGCGAGTACGCCGTCAACGACGGCCTGGCCTCCGGCCTGCAGCACTCCCTGCTGATCGTCATCGTCGATGGCGGCGTGAACGTCGGCTTCTTCGCCTCTAAGGCCTCCATGAAGCGCAGCGATTCCATCGAGCTGGCGACCGACGAGTTCGCCAAGTTCCCGGTGCGCGCCACCTTCGTGAAGAACCCAGGCGATCCATTGTTCAAGTGGCTGATCGGCGCCATCCCCGCACCACCAGCAGCATCCACCACCTCCGACAGCGGCAAGAGGGCGGCGTAAATGACCTACACGATCGACCAGCTCCGCGCGGACGTCGAGCGCCAGTTCACCGTGTTCGAGATCGCCGCTGGCGGCACCGTCTACCGGCTGCGGAACCTGCTACGGATCAGCGACACCGAACGCCAGACCGTCATGGACGCGCTGGAGCAGATCAACCAGACCGACCAGGACACCGCCCGGGACCTCGCCGGGCTACGCCCGGCAGTGGAGACCGTGCTGACCACGGTGACCGACGCCGGCCGGGGCGCCGAGTTGATCGCCGTGCTGGGTGAGGATCTGGCGATGTCGCTGCGGCTGTTGGAGAAGTGGGCGGAGGCGACCCAGGCCCCGGAAGCACCATCCTCGCCGGCCTGATCACTCAGGCTGGTGAGGAGCTTCTCGCCGACTTCCAGCACCACTACCGGATCAACCTCGCCGACCTGGTGGACCCCGCCGGGGGGATGAGTCCCCGGCGGGCCCTGGCCCTGATCCGCCAGCTCCCGCCCGAGTCCGCCACCCACACCGTTCTGGCCGGCACTCGCGAGGCACGGGGCTGGAGCACCGACCGCCACCTGCTGGCAGCCGTTGTCGACGCGGTCCGCGAATCAACGTGGGCGACCATCGCCACCCACTCCAAACGCCGCCCCGCGCCACCCAAACCCCTGCCACGCCCCGGAATGCGGCAGCGCAGCGCGGGCCCGTCGTTCCGGCAGATCGCTGCCGCCCACATGAAAACCGCACAACAGCATCGGGGAGACAGCTAGTGGCGAAGGGGAAAAGCCCCGGAGGTAAAGAGCAGGGCCGGGTCTCCATCCGCGTCGTCCCCGACACCTCCCGATTCCGGGCCGAGCTGAAGCGGCAGCTGGAGCAAGCCACCCGCGGCCTAGTCGTGAAGATCCCCGTCCGCCTGGACACCCACGCCGCTGCCGCTCAAGTCCGCAAGACGGTCGCCGAGCTGGACGGCTCGCTGAACAGGATCTCCTTCCGAGGTCTGGACTTGCCGTTCGACCGTACCGAGCTGGCCGTCGGTCGCCTGGTGGTGAACCTGTCCACCGCCGCCGAACGAGTACAGGAGATCGGGCGCCGGGTCTGGGATGTCACCAAGCGGGTGGCCAACCTTCGCGGCCATTGGCAACGCGTCGGCACCACCCTCTCAGGCATTCCCCGGCACCTGCGGACGATCCGCGACAACGGGCTGCTCGGGAATCTGCGGCGAATCTCCAAGGGGCTGTTGCTGTTCAAGGACCGAGCCGTCTCGGCGCTGAGCGCCCTGCCCCGGGTCGCCGGCCACGCCCTCGGCGCGGTCCGCGGCGCGTTCTCCTCGCTCGGCTCCGGAATCAGCTCGGCGATCGAAGGCCTCGGGTCACTCGGGCGCACCGCGTGGATCGCGATCGCGGTACTGACGCTGCTGGCCCCCGCGCTCGGCCTGATCTCCGCCCTGTTGGCAGGTCTGCCCTCCCTGGGCTTGGCGGCCGGCGCGGCGATCGCCGCGGTGGCGCTCGGGCTGGACGGGATCAAAGCGGCGGCGAAGACCCTCACCCCGCAGTTCGAGGCCTTGAAGAAGGTGCTGTCGCAGACCTTCTCCGAAGGCCTCGCCCCGATCTTCGCCCAGTTGAAGGCGGTGTTCCCGATCCTGGAACGCGGCCTGACGACCGTGGCCAAGGGGGTGATCTCCTGGGCGCAGGCCTTCACCGACGCGGTGACCTCCGCCCGCGGCCTGGCCCTCGTCGAGGGCATCCTGACCGACACCGGCAGCTTGCTGTCGGGACTGGCGCCGATGGTCCGCGACGGCATCACCGCCCTGTTGGAACTCGGTCGCGCCGGAGCCGCCCAGTTCGGCCTGCTGTCCTCGACCCTGAACACGTTCGCCGCGGGCTTCCTGGCGATGACCCAGCGGGTGATCGCGAACGGGTCATTCGCCTCGGCGATCGAGGGACTGGCCAAGGTCACTGGCTCGCTGCTGGAGGTGTTCACCCGGCTGTTCGAGGTCGGCTTGGCGCACTTCGGCGCACTCGCAAGGCCGCTGGTCACCTTTCTAGACGGCTTCACAACGGCCCTGGTCGGCGCGATGCCGATCCTGACCGCCCTCTCGAATCTGCTGCTGAACGTTTTGGGCGAAGCGCTTGCCGCTCTGGGGCCCCTGTTCGCCGCACTCGCACCCTCGATCACCCTGCTCGGCCAACTGCTCGGCGAGTTACTGGTGGGGGCGATCAACACCCTCGTGCCGATCCTCACCCCGCTAGCGAAAATCATCAACGAGGTGCTGCTGATCGCCCTGCGCGCGATCCAGCCAGTGATCAAACCCCTGGTCGAGTTCTTCACCAAGCTCGGCGAGATCATCGGCACGTTCCTAACCCAGGCCTTCGACAAGCTCCGGCCGCTGCTGGAGCAGACCGGTCAATTCCTCGGCCAGCTCCTGACGGCGTTGACGCCGTTGCTGCCGCCTCTGGCGGACCTGGCCGGCGTCTTCCTGAAGGCACTGCTGGACATCTTGACGCCGCTGATGCCGGTGTTGCTGCGTGTCGCGCAGGAGCTGTTCCCGAAGGTCGCCCAGGCGGTCACCGAACTGGTGCCGCAGCTGATCCCGCTGATCACCACCACCGCGGAGATCGTCCGCATCCTTGGCGAGCTGGCGGTGAAGATCCTGACCGCTGTCATCCCCGTGATGGAAGCGGTATTGCAGGTCGTGCTGGACGTATGGCCCTATGTACAGCGGATCATCACCGACGCACTCCGCATCATCCACGGCGCCATCGAACTGGCCATGGGCCTGATCACCGGGGACTGGCAGCGTGCCTGGTCGGGGATCAAAGACATCCTCGGCGGCTCCTGGGACCTGATCAAAGCCACCGTGCGAGGCGGAGCCGAGCTGGTGATCTCCATCTTCGCCAACCTGCCGGGCGCGATCCTGCGCGCACTGGGCAACCTCGGCGGCCTGCTACTGAACGCGGGCTGGTCGATCATCCGAGGCCTGATCAACGGAATCCAGAACGCCCTAGGCGGACTGTGGGATCTGGTCTCTTCCATCGGACCAGGCATCGCCGCCCGCAAAGGCCCCCTCCCGTACGACAAGCGGCTGCTGGTGCCGGCGGGACGGGCGATCATGGCTGGGCTGCACCGAGGTCTGGCCACTGGGTTCGTCTCGGTCGCCGGCCTGGTGGACGACATGGCCGACCGCATCACCGCACCCTTCACCGACCCCGCCCTCAGCGCTGGTCTGACCGACGGCATCGCCGATCCGGTTTTCAGCGGCGCCCTGCACAGCAGTCTGTCCACGCAGTGGAGCGCTCAGCTCGGGGACACCGGCCTGAGTGGGATCGGGGAGCAGATCACCGACGCCCTCACCGGATGGTCGGTGCAGATGGATGCGAATGGCCTTGCCCGGATGGTGAATGGCTCCAACCTCCGCCGGGCCCGCAGAGGCTGACCGACCGTTGGCCGCAACCCATGGGCTGCGGCCAACGGGTATCCGGCTACATCCGGAACAGCATCCGGCCCACATCCACGATGTGCACCTCCACCGGCACATCGAAACACTTCAACAGGAGCCCGGCCGCGATCGCGTACCCCAGCTGGCGCACCACGCGCGGCGGAACGGTGATCGTCACGCCGAACGTGTGTGCGCGGTCAGGCGGATTTATCATGTCCGCTTGTCCTTCCTTGTACATGGACGTGCCGCCCCCGGTTTCCAGGCCGCGGTGGGGCATCGCAGTCCGATCTGAGGAAGGGCAACCCAAAGAACCAGGCGTCGTCTACCAAAAGAAATTCGGTAGGCGGCGCCTGGCTTTGCAGAAGCCCTCTGAAGATCCAGAGACTAGCGAACCCGACGCCCTGAACCAAATCAGGACCAGATCCAGTGACCCAAAACCGCACCGTAGTTAACTACCGTAGCAAGCTACCGCCAGAAAGACGTCTGGCTGATCATCTCATGATTTGTTAGAAACATCGTCGCAGGTCAACTCAAGTCTATAATGATTGACCTTAATACGCGTCCTGGGTGCAGGTAATTCGATGCGTCTCACCAGCGTGCTGGAAATACCAGTATTACCAGCATTTCCAACCGCCTGCCGCGACAGTGTTATGCGCCGTCATAAAATGCCGTCCCTGCCCCTACCTGGGAAAACGGGATCTACTGGCTGGTAAGTACGCGAAAATACGCGTTTTCGTTCTGGGGGATGACTGTGCCTGATCAGACGTGGTTCCTCGGCCCGCCGGGGGATCTCCGCGGGCTGCCTGCCCCGAACGGGGATGTGGCGATGTCCGATGTCCGGTCCGGCGGTATACACCAGGCCCTGTCCGGGGCGCACACCGTGGATGTCACCGGAACTCGGAAATCATTCGAGTTCCGGTGGCGCTGGCTGGAGGAGGACGAGGCGGTGTGGCTGCACGCGCTGCACACCCGGCACATCCCCGGCCCGCTACGGCTGGTCGACCCCCTGCGGCGTAACCGGCTGACCGCCCGGTCGGCGTCGCTGGTCCGAGGACCGCGCGGGGCACAGGTCACCGACGCCTCGACCTTGTGGGTGCCGGACTGGCCGGCCGAAGCCGGGCCCGGTGCCCGCAGCCTGCGCGTGGCCTCCTGGCCGCAGGGCGGAGTCGGGATCGTGCGCCTGGACCGGTTCTGTCCGGTCGCTGTCTTCCCAGTCGAGACCCTCACCGGGTCGCTGTGGATGCGCGCCGATGCCGACAGCACCGTGACGATCGTCCTGGACTGGTGCGACAGCACCGGAACCCACATCGGTTCCGCCCCGGCCGTCACCGTGCAGCTCTCGACCCAGTGGCGCCGGTTCTCCACCACCGCGACCGCGCCACCCCCGGCGGCTGGGGCCGTGCTGGCGGTGATCACCGACACGAAGGTGATCCCGCTGCAGCTGGCCGCCGCCCAGGTCGAGACCGGACCGGAAGCAACCGCCTGGCAGCTCGGCGGTGGGGCACCCACGGTGCTGATCGATCAGCTGGAGACCACCAGCCCCCGCCACCCGCTCACACACCACACCATGACCCTGCTGGAGGCCTGATTTGCAGACCCACGGCGGCCAATCCGCCCAGGACGCCATCACCTCACCCGAGCGGCACTTCCTGATCTCCGTCCAGGTCGACTGGGCCCGCAACGGCTCGCAACACCCACTGTCGGAGATGGCCCCCTACATCTCCACCATCACCGTCGATCGCGCGCTGCGCGGCTCGGCGCCCGAGGAGCTGCTGCTGATCGAGGGCAGCAGCGCGGCGGAGTTGTCGTTCACCGCGGCCGGCGAGTACGCCGGGATGCCACTCACCGCGATCTTCTCCCCGCTACAGGGAGCCAGCCCGTTCTTCCTCACCGACCCCGAAGGCGTGGACATCTCCTACCAGGTCGGTGTGGAGACCGTGCTGGGAACGGTCTGGTACCAGCAGCTGCGCGGCCAGGTCCGCACCATCGAAATCGACCGGTCGGCCGGCACGATCGAGGTCACCGCCCTGGACTACGCCGAAGCGCTGCGCCGCCCGATCCAGCTGCCCACCTGGGCCCTCTCGGAAGAACATGTCGGGTGGGGCAAGGTCGACGCGCAGCTGTGCCGCTCGCACTGGGTGATCGACCACTGCCTCCGATTGTCGAACGCCAGCCCGTCACCGTGGCGGCCGAACCTGCGCGAGGAGACCCAGCTCCCGCCCGAATCGACACAAGGGCCGCAACTGTTCGTCTCCGGCAACGGCTCGATCCTGCCCACCCTCGGCTGGTGCGACAACCCCCAGGCCATCAGCCTCCCGGGCGATGGCACGACCATGTTCACCGCCACCGGGCCCCTCCACCCGAAAGCCACCCCGGAAACACCGCGGCCACTGGCTCTCGCGGGGCTCGGCTTGCCGATCTCCTGGGTGCAGGGCGAACCCGGGCACCGGGGGATCTTGAAGTACTGGGCCGCGGACCGGGACGGGATCGTGGCCACCGCCGTGCACTACGGCGGATTCACCCTCAACACCAACGGCCCCGCCGCCGACGCCTACAGGAGCATCGAGCGCCACCAGGTGCTCGGCTACCGCACCGGTGATCGCCTGGAAATGCAGTACTGGCTGGAAAAAGGCCGGGTGCGGGTCGAGATCCACAACTGGAACGCCGGCAAGGTCGAGATGACCAGCTCGTGGGTCGAGGTCCCCGCCGGGATGGGCAACGTCGAGGTGTTCGCCCAGTGGGACAACTCCGCCCAGTCCGGGGGCCGGATCTACCTGCGGGCCGGCACCAACTCCAACGGCGGGCTCACCAGCTACGGCGCCAGCCTCAGCACCGGGCAGTACGACCAGTTCCAGGGCCGTATCCAGGTCGGGCACGCCCTGTCGCTCTCGGACATCAACCTCGCCTCCCGCCAGTACCGGGACGCCGGGATCAACCCGCAGGAATCCCGCCGCCCAGCCCGCTATCCGGCGGTGCTGGACCAGGGCGTGAACAAGCTGACCTTCACACCCGAGCACACCGCGCGGGATGCCTGGGACATCGTCACCGAAGTGGCCAGCGCCGAGTTCGGCTCGGTGTTCTTCGACGAGAACGGGACCTTCAGGTTCTGGAATCAGGCCACGGTGCGGGACAAGGCCACCCGCCCGGTCCGCACCATCACCCTCGATGACGCCCAAGACCTGAAACTCACCCGCAGCCTCGACAGCGTCCGCAACATCTACACCGCCGACATCGGCCGTCGCCGCGCCGTGTTCACCCAGCGGATGATCGAGGCCCGCGACCCCGACGAATATGTGGTTGCCGGCCAGTCCTTCCGGCACTTCCGGATCTGGCGCGATGACGTGCTCTCCCCGTTCCCCGAGCGCGTGAACGCCTACGCCACCAACGGCGCCAGCAACGCAGGCGTCTGGAACGACAGCGTCGGACACGGCTACGTCGCCCAGCTCTGGAAAGACGGCCGCTGGCAGGAACCGGGCAACTCCGGCGGCGTGTACGTCTACTGCTACTTCGAGGCCGCCGGGCGCCTGGTCGTCCGCATCGGCAACGGCTACAGCGAACCCATCCGTCTGACCACCGACTCCGGCCAGCCCGCTCTGCGGATCGCCGGAACCCGCGTCCTGGACTCCGGCACCCAACCGCTGATCGTCCGGGACCAGCCCAGCATCGACCGCTACCAAGGCCGCAACCTCTCACTGTTCGGGCCCTGGTACCAAGACGCACCCGCGACAAGCGCGATGCTGTCCGGGCTACTGGAGCGCACCCGCCGTCCCTCGGCCACCACCGACGCCATCACCATCGCTGGAGACCCACGGCTGCAGCTCGGGGACGCGGTCACCCTGGAAGACCCCGAGGGCATCGGTGAGAACGCGGTCGTGCAGATCTACGGCATCCGCCGCACCTTCGACCGCGACAGCGGCCTCACCGACACCCTCACCGTGGAGCTGACCCGCCCGCCCTCGGCCGGCACCTGGGACACGGGTCCGCACTTCTTCGACACCTCGATCACCTGGAGCTAACCCTGGCGATCCAGCCCATGGCCGATGCCCGCTACGGCGGACCGGCCTACTCCGGCGAATACAACAAAGTCCTGTCCAATGTCCGTGACCTCGACACACGCAGCACGGCCACCGACAACAAGGTCAGCCAGCTCGACACCACCATCGGCAACCAGAACACCCGGATCAACACCCTGGAAACCAACCAGGGCAGCCGCGCCGACCTCGGTCCGGTCTACGACGAGATCCGGTTCCTGCGGCTGTTCGTTCCCGCCCCGGTCGCCGACGACACCGCCCTGTACGGGGACACCATCAGCTCCCTGCGCCGCAGCGAGTCCTACTCCAGCAAGACCCTGGCCAACGGGTACACCACCATCACCGCCACCCGGTCAGCCCGGGTCTTCAACGCCACCGAACTCCGCGTATGCGTGCCCGCGGCCTCCGAGGGCTCGGGCAGCTTCACCCTCAAGGTCTACACCGGCACCAGCCCGGACAAGCTCACCGAGAAAGCCACCCTCGGCAACACCGACACCGTCACCACCGCCGGGATGAAGCGGCTGAAGCTGGACAACATCGCGCTGGGCCTCGGCGACTACATCGCGATCGGGCTGCTGTGCAGCGGCTACTCCACCGGCCCGAAGTTCAGCGCCACCCCCGCCGGGGCCGGCGCCCAATACCTGATCGGCGAAACCCCCTACAGCGTGTTCCGCACCGGCCAGTCCAGTCTGCCCGGCTCGGTGAACCTGACCGACTCGAACTGGACCAAGGCCAACCAGCTGTTCTGGTTCGCCCTCACCTAACCCTGCACCGCTTCTTCTCCTGGGGACCACATGGACTTCGACGCCCTGAGCGTCGGCCTCACCGCGGGCAACCTCGCCCTGGCCTACCTCGCACTGACCTACAGCCGGCGTCGGGACGACCGCAGCGACACCGACGCCGACATCGACCAGCTCCGCGAAGACACCCTCGCCCGCGTCGATGAACACCTCGGCCACATCTCCAGCGGCGTAGCCGCCGTCGCCAACGAACTCACCGCCCTACGCGCGGACGTGACCGACCTGAAGATCCAGACGGCCGTCCACTCCGACCGCCTCCGCACCATCAGCACCAACGGAAGGAACCACACCCTGTGACCCCCACCCGCAAGATCAGCGCGTCGGCCATCGCCGGAGCACTCACCGTCCTACTTGTCTGGGCACTATCCGGCCTGGACATCACCGTGCCAGCCGAAGTCGCCGCAGCGATCACCCTGCTGATCAGCTTCGCAGTCGGCTACCTCGTACCCGAGCGGCCGACCGACCCCACCGAGCCGAACATCCCACCCGGCAGCATCCTGTAACTCTTCCAAGCCCCTCTCCGGACTTCATGTTCGGGGAGGGGCTTTTTTCATTTTTCGCACTTTTCGCGCGATCAAGGCAGAAGGTGTTCTTCGTTTCATCGACCGTGCACGTGGTTGATTACTAAGTATGTGCTTTACCTCAAAAGACATCGGCAAGGTTGCCGCAAGAAAGGCTGCCGCGAAGATTAATATGTAGGTATCGAAGGGCGGAAAAATCCGCGCTTCCTTGGCGGCCTGAATCAAGATTAGGAACACCGCCGCCATCGCTATCGCTGCTGCTTTCCCTGCCAGCAACTGCGTCTGGCGATCTTCCGCTCGACGCATCGGTGCACTGAGTCGAGCTCTGTATATGCCCGCGATTGGTATCATGAGAATTGGCGTTGCCACCATTAGTGCATAGTTCTTTACCGAGAAGAAAACTAGGGCACAAAGAATGTTTGTGGCTATAAGGTATCGAAACAGGAGTCTTAGGGCATCTTTTTTACTTATCACCCATCGATCTTTTTCGGGTCTTTTTATGCCGAGCACTCTTGATTTATCGGGACGTGTCTGATGTCGGTTCTTGAACACGCTCTTCATTGAGTGACTGGGTCCACGCTAGACGGCTTCCGAGCCGCTGTACTCGGTGACCTCACAGTTCGCGAGTGTTCCGGCCCGCAAGATTTCCAATGCCGTCTGCGACACCACCAGCTCGTTCCCGGCGCCGATACCGAAATCGTCCTGGGCAGCCTGGCCGGTGATGTGGAGCCATCGGAATGCGGGGATCTCTTCCGGGCCGTCGACCTCGATGGACTGCTCGGACTGGTTGATCTCGGCGTCTCGCAACTCGAACCCGGTCAGACTCGCCTCGCCCAACCGCTCGGCGGCACTCGGCGTCACCAGGTAAGCCGGGAAAGAGGTGATCAGATCATCGCCGAGCCAGCAGTCCAGCTCCAGATGTAGGCGCTGAACCACCGGGGGGTGGGTGCTGGTGTCCAACTGAGTGTTCGCGCCCCACTGGCCCGGTACCTCGGGTTCAAGCTGATAAAAGGTCACTGCTCGTCCTTTTCTGGTTCCCTGATAGCTGGATTGAACTGGTTTCCGTACAGATCGTCCAGTCGCGTGGCCTCATCGAGCAGCTGCTGCTTCGTCGGATTCGGATTCGCCAGGTAGAACGCGTTCCAGGCCCGGCGCAGCGCGCTCAGGTGCACCTTGCGGTTCACCTCGCCGGACGGGATGCCGCGCAGGTTCTCCAGGCTGTGCATCTCCTGCGGTGCGACGACCCCCGGATAGTTGGTGATCACCTGCCGCTCCACCGCGTGATGCACCCAGACCTGCCCCTTGGTCTCCGGGTTCGCCGTGAAGAAAGTGCGCCGGTAGTTGAAATCCGTTGTCCAACCGAACGTGGCCGGCGGATGCTTCCGGGCGGCTGGCTTCGCTGTTCGGGTACCAGCTGCGGCAGCCGGCGACGAACCGCCCTTCGAGCCAGACGATGCAGAGACCGAAGGGCCCGTCGACACACCGATGTTCTCTTGGATCTCTCCGTATTTGGCGGCGGTCAAGACGACGAACTTATACGCCTCCTCGACCTTGGATTTCGCTAGCGCGACGTCCCGTATTGCCGCTGCGGTCAACTTCGAATTACTGCCGTTGAAGACCGCGTTGAGCACGCCCTGGTACTCGTCGATGAGGGCACCGATGTGTTCGGGCGGGACTTCGGTCAGCTTGTCGATCGCCGCCTGGACGTCTTGTGCTAATTCTCCGGCTGTCGACACGTGCAAAGGCTCCCAGAACGGTCTGACATCCTTGGATGTTTCCTGGACACGGCTCCGGCCTGGCGGCGAACTTGTCGGAGACTGCCGCCAGGCCGGAGGCTTTAAGCCAGGTTGGCCATCTGCTTGTACTCTTCGAAGATCTCCTTGACTGCGTCCGTGACCGGAAGTTCGTCGGACAACGACACCCACACATGGGTGTCGTGCTCGCTGAGCTTGATGTCCGTGATCTCGGCAACGGAGACTGCGAAGTTGAACTGCCTGCTCTTCTTGCCGCTACCTGAGGTGTAGTCGAAATTTCCAACGTGGAAGTCGATATCCGTGACGATCAGGCCGGTCTCTTCTTCGACTTCACGAAGGACCGCCGGGACAAGACCTTCGTCGCCCTCGACCTTGCCGCTGGGCAATTCGAAGATGCCGCCCATGAAGTCATCGGCTGGTCGTTTCAGGAGAAGAACGTTGTCCTCATCGCGAACGATCGCCCCGACGACCAGCTGCTCCACGCCGTCGTTGCGTGCGTCGGTGGTTAGTTGTTCGAGAACAGAACTGTCGATCATGCGGATCTACCCTAATAGTTCGGTATGGCGGTCGACGACTTTCCGGATTCCTTCTATGTAGTTATCGATCAGCGGCAGGTCCTCCAGTCGATGCCATACGGGCAGCTTCAGCGTGTTCCGCCAGACCTGCTCGGCGACGGGGAATTGACCGCCTCGGTAAGCAACTTCTGCCCTGGCCGAGTAGTGGGGGAACATGGGCTCGGGGTCTTGGAACAAGGGCAGTTGGTTGAGAGGACCGGTCGAGCCTGGTCGATCGATCTCATGTAAGCCTTCGGCCAACAACGCTGTATGGAAGCGCTCGATGGGCAGTCCTCCCAGTTCCTCGGGTACATAGGTCAGTGGCAGTCCATACCAGGCTGGGCGTACTCCGTCCTGGATCTCCGGGAACTTGATTCCAGGGACGTGGCCCAGTTCCTGCCGCAGGTAGTTTGCGGTGACTTCTCGTCGCGCGAGGTAGTTGTCCAGCGAGCCGAGTTGGTCCAATGCGATGGCCGCGGCGAGCGGGTGGATACGGAACTTCAGGCCCATGCCAGTCACTCCGTAGGCGGCTATGGGGTGATCGGCAGGGATCTCGCTCCGGCACCGTTTGTTGTAGTGGCCATGCAGCAGGACGCGGTAGTACGCCTCGTCGTCGTCGGTCAGGACGAAGCCGCCCTCACCTGCGGACAGGGGCTTCGGTCCGTTCATGGAGAACGCGGACGCGTTGCCGAATGCGCCTACCTTCACACCGTCGACCAGCGCGCCGTGTGCGTGCGAGCCGTCCTCCAACAGCGCAAGACCGTGTTCGTCAGCCAGGGTTCGAAGGGCTTGAACGTCGGCAGGGATGCCCCAGAGGTGGGTAACCATGATGGCCGTGGTCCGGTCGGTGATGTGTGCTTCGACATCGCTGACGGAGACGTTGCCAGTCTTGTCGCTGTCGGCGAGTACAGGAACAGCCCCGAGCTGGAACAGCGGGGTAGCTGTGGCGAGGAAGGTGTAGGCCGGCACGATCACCTCGTCGCCCGGGTCGATGAACATCGACATGTAGGCCGAGTGCACTGCGGCTGTCCCCGAGCTGGTGAGAACCGCGTGCTTGGTGTCGAAGTACTCCTTGAGCCGGTCTTCCAGCTCCGCGATCACGCCCGATCGGTTGTAAATGGATACCGACTTCGTGAGCTGGGTGAGGACGGCCTCCGTGGTGGATTCTGTGATCGGCGGCCACGAGAAATGCGGTCCCGCGTTGGATATGACCGGGTTACCGCCATTGAGGGCGAGCGTCTTCACACCAGCTCCTTCGGGTTGACGGACCTGCGTGTCCGGGCCGACTCGTAGCAGCCCTGAATGAAACTCAGATGCCTGATGTTCTCGCGCGGTCCGCTGAGATTCGGACGTCGTCCATCGATTACGCGGCAGAAGTGATTGACCTGGCTGACCGCAGCGGAGGGCCAGGCCTGATCGCGCGACAAGGACTCGGCAACTTCTCCGCGGTTGGTCAGCCGTTGGATCTTGCCGCGCTCCAACTGAACGATCCCGTTGCTGCCAACGAGCCTGATCTGCTCGGATTTTGGTCCGATGAATCGGGAGATCAGTAACGAGCCGTAAAGGCCGGAGTCGTAGTTGAAGTGGATCAGCGCGGTGTCCTCGGCGTCATAATCCCGATCCGGTCTGGCGGTGACGGACATATCGGCCACCAGCCGGTCTGGCAGTCCGAAGTACCACAGGAGCATGTCGATGATGTGGTAGCCCATGTCGATCACACATCCGCCGCCAGCCTTGGCTGTTTGGCCTCTCCAGCCTTCGGATGGATCAGCGGTGTGCAGTGTGTAGGCCGCGTTTACGACGAAAGGTGTGCCGATCTGGTCTGCCAGCTGAATGAAGCTCGTGTAGATCGGGTTGAAGCGCCGTTGCAGAGTCACCATCAGGTGAATGCCGGCTTCCTCGACCAGGGCTGTCAATTCCTGCGCCTCGGCGAGAGAGGTGGCGAACGGCTTCTCCTTGAGCACATGAACCCCGTGCTTCGCGGCAGACGCGATCACACTGCGTCCTACGTCGTGGGGTACGCAGACGACCACGAAATCGAGCTGTTCCGCCGCGAACATCGAGTCTGCGTCGGAGTAGCCCGGTACCTGTAGACGGTCTTGCTGCACTCGAACAACCTCTGGGTTGTCATCGCAGACGGCGATCAGCTGGGCGCCTTCGCATCCGAGGATGCCGGGAATGTGATCGCTCAGGGCTTGCCGGCCGAGGCCGACCACCCCAGCTCGTAGCCGTATCCCAGAACGAGATGTCTGCGGGTCATGAGCAAGCGGGAGTTGTGCCTGTTCATCCATGCTGTCCCTCCCCAGGTGATGCAGATCAATCTGTGCCGATGAACTACCGGATGGGGTGCCTGGATCGCAGTCGGGGGATTAGTCGTCATGTTGGTGACTGCGATCCAGGCTGTTGGGTTGCGTGGGCTCGGGGCCCTGCAATCCAACGTTCCGAGGCCTACGCCCCGGAAAATTGGTGATCACTCGTGCGCGATTGCCGCGGGCTTGGTGGACCACTCGGTAAACTCGAATCCGATCTTGTCCTTCACCGCGATCACGCCATCCACGCCCAAGCGGCTCTGCTTCGCGATGAACTCCGCCAGGTCCACGGCCAAGACGAGGGCCTGCTCCCGTTCACCCGCGCCGTAAACCGTGCCGACCTCATCCCCGACCTGGATCTTGACCAGGAAGCGGTCCTGCTCCGGAGGCGCTTCCTGTACGAAGATGTCGACGATGGCATCGGCCCGCCTCAGGCCGATATCCGTTTGCACCCATAGCCAACCGGTCATGCTGTTCTCCTCGAACTCGCCCAGGCCACGACTGCCCGGTTCGGACATCTGAATCAGTGCTGCTCGTTGCAGCGTTGACAGGTCTGGGCAGGGTCTGCCGGGTTCCCGGGCAACACCGCCAGGGGCCTGAAGAGGTCGCCGTCGCATTCGGACTTGGCCAATCCGTCATTCGTCAGCTCTGCCTTGTGCGTCCCGCCGTCGGAAAGGGAGGCCACAATCCACTTCGCCATCACGCTCTCCTACGCCGTCGCCGCGAGCAGTTCGTTCAACTGCTGGAGAGCGGCCACATGAAACTGCTCGGTCGGGGTCTCCTCCTGGCGCCTGATCGCCACGCAGTCCGGACACCGCGCGCCAGGGGCATTAAGAAGACGCTGCGGATAGGCGTAGCTGCTGCAGATGGCCATTCGGGAACCGTCGGCCCGAGGCTCCTCCGTCGAAAGGCTCGGCAAGTAGTGCGTGTTCAACAGGAAGGTCCCGAGCGCCCACATCAGCAGGCCTCCTGTCCGACCTGATTACCCGGCGCCTGTTCGACAAGGTCAGCGAGGCCACGAAGTGCGGTGACTAGCTCTTTACGTTCCTGGCTGGAGTACGGACGTTCGTTCTGGATGGCCAGGACATATAGGGACACCAACCTGTTGACTCGCCGGATGCGCCCAATCCACATCCCTCCGCGCTGGCTGTTCTCTGCCATGGTCATTGCCACCACTCGGCCAGTTCAGTTTGGGATTGCCGGCCCGGTGTCCGAGCTGGCTTGGTGCAGTGGGCTATCAGGAGGCGGGCTCCTGTGCTTCGGATCTTCTTCTCCAGATGTCGGGCCTGCGTGTGATCGGGAGACAGATGCTGTGGGCTGACGATCACCGCGGCGAACGAATCGGGGAGACCCAAAACGTCGCAGAGTCCGATGAGTGCTGGTCTAAAGGTCGTCGGATCGACGATTCCGCGGTCGACGAACACATTGCAGAGCTGAAGGCGCTCGCGTCGGCAGTAGTGTTCTAAGGCTCGGCGGTAAATGGCCAGGTAGCTGGTCTGATGACACCTGGCACCGATGTATCCGTAGACCAGAGCTCGTTCTGATGACTCCGCGCGGAACACACTCCTGCGCGAGAGGGCCATCTTCAGTGGGTGGATCTCATCCATGTGTTCCCTCCCGCTGTCGTAGTGCCTGGTAGATAGCTTGGTTGGCTGCCGCGTGTTGCGTAATGAACAGGTGTGGCACTTCCGTGGCACCTTTGGTGCACCCGGGCGGGGTTGCGTGGTTTTATGGAGCCCCGGGGAGGTGGGGTGTGGCGTCAATCGCGCACTGGACTGGTCACGAAGCCAAGTTGCTGCGTCAGGCTCTCCGCCTGAGCGTGCGCGGCTTCGCCGCACGTCTAGGTATCGGTGTTCGTACGATCACCAAATGGGAGACCTTGGGAGCCGACAGGACTCCAAATTCCTATATGCAAGGAGTTCTCGACACTGCGCTTCTTCAGGCTGCTCCTGAAGCAAAGCAGTTATTCGAACACCTAGTGCGCTCACGGGATCTTCGGCAGGTCGCCATCTTCCCTGCTGACGGGCCACAAGAATGGGATTACGAAACTTGGAGTGATGACCTCGGCCGTATTGCAGCCTGCATATCTAGACAAGACTTCAAGTTTGCGGCCTCATTGATTGATAGATGGCTACGCAGATTTAGCATTCAAGGGCTTGATGAGAAAGGTCAATATCTACATGCCCGCTCCTTGGCGCTCCTGGGTGACCTTCAGCGTGACCAAGGAGCAATCAAGGGGCCGATTTCAGCTCGGCAGACCTACCGGAAAGCACATGAAGTATTCCAACAGCTGGGAATACAGCGTCGAGCCGCGCAGGTAGAACTTTCCCTGGCGGTTGTCGACGAAATGTCGGGGCTGCTGCTGCCGGCCGCAGAGAAGTACCGCGCTTTGGCCGATGATGAGCGTCTAAGTCTGCGAGACCGCAGCCGCGCGAAGCTATGGGTTGGCACGGCACTGAGCAAAGACGGTGACCACGCTTCTGCAGTCTCAATCATGGATGCGACGATCCAAGAGTTTGAAGAGCTTGAGGAGCCTGATGACTGGTCGGTGGCACACCAGAAATTGGCACTTGCTCATCGCGGCGCAGGTAACATTGATAGCTCATTGCGGTATATCGGCGTCGCGTTGGAGCACCGCCCAGCCGATTCGCCGATGCAGCGGGTTCGAATCGACACCGCGCACGCCCATATTCTTTTGTCAGACCCGAGGACAGCCGAGAATGGCGTAAGTATCCTTACCAAGACTGCTCAGGTGGCCACAAGATTCGAGCTTTCTCACCAGCTGAAAAGTATAAGAAAAATTCTCGACGAGTTCGATAGTCAGCCCACTGTCGCAAAGAGGAGCATCAAGAAGTAATGGATCATCGAGTAGGCGCTACTGACCAGAATCGTCAGGATGCTCAAACGATTTGGGATTTCCATCAGGTAGGGCACACGCTGGCCAAATGCGACGTTGCGATCGGTCTCGGTAGCCACGATCTGGGAGTAGCGGACTACGCGGCGGAGCTGTTCCACCAGGGCCAGTTCCCGGTACTCGTGTTCAGCGGTGGGAACAGCCCGACGACGGCCCAGCGGTTCCCTGACGGAGAGGCAGTTCACTACAAGCGTCGTGCGCTGGAACTTGGAGTTCCGGAGGCCGCCGTTCTCGTCGAGAATCGAGCTTCCAACACGGGGCAGAACATCTCGCTGTCACGGGAGTTGCTGTTGCAGAACGGGCACTCGCCGCAGTCGGTGCTGCTCGTCTCCAAGCCGTACATGGAACGTCGCGCCTACGCCACGTGCCGCAAGGTGTGGCCTGAAGTAGACGTGACCTGCGCTTCGGAGCCCATGAAGCTGGACGACTACGTGCAATCCATCGGCGACGAGAAGCTGGTCATCGACATGTTGGTTGGAGATCTTCAAAGGGTGGTCGAGTACCCCCGGCTTGGCTTCGCCATCGAGCAGGAGGTGCCGGCCACGGTGGCATCGGCGTATGACCGTCTCCTCTCGGCCGGGTTCGACAGCCGGATCCTGAAGAGCTGATCATGCAGGTTGACCTGGTCTGCGCGATACACCAACCGAACCTATTCCCGAGGCTATCTACGCTCGCGAAGCTCCTCGCCGCTGACGTATGGATCGTGCTGGACGATGTCCAGTTCAACAGCAGGGATTATCAGCACCGTGCGCGTCTCGCAGCGCCAGGTCAACCAGCCCCATCCCAGTGGCTCAGCTTGCCTGTGTATCGACCTCGTGGCCGCAACACCGCAATCAACGAGGTAGTGCTCCTTGAGCCGACCAAGAGTTCCAGGCGCCTCACAGGGCTACTCCAGCAGCACTACGGCCGTTCTCGTTTCTGGCCCGAAGTCCGTGCAGTCGCGTACGAGCTGGCCAAGATCGTTGGTAATGGTGGTCGCCTGGCGGAGATCACTGAGGAATCGACCCGAGCCCTACTCCAATTGCTCAACTGGCGCGGCATGGTGATCCGCAGCAGTGAACTGGCCGTTCGCGGAGAGCGCTCAGCCCGACTGGCAGACCTCGCCTTGGCTGTCGGCGCAGATCGGTACCTATGCGGTCCGGGCGGAGCGAAGTATCTGAGTACCCAGCCTTTCAACGAATACGGCATCGAGGTTGGATATCCCGCGCCTCCGTCTCGCACCGCTTGGCAAGCCAACCGCGGTGTGAGCACCCTGCATTGGGTGGCCGAGATCGGATTCGCCGAGTTGCGGCAAGGCCTGCTGGGCGCAGAACAACCAGTGGGGTGGCGCTCGATGACTGCGACGCGGTGAGTCGGCCACACGGTCCCCGCGTGCCCGAGCTAACCGCTGAATTGCGGCGCCGAGCGCTGCTCGATCAGGAAGCTCGGACAGCGTTGGGATGTCCGCCGAATGCAGATCTATGGGGAGCTGTTGCAGCTGTCGATGCCGATAACACCCCGTGGTTGAGGGATGTTGTTGATCAGTACGGATGGCCTGGTGCTCGGCTCGTGGGAGAAACCGGCGCCCATGACGCATGGCTGTTGGCACAGCACGCAGACAAACAACCGGACCTGCAAAGACACTGGCTGACGCTTCTTCGTGAAGCAGTAGAACTCGGTGACGCCGCGTCCGGTGATCTTGCATTCCTGGAAGACCGAGTAGCCGTAGGTGAACGCCGGCCACAGATTTACGGCACGCAGTGGTTCATCATCGAAGGCGGGCGACGGCTAGCTGTACTGACCTGAGAGGTTAGGTACTCGGCTGGCGGGTGGTTTGCCTCCGAGTGCGGTGTGGCCGCGGTGGTGATTGTAGGTGTGGAGCCATCGCGGCAACGCTGTCCGGCGTTGGGTTTCGGATGTGTAGGGCTGGGCGTAGGCCCATTCGTCGAGCAGGGTGCGGTTGAAGCGTTCGACCTTGCCGTTGGTCTGGGGCCGGTAGGGCCGGGTTCGTTTGTGGCTGATCTGGGTTTCGGCCAGGACGTCACGGAAGACGTGGGATCGGTAGCACGAGCCGTTGTCGGTCAGGACGCGCTTGATGACGATCCCGGCGTCGGCGAAGTACTGACGTGCCCGGCGCCAGAACGCGGCGGCGGTTTCTTTGGTCTCATCGGCGAGAATCTCGGTGTAGGCCAGGCGAGAGTGATCATCGACGGCGTTGTGCAGGTAGCTGTAGCCCAGGTTCGGACGGTTGCTGCGTGTGCGGGGTCTGGTGATGTCTCGGTGCGCGGAGCTGTTACGCCCGCCGAGAGCCCGGCCGTGGACTTTGTGGCCACCGCCGTCGGGGATGTTGCCGAGTTTCTTGATATCGACGTGGACCAGGTCCCCGGGAGCTGTGTGTTCGTAGCGGCGGATCACCCGCCCGGTCGCCCGGTCCAGATGCCGTAGCCGCGCGACTCGGTAGCGAGTCAGGACACGATGGACGGTCGAGGCGTGTAAGCCCAGATGAGAGGCGATCCGGGCCGGCCCCCAGCGACGGGTGACCCGAAGGCCGATGATTCTGCGTTCGGTCCGGGTGACCGTCTTGGCGGGGCTATGGGCGGGCCGCGAACTGCGATCGACCATTCCGGCGGCTCCCAGCCGCCGATACCGGTCAGCCCAGCGCCTGGCCGTGGTCACCGCGACCTGGAACCGCTCGGCTGCCCGTCGCAACGGCCAGCCGTCCTCGATGACACACCTAGCCAGACGTAGTCGGCCCAGCTCGGTCAGGGATGCGTTAGCGTGAGGAATTGAGGGCCTCCTGGGTCACCGGTGCAGATGTCGCAATCCACACCGAACCCGGAGGCCCTCACCTACTCCAAGATCATCCGACTACGTGTCGCTGCGTTCGCAACGTCCCGGGGCAGTACAGCTAGCCCCCTTGCGTGATCGAGCAGGCGTCAACCTGCTCCGCGCAACTACCGGTCTGCCCACGTTGCCCGAGGACGACATCCGGTCGGCGATGACTACGTATCCAGGGACCAGGTAAGTCGCCTAGTGGTTGTGACTGCCCCAGCACCAACCCAGCACAAGCCCGAGAAAGCGAGTGAAGTCGGTGGAACCCCCGGGAAGGGGTTCCACCGACTTCATGAGTTCTACCTGCATGTTTGACAGCTACGACCTGCTGAGATAGGAGACTGCTCTCCAACTACTGACCTGAAAGCGTCTTTCAGGGCGCCCAGCCTGGCTGAGGGGCGGCTCGGCTGCGTTGAACGGGCGTGAAACCTTCAGGTCCCCGCGCAGAGCCCCCGACTACCTAGACCGGCGTGCCCCCCAACACGAAGGTAGGAAAGACGTCCCTACCCATTCGTCTCCCCTCCAAAGCCATCCTTCGGCAACCACCAGACCCAACCCCGGCAATCAGCCGACGCCTGCCAACAGCGCGTTCATCGTGGCGATCTCCTTGAGCTGGTCGGCGGCGATGACCGCGGCGGTGGACCGCACCACCTCGGTCTCCGCGTGCCGGGCGGCGTACCCGGCCATCTGCGCGCCGCCCCGGTGATGGCGGATCATCAGCTCCAGGAACCGGCGGTCCAGGTCCGCTCCGGTGGCCTCGCGCAGCTGCTGGAGCTCCGGTACCGACACCATGCCGGGCATCGGCGCGTCCCCGGAGCCGTGGTCCTCGTGCATCCAGGCCATCGGCTGCCCGCCGCCCACCAGCGGCGCGCGCCAGAGAGTCAGCCAGCCCTGCATGGTGCCGATCTCCTTCAGCTGGGTGCCCGCTATCCCGGCCGCGATCGCGCTGACCTGCGGCGTCGCCCGGCCCCGGGCGGCCTCGGCCATGTCCACCGCCTGCTGGTGGTGCTCGATCATGTCCTGGCTGAACCCGATGTCCACCGGGCCACCGACCGGCTCCCGGTCCGGGCCGAGCGCCAGACCGCCGAGCACGCCCAGCCCGAGCAGCATGACCGCGGACGCCGCCAGGGCCAGGATCCGGTAGCGGCTCACCTCTGCGGGAAGGACTTGTTGGTGAACCGCAGGGCCATCGCCCCGTTGTCATCGCAGGCGGCCAGCAGCAGGTCACCGTGGAAGAACGGCGGCGACATGCACCAGTCGGCGGTCATGTCGATCAGACCCACGTACGGCGGAGTGCCGATGTTGCCGTTGATGAAGTCGGAGGCCGGGCTGCCGACAGTCGAGGTGACGTGGGCGGAGTTGACCAGGGTGTGCTTCTTGGCCTGCTGGCCCGGCGGGTTGTAGTAGGCGATCTCCTTGGGCTTGGTGAGATCGCGAATGTCGAATACCCGGATGCCGGACTGGCTCCAGCCGCAGGCGAGCGCGGTGGGATCGATGGTGCGGTCCATCGTGCAGTAGTGGGCCTCGTAGCCGAAGATGCCGTTGGACGCGGTGTCCACCTTCCGGGCGCCGATGTGCTCGGGCCGGTTGATCTCCAGCTTGAGGCTCTGCACCACCTTGGGCGCCTTGTCATCGGTAACGTCGATGAACTTCACGCCGCCGGAGGCGAACTCGTTCTCCACCGAGATGTAGGATCGGCCGCCGGAGGTGAACGGGATGGCGTGCTGGGTGATCAGGCCGTCGTTCCAGGACACCGAGGACAGGTGCCGGAGCCGGGCGAACGGATCCCGCCGCTGGACGGCGCTGGAGTCCAGCACGGTGATGCCGGAGGGTACGACCGAGGCCAGATATAGCCGGTTGCCGTCCGGGCTGATGCCGAAACCGTGGTTGGTCAGCCCGATCACGCCCGCGTAGACAACCTTGGGGTGAACCGGATCGACCACATCGATCGCGGTGACGGTGCCGCCGATGGCCCCGGTCGACCAGTAGGTGCGGCCGTCGGGTGACCAGCCGCCCTCGTGCGCGCCGACGATCGGCAGCGGCAGCGTGAGGTTCGTACCGGCCACTCCGTTGAGCAGCCGGGGATGCCGGCAGTCGGTCTTGACGTCGTACACCGCGAAGAAGAGGCCGCCGTTGCCCGGGCCGACGGCCATGGCGGCCAGCAGCCCACGTTCCTGGTGGACCTTCAGCGTCTCCCAGGTGCCGCCGAGCATCGCCGGACTGGTCAGGCTGTCGGTCAGCACCGGATTCGCCGGGGCGGCGAAGTCGACCACGTTCACGCCGCGGTTCTTCGCCGCGAGATTGCTGGTGACGATCGAGCCCAGGTACTGACAGCTCCCGTAGCTCGCGCCGACGGTGGCCTGGCCCTGACCCTGGTACTGGCCGACCAGTTCCAGGTTGCAGTGGTAGGCGCTCTGACTGCGCCCGCTCTTGCGGTCGGCGGCCGGAACCTGGCCCTGCAGGCCGGTTTCCGGGGCGGAACCGGATCCGCAGACGGCGGGCGCGATCGCGTCCGCTGGAGCGTCGGCGCGGGCCGGAACGGCCAGTGCGGTGCTCGCGATCAGCAGGGTGGCGAGCAGGCGAACTCGCTTACCGAACATGGCGACTCCCGTTACTGGGGGACGCGGCAGCGCACGATGCCACCGAAGTCCCAGACCGGTCCGACGGCCGACCCGTCGGTGCGAGTGACATAGGGATCGAAACTATCGGGACCGTTGTCCTCCTGTACAGCCAAACCGTGCTCGGCGAGGAACTCGGTCGTGCGGCCGCGGGGGATACCCGAGCGGAACGGTTCGCCCTGCCGGTTGACCGCCTTCAGCAAGGTGCGGGCCAACCGGGTGGCGACCTGTCCGTCGACGAGTTCCTGCCAGACGTAGTCGAACACCAGGCAGCTGTCCGGGGCCTGGGTGCTCATCCAGCGCAACGTGCCGCTGACGGCGCCGGCGGGCAGGTAGGGGGCGACGCCGGACCAGATGACCACCGACTTGGCGGTGGAGTCGTAGCCGTTCGCGGCGAGGCGGGTGGCCAGGTCCTCCCGGTTGAAGTCGATCGTCACGTACCGGACGTGGCCGATGTCCCGCCCCCGTAACCGGGCCTGTTTGCGGGCCGCGGTGACCGGATGGTCCACCTCGAAGACGTTGGCGCCGGTCAGCTCCGGCATCCGGTAGGCGCGGGTGTCGAAACCGGCGCCGAGCAGGACCACCTGGGTGGTGCCCGCCGCGAGTTCGGCGCGCAGCACGTCGTCCATGTACTTGGTGCGCGCCAGTTCGAACCACACCGAGCCGGGCATCCGACGTTCGATGGCCCACGGCATGATCCGCCGGATCACCGGCACCTTGACCAGCGCGCTGGCCCGCAGCGCCCAGGGGATCATGTCCGCCGCGAGGCGGTCCGGCCCGCGCAGATTCCGGTCACGCAGCAGCGCCCCGGCCGCACGCAGCAGCGCTGCGCCCTCGGCGGTGGAACCGGCGAACACGGTGCCGCCGGCGGCGGCCAGTCCGGACTCGGTCATCCCCGGCTACCGCCTGACAGGTCGTCGAACTCGTGCGGGTCGTGCGCGCTGAACAGCCGGACCTCGTCGCCGTGGTCCCGGTCCAGTTCCCGGAGCCGCTGCTGGTTACCCATCCGGACCTTGCGGTCGGTGTCGGAGAGCAGCTGCATGAAGGTCATGCCGGGTGCGACGCTGGGTGGTTGCAGCAGCTGTCCGCCGGCCATGTAGGAATCCCCGCAGTGCAGCAGCCAGCGATCACCGTTGCGCACCGCGACGGCGGTGTGTCCCTTGGTGTGGCCGGCCAGGGGGACCAGCAGAAGGTCGTCGTTGCCGGGCAGCACCGGGGTGGCGTCGAAGCCGAACCACTGCTCACCGGCCGTCCGGTGTTCCACCCATTTCGGGTTGTGTGCCCACTGCGCGGCTCGGTACCGCGCGGCCTGCCGCCAGTTGGCGGGTTTGCGGGCCGCCTGGAGTTCCTCGGTCAGGACGTGGACCTCGGCGTCCGGGAAGTCACTGAGCCCGCCGGCATGGTCGGGATCCAGATGGGTGAGCACGATGTGCCGCACGTCCCGGGGGTCGTGGCCGAGGGCTCGCACCTGGTGGAGTGCGGTTTCCCGCAGGTCGAACCGGGGGCGGGCAGTCAGGCGGATCACCGGACCGGGCCGGTTGGGATCGAGCACGTCGGCGGTGCCGAAGCCGGTGTCGACGAGCGCGAGGCCGTCGTCGGATTCCACCAGCAGGCAGTGGGCGACCGAGCGGCCGACCAGGAGGCCACCGGCACCGGTGAGGAGCCTGCCGCCGAACGGGCACATGGTGCCGCAGTTCAGGTGATGAAGGGTCATGCACGTCCTCCGGACGGGGCACGGCGATTTACTTTGTCGTCAGCGTAAAGATAAAGTTATCGACACTATGGATGTCAATAGCCTTCCGCGTCGCGGGCGTCCGTACCGCACGGCCGAGCAGCAGGACCAGCTGCGTCGGCAGCTGCTGGACGCGGCGGCGGCCGTCTACGCTGAGCAGGGGTTTCGCGGGACCACGGTCGCGCGGATAGCGGCGGCCGCGGGGGTCTCCAAGCCGACGTTCTACACGTGCTTCGCCAATGTCGAAGCGGTGATGGGGGCCATCGCCGAGGACGCGCGTGGCAGGCTGATGAACCACCTGCTGCCGACCTTCAGCGCGGAGAACGGGCTGCTGGAGCAGATCGACGCGAGTATCGCCGCGTACCTGGACTGGGCCGACGAGATCGGCCAGGGGCTGCGCGTGTTCCACCTGGAGCAACATGATCCAGGCTCACCCGCCGGGCGGTTGCGTGTCGAGAGCACCGCGCGGGTCTCCGGCCTGCTCCTCCAGCTGATCACGACCAGCGGCCGTCCGGCACCCAGTCCGGAGGCGCTGGCGCTGCTGCTCGCCGGGTTGCAGTCGGCATGCTACGAGTACCAGGAGAATCCGGACGCCGACCGCCGCGCCACCCACACAGCCATGCTCCGCCTCGCCGTCGCGCTCACCGGCACCTCGGACGATCTCCGTGACCTGG
This sequence comes from Pseudonocardiaceae bacterium YIM PH 21723, assembly GCA_003600225.1. Taxonomy (GTDB): domain Bacteria; phylum Actinomycetota; class Actinomycetes; order Mycobacteriales; family Pseudonocardiaceae; genus QZFT01. Next base: position 124,589 of record QZFT01000024.1, read on the forward strand.
CCGCTCTGCTGGATTGACCGTGGTATCCGGAGTTGGCGATGTTCGGGGCTCGTTCCTCGCCGCGAACATCGCCAACTCCGGAATCATGGATCAGCGGCGTAGGCGGCCGTCGGCGGTGAGGTAGGACTTGATCTTGGTGGACATGGCGGAGAGGTCACTGGAAGCCGAGTAGCTGCGGCAGCCGACATTGCGGCTCAGCACGCCGATCGCCACCCAGGTGCCCGCCGGGCTCTTCGCCAGCAGGGGTCCACCGGGATCGCCCTGGCAGGGGCCGGGAGTACCGGTGGCGACTCCCGAGCACACCTCGAGTACCGCGTTCAGGTCAGGGATCTGAGTGCGGCAGGTCGCAGCGGGTACGTACGGCATGCCGGTGTACATGAGTGGTGGCGTGGTGCCGAAACCGGCGGCGGTCAGGGTGCCCGAATGCATGGACGTGTCACCCTGGTCGACTATTTTCACCGGAGTGCCGAGGATGGGATCGCGGACCTCCACCAATGTCCAGTTTCCCTGGGCGATGCCTTCGGGATTGGCGATGCTCCACACGAGCGGTTCCGCCTGTCCCTCCCGCTTGTTGATTCCGCCGATATAGATGGTTCCGGTGATCGGGCCGGACGTGGGGATGCAGGCCGCCACGGTCACGACGACATATTGGGTAATGGCAAAGCCGGTACAGGTATTCATATCGGCGATGAAGGGGAATTGGCCGGGTGCGGCCTGCTGGCCGCCGATGATGCGCTCGCCGGTCACCGGGCTTACCACGGTCTGGGGGCCCGGAAGCAACGCACACGCCAGCACAACGCCTGCCAGCACGGCCAGCAGACGTAACGGTCTTCGCATGAGAACTCCTGTCAGCGGATAACCGAGTTATTCACCCAATTACGCTAGACAGATTCACAGTATTGAATAGGGGGAGCGGGCTGCGATGTTTCCACTCCCAATCGATGGGATCAGTCGCCCAGCGCCTTCAACAGTCGATCTACCGAACTGCCCAGATTCCACTGGTCCCGCAAGGCCATCGCGGTTTTCGTGTCCACTGTGGAAGTGGCGAGCCGATCATCCCGATCCTGCTCGATGGGGGCGTCGGTCGCGACGTTCACCACCCTGGGGGCGACGGCCAGGTAGTCGGTCGCCTCAAGGAGTTTTGCCCGCACCCCCTTGGCGATCCGCTTGTCGCCCGCGTCCTGCGAGGCGGTCAGCAGCGCCGCCAGCGAACCGAACTCGGTGATCAGCTTGGCCGCCGTCTTGTCGCCGATCCCGGCGACGCCGGGCAACCCGTCCGACGGGTCGCCGCGCAGCATCGACATCTCCGCGTACGAGCGGCCCGCGGTCGCCTCCGGCACCCCGTACTTGGCGGCCACCTCGGCTGGGCCGTAGACCTCCGCCTTGGCGATGCCCTTGCCCGCCCAGATCACCCGGGACGTGGTCGGCTGCTCGCGGACCAGCTGGAACAGGTCACGGTCGCCGGTGACGATCTCCACCGGGTCGGTCTGCTCGCGGGTGGCGAGCGTGCCGATCACGTCGTCGGCCTCGAATCCCTTGGCCTCGGCGGTGGCGATCCCGGTCGCGGCGAGCAGCTCCAGGATGATCGGCACCTGCGGGCCGAGCGTGTCCGGTACCTCTTCGGCGTTGACGGCCTCGTCGGCCACCCGCTGCGCCTTGTACGACGGGATGGCGTCCACCCGGAACTGCGGCCGCCAGTCGGCGTCCATGCAGGCGACCAGGCGGCCGGGGCCCCGGTCGACAATGATCTTCGCCACCATGTCGGCGAACCCACGCACGGCGTTCACCGGCTGGCCGCTCGCGGCCTTCATCGACTCGGGCAGCGCAAAGAAGGCGCGGAAGTAGAGGCTCGCGGAGTCCAGCAGCACCAGGGGAGCGTTCACCGCTACAGACTGCCAGCCCGGTCTGACAGTAATGCGGCAACACCCCGTGGGCACAACCATTAGGCTGCGGGTATGTCAACGAAGACCCCTGTACTCGAGGTGAACTCTCTCCGTGCCCGGCTGGCGCGTGCCGCGTCCGCAGCCGCCGAGGCCGGCGTCTCCGCCCTGCTGATCTCTCCCGGATCCGACCTGAAGTACCTGATCGGTGCGGACGTCTCCTCCTTCGAGCGGCTCACCTGCCTGGTTATCCCCGCCGAGGGCACCCCCGGGCTGGTGGTGCCGAAGATGGAGGAGCCCCTGTACGCGGACATCCCGCTGGAAGAGCTGGGGATCAAGGTCGTCACCTGGGTGGACGGCGAAGACCCGTACGGCATGACCCGTGAACTGGTCGGCGAGCCGACCAGGCTGGCCGTCGCCGACGTGATGCCCGCGCTGCACGCCATCCGGCTGCGGGACGAGATCCCCGGCGCGGAGCAGGTCCTGGCCGGTCCGATCGTGTCGCAGCTGCGCATGGTCAAGGACGCCGCCGAGATCGCCGCGCTGCGGCACGTCGGTGCGGCGATCGACCGGGTCCATTCCCGGATGGGCGAGTTCCTGCGCGCCGGCCGCACCGAGGCCGAGGTCAGCGCGGACATCCACCGCGCGATGATCGAGGAGGGCCACGAGCGGGTCGCCTTCATCATTGTCGGCTCCGGCCCCAACGGCGCCATCCCGCACCACCACCACTCCGAGCGGGTCATCGAGCAGGGTGACGTCGTGGTGATCGACATCGGTGGCCCGATCGGCGGCTACTTCTCCGACTGCACCCGCACCTACTCGATCGGCGAGCCCAAGTTCGCCGACGTGGCGGAGACCTACAAGGCGCTGCAGGACGCGCAGGCCGCCGCCGTGGCCGCCGTCAAGCCCGGTGTGTCCGCGCAGTCCATCGACCGCGCCGCCCGCGAGCCGATCGCGGCCGCCGGGTACGGCGAGTACTTCGTGCACCGCACCGGTCACGGCATCGGCCTGGACGTGCACGAGGACCCGTACATCGTGGAGGGCAACGACATCACGCTGCAGGCGGGCCACGCGTTCAGCGTCGAGCCGGGCATCTACCTGCCGGGACGGTGGGGCGCCCGCATCGAGGACATCGTCGCCGTCACGGAGAATGGTGTGGAGTCGTTCAATAACACGACCCACGACCTGGTCATTCTGTAGGAGAACTGTCTGTGAGTGATCTGGAGCCGATCGACCGCGCGATCCTGCGCGAACTGGCCTCGGACGGCCGGTGTAGCTACACCGACCTGGCCGAACGCGTCGGACTGAGCGTCTCGGCCGCCCACCAGCGGGTGCGGCGGCTGGAGCAGCGCGGTGTGTTGCAGGGCTACGCGGCGAAGCTCAACGGCGAGGAGATCGGGCTGCCGCTGACCGCGTTCGTCTCGCTGACCCCGATCGACCCGGCGGCTCCGGACGACTATCCGCAGCGGATCGAGCACCTGCCGCAGATCGAGGCGTGTTACTCGGTGGCCGGCGACGAGTCCTACATCCTGCGGGTCCGCGTGGAGTCGCCGGTCAAGCTGGAGGAACTGCTCCGGCAGATCCGCGAGTCGGCGAACGTGTCCACCCGCACCACGGTCGTGCTCAGCACGCCCTACGAGGACCGGCCGCCTGCCGTGTAGTTCCGGAGTTGACGATGTTCGGGGAAGCAACGCCCCGAACATCGTCAACTCCGGGCGCCCGACAGCCCGCCCGTGGCGAGCACCCTCGGAGAACACCCC
>QZFT01000025.1 GCA_003600225.1 Pseudonocardiaceae bacterium YIM PH 21723
CTGACCTCGAAGTTGGCGATGTTCGAGGTCCGTAACTGACCTCGAAGTTGGCGATGTTCGCGGCCCGTCAACCGCGAACATCGCCAACTTCGGACTGCCTAGAGGAGCCACCTGACGGCGTCGGCGACGGTCGTGGCGACCGGCATGTCCGGCAGCACGGGGCGGGCGATCAGCAACACGGGGATGCCCAGCTCCGCCGCAGCGTGGAGCTTGGCATCCGGGCCGCCGCTGTCCTTGGTGACCAGCAGCTCGATGCGGTGCTCCCGCAACAGCCGCAGTTCACCGTCCACAGTGAACGGTCCGCGATCCAGCACCAGCTCATGCCGGGCGGGCAGCACCGGGGGCCGGTCCACACTGCGGATCAGGAACCACTCCGGGCGCGCGGCGAAGGCGGGCAGACCGAGGCTGCCGATCGTCAGGAACGTGCGCGCGGCCACCCGGGTAGCCGCCTCGTCCAGCGAACCCACCCAAGCCCTACCGGGACCTGGCGGCCAGCTGGGAACCCGCAGGCCCAGCAGCGGGACATCCAGCACGGAGCACGCCTGATGAGCGTGCGACGACATCTGCGCGGCGAACGGATGCGTGGCATCCACGACCGCGTCCACCGGATGCGACCGCAGCCACTCGATCAGCCCGGGCACGCCGCCGAAGCCGCCGATCCGCACCTCGCCCGGTGGCAGCAGCGGGTCGGCCACCCGGCCGGCCAGCGAGCTGATCACCGCGATGCCCTGCTCGCGCAGGGTGGTGGCCAGCTGCCGGCTCAGTCGCGTCCCGCCCAGCACCAGCACTCGCACTAACTCAGCCTAGTGGTCTTTTTCGCCTGGTCGGGCGGTGATCAGCGCGCCGGACCCGGGCTCACCCCCGCCGTGACGATACGAAGGCCGCATGGTCGCAGGCGTGGTGGGCACCGCCACCAGCGCGCTCGGCCGGTTCTACGCGACCTGCCTGGACACCTTCAGGCTGCTGTTCGCCAGGCCGGTGCAGTGGCGCGAAATGGTGACACAGGCGTGGTTCATCGTCGGTGTCACGGTGCTGCCGACCCTGCTGATGGCCATTCCGTTCTGCGTCGTGGTGATCTTCCAGCTGAACCTGCTGCTGTCCGAACTGGGCGCCAACGACATCGTCGGCGCCGCCACCGGCCTCGCGGTGATCAAGGAGCTCGGGCCGATGGTCAGCGCGCTGGTGGTGGCCGGTGCCGGTGCGACCGCGATCTGCGCGGACCTGGGTGCGCGCAAGTACGGCGAGGAGATCGAGGCGATGCGCACCCTCGGGCTCAACCCGATCCAGCGACTCGTCGTGCCGCGGGTGATCGCTTCCGGGCTGGTCGCGCTGTGCATGAACAGCGTCGTGTGTGTGACCGGCCTGCTCGGCGGCCTCGCCTTCTCCGTTTTCGTGCAGGGCACCGGATTCGGCCTGTTCCTGGCCAACCTGAGCCTGCTCACCGACGCCGTCGACGTGCTGATCGGCGAGATCAAGGCGCTGGTCTTCGGTGTGCTGGCGGCCCTCGTCGCCTGTCACCTGGGGCTGAACGCCAAGGGCGGGCCCAAGGGCGTCGGCGACGCGGTCAACCAGACGGTGGTCTTCGGTTTCATCGCCCTGTTCGTGGCCAACGTGTTCATCACGCTGATCGTCATGCGGATCAGGGGTTGAGGATGCTGGAGGAACTGGGCAGGCAGGCGGAGTTCTATGCCCGCAGTGCCGTCGCCGCGCCCCGTACCCTGCGCCGCTATCGCAGCGAGGTGCTGCGGCTGCTGGCCGATGTGAGCCTGGGCTCGGGTGTGCTGGCCGCCATCGGCGGAACGGTCATGGTCATCGCCGTGCTGGTCGGCGCGGCAGGCGTCGAGCTGGGCATCCAGGGCCACGGCCTGCTGTCCTCGGTCGGCGTGGACGCGCTCGCCGGCTTCGTCTCCTCGTACGCCAACACCCGTGAGGTGGCGCCGCTGCTCGCCGGAATCGGCCTGACCGCCACGGTGGGCGCCGGATTCACCGCACAGCTGGGCGCCATGCGGGTGAGCCAGGAGATCGACGCCCTGGAGGCGATGGCCGTCCCGCCGATCCCGTTTCTGGTGACCACCAGGATGATCGCCGGCTTCGTCGCGGTGATCCCGCTGTACGCCGTCGCCGTGCTGATGTCCTTCACCGCGACCCGGGTGGTGCTCACCGGCGTCTACGGGCAGCCGGCCGGCACCTATCAGCACTACTTCACCGCGTTCCTGCAACCCGCCGACCTGCTGTGGTCCTTCGGCAAGGCCCTGGTGATGGCGGTGCTGGTCATCCTGGTCTGCTGCTACCAGGGGTTCGCCGCCACCGGAGGTCCGGCCGGAGTCGGCATGGCCGTCGGTAAAGCGGTCCGTACCTGTCTGGTCGGCGTGCTGCTGACCGACATGCTGCTGGACTTCGTTATCTACAGTGGACCGTCCACTGTGCACATCTCGGGGTGAGCCCGGTGCGACATGTCCGGCTCGGAATCGCCTTCGCCCTGGTATTGCTGACCATGGCGACGCTGGCCGTGCTGACCTTCGCCGGTGCGTTCACCCGGGACCTGCCGGTCAGCCTGCGCGCCGATCGGGCCGGCCTGCTGATGGCCACCGGCAACCCGGTGAAGTCCCGGGGCGTGGTCGTCGGCCAGGTAACCGGGGTGCGGATCGACGGCGATCGGGTGCTCATCTCCCTCGGCCTGAATCCGAAGCAGGCCAGGCGGATTCCGCAGGACGTGCGCGCCGAACTGATCCCGCCCACGGTGTTCGGGCCCAAGTTCGTGAACCTCATCGGCGGCAGCGGGACGCCCATCGACGCGGGTGCGGTGATCGAGCGGGCCCGGGTGAACGTGGAGCTCAACACCGGCTTCGACAACGCGGTGCGGCTGCTGTCCACCGTGCGGGCCGACCGGCTGGCCGAGACCCTGGGCGCGGTCGCGTCCGCTGTGGACGGTCGCGGCGCCGAGCTGGGGCAGCTGATCGTGCAGTTGAACACCTTCCTCAAGCAGATCAACCCATCCCTGGCCGGGCTGCCACTGGGCACCGCCGCCGAGGTCGCCGACCAGTACCGGCAGGTGGTGCCCGACCTGGTGACCACGGCGGACAACTTCGCGGTCACCGCCGACACCGTGGTGACCAAGAAGGCCGAGCTGGCCGCGTTCCTGCTCTCGCTCACCAGCCTGGGCAACGAGACCGCGCAGCTGTTGTCCGACAACGAGAAGGGCCTGGTGGACACGCTCACCGTGCTGCGCCCCACCACCCGGCTGCTGGCCAGGTACGCGCCGATCTTCCCCTGCATGTTCCAGGGCATGGCGAACAACCGGCAGTTGCTGGAGCAGGCGATCGGCGGCAAACGGCCGGGCCTGAACGTCGCCCTGTCCATCGGACCGGGCGCGCAGCGCTATCGCTACCCAGCGGACCTGCCGATCATCGGCGCGAACGACGGTCCGGACTGCCATGGCCTGCCGCGGCTTTCGGCCCCGGATCCGTTCCACGACTACAACACCGGCGTGGCGCCCGCGACGAACCAGAGCCAGGACCAGTCGCTGGCCGACCTGCTGTTCGGATCGCGGGGTGGCCGATGACCTGGCTGACCACCAAGCTGCTGGCCTTCGTGACCGTGTCGCTGCTGCTCGCCGTGGCCGTCGCCGGGCTGTTGCGGTCGGCCACCGATGTCGGGCCCACGGTGGACTACCGCGCCGAGTTCACCGATGTCTCCCACCTGAAGCCGGGCAGCCAGGTGCGGATCGCCGGGGTCACCATGGGCCGGGTCAACGACCTGGAACTGACGTCGCAGGGCACCGTGCTGGTCGGCTTCGAGGTCAGCCGGGACGTTCCGCTGCCCGCCGCGACCAAGGCCAAGGTGCGCTACCAGACCTTGTTCGGCGACCGGTTCCTGGAGCTGTCGGCCGGGCCAGGGGATCCGGCTCCGGTCGGCTCCGGGCACACCTTTCCGGTCGGTCAGACCTCACCCGCCGTCGACCTGGACGCGGTGTTCGGTGGCTTCCAGCCGCTGTTCGCCGTGTTGCAGCCGGATCAGGTGAACGCGTTGACCCAGCGGCTGATCGAGGTGTTCCAGGGGCAGGGGCCGGCGATCAATGGGCTGCTCACCGACGTGGCCGCGCTGACCGGAACCCTGGCGGACAAGGACCAGGTCATCGGCCGGGTGATCACCAATCTGAACGCCATCCTGTCCACTGTGGATGGTCGTAAGCAGCAGCTGACCACGATGCTGGACGACCTGAGCACGGTGACCGCGGCCCTGGAGGCGCAGCGGGAGACGATCGGCGCCGACATTACCGGGACCGCCCAGCTGGCCGGGTCCACCGCTGATCTACTCGGCCAGATCCGGCCGCCGCTGAAGGCCGACGTGGCGGCGCTCGGTGGGATCGCGGGCACGCTGAACCGGCACTCGGACACGCTGAACCTGGTCCTGGCCAGGCTGCCGGACTACTACCGGGAACTGGGCAAAGCCGCGGGTGAGGGCAGTTTCCTGGACTCCTACCTGTGCGCGTTGCAGATCAAGACCGACCTGGGCACGCTGCCCGAGCTGACCAGCCCGGAGCGGAGGTGCCAGTGATACGCTCCTTCGCCGAACGCGATCCACTGTGGACCGGAATCCTCGGGACCGTGGCCGTGGCGCTGGTGCTCGCCCTGGCCGTGGGGGCGGGCACGGTGCTGTTCCCCGGAACCCGGCGTTACGCCGACTTCCGGGAGAACACCGGCCTGCGCGCCGGGGACGACGTGGTGGTGGCAGGTCTGGTGGTCGGCTCGGTGCGGACCATCGAACTGCGTGATGACCACGTGGAGGTGGCCTTCCAGGTCGACGACGACCGGGTCCGGGTGGGCGACCGCAGCACGGCGGAGATCTCCGCGCAGTCCGCGCTGGGCCGCAAGCAGCTGCTGCTGCGCCCGGCGGGTGCGGGCGATGACGAGCGAATCCCGTTGGCGCGCACCAAGGTTCCCTACGACCTGGCTGTCCTGGTGCAGGACGCCGGTACCCAGCTCGGCCAACTCGATGCCGCCCAGCTGGCCAAGGCCCTGGACACGCTGTCCGAGACGTTCGCCGACACCCCGGCCCAGTTCCGGTCCACTCTGGACGGTCTGCGCCGGCTGTCCGAGACGCTGAACGCGCGGGACGCCGCACTGGCCGACCTGCTCCGGCACGCCGACGGGGTGTCCTCCATCCTGGCGGCCCGCAATCAGCAGATCCTGGAGCTGATCCGGTCCGGCAGCGTGGTGCTCGCCGAGCTGAACAGCCGGCAGCGGGACATCCTCGCCCTGCTGGCGAACGCCGACGCGGCCATCGACCAGATCAACGGCCTGGTCGCCGACCAGCGGGAACAGCTCAGGCCGGCACTGAACCAGCTGCTGGAACTGCTACGCCTGCTGGAACATAACCGGCAGCAGATCCACGAGTCGATCACCCGGCTGGGCCCCGCGCTGCGGGCGGCGGGGGAGGCGGTCGGCTCCGGGCCGTTCGGTGACATCGGCCTGGCCAACTTCCCGCCCACCGACCTGATCCCGCTGCTGCCGGAGCTCCTGGCCAGGAGGCCGCGATGACCGTTCGCCGGACGCTCGCCGCCTGCTGCGCGATCCTGCTGGTCTGCGGGCTCGTCGTGGTCTGGCCACACGGTCAACGCCTCGCGGTGACCGCCGACTTCGAGCGGGCGGTGAACCTGCACGCCGGGGACGAGGTGCGGGTGCTGGGCGTTCCGGTCGGCAGCGTCACCGAGGTCAGCGCGCAGCCGGACCGGGTCACCGTGCGGATGGAGGTCGACCGCAAGCAGTCGATCCCGGCCGGCGCCCAGGCGGTCATCGTGGCGCCGAGCCTGGTCAGCGGCCGGTACGTCGCGCTCACCCCGGTGTACACCGGCGGTCCGGTGCTGGCCGAGGGCGCGGTCATCCCCCGCGAGCGGACCCGGGTGCCGATCGACTGGGACCAGCTCCAGGGCTCGATCACCCAGCTCACCGACGCGCTCGGCTCCACCGGCTCGGCGAGCCGCGCGGTGGACGTCGCGCACGCCAATCTGACCGGGCAGGGGCGGCAGCTGCACGACACCATGGCCCAGCTGGCCGCTGCGGCCGACACCCTGGCGAACAGCCGCGGCGACCTGTTCGGCACCGTGCGCAATCTGCAGGTGTTCGTGGAGGCGTTGAACAGCGGGGACGCGCAGATCCGGGAGTTCGGCAACCAGTTCTCGGCCGCCGCCACCTTCCTGAACGCCCATCGCGAGCAGCTGGGCGGCACCCTGGCCAAGGTCGCCGCGACGCTGGGCACCCTGCGCCAGTTCCTGGCCGATCACCAGAACCAGCTGACCGCCAACGCCCGCTCGCTGACCGAGCTCACCGGGCAGCTGGCCGCGGATCGGGACCAGCTGGCCGAGGTGCTGCACACCGGACCGGTCGCACTGTCCAATCTGTACAACATCTACGACCCGCAGCGGCTCGGTTTCCGCGCCCGGCCCATGCTGGTCGGCCTGCAAAACGTGGCCGGGCTGGTCTGCACCGCGCTGTACGCGCTCGGCGGCACCCAGCAGCAGTGCCGGGATGTGCTGGAACCCCTCCTGGGCCCGCTGAACCTGCCCATCAAGCTGAACTTCCTGCCCCAGCCGGCGGCGCGTCCGTCCACGTTGCCCGGTCTGCTGCTCGGGGGTGGCCGATGAGCCGGATACTGCTGGTCCTGGTGTTGCTGCTGTCCGGATGTTCGGTGGGCGGCGACCAGTACGAGGTGACCGCCGAATTCGAGTCGGCGGGCAACCTGGTGCCCCGCGCCGAGGTGAAGCTGGACGACGTGAACGTCGGCTCGGTCCGGGCGATCACCCTGGACGGCTGGCGGGCCCGGCTCACCCTGCAGCTCGATTCCACAGTGGACCTACCGGCCAACGCCGAGGTGCGCATCGGCCAGCGCAGCCTGCTCGGCGGCCAGTACGTCGAGCTGCGCAGGCCGGCGACTCCGCAGGGAAAGCTGCGCGCGGGGGAGACGATTCCGCTCGCACGCACCGGTAGCTATCCGGAGACCGAGCAGTTGCTGGCCGCGCTCGGCATGTGGCTGAACGGTTCCGGGCTCGCTCAGGTCCAGACGATCGTCCGCGAGCTGAACACGGCGCTGGGCGGCAGGGAACAGGCCACCCGGGAGCTGCTCACCCAGCTCGCCACCACCACGTCGACGCTGCGCGGGCAGACTCAGGACCTGGTGCGGTTGATCGACGCGGTGGACGGGCTGGCCGGCAGCCTGGCGCAGCAACGGGACCAGCTCGGCGCGGCCGTCGACCGGATCGCGCCCGCGGTGACCGTGCTGGCTCAGCAGCGTGACCAGCTGGCCAAGCTGCTGGAGGCCGTGCAGCGACTGTGCACCGTGGGCAATCGGGTACTGCGGGAGACCACTGTGGACACCGTGGCGATCGTCCGGGATCTACAGCCGATCCTCACCCAGCTGCAGGCCGCCGGCGACGCGCTGCCGGAATCGCTGACCGTGCTGCTGTCCGGGATTCCACTGGACCAGTACGAACGGGTGCTCCGGGACGGTCGGTTGAACCTGTTCATCACGCTGGACCTGTCGCTGCCCTCGCTGGGTCGTTCCCTGCTACCGCCGCTCCAGGCGGCAAATCCGCTGCTGGCGCCCGTTCGGGGAGGTCGCTGATGGTGCTCACCCGGCTGGTTCGGGTTCAGCTGGTGGTGTTCGCGGTACTGGCGGTGCTCAGCACCGCGGTGGTCGCGCAGAACTACCTCGGTCTCTCCGATGCGCTGGGCATCGGCCGGTACCGGATCCGGGCCGAATTCACCGACGCCCAGGGGCTGTTCGCCGGCGCTCCGGTGACCTTCCGGGGCGTGCAGGTCGGCAAGATCACCGGCCTGGAACTGCGGGCCACAGATGCCGTGGCGACCCTGGACCTGGAGACCAGGACCCGCATCCCGCAGGCGAGCAGGGCGGAGATCCGCGCGGTGTCCGCGATCGGCGAGACCTACCTGGACCTGGTGCCCGAGCGGTCCACCGAGCCGTGGCTGGCCGAGGGTGAAGTGATCCCGATCAGCCGCACCGCGGGCCTGTCCAGCAGTGCGGTGCTGCTGGAGTCGGCGAACCGGCTGCTGGCGACGCTGCCCGCGGAGCGGGTGAACGAGGTACTCGGCGAGCTGAACACGGCCTTTGCCGGATCCGGGCACAATCTGCAGATTCTGCTCGGAGCGGCCAGCCTGCTGGTGCACGACGCCTCGGCCAACGTGGATCCGACCCGGCGGCTGCTCGCCGGGCTGCCGCAGGCGTTGAACACCCAGCGTCAGGTGGCGCCGCAGTTGCGCAGCGGGATCGCCGCACTGTCCGGAGTGACCGGTCAACTGGAGGCGTCCGATCCGGACATCCGGCGAATCCTGGACGAGGGAACGCCCTTCGTGGAACAGGTGCTCGGCCTGGAGCACCAGCTCAAGCCGTTCCTGCCGATCCTGCTGGGCAATCTGGTGTCCACCGGTCAGGTCGTCCGCACCTACCTGCCCGGCCTGGAACAGGTTCTGGTGCTCGCCCCGGCCGAAGTCGCCGCGCTGCAGAGCGTGCTGGTGCCCTACGCGGGCCGCGGCCAAGCGGGCGTGGTGCTGACGCTGAACATCAACGATCCGCCGATCTGCCGGGAGGGCTACGAGCAGCCCGGCGACGTGTACTGCAAGGTCGCGGCCAACGACCCCCGGGTGGTCCGCGGCGCGCGCAACACCCCGTGCCTGAACGCCCCGCCGCGTCGCGCTGCGACCCCGGCGCAGTGCGTCGATCCGAAGGAGCCCGCATGGCAGCGCCTGTTGCTGAAGTAGAGATCGCCGAGCCGGAGGCACCACCGTCCAGAGTGGACTGGAGACCGGTGATCGCGCTCGGGTCGGTGGTCCTGCTGCTCGCCGGTGCCGTGTTGTTCTACTGGCTGCGACTGGACTCCCGGGCCGACACCGCGCGCCGGCTGGCGGTGCAACAGGTGACCCGGCAGACGCTGGTCAACCTGACCACGGTCAGCCAGGGCACCGCGAAGTCCGATGTGGACCGGCTGCTGAACGCGGCCACCGGCGAGTTCCGCGACCAGTTCGGCGCGCAGGCGGCGTTGTTCCAGAAGGTGCTGGAGCAGGCGAAGGTCAGCTCCCAGGGCGAGGTGCGCGAGGTCGGCGTGGTCAGCCTGGACGAGGACAACGCGGTGACCCTGGCGGCGGTCACCGCCACCGTGCACAACGTGGACGCTCCCGGCGGGGAGCTGCGGCAGTACCGGATGCGGGTACACCTGCATCGGGATGGAGACCGCTGGCTGATCTCGGATTTGGAGTTCGTGGCGTGAAACGAGTCCTGACCTACTTCCTGGTCGCCGCGACGGTGGCGCTGCTGGGGATCGGCGGCGTGCTGGTGTACCGCGATGTGCAGACCCAGCGGGTGGATGAGGCCCGGCAGGGGGCGATCGACGCCGCCGGCAAGGGACTGCCGAAGCTGCTGTCCTACGACTACCGGCAGCTGGATAAGGATCTGGCCGGGGCCAAGGGGCTGACCACCGGCGGGTTCCAGCAGGAGTTCGGTGACCTGACCACTCGGCTGGTGGCGCCGACCGCGATGCAGCAGCAGATCGTCACCAAGACCACGGTGTCCGCCAGCTCGGTGATCACCGCCGAGACCTCGCGGGTGGTGCTGCTGGTGTTCCTGAACCAGGTCACCCAGACCAAGGAGGCGCCGGATCCCCGGCTGGAGGGGGCACGGGTGCGCACCACCCTGGAGCAGGTGGACGGCCAGTGGCTGATCAGTGAGCTGACGCCGGTCTAAGCCACCTGCGCTCATGCAGTAAGGGGCGCCCTTCCTGCGTTGGGTGCAGTGAGGGGCGCCCTTACTGCGTTGGATGCGGGGTGGGTGCCCCTTACTGCGTTGGATACACCGGTTAGATCATCATGACCAGCATGGCGACCATGGCCACGTTCATCAGGCCATGGCTCGCCGCGGCGGCCTTGGATCGGTGGCCCAGCGCGGTGACCAGCAGGTGCGTGGTGGACAGGATGAAGTAACAGGCCAGCACGATGGTGATCATCATGATCGCCTGTTTGATGTCCGGGTTCAGCGGCATCGCGATCACCGTGCGATCGGCGCTGTGGTGGCTGTGCGCCACGGTGAAGGAACCCCCGGGATCCGCCGTGTACGCCATGGGCATCACGACCAGCATCCAGGCCATCGCCCACAACGACACCGTCTGATGTAGACGGTCCAGTGTGGACCCCGGTTCCGTCTGCATCGGCCGGAGCGCACAGGCCAGGAAGTAGCCGCCGGCGATGGCGAACAACGCGGCCTGCGGCCAGGCGGGGATGTTGCCGCCCCACGGCCAGAGCATGGCGATCATCGACGCACTCATCAGCAGATGGGCGATCTGACTGAGCCGGGTTTCCGGCTCATGCCTGCTCGACCGCGCCAGGTGCAGGAGGTGATAGGCGACCGGGATGCTCAGGACGACCGTCAGCGCCCAGCGGACGGCTGCCGACTCGATCACTCGCCTGCCCCTCTCTCGTCTGGTTCTGTCGAGAGGGTCGCCTGGAAGGTTGTTCTGGGGTAGAGCCAAACGTATTAACCAGGCGGAATGTGATCATTTCGTTTGGCTGCACGTGCAGGTGGGCGCCGTGTTAATGCGCCGAAGCCGACGAGGCCCGGTCCGGGCCTCGTCGGCTTCGGGAGGCTCACTACTTGCCGAACCCGGCCTTACGGAGGGCGTCGGCCATCGAGCCGGACGCGGGCGCCGCACGCCGGTCGTCCCGGCGCGGCTGCTGCGGTTTCCGATCCCGGCCACCACCGCCACCGCCGCCACCCTGACGACCGGCCGGCTTGCCGGGCTCGTCGTCCAGTCGCAGTGAGAGGCCGATGCGCTTGCGCGCCTCGTCCACCTCCATCACCTTGACCCGCACGATGTCGCCGGACTTCACCACCTCGCGGGGATCCGAGACGAACTTGTGCGACATCGCGGACACGTGCACCAATCCGTCCTGGTGCACGCCGATGTCGACGAACGCGCCGAAGGCGGCCACGTTGGTGACCACACCTTCGAGGGTCATTCCCGGCTTGAGGTGGGAGATCTTCTCCACGCCCTCGGCGAACTTCGCCGCCTTGAACTGCGGCCGCGGGTCGCGGCCGGGCTTGTCCAGCTCGGCCAGGATGTCGGTGACCGTCGGCAGGCCGAAGGTCTCGTCCACGAACTCCTGCGGCTTGATCGACTGCAGCGCCCGGGCGTTGCCGATCAGCTCACCGATGGCCAGGTTGTTCGCCGACAGCATCCGCCGGACGACCGGGTAGGCCTCCGGGTGCACCGCGGAGGCGTCGAGCGGGTCGTCGCCGTCGGGGATCCGGAGGAAGCCCGCGCACTGCTCGAACGCCTTCGGGCCGAGCCGTGCCACGTCCTTCAACGCGGTGCGGGAGCGGAACGGGCCGTTGGTGTCGCGGTGCGCGACGATCTGCAGCGCCAGGCCCTCACCGATGCCGGACACCCGGGTCAGCAGCGGCACCGAGGCGGTGTTCACGTCGACGCCGACGGCGTTCACCGCGTCCTCGACGACCGCGTCCAGCGAGCGGGACAGCTTGGTCTCGGACAGGTCGTGCTGATACTGGCCGACGCCGATGCTCTTCGGGTCGATCTTCACCAGCTCGGCGAGGGGGTCCTGCAACCGGCGGGCGATGGACACCGCGCCGCGGATCGTCACGTCCAGGTCGGGCAGTTCGGCGGAGGCGTACGCGGAGGCCGAGTACACCGACGCGCCCGCCTCGGAGACCACGATCTTGGTCAGCCCGGGCATCAGCTTGATCAGCTCGCCGGCCAGCTTGTCGGTTTCCCGGGAAGCCGTGCCGTTGCCGATCGCCACCAGCTCGACGTTGTGCGCCGCGGCCAGTTTGGCCAGGGTGGCCAGGGACTGGTCCCACTTGTTCGCCGGTGCGTGCGGGTAGATGGTGTCGTGGGCCAGCACCTTTCCGGTGCTGTCCACAATGGCCACCTTGGTGCCGGTGCGCAGGCCGGGGTCCAGGCCCATGGTGGACCGGGAGCCGGCCGGGGCGGCCAGCAACAGGTCCTTCAGGTTGGTGGCGAACACCCGGACGGCCTCGTCCTCGGCGGCCTGCCACAGCCGCATGCGCAGGTCGATGCCCAGGCGCACCAGGATGCGGGTGCGCCAGGCCCAGCGCACGGAGTCGCTCAGCCACTTGTCCGCCGGGCGGCCCTGATCGGCGACGCCGAAGGTGGCCGCGATGCGCTGCTCGTACCGGGTCGGGCCGACCGGCGGCTCGGCGTCGGCGGGCAGGTTCTCCGGCTCCAGGGCGAGATCCAGGATCTCTTCCTTCTCGCCGCGGAACATCGCCAGGATGCGGTGCGAGGGCAGCTTGGTGAACGGCTCGCCGAACTCGAAGTAGTCGGAGAACTTGGCGCCGGCCTCCTGCTTGCCGTCCCGCACCTTGGCGGACAGCCTGCCGCGCGACCACATGGTCTCGCGCAGCTCACCGATCAGGTCGGCATCCTCGGCGAACCGCTCGACCAGGATCGACCGGGCACCGTCCAGCGCGGCCGTGCCGTCCGCGACGGCCTCGTTCAGGTACTGCTCGGCGGAAACCTTCGGGTCCTGGGTGGGGTCGCTCAGCAACAGCTCGGCCAGTGGTTCCAGGCCGGCTTCGCGGGCGATCTGTGCCTTGGTACGCCGCTTCGGTTTGAACGGCAGGTAGATGTCCTCCAGCCGCGCCTTGGAGTCGGCGGCCAGGATCTGCGCCTTGAGCGCGTCGTCCAGCTTGCCCTGGGTCTCGATCGACTCCAGCACGGCCGTACGGCGTTCTTCCAGTTCACGTAGGTAGCGCAGGCGTTCCTCGAGGGTACGCAGCTGCGCGTCGTCCAGGCCGTCGGTGACCTCCTTGCGGTACCGGGCGATGAACGGCACGGTCGACCCACCGTCGAGCAGGTCGATGGCCGCCACCACCTGGCGCTGGCCTACGGCGAGTTCGTCGGCGATCCGGGCGGGAATCGAAGTCGTCACGGCCGACCATTCTGCCCCTCTCGTCATTAGTCCATTTCGCGGGTCGAAGTGTCGCCCGCCACGGCGTGGGGCACACTTCATTCGTGACCGAAGAGCGCGATCTCAATAAGACCGCTGGGGACGTTGTTGTTCCGGAGCCGACCGTGGCTGAGCCGACGGTTCCCGTCACCCCGGACAAGGACTACCGCGACTACAAGGATCTGTCCGACCAGGACGAGCGGGAGCAGGCTCGCGAGGTCAAGCACACCCGCACCGCGGGTGTCTGGGCCGCCGCGATCACCGGCACCCTGCTGCTGATCCTGTTGCTGGTCTTCATCCTGCAGAACCAGACGCAGGTGACGGTGACCTTCCTGGCCTGGGAGGGACAGCTGCCCGTCGCGGTGGCGATGTTGTTCTCCGCGACCGCGGGTGCGTTGCTGATCGCCCTGATCGGCGCCGCGCGCATCATGCAGCTGCGTCGCACGGCACGCCGCAACTTCAAGGCAGCGGCTGTCAAGCCTTAGCTAGACACCCAGTTCGGTCCGGATCCCCAGGATGATCGTGTCCAGCGAGGCGGTGAACGCCGCCTCGCCCGGACTCTCCGGTCCGGCCTGCTCCTGGAGCACGAATCCGGCGACATAGCTGGCCACGATGTCGAAGTAGCGGTCGACGGTGTCCTCGTCGAGCTCATCGGGCCAGAACGTCGGCCGTGTCTCCTCCAGCCGTACCACCATGGGCGCGTTCCGCGCGATGGCCTGCGCGACGATCCGCGCGCCGTCCCGATGCGCCAGCAGGGATCGCCGGTAGACCAGGCCGAACTCCCGCAGCCATTCCCACGATGTCCTGCCGTCGGCCTCGACGGACAGCGACGGTCGGCAGATCCGTTCGGCGATCGCCCCCAGCAGGTCGTCCTTGCTCTTGACGTGCCAGTACAGCGCGCCGCGCTGTACGCCGAGCCGGTCCGTGAGCGCCCGGGTGGTGAGCTTCTCCAGCCCCACCTCGTTCAGCAGCTCCACCGCCGCGTCGATGACCTGATCCCGGCTCAGTGGCACACGCACTCCTTCGTAAAACACCTTGACGTACCCAGCATACCTGAGCGATGCTCAATTGAGCGTTGCTCAATTTTCGAGGGGGAGAAGTGCGAGTTCTGTTCACCACGCTGCCGGGCAGCGGATTCCTGCTGCCGATGGTGCCGCTGGCCTGGGCACTGCGATCGGCGGGACATGAGGTGCTGGTGGCCGCCAACGGGGAGATGGCCGCGGCCTCGGCGCAGGCGGGACTGCCCACAGTGGACGTCCGGCCGGATATCGATCTGTGGCGCGACTTCATGGCGTACATCAGGCGGGAGGACGGGCCGCCGCGCGGCTTCGGCTGGTTCACCGAGCAGACCGTCGAGTCCACAGTGGAGCTGGCCGGGAACTTCGGCCCGGATGCGGTCGTCACCGTGCCCGAGCAGGGAGCGGGCGGGATCGTCGCCGGCCTGCTCGGCATTCCGTGGGTGGAGCACGGAATCCGGCTCGCCTCCTGCCCTGCCCACAGCCACATTCCCGCCGCGCACCGGCAACGGGAGCTCGATCAACTCGCCAGTATCCGGGCTCGGCTCGGTGCCCCGGAAACGCCGTCCTCGGCGGCCATCGACGTGCGGCCGCCGTCACTGGGCGGGACCGAGGATGACGGCTGCTGGTCGATGAAATACTTGCCGTACAACGGATCCCGGGTATTGCCCGACTGGGTGTACGCCCGGCCTTCCCGGCCCAGGGTGTGCGTCTCGCTCGGCACCGTCGCTCCGGAGATGGACGGGATCGGCTGGCTGACCGGCCTGGTCGCCGCACTGTCCAAGATGGACATCGAGGTGGTGTTGGCGCTGGGGGACCGGGACATCTCGGCCCTCGGCCCGCTGGCGCCGAACGTGCGCACGCTGGGATACCTGCCGCTGAGCGCGGTGTTGCCGACCTGTTCGGCGATCGTGCACCACGGCGGGGCGGCCACCACCGCGACCCCGCTGGTGCACGGCGTGCCGCAGTTCGTCATCCCGGGCGGTGCCGATAACCCGCTGAACGCCCGGCTGGTCCGGGAGGCCGGGGTGGCCATCACCTGCGGCCGCGACGAGATCATCCCCAGTCTGCTGTGTGACGGGATGAAACGGCTGTTGACCGAATCGGAGTTCGCCGAGCGCGCGGCGGCGTTGCGGGCGGAGATCGCCGCCCAGCCCGGCCCACCGGACATCGTGCGCCGGTTGGAACAACTTGTCCTGGAGGGGAAGAAATGAAGGTTCTGTGTACCGCGGTGCCCGGCAGTGGCCTGTTCCTGCCGACCGTGCCGTTGACCTGGGCGTTGCGTGCCGCCGGGCACGAGGTGCTGGTGGCGAGCAACGGTGCCGCCGCCATGGCTTCTGTCCAGGCGGGTCTGCCCACTGTGGACGTGCGACCGGACCGGGATCTGTGGGCCGAGTTCATGGAGATGGCCAAGCGGATGTTCGGTCCCGGCGAGGACAAGGACGGCGAGACCCCGAGCTGGGCGCATTTCACCAGGCCGATGACGCAGCCGACCGTGGATCTGGCCAGGGAGTTCCGGCCGGATCTGGTGCTGACCACCCTGGAGGTCGGCACCGGCCGGATCGTCGCGGACGCACTGGGCATTCCGTGGGTGGAGCAGGGGATCCGGCTCGGCTGGGCGGCCGATGGCGACGGTCCGGCGGAGGGGCGCGACGAGATCGCGGCGAATGTGCGCGAGCTGCGGGAGTCGCTGGGGGCGCCGGAAACCCCGTTCAGCCAGGGCATCGACGTGCGCCCACCGTCACTGGGCGGTGTGGAGACGGATCGGCAGTGGCTGATGCGGTACGTGCCGTACAACGAGTCCCGGTTGCTGCCGCAGTGGATTCACGCCCGGTCCGTGAAGCCGAGGGTGTGCGTCTCGCTGGGCACGGTGGTGCCCGAGTTCGGCGGCATCGGCTGGCTGGCGGCGGTGATCAAGGAACTGTCCACATTGGACATCGAGGTGGTGCTGGCCCTCGGGGAGCGGGACCTGTCCGAGCTCGGTGCGCTGCCGGAGAACGTCCGGCCGCTGGGCTACATCCCGCTGAGCGCGGTGCTGCCCACCTGTTCGGCGATCGTGCACCACGGCGGCTCGGCGACCACCGCCACGCCGCTGGTCTACGGGGTGCCGCAGTTCATCATGTCGGCCTTCGCGGACAACTCGCTGAACGCCGGACTGGTGGCGGGCGTGGGTGCGGCGATCACGTATCCGAGGGAGGAGATCACCCCGGGGCTGGTCCGCGAGGGGGTGGCCCGCCTGCTGCGGGAGCCGGAGTTCGCCGATCGGGCTGCGGCAATGCGCGAGGAGATCGCTGCGCAGCCCAGTCCGGCGGAAATCGTGGCGCGGCTGGAGGGGCTGGTGAAATAGCCTGGGCGCATGACTTTGCAGGATGCCCAGCGGCAGATGCTCGAGTTCGTCGAGGCGCGGGACTGGCAGCGCTTCCACCGGCCGAAGAACCTGGTCATGGCGCTGACCGGCGAGGTGGGCGAGCTCAACGAGTTGTTCCAATGGCGCACCGACGAGGAGTCGGACGCGATCATGGACGACCCGGAGCTCGCCCAGCAGGTGCGGGACGAGATGGCCGATGTCTTCTCGTACCTGCTGAGCCTGGCCAGCGCGCTGGATGTCGACTTGCTGACCGCGTTCAAGGACAAGATGATCCGTGTCGAACAGCGTTATGTGGCCGACGAGGTCCGCGGTCAAATGGTGAAGAGGTAGGCGCATGAAGGTCGTTATCGCCGGTGGGCATGGTCAGATCGCCCTCCATCTGTCCCGCCTGCTGAGCGAGCGCGGTGACACCGTGCTCGGCCTGATCCGCCGCGCCGAGCACACCGATGATCTGCGGGCCGTCGGTGCCGAGCCGGTACTGCACGACCTCGAATCCAGCTCGGTGGCCGATCTCGCCGCCGTGCTCACCGGCGCCGACGCCGTGGTGTTCGCCGCCGGAGCCGGACCGAACAGCGGCGCCGCCCGCAAGGACACCGTCGACCGTGCGGCCGCCGTGTTGCTGGCCGATGCCGCCGAGGCCGCGGGTGTCCGCCGCTACGTGATGATCTCCGCGTTCCGCACCGACGCCTTCGACCCGGACTCGGACGACGTCTTCCAGGTCTACAAGCGGGCCAAGTCCGAGGCCGACGCCGACCTGCGCGCCCGGGACCTGGACTGGACGATCCTGCGCCCCGGCGCGCTGACCAACGACGAGCCCACCGGCCTGGTCGAGGTGGCGCCCGAGGTGGACCGTGCCTCCATCCCGCGTGCGGATGTGGCGGCGCTCGTCGTGTCCGCCCTGGACAGTCCGTCGAGCGTCCGGCAGCAGTACGAGGCGGTCAGTGGATCGACGCCGGTGGCGAAGGCGTTCTAAGCGCGGGCACGCGGCGCAGGAGTAGGGCGATCAGCGCGCCGGCCAGCAGGAACGCCGCTTGGATCAGCATGCCCGCGTGGTAGTCGCCGGTGAGATCACGCAGGATCCCGATCAGATAAGGCGCGAAGAAACCGGAGCTGTTGGCCAGGGCGGCGATCAGGCCGATGCCGCCGGCGGCCGCGTCGCCGGTCATGAAGAGGCCGGGGAGCTGCCACATCACGGGCAGGGCCACCGAGGCGCCGATGGTGGTGATGGTGATCGCCACCATCGCGCCCGCGGCGGAGGACAGGTAGGGCGCGAGGCTGAGGGCCGCGGCCGCGATGAACAGCGGCACCGCGATGTGCAGCAGGCGTTCCCCGGAGCGGTCCGAGTGCCGGGCGTAGCTCCACATCACCAGGGCGGCGCAGGCGGAGGGCAGCCCGGTGAGCAGGCCGATCTGGGTGATGCCGGATCCGGTACGCAGCTCGGCCACGATCTGCGGCAGGAAGTAGGTCATCGCGTACAGGCCGACGCCGACGCAGAAACCGAGCCCGGCGACCGCGTACACCCGGTGATCACCGAGGGCCTGGCGCAGGCTGCGGATGGCGGTCGGGTGCTCCTGCTCCAGGCTGGTGCGCAACGCGGACCGCTGCTCCTCGGTCAGCCAGGTCGCGTCCTCGGGCCGGTCGGGCAGCATCCGCAACACCAGTGGGGCCAGCAGGATCGCGGGCAGCCCCTCCACCAGGAACATGAACCGCCACCCGGGCATCCCGGCGTCCACCGTCATCAGCAGGGCGGACAGCGGGGTGCCCAGCGCGACGGTCGCGGGGATCGCCAGCAGCAGCGCGGCGGTGAGCCTGCCCCGGCGCGCACTGGGGAACCATTCGGTCAGGTACAGCATGGCGCCGGGCAGGAATCCCGCCTCGCAGACGCCGAGCAGGAACCGGAGCAGGTAGAACTCCGTTTCACCGTGCACGAACGCGGTGCCGGTCGCGCACAGGCCCCAGCTCGCCGCCAGCACCGCCATCCACCGCCGGGCACCGACCCGGCGCAGGACCAGGTTGCTGGGCAGTTCGAACAGGACGTAGCCGGCGAACAGCAGTCCGGCGCCGAGGCCGAACGCGGCGGCGCTGAAACCGAGATCGGCGTTCATCCGCACCGCTGCGATGCCGACGTTGACCCGATCCAGATAGTTGATCACGAACAGGGCGAACAGCAGTGGCAGCAGCCGGCGGCTCGCCGTCGTGACGGCGCTGTCCAGTGCCCTCGGTATTCGTGCCCCCTCCAGATTTGCCATGGGCCCGAGTATTTCCGTGTTGCTGGAGCTGGACAAGGCGCATGATCTTCCCCACTGAAGGATTGCTCCTGATGGCGGTGTCCGATTTGTGGATAAAAACGTTGACTGATCAAGCGTTCCATTCTTTCTGGGGGGATTCACTGTAGTGAAAAGTCGTATTCTGCTGCTCCTTATGGCCGCAGTCATGTTGCCTGTGACCATGCCTGGTTCTGCGGCTGCCAGTGCGCGGACCTGCGTCGTTCCGGTGATGCAGGACCGGGATGTCACCGCGGATCGGAACTTTGTCGAATACCTGTTGATGTCCGATGGCCGGCGAACCATCCGAATTGATGCGGTCGCCGCCCTCGACAGCAATCGGCAGCCAGATGCCGTCTATGAGTTCCTGAACTGTGGTGGTTATGAGGATGCCGTCGAATGGGCGGCGAATGACTTCGAGCAGGACCACGACTTCATCGAGATGGTGCTGAAGGCCTACACCGCGTCCCTGTCCCCGGAGGTCAACCGGCAGGCGACGAAGGTCAAGAAGGAGAGGCCGTACCAGAAGCGGCAGTTCATCGAATCCGGCTTGGCCGCCGCCAAGGAGCGCGACCGGATCGACCGCGCCGCGACCGCTCGGCCGGTCGACGAGCCCGCCAGGGACTACGTGCGGCAGGTCGCCGCCACCGACCCCGGTGAACGGGCCAGGGCCGCGGCCGACTGGGCGCTGCGTGGCGGGGCGACGGATGCCGATGTGCAGGAGTTCTTCGCCTCCGGCTGGATCTTCGGCGCCTATCAGGATCTGACCGGGTACCGCACGCGGACGGCGGACACGGACAAGAACTGGCGGTCCACCCTGCGCGGCCTGCTGACCACGGCCGAGGCGGCCGATGCCGTTCACGCCCCGCAGGCCTGGAAGGCCGTCGAGGACCAGGCGACCGCGGCACTGGATGGCTGGGCGCCGCTGCGTCAGACCGCGGCCACGCAGGCCGATCACTGGCAGCGGGTCGTGGCGGGTGCGAAGACCGGTACCTCATGGGCCGTCGTGGCCCAGCCGGGCGCGCGGGTGCGTCAGGAGTGGGCCAAGCAGGTGGCCTTCACCCAGCAGGAGATCGACTACCTGGAGGACGTGCGCGCCCGGGCCCGGTCGGCTAACGGCGCCACGCGCTGATCAGGTCTTCCGGTCCCCAGGCCGTGGCTAGAGGCAGGTTCTCGGTGAAGCCCATGTTGGACACGGCGACCAACGGCGTGTCCGCGTGGGCGCCCGGGACGGCTACGACATCGCGGACGAGTTGGGCGTAGTCGGTGGTGTCGAACGGCTTGTCGTCTCGCCACTTGATCGAGCCGACGAAGTGCACGGCCTTGGCCACCGGTTCCCGGTCCGTGCCGACCAGGTCGATCTCCGGGTTGTTCTGCCGGTTCCACCAGCCGCCCAGGCATTCTGTTTCCGGCCATTGCTCATTCGGCAACAGTCGCAGCAGGGACTCCCGGATGACCGGTTCCACCGCACGGCCTCGCCAAGCATTCCAGGCTTGATTCACCCGCTGACGAGGGTGTCGAGGCCGTAGCTCCTGCCGTGGAATTGCGCTGGCTCCTCCTGGGTAAGGTGCCAGATTGGCTTAGGTCTTAGTTAGAGGGCATCTTAGTTAGATTGGACCTAACTAAGATGCTGTCTAACTAAGATTGGATCCGACTTCAGCCCAGTCCAGCAGGGCGGCACAGGCGTCGGCCAGCCTGCGTCGCACCGGCGCCGCCCGCTGGGCGTACTCGGCCTGGTGGCGGGCGTACTCGGCGCGGCCGGCCGGGGTCTCGATCCGGATCGGCCGGTAGCCGAGTTCGGCCAGGTCGTAGGGGCTGGCGCGCATGTCCAGTTCGCGGCCGGCCACCGCCAGTTCGAAGCAGTCGGCGATCAGCTCCGCGGCGAGGAGGCCCTCCAGCTTGCCCGCCCACTTGAACAGGTCCATGTTCGCGTGCAGGCAGCCCGGCTGTTCGTTGCGCAGCCGGGTGTCCTTGTCCGGCGCCAGCGTGTTCAGCGGCCGGGCGTCCGGGGTGAAGAACCGGTAGGCGTCGTAGTGCGAGCAGCGCACCGGATTCGCCTCGACGACCTCGTCGGTGCCCGCCGATCCGAGGCGCAGCGGCCAGGACTCGTGCCGGATGTCCGTGGCGCGGTAGACCATCGCCCACTCGTGCAGGCCGAAGCAGTTCAGCCGCGCGGGCCGGTTCAGGATCGCCTGTTGCAGGGTGAGCACGAACTCCGCGGTCCCGCGCCGGGTGTCGGTCACGGCCGCCGGGGACAGGGCGACACCGTCCGGGACGGTCTCGTAGCCGCGTAACCGGAGGAACTCCTCGCCGCCGCGCAGCACCACTCCGGGACCGGGTTGCCAGCGTTCCAGCCGGCTGGCCCGCAGGTTGTAGTAGGTGAACAGGAAGTCCAGCACCGGGTGTTTGCGGCCACCGCGTTGCCGTTCCCGGTGCGGCCGGGTCCACGCCGTCACCCGTCGCAGGTGCGCGTGTTCGCGCTCCCGCCACTCGGGTTCACTCAGGACAACCGGCACCCGTCCACGGTAGCTACTGGTTCAGGTTGCTCAGCAGCCGGTTAGGGGTGCCGTCCTCCAGCCCGGACAGCACGTCCTTCCTGGCGGTGGCCAGGATGACGGCGTACAGCTGCTTCGCGGTCAGCGGCTTGGGGGTGACGGACAGGAAGTACGCCGCGGTACCGGCCACGTGCGCGGCCGCCGCCAGATTGCCCGAGTTGGTCATCTCGGGCCGCTTGATCCCGGCGGATTTGATGTCCTTGCCGGGGGCGAGGACCTTCACGCACTTGCCGCCGGTGGACTCCTTCAGCTTCTGGTCGTCCTGGGTGGTCGCCGCCACCGTCATCGCCTTGCTCGCCGATCCGGGGGAGTACTCGCAGGAATCGCCCTTGCCCATGCCCGCGCCCGCCACCACCAGCACGCCCTTGTCGTAGGCGTCGTTCACCAGTTTGTTCAGCGCCGGGTCCTGCTCGCCGCTACCGGTGACCAGAATGACGCTGCGCTGCTCCGGCCTGCCCACGGCGTCGGTGATCGCCCAGTCAAGGCCCTTCACCAGGTCCTCGGAGCCGGCCTGGCCCTTGGAGTCGGTGATCCGCACGGCCACCAGTTCGGCCTTCTTGGCCACGCCGTACGTCCGGCCCGCCACGATGCCCGCGGCGTAGGTGCCGCCGCCGGTCGCGTCCTTCGCCACGCCGCCATGCACGCTGTGCCCGGACCTGGCGCGCCCCTGGAACTCCCGGTGATCCAGTTTGATGCCGGAGCCGACGACGTACACGGACACGCCTTCGCCCGCCTTGGCGTTATAGACGTAGTCCTTGGCGCCCTTCTTCGCGTGCGAGATGCGCGCCAGGCCCCAGGGCGCGTTGCGCTGGGTCGTCGTCTTGTCCGGCGCCGCGGTCGCCACACCGGTGCTGCCCAGCAGGACGACCGTGCCGATCAATGCCCATCCGACCCGTCGCCGCCAGCCAGTGCTCACCGCTACGCCCCTCTGCTCGCAAGATCGTGGCCGATTCTGCGGCCGCCCGCCTCGGCCTGCAATTCCAGCCGGACCCGCGCACGCTGGGGTGATGCCGAGATTCACTCCGTAGGGCGGGTAGGGTCGGCATCGATACAGACGGACGACCAAAGGGCTAGGACCATGGCCAGCGAACGTGTCACCGTGGTGGTGCCGACCTACAACGAGCGGGACAACCTGCCCAAGCTCATCGGCTTGCTCACCGCGTTGGACGTGCCCGACCTGCACGTTCTGGTAGTGGATGACAACTCCCCGGACGGCACCGGCAAGGTCGCCGACGAGCTGGCCGCCGCGCACCCGGGCACCATCGGCGTGCTGCACCGGACGGAGAAGGACGGCCTGGGCCGCGCCTACGTCGCGGGCATCACCCGGGCGCTCGACGAGGGCGCGGACGTGGTGATCCAGATGGACGCCGACCTGTCCCACCCGTCCGAGGTGGTGCCCACGATGGTGCGCATTCTCGGCGAGAACCCGGAGGCCGCCGCGGTCATCGGCTCGCGGTACGTGCCCGGCGGTTCCCTGGCGGGCGACTGGCCGTGGCACCGCAAGGCGCTGTCCGCGTGGGCGAACTTCTACGTCAACACCATCCTGCGGCTGCGGGTGAAGGACGCGACCGCCGGATTCAAGGCGTGGCGCGCCGGCACCCTGCGCGCCATCGACGTGCCGTCGATCCGCAGCAACGGCTACTCGTTCCAGGTCGAGATGAACTACCGCGCCGTGCAGAAGGGCATGCGGCTGGTGGAGACCCCGATCCGGTTCGAGGAGCGCGCCGAGGGCGTCTCCAAGATGAGCCTGAAGGTGCAGCTGGAGTCGGCGCTGATGCCGTGGAAGCTGTTGTTCGGCAAGCAGCTCTAAAAGTTGATGAACAACTTTTAACCGGCTCGGGCAGGGGCCGCATACTGGGAGGTATGCGTTTACCCTGCCTCCTGCTCTCCGCGGTCACCCTGGTGTCCATGCTGGTCAGCCCGGCTGCGGCGGCCACCGGTGACTACTTCGTCGACTGCTCCGCCCAGCCGGGCGACGGATCCGCGGCCCAGCCGTGGAACTCGCTCGCCCAGGTCAACGAGCATCGCTTCCAGTCTGGGGAGACGGTGCGTTTCAAGGCGGGCACCAGCTGCACCGGCATCCTGGAACCGTCCGGAGACGGCGGCACGATCGGCCGGTACGGCGAGGGCGCCAAGCCGGTGATCGACGGGGCCGGGGCCGCGTACGCCGTGCGGTTGAAGGACGTCAGCGGCTGGACCGTGCGCGATCTGCACGTGATCAACCCGGCGCAGCAGACCGGGCAGCGCACCGGGGTGCTGGTGGAATCCACCACCGCCGACGTGAAGCGGGACATCACGCTGACCGGCCTGGAAGTGTCCGATGTGGCCGGTTGGGGCGACAAGACCGGCACCAACGCGGCCTGGTTCGCGTTGTCCGCGGGTATCGCGGTCCGCGCCGCCGGGGACGCCGGGGTCTTCCAGGGCGTGCGGATCACCGAGAACGAGGTGCACGACACCGGGGCGGGCGGGATCAAGATCCAGTCCGACCCGAACGGCGGGCGGTTGCACACCGGTGTCTACATCGGACACAACCGGATCCGCGAGGTCGGCGGGGACGCCATCGTGGTGCACGCCGCCGACGCGCCGCTGATCGAGTACAACGTGGGCACCGATCTGGGATTCGGCCGCTATCCCTTCATCAAGGGCAACTTCGCCGGCATGTGGCCGATCCACTCCCGTGACCCGGTGTTCCAGTACAACGAGGTCGGCCGCTCTCGTCCGTCCACATTCGACTCGATGGCGTGGGACTGCGACGGCGACATCATGGGGACCTGTACCTACCGGTACAACCTGTCCTACAACAACGCCGGTGGTTTCTACCTGAACTGCGCCGACTGCACGGCCTTCGGTGACACCACCTTCAAGCAGGTCGTCGAGTACAACATCTCCGTCGACGACTGCCGCGTGGTCTGGGGTAAGAAGGACAACTCGCCGGTCGTCGTCCGGCACAACACCTTCGTCTGCACGAGCCGTCCGCTGGACATCGACATGGGGGATAACGCCACCTTCAGCGACAACATCTTCCTGGCCACCGCGGGGAACCTGCGCGACTCCAACTACACGTCCAACACCTACTTCGGCGGAATCCCCGCCCCGGCCACGGATTCCCGGGCTTCCACCGCTGATCCGATGTTGTTCGCACCCGGTGTCCTCGGCAAGGACGGCTACCGATTGCGGACCGAGTCCCCGGCGCTGCGCAGCGCGTCCGACGGTAGCAACCGCGGCGCCGACCAGCGTCCGGGCCTGGCCGACTGGGACGCGCAACCGCTGTCCGAGCAGTTCAACACGGTCGCGGTGACGTCGGCGGCCAACCCGAGCGCGGGCAGCCTGACCCGGGACGGCCGCAGCTACCTCGGTACAGAGCGCGGCACCGAGATCACCGTGGACGGACTCCGGTTCCGGTGGCACCCCGGGGCATTCGGTACCCCGGACGCGCTGCGGGTGGCCGGCCAGCAGGCGGCGATCAGTGGCACGGGCACCAGGCTGGGCCTGCTCGGCGCCGGCGTGGACGGCGACTACTCCGGCGCCGGCACCATCTGGTACTCCGACGGCACCCGGCAGAGCTTCCAGCTGACACTGCCCGACTGGCGCAAGGCCGGCGGCGTGCTCACCGCGACCCGGCACAACCGGTACGCCAAGTACAACGACCTCGCCGCGGGCGCCCAGGACGGTGGGACGAGCGTGTGGGCGGCCTCGGTGCCGATCGACCCGAAGCGCGCCGTGGTGGCCGTCGACCTGCCCGCCGGCAGCCCCCTCGCGGGTCCGGGAGCGGTGCTGTTCGACCTGGTCATCGGCTGACCGATGAGTTTCTAGGCCAGCCCTTGTCATACCCCCGAGTAACGTGCGTCACAAGCTCGGAAGGGGAGAGGAACAATGGCTGTTCTGCTCGCGATCGGCACCCGCAAGGGCCTCTGGCTGGCGACCAGCAATGAGGACCGCACCACGTGGGAGCTGTCGGCACCACACCACGCGATGAGCGAGGTGTACGCCGTGGCCGTGGACACCCGGGGCAGCGTGCCCCGGGTGCTGGCCGGGGTGTCCAGCCTGCACTGGGGGCCCAGCGTGTGCACCAGCGACGACTTCGGGAAGACCTGGCAGGAGCCGGAGCAGGCGCCGCTGGCGTTCCCGGAGGACACCGAGGCCTCGCTGGAACGGGTCTGGCAGCTGGTCCCCGGCGTGGAACCCGAGGTGGTCTACGCCGGGGTCGAGCCGACCGCGTTGTTCAAGTCGTCCGACGGCGGGCGCAGCTTCGAGTTCGTGCGTGGGCTGTGGGACCACCCGCACCGTCCCGAGTGGGAGCCCGGTGGCGGCGGCAAGGCACTGCACACCGTGCTGCCGCACCCGTCCGATGCCAGACGGGCCGTGGTGGCCATGTCCACCGGCGGCGTCTATCAGACCGAGGACGGCGGTGACTCCTGGCGGCCGAGCAACCTGGGCATCGTCGCGGACTTCCTGCCCGGGGATCGTCCCGAGTTCGGGCAGTGTGTGCACAAGGTGGCCCGGAACCCCGCGCAGCCCGATCACCTGTACCTGCAGAACCACGGCGGGGTGTACCGCAGCACCGACGGGGCGGCCAACTGGGAGTCGATCGCCGACGGCCTGCCCGCCGACTTCGGCTTCCCGATGGTCACCCATCCGCACCGGCCGGGGGTGATCTACAACTTCCCGCTGAGTGCCGACGTCAACCGGTTCCCGCCCGACGGCCGCTGCCGGGTGTACCGCAGCGAGGACGGTGGGGACAGCTGGGCCGCGCTGACCGATGGCCTGCCGCAGCAGGGCTTCTTCTCCTCGGTGCTGCGCGACGCGATGTGTGCGGACGACGCCGATCCCGCCGGGGTGTACTTCGGCTCGCGCACCGGTGAGGTGTTCGCGTCCAACGACGAGGGGGACCACTGGCGGCCGGTCGTGTCGCACCTGCCGGATGTGTTGTGCGTGCGGGCCGCGGTGATCTGAGTGCGGATCACGGTGCTGCTGCCGCAGGTGTTGCGGCCGAATGCCGGAGGCGCCGGCCGGTTGACCGTGGACATGGCCGACGGCGCCACCATGGGCGCGTTGCTGGACGCCCTCGCCCGCGACCATCCTGGGCTGGACCGGCGGATTCGGGACGAACAGGGCGGATTGCGCCGGTACGTCAATTTCTACGTGGACGGCGAAGAATGCCGCCGGTTGGCCGGTTCCGATACCGAGTTGAAAGACGGCACCGAGGTGCAGATTATTCCATCCGTGGCCGGGGGATAGCTTTCGGGTAATCGCTATCCACTGTTGACGAGTTTCGGGCTTGTGCAGCCCGAAACTCGTCAAAAACGGGAGGAAATCAGGCCTTCTTGAGCTCGATCAGCCGGCTGACGTAGGTGGTCTCGCCCCGATTGGTGAGCATGTGCACCTCACCGGGTTCACGGAAGATCACACCGCCTGCCACCTCGGTCACCAGGCGTGGTTCGCCGCCGTCGATCGGATCGATCCGGTTGTCCGCGCCCTCGATGCCGACGATGAGATACGGGTTCTCGTGCCGGTGCCACGGGTGCTGCTGCCCTGGCTCCAGGTCCATTTCCCATACCCTGACCAGGTCATTCTCGAATACCACCCGTTGGCCTATCTCAGCCAATTCCACTTCGCGACCATCCGGAGTAGTCGCCTTTCCTGCCATCGCTAAAGCCCCCTTCACTCGATAGGGTGACGCAATCTAAATTACTGCCATAGTCACCACATCTTGGGAGCGGCTCGTGCTAACCAGAGCGACAGCGCTACTTACGGCCGTCGTGCTCACCGTGAGCGGCTGCGCGGATACGCAGCAGAACGCCGGAGCCGAGAAGGTCACGTACCTGACGTCCTTCAACACTTTTGGCCGTGACTCCTACGCCTACGTCGCGCAGGAGAAGGGCTACTTCCGGGATGCCGGACTCGAGGTCACCATCAACCCCGGCACCGGCACGGCGGACGTGCTCAAGTTCGTCGCCGGTGGGCGTGCGGAATTCGGTACCGCCGACTTCACCGGCTCGGTGATCAGCATCGCCAAGGACAAGCTGCCGGTCACCACGGTCGCCATGGTCCACCAGAAGACGCTCGCCGCGCTGGTGTCCCTGTCCGATAAGGGCATCAAGAAGCCGGCCGATCTCGTCGGCAAGCAGATCGCTGACGCCCCTGGCTCCACGATGCGGCTGATGTTCCCGATGTACGCCAAGAAGGCGGGATTCGACCCCGGCTCGGTGCAGTTCGTGCCGTCGGCTCCGCCCTCACTGCCGCAGCTGCTGGCAAGCGGCAAGGTGGACAGCATCGGCCAGTTCACCGTCGGCGTGCCGCTGATCGAGAAGGCGGTGCAGGGCCGCAAGATCGCCACCCTGCCCTATGGCGACGTGCTGCCCGACCTGTACGGCAACGCCCTGGTCACCAGCAAGGACCTGGCGGCGAAGAAGCCGGAGCAGGTGGCCAAGTTCAAGGCCGCGCTGCTCAAGGGCCTGAAGTACGCGGTCGAGCACCCGGACGAGGCCGGTCAGATCCTGCGCAAGTTCCAGCCGACCCAGGACGCGGAGGTGGCGGCGGCGGAACTGAAGCTGATGGCCCCCTCGGTGCTGGTGCCCGGAACCGAGGTCGGCGCCGCCGACCAGGCCCGGGTCAAGCGGACCATCGAACTGTTGACCTCGGCCGGTGCTATTTCGGCCGGATCGATCACCCCAGGCGACCTGGTGGCGGACCTACCGTCCAAGTGATGGGCACCCGCTATGGGGCCCTGAGGTTATTCACCCGATAGGGTGACCACCCTGTTAGCCACAACACCTGTAGGAGCGGTTCGTGCGAACCAGAGCGACAGCCCTCTGCCTGGCCGTCGTACTCAGTGTGAGCAGCTGCAATGGTGCTGCGGACACCGGTGCGGCCGCAGATGACAACAAGGTCACCTACCTGACCTCGTTCAGTACCTTCGGCCGGGATTCCTATGTCTACGTCGCCCAGGAGAAGGGCTACTTCGACGAGGTCGGCCTGGACGTGAAGGTGACGCCGGGTACCGGAACCGTCGACGTGCTCCGGCTGGTCGCCAGCGGCCGGGCGACATTCGGCACGGCGGACTTCACCGGCTCGGTGATCACCGTGGCCAGGGAGAAGCTGCCGGTGACCACGGTCGGCATCGTGCACCAGAAGTCCCTGGCGGCCCTGGTCTCGTTGTCCGACAAGGGCATCACCAAGCCGTCCGATCTGGCCGGCAAGCGCATCGCGGATTCGTCCGCCTCGACCATGCAGCTCATGTGGACGGCCTATGCCAAGCGCGCCGGGCTCGATTCCACCGCGGTGACCTTTGTTCCGGCCGCCCCGCCCGTGCTGCCGCAGCTGCTCGCCGCCGGCAAAGTGGACGCGATCGGACAGTTCACCGTCGGTCTGCCGCTGATCGAGAAGGCGGCGAAGGGCAAGAAGGTGTCCGTACTTCCCTACGGCGACGTCTTGCAGGACATGTACGGCAATGCGCTGGTGACGACCAGGAAGCTGGTCAGCGACAACCCGAACCTGGTCTTCAGGTTCAAGAAGGCCCTGTTCAAGGGCCTGCAGTACGCGATTGAGAATCCGGAAGAGGCGGGGAAGATCCTGCGTAAGTACCAACCCACCCAGGATGCCGGGGTGGCCGCTGCTGAGCTGAAACTGATGGGCCCCGCGGTGCATCCGCCGGGTTCCACGATCGGTGCCTCGGACCCGGAGCGGGTCCGGCGCACCATCTCGATGATGGAGGAGTCGGGCTCCATCCCGTTCAACTCGATCAACGAGCGTGACATCGTGGCGGCCACGGAATGATCGAGGTCTCCGGCCTCGGCCATACGTTCCGCACCCAGACCGGTACCACCCAGGCCCTGCGTGGGGTGAACCTCTCGGTACACCCCGGCGAGTTCGTCACGCTCATCGGCCGCTCCGGCTGCGGCAAGTCGACCCTGCTGCGGGCCATCGCCGGCCTGGTCACCCCGACCGAGGGCCGGATCACCGTCGGCGGCAAACCGGTCACCGGACCGCGCCGCGACGTCTCGGTGATGTTCCAGCAGTCCGCCCTGCTGCCGTGGCGGTCGGTGCTGGCCAATGTGCTGCTCCCGGTCGAGATCCTCGGCCTGGAGCGCGCCCGGTACAACGTGCGCGCCCGGCGGCTACTGAATCTGGTCGGCCTGGACGGCTTCGAGGACCGGTTGCCCAAGGAGCTGTCCGGCGGCATGAAGCAGCGGGTGGCGTTGTGCCGCTCGCTGGTCCAGGACCCGGCCGTGTTGCTGATGGACGAGCCGTTCTCGGCGTTGGACGCGCTGACCCGCACCGAGATGTCCGGCCTGGTGCAACGTATTCAGATGGAACTGGACACCACCATCCTGTTCGTCACGCACTCCATCGAGGAGGCCGTGCTGTTGTCCGACCGGGTGGCCGTACTCGGGCCGCGCCCGGCCACGGTGACCGAGGTGGTCACCGTGGATCTGCCCCGGCCGCGTTCGCTGGGCCACGGTTCACACACGGTCGATGTCGCCCGGATCAGCTCCCGGCTGCACGATCTGCTGGACCCGGAATGGGTGGGCCGATGACCCGCCGTGACCCGTTGCACGCCCGCGCTGTGGTGGGTCCCCGTGGCTCGATGACGGTGCCGGGGATGGGCGGGGCGTCGCGGATCCTGCTGCCGGTCCTCGGCGTGCTGGTCAGCGTCTTCCTGTGGTGGCTGGCCACCGTGGTGTTCTCGATCGAGAACTTCCTGCTGCCCGGCCCGCAGGACGTTCTACAGGCCTACCTCGGTCAGCAGGACTACCTGCTGGAGCAGGCGTGGGTGACCTTGCTGGAGACCATTGAGGGCTTCGTGATCTCCATCGTGGTCGGCATTCCGATCGCGTTGCTGATCGTCTCCTCACAGGTGCTGGAGCGGATGATCTACCCGCTGCTGCTCGCGGTGAACGCCATTCCGAAGATCGCCCTGGCGCCGCTGCTGGTGGTGTGGCTGGACTTCGGAATGACCTCCAAGGTGGTCATGGTCTTCCTGGTGTGCTTCTTCCCGATCGTCATCTCCACCGCGACCGGGATGAAGTCCACTCCGGCCGAGTTGGTCGAGCTGATGCGTTCGCTGAACTGCACCCGCACCCAGGAGTTCGCCAAACTGCGCCTGCAGTACGCGATGCCGCAGATCTTCACCGGACTCAAGGTGGCCGTGTCGCTGGCGGTGATCGGCGCGGTGATCGGCGAGTTCGTCGGTGCCAAGGCCGGTCTCGGCTTCGTCATCGTGCAGTCGGGTGCCAGCGTGGACACCGCGCTGGCCTTCGCCGCCATCGGCCTGCTCGCCGTCATGAGTATCGGCCTGTTCTACCTCCTGGTCGCCCTCGAACGCTGGCTGCTCCCCTGGGCGAGGGAAGAGCGCTAGGTAGGTCTTTCCCGAAGTTGGCGATGTTCGGGGCTAGGACGGCTGTTGCGGGAAGGATGAGGGGAGCACTTTCCATGGAAAGTGCAAAGGGCGCACTTTCCATGGAAAGTCTGCGGTTAGACGCGGTGGGCGGCGGAGGCCATGCCTAGCCAGGTGTGCGGGTTGCCTGCCCAGCACCAGCCCAGTTTGGGAGCCCGTTCGCTGATCCACAGGGCTGGCACCCGGCGGTCACCGCAGCGCGAACCGCCCAGGGAGAAGCACTTGTTCGGTGCTAATAACTCCGGGAACTGGGTGACCAGTGCGATGCC
This sequence comes from Pseudonocardiaceae bacterium YIM PH 21723, assembly GCA_003600225.1. Taxonomy (GTDB): domain Bacteria; phylum Actinomycetota; class Actinomycetes; order Mycobacteriales; family Pseudonocardiaceae; genus QZFT01. The sequence continues at coordinate 30,862 of QZFT01000025.1, forward strand.
CTCCTCAATGGTCAGCGGGGTGCGATCCCGCTCGGTGATGGTTTCCATGGCCCGCTCCGGGATGGCGCCGCAGAACTCCTCACCGCGTTCCGGGTCGAGCAGCAGATAGGCGCGGGCGTCCGGTAACTCGATGCCCTTCGCCGGGGTGAATGTGAACAGTTCGCCGGGTGCGAAGTGCCGATCGATCCGGCCCGGCTTCTTCCCGCCCGCCAGCCGTAGCCGCGGCACCATGGTCTCCACCGGCACCACCTCGCGGGTGATCGTGAGGACGAAGTTCCCGGTCGCCTTGGCCCGCAGCGGCTCCACCATCTCCCGGAACGCCGTCTCGGTCATGCCCGAGTTCGCCGGGTACTCCAGCTCCAGCAGCCGGGTCAGCTGTCGATCGAATTCGGTCATCGTTACCCCTATCGACTGAGCCGCTGGTAGCGGCGAACGGACAGAACTCCGAACAGCACGTTCAGGGCGATCGGCCACAGCACGGCGAGCAGCAGGCTGTGCCGGCCGGGCCAGCTCGCGTCGGCCACCGGGTTGCCGAACAGCTCCCGGCAGGCGGTGACGGTGGCGGACAGCGGGTTCCAGCTCGCGATGGTCCCCAGCCAGCCGGGCATGGTCGCCGGAGCCACGAACACGGTGGACAGGAAGCCGACCGGCCACACCAGGATCTGCAAGGCCATGATCGACTCGGGTGCCTCGGCCAGCAGACCCAGGTAGATGCCGAGCCAGATCAACGCGAACCGGAGCAGCAGGAGCAGCCCGACCGCGGCCAGGGCCGGCCAGCTGCCGTTGTGCCACCGCCAGCCCACCAGCAGCCCGGTGCCGATCATCACCACCAATCCGGCCACGGAGTTGATCAGGTCGGCTCCGCTGCGACCGGCCACCACCGCGGACGGTGCCATCGGCATCGAGCGGAACCGGTCGGTCACGCCCTTGGTCTTGTCCCCGGTGACCGCGGCCATGGTGGCCTCGGCGCCGAAGAACATGGTCATGGCGAACATGCCGGGTAACAGGAAATCCAGGTAGTTCCCGCCGCCCGGCACCGTGATGGCGCCGCCGAGCAGGAACCCGAACATCAGCACCATCATGATCGGGAAGGCCAGTTCGATCAGCAGCATGCCCGGCTGTCTGCCGCGGCGGAGCAGATCCCGCCGGGTGATGGTCCAGCTGTCGGCCAGTGCCCACCTCATGCCGCCACCTCCTTCTGCTCGGTGAGTCGCAGGAACACCTCGTCCAGCGTCGGACGGCGCAGCCCGACGTCCTCGGTCTTGATCCCGCCGTCGGCCAGCCGGGTGGCCACCCGCAGCAGCGTGTCGATGCCCTCGGGTGCGGGCAGGCTGAGCCGTCGGGAGTCGGCATCCAGTTCTTGGGCGCCGAGCAGCCGGGCCGCCTCGGCCAGCTGTTCGCCGTCTCGCAGCACCACGTCGATCCGGTCCGCCCGTAACCGGGATTTCAGCTCGTCGGGTGCGCCCTCGGCGATCACCCGGCCGGCGCGCAGCACCGAGATCCGATCCGCCAGCTGATCGGCCTCGTCCAGGTACTGCGTGGTCAGCAGCACCGTGGTGCCGGCCGCCACCAGGTCGCGCACCATCGACCAGATCTCCGCCCTGCCGTGTGGATCCAGCCCGGTGGTCGGCTCGTCCAGGAACAGCACCGCCGGGCGAAGGATCAGGCTCGCCGCCAGATCCAGTCGCCGCCGCATGCCGCCGGAGTACTGCTTGACCGGCTTGTTCCCGGTGTCGCCCAGCCCGAACTGGTCCAGTAACCCGGTCGCCCTGCTTCGCGCCCGGCTCACCCCCAGGTGGAAGAGCCGGCCGAACATCTCCAGGTTCTGTCGTCCGCTGAGCGCCTCGTCCACCGCCGTCTGCTGGCCGACCAGGCCGATCTGCCGTTTCACCTCCCGGCTGTGTCGCCGCACGTCCAGCCCGGCGACTCGTGCGTGCCCGCTGTCCGCGCGCAACAGCGTGGTCAGGATGCGTACCGCCGTCGTCTTGCCCGCCCCGTTCGGTCCGAGCAGCCCGTGCACCGTGCCCGGGCGTACCAGCAGATCGAATCCGTCCAGGGCCTCCTTGTCCCGGTAGCTCTTGCGTAGTTCCTCAGCGATCACCGCGGCTTCCGCCGTGTCATTCACCGCAACACCCCCGTACGTTGTACCGTACAACGTACGCTTCATCGGCGGTGGGTGGCAACTCGTTACCGCGGGGGAACTAGGATTGGCCGGGATGACCGAGTACAGCGGTGGTGGAGATCCGGCGAAGAGCATGGCCCTGCTCTGGCGTCAGGGGGACAAGCCGGGTCGATCCGGGCTGGGCGCGGAGCGGATCATCGCCACCGGCATCGAGCTCGCCGATGCCGAGGGGCTGACCGCGCTGACCATGCGCAAGGTCGCCGAGAAGCTGGGTGTCGGCGCCATGTCGCTGTACACGCACGTGCCCGGGCGGGCGGAGTTGCTGGACGCCATGGTGGACACGGTGCAGGCCGAGGCCATCCGGCTGGAGGATCCGCCCGGCGACTGGCGGGCCAGGCTGGAGACGGTGGCCAGGGACAACTGGGCGATGCTGCACAAGCACCCGTGGCTGTTGCAGATCGCCACCACCCGGGCCGTGCTGGGGCCGGTGGTGATCACCAAGTACGACTACGAGCTGCGGCAGATCGACGGCATCGGGCTGTCCGATGTGGACATGGACGCGGTGCTCACCCTGGTGCTGGGTTACGTGCAGGGATCGGCGCGGGCCTCGGTCGACGCCAGGGAATCCGAGCGGCGCACCGGGCTGAGCGATGAGCAGTGGTGGGCGTTGCACGCCCCACTGCTGGGAAAGCTGATCAACGAGCGCGACTTTCCGGTCGCGAGCCGGGTCGGATCAGCGGCGGGACAGGCCCATCAATCCGCCTACGACCCGGATTTCGCCTTCGAGTTCGGGCTGGCCAAAGTGCTGGACGGCATCGCCGCCCACCTCGCCCAGCTCCCCCATGGACCTGGGTCATAAGTGGCCCAGATGCCAATACTGGAACGTGCCCGACTTCGCTAACTCCGGGGAACTCATCCGCGACCGCCCCCCTTTCCTGTCGAGACGGACACCACGTTCAGCAGGCCCGACAGGGCGGGCTCTCCGATGGCGGCCTGGATCAGCGCCCGGCGGGCATGCCGGATCCGGCGCAGCATCATGAACTGCACCGAACGCAGCGCGCCGGTGCTTCGCAGGAAGTCGGGAATGTCGGCCGGGACCGGCTCCGCCGATCGCTCGGTGGCCAGCGCGAGCGCCACCGTGGCGTGCGCGGGCGGCCGGTCGTCCAGCAGGGCGCGCAGGTCGCGGCCCAGCTGATAGGCCTCGCTGATCGGCACGCTGAAGTCGAGCAGGCCGCCCAGCAGTGCCGGATCCGCGCCGGCCAGCTGTCCGCCGAGCAGGATCGGCTGTTCCAGCAGCAGTTCGGTGGCCCGCCGCCGGGTGCCGCGCAGCGCGGCCTCCAGAGAGTGCTCCGGCCGCTGGGCCTCGGTGGTGTGCCGCAGCCGGTCGGCGATCAGCGAACTGCGCAACGCGTGCACCTGGGAGATCGGCAGCGGCAGCGGGCAGTCGCGCAGCAGTTCCTCCGACCAGACCAGGCAGAGCTCGGCGGTCGGTTCCTCGGGCAGCGCGGCGAAGATCCGCAGTAGTTCCAGGCCGGATGCCACCCGGAGGACGTCGGCCGAGTTCGCCGGACGGCCGCCCATGCCGTGCCAGCTCCAGTAACAGAGCGTGGCGTAGGGCCGGTCGGATTCGGTGGCCAGGAAGCGGCGCAGCACGTCGGCCTCGGCCTTGCCGGTCAGTACGGAATCCAGCACCTCGTCCACCCGAGTGCACAGCTCAGCGGCGTCGATCTGCTGATCGGCCGAGGTGCTGCCGGCGAGGTACGTGGTCATCCCGTTCCCGTTTCGTAATCACTGCGTGACCTAACGTGACCGTAAGGCCTCGTGACTGTGTGCAACAGTCGATGGCCCGCAGAGCGGACCGATGCTTGTTCCGTGCACTAATCCTGATCTTGGAGACGGCGCAGCGCCGCCCCGATGGCGAACGCGGTGCGCCGCACGTGGGTGCCGACCCTGGTCAGGTTCAGCCTGCCCGCTTCGTCGCCGACCGACAGGGCCAGCGGCAACCTGCCCTGACCTGCGAGTACCGGGCTGGCCACGCACAGCAGGCCGCGCACGAACTCCTGCCGGTCGAAGGCTATTCCGGTGCGCCGGATCTCGCTGAGTTCGTTCTCCAGGCCGGCGGCCGTGGTGATCGTCTGCGGCGTCATCGGCAGCCACGCGGTGCCGAACAGCGGCTCGAACCGCTGGTCGTGCTCATAGGCGAGCAGCACCTTGCCGATGGCGGTGCAGTGGGCGGGTGGCCTGCCGCGGCCGATCGCGGGGGAGTGCGTGAACCGGTGGCCGTGCAGCCGCTCCAGGAAGCGCACGCCGGTGCCCTGCAGCACGCCGAAGGAGACCACCCCGCCGGTCATCCCGTGCAGGTCCACCAGGAACGGCATGGCGACCGCGCGGATCAGGTCGTCCGGCTCGCCGCTGGCCGCCGAGGCCAGTTCCTCCAGGCGCCTGCCCAGGGCGTAGTCCTGACCGCGCCGTTCCACGACCTGCTGCCGGAGCATCTCCTGCAGCAGCCGGTGTGCGGTGGACTTGGGCACTCCGGCCCGCCGGGACAGGGCGGACAGCCCGACCGGCCGGCCGTCCTGGCCGAGGGTCTCCAGCATGGCGAAGGCCTTCGCGAGCACCCCGCCCGGATCGTCCGGCCTGCGTTGGTCCGGAATGGTCTGCTGGGTGGTACCGCCCCCCTCGCGATACGCCTGCACGGCCATCCCCCTTCGCTCGGCGGTATTCGATGTACGGCTTGACTATTGCACCGAGATCGAAATGTGACAATTCGTTGTCACCCGAACTGGGAGGCCCCTACCTGGGGAAATATGTCTAACGATCTTGCTTTCCGGTGGGCGTGAGCCCCTGTGCCTCCTGCATGCCCCGCACCGCCAGCCGGTCCGCGCGCTCGTTCTCCGGGTGCCCGGCGTGCCCCTTGACCCAGTGCCAGCGCACCTCGTGCCGCTCGGCCGCCGCCTCCAGGCGCTGCCACAGGTCGACGTTCTTCACCGGCTTCTTGGCCGAGGTCTGCCAGCCGTTGCGCTTCCAGCCGTGTACCCACTTGGTGATGCCGTCCCGGACGTAGGTGCTGTCCGTGTACAGGTCCACAGTGGACGGACGATTCAGCTTCTCCAGCGCCATGATCGGCGCGGTGAGCTCCATCCGGTTGTTCGTGGTGCCCTCGGCCTCACCGCCGCACATGTCCAGCTCCTTGGCGCCGTAGCGGAGCACCGCGCCCCAGCCACCGGGTCCGGGGTTTCCACTGCACGCGCCGTCGGTGTAGATCTCCACCACCTGCTGTTCTGCCACTGGTTCAGGGTAGAGGTCGCGCCGCGCGGGTCTTGGCGAGCACACCGGCACGGCCAACCGTTGATCTACGTGAACTGGGGATCCTGGATCATCGGTCTGCTCGGCGGACGGCCTCTACCACCTGGTGTCCTGGTCGAAGCAGCGCCCACTGGTTCCTCGCCGGCTGGAAACGCGCCTGGCTGCCGTTGAACCGGAACACGGTCACCGGCCTGGTGCGTGGCACGGCCGTCCCGCCGGATGGCAGCGGAACCTGGCTGTACCTCACCTCTCTGGTGGCCGCCGAGGCCTGGCGCTGCCGAGCCCTTGTCCGAGGTCAGGCGGCCAGCTCGTCGCGGAGCCGGCTCAGGGCGTTGACCATGGCGTCCGGGGTCGCGGGCAGGATCGTGGTGCGGGTGGCGCTGCGGCTGTGCATCACCTGGCCGTGCGGGGTGGCGTGGAAGCCGATCGAGTCGAGTGGGCTGTAGACCCCGTCCGGGGTGCACACGCTCACGGTGAACTGCCCGCGCCAGTCGGCGTTGTCGACGAGCTCGGACATCACCCGGGCGTTCTGCTCGGACAGCCCGGAGCGGATCAGCTGCTGCCGCAGTGCCTTCACCTCGGTGTGCCGCAGCGAGACCACATTGGCCGGGGTCTGCTGGGCCAGCGCGACCAGCTCGCACAGCAGGTCCTCCACCGGAACCCGGCGCAGCAGCACCCGGTCGCCGTCCAGGATGCCGAGCACCCCGGTGCTCGCGCCCCTGGCCCGCACCGGGTGCTCGCCGGTCAGCCAGGCGTTCACCGCCCACTCGAACCGGCCGAGGCCGAGCAGCAGGTTGGTCAGGTCCGGCGCCAGGCCGTCGTTGTCCGCGAGGCCACGGCCCCGCAGCGTGGCCAGCGCCGAGTTGACCTTCTCCTTGCGCTGCTGGAAGGTCTGCTCCGCGAGCGGGGTCGTCAGGAACGGCGGCAGGTCGCCGAGGGCGAGAAACTCCCAGCACACCTCGAACTCCACCAGCGACAGCTCCATACCCACCCCATCACGCTCGTTCCCCTAGGTTGAACGTCACTCGGGCACCTCCCGTTACACCGGCTTCCGGTAGTTTCCGCGAGGTGAAAAGGGTTGCGTTCGCGAGCATGGTGGGCACCACCATCGAGTTCTACGACTTCTACATCTACGGCACCGCCGCAGCCCTGGTCTTCGGTAAACAGTTCTTCCCGGCACTCGGCCCGGCCGCGGGGACGGTCGCCGCGTTCGCCACCTTCGGCGTTGCCTTCCTCGCCCGGCCGTTCGGTGCCATGTTGTTCGGTCACTTCGGCGACCGGCTCGGCCGCAAACGCACCCTGGTCAGCACGCTGCTGCTGATGGGCCTGTCGACGGCGGCCATCGGCCTGCTGCCCAGCGCTGCGGCGATCGGCGTGTTCGCGCCGATCCTGCTGGTGGCGTTGCGGATCCTGCAGGGCCTGGCCGTCGGCGGGGAGTGGGCGGGCGCGGTGTTGCTCACCACCGAGCACGCGCCCCCGGAGCGGCGTGGCTGGTACGGCATGTTCCCGCAGCTGGGGCCGTCGGTCGCGTTGATCCTGTCCAGCGGCACCTATGTGGCGATCGACCTGGGGATGAGCGACGCCGCCTTCCTGGACTGGGGCTGGCGGCTGCCGTTCCTGATCAGCTCGGTACTGGTGCTGGTCGGCATGTACGTGCGGCTGAAGGTCACCGAGCCGACGATCTTCACCGAGCTCGTCGCCGACGGCAGGCGCAGCTCGTTGCCGCTGCTGGAGGTCTTCCGGGAGCAGCCGCGCCAGGTGCTGCTCACCGCGGGCACGCTGATGTCCATCTTCTCCTTCTTCTACACCGCGACCACCTTCCTGACCAGCTACGGAACCGGCACGCTGGGGCATTCCCGGCTGTTCGTGCTCAGCGACGGCATCTACGCCGGGGTGGTCTTCGGCGTGACCACGTTGATCTCCGGGTTCTACGCCGACCGCATCGGCAGGCGCACGGTGATCGCCGGTGCCGCGGTGCTCTCCGCGGTGTGGGGCCTGGCGTTGTTCCCGGTGGTGGACACCGGTTCGCCGCTGCTGTTCGCGGTGGCCATGTGCGTGACGCTGGCCTGTATGGGCCTCGGCTACGGCGCGCTGGGCGCCTTCCTGCCGGAGCAGTTCGCCACCCGGTACCGGTACACCGGCGCCGGAATGGGCTTCGCGCTGGGCGGCGTGCTCGGCGGCGCGGCGTTGCCGCTGGCCTCGGCGAGCCTGGCGCAGCACTTCGGCAGCGTCGCGGTCGGCGTCTATCTGACGGTGACCGCGTTGGTCAGCCTGGCCTGCGTACTGGGCTTGAGCGAAACCCGGGAACGGGCGTTGGCCGAGGTGTAGTTTCGCCGGATGCGCAGGGTCGCGATCGCGAGCATGGTGGGCACCACCATCGAGTATTACGACTTCTACATCTATGGCACCGCAGCGGCTCTGGTGTTCGGGAAGCAGTTCTTCCCGGCGCTGGGTTCCGCCGCCGGCACGGTGGCGGCGTTCGCCACCTTCGGGGTGGCGTTCCTGGCCCGGCCGTTCGGTGCGGTGTTCTTCGGTCACTTCGGGGACCGGCTGGGGCGCAAGCACACGTTGGTCATCACCCTGTTGCTGATGGGGGTGTCCACCGTGGCCATCGGGCTGCTGCCGAGCGCCGGGACGATCGGGGTGGCGGCGCCGATCCTGCTGATCGTGCTGCGGGTGTTGCAGGGGCTCGCGGTCGGCGGCGAGTGGGCCGGGGCCGTGCTGCTCACCGCGGAACACGCTCCGGCCGGGCGGCGTGGCTGGTACGGGATGTTCCCGCAGCTGGGGCCGCCGATCGCGCTGGTGCTGTCCAGCGGGACCTTCGTGCTGATCAACGTGAGCATGAGCGACGCCGCGTTCCTGGACTGGGGCTGGCGGCTGCCGTTCCTGTTCAGCGTGCTGATGGTGGCCATCGGCCTATACGTGCGGCTGCGGATCACCGAGCCCGCGTTGTTCACCGAACTCGCCGTCCGCAGCCGGATTCCGGTGCTGGAGGTCCTGCGCACCCAGCCGGGCCAGGTGCTGCTCACCGGCGGCGCGATGACGACACTGTTCGCCTTCTTCTACACGGCGACCACCTTCCTGACCAGCTACGGAACCGCGACGCTCGGGCACCCCCGGCTGTCCGTGCTGACCTATGGCATCTACGCGGGACTCTCCTTCGGCCTGGCGACGTTCGGGGCCGCGGTGCTGTCCGACCGGGTCGGCCGCCGACCGGTGATCATCGGAGCCTGTGTGGTCTCGCTGATCTGGGGGCTGGCGCTGTTCCCGGTGGTGGACACCCGTTCGCCCGCGCTGTTCGCGCTGGCGTTGTGTGTCACGACGGCCAGTGTCGGACTGTTCTTCGGCCCGATCGGCGCCTATCTGCCGGAACTGTTCGCGACTAGGTTCCGCTACACGGGCGTGGGCATGGGCTACAACCTGGCCGGCGTGCTCGGTGGCGCGTTGCCGCCGTTCCTGGCGGCCACGCTGGTGGAACGGTTCGGCAGCTTCGCCGTCGGCGTCTTCCTCGCGGTGATCGCGTTGCTCAGCCTGGGCTGTGTACTGGCGATGGCCGAGACCCGGGAGCGGGTGCTGGCCGAGGTCTGAGCTGGGGGCGACACATGCGGAAGATCGCGATCGCGAGCATGGTGGGCACCACGATCGAGTTCTACGACTTCTACATCTATGGCACGGCCGCCGCTCTGGTGTTCGGGAAGCAGTTCTTTCCGGCGCTGGGTTCGGCGGCGGGCACGGTGGCGGCGTTCGCCACCTTCGGGGTGGCGTTCCTGGCGCGGCCGTTCGGCGCGGTGTTCTTCGGTCATGTCGGCGACCGGCTTGGGCGTAAACGGACGCTGGTGATCACCCTGTTGGTGATGGGTGGGGCGACGGTGGCGATCGGCCTGGTTCCCGGGACGGCGACGATCGGCGTGGCCGCGCCGATGCTGCTGGTGCTGCTGCGGATCCTGCAGGGCTTCGCCCTCGGCGGGGAGTGGGCGGGTGCCGTGCTGCTCACCGCGGAACACTCGTCGACGCGACTCCGTGGCCGGTACGGGATGTTCCCGGTGCTGGGCGCGCCCATCGGCCTGGCGTTGTCCAGCGCGACCTTCGTGGTGATCGAGCAGTCCCTGGGTAGTGCCGCGTTCCTGGACTGGGGCTGGCGGCTGCCGTTCCTGGTCAGCGTGCTGCTGGTGGGCGTCGGGCTGTACGTGCGGCTGCGGATCACCGAGCCGGCCGTGTTCACCGAGCTGCCGGTACGCAGCCGGGTTCCGCTGCTGGAGGTGCTGCGGACTCGCTTGCGGCTGGTGCTGCTCGTGTCGGGGGCGATGACGCTGCCGTTCGCCTACGTCTTCACCGCGAACACCTTCCTGACCAGTTACGGAACCGCCGTCCTCGGTCATCCGCGGGGCACGGTGCTCGCCTACGGCATCTGCTCGGGCATCACCTTCGGCCTGGCCGTGATCGGCTCAGCGCTGCTGTCCGACCGGCTCGGCCGCCGGGCGGTGATCCTGGGTGGCTGCCTGTTCTCCCTGGTCTGGGCGCTGCTGCTGTTCCCGCTCGCGGACACCCGCTCGCCGCTGCTGTTCGCGGTGGCCATGTGCGTCACCACGGCGTGCGTGGGCGTGCACATGGGCCCTGCGGGCTCCTACCTGCCGGAGCTGTTCGCCACCCGGTACCGCTACACCGGCGTGGGCGTGGGCTACAACTTGGCCGGGATCCTCGGCGGCGCGGTGCCACCGCTGCTGTCCGCCGTGTTGGTCCGGCAGTACGGCGGCACCGCCGTCGGATTCCTGCTGGCGGCGTTCGCGCTGCTCAGCCTGGGGTGTGTGCTGGCGCTGGTGGAGACCCGGCATCGGGTGCTGGCAGAAGTCTGACCCGCAATCGGTGGAGCTGGTCCTCGGGGATGCGCAGCAGGCGTGCGGCAGCAACCGCCGCCGCGATGGCCTCGGCGTGGGTGGTGTCGTGTGTACCGAGGAACTCGGCCATCCGAGTCACCTGGTTCACGATCCCCAGTTCGTCGTACCAGGGTTGAAGTCGTTCCAGGCTGAGGTGGTGGTCGGCGGAGATCTCGGCGACGGACAGCCCGGCGACCGTCTGGAGTACCAGTGACACCAGGCCGGTCCTGTCCCGGCCTGCCGAGCAGTGCACGGCCACCGCGCCGGGCGGGGCGTCGATGATCGTGCTGATCACCGAGAGCACCCGCGAGCCGTACTCGGTCAGCATCGCCGGATAGGACAGTGGACTGGCCAACCCGTCTATCGCGGTCCAGTGCTCGAAGAAAGGGGTACCGACCGGCTCCAGGGGGATCCGGATCGTCCGCACCCAGCCGGGCCGTTCTACCGAGTCGTATTCGTCGTCATTGCGCAGGTCAACGAGCGTTCGGAGGCCGTACTTCCGCGCCTGTTCCCAGCCCGCCCCGGTCAGCCGGTGCGGGGATTCCATCCGCACCACCGAGCCGGGCCGCAGGCCTGACACCTCCCGCGCGTTGACGCAGCCATCCCAGTCGAGGTCCATGGGGGTAGGACGTGGCAAAAGGGCGTCCGGTTGTTTTGTACGCTTGTCGGGCTATGGATGAGGGCGTATCCGGAATCGACCCGGACGAGATGGCGGCGTGCCTGCGAGTACTGGCCGCCGTAGAAGAGCTGGAACCGGAACACCCGGACGCCGTCGCGGTGCGCCGGGCGACCGCACGGGTGTGGAAGTCGGTCAAGCAGCAGCGCAGGTCGGCGAAGCGCGCGGCGATCACCGAGGCGGACAACGCGGTGACCGCGCTGACCGCCACCGGGTCGCCGCAGCGGATCGACGACGAGACCGCCGGGCTGCCGCTGGTGTCCACGGCGAAGGGGGCGGTCGCCGGGACGCTGCACCGGGCGCGGTCCTGTTACATCTGCAAACAGCGGTTCACCCAGGTCGACGCGTTCTACCACAACCTGTGCCCGAGCTGCGCCGAGTCGCACCACACCAAGCGGGACCAGCGCACCGACCTGAGCGGTAAGCGCGCGTTGCTCACCGGCGGCCGGGCCAAGATCGGCATGTACATCGCGCTGCGGCTGCTGCGCGACGGCGCGCACACCACGGTCACCACCCGGTTTCCCAAGGACGCGATCCGCCGGTTCACCGCCATGCCGGACAGCGCCGACTGGCTGCACCGGTTGCGCATCGTCGGCATCGACCTGCGGGATCCGTCGCAGGTCACGCAGCTGGCCGACTCGGTCGCCGCACAGGGCCCGCTGGACATCCTGATCAACAACGCCGCGCAGACCGTCAAGCGGTCCGCCGGGGCCTACGCGCCGCTGGCCGATGCCGAGCGCGCGCCGCTGCCCGCGGGCCCGCTGCCCGAGCTGATCACCTTCGGCCACACCGCCGCCGAGCACCCGGCCGCGCTGGAGGCCTCCGACGTGGTGCCCAGCGTGGACGCGCTGACCGCGCTGGCGCTGACCGCCGGTTCGGCCTCGCTCGACCGGATCGAGGTGGGCACCGCCATCGACGCGGGTGGCCTGGTGCCCGATCTGCACGAGATCAACAGCTGGACCCAGCACGTGGACCAGGTCGACCCGCTGGAGCTGCTGGAAGTACAGCTCTGCAACCAGACCGCGCCGTTCATCCTGATCAGCAGGCTGCGCAAGGCCATGGCCTCGGCCAGCGCCCGGCGTAAGTACGTAGTGAACGTGTCGGCGATGGAGGGCCAGTTCGGCCGCGCGTACAAGGGGCCGGGGCACCCGCACACCAACATGGCCAAGGCCGCGTTGAACATGCTCACCCGGACCAGCGCCGAGGAGATGCTGACCACCGACGGCATCCTGATGACCGCGGTGGACACCGGCTGGATCACCGACGAGCGGCCGCACCCGACCAAGGTCCGGCTGGCCGACGAGGGCTTCCACGCGCCGCTGGACCTGGTCGACGGCGCCGCCAGGGTCTACGACCCGATCGTCCGCGGTGAGGCCGGCGAGGACATCTACGGCTGCTTCCTGAAGGACTACGAACCGTCCAGTTGGTAAGTCGCGTCTGGTGGTTGGCGAAAGAGGGCTTTGGAGGAGGAGACGGGCTTTGGCACCGGTCTTTCCTGCCTGCGTGTTGGGTGGGGGCACGCCTGTCTGGCGGTCGGCTGCCCAGGGTGACCGGGAAGTTCTGCCGGTCCTGGTTTTCGGGGTTCCATGGTGGTCCAGGTGACGATCTGTGGCGATCATGACCCCTTGTCTTGGTAGACGCGGGCAATCCAGCGTTGAGTCCACAGTGGACCAAGTGGTTGTTCCATCTTCAAGATGGATTTGGGACCCCAAATCCATCTTGAAGATGGAACAACAGCCACCAGATCACCCACAGGTGCACCACCAGCCACACCAGGCCCACCAGCTACGCGCAGGTCCATGCCAGAGACGATCAAGCCCCAACCCACCCCGAATACCCAGACCGGCGTGCCCCCACCAGACGGCCAGGCAGGAAAGACCCCACCCCAAGCCCGTCTCCCCCTCCAAAGCCATCCTTCGCCAACAGCCCGAACCCACCCCCCCAATACAAAAAAGGGCGCCGCCACCCAGGTGACGGCGCCCCTTCGCTACTGCTTAGGACAGTTCCAGGCTGCGGACGGCGATGGCGCCCGCGGACCCGCTGCCGCCGATCTCCACGGACGCCAGGTTCTTGGTGTCCACATCCGCGAACCGGCTGAGCGGCAACCGGATGGTGCCCAGCAGATGCGGAGCGTGTCCGCTGCGGGGCTCCAGTGCCGGGTCCTTGCCGTCCAGCTGCACCGAGGCCGTCTTGCCCGCCTTGTCGGTGAGCGTCACCCGTACCTGGGTTCCGGTCTGCCCCGGCTCACTCCACCAGGGCATCACCTGCATGACCAGCCGCTCGGCCGCCGCCGCGTTCGGCGGCACCGAGATGCGCGCCGCACCGTTCCCGGTCCAGCGCAGTGCCAGCACGTACGAGGTGGCCAGCGCCTGGGTGCTGCCCGTGGCGCTGTTGTCCTCGCAGCGATCCACCTGGTCGGGGAAGTTGGTCCCGTAGAACCGGCAGCCCTGCATCCGGACGTCGCCGACGCCCTGGATCTCCTTGCCCGCGGCGTCCTTCAACGCCTTGCCGGTCGGGTTCAGCAGCACCGTCTTCGGACCCGGTGTCGCCATCAGGAACTCGGCGTTGTGGCCGCTGATCGCGGTCGGCACGGCCGCGTCCGCCGCGAACGCCAGTTCCGGTGCCTGCCCCGCCTTCATGGTCGCGTCCAGCCAGTCGCCGAAGCTCTTGATCAGCAGCGCCTGGTGGGCTTCGGCGGTCGGCACACACGGTTTACCCAGGCAACCCAGCCGGTCATCGGCCGGGATGCTGGACAGCGCCGTGTTGAAGAAGTTGTGCCCGAACGGCTCCTCGGTGACCGCCACCTGGGCGGGCGCCGTGCGCGGCACGCTCAGGTAGTGCGACAGGTACTGGTTGGCGTCCGCCTCCTCGATGACCCCGTCCGCGCTGGGGACCAGCCCGAAGTACGGGATGTCCGTGGGTGGTGCCGTGCTCCACGAGGTGTCCGGGGCGTTGCCCTCGGCCTCACCGTAGCGAGCCACCCGGTAGAGGGGTGCCACCGCCAGGATCGCGGCCGGCTTGACCGGGCCCTGCTTCCAGCGGATGGCCAGCGGGGCCAGCATGCGGCCGGACCGGCCCTGGCCGGCGATGGCCACCTTCGAGGTGTCCACCCGGCCCTTCATGGTGGCGCCGAAGTCGTTCGCTCCGCCCTGAGCCGCGGACACCAGTCGATCGCGGATGCGGTCCAGCGTGACCATGTATCCGATCTTCTGGTCGTACGGCCCTTCCTGCTGGATACCGATGTACAGCGGGGCCAGGTTCGGCACCAGCACCGCGTAGCCCTTGGCCGCGAGCGCCTTGGCCAGGTAGTCCATCCCCTTGTCGTAGCGCACCTCGGCGACGCCACTCGGGCACGGATAGGCGAACGCGCCGTTGCCGCAGGTCGATGCGCGCAGGTGGCTGAAGATGACCAGCGGAGCGTTGGCGTCCTCCTTGTCGGGCAGGGTGAGGGTGCCGCGCACCGGTGCCCTGAACGTGATCTTGGAGTCGTTGTTGCTTGGCAGGTCGATGTCGCCCAGATCGAAATCGCTGGTCAACAGGCCATCTGCCCGGGTGACGCCTGCCGCTGCCGGCTGTCGATCCTTAGGCGAGCGCGGACCATCGTCCGGCTCGGCCCAGCTGGCGAGCGGTGGAATCAGAACCGCGAACGCGCAGAGCGCAATTGCGGCCGCCGATACCCGTCTTTTGGACACCCCCGTGCCTCCTATCAGGAGAAATTTGCCAATTCAGGGAAGCTAACAGCAGGCCTCTGACCTCGCATTATGGCCAGATAAATAGGAGGCATATATACTCGTTAGTGGTTTGTGATACGAATCTGAGTGAGCTGAAAACTTGCCCGAACGGGCTCCGGAGGAGCCAACGGAGTTACATCTTTAGTGTTTCGGGTGACCAAAGTGGGAATCCCAGAAGTAGTCTGATGGACCCACGGGCATGACTGTGATGGGAGTTGCGGGCCGGATGCGGCCATCCCGCCCGAGAACTGCAACTTCCTGTGATCTGCATCACTGATCACGCGGTACAGTGGAGCAGTATTAGGTATGCCTAAGCTATTCTCTTGGGCAGTTGATTTCCTGCCGGACCGGCTGGCACTTTCGGCCCGCCTGGCGATACTGGGGGGAAGGAGTGTAGATGTCCGACCGTAGATCCGTCGTCCACATCGGGCGCGTGCTGCGCACCGAGACCGTGAACCCGCACCTGATCCGCGTGGTCCTCGGTGGTGATGGCCTGAGTGAATTCGGCCTCGGCGAGCACAGCGACGCCTACGTGAAGCTGCAGTTCCCCCGGGACGGCGTCACATACCCAGAACCTTTCGACCTGACCACCATCCGGCAGACGATGCCGCGTGAGCAGTGGCCCGTCGTGCGCACCTACACCGTGCGGCACTGGGACGAGCAGGCTCGCGAGCTGTGCATCGACTTCGTCTGGCATGGCGACGAGGGCATCGCGGGCCCCTGGGCGGCCAACGCCCAGCCCGGCGATGAGCTGATCTTCGCCGGTCCGGGTGGTGCCTATCACCCACGCGAGGACTACGACTGGCACCTGCTGGCCGGCGACGAGGCGGCACTGCCCGCCATCGCCGCCTCGCTGGAGGCCTTGCCGCCCGGCGCGGTCGCCAAGGTCTACCTCGAGGTCGAGGGCCCCGAGGATGAGCTGCAGCTCAAGAGCGCTGGTGATGTGCAGGTGCACTGGGTGCACCGGGGCAGCACGGTGCCCGGCCGCAGGCTGGAGGACGCGGTGCTGGGCGCCGAGTGGCTCTCGGGCCGGGTGCAGGCGTTCATTCACGGTGAGGCGCACTTCGTGAAGGCGGTGCGCAAGTACCTGCGCGTCGACCGGGACATGCCGCGCGGCGACCTGTCCATCTCCGGCTACTGGCGCCTCGGCGTCACGGAGGACGGCTGGCAGGCGAGCAAGCCCGAGTGGAACAAGCGCATCGAGCAAGAGGAAGAAGTGCTCGTCAAGATCGCCAGTTGACTTCCAGTCGACTAGAGCTCTTAGCGTCATCTCCGAGATTGTCAGACCTGCTCGCTAGCGTCTGACGTCGAACACTCGGAGGTTCGTCATGAGTATGGAAGTCACCGCGTGGACATCGCTCTACCACGCGATGCACGCGACCGGGGACAAGCGGCCGTTCAGCTGGGCGACCGTGCGCCGCATGGCCCGGTTCGCCCGGCCCCATCGGCGCAGACTGGGCTGGTTCCTGCTGTTGTCCGTCCTGACCGCGGTACTGACCGTGGCCACCCCGATCCTCGCCGGTCGGGTGGTGGACGCGATCATGCAGTCCCGGCCACTGGACGTGGTGGCCTGGCTGGCCGGGCTGATCGCGGTCATCGCGCTGGTCGAGGCGGTCCTGCAACTGGTGGTGCGCTGGATCTCCGCGCAGATCGGCGAGGGTCTGATCCTGGATCTGCGGAGCGCGGTCTTCGACCACGTGCAGCGGATGCCGGTGGCCTTCTTCACCCGGACGCGGACCGGTGCGCTGGTCAGCAGGCTGAACAACGATGTGATCGGTGCGCAGCGGGCGTTCTCCGACACGCTGTCCGGGGTGGTCAGCAACCTGGTCACCCTGTTGATCACCCTGGTGGTCATGGTGAACCTGTCCTGGCAGATCACCCTGCTCACGCTGATCCTGCTGCCGCTGTTCGTCATCCCGGCGCGCCGGATGGGTTCCCGGCTGGCCGGGCTGACCCTGGAGTCCACCCAGCACGACGCGGCGATGAGCACGCAGATGACCGAGCGGTTCTCCGCACCGGGCGCCACGCTGGTGAAGCTGTTCGGCCGGCCGTCGGACGAGTCGGCCGAGTTCACCCGGCGCGCGGCGCGGGTCCGGGACATCGGCGTGCGCATCGCCATGTCCCAGCAGATCTTCGTCACCGCGCTCACCCTGGTGTCCGCGCTGGCGCTGGCCCTGGTCTACGGACTGGGCGGCTACTTCGCGCTCAACGGCACGTTGCAGGCGGGTGCGGTCGTCTCGCTGGCCTTGCTGCTGACCCGGCTGTACGCGCCGCTCACCGCGCTGGCCAGTGCCCGGGTGGAGATGATGACCGCGCTGGTCAGTTTCCAGCGGGTCTTCGAGGTCCTCGACCTGGAACCGCTGATCCAGGAACCGGCCGAGCCGAAGGCGGTGCCGGACGGCCCGGTCGCGGTGGAGTTCGACGACGTGCACTTCGGCTACCCGTCGGCGGACCGGTTCTCGCTGGCCTCCCTCGAAGAGGTCGCGACGCTGGACAACCGGGGTGGCGCCGAGGTGCTGCACGGCTTGTCCTTCCGGGCCGAACCCGGTCAGCTGATCGCGCTGGTCGGTTCCTCGGGAGCGGGTAAGTCCACCATCGCCCAGTTGCTGCCCCGGCTGTACGACGTGGACACCGGCGCCGTGCGACTGGGCGGGGTCGACGTGCGGGACCTGTCACTGCGGTCGATCAGGGAGACCATCGGCATGGTCACCCAGGACGGGCACCTGTTCCACGAGTCGGTGCGGTCCAACCTGCTGCTGGCCCGGCCCGAGGCGTCGGAGGCCGAGCTGTGGGACGTGCTGCGCCGGTCCCGGCTGGAGGAGCTGATCCACAGCCTGCCGGACGGGCTCGACACCATCGTCGGCGAGCGTGGCTACCGGCTGTCCGGTGGGGAGCGGCAACGGCTGACCATCGCCCGGCTGCTGCTGGCCCGCCAGCGGGTGGTGATCCTGGACGAGGCCACCGCGCACCTGGACTCGACCTCGGAGGCTGCTGTGCAGGAGGCGCTCAACGAGGCGTTGTCCGGCCGTACCGCCGTGGTGATCGCGCACCGGCTGTCCACCATCCGGGCGGCCGATCAGATCCTGGTGATCGAGGCCGGGCACATCGTGGAACGCGGTACCCACACCGAGCTGCTGAGCCAGGGCGGCCGGTACGAGGAGCTCTACCGCACCCAGTTCGCCGGCGAGGACGACGCTTTACCTGTCGCCTGAGTGAAGTGAGGGGCACCCTTACTGCACTCAACGCAGTAAGGGGCACCCTCACAACGTTGAACGCAGTGAGGGGCACCCTTAGCCGGTCAGCGGGTCCACATGTACGGGGTGGTGGTCGAGACCTTGCGCAGGCCGGAGCGTTCCAGGATGGGACGGGAGAACTCGGTCGAGTCGCTGTGCAGCAGGCGTTTGCCCATGGCCAGCGCCGATCGGGCCCGGACGGCGGTCAGCGCCCGGTAGATCCCGTGCCCGCGCCACCGTTGCAGGGTCGCTCCACCCCAGAGGCCGGCGAACTCGGTGCCGGGCACCGGCTCCAGGCGTCCGGCGCTGATGATCTCGCCCTCCGCCTCGGCGACCCACAGCTCCATGCCGTCGCGGAGGCTCAGCCTGCGCAGCACGCCGTCCGCGTCCCGGCCGGGATCCGAGCCGTCGTCGAAGGCGACCGCCTGCATCGCGCACATGGCCCGGACATCGGCCTCGTCGCTGATCTGGCGCAGGGTGATGGCCGCGGGCAGGTTCACGTCCACGGCCAGCAGCTCGGCGTCGCCGATCATGATCGACTCGGGCTCGTCCGGCCGGAAACCGTGCTGGACCAGGGCTTCGTGCAGGCCAGGCGTGGTGTCGTGGCCTCGGGCCTTCCACTCCACCCGGGTGATCTCCGGGTCGGCGCGGTAGTGCTCGTCGACCTGGCCGACCAGCGCGGCGAGATCGGTCCCGTTCTGGTGGGGATACGTCACGAATCCCCGGCCGCCGGCGTAGGTGGCCAGTCGTAGGGGGCCGAGCGGTCGCACCGCCGAGGCGCCGGGTATTTCGGCATCGGTGCGGAGCTGCTCGTCGTACGCCGCGAGGTACTGCTGTTCCAGGCTCATCGAGGGGTCATGATCCGCCCGGTCGGGGACGGGCACAACTGAAAAACCGCTACCGGAGGGCGTGCGGAGCCCTCCGGTAGCGGCCGGAAATTATTTGCAGGTCGCCTGAGTGGCGCCCTTTCCGGCGGAATTCTGGCCGGCGGAGAACGGGATGACGGGAATTCCCGCACCCGCGATACCTGCCGCCGGAATTCCGGCACCGGCAATTCCCGCACCCGGGAACAATCCGCCGCCATTGAGGCCGCCGGCGATGACCGCCCGGCTGAGCTGGTCGATCAGCTGCTTCTGGAGCTGCTGGTCGATGCCACCGCCACCGTTCTTCTTACCCTGGCCCTGCTTCTTGCCCTGGCCGCCGCCGTTCTTCTTGCCCTTGTTCTTGCCGCCCTTGCCACCGCCACCGTGGAAGTTCACGGCCGCGTCGCCATCATCGTCGGCATCCGCCGTGAGCTGGTCCTTTGGCGTGCAGGAAGTGGTGGTGAGCGGCTTGGCGGCGGCGACGTTCTGTGCGCTGACCGTCGCACCGGGGTCCTTGGCGGGCGGGGCGTCCGGGGTGCTCGCGCCGACGATGGCGCCGACGCCGAGCAGGCCGATCAGCGCGGCGGGCACGATCGCTCGGCGCGAGCGCGGCAGGTACTTCGGTTCAGCCACGGCGAATCTCCTCGGGGTAGTTCGTGGTCACCCCGAATAACGTTCGATAATCGGATCCGTCGTGGATTCCGGGAATTTATGCCGATTCCCACATATTGCTTTTATAGTGAACCATTTGCTCATTTCCCTGAGCGGGTTGGGGAAATAAAAAACCACCGCCGGAGGGATTACGGGAGCCCTCCAGCGGCGGTCGGCCGCAGGCAAACGGGAGATCTCGGCGCTGAGAAGAGATGCCTGCGGAGTCTGTGGGGTTACAGGCCGAGTGCCCCCAGGGCGCCGAGCTCACCCAGGGTCTGCAAGGTCTCCAGGCCGCCGGCCGCACCTGCGGCGTCCTCGAACCAGCCCGCTCCGCCGGCCAGGCCGGCCAGGTCGTCGAATCCGGCGCCCGGCAGCAGGGCGTCCACGCCGTCTGTGAAGCCGCCGCCGATCGGCAGCCCGCTGCCGCCGGGGAAGTTGCCCGGGAAGCCGCCGCTGGGGAGGTTGCCGCCCGGGAAGCTGCCGTCGCCGGGCAGCAGTGCGTCGAGGCCACCGCCGGTGGCCTGTTGCAGGCTCTCCTGCAACAACTGCTCGAAGATCGGCAATGCGGTAGCGGTAGCGCTGTCAATGGACACCGGAGCTGATCCCTTCAGGTTATTGCTTTTCGGAGTGGCTTTATTCACAGTCGGTGAAACAGGCGCTTCTTCCGGCGCCGTTTCGGGGGCCGATTCCTCGGGAGCGTTATCGTTTTGTTGCGCCGAATTCGCGCCCTGTTGAATCGCTTTGTTCGTGAGTGTGGTGACGAGTCCGCCGACGAGTTTTCCGACCGGGGCACCGAGCCCCTTGCCGATCACACCGCCCGCCTCCTGGACCGCCGCCGGGTCCAGTCCGGTCTTCGCCAGGGCGTTGGCCGCGGTGGCGCCGATCGCGCCGACGGAACCAGCGCCGAAGCCGCCCAGTCGTTCGCCGACCGCCTTGCCCGCTGCCGGGTCCAAGACCAGATTGACCGCTTCTGCCTGCGAAGACTCGGCTGATGGCTCGGGAGCGGCCATCAGATCGGGGGTCTGCGCAGTGACCGGAACGGGCACCGTGGAGTGGGTGATGGCCTCTGCCTCGGGTGCGGTCACGCCCATGATCGCGCCGGCGGCGACCATGCCGAGCACGGCTTTCGGAAGGGTGTTCTTGGCGGGGGGCGTGGTCCGGTGACGGCCACGCGACCGCTGCTGCGTCTCGGTCACGGTGAGTCTCCTAAGGCGTCCGTCGTCATCCCAAATAACGCCCGATCGGGGGATTCGTAATGGCCTTGATAGGTAATTCGTATGGCCCGTAACACAATTTGGCGGCCGTGCTGCGAATTGATGCAACCTCTTAATCCGCGCCCGTTGCATTCGGTGGAGGATGCGGTGAGTTTGACCTCTAGTTCGCTGGAGGTTCTACCTTCGGATCGAACCGATCGAAGGGAAGACCATGAACCTGTCACAGCCCATCCGACTCGCGGTGATCATCGGCAGCGTGCGGGAAGGGCGATTCGGCCCCACGGTGGCGCACTGGTTCGCCCAGCAGGTCCGGCAACACGAGGGTTTCGAGATCGATCTGATCGACCTGGCCGACTTCCCGCTGCCGGCCGAGCTGAGCAAGCAGCCGGATCCGGCGACCGCGGAGGTACTCGCCTGCACCGTGCCCCGGCTGGCCGCCGCCGACGCGTTCGTCATCGTCACCCCGGAGTACAACCGGGCCTACCCGGCCTCGGTGAAGAGCCTGCTCGACTGGCACTACGAACCATGGCGGGCCAAGCCGGTCGGCTTCGTCTCCTATGGCGGCATGACCGGCGGCCTGCTCGCGGTGAACCAGCTGCGCCAGGTGCTGCCCGAACTGCACGCGTTGACCGTGCGGGACACCGTCAGCTTCCACAACGTGTGGCAGCACTTCGGGGCGGACGGCACGCTGCGGGAACCGGACGGCGCCAACGGCGCGGCCAAGGTGATGCTGGACCAGCTGGGTTGGTGGGCCGGGGCGCTACGGACCGCGAAGGAGCAGATTCCCTACGCCACCGCGTGAGGGCAGTCCATCTCGCTGTCGACAAACCGAGACATTCCCGTGTCCTAAGCCGGACCCAGGCATGACCGGCCCGTCGACTGCGCTTTTCACTCTGGGGGCATGCAGAAACTGACCCTGCCGGCCCTGCGCGGCATCCTGATCGGGATCGGCCTCGGCGCCGCCGTGCTGTTCGCGTTGCCGATCACCCCCGGGGCCCCGGGGACGCCGCCCAGCGCGGCAGGCGCGGAGGCGCCCGCGCCGCCCACCGGTACCAGCGAGACGCGGTCCGATGTGGACGGCCCGGCCGACGGTCCGCGCTGCTCGGTGGACAAGCAGTACTTCGACAAGCCGACCACCGGCCTGGATCCGGCGGCCGCCAAGGCCTGGGCCGACGCGGTGGCCACGGCGAAGGGCCAGGGAGTCACGCTGTGCCTGAACGACGGCAAGCGCAGCGCCGCGCAGCAGCTGGCCGAGTTCCAGGAGCAGGTGCAGAAATACGGCCGGGCGCAGGCCGAGCGGCAGGTGCTGCCGCCGGAGAAGTCCATGCACGTTAAGGGGCTCGCGGTGGACGTGCAGTCGCGAGCCGGGATGGCGTGGCTGGAGAACACCGAGGGCGCCCTCGGCTGGTGCCGGATGTACGACAACGAACCCTGGCACTTCGAGTACAGGGCCGAGTACCGGTCCGAGGGCTGCCCCGCCCGCAAGCCGAGCGCGCTCGAAGCCGACTGATATTCCAGGCCTGGCTATGAAAAGCCCCTCCGGGCATCCGGTGGCGCAGCGATTTACAGTGTCAACATGGCTGATGCATCAGTGGTGCGCAATGACGAGAAGTCGCGGTACGAGATCTGGGCCGACGAGAAACTGGCCGGGTTCGCCGACTACCGGGAGCGCGCCGATCGGACGATCTTCACGCACACCGAGATCGGTGACGAGTTCGGCGGCCGGGGACTGGGCAAGATCCTCGCCACCGAGGCCGTGAAGGACGCGGACGGCCGGGACCGCACCATCGTCCCGCTCTGCCCGTTCATCGCCGCCTTCCTGAAGAAGAACCCCGACGCCGCCCGCAAGGTGGACTGGTCGGAATGACCCTGTACGAGTCCCGCGAGGTGCCGCTCGGCGGCCTGCGGGCGATCACGGTGCACCGCACCTTGCCGCAGCGCGCGCTGAGCACCGTCGGTGCCTGGTGTTTCCTGGACGTGTTCGGCCCGGACCGCCACGACATGACCGTGTTGCCGCACCCGCACATCGGGTTGCAGACGGTCACCTGGCCGCTCGTCGGCGAGATCCGGCACAAGGACAGCGTGGGCAGTGAGGCCGTGCTGCGGCCCGGCCAGCTGAACCTGATGACCGCGGGCCGCGGTATCGCGCACTCCGAGTTCTCCCTCGGGGAGCTGCCGCAGCTGCACGGCCTGCAGTTCTGGGTCGCGCTGCCCGGCGACGCTGCCTACGTCGAACCGCACTTCGAACAGCACCTGGAACTGCCGAAGGCCGTGTACGGCGACGCCGAGGCCACCGTGTTCATGGGCACGCTGGGCGAGACCACCTCGCCGGCCACCACCTACAGCCCGCTCGTCGGTGCCGATGTCGTGCTCAACGGGAACTCCACGGTCCCGTTGAACGCGGAATGGGAACACGCCGTACTTGTCACTGAAGGGTCGGTGACGGTGAACGGGGAAGAGCTGCCCATCGGGCCGCTGCTGTACCTCGCGCCGGGGGAGACCTCGGTGACTGTGGCGGGCGACGGGCGGTTCGCGTTGATCGGTGGGCAGAAGTATCCGCACGAGCTGGTCATGTGGTGGAACTTCGTCGGCCGCACGCACGAGGAGATCGTGGCCGCGCGTGACGACTGGCAGGCCCAGCCGAACTCCCGGTTCGGTCTGGTCGAAGGGCACGACGGACAGTGGATTCCTGCGCCCCCGATGCCGGATGTGCGACTCAAGCCACGTCAACCCCACTAGCCGGTCCCGCGTCTGTTACCGAAGAAGGACATACCCGGGAACAGACGCGGGTATTGGGGGGACACGGTGAAGTTATGCGAGTAGCTCGATTCATCGCCTGCACGCTCTGGCTGGTCGCCATCGGTATCGTGGCCGGCGGGGTGGCGCTGCAGGCCTACCAGGTGCGATTACCCGGCGCGCCGGCGGCGTTGACCTTCGTCGACGCGCCCGCGAGCCCGCAGACCCTGGCCGCCACCGGCCCGGCCGCGGGAACGAAGTGCCCGGTGGACAAGGCCTACGAGAACGAGGACACCGGCGGCATGCAACCGGACGCGGTGGCCGCCTGGCTGCTGACCGTGCGGGCGGGGGAGGCCGCCGGTAAGACGCTGTGCCTGAACGACGGTAAGCGCAGCCTGCAGCAACAGCAGGCCGAGTACGACGATCAGGTGCGCAGATACGGTGCGCAGTGGGCGGCCGATCACGTGCTCACCCCGGAACAGTCCATGCACGTCAAGGGGCTGGCGGTGGATGTGCAGCCCCTGACCTCCGCCAGGTGGCTGGAGGAGACCAGGGGCGCGCTGGGCTGGTGCCGCCGCTACGGCAACGAGGCGTGGCACTTCGAGTACGACGCCAAGTACAAGCGGATGGGCTGCCCGGTGCTCCAGGCTCAGCCTGGGGCGTGAAGCTCGCCGGTGGCCACGGTCACGGCCTGGCCGGACAGGCCGACGCGGTCGCCGCGTACCTCCATCCGCACGATGCCGCCACGCCGGGAGGCCTGCTCGCCGACGAGCGTGGTCTTACCCAGGCGCCCGGCCCAGTACGAGGCCAGGGTGCAGTGCGCTGATCCGGTCACCGGGTCCTCGAAAACGCCGACGTCGGGGAAGAAGCAGCGGGACACCATGTCCAGGTCCGGCCGGTCGCCCGGCGCGGTCACGATGAGTCCCCGGGAGCCCAGCGCGGCGACCCCGGCCGCGTCCGGACTGATCGCGCGGACCTCCGCCGCGTCGGACAGCACCGCGATCACATCGGAGACGCCGCGGCCGACGAACTCCGGAGCCGTGCCGGGCAGCGCCGCCGTCAGGTCCGCGGCGGAGTCGGCAGGCGGGTCGGCGGGGAAGTCCATGTGGATCCACTCGCCGGCGTTCTCGCAGTTCAGCGTGCCGCTGCGGGTCTTGAAGGCGTGGGTGCCCCCACCCAGGACGTGTGCGGCGGCCAGGGTGGCGTGCCCGCAGAGGTCCACCTCGGACGCCGGGGTGAACCAGCGCAGTTCGTCGCCCAGCAGGAAGGCGGTCTCAGAGAGATTGAACTCGGCGGCCACCGCCTGCATCCAGTCGTCGGAGGCCGGTGCCTCTAGCGGAACGACGGCAGCGGGATTGCCCTTGAATGGTGTATCGGTAAAGGAATCTACCAACCAGTAGCGCATAGTAACGACAGTAAACCCGATGTGAACCGAATATCTGCGCACCTGGACATCAGGTGGGGTCATGCGATGATCTGACGGTGAATCTCGACGTGCTGAACCGAGAGCGCACCGTGGCGCCGGCCGGGTTCTCCCGCTGGCTGATCCCGCCCGCGGCCCTCGCGGTGCACCTTTCCATCGGCCAGGTGTACGCGTTCAGCGTGTTCAAGACGCCGCTGACCGGCCACTTTCACACCGCACTGACCCCGATCGCGATCATCTTCAGCATCGCCATCGTGATGCTCGGCCTGTCCGCTGCCTTCGGTGGCGCCTGGGTCGAGCGCAACGGTCCGCGCAAGGCCATGGCGCTGTCCGCGATCTGCTGGTCCGGCGGCTTCCTGGTCAGCGCGCTGGGCATCCAGCTGGGCTGGTTGTGGCTGGTCTACCTGGGATACGGGGTGCTGGGGGGCATCGGGCTGGGCATCGGCTACATCTCCCCGGTCTCCACGCTGATCCGCTGGTTCCCGGACCGGCCGGGGATGGCCACCGGACTGGCGATCATGGGATTCGGCGGCGGCGCGTTGATCGCCGCTCCGCTGTCCACCTCGCTGATGGGCGGGCTGAGCCTGTCGCAGACCTTCGTCGCACTGGGGTTGATCTACCTGGTGGCCATGCTGCTGGGCGCGGCGACGGTGCGGGTCCCGCCGGTGGGCTGGTCGCCGAACGGCGGCGAGGTGGCCCCGGTGACCGGGATGCCGGTGAACGAGGCGTTCCGCACCCGTACCTTCTGGCTGCTGTGGATCGTGTTGTTCTGCAACGTCACGGCCGGTATCGGCATCCTGGAGCAGGCCTCGCCGATGATCCACGACTTCTTCCCCGAGGTGAACGCCGCGCAGGCGGCCGGCTACGTCGGCCTGCTGTCGCTGTGCAACATGGCCGGGCGGTTCGTCTGGTCGGCCACCTCGGATCTCATCGGCCGCACGGCGGTCTACACGCTCTACCTGGGGCTCGGCGCGATCCTGTACCTGCTGCTGGCCACCACCGGGCAGGGGACGGTATCGCTGTTCGTGCTGGTCACCGGCCTGATCCTCAGCTTCTACGGCGGCGGTTTCGCCACCGTGCCCGCGTACCTGAAGGACCAGTTCGGCGGGTTCAACGTGGGCGCGATCCACGGCCGGTTGCTCACCGCCTGGTCGGCGGCCGGCGTCGTCGGGCCGCTGGTGGTCAACGCGATCGCCGACCACCAGATCGCGCTGAACAAGTCCGGTGCCGATCGCTATGTGCTGGCGCTGTACATCATGGTCGGCGTGCTGGCCGTCGGCCTGCTGGCGAACCTGCTGGTCCGGAGGCCCACATGATGGAGAAGCTGCTCGCCCTCGCCCTGTGGCTGCTGGTTCTGATCGGCCTCGGGTACGGCGTACTGCAGACCGCGCAGAAGGCCGCCGCCCTGTTCTAGGATCGGGGGAACAGCTGCTCGGCCTGGAGGACCAGTTCGGTCTCGGTCCGGTCCAGTGGCTGGGTGGTGCGCTGGGCCTTGGCCATCAGCAGGGCGCCCTGGATCGTGGCCAGGACCGCGGTGGCCACGCTCGCGGCGCGATCGGCGGGCAGGCCGTTCTTGATGTTGTTCGCGGTGAGCAGTTCCTGCCAGGCCTCGAAGATCCTGCCGGCGGCCTCGCGGGCCTCGGCGCCCTCCTCGCCCTGGAACGCGGCCGCGCCGATCGGGCAGCCGGACTCGAACGCGCTGTCCCGCAGCTGCACCCGGTAGAACTCGACCATCATCCGCAGCGCGTCCACCGGGTGGCTGTGCTCCAGCACCTCGGTGATCGCCGCGCTGATGAACGAGCCGGCGAACTCGGTCGCCTCGGTCGCCAGCTGCGCCTTGCCGCCGGGGAAGTAGTGGTACAGCGAACCGCGCGGGGCGCCGCTGTGCTCCACGATGTCGGACAGGGAGGTGCCGGGCAGGCCTCGCTCGCGGAACAGCAGTACCGCGCTGGTCAGCATTTTCTGCCGGGCATCGGAGTGGCGGGCCATGTCACCTCGCAGGGGATCTATGTCGAACGTCTTAGATTAGCCTACGCCGGTACAACGAGTAAATCGTTGGCCCTGCTCACGTGAGTGTCGCCATACTCCAGCGGGCGACGATCACCAGGGTGAACCCCGCTGAGCTGCACGGTAATCCCGGCTATCACCACGTGACCATCGCGCCGAACGGCCGGACGGCCTTTCTTGCCGGGCAATGTCCACTCGATCGAGCGTCCTGCGCCCGAAGTTGACGAGGTTCGGGGATGAACGCTCCGAACCTCGTCAACTTCGGAGTCGGCGTTCCTAGGGGCGGGCGAGTAGCTCGCCGTGCAGGATGGCGAACCAGCCGTCCGGCGCGGTGATCCAGTCCCGCCAGGCCTGACCGATCCGGGCGAGGTCCTCCGGCGTGGCGTAGCCGTAGTCCACCGCCTGCCTGGCGATCGCCGAGTCCAGGATCCGGTCCGCCCACATGCCGCCCCACCAGGCGCGTTCCTCCGCCGAGTCCCAGCACCAGGTGGACGCGCCGACGCCGACCTCGCTGCATCCCGCGCGCTGCACCCAGGTCTTCAGGTACCGGCCCGCAGCGGGTTCGCCGCCATTGTGCCGCGCGGTGCGCAGGTAGAGGGACATCCACTCGTCCAGCTCCGGCGGCTCCGGGTACCAGGCCATCTTCGGGTAGTCCGAGTCGCGGGCGGCGATCAACCCGCCGGGCTTGCACACCCGGCGCATCTCGCGCAGCGCCTGTACCGGATCGGTGACGTGTTGCAGCACCTGGTGGGCGTGCACGACGTCGAAGCTGTCATCCGGGAACGGCAGCCGGTGCACATCGGCCACCTCCAGCCGCACGCCCAGGTCGCGGGTGTGCTCGGCGAGCGCGAGCGCTTCGGCGTTCTGCTCGATGGCGGTCACCTGGCCGACCAGCCCGGCGAAGTCCGCAGTGATGGTGCCGGGTCCGCAGCCGACATCCAGCAGCGAGTGTTCCGGACGCAGGTGTGGCAGCAGGTACGCGGCGGAGTTGGCCGCCGTCCGGGAGCTGTGCGAACGCAGTACCGAGCTGTGGTGTCCATGCGTGTAGACCATGGACACCACGGTAACTCGATTCCCGCATGGTGGAAGATCTGTCTCAAATACTGGTGGGCATGCCGGGGTGATGGAACAGGAAGATGGTGCTGCGCACGACCGTCTCCTTGTAGCGAGCGGCCAGCCTTCCGGTCAGCACCCGCTCCTTCGGACTGTCGTCGGCGTGCACGAACTGGATCAGCCCGTCATCGCGCCCCAGGCTGATGCACTGGTTGATGAACCGGAAGCGCAGCGGCTTCGGTTCCTTACCGGCCAGGCGTGCAGTGATCGCCCGCGCCGCCGTCTGGGCCACCGGCAGTCCGGCGGCGCAGGACATGCGCAGTTCCTGACCGTTCGGGTGCTGGGCCGCCGCCGAGTCGCCGATGCCGTACACCTCGGGGTGGCTGATCGACCGCATACT
Organism: Pseudonocardiaceae bacterium YIM PH 21723; assembly: GCA_003600225.1. Classification (GTDB taxonomy): domain Bacteria; phylum Actinomycetota; class Actinomycetes; order Mycobacteriales; family Pseudonocardiaceae; genus QZFT01. Next base: position 59,151 of record QZFT01000025.1, read on the forward strand.
CCCGTCCACCAGCATCCGGCCGTGCCGGTCCACGGTGAACCCGGCATCGGCGGCGAGGGGCGACAGCCGGAACCCGGTGCTCCACACGACCACGTCGGCCGGCAGGTGCTCGCCGCCGGCCAGCACGAGTCCGCCGGCCCGGACCTCGGCCACCGGCGCGTTGTCCCGCACCTCGACGCCCAGCCGGTCCAGTACCCGGCGGACATGCGCCGCGCCCTTGGCGGACAGCGCGGCACCGAGGGGCTCCGCGGTCACCAGGCGCACCGTCAGCCGCGGGTGGGTCTCGGCGAACTCGGTGACCGCCTCCAGCCCGGTCAGGCCGCCGCCGACCACGGTGACGGATCCGCCCTCGGCGATCCGCGCCCGGAGTTTGTCGGCGTCCTCCTGACCGGCGACCGTGTACGCGTGCTCGCGTACCCCGGGCACCGAGTCCAGGTCCGCCGAGCTGCCCAGCGCGTAGACCAGGGTGTCGTAGTCCCGGGTCGAGCCGTCCACGCAGTGCACCCGCCTGGCCTCGGCATCGATCCGCACGACCCGGTTCACGTGCAGTTGCACGCCAGACCCGTCCAGCAACTCGGTGAGGGGTAGGTCGGCTAGCGGCTGTCCGGCGGCCAGCTGGTGCAACCGGACCCGCTCCACGAACCGGTCCCGGTCATTGATCAGGGTGACCCTCGCGCCGGAACGGGCGATCAGCTTCGCGGCCACCAGCCCCGAGTAACCGGCCCCCAGCACCACCACATGCGATGTCATGTCTCCTCCTTGGCTGTCTGCCGGGTGGACGAGCCAGGACGGGCGGGTGTGACAACACATGACAGGTGTCACCCGAGGGTGGTGACAAAGCGGCCGGGGACCGGATCGGCCTGGCTCATACGGTTGTCCCATCGAACAACGAGGGGGACCGATGACCACCGCCATCGAGGCGCCACAGCAGGTCAAGCCTGCTGGAATCACGACCATGCTGCCGTCCATGATCGTGGATGCGGCGCTGCCGACCATCGCCTACTACGTCGCCCACGCCCTGGGCTACAGCGACTGGATCGCGCTGCTGGCCGGCACGGTGGTCTCCGGTGTGGTGCTGGTGGTGGAGACGGCTCGCAAGGGCAGGATCGAGCAGTTCTCCGCGCTCATGCTCGCGTTGTACGGCCTCGGCCTGCTGACCTCGTTCCTCACCGGAGACGCCCGGTTCATGCTGGCCAAGGGCGTGGTGGGCGTGGCCATCGCCGGATTGGCGTTCCTGGTGACCTCGTTCACCAGGCGGCCGTTGTTCTACTACTCGGCGCGCAGGTTCGCCGGTCTCGGCGGCGAGCAGGCGGGGGCCGAGTTCGACGGCGCCTACGCGAGCAATGCCGGGATGCGCGAGGGGATCCGCAGGCTCGGCATCATCTGGGGCGCGGGCTTCCTGGTGTACGTGCTGCTCAAGCTGGTGTTGATCTACACGTTGCCGGTCTCGGTGATGGTGGGGCTCTCGCCCTTCATGTTCGGCGGGCTCATGGTCCTGCTGAGCGTGTTCACCAAGTTCTACGTGGCGCGCCGTCAGCGTGCCGAACGTTCAGTCAAGGGGGAATGACATGACCACCGCACAACCGATCGAGAAGGCAGCGGGCATGCGCTCGATGCTGCCGACGCTGCTCCGCGACATCGCGTTGCCCACCCTCGCCTACTACGCACTGCACTGGCTGGGCTACAGCGACTGGCTGGCGTTGCTGGCGGGCACGGTGGTGTCCGCGGCGATCCTGGTCATCGAGACCGTCCGGCACCGCAAGATCGAGCAGTTCGCCGCGTTGATGCTCGCGGTGTACGGCATCGGCCTGCTGACCTCGTTCCTCACCGGCGACGCGCGGTTCATGCTGGCCAAGGACTGCTTCACCACGGTGGCCCTCGGTCTGGTGTTCATCGGCAGTGTCTGGGCGGGGAAGCCGCTCATCTACTACAGCGCGAGGCGGTTCATCGGCGCCCGTGGCCCGGAGGCGCTCGCCGGGTTCGAGCAGAAGTACCGGTCCACGCCGCTCATGCAGCGCAGCATGCGGATCCTGAGCCTGATCTGGGGTGTCGGCTTCCTCGCCGAGGCGGCCGTCAAGCTGGTGGTGATCTACACCCTGCCGATCTCGATGACGATGGCGATCTCGCCGTTCATGATCTTCGGAGCCATCGGCCTGCTGGTGCTGTTCACCAAGGCCTACGTCAAGCGGGTCCGCGCGCAGGCCTGAAACGCCGATGTCCCCCACGCCCGTGTGCCGGGTGTGGGGGACATCGTTGCCATCAGATCAGGCGGTTAGGCCTTGCGGGCGATACCGCCGGCGATGGTGTGCTGAACCTGGTTCAGCGGCTTGATGCGGGGGCCGTCCGGCCACCAGTCGGCGCACAGCACCAGACCGGGCTCGATCATCTCCAGGCCGTTGAACAGCTCCTGCAGTTCGGCCTTGGTGGAGAAGGTTCCGCTGCCCATCGGGCTGTGCAGGAACATGTCCTCCATCTTGCGGGCGACGACGCTGTGCTCGTCCTCCGGGTCCATGAAGTGGCTGATCGCCACGAAGGAGCCGGAGGGCAGCGCGTCGATGTACGCCCGCATGATGTCCTTGCGGGTCCGCTTGTCCTCGGCGTTGTAGTGGTGCAGCGTGCCCATCTGCAGCAGCGCGATCGGCTCGTTCCAGTCCAGCTTGGAGCGCACGACCTCGTTCTGCAGCAGCGTCTCGGGCTGGAAGATGTCCTCGGCCACGAAGACGGTGTTCTCGTTCTCCTCCAGCAGCGCGCGGCCGTGGGCCAGCACGACCGGGTCGTTGTCCACGTACACCACGCGGGAGTCCGGGTTGATCCGCTGCACGACGTGGTGGGTGTTCTCGGCGGTCGGCAGGCCGGAACCACAGTCCAGGTACTGGGTGATGCCGGTCTGCTGTGCAAGGAAGCGGCAGGCGCGGATCAGGAAGCCACGGTTCTCCATGGCCAGGTCCTGAGCCTCGGGAGCGGCCTTCTGCACTCCCCGGAGGACCTCGCGGTCCACCTCGTAATTGTCCTTGCCGTTGAGGAATGCGTCGTACACCCGGGCGATACTGGCCTTGGTCGGGTCGATGTACGCGGGAACGGGCTTGTCAGTTCGGGGAGAAACTGAAGCGCCGGACATGGGGAGCCTCGCAGACTGTCTCGACGATTGACGGACGCAACACAGGGTATTGGTACCGCTGCATGGGGTAAACGCCGGGCGGGTGAACTAGTACAACAATGCGGATGCACATGCACTTCTTTGCGTGATCAGCGAAGGTGACCTTGTGCAGTATGGTCATCGGGGGCGTATGGCGCGCCCTTCTGTGTACGAGGAGGAGCGGTCATGGCCACCACCGGTGACCAGGGCGGAACTGGCCCCACGGTCCGGCGGATGGTGCTGGGCGGCCAGCTGCGTCGACTGCGAGAGGCCGCGGGCATCACCCGCGCCGACGCCGGCTACCAGATTCGCTCATCCGAGTCCAAGATCAGCCGTTTGGAGCTGGGCCGGGTCGGGTTCAAGGAACGCGACGTAGCCGACCTGCTGACCATGTACGGGGTTACTGACCCGGACGAGCGAGATGTCTTCCTCGGCATGGTGAAGCAGTCCAACACCCCGGGTTGGTGGAACCGCTACAACGACCTCATGCCCTCCTGGTTCCAGGACTACGTGGGCCTTGAAGAATCGGCCTCGCGTATCCAGTCCTACGAACTGCAGTACGTCCCCGGCCTGCTCCAGACCGAGGACTACGCCATCGCCGTGGCCAGTGAGGGTCGGGCCGACAAGGTCAACGACGACGTCCGCCGCCGCGTGTCGCTGCGGATGGGCAGGCAGAAGATCCTGGTTGGGCCGTCCGCTCCGAAGATCTGGGCGGTACTGGACGCCTCGGTGCTCTACCGGCCGTTGGGCGGTGCCGAGGTGATGAAGACGCAGATCGATCGCCTCATCGAGCTCACCAAGCTGCCGAACATCTCCCTGCAGATCCTGCCGTGGGAATTCAGTGGCTGTTCGGCCGAAGGCGCGTTCACCCTGCTGCGCTTCGCCGAGCCGGAGCTGCCGAACATCGTCTACATCGAACATCTCAGCGGAGCTCTGTACCTGGAGAAGCAGGATGAGCTCGAGCTGTACAGCCGGGTCTTCGACCAGCTGATGGTGGACAGCATGACGCCCACCAAGACCCGTGAGGAACTACTCCGGGCGCGGGAGCGGTTTTAACCCGCTTAGCTCTGCATCTGCACGTGCATTTTCAAGAGATCTTCTGCTACGGTTGGTGCATCACCGGATGCACGTGCAGATGCACTGCGGATTGCCAGTTCGGGAGGTGCTTCAGTTGCTGGGCGAAGCGACAGCCGGCCTCAAGGGCCTTTCGTGGCGCAAGAGCAGGTACAGCGGCAAGATCGGGAACTGCGTCGAGGTCGCCAAGATGGACAGTGGCGAGATCGCGATGCGCAACTCCCGGTTCCCTGAGGGTTCCGTCGTGGTGTACACCCGGGATGAGATGGCTGCGTTCCTGGCCGGAGCGAAGGATGGGGAGTTCGACTATGTCCTCGGTTAGTACCCTCGAGAACCCCACCGAGTTGGTTCTGCGCTCGCTGATGGACCGCGGCTTCCGTTTCATTCACCCGCGTGACTCCCGTGGCGACATCGTCGCCGTGGTCGGAGTGCGCGCGCACGGCGCTGTGCTGGACATCGTCCGGCTCGACTCCGAAGACAATGTGACCGCAATGCGCATGCCCGGTGACGAGGCCAATGTGCTTGCACCGAAGACAGTCCTGTGGCAGCAGTCCGGCCCCATGAACGTTGTGGTGGACAGTCTGCTGACCCTGTCTGATGCTGAATATGAAGGTGGGGGGCCCAGCCATGCCTCGCTGCCCCCGGCCAAGGGTTGTTGGGTTCCCACCAAACCTGGCCGAGAGGCATGGCTGGCCGCCACCGCGTAACCGAATACAGCCGCGCCCTGCTTCCCGCAAAGCAGGACAGCCGCAGGCGTTGAAGCCCCCGGAGTGGATGCCCCCCAGGCCACTCCGGGGTTTCTTTATGTGTGGCGGTGGGCGGCGCGCATTGTGTTGGGCCGCTTCTCAGGCCTCAAGGACGCTGCGCGTCTCGCTTCGCGAGATCGGCCTGCGGCCGACCCTTGACCCCTGAGCCTCGGCGGCCCAAGGAGCACGCCCTAAGGGGCAGGCGCTGCGCGGCCTGCCCCACCGGGCGCGCGCCGCCCACCGCCCTGCCCGGCGCACTCCGCTAACCATCTGGGTCGGCTCCCGGATCCATGCGGACCAAGATCTTGGTTCCCCTCGGCGAAGTCCACAACAGATCACCGTTGGGCAGGATCTCGTAGCCCCAGCCGTGTTCCTCTTTGAGGATGTGGTGCCGTCGACACAGCGGCGCCATGTCCCAACCGCGGGTGACCTTGCAGCGTTGATACTGCTCCCGATGATCGAGATCGCTGGTCACCGCCGGTGCCTGACAGTTCGGGAACCGGCAGGTCTTGTGGCGGGTGATCAGGAAGTTCCGCTCGGTTTGGCTGAGGCGGTATCCCTTGCGGGAGAAGTCGATCCCCACTCCGGTCACCGGATCTGTGATCATGCGCAACCACACGGACGCGGTGGCCGCCTTTTGTCGAGCCATCGACCCGAGGATGGCGCCGTAGCCCTGCATCTCAGCGCCGTGCTCCTGCCGACCCTCGATCACGTCCTTCGGGATCGTGATCACGATCTTCGGATCGACCGGCGCGAATCCCTCGCTGCCGGCTCCACCCGCAGCCAATACCGCTACGGCGAGGTCGGCTCGGGCCTGGTCATGCGTTCGCTCGTCGTCTTTCGCGCGGGTGTTGCGGACCTGCTGGTCGATCGCCTGATACGCCGCCTGCACCTCGGGTGCGGTGGAGTACAACCGCAGTTCGCCCATACCGTCGGGCTTGCTGGTCACCGTGAACGACCGGTCCTTCGCGCGGCGTTCGTGTCGTTCCTGCGCGCCGTGTGGGTCGAGTTCTTGGATGTATCGCTCCCCAAGAGCGCGCATCTCCGAATTCGACAGTTCGTGAGCGGTGGGCAGAACCTTCTCTTCGACCAGTCCCGCGAGCTCAGCATCGAGGGGCTTGGTGAGGGAGTGCAGCATCTGAGCTTTGGCGAGATCGATCCCACCCGAAGCAAGGGCTTCCTGCGTGTACGGCAGCTTCACGTGCAGGGCTTCGGCGAGGGCGATGAAGTGGCGGATTTGAGCCGAACTGACCGTCATCTCGACCCGGGTTTCTTCCCGATCCGAGTCACAGTCCGACGAGGTCGACAGCAGCTCGCGCAGGTCTTGGAGGAAGTCAGCCGTGACCGTGGCGATGAGCCGGTATTTACCGGCCACGCTCTGCGGTGTCAGCTCTTTCCTCATGCCTCCATTTTAGTCGAACAGGAATACGATTTCGAGTCACTATCAGGTGATTAATACAAGATCAACTCGCGCCGTAGGTCACCTCTGAACAACTGGAGCGGGTCGGTGGTGGGCGGGCGCGCCCCAATAGGGCAGGCCCCAGCCTGCCCTATATCTGCCCGTTTTTGCGCCAGAGGCTCACGGGTCAAGGGTCGCCCGAAGGGCGATCCGGCGAAGCCGGACGCGAAGCGCCCTTGAGGCGTGAGGAGGCGCAAATAAACTGCGCCCGCCCACCACCGACCCACGCAGACATAAGACCACCTCAAAAGCGAAACCCACACGGCCCAACTCCCGCCGCCATTAGAAGGCAAAGCCTTTAACCCCACCGACCTATAGTGCTACCTTAATCCAGCAATGGAGTGATAATCGAACAGGGATAATAGGGATGCTCTCGTTAGCAATCGCCTTAATTTCCATCGTCCTCTTCGTCATCGCCATCGCCAACCTGTATTGGACCCTCCACGCCTGGCGCACGCCGGCGAATCTGCGGAACACCACCTTCCCCGCGCCTGACGGAGACCACTCGCTCAGCTTCAGCATCCTCATCCCCGCCCGGTACGAAGAAGCCGTGCTGGAGCACACCGTCACTCAGCTGCTCCAATCCGGTCATCCCGACATCGAAATCCTGTTGATCATCGGCCACGATGATTTCGGTACCGCCGAAGTGGCGGACTGGTTGGCCTACAAATATCCGGACAAGGTCCGTGTCATCGTTGACACCAATAAGCGGAAGAACAAACCCAAGGCCTTGAATACCGCATTGCCGTATTGCCGGGGTGACATCGTCGGTGTATTCGACGCCGAGGATCTGGTGCATCCCGACCTGCTCACCCACGTGGACTACGCGTTCCGCGCGACCAATGCCACGGTCGTCCAAGGTGGCGTACAGCTGATCAATTTCCATTCCAGCTGGTACAGCCTGCGCAATTGCCTGGAGTATTTTTTCTGGTTCCGCAGCCGGCTGCACCTGCAGGCGGAGGCCGGCTTCATCCCCCTCGGTGGCAATACCGTGTTCGTGCGCACCGACACCCTCAACCAGATCGGTGGCTGGGACCCCTCGTGCCTCGCCGAGGACTGTGAACTGGGCGTCCGATTATCCAGCCGTGGACACAAGGTCGTCGTCGCCTACGACGCCGTGCTGGTCACCCGCGAGGAGACGCCGGACAGCGCGGCGTCCTTCTTCCGGCAACGCACCCGATGGAACCAGGGCTTCATGCAGGTCTTCCGCAAGGGCGACTGGCGGCGCATCGCCTCCTTCCGGCAGCGCGCCCTGGCCCGGTTCACCCTCGCCTCCCCGTTCCTGCAGGCCTTCACCGGACTGGCCGCTCCGGTCGGGCTGATCGTCGCGCTCGTCCTGCACCTGCCGGTGTGGGTGACGCTGTTGTCCTTCCTGCCCGGCATCCCGACGCTGGCCCAGCTGGCCTTCGAAGCGGCAGGCCTGCACGACCTCGGCAAGCTGTACAACCTCAAGATCGAGCGTGCGCACTACGTGAAACTGGTGGTCGCCGCGCCGCTGTACACCCTGGTGCTGGCCGGGGCCGCGCTGCGCGCGATCGCCAGGGAGCTGGTCGGCCGCCGGGACTGGGAGCTCACCCGGCACGTCGGTGCGCACCTGACGTGAACCGACGCCGTGATCTGTGGGTTCTCGGCGGGCTGCTGCCCGCCGTGCTGTTGGTGCAGGGCTGGAACATCACCGGTTATCCGGCGATCAGCGCCGACGAGGGCACCTACCTGGCTCAGGCGCGTGCGGTCGCGGCCGGTGAGGGCCTGGCGCACTACACCTACTGGTACGACCACCCGCCGTTCGGCTGGATGCAGCTGGCCGTGCTGGGCTGGCTGCCGGAGGTGCTGGCGCCGGACACGCTGCGGGTACCGGCGGCCCGGGTGATCATGCTGCTGGTCAGCGCGATCAACCTGTCCCTGGTGTTCACCCTGGCCCGCAGGCTTCGGCAACCCCGCTGGGCCGCCGGGCTGGCGGTGCTGCTGTTCGGGCTGTGTCCGCTGGGGGTGGCGCTGGCCCGGCAGATCTACCTGGACAACATCGGGCTGGCCTGGATCCTCGGCGCGATGGCCCTGGCGCTGTGCCCGCGGCGTGATCTCTGGCATCACTGCGCCGCCGGGGCCTGCGCGGCGTTGTCCGTGCTGTCCAAGGAAACGATGTTCCTGCTGCTGCCGGCCGCGCTGGTCGCCGTGTGGCAGGGCACCCACGCCAGTACCCGCAAATTCTGCGTGGTGGCCTTCGGCTGCGGGTTCGTGTTCACCGTCGCGTTCTACCCGTTGTACGCCCTGCTCAAGGGGGAGCTGCTGCCCGGGCGGGACCACGTCTCGCTGCTGGGCGCGGTCGGTTTCCAGCTGTTCGGCCGGGACGGGTCCGGCAGTGTGTTCGCGCAGGCCAGCGATGCGTCGCGCACGGTGGATTCCTGGCTGTACCAGGACGGTGTGCTGATCGTGGCCGGGCTGGCCGCGCTGCTGGTCGCCGTGTTCTTCCGCCGGTTGTGGGTGCCCGCCGCCGCGCTGGCCGTGCTGACCATCGCCCTGCTGCGACCCGGCGGCTACCTGCCGTCGATGTACATCGCACAGGCGTTGCCGTTCCTGGCGCTGCTGGTGTCCGGCTGCACCGCCCTGCTGATCGGCTGGCTGCTGGACCAGCGGATCCGCCGGCCCGGGTGGGCCCGGTTCACCCGCCGGACCCTGGTGATCACGTTGGCCTGCTGGGCCATCGCCGGGATCAGTCCACTGTGGTGGCATCGGGACGCGCGGGCGATGACCGTGCAGGCCAACAGCTCGTACAGCGAGTGCCTGCGGTGGATCACCGAGTCGGTGCCCGCCGACAGCCGGATCGTGGTGGACGACGGGCTGTGGCTGGACCTGTCCGACCGTGGTTATCACGCGATCTGGTTCTACAAGGTGGATCTGGATCCCGAGGTGCGCGTCCAATTGCCCCGCGGCTGGCGGGACGTGGACTACGTGGTGTCCAGCCCGATGATGCGGTACGGGCCGGAACGACTGCCCACTGTGGACGATGCCCTGCGGCATTCCCGGATCGTGGCGACCTTCGGTGCGGGCAGCGACCGCATCGAGGTGCGCAAGGTGTCCCGCTACCGAGAAGGAGTGACTCGATGAGGCGTCGTCCGCTCGCGTATCTGGCCGGGTTACTGGCCGCGGCGCTGCTGTACTCACCGCTGGCCGTGCTGCGTGCCGCGCCTGATCCGTGTGGAGTGGGAACGCCCTGTACCCAGGGCAGATGGACGGTGCTCGACTACGAGTCGCCGGTGCGGGCGATCCACGCGGTGTTGCTGCGCACCGGGAAGGTGCTGCTCATCGCCGGTTCGGGCAATGATCCGGCGGCCTTCAAGGCGGGTTCGTTCAAGTCCACTGTGTACGACCCGGGGACCGGGTCCTTCCACGATGTGCCGACGCCCGCCGACCTGTTCTGCGGTGGGCATACCCAGCTGCCCGACGGCCGGATCCTGGTGCTGGGCGGGACGATCGGCTACCCGGACAATGTCCAGGACATCACGTACCAGGGCTCGAAGGCCTCGTACGTCTTCGACCCGGCGACCGAGGCCTATCAGCGCACCAACGACATGACCGAGGGCCACTGGTATCCCTCGGCGACCTCGCTGGGCAACGGTGATGTGCTCACCCTCGGCGGGCTGAACGAGAAGGCCTCCGGCAGCGTCGCGGTGGAGTACTTCGCCCAGGCCCAGGGAAAGTGGCTGGCGGCGGGGGAGATCAAGCAGACCTGGAAGTTCTGGGGCCTGTACCCCTCCATGATCCTCACCCAGGACGGCAGGCTGTTCTACACCGGTAGCCACGTGTTCGGCAACGGCCTGCCTGGGACCGGGGCCTCGCTCTACGACTATCCATCTGGGACGGTCACCGACGTGCCTGGCTTGCAGGACAAGGACAACCGGGACCAGTCGATGAGCGTGTTGCTGCCGCCCGCGCAGGATCAGCGGGTCCTGGTCATGGGTGGCGGCAACATCATCACCAACGTGGCCGCCAAGCGGTACACCGACCTCATCGACTTGAAGGCCAAGGCGCCGCAGTACGCCCCCGGCCCGGAGCTGCACGCGGGGAAGATGTACCTCTCCGCGGTGATCCTGCCGGACGGCACCGTGCTGGAGACCGGCGGCGCGGTGCACAACCGGGCCGATCCGGTGGCCGAGGCCTCGGTGTTCGACCCGAAGACCAACCAGTTCAGCGGACCGATGGCCGTCGACCCGGTGGCGCGGGGCTACCACTCCTCGGCGTTCCTGCTGCCCGACGGCCGGGTGATGGCGGTGGGCAACAATCCGGGTGACGGCTCCTTCGACCGGCGGATGTCGCTGTACGAGCCCACCTACCTGTTCAAGGGCCCGCGTCCGGTCATCGCTGGGTTAGCCAGTCCGGAGTGGACCTACGGCAGTACCCAGCGGATCACCGTGGACCGCGCGGTGGCCAAGGCGGTGCTCATCCGGCCGGCCGCCGTCACCCATTCCACCGACCCCAACCAGCGCTCGGTGGATCTGCCGATCACCGCGCACGGCAACGAGCTGGACCTGGTGGTCACCGCCAACCCGAACATGGCCCCGCCCGGCTGGTACCTGCTGTTCACAGTGGACGGTGCGGGCATCCCCTCGGTGGCCCGCTGGGTCCACCTCACCGGACTCCGAAGTTGACGATGTTCGCGGCGAAGCCCGAACATCGTCAACTTCGGGACAGATGGTCGCGGTAGGCGATGCTGGCGGCCAGTGAGCGGTCGGTCGTGCCGGTGATGATCCGCTCACCACCGTCCCGGATCACCGCGAGCAGTTCGCCGCCCGCCGGGGCGCAGGCCACCCTGGCGCCGGGATTGCGGCGCAGGGTGGCGGCGGCCCACTCGCATGCCTGCTCTGCCGTGTCGAACGAGGTGCGGCTCCAGATCGCCGCTGCTTTCTCCAGAATGGACAGCTCGTCCACATCCTCGGCCGCCGCGAGGTGATGACAGTCCTCATCGGACACCGGGAGCCGCTGGATTCGTCCGTTGTGGACGGTGACCTGGAAGGACTTCGGCCGGTCCGCGGTGAACTCCGGGATCGGCAACATCGCCGGGCGATGCCGGGTGGTGGGCTGGAGTTCCAGGATCTGGTAGATCCGCTCCAGGAGGTGGTTCAACGCCTGACCGGGGTGGGCGAACAGGTCAACTGCCGGGGGCGGGAGGTCCGGCAGGGCGCCGGTGAACCGGGGGAGCGCGTCGCGCAGGGTGGCGAGGGGCGAGCCGGGAACGACCTCGGTGCCACCGTCGGCGGCCAGCGCGGTGGGCACGCCGAGCTCGGCCGCGTAGCAGGTCAGCGAGCCGTGGTCGGACAGCACTACGTCGGCCGCCACCAGTGCGGGACGCCAGTCCTCCTCCGACGACAGCAGCCGTACCCCCGCGTCGGTCGCCGGGCGTAGCCACGCGCGGACCTGCAACTCGCCGTGGCCGGCCCACACATTGGGGTGCAGCGTCATGACCAGCTGGAACTCGTCGTAGGGCAGGATCTGGGTGAGCCGGGCGGCCAGTTCCAGATCGCGGCCGAACAGCGACTGCTTGCCCCAGGTCGAGCCGATCAGCACCAGCCGTCGATCATCCGCGCGATACAGGTGCCTGCGTGCTGCCGCGGCCACCAGCCGGTCCCGGGTGGTGTCCCCGATGACCAGCGCGCGTTCGGCCAGCCGTGGGTCGATCGCCGCCACTGTGGACAGTTGTCCGAGGTGAGCGAGGGCCAGGGTGTGCGGAACCGGTTCACCGCCCCACATCAGGCCCTCCCGGCGCAGCCCGGAGATACCGGATTCGGAGCGGCGGTGGTATCCGGCGCCGTGCGGAATGAGGATCACCGGGGCATCGAGGAGGTGCAGCTCGGTGTTGTCGCTGGCCGCGATCGCGACGTCGAATTTCTGCATACCCACCGAGGCCCAGGGCACGATGAGCGCCCCGGAATTGCGCAGCCGTTCGGTGAGCCCGGCCGAGAAGTAGGAGCCCTCATCGACGGTGAAGCAGACCTCCAGGCGGTTGTCCGAGGTCAGCGCCGGGATCAGGTCGGTGAGGCGGTTCAGCGTCGCCGGGGTGCGCACCACGAGCAGCACCCGGCGGTCGGGGGATCGGGTGTCCCACCGGCCGGCTTCCTGTTTTCTGTTTTCTGTTTTCTGTTTTCTGTTTTCTGTTTTCTGTTTTCTGTTTTCAGCGTATAGCAGTCGGATTTCTGATTATCAATCATTTGTTGAATTGCTGTCCGACCTGAATGACCGGTCCATCCGCGCGCCCGGAGAAGGTGTTCGTGATGTTGGTCGTCACCTGGCTGATGTTCGCCTGCTGCCAGTGCACGCGCAGCGCCTGCTCGAACACCGGATCCGCGGCGGCGTCCCGCTGGATCTCCTCGGCGAGAACGTGCACCCGCGCCGACTCCGGCGGGGCGTCCTTGGCCAGCTCCAGGGCGGCCGCCCCGTCCTTGCGCTTGGACAGCTTGGCCTTGACCAGGTCCCACAGGCCGCCGGCGGCCTTGGTGGCCAGCGTCGTGGCAATCTCGGTGAAGATCGGATCCATGGTGACCCCCTAGATGACGGAACCGCTGGCCACGGTAGCAAAACCGGCCTCTGGAACTGATCGCTTGCAGTATGGTGGCCGCCGCGCATCGGCCACGGCGAGGGGGAAACCGAGCATGCGGGACAGCACGCACAACGAGATGTCCGGACACGCGGCGAACGTGGTGCAGGCAGGCAGTATCGGCACGGTCACCTTCCTGGAAGCGCCGCAGCTGCCCCGCACGAAACCGGCCATGGGCCCCCTCGTCACCGAACAATTTGTCAACCGGACGAGTGAACGAGCGACGCTGGCGGACCTGGCCGCACTCGCGGATCCGGATCGCAAGCGACCCGTCATCGTCGGCTTGCGCGGGTTGGCCGGCGTCGGGAAGACCACCTTGTCCCTGTGGGTCGCGCGTGCGTTGGCCGCAGACTTTCCGGACGGACTCCTGTACGCCGATCTGGGCCCAAATGGTCCGTCGCCCAGTGAGTCCATGAGCCAGTGGCTGACCGCCCTCGGCGTGCACGAGTCGACGATGCCGACCGGCTTCAACGACCGTGCGGTGTTGTTTCGTGGCTTGACTGCTGATTCGCGAGCCATCCTGGTACTCGACGACGCTACGACCTTCGCGGCGGTCGAGCCCTTCCTCCCGACCTCGGGGGCCAGCTTGGTGCTGGTGCTCACCCAACGAGTGCCGGACGAGCTGCGAAGCCATCTGACCGGGATCGTGCAGGTGGAGGGGTTGTCCACCGAGCATTCGATTCAACTGCTCGCCGGGATCTGCCCGGACGACCGGATCGCCGCCGAGTCCGCCGCCGTCGCCGAGCTGGTCGAGCTCTGCGGCCGGCTGCCGCTCGCGTTGCAGATCATCGGTGTGCACCTGGCGAAGCGGTCCCGGCGGACCGTGCGGCAGGTGACCGACGAGCTGCGGGCCGCCGGTGGGTCGGTGCGGGCCGTCGCCACCGCGCTGGACGCGGTGTACGCCGAGCTGGACGAGCCCGCGCAGCGGCTGTACCGGGTTCTCGGACTGCTGTCCGGTGGGCGGTTCACCGACGAGCTGATCGCCGCGATGACCGGCATCGGACCGGACGCGGCGATCACCCTGCTGGACTGGAACCTGGTCAGCGAGACCGATTCCGGCTATCTGATCCATCCGCAGGTGCGGGCACACGCGCTCCTTCTGTCGTCCACAAAGGACAGTGATGACGACCGAGCGGAGATTCTCCGGCGTGCGCTGAACTGGTGGCTGCTCGGTGCCACGGCGGCCGATGTGGCCCTCGGCGGGCGGCGCAAGCTGCGGATCGCCGACCCCGAGCGGCTGCTGGCCGGGCAGTCACTGCCGAGCAAGGCGGCCGCGCGGACCTGGTTCGAGCGGGAGCAGTACGGCATCGTGGCCGCGATGGAGGCCGCCGCGAAACGCCAGTGGCACGAGCCGGTGTGGCAGCTCGGCGAGGCCATGTTCTCCTACTTCGACCGGCGCCGGCCGCTGGCCACCTGGCTCAAGGTCATGAAGTTGGCCGCGCAGTCTGCGAAGGACTGTCACGATGCGCGGGCTGAGGCGCGCTGCCGGTGTCTGTTGGCCAAGGCTTATCAGGAGCTGGAGCGGTTCGACGAGGCGGCGGCCCAGCTTGATCTGGCTCGTGAACTGGCGGCGGGGGACGAGCGACTGCTCGCGTCCACCTTCGACTTCACCGGCAACCTGGCGTTGCGGCGTAAGGAATTCGCTGTGGCGCTGGACTGGTTCCAGCGGGCCTTGGAGATCAATATCCAGCTCGGGCAGCAGCGGGGCACCGCGTTGATGACGGTGTTCGTCGGCCGGGCACAGGCGGGACTGGGAGCGGCCGATGCCCTGGCCACATTCCAGGAGGCCGCGCGGTTGGCCCGGGAGATCGACGAGCCGGACGTGTTGATCCGGGCGGAGCTGGGCGCCGCCGAGGTACTGGTCGCCCTCGGCCGGAACGCCGAGGTGGAGGCGCTGCTCGGTCAGGTCGCGGAACTGGCCACCGAGCTCAAGAAGCTGGATGTGCAGGCGAAGGTCGCCCTGTTGCGGGCTGACCTCACGGGCGACGACCGGTACCGCGAGGAGGCCATCGCCGCCTACGAGGCGATGGGCAACACCCCGCAGGTCGCTCGGCTGATCGCCGGATAGTCCCGAAGTTGACGATGTTCGCGGCGAAGCCCCGAACATCGTCAACTTCGGAGAACCGTTAGAGGCCGAGGAGGGTGGGGATCTCGCGGACGCCCGCCAGGATGTGGGTGTGCTCGGCGGCGCCCAGTGTCTCGGCGGTCTGGCCACCGGTGAGCACGCCGATCACGTAGGAGGCACCGGCGTTGGTGCCCGCCTCCACGTCGCGGGTGGTGTCGCCCGCGGTCAGCACCTTGCGGACATCGCGGACGCCGGTGCGCTGCATCGCCGTGTGGATCATGTACGGCGCCGGGCGGCCGGCGGGGACGTCGTCCACGGTGATCACCGCGTCCAGCACGTTCTCGTCCCAGCCGAGGACCTTCAGCAGGCCGTCGGTGACATCCCGGTCGAAGCCGGTGGTCAGCGCGATCTTGATGCCGGCCGCGCGCAGCTTGTCGAACGCCTCCGGCACGCCGGCCATCGGCACCGGCGGGGTCTCGGTGTACAGGTTGTGCAGCCGCTCGCGGAAGTCCACGAAGGTCTTCTCGATCAGCTCGGTGTCCGAAGTGGACAGCAGGGAGCCGATGGCCTCGCGCTTGTCGGCGCCCATCCAGCGCTCGATGTCCGCGTCGCTCGGAGCGCCCCCCGCCGCGCGCACGGCGTCGGCCAGCGCGACGTACACGGCCTGGTGCTCCTCGACGGTGGTGCCCGCGATGTCGAAGACTGCCAATTCGATGGTCACAACATTCCCCTTATGAAGCGGCCCAGCGACGCATCAACGACGTGTTGGTCTGCTGGGAGTTCTCGATGGTGAAGCTGACGATGTCCGGCCGATACCGGTCGTCGGAGTACTCGATCGGTTCGCCCGCCACCGAGCTGGCCCGCCGCCGCTCCCGCAGCAGCGGCGAGCCGACCGGGACGCCGAGCAGCTCGGCATCCGTCTCGTCGGCGGCGACCGCGTCGATCTGGTGCCGGGCCACGGTCATGTCGTGGCCCAGCGATTGCAGGTGGGCGTAGATGGACCCGGAATCGCAGTCGAAATCGAACAGCGACCGGCCCACACTGTCCACAAAGGTCGTTCGTTCGATCATGGCCGGTTTGTCGTCGATCAGCCGCAGCCGCAGCAGCTGAACGACCGGCTCGCCGTCCTCCAGGTGCAGGGCGTCCACCATGTCCTGGGTGGCCGGACGGCGGGCGACCTCCAGGGTGCGTTGTCCCGGCGTCTGGCCGAGCGCCGACACCCACGCGGAGAACGACAGGAAGCTCTCGAACGGCTGGCTCAAGGCCTGCCGCCGGACCATCGGCGGCTTGCCCCGCCCACCCCCGATGAGTCCCTCGGCCCGCAGCGTGGCCAGTGCCTGACGAACCGGTCCGCGGGAGGCGGACCACTGCGCGCACAGCTGCGATTCGGAGGGCACCGCATCGCCGACGGCGAGCTCTCCGGAGCCGATCCGGCGCCGGATATCCGTGGCGATGCGCTCGTGCATGGGGGCGTCCATGGCACTTGACAATACATGTTCAGCGGCGGCTGTCCACCTTCTCTACCTGCAATATCTCGACGTAATCGCCGGTCAGTTAACGAGAAACGAACGGGGATAGACGTCTTATTGATGTGGTTGACAGGACAGGTGGCACTCAACAAACGTTCTTGTCATGACAAGTCAGAGTGAATGGTTCGACGAGGCCGACGTCGTCATCGTCGGCGCGGGCATCGTGGGTCTGGCGCACGCGCTGGACGCCGTGGACCGGGGCCTGTCCGTCGTCGTGCTGGAACGTGATCACCGCGCCATTGGGGCCACCGTCCGCAACTTCGGGCACGGCTGCACCACCGCGCAGGCCGGTCCCTCGCTGGAGTACGCGCTGGAAGCCAGGGAGACCTGGTTGCGTGTCGGCAAGGAGACCGGGCTATGGGTGCGCGAGGCCGGCGCGATGGTGCTGGCCCGGCACGAGGACGAGCTGGCCGTGCTGGCCGAGTTCGCCCAGATCCGCGGTGAGGACCAGGCGAAGCTGCTGACTGCGTCGCAGGTGGCGGAGCGGGTGCCTGCGAACGGGGATGTCGTGGGCGGCGCTCTGCTGCCGATGGACGTGCGGGTGGATCAGCGCCGGGCGCCGATGATCATCTCTGACTGGCTCGCCTCCCGCGGCGTGCGGTTCCACTGGAACACCAACGCGCACGGCGTCGAGCCGGGCGTGGTGAACTCCAGCCGGGGCAAGGTGCGCGGCCGCTGGATCGTCGTCGCCGCCGGGCACGACGTGGACCGGCACTTCCCGGATCAGGCCGCACAGGCCGAGATCCGGCGCTGCAAGCTGCACATGATGCGGGTGGACAACCCCTCCGGCCGCACCATCGAACCCGCCGTGCTCACCGGTTTCTCCATGCTGCGCTACGACGGCTTCGGCGAGTGCCCGACCATCGGCGCGGTGCGGGAGCGGCTGCACGCGCGGCACCCGGAGCTGGTTTCCATCGGTCTGAACCTGATGTACACCCAGCGGCCGGACGGCTCGTTGACGATCGGCGACACCCATGAGTACGACCTGACACAGGACCCGTTCGACTCCGAGGAGCTGAACCGGCTGGTGCTGGCCGCCACCGCCGACCTGCTGGGTGTGCCGGAACTGACCGTCCGCGAGCGCTGGCGGGGCATCTACGCCTCCGCCCCCGAACCCTTCTTCATCTCCGCTCCGATGCCCGGTGTGCGCGCCGTGTCCGTGACCTCCGG
Source organism: Pseudonocardiaceae bacterium YIM PH 21723 (assembly GCA_003600225.1). Classification (GTDB taxonomy): domain Bacteria; phylum Actinomycetota; class Actinomycetes; order Mycobacteriales; family Pseudonocardiaceae; genus QZFT01. The sequence continues at coordinate 76,919 of QZFT01000025.1, forward strand.
CATCGGCATGACCACTGCTTTCGGGCTCGCACCCCGCGTGCTCGACGACCTGCTCTCGTAGTCAATCAAACGCTGTACTGAAAAACACTGGGAGAAGACCAGCCATGACCCTCACCCGTCGACTGTCCGCCGCCGTTGCGGCCGTCTGTCTTGGCTTGACCCTCGCCGCCTGTGGTGGTGGCACGACCTCCGCCTCCACCGAGCTGTGCGCCGAAGGCAAGATCCGCTTCGGTATCGAGCCCTACGAGGACCCGCAGCGCCTCAAGCCCGCCTACGAGATCGTCGGCGCCGCGATGGAGAAGGCGCTCAAGTGCAAGGTCGAGATGACCGTGGTGGAGGACTACGCCGCCGAGGTCCTCGCCATGAAGAACAAGAAGCTGGATGTGGCCCAGTTCGGCCCGCTCGGCTACGTGTTCGCCCACGAGAAGGCGGGCGCCGAGATCGTCGGCACCTTCGCCGACGCCCAGGGCAAGCCGTCCACCTACACGGCGGGCATCTGGGTGCCGAAGACCTCGTCGGTCAAGACGGTCGCCGACCTGAAGGGCAAGTCCCTCGCCCTGGGCAGCCCGACCTCCGCGTCCGGCACCATGTTCCCGAAGGCCGCCCTGCGCACGGCCGGCCTGCAGGACCAGGACGTCAAGATCGACTACAGCGGTCACTCGGAGGCCCTGCTCGCGCTGACCAACGGCAAGGTCGAGGCCGCTGAGATCAACAGCCAGACCCTGCTCACCGCCAAGGAGTCCGGCAAGTTCGACCCGGCCAACTTCAAGCAGATCTGGACCTCCGACCCGATCCCGAACGACCCGGTCACCGTCCGGTCCACTTTGGACCCGAAGGCCAAGGACGCCATCCGCAAGGCCCTGCTGGAGCTGTCCAAGGACGACGTCGCCAAGGTCAGCAAGCTGCTCGGCGTCGTCCCGTCCGGCGGCATGGTCGCGGTCGAGAAGTCGCACTACCAGCCGATGTTCGACCTGGCCAAGACCCTCGGCCTGACCGAGAAGGATGCGAAGTGACCCTCATGGCCACTCCTGAGATCCGGACTCCGGTCGGCGCTGTCGCGCTGCGGATTCGCGGACTGCGCAAGACCTTCGGCACCAAGCAGGTGCTCAAGGGTGTCGACCTGGACCTGCACGCCGGGGAATTCGTCACCCTGCTCGGCGCCAACGGCTCCGGCAAGTCCACCGCGCTGAAGTCCATTGTCGGCCTGCAGACCGCGGACGAGGGCCTGATCGAGGTGGACGGCGCGCCTGCGACCGCCGACCCCACCAAGACGGCCATGGTGTTCCAGCAGATCCACCTGGTGAAGCGCCGCTCGGTGCTGGACAACGTCTGCGCCGGCGCACTGGGCAGGCTGCCGATGTGGCAGTCCCTGCACCCCTGGCTGTTCCCGGCCGCCCTGCGCCAGGAAGCCATGCACTGCCTTGACCGGGTAGGCCTCGCGGATCGGGCGAGCGAGCCCGCGGGGAAGCTGTCCGGCGGTCAGCAGCAGCGGGTGGCCATCGCCCGTGCGCTGTGCCAGCGGGCCAAGGTCGTCCTGGCGGACGAGCCGGTGTCCGCCTTGGACCCCAACGCCTCCGAGCAGGTGCTGGCACTCCTGGCCGAGTTGGCCACCGAGGGCCTCGGCGTGCTGGCGGTGCTGCACCAGCCGGAGCTGGCGATGAAGTACTCCAGCAGGCTCATCGGCCTGAACAAGGGCGTCGTCGAGTTCGACCTGCCCACCCCTGAAGTCGATATGTCCATGGTGGACGCGCTGTACTCGGGAGACCAGAAATGACCGCCGCACTCGCGGACTTCAGCACGGCGCCGAAGCCGCCGGCGCGCAGGTGGCCATCGCCGCTGATGCTCGGCCTCATCGCGCTGCTGATCGTCGCGCACGTGTTCGCCTGGCAGGGAACCGATGTCTCGATCAAATCCCTGATCGAAGGCCGCAAGGGCATGGCCGACTTCCTCGACGAGGCCATTCCGCTGGACCTGACCTGGTCCACGGTGCTCCGCCCCGGCCTGGAGGCGGCGCTCGTCACCCTCTACATCGGACTGCTCGGCACCACCCTGTCGATTCCGTTCGCGCTGGGGATGGGCATGCTCGCCTCCCGGGCGACGACCCCGAACACGGTGCTCTACCAGGCCACCCGGAGCATCCTGTCCTTCCTGCGCTCGGTGCCGGACGTGGTCTTCGCGCTGATCTTCGTCTGCGCGGTCGGCCTCGGCCCGTTCGCCGGTGTGCTGGCGCTGGTGTTCCACAACACCGGGGTGATGGGCAAGCTCTGGGCCGAGGCGATGGAGGAGACCGACCTCGGGCCGAGGGACGTCCTGCGCATCGGTGGTGCCAACGGCGTGCAGACCGCGTTGCATGCGGTGCTGCCCACCTCACTGCCGCAGCTGGTCGGCCTGTTGCTCTACCGGTTCGACGTGAACGTGCGGTCCTCGCTGGTTCTCGGCCTGGTCGGCGCCGGCGGTATCGGCTTCCTGATCAACGAGGCCATCAAGACCTTCAAGTTCGACGTGATGGCCACCCACATCCTCATCGTCCTGGTTCTGGTCATCGCGGTGGACCAGGTATCGGCTCAGGTGCGCAAGCGCATCGGCGCCTGACAGCAGTAACGCCTTTTCCCTCACCAAAAGGAGTTCACCCTGCCATGAAACGCGTAACCATCGCCGCGCTGGCGGCCGTCGCCCTGGCTGCCGGGGTCGTCCCGGCAGCCCTGGCCGCGCCGGCCGCCAAGCCGGACAAGGTCCTGGTCGTCGGGATCGACGGCCTGCTCTTCGACAAGATCGAGCCGGCCGACGCGCCCAACCTGGACGCGTTGATCGCCCGCAGCCGCTGGTCCAAGACCACGCTGTACGCGAACCCGATGGCCCCGACCCTGTCCGGGCCGGGCTGGTCCACCAACCTGACCGGTGTCTGGCCGGACAAGCACAAGGTGACCAGCAACAACTGGGGCAAGAACACCGACCTCAGCAAGTACCCGGACTTCCTCACCAGACTGGAGAACGCCAAGCCGGAGCTGTCCACCTACGCCATCGCCGACTGGTCGCCGCTGACCTCCGACTCGGCCGGGCAGGCGATCATCTCGTCCAAGGTGGACGATCGGGTCACGGTGTCCGACCAGGACGGCTACGAGAAGGGTGACGCGGAGATCGCCGACAAGGCGGCCGCGAAGTTCGGTGCGGAGAAGGCGCCGGACGCGTCCTTTGTGTACTTCGGTGACGTGGACGAGGCCGGGCACTCCTGTGGCGCTGCCGGCGCCTGCTACAAGACCGCGATCGAGAAGACCGATCAGAACCTGGGCAAGGTGCTGAAGGCGATCGAGAAGCGGACCGGGGAGAACTGGCAGATCCTGGTCACCTCCGACCACGGCCACACCGACAAGGGCGGCCACGGCGGAAACAGCCAGCCGGAGCGGACCTCGTTCATCATCGACAGCACCGGGGGCCGGTTCCCGGAGCAGCCGAAGAACGTGGACATCGCCGCGACCGTGCTGAGCAGGTTCGGCGTCAGCGCCGAGCTGGACGGCCAGGTGCTGGGCACCAACTCGAACGACCCGTTCCACCTGGTGCAGCTGAAGAACCGCAAGGACGAGACCGGTATCCCGGAGACCGTGCTCGGCTGGAGCCACACCCCGCCGCCCAACTGGAAGATCGACAACGCCGGGATGGGTACCGGTGGCGTCGAGGAATGGCGTGGCTGGTCGTTCACCACGGACCAGTTCTGGACCCGCACCGACCCCGGTCAGCAGCGGGAGAGCAACGTCCGGGCGCGGGGCATCTTCGCGGTGGCCGACTCCGACGAGTGGGCGGACAAGGCGTTCCAGGGTGAGTTCAACTCGAAGCTGGTGTCCCAGCCCTACTCGGTCACCGGCCGGGACAAGGTGAACCTGTCGTTCGGCTCGCACTACCGCAAGGACGGCGGCGAGACCGCCACGGTGACCGTTTCCTTCGACGGCGGCGCCTCGACCACCGTGCTCACCTACCCGGGTGACGCGATCGCCAAGATCGAGCAGCTGTCGGTTCCGGTTCCGGCCGGAGCGAAGCAGATGACGGTCAGCTGGAACCTGAACAAGGGCAACAACAACTGGTACTGGGCGGTCGACAACCCGCACGTCTGGTAACTCCTGAGGGAACCCAGTGAGCTGAAGGGCACCTTTCCATACTCCAGATATGGAAAGGTGCCCTTCAGTGAGTTTAAAGGGGGAACCATGGCCGATATCGGCATCCTGGGTGCGGGCATCTCCGGACTGCAGCTGGCGCTGCGGCTGCAACAGCTGGGGCTGACCCCCACGCTGTACACCCCGCAGGACTCCGAACAGCTGGCCGCGGGTGGGCCACGCAACTTTCCGGTCCGATTCGGGCCCACGGTGCAGCGCGAGCGGGAGCTCGGCGTGTTCGAGTGGGACATGCCGTCCGCGCAGGTGGCGGTATGGGCGGCCAACATCTTCCCGCCCGGTCAGGATCCGCTGTACCTGAGCACCCGGCTGGACCCGCCCGCGAACGGCGTGGACTTCCGCGTCTACCTGCCGACGCTGCTCGCCAGGTTCGCCGAGCGCGGCGGCAAGGTGATCATCACCGAGGACCTGCCCAGCGGGCACGACCTGCTGGTGGTGGCCAACGGCAGCCGGTCGTTCGGTGACCTGTTCCCCCGCGATCCACAACGCTCCCCGTACACCGCGCCGCAGCGCCGCCTCTGCGCCGGTTACTACCACGGGGTCGTCGAAGGCGTGCCGAACGCGTCCATGCTGAACGCCGTTCCCGGGGTCGGTGAGCTCATCCACCTGCCGTTCCACGGGCCGACGGGCAAGTCGCACACCCTGGCCGTCGAGGCCGTTCCCGGCGGACCACTGGAGGTGCTCACCCGGTTCGACGTCGCCGACGACCCATCCGGATTCCTCCGCCTGTACCTGAAGCTGATCGCCCACTATGCCCCTGAGCTGCGGGAACGCATCACCACAGCCGACTTCGAGCTGATCGCCCCGGGAGAGCTGCTCCAGGGCGGGCTGACACCGGTGGTGCGCCGCGGCTGGGCGACCCTGCCGGACGGTGGCCAGGCGCTGGCCATCGGCGACGCGTGGATCACCAACGACCCGCTGACCGGGCAGGGCGCGAACCTGGGCTCACACCAGGCGTTCGCGGTCGCCGAGGCGATCGTCGCCGGCCAGCTGGATGCCCGGCGGATCTCCGAGCAGCTGTGGCCCCACGCGCGCAGCGTCGTCGAGTGGACCAACACCTACCTCGGCCCGATGCCGCGACACATCGGGCAGGTGTTCGAGGCCGCGGCCGGGGATCAGCACATCGCCGACGCCCTGCTGAACAAGTTTCATGACCCGGTTGCCATGTGGCGCACCCTCCGGACAGCCGATAGCGTCGACGAGTTTCTAGCCGGATTCAGGGTCTAGGGGGAACCATGGGCGGCATCGGCATTCTGGGCTCGGGTATATCGGGCTTGCAGCTGGCGCTGCGGCTGCAACAGCTGGGGATCGACGCCACGCTGTATTCCGCCCAGGACGCCGATCAGCTGGCGAGCGGTCGTCCCCGCAACACGGTGATCCGGTTCGGCCCGGCCCAGCAGCGGGAACGGGACCTGGGCGTACACGCCTGGGATTTCGACACGGCGAGGGCCTACAGCCAGCACACGAACATCTATGCCGGGCAGGGCCTGCACTACCGCGCCCGCTTCGATCCGCCACCCAGCACGGTGGACTTCCGGGTCTATCTGCCGGCGCTGATGACCGCCTTCCAGGAGCGGGGCGGGACGGTGCGGATCGGCGCGTTCCCGGTGCCCACGCTGGTGGCCAGGCACGATCTGCTGGTGGTGGCCAACGGTGATCGGTCCATCCGCGACCTGTTCCCGGTGGACGAGGAACACTCGCCGTTCACCGGTCCGCAACGGCTGATCAGCGGCGGTTTCTACCACGGCATCACCGAGCCCACCCCGCATTCGGTGGAGCTGCACGCCATCCCGGGTATCGGCGAGATCATCCGCATCCCGCAGCTGACCGAACACGGTGTGGTGCAGACGCTGGTGGTCGAGGCCATTCCCGGCGGGCCGATGGAACCGGCATCCCGCGCCGAGGGTGCCGATCTCCCCGGGCTGCACCTGGAGATGGTCCAGCGGTATGCCCCTGAGCTGCGGGAACGGATCTCGGACACCGAGTTCGAGCTCGTCCGCCCGGACGACTGGCTGCGGGCCGCGATCACCCCGGTGGTGCGTCGCGGCTGGAACACGCTGTCCGATGGCTGCGTGCTGGCCATCGGTGACGCGTGGATCACCAACGATCCGCTGATCGGGCAGGGCGCCAACCTCGGCTCGGCGACGGCGTTCGCGCTGGCCGAGGAGATCTGCTCGACCGACGGCCCGCTCGACGAGGAGTTCTGCCGGGCCGCCTCGGAGCGGCTGCTGCGGCACGCGGACAAGGTGGTCCGGCTGACCAACACCTTCCTGGGTCCGATGCCGGACCACATCTCGCAGCTCTTCGAGGCGGCGGCCGGGGACCAGCGGCTGGCCGACACCGTGCAGAACCTGTTCCAGGATCCGGCCGCCCTGTGGCAGCTGCTGTCCACTGAGGACAGCGTGGACGAGTTCCTCAGTGAGTACCGCTGAAACCGTCCGGCCACTGGGTGCTCTCGTCGCTGTGTACGCCGGTCAGGTCCGCGCCCGTCAGGTCGGCACCGGTGAGATCGGCACCCTCCAGCCGCGCGCCACGCAGTGAGGCATCCCGCAGACAGGCCGAGACGAACCGGGCGCCGCGGAGATCGGCGTCGTCCAGCGCCGCACCCGACAGCCGGGATCGTTGCAGGCGGGCGTCCCGCATGTCCGACCGACGGCAGATGAGCCCGTCCCACCGGCCACCGCCCATCCGCGCGCGACGCAGGTCGGTGAAGGACAGGTACAACGGTTCCTCGGTCGGTGACGGCGGACGCCTGCCGAGGATCTTGAGCGCCGTCTGCACATCGACGGCCCGGTGCTGCATCCACGGCAGTTCGTCCGCGAGGGCGGTGTCGTTGTCCGGCAACGGCATTCGGCGGCGGATGAGCGAGGTCATGATCGAACCGATGGCGCTCCGATCGTGCGGCGAGTCCCGGGTGAGCCGTTCCAGCGCGTAGAGCCCACCGAGCCGGACGTCGATGTTGTCACTGCCCAGCTGATCGATCGCGTGGGTGAACCGATCGGTGATCTGGCCTTCCCGGTTGACCTGCACCTGGCGCCAGGTGGCGCTCGCGCCGATCAACACCAGCGCGCCGGCCACGGCCTGCAAGAGGATTCCACGCGCGTTGTTCTGCAACTGGCCCTGCGCCTGCTGCAACTGCACCCGGGCCTCGGGACTGCGCACGTCGTGCAGTTCCAGGTCGGTCAGCGAGGGATAGAGCAGTACGGGCAACGCGATGAGCACGCCGATGCTGATCGCCAGCAGTGCGCCGAATACGAGGATCATCCGCCCAGTCACCCCACGGAGAATAGCCATCCGCCACGGTCTAGGGTCTGCCGCAAAGATCATGCTGGAGTGGTCGTGGCGTTCCTGTTCGTACCGTATGCCGCGCACGGTCATGTGATGCCGATGCTGGCCGTGGCGGCCGAACTCGCGCGCCGTGGCCAGGATGTGCGGATCATGGTCGGCGAACGGCACGCGGGCCTGGCACGGTCCGCGGGGGTTCCGGTCGTCCGGATGTCCCGGGAACACGAGGTGCTGGTTCCCGCGGGCTGGGGTCCGGGCGCGATGCGCCGCCGGGTCGGCCTGCGCACTCGCCGGATCCAGGCCTGGCGTGCGACGCGCCGGGATCTGCTGGCCGAGGTCGGACGTGATCTGCCGATGGTGGTGGCCGATCCGATGGCCCGCTGGCTGCCGGACGAGATGCCGGTGATCCCGTTCTGGACCACGCACGCACCGGGCTCGCGGCTGACCGGCCGGTGCATCGTGCACACCCTGCCCGAACTGCAGCGGCATCGCCCGGAGGCGGGCGCGGACGTGGTGTTCTGCGGCCCGATGACCCGTCGGCAGCGGCCGGTTCGCGCCGATCGGCCCCTGCTGCTGGTCGGAGTGGGCACCGTCTTCGCCCGCAAGGCGACCTTCTTCCGGCAGATCGCCGAGTCCTTTGCGGACAGTCGCTGGTCGGTGGTGATGGCCACCGGGCAGCTGGGACCGGGGGAGCTCGGCCGGATGCCGGAGAATGTGCTGGCCAGCCCATGGATTCCGCAGGCCGGCCTGCTGCGCCGGGCGTCGGCCCTCCTGACGCACGCCGGGATGAACTCGGTACTGGAGTCGCTGCACGCCGGGGTGCCCATGCTGGTCGCGCCGCGCAGCCGGGAGCAGCGGATCACCGCGCGGCGGCTGGTCGGACTGGACCTGGCCAGGCAATGGGACGGCTGCCCGCTGCGCGCCGTCGAGCGGCTGCTCGCTGACGAGTCGGTGCGGGCCGCGCACGCCCGCATGGCGCAACGGCTGTCGGCGGACTCCGGCGTCACCGCCGCCGCCGAGGCCCTGATCCGCTGGGCCCGCTGACCTCCGCTCCGAAGTTGACGATGTTCGCGGCGAGGAACGAGCCCCGAACATCGTCAACTTCGGGACTTTGTGCGGTCAGGCAGCGGGAATGCTCGCCAGTCCATGGGCACCGGCCGCGCCGGTCGACGGGATCTCCAGCCGGGTGATCCGCTCCAGGGTGGACAGATCGATGACGTCCACAGTGGACGAGACGACGCAGGCCGCGTAACCACGGCTGCCGTCCAGTGAGGACCGGATGGTCATCGGCAGGTGGCCGATCTCGGCCTCGCCCTGCCAGGTGTCGGTCTCCGTGTCGAAGACCTGCATGCGGCCCGGTGCCTGCCCGCCGAGCAGGGAGGTCGAGCCGGTCGGCAGCCGCATCTCGCCGACGAGGAGCTTGCCGGAAGCGGTGTGGTGCACCGGGATCAGCGGCTGGTCGGTGGGCAGGACCTTCAGCAGCTCATGGGTGCTCCGGTCGAAGACCCGGATGCCCGCGTGGGCGGAGTCCGGCGCCCCGCCCCAGGGAGCCGCCACGTACAGCTTGGTGTCGGTGACCGCCAGGTTCTCGCTGCCGGGAACCTCGATCCTGCCCACCATCTCGGCCCGGTCGATGTCCACAACGGACACGAACGGGGCCTCCTTGTTGGTCGCGTACCCGGTGCGGCCGTCGGGGCTGATCTCGAACCAGTGCGGTCCGGGCGCTCCGGTTCCGATGCGGTGCACCGGTTTGCGGCTGGCGGTGTCGACCACCACGACCCCGCCGCCATAGGTGCCGCCCTCCTCGACGCTGACGTAGAGCAGTCCGCGCTCGGCGTCCAGGGAGAGGCCGTGCGGGCCGCATTCCGGGGAGATGTCCACGGTGTCCACCACCCGGCGGGTGTCGGGGTCGATCACCACCAGTTCACTCTGGTGGCCGGTGTGATTGCCGTAGAACCCGCCCTTGTAGGGGACGCTGACCCACAGCAGCCGGTTGACCGGGTCGAAGCAGAGTTCGTGTGGTTCGGCGGTCACCTCGGTGACGCCCAGCAGCCGGTAGTCGTCGGTGTCGAAGAAGGACACGGTCGCGCCGCTCTGGCTGACGACGGCAAGTGTTTCGCTCATGACACCAGTCTTGGCCGCGAAGGCCTAGCTGAAAATGCAAGAATCAGCAGGGAATAATTTCGCTGGGAGCAAAGATGGATCTGAACCTGCTGATCACCCTGGACGTCCTGCTCCAGGAACACAGCGTCACCCTGGCGGCCGAGCGGCTGGCCACCTCGCCGGCCGCGGTCAGCCGGAAGCTGGCCACGCTGCGCCGGATCACCGAGGATCCGCTGCTCGTCCGGGCCGGGCAGCATCTCGTGCCCACCCCACGCGCCGAGCAGTTGCGCGAGCGGGTGCGGGCGCTCGTCGAACAGGCCGGAGCGGTGCTCGCCCCGGGGGACGGCCTCGATCCCGGAACCCTGCGCCGGACGTTCACCGTGCAGATGGCGGAGGGTATGGCGATGAGCGTCGCCACCACGCTGCTGCGCCGGATCCGCGAATCGGCCCCCGGGGTGGAGGTGGTCTTCCTCAGCGAGGCCTTCGAGGACACCCCGGCGTTGCGGCACGGCCAGGTGGACGTGGAACTGGGCGTGCTCGGCCACCTGGATCCGGAGACCCGCAGTGAGCAGCTGATCGACGCCGCCCCGCTGGCGATGGCCAGGAGCGGGCACCCGCTGTTCGACGAGCCCGTCGACCTGCGCCGATTCGCCGCGGCGGAACACATCAGCGTGTCCAGGAAGGGCAAACGGCACGGCCCGATCGACGCCGCGCTGGCCGAACACGGGCTGAGCAGGCGGGTCCCGGTGGTGGTGCCCAGCCATCTCGGCGCGATGATGCTGGCGTTGAACACCGACCTGGTCGGGCTCACCTTCGCCGGCGCCCTGCTGTTCCCCGGGCTGCGCGCGTTCCCGCTGCCGATCTCGGTGCCCTCAGCCAGGATCGGCATGGCCTGGCATCCCCGGCACGACGCCGATCCGGGGCAGCGCTGGTTCCGCGATCAGCTCCGGGTCGCCGTCACCGGGCTGTTCGGCTAGTCCGCCAGTTTGTGCAGCAGATTCTGCAGAATCCGCTGCTCCTCCGCGGTCAGGGCGGTCACCAGGCCCGCGTCGACCTCGGCGGCCAGCGGGCGGGTCCGGCGGAGGGTGGCGACACCGTCCTCGGTGAGCCGGATCGTGCGCTTGCGGCGGTCGCTGGGGTCCGATTCCCGGGTGATCAGGCCACGATCCTCCAGCCGGGTCAGCATGCCGGCCAGGGTCGCCTTGTCGATCGCGGCCAGTTCGCCCACCCGTGCCTGCTCGATGTCGGGGTTCGCGGACACCGCCAGCAGCACGGCGTACTGCGGTTTCGTCACGTCGGGCAGGCTCTCGGCCCAGGCCGCCGTGTGTGCCTGGAGCACCCGGCGCAGCAGGTGCGGAATCCGGCCAGTAGGTAGGTCACTATCTTCAGCGCCACAGTGCGCTTGCTCGGTCACCCCCTCATGTTAGTGTGTATACGAATCGTTCGTATACGAACAAAAGGGGTGCGGGATGCGACTCGTGGTGGGTATGACCGGCGCCACCGGCGCTGAGCTGGGCGTACGGCTGTTGGAGCAACTGCGGGAGAACCCCGATGTGGAGACGCATCTGGTGCTCAGCCGCTGGGCTCGCTCCACCATCGAGTTCGAGACCCCGTACAGCGCCAAGCACGTCATGGGGCTGGCCGACGTGAGCTACTCCCCGGAGGACCAGGGCGCGGCGATCTCCAGCGGCTCGTTCCACACCGACGGGATGGTGATCATCCCGTGCAGCATGAAGAGCCTGGCCGCGATCCGGATGGGCTACGGCGAAGGCCTGGTCGCCCGCGCGGCCGACGTGACCATCAAGGAGCGGCGCCCGCTGGTGCTGGTTCCCCGGGAGACCCCGCTGAGCCAGATCCACCTGGAGAACATGCTGGGGCTGGCCAAGATGGGCGTCTCCATCGTGCCGCCGATGCCCGCCTTCTACAACCGGCCGGCCAGCGTCGCCGACATCGTGGAGCACATCGTGTCCCGGGTCCTGGACAAGTTCAACCTGCCCGCCCCCCATGCCCAGCGCTGGGAAGGCTTCCGCGCCGCCAAGGCCAGCTGAGAGAGGAACGATCATGGCTTACGCAGATCTACGCGAGTTCCTGCAGGCACTGCGGGACAACGGTCAACTGCTCACCATCGACGAGCCGGTCGATGCCGAGCCCGACCTGGGCGCCGCCGCCTGTGCCGCGCCCAAGCTGGGCGATGCCGCGCCCGCGCTGATGTTCACCAACGTCAACGGATTCGACAAGGCGCAGATCGCGCTGAACGTGCACGGCTCGTGGGCGAACCACGCGCTGGCCCTCGGGCTGCCCAAGGACACCCCGGTGCGCGAGCAGGTGGAGGAGTTCGCCAAGCGGTGGCGGAACTTCCCGGTCCCGGTGCGGCACGCGGAGAACCCGCCGTTCCTGGAGAACACGCTGACCGGCGAGGAGGTGAACCTGTTCGACGTGCTGCCGCTGTTCCGGATCAACGAGGGCGACGGCGGGTTCTACGTGGACAAGGCCGCGGTGATCTCCCGTGATCCGGAGGATCCGGAGGACTTCCACAAGCAGAACGTGGGCATCTACCGGATGCAGGTCAAGGGCCGCAACCGGCTGGGCCTGCAACCGGTGCCGCAGCACGACGTGGCCATCCACCTGCGCAAGGCCGAGGAGCGCGGCGAGGACCTGCCCATCGCGATCGCGCTGGGCAACGACCCGGTGATCACCCTGGTCGCCGGAACCCCGATGGCCTACAACGAATCCGAGTACGAACTGGCCGGCGCGCTGCGCGAAGAGCCGGTGACCCTGGCCAAGGGGCCGCTGACCGGCTTCGACGTGCCGTTCGGCACCGAGGTGCTCCTGGAAGGCGTCGTCCTCGGCCGGGAACGTGAACTGGAGGGCCCGTTCGGCGAGTTCACCGGGCACTACTCGGGTGGCAGGCGGATGCCGGTGATCCGGATCGACCGGATCTCCTACCGGACCGATCCGGTCTTCGAGCACCTCTACCTGGGCATGCCGTGGACCGAGATCGACTACCTGCTCGGGCCGAACACCTGCGTGCCGCTGCTGGAGCAGCTCCGCAAGGAGTTCCCCGAGGTCCAGGCGGTCAACGCGATGTACACCCACGGGCTGCTGGCGATCATCTCCACCAAGAAGCGGTACGGCGGTTTCGCCAAGGCGGTGGCCATGCGCGCGATGACCACGCCGCACGGGCTCGGCTACTGCAAGGTGGTGATCATGGTCGACGAGGACGTCGATCCGTTCAACCTGCCGCAGGTGATGTGGGCGCTGTCCACCAAGCTCAATCCGGCGCACGACGTGGTGACCATCCCCGGGTTGTCCGTGCTGGCCCTGGATCCCGGATCGGACCCGGCGGGCATGACGCCGAAGCTGATCCTGGACGCCACCACCCCGGTCGCGCCCGATGTGCGCGGCCACTACTCGCAGCCGGTCCAGGCTCCGGCCGACGCGGACGCGTGGGTGTCGAAGCTGACCGCCATGATCAATGGGAGGGAATCATGATCTGCCCGCGTTGCCGCCACCCCAAGACCACCGTGCTCGCCACCTCGCCGGTACCCGGCGTCTGGGAGGTACTGTCCTGCGACCGGTGCCTGTTCAGCTGGCGCACCACCGAGCCGGCGAACCGCATCGATCCGGACCGCTACCCGGCTCGCTACCGCTTCACCGAACACGACATCGAGAGCGCCGTGGATGTGCCTGTCGTACCCGCATGATCTAGTGGTCGCATGAGGCATCGGGTAATCGATTCGCCGGTCGGTGAACTGACCGTCGTCGCCGAGGGAGATGCGCTGGTCGGGCTGTACTTCGCCGGACACCAGCGCACTCCTCGGCTGCCGGACATGGGCCCGCTCGTCACCGGCGACGAGCTGCTGGACGAGGCCGCCCGGCAGCTGGGGGAGTACTTCGCCGGGAGGCGCACCGGGTTCGACCTGCCGCTGGCGCCGCGCGGCTCCGAGTTCGAGCGGAAGGTGTGGGCACTGCTCACCCGGATCCCGTACGGCGAGACCCGGACCTACAGCCAACTGGCCGCCGAGCTGGGCGATCCCGGGGCGGCGCAGGCGGTGGGCAACGCCAACGGCTGGAATCCGATCAGCATCATCGTGCCCTGTCATCGGGTCGTCGGGGCGTCCGGCGGGCTGACCGGGTATGCCGGTGGAATGGAAAGAAAGCGTTTCCTGTTGGCTGTAGAGGAGCCGCCTGCGGATGAGGCGGGACGTCTTTTCTAGACAGGACAATGGATGCAGCGGCTCGATACGCCCGCCGGACTACGGACCACGCAGCTGGCCGTCGCCGGCATGTTCTTCATCATGGGGTTCCAGTACGGCAGCTGGGTCTCACGAATCCCCACGATCAAGGCCGGACTGCACCTGGGTGATGCCCAGCTCGGCCTGCTCCTGCTGGCCTCCGGCATCGGCTCACTGGCGGCGCTCCCGCTGGTCCCGGGCCTGATGGCCAGGTTCGGGTCCAAGCGGCTCACGTTCCTGACCGGGCTGGTCTCCCCGCTGATGCTGATCCTGCTCGCGCTGGCGCCGGACTTCGCGTCCGCCGCCGCCGTGCTCGCCGCGACCGGTGTGGTGATGTCCGGCCTGTTCACCGGGGTCAACACCCAGGGCGCGATCCTGGAGGCCCGCTCCGGGCGGGCGATCATGGCCAAGCTGCACGCCACGTTCAGCCTGGGCCTGTTCGTCGGCGCCCTCGTGGCCTCCGGGGTCGGCCTGCTGACCGATGCGCTGCTGCCGCACTTCCTGCTGGCCGCGGTGGTGTTGTACGTGATCCTGCTGCTGTCCCGCACCCGATTGCTGGACGGCGTGCTGGAGAAGCCGGAGCGCACGGGGGACAGCAAGCGTTCACTCGGCTACATCGCGGTGTTCCTCGGCCTGGCCATGGCCTTCGCCTCCATCGCCGAGGGCGCGATGAACGATTGGACCGGCCTGTACCTGCGTGACATCACCCACGCCTCGGAGGATCTGGTGCCGCTGGGCATCGCCGTGTTCTCCGGCTCGATGGTGGTCGCCCGGCTGTTCGCCGACGGCTGGCGCACCCGCTTCGGCGACCGGCCGATCGTGATCGGCGGCTCGACCCTCGCCGGGGCCGGACTCGGGCTGGCGCTGCTGGTGGGCGGCACGATCCCCGCGTTCATCGGCTTCGCCTGCGTCGGTGTGGGCATGTCCGCCGTGGTCCCGTGCATCTTCCTGGCGGGCGCTCAGCAGGGACCCGGCACGCTGTCGGTGATCTCCGGGATGGGTACCACCGGCAGGCTCGCCGGACCGCCGCTGATCGGCTTCGTCTCGCAGTTCAGCAACCTGGCCTGGGGAATGGCTCTCGTGGCGCTGGCCCCGCTCGTGGTGGCGGTCTGCCTCACCCGGGTCCAATGGCGGCCAGCGCCTGCTCGACCAGACGATGCACTGGCAACGCCAGATCCAGCCTGATCCCCGGCTCGCCGGCCTGCAACGGCTCCAGGGTGGCGGCCTGGGAGTCCAGCAGGGCGGCGGGCATGAAGTGGTTCCGGTGGGTCATCCGCTCCCGGACCACGGCCAGGTCGCCGTCCAGGTGCACGAAGAACAGTCCGGGTCCGAGCAGCTCGCGGTAGGCCCGCTTCAACGCCGAGCAGGTCACCACCGCGCCGGTCTCCCGATGCCCGGCCAGCCAGTCGCGGATCGTGCGCAGCCAGGGCAGCCGGTCCTCGTCGGTCAACGGGATGCCGGCGGACATCTTCGCCACGTTGGCCGGGCTGTGGAAGTCGTCCGCGTCGGCGAACGGCACGCCGAGCTTGGCGGCGAGGTCGGTTCCCACGGTGGTCTTCCCGGAACCGGACACACCCATGACCACGATCAGCGACATGCGCTCAGCCTGCCAGACGGGCAGGATGGGGATTGTGCTGACCACAGCTGGTGATCTGGGCCTCCCCGCGGGAATCGGCGGGCTGTTGTTCGACATGGATGGGGTGCTCACGGACACGTCCGGGCTGCACACCCACGCCTGGAAGGACACCTTCGACGACTATCTGCGCGACAAGGACGGCTCCGGGTTCACCCCCTTCTCCGCCGAGCACGACTATCCACAGTATGTGGATGGCCTGCCCCGGCTGGACGGGGTCCGCTCCTTCCTGCGCTCGCGCCACATCGACGCGGACGAGAAGCTCGTGCTGCGGCTGGGGGACAACAAGGACGCGCGGCTCAAGGAGCTGATCGACGAGACCGGGGTGCGTGCGTATCCGGGTTCCCTGCGCTACCTGGAGGCGTGCCGATCGGCGGGGCTGCCCTGCGCGGTGGTGTCCTCCAGTGCGAACGCCAAGGCGTTCCTGGAGAGCGCCGGGCTGACCGGTTTCCTGGACGCCCGGATCGACGGGGTGACGCTGCACGAGCGGAACATCCCGGGTAAGCCGGCGCCGGACATGTTCCTGGCCGGGGCCGATGCCATCGGGGTGCGGCCCGAGCACGCCGCGGTCTTCGAGGACGCCCTGTCCGGGGTGAGCGCGGGCCACTCCGGGCACTTCGGTTTCGTGATCGGGGTCAACCGGGCGAACCAGGCCGACGCGTTGAAGGAACACGGCGCCGACCGGGTCGTGAACGATCTCGCCGAACTGCTGGAGAAGGTATGAGTTCCGCACACCGGTTCACCACGCTGCCCTGGGGCGTGCGCGAGGAGAGCCTGGACCTGGACGTATTCGGTCAGGCCGAGTCGGTGTTCGCGCTGGCCAACGGGCACATCGGCTGGCGGGCCAACCTGGAGGAGGGCGAGCCGAGGGCCATCGGCGGCTGCTACCTCAACGGGGTCTACGAGAACCGGCCGCTGCTGTCCGCGGAGAGCGAGTACGGCTCCCCGGAGACCAGCGAGACGCTGATCCCGGTGCCCAACGGGCAGCTGATCCGGCTGCTGGTGGACGACGAGCCGCTCGACGCCCGCTACGGCGTGCTGCACGAGCACGTGCGGGAGCTGGACTTCCGCAAGGGCACGCTGGACCGCAGCCTGAAGTGGACCTCGCCCGCCGGGCAGACCGTTCAGGTGCGCAGCACCCGGATCGTCTCGCTCAGCCACCGCGCGGTGGCGGCGATCTGCTACGAGGTCACCCCGATCGACGACCAGGCGCGCGTCGTCGTGCAGTCCGAACTGGTCGCCGACGAGCCGCCGCCGCAGGCCTCCCTGGACCCGCGCGCCGGTGCGGTGCTCACCCACCCGCTGAACGGTGAGGACCAGTCCACCCGCAAGGCCGGCGCGGTACTGGTGCACAAGGTCGCCCGCAGTGGCCTGCGGGTCGGCTCGGCGATGGACCACCTGGTCGAGGCGCCGGTGGAGGTGGGCGAGCGGGTCGAGGTCGACGAGGACCTGGGCCGGTTCACCGTGACCGCCACCCTGCAGCCCGGCCAGACGCTCAAGCTGATCAAGTTCGTCGGTTACGGCTGGTCGGCCCGCCGTTCGGTGTCCGCCGTGCGTGCCCAGGCGGCCGCCGCACTGGACGCGGCGCTGGACACCGGCTGGGAAGGCCTGCTGCAGGAGCAGCGCGACTACCTGGACGAGTTCTGGGCCACGGCCGACGTCCAGGTCGAGGGTGACGCCCTGGTCCAGCAGGCGGTCCGGTTCGGCCTGTTCCACGTGTTGCAGGCCAGCGCGCGGGCCGAAGGCCGGGGCATCGGCGCGAAGGGGCTGACCGGTACCGGCTACGACGGCCACGCGTTCTGGGACTCCGAGATCTTCGTGATGAACCTGCTGACCTACGTGCAGCCGCAGGCGGTCAGGCACGCGCTGGGCTGGCGGCGGAACACCATCGACCAGGCCTACCGGCGAGCCGAGGAGCTGGGGCTGAAGGGCGCCGCGTTCCCGTGGCGGACGATCAGCGGCGCGGAGAGCTCCGGCTACTGGCCGGCCAGCACGGCCGCGTTCCACATCAACGCGGACATCGCCTACGCCGCGGTGCGCTACGTCCAGGCGACCGGGGACGAGAAGTTCGCCGAGACGGTGGCGTTGCCCATCCTGGTCGGCACCGCGCGGCTGTGGCGGTCGCTCGGGCACCACGCCTCGGACGGATCGTTCCGCATCGACGGGGTGACCGGCCCGGACGAGTACGGCGCGATCGCGGACAACAACGTCTACACGAACCTGATGGCCAAGCGGAACCTGAACTCCGCCGCCGAGTACGCCCGCAATTTCCCGTCCCAGGCCGCCGAGCTGGACGTCGACGAGGAGGAGACCGCCGCCTGGTCGGACGCCGCCGACGCGATGGTCCTGCTGTACGACCACAAACTCGGCGTGCACCCGCAGTCGGCCGGGTTCACCGACCACCAGGAGTGGGACTTCGCCAACTGCAAGTACCCGCTGATGTCCTACCACCCCTACTTCGACCTCTACCGCAAGCGCGTGGTCAAGCAGTCGGACCTGGTGCTCGCCCTGCTGACCTGCAGCGACGAGTTCACCCTCGAACAGAAGGCCCGGGACTTCGCCTACTACGAGGCGATCACCGTCCGGGACTCCTCGCTGTCGGCCTGCATCCAGGGGGTGCTGGCGGCGGAGCTCGGACACCTGGACCTGGCGCACGACTACCTGCTGGAGACCGCGCTGGTCGACCTCCGGGACGTCGCGCACAACACCACCGACGGGCTGCACCTGGCGTCGCTGGCCGGCAGCTGGATCGCCCTGGTACTCGGCTTCGGCGGATTCCGGGACACCGGTGGCCGGCTCTGCTTCGCTCCCCGGTTGCCGGCTGCGCTCACCCGGTTGTCGTTCGGGTTGCAGGTTTCCGGGCAGCGATTGGGCGTGGACATCCAGGGCTCGAAGGTCCGGTACACAGTGGACTCTTCGGCCGTGCGGATCTTCCACCACGGTGAGGCGGTGGAGGTCCGGCCCGGGGCCGGGGTGGAGCTGGACATCCCCAAGGCCCCGGTGTTCGCGGCGCCCCGGCAGCCGATCGGCCGAGAGCCGGGGAGCCGGGTCTAACCTCTAGGTCCCGAAGTTGGCGATGTTCGCGGCGGAGCCCGAACATCGCCAACTTCGGAACCGTCTCTAAGCGAGTTCCAGCTCGGAGACCAGCCAGCGGTCGCCGACCTTCTCCAGGGTCATCGAGACGCGGTTCTTGTCGATCCGCGGCTGATCCTTGGTGGCCTCGTTGGTCACCACCTGATCCACGAACAACAGCACCGAGACCCGGTCCGTCGAAGCCGACTTCACCGCGGCCTCGGCAACGGAGCCCTTGGCGGTCGACTTCGCCGCCACGATCAGTTCCTTCAGCGCGGACGAAGCCCCGCCGTACTGGTTCTTGAAGTTCCCGGTGGCCCCGCCCAGCACGTCGGCGAAGTTCTGGTCCAGGTGCTGGTAGTCGTAGCTGGTCACGGTCACCGCATAGCTGCGCGCCGTCGCCAGGGCCGAGTTGGACGCGGACTCCACGGAGGACCGGGACTGGTAGCCGATGCCGAACAACACGGCCGCGGTCAGCGAGCCGACCAGCGCCACCGTCACGGCGATCAGCCAGGGCAGCGTGAGGAACCGACGGGCGGGCTCCACAGTGGACTCCTCCGGCGCGAGAACGGGATCGACGGTCGCGGTCATGGTCGGCTCCTTAGTTGATCAGGCTCTGGACGAGCTGGTCCATGGGGCCCGAGCGAGTGCGGTTCGTGGTCACGCCGCCTGGTCGAGGGGCGTTCTGCGAGCCACGTTGTTGCAGGTCGGGGCGGTTCTCGGTGCAGTGGTTGTCCAGCATGGGCAGTGGCGTGGCGGCGACCTCGGTCGGCGGCCGATGCGGAACGTTGTAGTCGCACTGCCGCTGTGGGTACAGCTCCAGCACCGCATATAGGGCGCCATCGCGGAAGACCATCGGCACCGAGCCGCCGAAGCGGGCGGCCGAGGAGATCAGCGTGTCCACCGTGGCGGTGCGCTGGGCCAGCATCTGACCGGTGGTGGCCAGGTTGCCCAGCAACGCCAGCATGGTCGGCTTGTTGGTGATGGCCAGCTCGGTGAACTGGTCCAGCGCGCCGGGGGCGGTGTCCAGCAGGTGCCGGATCGCCGGGTCGGCCGCCGCCAGCTGCTGCCCGATCGCCTTGCCATTACCGCCGATCTGCCGCAGTTGCGGATCCAGCTCGGCCACGGTGGACAGCACCTGGCCGCCGTTGTGCAGCGACCGCACGGTCTCCGGGAGCACCTCGTGCAGCCCGGACAGCAGGAACTGGCCGCCGTCGATGATCGTGCCCAGCTTCTGGCCGCTGCCCGCCGTGGCGGTGGCCAGTTCGGTGGTGATCACATCCAGTTTGGCCGGATCGATCTGGTCGGCCAGCCCACCGACGTGCGACAGCAGCTGGGCGAACGGCACCGGGATCGCGGTGTCCTTTTCGGACACGATCGCGCCGTCGGCCAGGTAGGGGCCGGTGGCACTCCGGGGCCGGAAGTCCAGGTACTGCTCGCCGGCGGCGGACAGGGCGGCGACGACCGCCTGGGTGTCCGCCGGGACCTGGGTGTCCGCGTCCAGGCGTGCGGTGACCGCGACGCCGCCGGGCCGTAGCCGGATGCGTTCCACCCGGCCGATCTGCACGCCCCGGTAGCTGACCGCGGAGTTGTCCAGCAGACCGCCGCCCGCCGGCAGCTGCACGGTGATCCGATAGGTCCGCGCCGTGGGATCCACCTGCGCCACTTCGACGGTCAGGTAGGCCAGGGACAGGACCATGACGGCCAGCAGGGAGACGGTGGAGAAGAACACGCGTTTCATCGGCCTGCACCCACCAGCGCCTTGAGGGTGTCCGGGATGCTCCCGGTCGGGGGCAGGATGACCCCGGTGAACCTGCCGTTCACCACGGCCGCGTCGCCCCGCATGGTGCGCTGGAAATACCTGCCCAGCACGGTGGTGCCCTGCAACGTCGGCCCGAAGGTGTCGTCCAGGCTGCCGAAGGCGGCCAGGGTGGGGCCGAGATCGCGCAGCGTGGCGGTCAGGTCCGGGCGCACCGTCCGCAGCAGCGTGTCCGCGTCACCACTGGCACCGGCCACTGTGGACAGTGTGCTGTTCAGCTTGCCGGTCTGTTCGGACAGCACCTTCAGGGCCGGCGGGAACGTCTGTAGCGCCTGGTCGATCTCGCCGCTGCGCCGGTTGTAGGTATCGGTCAGCGACTGGGCGGAGGTGAGGATCCGGTCGATCTCTGCGGTCCGGGCGTTGAGCGTGGCGAGGGTGTCGCCCAGGTTCTGGATCACCGCCCTGGCCTGGTCGCTGTGTCCGTCCAGGGCCGTGTTCAGCTCGGTCACGATGGTCTTGAGCTGGGCGAGTCCACCGCCGTTGACCAGCGCCGACAGTGCGGCGAGCGTGTCCTCCACGCTGGCCGCCGCGCCGGTGTGCTCGATGCCGATGGTGTCGCCCTCGGTCATCGCGGCGCCTGCCTTCGGCGGGTGCAGGGCGATGAACACGTCGCCCAGCGGGGTCGCCTGGCGCAGCTGCGCCGTGGTGCCGGTGGGCAGCGAGACGTCCTTGCGGATGACCATGGTGACCCGCGCGGTGTAGTTCTCCGCCTCGATCCTGCTCACCCGGCCGACGTCGACACCGTCCACTTTGACGTGTGCCTTGTCCGGCAGGTTCAACGCGTCGGCGAACACCGCCTTCAGCTGGTAGCTCTCGCCGGGCAGATCCCCGCCGGGCAGCGGCAGATCCGTTGCCGTCACCGAACATCCGGTCAGCAACAGGCAACTCAGAGCCAGCGCGATGATCCTCATTTGGACCCCCGCAGCAGTAGCTCGGTGATGCCCAGATCAGGGCCGAAATCGCCCAGCTTGCCGGTCTGGCAGCCGGGCAGCCGGTTGCCGATCCGGCTGCACAGGGCGGCAAGGATGTCCTTGTTCAGGATCACCTGGTTGCCGTTGACGTGGATCCGGGCCCGGCCGGTGGTCGGATCGACCGCGTTGCTCAGGTTGTCCAGCATGAGCGGCAGCTGGTCCAGGCCCTCGGCGAGCTCGTTCTGGTGCGCGGCCAAGGTGTCGGTGCTGGTCCTGGCCTTGCGGAGGGTCTCCCGCAGGGTGTCTTTGTTGGCGCCGACCAGGACGGTCGTCTCGTCCAGCAGCGCGGTCAGTTGCTGCAACGCTGCGGTGAGCTGCGGGGCCTGCTCGGCGACCAGCGAACTCGCGGTGGCCAGGTTGCCGGTGAACGAGCGGATGGTGTCCTCGTGCTGGGCGGCCGCCGTGGTCAGCTGGTCGACGTTGCGGATCAGCCGCATCAACGCGTCCCGGTTCGCCACCCCGATATCGGTCAGCTTCGCGGCCGCGTCCAGCGCCGCCTTCATCTTCTCGCCGTTGCCCGCCAGGTTGGCGGTTGCCACGTTCTGCGCATCGGCCAGCAGGCTCTTGCCGCCGTCCGTTTTGGACAGTTCCCCGGTCAGCCGGTCCACCGCGGCCAGCACCCGGTCGATCTCGACCGGGGTCTTGGTGCGGTCCACCGGGATCACGTCACCGTCGGCCATTTGCGGGCCGTTCCGGTAGACCGGGGTGAGTTCGATGTGCCGGTCGGTGACCACCGAGGGCGACACGGTCACCGCCATCGCGCCGGCCGGAATCCTGGTACCCGGCTTGAGTTTCAGCGTCGCCTTGACCTGGGTGCCGTCCGGCCGCACATCGGTCACCGTGCCGACCGGGACGCCGAGGACGGCCACGTCATTGCCCACGTACAGGCCCGCCGCATCGGTGAACTGGGCGGTCACCGTGATGTCCGGAGTGGACGGTGTTCCGCAGCCGGCCACCATGGCGGTCAGCAGGAGAACAGGGATCAGCTTCCTCATTTGCACCCCTTCACCGCGCCGGAACTGCACAGCAGGTTGTCCGGAGCCAGCGAGTACGGCAGGTACACATCCACGTAGGGCCCGTTTCCGGTGGCGTTGGCCAGGTATCGGGTGCTCGGCGCCAGCAGCTTCAAGGAGTCGCCCAGCGCCGCGTCGTTGCGGGCCAGCACGTCGGTGACCTTGTCCAGGTTGGTCAGCAGCGGCTGTATCTGCTCCCGGTTGTCCGCGAGCAGCCCGGTGAGCTGTTCGACCAGCGCGCGGAAGTCGGTGAGCACCGCGCGGATCAGCTGCTGCTTCTCGACGAGCTTCCTGGCCAGGGTGTCCCCGGCGCCCAGCAGCGCGATCAGCTGGGCCTTGTCCTTGTTCAGCGTGCTGGTCACGGTGTCGGCGGCGGTCAGCAGCCGGGTGATCTCCTCGGACCGCTTGCCGACCACGGCGGACAGGCCCGCCAGGTTCTGCATCGCCTGACCGACCACCTGCGGGGTGTCCCGGAACGCGTCGGACATGGTCGCCAACGCGCTGCGCAACGCCGCGGGGTCGAACTTCTCCACGGCGGTCCCGCCGGCCTCGATGGCCTTGGACAGGTCGTACGGGACGCCGGTGCGCGCGAGGGGGATCCGGTCGCCGGCCAGCTCGCCGGGGGAGTCGGTGTCGCTCAGTTCCAGGTAGCGGCCGCCGAGCAGGGTGGCCAGTTTGACCGTCGCCGAGCTCCGGCCGCCCACCTGCACGCCGGGATCGACCCGGAACTCGGCCAGCACGTGGTCGTCCTCCAGCCGTACCGAGCTGACCTTTCCGATGTGGACTCCGGCCAGCCGGACCTCGTCCCCGGAACGCAACCCGCCGGTGCTGGCGAGTTCGGCGGAGTACCGGTCGTCGCCGATTCCCGCGGTGCCCAGTGCCAGGGAGGCCACCACCAGTACGGCGACCAGTCCAGTGCCGATCAGGCCCAGCCAGACCGGGTTGTACCGGGCCAGTGACCAGCGGCTTCTCGGCCGGTCCTCCGGGGTGTACTTGGCGATTCGCCGTCTCATCGGCACACCTCGCTGTGTGTGGTGTTGGGGCCGAGGGGAACGGCGGGGGTGCCGGGCAACTGGAGCGCCAGGCTGCAGGCGTAGAGGTTGGCCCAGCTGCCGTAACTGGAGATCCGGGCCAGCGCAGCCAGGGTGGGCGGCAGTTCCTTGATCGTGCCCTCCACAACGGGAGCTTCGTGCACGAACAGGCCGGCGACCTTGTTGAACTGCACCAGGTCCGTCCGGATCGGTCCCCGGTTCTCGCGCAACAGGCCGGCCAGTGAGCCGCTCGCCTTGTCGATCTTGTCGATGGCGGCGAAGGTCTCGTCGGAGTGGCTGTTCACCGTGGACAGCAGCTCGGTGGACTGCCCGATGAGCGCCTCGATGTCGGTGCTGCGACCCGCCAGGTGCTCCAGCGTGGTGCTCATGCCGGTGAGGACCGCACCGAGGAGTTGGTCGCGTTCGGCGATGGAGCCGGAGAGCTGTGAGATCTGCTGGAGCAGTGTGGCCAATGCCGGTCCTTCGCCCTGCAGCGTCTGCACCAGGACGGTGGCCAGCTTGTTGACCTCCTCCGGCTGCAGCAGGGTGAACAGCGGCTGGAAGCCGCCCAGCAGCGCGGTCAGGTCGAGCGGGCCCTCGGTACGGGCCAGCGGAATCCGTTCGCCGGCCGGGAGCGGACTGGAGGCGCCAGTGCCCGGGCGCAGCGCGAGATACCGCTGTCCGATGAGGTTCTGGTAGCGGATCAACGCCCTGGTGTTGGCGAACACCGGCTGGTCGGCGCGCACCGAGAACGCCACCTCGGCGCGGGTTCCGTTGAGCCGCACCGCGTCCACCCGGCCGACCTTGACCCCGGCGATCCGCACATCGTCGCCCACCCGCAGCCCGGTGGCGTCGGTGAACTCGGCGACCCGGTCCACAGTGGACCCGGACACCGTGTTGCGCAGGGTGCCGTAGATGACGCTGAACACCATGGCGGCGGCCGCGATCACCGCCAGCAGTTTCAGCAGTGGGCCGCGGACATTGTTCTTCTTCATCGCGGTCCCTCCTGCCGGGTGATCGTGCCCGCCACCGGCAGCGGGAAGCGGGGTTCCGGTTCCGGGTTGCCGCAGTTGGGGCCGTTCAGCTCGCCGTACCGGGGGCAGTCCTTGGCGGTGTACGGCGGGTACGGCACCAGCCCGAGTTTCGCGTCGATCCGGGCGATGCCCTTGTCGTCGAAGATGCCGATCATCGAGCGCACCCCGCCGGACAGCATCCGGAACATGATCGGTATGTGGTCGGATCGGCGGGCGAGGACCCGGGTGAGTGGTGCCGCGCTGCGCAGCACACTCGCGGTGTCGCCCGCCGAATCCCGGATCAGGCCCTGCGCCGTCGTTCCGGCGATCTGCGCCCCGGTCAGCGTGGCGATCAGCTGTTGCTGTTTGTCCACAACGGTCTTGGCGCTGGTCACCATGCCGGACACGGCGTCCAGCAGTTCCGGCGCGGTGTCCCGCAGCGTCTCCAGGCTGCCGGCCAGCTTGGCGATGTCGGTGCCCATCTGCGGGGTCTGCGGGGCCAGTTCACGGAGTACCACGTTGCTCTGGTCGATCAGCGAACCGAGCTTGGCGCCCCGGCCCTCCAGGGCCTGGGCGAGGTTGGTGAGCAGGATGTTCAGCTTGCCCGGTTGCACGGCGGTGAGCAGGGTCTTGGCCTGGTCGAGCGCGGTCTGCAGCTGCACGGTCTGCGTCGAGTCATCGCCGGGGATGGTGTCCCCGCTGCGCAGGAACCGGCCGTCCTCGTCGCCCGGTACCAGGTCCACAAAGGACGCGCCGAAGATGTTGGCGGGCAGCACCCTGGCCTTCACCGAGGCCGGGATGTCGGTGGCCGACTCCCGGTCCAGGTCCAGTTTGACCACCCGCTTGGTCTCCGTGGGGGAGTCGCCCACCTCGGCGACCGTGCCGACCAGGACGCCCCGCACCTTGACGTCCGACCCGGTCGGCAGCCCATCGCCCACAGTGGACAGCAGCGCGGTGACGTCCAGGCCGCTGCGGAACACGCCGGCGTATCTGGCGCCCACCAGCCCGGCCAGGATCGCCAGCACCAGCAGGTAGAGCAGGCCGCGGATGGCGAGCACCGAGGTGCTCGTGGTGCGGCCGGCGGGATCGACGAATGTCATCTGTTCACCCCGAGATCCGGATCTGCGGGTCGAAGCCCCAGAAGACGATGGTCAGCACCATGTCGGCGAGCACGATCACCACGATGCTGGACCGGATGGCCCGTCCGGAAGCCGCACCGACGCCCTCCGGCCCGCCGCTCGCGTGGAAGCCGTGATAGCAGTGGACCACCGTGGACAGCACCACGAAGACCACGGCCTTGAGCACGGACAACGCGATGTCGGTGGGTACCAGGAACTGGTGGAAGTAGTGGTCGAAGGTGCCCGAGGTCTGTCCGAAGGCGACGTTCAGCACCAGCTCGGTGGCCAGGTAACTGCCGGTCAGCCCGAACAGGTACAGCGGGATGATGGCCAGGAAGGAGGCCAGCATCCGGGTGGTGACCAGGTAGGGCAGCGAGCGGATCGACATGGATTCCAGGGCGTCGATCTCCTCGGAGATGCGCATCGCCCCCAGTTGCGCGGTGATCCGGCAGCCCGCCTGTGAGGTAAAGGCGACCGCCGCGATGAGTGGGGCCAGTTCCCGGGTGTTGCCGTACGCGGACAGGAATCCGGTCAGAGGTGCCAGGCCGAGCAGGTCAAGGGAGTTGTAGCCCTCGACCGCGACCGTGGCCCCGGTGAACGCGGACAGCAGGGCCATCACGCCGATCATCCCGCCACCGACGACGATCGCGCCGTTGCCCCAGCTGAGGTCGGCCAGCAGCCGGAACACCTCGGCGCGGTAATGCCGGATGGTCAACGGGATCGCGGCGAACGCCCGCACCATGAAGGTCGCCTGGTGACCCAGCCCGGCCAGTTGCCGGATCGGCGTGGCCATCAGCCGAGCTTCCCGGGTAAGAGAACCGCGGCCAGCTGACTGATGATCACGTTGACACCGAACAGGGTCACCACGGCGAGCACCACGGCGGCGTTGACCGCCTGCGCAACGCCGCCGGGCCCACCGGACGCGGACAGTCCTTTGTGGGCGGCGACCACGCCGACGATCGCACCGAACAGCGCCGACTTCACCTCGGCCAGCACCAGATCGGTGGGCGTGGCGAACGCGGCGAACGAGCTCACGTAGGAGCCGGGGGTGCCGCTCTGCACCAGCACGTTGAACAGGTAGCCGGTGATCACACCGGTGAACACCACGATGGAACACAGGACGAGGGCCACCACCACGATGGCCAGCAGCCGGGGCGCGACCATGCGCCGGACCGGGGAGATGCCCAGTACCTCCAGCGCGGCGATCTCCTCCCGGATGGTGCGCGCGCCCAGGTCCGAGGTGATCGCCGAGCCGACCGCGCCGGCCAGCAGCAGCGCGGTGACGATCGGTGCGCCCTGCTGGATGACGCCGAGTCCGGTCGCCGCGCCGAGGAACGAGGTCGCGCCGACCTGCTGGGCGAGGCTGGACACCTGCACCGAGATGATCACGCCGAAGGGGATCGCCACCAGGATCGTGGGAACGACGGCGACGCCGGTCATGAACCAGGCCTGCCGGATGAATTCGGGCCAGGGAAACCGGCCGCGGGGGATGTCGGTCAGGATGCTGAAGATCGCGGTCACCGACATGACCAGGATTTTTCCGGCTGTGGCGAACGACGCGATGCAGCGATCCAGCATGGCACCTCGGTTTCCGATGGATTTCCGCTGGGTTTCCGGAGTGCTCTTGACCGAACACAGTGTTCGGTCGCATCGTCTGTGACGCCCGCTACAGTTGTCAAGCAGTCGCTACCGTGAGGAGATCGCCCGTATGCCCTCGGTGACCAGGTCCGTTGCCCGGCACAAGGGTCGCAGCAGCGAGCTGGAGCAACGCGTGCTGTCCTCGGTGCTGCGGCTGCTCGCCGACGGGACGAGATACACCGAACTGCCTGTTCAGCGCATCCTGGAGGAGGCCGGCATCGCCCGGTCGACCTTCTACCACTACTTCCCGGACAAGGCCCAGCTACTGATCAAACTGGCCGAGCTGGCGACCGCCGACATCTGGCAGTCCGCGGAGCAGTGGTGGCGTTCGGACCACTCCGATGGCGAGACCGGACTGGTACCGGTATTGCTCACCGCGATAACACAGGTCCGGGAGAACCGGCTCGTGCTGCGCGCGATCCGTGAGGTGGCGGCGTACGACCGCACCGTCGCCGAGTACTGGATCAGCCGGATGACGCCGTACCTGGAGTTGTCCCGTTCCCGGCTGGAGGAGTTGCGGGCGGCGGGCAAGATCGGTGAGTGGGTGGATCCGGCCAGGACGGCGCAGATCATGGCGTGGACGATGGAACGCGTCGTCGGCCTGCACCACATCCCGCCGGAGGACGACGAGCGCTGGGCCACCGCCCTGGCTCGCAGCGCCTGGCTGATCATCTACGGCGACGCACCCTGATTGTCAGACCCCATCGCTAGCGTGCCCTACATGCCCAACTTCTCCGGAGAACTGACCGAGCGGGAGGCCGCGCTGGCCACTCTCGGGGTGGACACCGCCGCCGAGTCGATCGCCGCCGCCGAGGAATCGCAACGTTTCGACGACCCGTCGATCTATGAGCCGCCGCCCGGCGTTTCCTTCGCCGAGTACCGGCAAACGGAGCGGTGGAGCACGCCCGGCGGTGTGCCCACGGCGACCGATATCGAGGTCGCGGGGGTATCGGTTCACGTACTGGAACCACAGCTGCGGGAGGCCAGGGGCACCTACGTGCACCTGCACGGCGGCGGCTGGAGCCTGGGGTTCAACGACGGGTTCGATGAGGAGCAGCAGCGTCTCGCGGAGGAGACCGGCCTACGGGTGTGGAGCGTGGACTATCGGCTGGCCCCGGAGCACCCGTATCCGGCGGGTCTGGAGGACGTCCTGGCGGTGTTGCGCGAGGTCCCGGCGGGGATCCGGGTGGTCGGCGGCGAATCGGCGGGCGCACACCTGACCGCGCTGGCCCTGCTGGCCTTACGCGATGCGGGCGAGCGCGGTGCCGATGGGGCCGTGCTGAACTACGGCGCCTTCGACCTGGCGGGTACCCCCAGCTCCGGTGGTCGGCTGGAGCAGCCCTCGGCGTTGTTCCTGCCCGGCGTCGGCCGGGAGCAGCGACGGGACCCGCGCTACTCCCCGCTGTCGGCGGACCTGGCCGGCCTGCCGCCCGCCCGGTTCGTCGTGGGAACCCGCGACTACCTGCTGGACGACACGCTGATGATGGAGGCCCGCTGGCGGCAGGTCGCCGCGACGGAGCTGGACATCGCGGCGGGCGCGGCACACGGCTTCACCGGTTCGTCGATCACCGTCGCCAAGCTGGCCAATGCCGCGGAACGCCGGTTCCTGGCGGCTATTGCGGACGGAGCAGCAGCAGGTTGAGCACTTCGGCGGTGAACACACATTCACCGTTCTCGTCGAGGAGCTCGGTGCGAGTGCGCATGATGCCCCGGTCCGGCTTGGACTTCGACGGCCGCGTCTCCAGCACGGTGGCGCGCAGGCGCAGGACGTCCCCGGGACGTACGGGTCGCAGCCAGCGGAGCGCGTCCGCGCCGGGGCCGCCGAGGCTGGCGACCGACGAGAGGTAGTGCTCGACGTACAGCCGCATCATCAGCCCGGCGGTCTGCCAACCGCTGGCGATCAGGCCGTCGTAGGGGCCGTCCGCTGCGGCAATCGGGTCGATGTGCAAGAACTGCGGGTCGTACCGTTTGGCGAACTCGATGATCTCCGATTCACTGACCGAAGCCGTGCCGAACTCGTACACCGCGCCGGGCTCGTAGTCCTCGAGGTACCGCTCGCTCTTCGGCCGCATCATGATCACAGCCTAGGGGGACGCATGACGACCTCGAGTCCACGCACGGTGCGGGAAACCCCGCCGGCGGCGCTCTCCGCACTCAGGCCCGTTACCTCGATCAACTGGACTTGGCAGTGGGATGACGAGCTGAATGAGGCTCTCGCCGTTGGCCTGACGTTGCTGATTTTCGACGAGAACTCAGGCGCCCGACGGTTTGCATACGAATTATTGATTCGGAATATGGCGGACGCATCGCTGCTGGTGAACCCGGTATCCAGTGCACTGCAGGCGACGTCGGGGACGGATGCCGTCATCTGGTTGGACAGTGAGACGCTCGAGGCCCATCCTTTGACGTCCGGTCAGCTACACAAGTGGATTCAGAGCGGTGGACGACGACTCGCGGTCGTGTTCGTGTCCGAGCGCGCTCTGGATGCGCCTTTGCTCCAGGTACTGCAAGATCGCTCGACCCGGGTCCTCCATATGGACATCCCATCTATTTCCAGTGAGCAGGTGTCGGAGCCCCAACGGCACTCGGCCGGGTATCACGCGGACACCGACGGCGGCGTCGACACCATCGGAGTGGACGCCGATGTCCGCATGCTGTCCGATCTGGTCGCCTCCCGGCTGATCGAGCCCCCGCTCTCCATCGGCCTCTTCGGCGACTGGGGTTCCGGTAAGAGCTTCTTCATGCAGCTCATGCAGACCCGGGTGCAGGCCCTCGCCGACGCCGCGCGCGAGGCGGAGTCCGCGACGAACCAGCGCGGCCGGCACATCTCCACCTACTGCTCCTCGGTCCGGCAGATCACCTTCAACGCGTGGCACTACACCGAGGCCAACCTGTGGGCCAGCCTCGCCACGCAGATCTTCGACCACCTGGCCGCGGAGAGCTCGCAGACCGACCTCGAGCGCCGGGCCGATGATCTGGCCGAGGCGCGCAAGAGCGAGGATTCGCTGCTCGGTCAGCTCAGCACCGTCCGGATGGAACGGATGCTCGTCAGCGCCAAGCAGAGCCGCGATCCCTTGGCCACCACCGAGAAACTGCTGGACAGTCTGTCCGAACAGGACAAGAAGTGGATCTCCAAGAAGGTCGGCATCTCCGAGCCGTCCCTGGAGGACCTGCGCAAGCTCGCCGAGCAGTCCAAAGGCCTGGCCGAGCAATCCAAGGGGCTGTGGCGCTGGCTGCGCAAGGACCCCGTGGCCGGCGGAATCCTGGTGGCTGGGGTCATCGCCGTCGCCGTGCTGGCGTACCTCCGCCCGGACTGGGGCTGGCTGGCCGGTGCCGCCACGCTGGTCACCTGGCTGACCACCGGGATCGGCCGGGCCCGGCTGTTCCTGAAGCGGATCACCGACATCACCGGGCGGTTCGACGAGCCGAGCGAGGAGACCAGCAAGCGGCTGTCCGAATTGGACAGTGAGGTGGATCGGCTGGAGCAGGCGGTCGCCGAACTCGCGCCGACCCGGCAGATCACCGGCTTCGCCGAGCACCGGATGGGTAGCCAGGACTATCAGCGACACCTGGGGCTCGTCTCCCTGCTGCGCCGCGACCTGGAGACCTTCGCCGCGATGTTGAAGCGGGAGAAGGGCGACGGCATCGAGCGGATCGTGCTGTACATCGACGACCTGGACCGCTGCCCGCCGAAGGTGGTGGTGCAGGTGCTGGAGGCCATCCACCTGATCCTGGCGATGCCGGTTTTCACCGTGGTGGTCGGCGTCGACGCGCGCTGGCTCACCCGCGCTATCGAGCAGCACTACGCCGAGATGCAGGATGGCGACCGGCCACTTGCCGCCAACTACCTGGAGAAGATCTTCCAGGTGCCCTTCGCGCTGCAGCCCATGGGTGAGTCCGGATTCGCCCAGTTCGTCCGGGGTCTGGCCGATGCGCAGAGCAAGCCGGCCGCGGAACCGGCACCGGAGCAGGCCGCACCGGAGTCGGTCATTCTGATCGAGCCGACTCCGGCGGAGCCCGCACCGACGAACAGGGAACCGGCCGACGAGCCGGCCGTGGATCTGCTGCCCGGCGACCTGGTCATGTCGCCCGCCGAACTGGAGTACCTGTCCGGGCTCGGGTCGCTGGTGCCCACGCCACGGGCGGCCAAGCGACTGGTCAATCTCTACCGGCTGTTGCGGGCGCGATTCCACGCCGCCGAACTGGACGAGTTCCTCGCGCCCGATGATCGGGAGGCACCGCACCGCGCGGTCATGGTGCTGCTCGCGGTCCTGGTCGGCTGCCCGGATACCGCCCTGTTCCGGGTGCTCGCCGAGGCCGACGCGGAGGCCGAGGTGCAGCAGCTCCTGGGCCCGGTGGACGCCGTGCTGCGGGACCGGCTGCTGACCCTGTTGGCTACCCCGGACGGACCACCGCATCGCGCCGGTAGCTACCAGCGATGGTTGCCCTTAGTGCGCAGGTTTGCCTTCCCGACCTGATCGGGTGGTTCGTGATCGCTCGATCAGGCAAAGGGCCGTGGCCTGCACGGGGAGGCGTCGTTCCAGTGTTGTGTCCACCTTCGACGTGACCGCGCGTCGCGTGCAGATTCTCGATCCACTGGGCCGGGCCTATCGCCAGGCCTTCGAGACGTTCGTCGCCAGCACCGATCAGGTCAGGCTGGCCAAGCAGTATCTGACGGCCGTGGTCGATCAGCTTCCGCACCGGCGGATCATGATCGATGCCGGTGCGGGTGAAGGTGGCCCCACCCGATGGCTGGCTCCCAGCTTCCTGCGCACCATCGCCCTCGAACCCGATCCGCTCCGGCTCCCGGGGCTGCGCACCAACTGCCCGACCGCCGAGGTGCTGCCCGCCACGATCGATCAGGCGTACATCGATGTGCGGGCTGATCTGGTGCTCTGCTGTCACGTGCTCTACCACCTACCCCGCTCGCGGTGGGCCGCCAATGTGTGCCGGATGCTCGGCTGGCTCGCACCCGAGGGGGAGCTGGTGATCGTCCTGGAGAACCCGGCCAGCGACAACATGCGGATGGTCGCCGAGCTCAGCGGGGTGACCCTCGACCTGGCCGAGCTGGCGGCGCAGCTCGACGTGCCCTGCACGCTGGAGACCGTGCCCTCGACCGTGCACACCGAGACTCTTGAGGACGCGGTGACCATCGCCCAGTTCGTCTTCGGATTCGCCCCGCTCAACGCGTTGCCGGATCGGGAGACGCTGACCGACTACGTGCGCCGGAGATTCGCCGATCCGGCGGGTGGCTACACCTTCACCTGCACCCAGGACTTCCTGCGCCTGCGCCGACCCGGATTCCATCAGATGGACGCCCGATAGCGTTACTATGCCGTTCGGCATAGCGTGAGGCCACTCAGATACCTGCGGAAGGTGATCATGCCCTGGTTCAGTGTCGCCCCGGTTACCGACGAGAGCGTGTTCCAGACCGCCGCCAAGGTCGTCAGCTACACCATGGACCTCAAGGCCGACGCCGACGAGGTGTGGGCCGGCCTGGTCTCCGACCGGCCGCTCGCCTGGTGCAAGGCGCTCAACGGGCAGTACACCTCGGAGCGCCCGTTCGGGGTCGGCACCACGCGCACGATCAAGGTGCGGGGTGGGCTGGAGGCACGGGAACGGTTCTTCATCTGGGACGACGCGCAGCGGCGCCACGCCTTCACCTTCGAGCAGGCGAACCTGCCGCTGTTCAGCGTGTTCGCCGAGGACTACAAGGTGGATCCGATCGAGGGTGGCTGCCGGTTCACCTGGACCTTCGCCGTGAGCCCGAGCAAGTTCGCCGCGCTGCTGTTCCCGCTGGTCTGGCCGTTGAACAAGAAGCTGGTGCTGGACGGGTTCATCAAGGACACCGTCAAGCACTTCGGAGCGCTCTGAGATGCCGAAATTCGACCTTGCCCCGATCGCTGACGAGAGCGTGTTCACCACCGCCGATAGGGTCTTCAGCATCACGCTGGACCTCAAGGCCGATGCAGACGAGGTGTGGGCAGGGCTGGTCGCCGACCGTCCGCTCGCCTGGTGCAGGTTGCTGAACGGCCGGTACACCTCGGAGCGGCCGTTCGGCGTCGGCACCACCCGCACCGTGAAGGTGCTCGGTGGCGGCACGGTGTGGGAGCGCTTCTTCATCTGGGATGACGCTCAGCGCAGGCACGCGTTCGTGGTCGAGCAGGCCAGTCTGCCCATGCTCAGCGTGTTCGCCGAGGACTACAAGGTGGATCCGGTCGAGGGTGGCTCCCGGTTCACCTGGACCTTCGCGATCAGCCCGAGCAAGTTCGCCGCACCGCTGTTTCCGCTGGTCTTCCCCTTGATCAAGAAGCTGCTGCTGAGCAACATCACCAAGGACACCGTGCAGCACTTCGGGGCGCTGTGAACAGACGTTCCGGGGAACCCCCATCCCCCGGAACGTCATCAACTGGTGTGTACCGACCCGAAGGCGCATTCATCTCAGCTGATGTGAAAAGTTTAACCGGTTCACAGTGAGAGTCAACTGGGGTGAATTCGGTCATGCGGTAGATTCACAGCGGTTGCCGGATGGCCGAGGGGAGGCCCCATGTCCGACGAGCGCACCTCGCTTGCCGAGAAGATCGACAAGCTGTTCCAGGTCGTGCGCAGGAGCACGGGTGACGCCTACTCCAACGAAGAGGTCGCCGCCGCCTGCCGCGAGGCCACCGGGGAGAGTTTCTCCGCCACCTACCTGTGGCAGCTGCGCACCGGACGCCGGGACAACCCGACCAAACGACACCTCGAGGCCCTCGCCGGCTTCTTCGACGTGCCGCCCGCGTACTTCTTCGACAACGACCAAGGCGATCAGCTGCAGACCGAGCTGGAACTGCTCGGCGCACTGCGTAACGCGGACATCCGACAGGTGGCGCTGCGGGCGGTGAACCTGTCCGCGGACGGGCTGGGCACGATCAGCGACATGATCGACGCCATCGCCCGGCGCGAGGCGCTGCGGGAATCGGCGCAGGACCAGGGGCCGAACGGCGCCAAGCGTTGAGCGGGATGGACATCGCCATCCGGCTGGGTGACACTCGGCAACCGAGGTGTACGCGGCTGGCGCCGAGGCCGCCGATCGGTGCGGGACTGGGTGAACTGATGACTGAACTGTGGCAGCGCTGTGCGGCGGTGGCCGACACGCTGTCGCTGCCCGCCGCCTTCGACAAAGACGCCTTCATCGCAGAGCTGCGCCGGGTACGTGGGCGCGACGTCGTGCTGATCCCGGTCACCACCGACTCGGATTCGCCCTGCGGCCTAGTGGCCAGCACCGCGCGGGCCGACTACATCTGCTACGCGGACAACACCACTGAGCTGCACCAACTGCACATCCTCCTGCACGAGGCCGGGCACCTGCTGCTCGAGCACGCGGGCAGCACACCGATCGACACCGGCCTGCTGCGCATGCTGATGCCCGGGCTCTCCGAACAGCTGGTCCGCCGGGTGCTGGGCCGCACCGTCTACTCGGCGACCGAGGAGCGCGAGGCGGAACTGTTCGCCACCCTGGTGTTGCAGCGCGCGGGCAGCGCTCCCGCGCAACCGGACAAGGACGTCCCCGGGCTGGACCGGCTGGATGCCGTGTTCGGGCCGTCGAAGGCGCAATGAGCAACCTGATCTACGCCATCACGGCGGTGATCGCCTTCCTGTCCGGCGCCTACAAACTGAGTCAGGCCCGCCGGGAACATAATGTGGGCCAGCAGTTCCTCGCCGCCTGCATCTTCGGCGTCGGCCTGGCGACGGTGCTGCTCTCACCGCTGGTGCTGACCGCGGTGAGCCGGATCGAACCGTTCCCCAACTTCGGCAGGCTGCTCGGGCACGGGGTGGCCGTCGTCGCCGCGTTCTGCATGCAGGGCACCCTGTCCTACGTGTTGCGGCCCGACGCGGCCGCCGCGCGCCGCCGGATCCGGCAGCAGCTGGTGGTGCTGGTCGTGGTGCTGCTGGTGATGACCGG
Organism: Pseudonocardiaceae bacterium YIM PH 21723; assembly: GCA_003600225.1. Taxonomy (GTDB): domain Bacteria; phylum Actinomycetota; class Actinomycetes; order Mycobacteriales; family Pseudonocardiaceae; genus QZFT01. Next base: position 111,955 of record QZFT01000025.1, read on the forward strand.
GTTGTTCCTGCTCGGCGATACCCGATTCACCGTGCAATTCGTGGACGCCTACGGTGCCCGTCCGCCGATCGCCGCGTACACCTTCCTGTTCACCGGCTACACCGGCTGGAGCATGATCGCGATCATCCGGCTGGTCCGGTTCTACCACCCGCACGTCGCGCAGGGGACACTGCGCATCGGCCTGCGGGCGTTCGGCGCCGGCGCTGTGGTGGGGCTGGGCTGGGTCGCCTGGAAATGCGTGATCATCGTGCTGAAGCTGAGCACCGGGCGGCCGATGCCGATCGAGGGTCCGGTGGCCGCGTTGCTGTCCGCGATCATGGTGATGATGATGGCCGTGGGCACCACCCTCACCCTGTGGGCACCCGCGCTGGCCGCGCCGGTGCGCTGGTGGCGGGCCCGGCGCATCGACCGGCGGCTGGATCCACTGTGGACGGCGGTGTGCACCGCGTTGCCGGAGATCGTGCTGCCGCAGGGGGATGCGCCCCGCGGTCCGCTACGCCGGCTGGAATTCGCCACCTATCGCAAGGTGATCGAGATCCGGGACGCGCACCTGGCGCTGCGCCAGCACTTCGACCCCGCCGTGCCACTGCGCGCCGCTGAGCTGGCCGCCGCCGACGGACTCGACGAGCGCCGCACCGCCGTGGTGGTGGAGGCCGCCGTGTTCGCCGCCGCCATCGCGGCCAAACGGGACGGCCGGAGCTACGAGGCGGGCGCCGCCTCGACCTCGCCACCTGCGGATATCGCCGCCGAAACCCGCTGGCTGGGCGAGGTGTCCCGGGCCTTCGTCAGCTCGCCGATCGTGCGCGCAGTAGCTCCCTGACCAGGTGAGCGCTCCCGCGTGGCCTGCGGTTCAGATCGAACAGGCCGAACGGCACGTCATAGCCGCGGAGCCATTCGTAGTTGTCGATCCCGGTCCACAGGAACACGCCGTCGACCCGCTCGTCGAGGTGACCGATGGCCGTCTTCAGGTAGCGCGCGCGGGCATCGTCGTCCGGCCCGCCGTAGCCGAGTTCGCTGACCACCAGGGACTTTCCCGGTAGTTCCGCGGCCAGCCGGTCCAGGGTGATGGCGAGCCCGTCGGCCCACGGGACGTAGCCGAGCGGGCCTGGCTGGGAATTCGGCGGATACAGGCCCATCGCGCCGGTCTCGGAGACCGAGGCCGCGCAGTAGTAGGAGAAGCCGTGGTGGTCGAAGGCGTCGGTGTACCGGTCGTGCCAGGCCAGGTGCAGCCATGACCACATGGCCTCATCCAGTTGCGCGGTCGCCGGCTCGGCGGTGGGGGAGGCGGGGAACAGCGGTACCAGGGACTCGTTGGAGCAGGTCGGTCTCCCGCCCTGCCGGAGCAGCAGGGCCGCTTCGAAGTCGGCCATGTGCACGGTGGCCAGGACGGTGGCGAACTGCTCGCGATCCCGGACACCCGGCGGGAAGGTGCCGGACAGATAGCCCTTGTTCGCGAAGGACAGCGGATTGTTGACCGGCATCCAGCCACCGGCCAGATCGCCGAAGTGCTCGGCGGCCAGGGCCACCCAGCGCATCCACACCTGCTGTACATCGGGGCCGGCGAAGCCGCCCCGCTCGGCGAACCAGGCCGGGATCGCGGTGTGCAGCAGGGTGATCCACATGCGCAGGCCCGCGGCGTTGCCGGTCTCCAGCACGTTCCGGTAGTACCGGATCGCCTCGGTGTCCACAGTGTCCGGTGTGGGCTGAATCCTGGCCCAGCTCACCGACAACCGGTGGTCGGTGAAGCCCCAGTCGGCCAGCAGCGTGAGGTCCGAGGGGGAGAATCCGTTGCCCTGGCCGGACTTCGGGGCGTGCCCCGCCCGCTCCCAGGAGAACCAGTCATCCGCAGGGTTGGCGCCTTCTACCTGCACCGCCGACGAGCCGGTGCCCCAGAACATAGCCATAGCCTCAGCGTAGCTTCAGCACGCTCCTGCCCTGGTCGCCGACGCAGGCCACCCACGCCAGGATCCCGAGCAGCAGCCACTCCGAGGAGTAGAACAGGTTGCTGAGGAAGTACCAGACGTTCGGGTGCTTGGCCCAGAGACCGGGGGCGATCGGGCTCAGCAAGGCGCCGACCATCACCGCGGCCAGCACGAGGGCGGTGGTCCTGGTGAACAAGCCGAGCGCCAGGAACAGCCCGCCGACGAGTTCCACCACGGCCAGCACCGGCGCGGTGACATGCGAAAACGGCACGCCGTATTCGGCCAGGTTCGCGGCGAACTTCGCAGTGTCGGACAGTTTGCCGAAGGCACCGGAGAAGAACATGAAGCCGACGGTCACCCGGAGGACCAGGTTCGGCAGCCAGTCGAATTTCGTGAGCACAGCCGCACCGTATGCGACCTGGTGCGGCCGTGCCCGGCGAAGGTCCTACTTGCCCTTCGCGACGTCCTTGATGCCGTCTACCAGGCCCTTGGCCTTGTTCTTCACCGAGTCGGCGGCGTCGCGCACGGTGTCGCCGGCCTGCTGGGCGCGGTCCCGCACGGCGTCCATGGCACCTTCGGCCTTGTCTCGCGCCGCGTGGCCGGCCTCCTTGACCTCGCCGGCGGTCTGCTCACGCTGGCCTTCCTCGCGCAGGTCCCGGTCGCCGGTCAGCTGGCCGACCTTGTCCTTGACCTGGCCCGCCACCTGCTGTGCGGTGTCCTTGATCTTGTCCGTGAAGCTCATCTGCCTACTCCTTCGCCGGGCCTGCTGCGAACGTACGCACCTAGGGACCCGCCCCGCCGGACGAAGCTCACGGTCGTGTGCCCGGGACCACTCCAGTGAGGGAAAAAGAAGAGCAGTTTCCATGGAAAGTGCAAAGAGCGCACTTTCCATGGAAACTGCTCGAAACTAGATCAGGTCGTACCGGTCGGCCTGCATGACCTTGTGCCAGGCGGCGACGAAGTCGTGCACGAACTTGCCCTGCGCGTCGTCGGAGGCGTAGACCTCGGCGACCGCACGCAGCTCGGAGTTCGAGCCGAAGACCAGGTCGACCCGGCTACCGGTCCACCGGACCGTGTCGGTGCCCCGGACGCGACCCTCGAAGACCTCGGCGTCCTGCGAGGTGGGCGCCCACTCGGTGCCCATGTCCAGCAGGTTCGCGAAGAAGTCGTTGGTCAGCTGACCCGGCCGGTCGGTGAGCACACCGACCTTGGAGTCGGCGTGGTTGGCGCCCAGCACCCGCAGGCCGCCGACCAGCACGGTCAGCTCCGGCGCCGACAGACCCAGCAGGTTCGCCCGGTCGATCAGCAGGAACTCGGCCGGCAGCCGGTGTCCCTTGCCCAGGTAGTTGCGGAAGCCGTCCGCGGTCGGTTCGAGGGGGACGAACGAGTCGGCGTCGGTCTGCTCGACGGTGGCGTCGGTGCGACCGGGGACGAACGGCACGGTGACGTCGTGGCCCGCGTCGCGAGCGGCCTTCTCCACACCCGCAGCACCGGCGAGCACGATGAGGTCCGCCAGCGAGATCGGCTTGCCGAGGTCCGCCCGGATGCCTTCCAGCACCCGGAGCGTCTGCGCCAGGTTGTCCGGCTCGTTGACCTCCCAGCCGGCCTGCGGCTCCAGCCGGATGCGCGCACCGTTGGCGCCACCCCGCTTGTCACTGGTGCGGAAGGTGGACGCCGAGGCCCACGCGACCTTGACCAGCTGGGACACGCTCAGGCCGGACTCCAGCAGCTTGGCCTTCAGCGCCGCGATGTCCGCGTTGCCCACGAGCTCGTGGTCGACGGCGGGGACCGGGTCCTGCCAGATGAGCTCTTCCTGCGGCACCAGCGGGCCCAGGTAGCGCTGGATCGGGCCCATGTCGCGGTGCGTCAGCTTGTACCAGGCGCGGGCGAACGCGTCGGCGAACTGGTCCGGGTTCTCGTAGAACCGGCGGGAGATCTGCTCGTAGACCGGGTCGAAGCGCAGCGCCAGGTCGGAGGTGAGCATGCCGGGGGAACGGTTCAGCTTGCCGTCCTCCGGGTCCGGCACGGTGTTCTTGGCCTTACCGTCCTTCGGCGTCCACTGGTTCGCGCCGGCCGGGCTCTTGGTCAGCTCCCAGTCGTACTCGAACAGGTTGTGGAAGAACCAGTTGCTCCACTGGACCGGAGTCGGGGTCCAGGTGACCTCGAGCCCACTGCCGATCGCGTCCCGGGCGTGGCCGCTGCCGAAGCTGCTCTGCCAGCCGAGGCCCTGCCGCTCCAGCGGGGCGGCCTCGGGGTCCTCACCCTTGTAGGACTCCAGGTTGGCGCCGTGCGTCTTGCCGAAGGTGTGACCACCGGCGATCAGCGCGACGGTCTCCTCGTCGTTCATCGCCATCCGGGCGAAGGTCTCCCGGATGTCGCGCGCCGAGGCCAGCGGGTCCGGGTTGCCGTTGGGGCCCTCCGGGTTGACGTAGATCAGGCCCATCTGGACGGCGCCCAGGGGCTCCTCCAGATCACGGTCTCCGCTGTAGCGCTGGTCGTCCAGCCAGACGGTCTCCGGACCCCAGTAGACGTCCTCGTCCGGCTCCCACACGTCGGCGCGGCCGCCGGCGAAGCCGAAGGTGGTGAAGCCCATGGTCTCCAGCGCGCGGTTGCCCGCGAAGACCATCAGGTCGGCCCAGGAGATCTTGCTGCCGTACTTCTTCTTGACCGGCCACAGCAGGCGGCGGGCCTTGTCCAGGTTGACGTTGTCCGGCCAGCTGTTCAGCGGGGCGAAGCGCTGCATGCCGGCGCCCGCGCCACCGCGGCCGTCACCGATGCGGTAGGTGCCCGCGCTGTGCCAGGCCATCCGGATCATGAAGCCGCCGTAGTGACCGAAGTCGGCGGGCCACCACTCCTGCGAGTCGGTCATCAGGGCGTCGACGTCCCTGGTGAGCGCGTCCAGGTCCAGCGAGTTGAACGCGGCGCGGTAGTCGAGTTCGCCGCGGAACGGGTCGGACGCCGTGCCGTGCTTGCGCAGGATCTTCAGGTTGAGCTGGTTGGGCCACCAGTCTTGGTTGGTGCTGCCACCCTCGACCGGCTGCCGCAGCCGACCGTGGGCGACCGGGCAGCCGCCGGTGGTGGATTCAGTGTCAGGCGTGAGAGACACGGGATTCCTTCCGGGAACTTCAGGAACTTGCTGTTGTGGTGGTCGTGCAGTCGGGGCAGGTGCCCCAGTAGATGACCTCGGCTTCGTCGATGACGAAGCCGTGGCTGTCGGAGGCGGATAAGCACGGTGCGTGGCCGACGGCGCAGTCGGCGTCCGCGATGACCCCGCAGGACCGGCAGATCACGTGGTGGTGGTTGTCGCCGACCCGCGACTCGTAACGCGCCACGTATCCGGCCGGCTGAATGCGCCGGAGCAGGCCCGCGTTGGTGAGAGCGCGCAGTACGTCGTAGACGGCTTGGTGCGAGACCTCGCCCAGATCCGTACGGACGGCACCGAGGATCGAGTCGGTGTCGGCGTGCGGACTGGCGTGCACCGCATGCAGCACGGCGATCCGGGGACGGGTCACCCGGAGCGAGGCGGCACGCAGCATGCGCTCGAAGTCCGAAGTCGTGGGCACGGCGTCGAGTCTCGTCCCTTATCTTGAATGAGTCAAGTATTTTTCTGGAACTGGTCAAGTTAACTGGGTCGGGGTGGCTTCAGCATCACGTAGCAGTCGGACCCCCGCACCTTGGTAACCGCAGTCACAGCCCGGAGTAACGGCCAACCGCCCAATGGTGTGGATCTTGTCCGGTCTGGGGTGGGGGGTGGGGTGCGTCTGGTGGTTGTCGAAGGAGGCGAGACCAGCCTCGACCCGACCGACCTGGACATCAGGACCGAACTGGACGGCGAGGTGAAGCAGGACT
>QZFT01000026.1 GCA_003600225.1 Pseudonocardiaceae bacterium YIM PH 21723
GCCCAAGCGGGCAAGCTCGACGGCACGCTGGCGGAACTCCGCAGGGTGTGGTGCAGGCACAGAGACATCCTCCCTGGCGACCAGCGGTCACCACAGGGCAGGTGTCCGTGAACTTGGGGGAACCTCACCGGATGGTTCGGTGAAGTGGAGGACGGATGAGGGCCGGGTTTTGACGAAACCGCTGAGGCCCCACAAACGCAACTGAACCCACCACCGGAGCCGAAGTGGGGCCGCACCCAACCCCGGTGTGTCCCCACCCAAAACAAGGAGCACCCATGAATCTCCCCCTCATCCCGGGGCCAACACGGGAGTGGGGCGCAAGGCCTCAAGGAGGTGCTGGGCTGGGGCTGTCAACCACCACCCAAAGCACCCCGCTGAGTTTTGACAGCCCCGGCACAGCGCCTCACCATCCAAAGCCGCCCCACCAACAGAGCCAGATACCCTGACAACCGATGAGCGCCACTGTCGTAGCCAAAGACCTCTCCGCCGGCCACGGAGACCGCATCCTGTTCTCCGGCCTCAACCTCGTTGTCGCCCCCGGAGACGTCATCGGCCTGGTAGGCGTCAACGGCGCCGGCAAGTCCACCCTGCTGAAGACCCTCGCCGCTCTCCTGCCGCCCGAGAGTGGTCAGGTGCGGTTGAGCCCGCAGACGGCGAACATCGGTTACCTGCCGCAGGAACGTGAGCGCCGGGCCGACGAGACGATCTGGGACTTCCTCGGCAGGCGCACCGGCGTCACCGAGGCCCAGCAGAAGATGGACGCCGCTGCGGAGGCCCTCGGCGAGGGCAAGCCGGGCGCCGACGAGGAGTACGCCGAGCACCTGGAACGCTGGCTCGCCCTCGGTGGCGCGGACCTGACCGAGCGCGCGGCGGAGGTCGTCCGGGAAACCGGCCTCACGGTGGACCTGGACACCCAGATGACCGCGCTGTCCGGTGGCCAGGCGGCCCGCGCGGGTATGGCCTCGCTGCTGCTCAGCCGATACGACATCTTCCTGCTGGACGAGCCGACCAATGACCTGGACCTCGACGGCCTGGAGCGCCTGGAGACGTTCGTCCGCGGCCTGCGCGCGGGAACGCTGCTGGTCAGCCACGACCGGGAGTTCCTGGCCCGGACCGTGAACAGCGTGCTCGAACTGGATCTGCACCAGAACCAGGTGAACCAGTACGGCGGCGGTTATGAGGCGTACCTGGACGAGCGGGACACCGCCCGCCGGCACGCCCGGGAGAAGTACGACGAGTTCGCCGACAAGAAGTCCAGCCTGGAGGAGCGGGCGCGCACCCAGCGGTCGTGGATGGAGAAGGGCGTGAAGAACGCCCGGCGCAAGGCCCCCGACAACGACAAGATCGGCCGCAAGTTCCGGACCGAGGCCACCGAGAAGCAGGCCGCCAAGGCCCGGCAGACCGAGCGGCTCATCGAGCGGATGGACACCGTCGAGGAACCGCGCAAGGAGTGGGAGCTGCGGATGGAGATCGCCGCCGCACCCCGCTCCGGCGCCGTGGTGGCGACGCTGAACAACGCGGTGGTCCGCCGCGGTGGCTTCACCCTCGGGCCGGTCACCCTGCAGATCGACTGGGCGGACCGGGTGGCCATCACCGGTGCCAACGGCGCGGGCAAATCGACGTTGCTGGCCGCGCTGCTCGGCAGGCTGGAGCTCGACGAGGGCCAGGCACACCTGGGATCCGGCGTCGTGGTCGGCGAGGTCGACCAGGCCCGGGGCCTGTTCCTCGGTGACCAGTCCATCCTGGACGCGTTCCGGGCGGAGGTGCCGGACCAGAATCCGGCCGAGATCCGGACCCTGCTGGCCAAGTTCGGGCTCACCGCCGACCACGTGACCCGCCCTGCCGCCAACCTGTCGCCTGGTGAACGCACCCGCGCGGCACTGGCCCTGCTCCAGGGCCGTGGGGTGAACCTGCTGGTCCTCGACGAGCCGACCAACCACCTGGATCTGGCCGCCATCGAGCAACTGGAACAGGCACTCGCCAATTACCCGGGCACCCTCTTGCTCGTCACCCATGATCGGAGAATGCTGGACGCCGTGCAGACCAACCGGCACCTTGAGGTGGATGCGGGCAAGGTGACCGACCGCTGACCGAACCGCTGGGGGATCGATGACAACACCCACGACCGGCGTCGCCATGACTGCACTCGGTGTGGCGGTGATCCGCGCCAGGGAGAACGAGCAGCCCGACGCCCTGTACAAGGACCCGTACGCCCAGCTGTTCGTGGACGCGGCGCACCAGCAGGTCTCCGGGACCGACGAGGGCCGCGGGTGGTGGGACCGGCTGCAACAGGCCGCCGACATGTTCTACCCGGATCGCACCCTAGGCGTCCGGGTCGGCGACGACCGGATGCTGCGGGGCGTGGAGTCCGGACTCCGGCAGATCGTGTTGCTGGGCGCCGGGCTGGACACGCGCGCCTACCGCATGCCGCTGCCCACCGACACCCGGTTCTTCGAGGTCGACCTGCCGGAACTGTTCGCGTTCAAGGAACCCGTACTCGAAGGCATCGAACCGGTGTGTTTCCGCCGACCGGTGATCACCGATCTGCGGGAGGACTGGTCGGCGGAGCTGCAGCATCAGGGGTTCGACCCCGCGCAGCCCACCCTCTGGTGTGAGGAGGGCGCACTCCCGTATCTGCCGTCGGAGGACGCCTGGCGGGTCGTCGAGCGGCTCACCGAGCTCTCCGCTCCCGGCAGCCGGTACGGCATCAGCCGTTTCCCGATCGACCCCACAGCGCCGCGTTATCGGGCGCTGGCCCAGCTGACCCACGGAACCGACACCCCGGCGACCGGGTTCAAGGGCCTGGGCGACGACGCAGAGGAACGGCTCAACCAGTTGGGCTGGACCACGGAGTTCGAGCCGTGGACCGGGCTGCTCGCCGACATCGGCAGGCCCAATCCCGACGTCGACGCGGGCTGGGGTTTCGTCCGCGCCATCCGGAGTTGAGGGGACCGATCATGGAAATCGTGACCACCGTCGAGGAACTCGAGCAGGTCATCGGGGTGCCGAAGGGCAATGCCCTGGACAAGGAGCGCGACCGGCTGCACGAGCTGGACGAGCAGTGGATCGCCAACTCCCGGTTCTGCGTGATCGGCACCGCCGACGCCCACGGTGGCTGCACCGTGTCGCCCAAGGGTGACCCGGCCGGCTTCACCCACGTACTGGACGAGAAGACGATCGTGATCCCGGACCGGCCCGGCAACCGGCGGGTCGACGCGTTGCGGGACATCCTGGTCAACCCACAGGTCGGGTTGCTGTTCCTGATCCCCGGCCGCACCGACACCCTGCGGGTCAACGGCCGCGCCAGGCTGGTGAAGGACGGCCCGTTCTTCGACGAGCTGACCGTCAAGGGACACCGGCCGCAGATCGCGATCCTGGTGGAGGTCGAAGAGGTCTTCTACCACTGCTCCAAGGCGTTCCTGCGGTCCGAGCTGTGGAAGCCGGAGACCTGGGAGCCGACCAAGATGCCCAGGCGGTCGATCATCGCCCGGGAGCTGGAGGCCAACGGCCGCAGCCTGGAGGAGCTGGACCGGCACTACGCGCCCGAGAACTACAACAAGGGCCTGTACAACCAGGTCCACTAGTCCCGGACCGCGATCACCGCCGCAGTCGTGTAGTCCACGGTGAAGGCACCGCCGACCGAGTCGATGGCGGTGCCGAAACCGCTGATCAGCTCATCGGACTGCCGGGGACTCAGGGTGGTGGCCATGCCGGTGGTGAGCACCTGCTCCAGCCACTCATCCCCGGTGTAGCGGTGCTGCCAGTCGATCCGCCACTCCTCGGGTTCGGCGAAGCCACCCGCCCGGCGGATGCCGTCCATCGTCTTGGTGACCAACGGCGCGTACATCTCCAGCGCCGGCCGCACCCAGGGATTCGGCCCGCCGGGCACTACCGCCCGATAGACCGCCCCACAGGCGTCCGCCAGACCCGGTGGCAGCTGCGCGACGTTCCAGAACGGCGCCAGCCGTCCCCCGGGACGCAGTGCCTCGGCCGCCTTGGCGGCTCCCAGCACGGGATCCACCCAGTGCCAGCTCTGCGCGGCGATCACCACGTCGAAGCTCCGGCCCGCCGGATCCCACTCCTCGAAGGTGGAGATCTCCACCCGGGTGCCGTCCCGCCGGGCCAGTTCGGCCATCCGATCGTCCACATCGATGCCGAGAACCTGGCAGCCGACGGACCGGAACAGCCGGGTGGCGATGCCGGTGCCACAGCCGACATCCAGCACCTCGGTGCCCGGGCCCCCGTTCAGGACGCGCTGCACCAGCTCTGCCGGATAGCTGGGCCTTGCCTTGTCGTACCGGGCGGCGTCGACGCCGAAAGATTCCGCGACCACCCGCTGCTCATGTGGATCCTGTGCGGCCATGCCGCGATCATCCCAGCGTGTGACGCAGTTTGGCGATCAATACTTTCGCCGCTGGGCTCATCGGCCCATCCGAGCGCCAGGCCAGCGCGATCCGGCCGCGGATCACCGGCCGGGTGATCGGCAGCGCCACCAGGAGTTCCTCGTAGGTCTTCGCGGTGGTCTCCGGCAGGATCGCCACACCCAGCCCACGGCAGGCCAGCTCTGCCAGCACGTGCGGGTCGCCGACCTCGAAGGCGATCCGCGGCTCGACGTCCGAGGCCGCGAACGCCTCGTCCACGCAGGCCCGGATACCGGAGCCGCCGGCCATGGTGATCAGCTTGCGACCGGCCAGATCGGCGAGCTCGATGTCCGTGCGTCCGGCCAGCTCGTCGTCGGGACTGACCGCGGCGACCAGGTTCTCGTCCCGGATCAGGCACAGGTCCAGCCGATCCGGATTGCTCATGGTCAGCCCGACGATCGCCGCGTCCAGCTGCCTGCCCTGCACCGCTTCGACGAGGTCGCCGGCCAGGCCCTCGGTCAGCCGGATGTCGATCTCCGGGTGCTCCTCGTGGAACTCGGCCAGCACATCCGGCACCGGTAATCCGGCGCAGCCGGGCACCAAGCCGATGGACACCTGGCCACGCATCAGCCCGGCGATCGCGTCCACCGCGAGCCGGGTTCCGGTCGCGGCGGCGAGAGCCGCCCGCGCGTAGGGGAGCGCCGCCTTGCCGACCTCGGTGAGCTGCACCGTGCGGGAGGAGCGGTCCAGCAGGTCCTGGCCGAGCTCTCGCTCCAGCCTGCGGATCTGCGCGCTCACCCCCGGCTGCGCCACATTCAGCCGCGCCGCGGCGCGGGTGAAGTTGCCTTCCTCGGCCACGGTCACGAAGTAACTCAGCTGCCGGAGTTCCATACGCTCCGATTCTAGTTGCCAGATGAACTAGTGCTGCGACTTATCGCTGAACCGGACGCATGCCGAGACCGTCCGGAGACCCACGCATAATGCACCCATGCTCATCGATCAGTTCGCCGTGCCCACACCTGGTTCCGGCCCCTATGGCGTGACCATCGGTCCCGACGACGCGGTGTGGTTCACCCTGGTGCACAGCGGTGAGATCGGCAGGCTGGACGCCGCGGGACGGTTCACCGTCCACCCGGTCGCCGACGGCTCCGGCCCGACGGTGATCACCAACGGCCCCGACGGTGCCCTGTGGTTCACCGAATACCAGGGGCACCACATCGGCCGGATCACCGTCGACGGCGAGCTGACCCGGCTGGCGCCGCCCACCCCGGACTCCGGCCCGTACGGGATCACCGCCGGCCCGGATGGCGCGCTGTGGTTCACCGAGTTGGCTACGGCCAAGATCGGCCGGATCGCCGCCGACGGCACGATCACCGAGTTCGCGTTGCCCGGCGAGAACCCGATGCCCGGCATGATCACTCCGGGTCCGGACGACGCGCTCTGGTTCACCATGAACGCCGGCAACGCCGTGGGCCGGATCAGCACCGGCGGCGAGATCACCATCCATCCGCTGCCCACCGCGGGTGCCGGGCCGGTCGGCATCACTGCGGCCGGGGACGGCGCGCTGTGGTTCGTGGAGATCCTCGCCGGGCAGATCGGCCGGATCGGCACCGATGGCGAGATCATCGAGTTCCCGCTGCCGGATCGGCTGGCCAAGCCGCACGCCATCATCGCCGACCCCGCGGGCGGCTGCTGGTTCACCGAATGGGCGGCCAACCGGCTCGGGCACATCGACCCCGAGGGCGTGATCACCGAATACCCGCTGCCCGAGGCGACCGGCGAACCGCACGGTCTGGCCCTGGCCGCGGACGGTTCCCTGTGGATCGCCCAGGAAAGCGGCGCGCTGGTGTCAGTACGCCGGTAACGCGAGTGCCCTGGAGGCAGATTCCAGGGGATTGGCGCTCCGTGAGTACAGGCGTTCGCGGAACGGCAACCGGCTTACCAGCCGCAACACCTGGACCTGAATCCACAGCGTGAACCGGCCCGACTGGAACGCGCGAACGCTGCTCTGGGCCAGTGCCTGATTGCGCAGGACGAACTCCCGCAGTACCCGCTCGTACCGGCCGAAGGCGACCCGGTGCGCGCCATCGGCCGCTGCCAGTTCCCCGGCCAGCACGTAAGCGCCGACCAGGGCCAAGCTGGTGCCCTGACCGGAGAACGGCGTCGCGCAGTAGCCGGCGTCGCCGACCAGCACGACCCGGCCAGTGGACCAGTGCTCCATCTTCACCAGGGCCATGGAGTCGAAGTAGAAGTCCGGCGCCTCGCGCATGGCTTTCAGGAACGTCTCCGACGCCCACCCCCGGTCGGTGAACCGTTCCTCCAGCACGGCCATCTGCCGCTCGGTGTCCCGGTAGTCGATCCGCAGGCCAGGGTCATAGAACCCGAACGCACCCCTGGCCTCGGTGTTGTCCCGGGCGCTGTAGATGCCGTTCAGCTGTCCCGGTGTCCGGCAGAACGCCTGCCAGTAGTCCAAGCCGAACACGTTCTCCATGCTGAAGATCGCCAGGTGCATGCCCAGTGGATGCAGGTAGTCCTCATCGGACCCGAAGGCGAGTTCCCGCACGCCGGAGTGCACGCCGTCCGCGCCCACCACCAGGTCGAAGCGCTCCTGGTTACCACCGGCGAAGGTGACCGTCACACCGTCCGTGTCCTCGGCCAGCGCGCTGATCGAGTCGCCGAAGCGGTACTCGGCGTGGTCCTTGGTGGCCGCGTACAGCAGCTCGGTGAGATCGCTCTTCATGATCTCGACGTCCGGGTTGCCGGTGGATCCACCGGTCGGGGTGAACTCGGTGATCCGCAGCAGCTCCTTGCCACTGGGGCTCATCGTGGAGAAGCCACGCTGCCGGGTGCTCTGCTCGCGGATCGAGTCCAGCAGTCCCATGCGTTCCACGACGTCCAGGGCCACGCCCCGGATGTCGATGGCCTGACCCCCGGGCCGCAGACCCGGCGCCCGTTCGACCAGCGTCACCTGGAATCCGTGCCGCTGCAGCCAGTAGGCCAGGGCCGGGCCGGCGATGCTCGCCCCCGAGATCAGCACACGTCGAGTCACCGGATCAGGAAAGCACTATCCTCGCGACCACGTCGAACGGTTTTCGGGAGTGCCGTGAGCAGAAACCAGACGGTCCTGTTGATCGCCTTGGGAATCGACAACTTCGGCTCCGGCCTCTTCCTCCCGCTGGCGATCGTGTACGCCACCCAGGTCGTGGGCCTGCCCGTCGGACAGGCCGGCGCCGTGATCGCCGTCGGTACCGGGGCCGGCCTGCTGGTACCGCCGCTGGCCGGGAGGCTGACGGATCGGAGCGGTCCACGAGCGGTCGTGGTGCTGGCCCAGGTGGTGCAGGCGGCCGGCGCGGCGACCTACGTCGTGGCCGATGGTGCCGGGCTGGTGCTGTGCGGTGCGGTGTTGCTGGCGGCCGGCCAGCAGATGTTCTATAGCGCGGTGTTCGCGCTCATCGCGGATGTCGCGGGCGACGGTTCCAAGGATCACGCGTTCACGGTCGCCGGAATGGTGCGTGGGGCGGCCTTCGGTCTCGGTGGCCTGCTGGTCGGCGGACTGCTCAGTGGGGCAGGTCAGGCGAGTCTCCGGATCGCAGTCGCCGCGGACGCGGTCACCTTCGTCGTGGCCGCCCTCCTGCTGGTGCTCTTCCTCCACCTGCCGAGCGTTCGGCCCGAGGCCACACCGGCCGGTCCCAGTGGCGTGCTCCGCGACCGGCCGTATCTGCTGCTGATCGTGATCAGCGTGCTGTTCGCCCTGCCGGTGGACGTCTTCCTGGTCGGCGTGCCGGTCTACCTCCTCGACGTCCTGCACAGTCCCGCGTGGCTGCCCGGTGGCGTCCTCGCTGTGCTGACCATTGTCTCCAGCGTCGCCGGGACGATCGTGCTGCGCGCGACCCGGCACCTCAGCCGGACGGCGGCGATCGGCTGGGGCGCGTGGATCTACACGGGCTGGTGTCTGGCGATGATCGCCGTGCTCTCACTGCCCGCCGCCTGGCACACCGGCTATCTGCTGGTCCTGACGGTGATCTTCGCGGCTGGGAACCTGGCGGTGGGTGCCAGGGCCAACGCGCTGGCCGAGGCCGCGGCCCCCAGAACGCACCGGGGCCGGTACCTGGCGGCCTATCAGTACGCCTTCACGGCGGCGGGTGTGCTAGCCCCGGCGGTGGTGGCACTGATCTCCGTGGCGCCCTGGCTGCCGTGGCTGGTGGTGGCGGCCGGCGTGTTCGTCGCTGCTCGTGCCCTGCGGTGGCTCGCTCCGCGATTGCCGCAGCACGCACTGACCGAACAAGCCGGCTAGCCGATCTCGGCCAGCACGTCGGTGAGCCGGTCGAGAGCTCCGGCGATCCAGGGCAGCAGGAGCGGATCGGGGGCCCACAGAGCCGCCTCCCGCTCCACGTCGGAATCCCCGTAGAGCAGGCTGGTCGCCACCCGGATCCGGAGGACCTCGGCCGGTTCACCGAACTCACTGCCCGCCAGCACGCCGACGCCATGGCGGTCCAGCAGCATCCTGCTGAGCTCGGCCGCGGTGCGGACGCCGTGCAGCCGCTCGCGGAGCGGGCCGAGGTCCGGATAGAGGTAGAAGGCCGCTCGCGGCGGGCTGACCAGGGCGCCTGCAGCGGTGAACCGGTCCGCCGCCGCTTTGGCGACCAGCGCGTGCAGTCGCCGGCTGGCGGCTATCCGGTCGACCAGTTCCGGCGGTTCGGCTAACGCGTACGCGGCGGCCTGCTGGATCGGTCCGGACGGGCTGGACCAGATCTCGCTGGCGACGCCCAGCAGTTCGGTGCGGAGCTGTGCGGACGGAAGCCGGGCCACCCCGATGCGCCAGCCGCCGATCGCCAGACTCTTGCTCAGGGCCGTGGTGACCACGGTCCGGTGCGGGGCGACCTCCGCCGGGGACAGGAACGGCGTCCGCTGATCATGGATCAGGTCGCGATAGATCTCATCGGAGATGATCACCAGGTCGAGCTCGTTCGCCACGGCGACGAGTTCCCGCACGAGTTCCGGCGTGGCGACGGTGCCCGTCGGGTTGTCCGGGAGCGTCACGATGACGGCGCGGACAACCCGCCCCGCTGCTCGGGCGTCGAGCACCGCGGTCCGGAGCAGCACCGGATCGGGGATGCCACCCTGTCCCGGCCGGGTGGGGACGAACAGCGGCGAACTGCCCACCAGCAGGGACTGCGCCGCATAACTGACCCAGCTCGGCCGGGGAATGACCACATCTCCGCCGATGGCCAGCCGCAGGGCGAACAACAGCGGCTTGCTGCCCGGACCGCACACGACCAGGTCTGGATCGGTGGGCAGCCCGCGCCGGTCCCAGTACCCGGCCGCGGCGCGACGCAGCTCGACCGACCCGGCCACCTGGCCGTAACCGCCCTGGCCGGTGGCTTCGGCCAGGGCGCGGTGCAGGGTCGGTGCGACGGGCAGTCCCGCCTCACCGAAGGCCAGCGGGAGCACCGGCGCCCCGCCTCGTCTTCGCTGCTCAAGGGCTTCATGGGCGGCAAGGGTCGCGGACATCAAGACGGACATGACAACTCCACCGGTCGAAGACAATCGGCTGGGATTGGTGGCCACCGGTGATCAGCCTGCGTCATGTCCGTGCATCAGTACAAGCGACTCTTATCTGGGGTGACCATAAGATGTGCTGATGCTGGATTTACGACGGCTCCGCATCCTGCTCGAATTCGCCGAGCGCGGCAGCATCGCGGCGACCGCCGTGGCCCTGGGCTACACGGCGTCGGCCATCTCCCAGCAGCTGTCGGTCCTGGAGCGGGAGAGCGGCGTCGCGCTGCTGGACCGCACCTCCCGCAGTGCCGAGCTGACCGACGCCGGCCGGCGGCTGGCCGCGCACAGCGCGGAGATCCTGGCCAGAGTCGAGGAGGCCGAAGCCGATCTCTCCGCGCAGTCGGCCACCCCGACGGGCCGGATCGTGATCACCGCGTTCCCGACCGCGGCCGTGGCGTTCGCCCCCGCGCTCGCCCGCAGCCTCGGCGAGCATCCGGACCTGACCTTCGTGCTGCGTCAGACCCCGGTCGGTGACGGCGTCTCCCTGGTGCAGTCCGGCGAGGCCGACATCGCGCTCATCGACCACTGGGCCGGTGTCCCGGCCACCTCACCCACGCTCAGCGTCGTCCACCTGCGGCGGGATCCACTCGTCCTGGTCGTACCCACTGGCCATGAGCTGGCCGATCCCGGGATTCCGGTCGATCTGGGGCGGCTGCGGAACGAGCCCTGGCTGACCGCGCCCGCCGGTGAGCCGTCCCGGCAGGCCGTCGACCGGTTGCTGGCGACGGTGGGCGGCACGGTGGCCGTGCCGTGGGAGTTCGAGGGCCTGCACACGATCCTCGGTCTGGTGGCCCAGGGCATCGGCATCGCCGTGCTCCCGGAACTCGCCCTGGCCACCGGCGGCGCCGGTGTGGTGGTCCGGGAGATCCCCGCGCCCACGCCGACCCGCGATGTCTACGCGGTGATCCGGACCGCCAGCGCCCGGCGGCCCTCGGTGGCGGTGACCCTGCGGGCCATCCGCACCGCGGCGGGCACTAGCGACCGGTGACCAGCTCGAAGTGCTCGCAGACGATCGCGGTGTCCGCGTCGACGACGTGCCCGGCGGCCGCCCAGAACTGGGTGTGCACGGCCCGCCAGTGCTCGATGTCGCGGAAACCCTCACCCTCGGCCTGGGCGAACTCCCAGGTCACGGCGTGCATAGGAAGCACCTCGACGGAGGTCGTCCGCAGCTCGGCGAGCCGCTGCTCCCGACTGTCCACCAGCACCATGATCTCGCCGGGGGCGGGCAGCTCCTCACCCTCATCCCAGTAGTCCTGCTTCAGGAGCCCGGCCGTCGCCTTCTTCAGCCCGGCCAGTACCAGGGCGTTCAGCTGGTCCCGCAGCGGTCCGGGGGTCCCCAGTTCCATGACGCGTAAGCCGTCGATCCGTCCCCACATGTCCGCAGGCTAACCGATCCGCTGGGCGGCACCCGATTAATGGGGTGGGAGGGGCGACACAGCGATGCTTGACTATTCAATGACCTGGGGGAGAGGACATTCATGCGGAAGAAGACCGTCGGCATCGTCGTCGGCGTGCTGGTTCTGGCGTTGGCCGGGACCGTCTACGGCCTGCGGTTCAGCGATGACACCACGATCGACCAGCCGATCACCAAGATCACGCTGCACGGCGGATCCGGTGGCGTGGCCATCCGCACCGAGCCTGGACCCGTCCGGATTCGCCGGACGGTGACCTATCTCGGCGACAAGCCCGGCGCCACGGCGACCGTGCGGGGCGATGTCCTGACACTCGGCGGGTGTGGCGGGGGAGTGGTCTTCTGTTCCATCGCGTACGCCGTCATCGTCCCGCCGGGAACGGCCCTATCCGGCGACATCGGCTCCGGCGGCCTCGCCATCGATGGGCTCGCGGAGGTGGACGTCCGCAGTGGCTCGGGTGACGTATTGATCGCCAACGGAACAGGCGATGTGCGGGTGGACAACGGCCCGGGCGACGTACTCATCTCGCTGGCGAGCCCGCAGAACGTCACCGTCCGGACCGGGTCCGGCTCCGCGTCGCTGGAGGTACCGGTGGGTTCGTATCGGCTGGACGGGAAGAGCGACAGCGGAAATCGGAAAGTCGGCATCACCGAGGACCCGAAGGCCGTGCACCGGCTGTCGGTGACCACCGGCAGCGGAGACGCCAAGATCCAGACCCGCTGATCCGAGGCGGTGGAACGGGCCCGTGAGGCCGGCCGGCGGTGCCTGGTCGGCCTCACGGCGGGCTCCGATGTTCTCAGCTGCCGAGCAGCGCTTCGATGTTCAGCTCGATGGTGACCTTGTCGCCGACGACGGCGGCCGGGATGCCCGCGCCGACACCGAACTCGGAACGGCTGACGGTGGTGGCGGCGGACACGCCGAGCACGGTGCCCTGCGGGCCCTCGGCGAAGCCACCCAGCTCACCGGAGAGGGTGACGGACTTGGTGACCCCGTGCAGGGTCAGGTCGCCGTCGATCTGCACGTTCTCGCCGTCGAGCCGCACCGCGGTCGAGGAGAAGGTCAGGTTCTCGTACTGCTCGACGTCCAGGAACTCGGCGGACCGGACGTGGCCGTCCCGCTGCTCGTTGTTGGTGTCGATGCTCGCGGCCTCGATGGTCGCGGTGACCGAGGACTGGGCCGGCTCCTCGCCGGTGACGATGGTGCCGGTCACCGCGTCGAAGCGACCGCGGACCTTGGACACCCCGAGGTGGCGGACGACGAAGGTGACGTCGGAGTGCACCGAGTCGATGGTCCAGGTGCCGGTGACGTATCCGGGGATTGCGGTTGCGGCAGTCATGTTCGTTCCTTCGCTCGCATCAGTTGAACCTTCAAGTCAATTGAAGCATATAGGTTGAAGGTTCAACTACTGGGGTCGGGTAGATGCACGAAAGGCGGCCAGAACATGGCCGCCGTGCTTCGGGGATGGTGGCTTAACGGGCCGGTGAGTCGATGCGCTGCAGGATGCGCTCGGCGTCCTGCCCGAGCCGCCGCAGGCGCTCGGCGGACAGGTTGTCGATCACCAGCTGGCGCACATGAGTCACATGCCCGATCGCGGCCGCCTCCAGTGCGGTGAAACCCGCGGGCAACAGGATCGCGTTGGTGAACCGGCCGTCGGACGGATCGGGTTCACGGCGGACGTATCCACGCGATTCGAGTCGCTTGACCAGGTGAGACAGCCGGGAGAGCGAGACGCTGACCTGATCGGCCAGCGTGCTCATCCGCATCGTCCGGTCGTCCTGCTCGGACAGCATGGCCAGGGCCATGTACTCGGGCAGGCTCAGCCCGGAGTCGCGCTGGAGCTGGGCGTCGATGGCCCAGGGGAGCCGGGTGATGAGGCGCGCCACGGAGACCCAGGACGACAGCTGCTCCGGCCCGAGCCACAGGTCGGCCTGCTGATCGTCCGACGCTGGCTGTCCGGTCTCGGTCATCACCTCACGTTACCAGTCACTTGACCCTTCAAGTGCTCCGATCCGCTATCGAAGGGTCATGCCTGCGCGTTCGAAGGCCAGCGTGGGCAGGTCGACCGCGTGCGCGCCGCCGTCGGCGACCAGCACCGCGCCGGTGACGTACGACGACTCCGGCGAGCCGAGGAACCGGACGATCGAGGCGATCTCCTCCGGTTCGGCCGGGCGGCGGAGCGGGACCTCGGCTGTCGCCCGGCGGTAGCCCTCGTCGCGCCCACCGGTGAACCCTGCCGTCTCGGCGAACTGCTCCATCGCGCCGTCGCCCATCGGGGTGCGGACCCAGCCCGGGCAGACCGCGTTCGCGCGGACTCCCTGCGGCCCGTAGTCCCGGGCGATCGACCGGGTGAGGCCGATCAACGCGTGCTTCGCGACGGTATACCCCGCCATATCGGGGCCCGCGAACAGACCTGACAGCGAGGACACGATCACCACCTGTCCGCCGGCGTCCACCAGCGAGGGCAGTGCGGCCCGGCAGACCGCGAACGCGCTCGACAGATTCGAGCGCAACGCCAGCTCCCACTCCCCGTCGTCGGTGCCGGTCACCGACGACAGGCCGTGCCCGCCGGCGTTCGCGACCACGACATCCAGCCGGCCGAACCGCCCGATGATCTCCGCGATCGCATTCTCCGCGTCCGCGGTCACGCCGGCGTCGCACGCGATGACGTGCGCCCCGGTTTCCGCCGCCACCTTCTCCAGCGGTTCGCGCCGCCGTCCGAGGACGACCACGTTCGCCCCCTCGGACGTATAGCGGCGGGCCACTGCCGCGCCGATACCCGTACCACCGCCGGTGATCGCGATGACCCTGGTTCCTGTACTCACACGGATTCCTTTTCCTTGTCCTGCGCCAAATCCAGCCATTCCCCGACGGCCAGCGCATGTGCGCGTTGTCCGGCATGCGTGCGGAACTCGTTCTCCGGGTCGGCGACCTCGACGTAGCCCGCGATCTTGTCCGGCTGCTCCGCCTCGTAGTGCATCGGCACCGCGTACCGGGCACCGAGGATCTCCGCGGCCGCGGCGGCCTGCCTCGGGTCCATCGCGGCGGGCACCGGGCTCGGGGGCTGCAGGTGCGGTGCGTCGACCACCGCGCCGTTGGCGGGCAGGAACACCGCGTCGAACGGGCTGAACCGGCGCGCGATGAGCCACCAGTAACCGTGGAACATCGTGTCGCCGCCGTGGAAGACCCGCTGTCCGTCGGCCTGCACCACCCAGTTCAGCTGTGGGTCACCCAGCCCGTCGACGGCGGGGACCGCGGTGATGCGGAACGGCCCGAGGTCGCGGGTGGACCAGGCGTCCACGATCTCGGCCGCCAGCCGATATCGGATCAACTCGCCCTCGGCGGGCAGCGTCGTGATGTTGTCCACGTCATCGCCGTGCCCGGGCGCCGGCCGTAGCACCGGAGCTCCCGGCAGCAGCGCACCTGCGAGCGCGGACGCGTCGGTGTGGTCCCGATGCAAGTGGGTGACCAACGCGGCGGTCACCAGCCCGCTCGGCGCTACTAGTCCCTCGCCCGCCTTCCAGCCTGTGAACAGCGGGGAGAGATCCCGCACGTAGTCGATCACCAGCCGCTCGCCGTCCGACTCGATCTCCAGTCCGGCCCAGCCCAGTCGGCGCACCCGCATCCAGTCCCCCTTTGTCCCAGTGGATGCCATCGAAGTTAGCGTACGGCCGTTCACTAAATCAATAGCGAACGCCCGTACGCTATCCTCGTCGCATGTCACCGCGCCGCTCAGCCATCGACGCTCAGGCCACCAGGAGCCGGATCCTCGGCCGCGCCGCCGAGATCGCCTCCGAGGAGGGCCTCGACGGCATCACCATCGGCCGGCTCGCGGAGGAGCTGGAGATGAGCAAGTCCGGAGTACACAAGCACTTCGGCACCAAGGAGACACTGCAGATCTCCACACTGGACAAGGCGTTCGTGGACTTCTGGCACCGGGTGGTCGAGCCCGCACTGACGCAGCCACCTGGCCTGCGGCGACTGCGCGTGGTGTGCGACAACTCCGTGGGCTACCTGGAGGCGCCGCTGCTGCCCGGTGGCTGCCTGATGACCGCGGCACTCTCCGAGTACGACGGCCGTCCCGGCCGGGTCCGCGACGCGGTGGCCGAGGTGTGGTCACGCTGGCGGGACCAGCTGCGGTCGGACCTGGCCACGGCGGTGGACAGCGGCGAGCTACCCGCCGGGTTCGACGTCGACCAGGCGCTGTTCGAGATCCTCGCAGCCGGGCTGGCGTTGAACGCGGCCATGCAGCTCCAGCACGACCACGAGGCCGCAGGCCGGGCCCGCCGCGCGATCGAACGGGCCCTGAACCAGTCCTGACCGCCCGGGCTGCTGGACCAGCGGGAATCCGCCCTCGTCGCCTGTCTCGGGATTGCCTGGTGACGGGGTTCGGTTGCGTTGATCATGGGCACATTCGGGGTATGGAAACTCGACTCCTGGTTCGACCGGCCACCCGGGCCTGACGCGGCGGCCGAGCTGGAACGACTGGGATACGACACGGTGTGGCTGGGCGGGTCGCCGACGAGCCTGGGCACCGCGAAATCGGTGCTGAGCGCCACCAGCACGCTGACCGTCGGCACCAGCATCGTGAACATCTGGACCTTCCCGGTGGACAGGCTCAACGCCGAATACGCGGCCCTGCCTGCCGACAGGTTCAAGCTGGGGGTCGGAGTGGGCCACCGCGAGCACACCGACACCTACGCGACGCCCTACGCGGCACTGAAGTCCTTTGTGGACGCGCTGACGGTGCCGGAGGAGAGTCTCCTGCTCGCCGCGCTGGGCCCCAGGGTGCTGGGGCTGGCTGCCGATCGCGCCGCCGGAGCGATCCCGTACTTCACCACCCCGGAGCACACTCTCCTGGCCAGGGAGATCCTCGGGCCGGATCGCTATCTCGCTCCGGAGCACGCGGTGGTGCTGAGCACGGATCCCGCCGAGGCCAGGGCTGTCGCCCGCGGTTATACGACCTTCTACCTCGCGCTGAAGAACTACACGAGCAATCTGCTGCGCCTGGGCTTCACCGAGGCCGACTTCGCCGATGGCGGCAGCGATCGACTGGTGGATGAACTCGTCTACTGGGGCTCCCCGGAGCAGATCGCGGAGAAGCTGCGGCGCCACCACGACGCGGGTGCCGACCATGTGGCGATCCAGTTCATCCCCTCGGACCGCGCTGATGTCCTGGAACCGGCCAGGCAGTTGGCGGCCGCCCTGTTCTAGAAGAACCTTCGTATCTGCGGCACTGGCTCAGCCGGCGAACATTGTGCTGTGCGCTGATCAGGTATGTTGATCCGGCAGGGACTGGAGATCTCTGAGGGCTCAGATATCGCAGAAGGGCAGCCGTGGTGCGTGGAAGGGATGAGACCTCCTTCGATGCGGTGGATCTGTTCGTCGAACAGTGGCGGCAGAACCGGCCTGACCTCGATGTGTCCCATCTTCAGGTCCTCGGACGCCTGCATCGCTGTTTCGCTCGTTATCAGCGGCTGATCGGAGACCTCCTTGAGGAGTTCGATCTCAGCGTCGCCGCCTTCGACGTGCTCACCGCGCTCCGGCGCAGCGGCGCACCTTACAAGCGCACCGTGGGCGAACTGGCCCGCTACACGCTGGTGACGACCGGTGGCATCACCCTCCGCGTGGACAAGCTGGAGCAGGTCGGTTTGGTGGCCCGGGAACGAGACTCCGCCGATGGCCGCATCGTGCACGTCGCCCTGACGGACAAGGGGCGCGAGCTGGTGGACAAGGTGGTGGACGCGCATGCCGAGAACGGGCAGCAGCTGCTCGCCGACCTGGCCCAGTCGGAGCGAACCGAGTTGAGCCGGCTGCTCGCCCGCCTCGAAAGCTCCCTGGTACGGGCCGAGAATCAGCCGTAGAAGTCGTGGATCGCCTCGGCGACGGCCGCTGGACTCTCCAGCGTCGGGAAGTGCGTCCGGCCAGGGATGCGCACGGCTTCGAACCACGGATTCTCCCGCGCGTAGGCCCGCTGGAAGTCGCGGTAGTCGTCGGACTGCGGCTGTGAGTAGATGTGCCGGACGGAGATCCGGCCGTTGAGCACGGACATCCGGACCAGCGGGTTGCCCCATCGGGCGTAGGACTTCTCGATCTCCCGGCAGGCCCGCATCCACATCTGCTCGCCGAACCAGGTCATCTCCCGGTTGACGTGGTCGATGACGTCGACCACGCCCGTACCCACGGTCCACTCGTCGAACAGGCGCTGCCGCGACGCTGCCACGGTCTCCGGCTCATGGCCTTCGAAGATCTGTCGATGGAAGCCCTCGAAAGGCTGCATCAGCCAGTCGATGACGACCGTCCTGCCGAGCGCCTCGTCGCCGAGCCGGTCCTGTACCTCGATGTTGACCCAGCTCCCATGGGAGGTCGAGACGAAGCGGACGTCCCGCAACCCCAGGTGCCGGAGGAGCGCGCACACGTCGGAGGCGAGGTCCTCGGCGGTGAAGTCGCCGACATCGCTGAGCTTGCCGTCGTGACCGCGGAAATTGACGCACAACACCCGGTAGTGCTCGGCGAGCAGCGGGGCGAGATGGCGGAACAGGCGGTGGTCCTGCGCCCACCCATGTAGCAGAACCATGGGCGGCGCATCCGGAGCACCCGATTCCAGGTACTCGATCGGGACCCCGCCGAGGATGGCTGTTTTGATCATGGTTTCATCCTTATTAGTTTAGCCCTAACCAATCTTAATCTGGTGTACGGGTATTTGACAGGGAGTAATGATGCTTGTAAAGCCATGTTGCTCGTGTAACTCTCTTAGCACTTAACTATTGTCGAGAGGTGGTGGCGCACCGTGACCGGCCATGACGACCCGGGTGTCCATCGGCGGGCATTGCGCGCGGCCGGCATCGGCAGCGTGCTGGAGTGGTTCGAGTTCGGGCTCTACGCCTACCTCGCGCCGATCATCGGTGCCCAGTTCTTCCCGGCATCGGACCCCGTTCTTCCGGTGCTCGCCGCCTTCGCGGTCTTCGGCCTGACCTATGTCGCCCGGCCGATCGGTGGCATGGTCCTGGGCCACTTCGGGGACCGGATCGGCCGGCGTGCCGTCCTGTCCTTCTCGGTGGTGGTCATGGGCCTGGCCACCTTCGCGATGGGCGTGCTTCCCACCTATGACCAGGCGGGGTTACTCGCCCCCGCTCTGCTGGTCGGGTGCCGGCTGGTGCAGGCCTTCTCCTCCGGCGGCGAACAGATGGGGGCCGCGTCGTTCGCCTTGGAGCACTCGCCGAAGCCGGAGCGTGGCCGGGCCTCCGGCGTGCTGTCGGCCAGCATCGCCGGTGGGTACTTCCTGGGCGCGGTCCTCGTCCTCGGGCTGAACCTGACACTCGGCACCGAGTCCATGGCCTCGTACGGGTGGCGGATCCCGTTCCTGATCGCGCTCCCCATGGCGCTCTACGGTCGCTACCTGCGATCCCGCCTCAGTGATACCCCGGAGTTCGAGCAGATCCGCCAGGCGAAGACGGTCTCGTCCGCCCCGCTCCGCGAGGCACTGGCGACTCAGTCGCGCCAGATGCTCCTGGTGGGCATGGGTGTGGTTCCGGTCGCGGTGGGCGTCATCGTCTTGATCGTCTACATCCCCACCTTCCTCGCGAGTTACGCCGGCCTGTCCGTGCCCGCCGCCGTCGCCTCGAACGCGGTGGCTCTCCTCGTCCTGATGGCGGGCATGGTCATGGCGGGCAGGCTCGTCGACAGGTGCGGAACCTGGCGGGTCATGTCCTGGGCGGCCGTGGGTTACGTCGTCCTCGCCGTCCCGGCTTTCGCGGTGCTGAGCACCGGCGGGTTCGCCGCAGCGGTGATCGGGCAACTGATCCTGGTCATCCCGGTAGCCCTGTCCGCCGCCGCCCTGTACATCGGCCTGGTGGACGCCTTCCCCATCCGCGTCCGCTACAGCGCGGGCTCGCTCACCTACAACGCGGTACTGGCCGTCTTCGCCGGCACGGCGCCGGTCATCGCCACGTACCTCGTCGCCACCACCGGCAGCCCGTTGATGCCCGGCCTCTATATCGCCGTGCTGGCGCTCGCAGCGCTCCCGGCGATCGTCCGACTGCGGCGCACCGACGCCGTGCCCGACCCGGTATTGCCCCGAACGGAGAACGTGCAGTGAGTACCCGCAAAATCGCCATCGAGGAGCACCTGAGTCTGCGCGATCCGGACTTCATGGGGGTGACCGCGGCGCAGTTCGACGGCACCGAGGTCGGCTTTCCCGAGCAGGCGTGGCGTTCGCTCACCAGGAAACTGCTCGACCTGGACGACGAACGCATCGCCCACATGGACGCGAGCGGCATCGAGCTCAGCGTGCTGAGCGTGGCCTCACCCGGCGCACAGGGGATCCCGGACCGGCGGCAGGCCGTGCACTGGGCGGCTCGGGCGAACGACGTCGTCGCGGCTCGGGTCGCCGCCAACCCGAGCCGGTTCGCCGCCTTCGCCGTGCTGCCGATGCAGGACCCCGCCGCTGCCGCACGCGAGTTGCGGCGCGCCGTCACCGAACTCGGCATGTGCGGCGCCATGGTGCACAGCTTCTCCCAGGTGGACACCGTGGACAACGCCGTCTACTACGACGGCAGGGAGTACTGGGGCTTCTGGGCGACCGTGGAGCAACTGGGGGTGCCGATCTACCTGCATCCGCGCAAGATGCTCGACCGGCACAGCCGCATGATCCAGGGCCATCCCTGGCTCGCCACGGCGGCGTGGTCCTTCGCCGTGGACACCACCACTCACGCCTTGCGGCTGATGGGCTCGGGCCTCTTCGACCGGTTCCCCGGCGTGCAGGTCGTGCTGGGACACCTCGGCGAGATGGTGCCGTTCACCCTGTGGCGCACCGACCACTGGATGAGCATCGAGCGCAACGGCTGCCCGGCACAGCGCCCTTTCGCGGAGTACTTCGCGAACAACTTCCACGTGACGATCAGCGCGGTGCTCTCGACGCCGCGGCTGGAGGACGTCATCGAGGTCATCGGAACTCAGCGGGTCCTCTACGCGACGGACTACCCGTACGAGTCCATGGAGGAGACCGCTAGCTGGTGGGACGCGCTGGAACTCGATCCGGTGGACCGGACCGCCATGGAGCGCGGCAACGCCATCGCACTGTTAGGACTCAACTCGTGAAAGGTCGATCTATGTCAACACACCTGCCGAACCCGGATGTGACCCGCCGGACGTTCATGGCCGGCGCCGCGTCCGCGATCGTCGCTACCGCGCTCGTCGGGTGTGGGGGAGAGGTGCCTGTGGAGGTCACACCGAGCACATCGGATATCCCGGATCCCGTCATCGATGTCAGCGGCGCGAGTGAGGTCGCCCGGGACATCATGATCATTCCGGACCGGGGCAAGACGTTCGTGCCGAACATCGGCATCATCGGCGGCAGGGACTCGGTGTTGATCGTGGACACCGGAATGGGCCAGGAGAACGCGGAGAAGGTCCTCGACTACGCCGTGAAGTACGCGCGCGGCCGGAAGCTGTACCTGACCACCACGCACTTCCACCCGGAGCACGCCTATGGTGCCGACATCATCACCAAGGACGCCACCTACCTGGCGAACAAGGCCCAGATCGAGGACCTGCACCGCAAGGGTCAGCCCTACCTGACCATGTTCCGCCACGACTTCGGTGCGGCGGTCGCCAAGCGTCTGGACAAGGTTCAGCTGGTCGATCCGACGATCACCTACGACAGGGACTACGACCTCGATCTGGGTGGCCGTGTCGTGCAGCTGCGGGCCACCGGTCAGGCCCACACGATGGGCGATCAGCTGGTGATCGTTCCCGACGTGAAGATGGTCTTCACCGGAGACCTGGTGGAGACCCACCAGTTCGCGATCTTCCCCTGGTACCCGCCCTCGGATGTCGACGTGTCCGGTGTCCGCTGGCGTGAGGTCATGCGCAAGGCGATCGCCGACGCACCGAGCATCGTCGTCCCCGGTCACGGCAACGTCGGCGACATCTCCCGGCTGACCGACACCCACGGTTACCTGGACGAGCTCATCCAGGAGACCTGGAAGCAGACTGCGGAGGGGAAGTCCGTGGAGGACATCGTGCCCGCCGTCAAGGAGCTCATGTTCCAGCGCCACCCGGAGTGGATCGGCCGCGAGTGGGTCGAGAAGGGCATCCGCTGCGTCCACACCGAGGCCCCCAAGACCGCGTCACGGTGATCGTATTCGCCCCGTTCACGGCGGCTGTGTTCCCAGGTGCCCACCTGGGAACACAGCCGCCGTTTTGCGTAGGTCTGGGTCCGGCACAGTTTCTTCGGCCATTTAGTTGCGTTACGTTTCGTCGCACAAAACGAAACGTAACTTAACCGGCAGGCGATACTGCCGAATCCTGGGTTCCGATAATGTTCACTTATCGGAACCCAGCACTATCCGACTAGGGGTGCATTACGTTTCGTTAGATTCGTGTGTCATGACGAAACGTAATGGCGTATCTAGTTGTCACCGTGACGAAAGTGGCCTTAGGGAGTGGATCACCCGCTCTGAGCGGAAAAGGGGCCCGATCGCGCCTGATGCCGGTCGGCGAAGGGTTCGTCGAGGGTCCCGGGCGGCCGGATCTGGTTCTGGGACACCGGAGTACCTGCGGTTGACCGGGGTGGCTACGGCCGCCGGGCTTCTCGGCCATGCGGCGCGACTTCCTTGAGCTCAGTCCGCACTACCGCGCCGCCAACGAGGCGGGTGCCCGTGTGCGGCTGGAGAGGTCGCTGGGCGGCCGCGAGATCGAGAGCCGGACCTTTCGGAGCCGATCATCTATCGCCGGTCCGGGCACGCGGTGAATGGGGAGAGGCCGAGCGACTTCAATCGGGACATTCTGCGGTTCCTGTCCGGCGCCGCGTTGTTAGGGAGTGTTTCCTTTCAGAAGGGTGAGAAATAAGAAAAGCTGTGGCCCTTGTCGACAAGGGCCACAGCTCCGAATCTGAAATCAGGCGGGGTAATTGGCTACCGGCCAGCCGGGAACCCAGCCCTGGCGGACATTGCCCCGCGAGCCACCACACCAAGCCGTCGACGTACCGGGCTGGGCCACCGAGTCGCCGAAAACGTGGTCGCCGTTCGCGCAGATGGCGTGGGCGGTGAAGCCCCCACTTCCCCCGGAGCAGGTCGCATTGAACGCGGTTGACGGGTTGCGGTCGTAGGAACACTGGTCCGGAATTCCGGCGTTCGCGATAGAGATGGACTGAGCGGCAGCGGCGGGCGCGAATACCAGCGTCGACGCCGCGAGTGTAGCGGAAAAGGCCAGCGCAGCCTTGAAGGCAATGCCCTTCAGCATATTCATCCCCAGTTCTCACTATTATCAGCTAACAGCTTGATATAGCGAGGTTGGCATTTGGAGTAGTTCCCTGTCAATGCCCTAGGGCGTTGTGTCCATTTGCAGACAGCGCGAATGCGAAAGCGTTGCCGTGTCCAACGAATCCGCCAACGAAAGCAAACGATATGCTCCGGCCCGTGACAGTCGAGCAGACGCCGCCGAGTACCTGCGGTTATCCCGGTTGCGACCGGCCCATCGTGCGGGACGGCAGGCCGGGCCGGCCCTCGGAGTACTGCGATCTGCCCGAGCACACCCGCTGGCGTGCCTGGCGGGAACGGCAGCGCCTGCTGGAGGCCGAGGAGCAGCCGGAAGCGCCCGGTGCGGTCGCCAAGTCCTCCGGCGCGGTCTCCGTTGCCCGGTTGCGCGCCGATGAGCTGCTGGACCGGTCCACCCGGCTGGCCGGTGAGCTGAGCCAGGCGATGTCCGGGCTGGTCACCGAGCTGCGCACCATGGGAGATGTCAGCGCCGCCGAGTCCCAGGTGCAGGCCGTGGAGGCCGACGCCGCGCGGCGCGTCGCCGAAGCCCAAGCGGCGATGGTCGCCGCCGAGCAGGCTGCCCACCAGGCGCGTCAGGCCGCCAAGCTGGCCGACGCGGCCGCTATCGAGGCCGGTACCGAAGCGGAGCAGGCCGGGCAGCTGGCGGAGAAGTCTGTCGCCGAACGGGATGCCGCCGTGGCCCTGGCGGACAAGGTCACCGCGGACACGGCGGCCGAGCTGGCGTCGGTGCGCAACGAGGCCGAGGTCGCCCTCGCCGCGGCGCAGCGGGAGTCCGCCGAACTCGTCGCCAAGGCGCGCGAGGACGCGGTCACTCAGACCGAGCAGGCCCGTAGGCAGGCGGCCAAGGAGATCGAGCAGGTGCGCCGCGAGCTGGGGGAGCAGCTGGCGGCCGCCCTGCAGGAACGGGACGAGCACCGGCAGCGCGCCGACCGGGCCGCGCTGCACGCCGAGCAGGCGGAGCAGATCACCGCGGACCTGAAGGGCGAGCTGCAGCGTAGGCGGACCGAGTCGGAGCGGTTGCAGGGGGAGTTGAACGAGGTCCGGTCCGCGTACGACGGCGAGGTGTCCCGGGCGCGGCAGGAGGCGAACGCGGCGGTCGAGGAGATCCGCACCATCGCCAGCGAGCGGATCGAGGCCCTCGATGAGGCCCGCACGCAGACCCTGGCCAGGGCGGAACGCGCCGAGCGGCAGGTCGACCGGCTGATGGCCGAGCTCAACGACCGGCAGGCACCCACTGCCTGAGTCCGATTTTCATCGATGAGTGGCCAGCACTGCCGCGAGGCCCTCTTGTAGATCGGTGACGAAATACCCGGGGACCTCCAGCGACGGGAAGTGTCCCCCGAATTCGGGCGACGTCCATCGGACGATCTGCCGATACCGTTCCTGGGCCCAGGCTCGCGGATACTTCTCGATGTCCCGCGGGTACATGGTGATCGCCGCTGGGACGTCGACCCGGAGGTCGGGATCCAGCGAGTTGTGGCTTTCGTAGTAGATGCGGGCCGACGACGCGCCGGACCGCGTCAGCCAGTACAGGGTGACGTCGTCGAGAATCCGGTCCCGGGAAATCGTCTCGAACGGGCTGTCCTCGGTATCCGACCACTCGGCGAATTTGTCCAGGATCCAGGCGAGCAGCCCGACCGGTGAGTCGACCAGCGAGTAGCCGATGGTCTGCGGGCGGGTCGCCTGCTGCTTCGCGTAGGCCGCGCGGTTCCGCCAGAAATCATGGGTGTCCTCGGTCCACCGGCGCTCGGCCGCCGTCAGCCCGTCCGTTGGCAGCCCGGGCGGCGCCTGCGCGAAGGTCGTATGGATGCCGAGAACGCGGTCCGGGAACCTGCCACCGAGGACGGTGGTGATCACACCTCCCCAGTCGCCGCCGTGGGCTACGAACCTGCGGTAGCCGAGTCTTTCCATCAGTTCCACCCAGGTGGCCGCGATCTTCTCGATTCCCCATCCGGTGGTCGCCGGCTTGTCGCTGTAACCGAAGCCCGGTAGTGAGGGGACCACGACGTGGAACGCCGGGGCTGCTGGGGCTTTCGGATCCGCCAACTCGTCCACCACGTCGATGAACTCGGCAATGCTGCCCGGCCAGCCGTGCGTCAAGATCAGTGGCGTCGCAGCTGCACGCGTGGATCGGCGGTGCAGGAAGTGGATTCCCAGATCATCGATGGTCGTGCGGAACTGGCCGATCCGATCAAGGCGCGCTTCGAAGGACCGCCAGTCGTATGTGGTGCGCCAGTAGTTCACCACGTCGACGAGGTCGGCGAGTGGCACGCCCTGTTCCCATCGGAGAGGGCCGGGAGCGGCGCGGCAGACCGTCTCGGTCTCCGGTAATCGCGCCGCGGCCAGCCGTGCGCGGAGATCGTCGAGGTCGGCATCGGTCGCGTGGATTTCACAGGCTTGCACGTCGTTGGCGAGACGGGGCATGAGACCTCCTGACCATTGCGGAACCGGCTAAGACGGTTCTAACAGTCTCGGAGTCAATGGGGAACCGCCTAAGGTGGTTCCATGCACGCTGGATTTCCTGACTTCCGCCTCGGCGCCGTGCTGGCCACCAGCTTCACGGCGACGCTGACGGAGCGGCAGGGCAACTCCGTGGAGCGCATTCCCGTGCCGCACCGACTTGTCGACTGGCTGGCAGTGAGTGGTCTCGCCGTGGACTCCTGCACCACTGCCCAGTTCGACCTCGCCCGGGAACTGCGGGAGTCGATTCATGCCGTGGCGACAGCGGCCGCGATCCGGGTCGCACTCCCCACATCCGCCGTGCAGGTCCTCAATGACCGCAGCTGTCGAGGTCGGGCCGCAGCGATCCTGACGCCCGAAGGTGAGCGTCGATGGCGGCTCAACCCGGCGTCCGGGGTGGAAGATGCGCTCGGCGTGATCGCCGCCGACGCGATCAGCATCGTCGCAGGCGAACGGGACGGCAGGCTGGCCCTGTGCGCATCGCCGACCTGCCAAGCTGCCTTCTTCGATACCAGTCAGAGTCGCACCCGCCGATGGTGTGACATGAACACGTGCGGGAACCGGCAGAAGAAGGCGCGACTCGCCGCCGGCCGCCACAAAGATCAGCGGTAACAACAGACACCTCCGGAACCCTCTGACCTGCTCTGACATTGACATGCAGGTAAATGCCTGCATATTCTGTTCCGGTGACCGACCCCCACGACGCGGTGTTCAAGGCGCTGGCGGATCCCACCCGCCGGTTCCTGCTGGACGCGTTGCGGCAGCAGAACGGGCAGACGCTGGGGGAACTGTGCGCACGGCTCTCGATGGCCCGGCAGTCGGTCACGCAACACCTGGGGCTGCTGGAGGCGGCGAATCTGGTCGCCACGGTCAAGCACGGCAGGGAAAAGCTGCACTACCTCAATCCGGTACCGCTGCACGAGATCCAGGAGCGGTGGATCAACCGGTTCGAACGACCGCGGCTGGAGATGCTCAGCGCGGTCCGCAGACGAGCGGAGTCACGCGTGTCCGACAAACCGTCCTTTGTGTACACCAGCTACATCCAGAGCACTCCGGAGCAGGTCTGGGAGGCGCTCACCGATCCGGAGATCACCGCCAAGTACTGGTGGCACCGCCAGGAGTCCGACTGGCAGGCCGGCTCCCGCTGGGAGCACGTGCGCAGCACCAACGGCCAGGTGGACTGCTTCGGCGAGGTGGTGGAGAGCATCCCGCCACGCAGGCTCGTGCTGACCTGGCAGGATCCGCAGAACGCGGACGCCTGGTCCTCCACCGTCACCTTCGAGATCCAGAAGTTCCAGGAGGCGGTCAAGCTGACCGTCACGCACGTGGACCTGCCCGATGAGGCCGCGCTGCGCGACGTCACCGGCGGCTGGACCATGGTGATCTCCAACCTGAAGTCACTGCTGGAGAACGGCACGGTCATAGACCTGTCGGTGATGATGCCGTGAGCGGCATACCGTCCTTCGTCTACGTGAGCTACATCCACGCGACCCCGGAACAGGTGTGGGCAGCGCTCACCGATCCGGAGATCACCGCCCGGTACTGGTGGCATCGCAACGTCTCCGACTGGCATGTCGGGTCTCGCTGGGAGCACCTCGCCA
The DNA here is from genome assembly GCA_003600225.1 of Pseudonocardiaceae bacterium YIM PH 21723. Classification (GTDB taxonomy): domain Bacteria; phylum Actinomycetota; class Actinomycetes; order Mycobacteriales; family Pseudonocardiaceae; genus QZFT01. The sequence continues at coordinate 26,670 of QZFT01000026.1, forward strand.
CCACCGACGGCGCCGTGCACAACGCCGGTCAGGTCCTGGAGTCCGTGCGGCCGAAACGGCTCGCCTACACCTGGCAGAACTGGTTCCACCCGGACACCCCGGACTCCACGGTCAGCTTCGACATCGAGGAGGCGGCCGGTGCGGTGAAGCTGACCGTCACCCATGCGGATCTGCCGAACACGGAGGCCCGCGGCGACTTCGCCGAAGGTTGGTCCGCCGTGGTGTCGAGCCTGAAATCGCTGCTGGAGACCGGTAAACCGATCGATCTGAGCTCGTTCCTTCCGGAGGACCGATGAGCGACAACTCGTCCCTGGAGTACGTCACCCACATCCAGGCCACGCCCGAGCAGGTGTGGCGGGCGCTCACCGATCCGGGAATGACCGCCCAGTACTGGGGCACCACCCTGGACACCGACTGGCGAGCCGGATCGCCAATGGCCTGGGAGCAGCTCGGCGTGCGGATCGAGGACCCGGCCCAGGTGGTGCTGGAATCGGATCCCCACCGCCGGTTGTCGTACACCTGGCACACGTTCACCCCGGAGTTCGCCACGTCCGTCGGCCTCGATCAGGAGCTGGCCGCCCGGCTCGCCGCCGAGCGCCGGACGAAGGTCTCTTTCGACCTCGAGCCGCAGGGGAACACGGTCAAGCTGACCTTGCTGCATGACGACTTCGACCAGGCGGGCGTCCTGCACGGCATGTGCAGCGAGGCCTGGCCGCAGATCCTGGCCGGCCTCAAGACACTGGTGGAGAAGTCATGAGCGACAAGCCGTCCTTTGTGTACGTCACCTACATCCATGCCAGCCCGGAGCAGGTGTGGGCGGCGCTCACCGATCCGGAGATCACCGCGCAGTACTGGGTGCACCGGAACGAGTCCGACTTCCAGGTGGGCTCGCCGTGGCGGCACGTGCGTGTCGGCACCGGGCAGGTGGACGGCGGCGGGCAGGTCCTGGAGGCGGATCCGCCGCGGCGGCTGACCTGCAGCTGGGCCGATCTGGACAACCCGGCGGAGACGACGTCGATCTTCACCTTCGACATCGAGCAGGACCACGAGGTGGTCAAGCTGACCGTCACGCACGTGGACCTGGCCGACGAGGAGGAGCTGCGGGATGTGGCCGGGGGATGGGCGAAGGTGTTCGCCAGCCTCAAGTCGCTGCTGGAGACCGGCGCCCCGCTCAGCGCGGCGGTGATGTTGCCGGGCTGAAATCCGCGGCACCATTTCCTTCACCACCGTCGCTCGTTAGCGCCGATAGCGGGTGAGCTGCGGCGAGAGGTGACAGGTGACTGGGCCGGCGACACAACCGAAGATCGCGGACCGATGGAAATGGGTGTTCGCGTACTTGGTGCTGCTCGCCGCCGAGAACTTCGTCTGGCCGCGTAAGGATCTGCGGACCCTGGGTGTGCCGCTGGACGATCGGTTCGGCTTCTCGGTCAGCGGCGCCCGGACCTACCTGGATCAACTGGGCGCCGATGGCCAGCGGCTGTTCGCCATCGCGCAGGTGGTGGACCTGGTGGTCGCCGTGGTCCTGGTGATCGCAGCGCTGGAGCTCTACGGCTGGCTGGCGGTGAAGGCCAAGGTGCCGTCTCCGGCGCTGCGCTTCGGCCTGCCGGTCGCGCTCGGTCTGGTGGAGCTGCTGGAGAACGGCCTGCTGCTGCTCATCACCCTGGCCGGCTCCGAGTCCGGCGAACTGCTGCTGGACCTGGCCTCCGCGGTCGGCATGCTGAAGATCATGATCTATCTGCTCGCCGGGGCGATCCTGCTCGGCTTGATCGGCCGGATCCTGTTCCAGAAGCGGACCGTCACGCCACGGCAGCCCACCGCCGCGGCGGCTCCGGTGCGCCGGACGTGGCTGCCACCCGAGCCCGCCCCGGTGCCGGTGCCCGTGCCGGCCGTTCAGCCGCCGGGATCCGACCTGCTCACCGATCGGCTGCACCGCGCGGCCGCCGAGCCCTCGACGCCGCCGGCGCCCGTGGCACCTGAGCCCGAGCCGCGGCCGGTGGTCGCCACGGTCAGCGCGCCGACGCCCATCGACGCGACCCGGCCGCCGGTACTGATCAAGGACATCGGTTTCCCGGAGGCGACTCCCAAGACCTGGCTGGCCGACGAGGAGGCGCCGGTCGAACCGGCGACCACCGCCCCCACCTTCAACCCGGCGCCCGCTGACCTGCCGGAAGAGCAGAGCGGAACAGTTTCCATGGAATCTGCAAAGGGCGCAGATTCCATGGAAACTGCTGCCGACGAGGAGCTCGACGAGCTGAGCGAGACCGATCGGCTCCGCCTGCAACAGCTGGAACGGGAGAACCGCGACCTGCGCGAGCAGGTGGACTACCTGCAGAAGTTCTCCGCGTACCTGATGAAGCAGAACCAGGAACCGCAGCGCACTAGCTCTTGAGCGGCAGCACCGGCGTGTCCACCGGCTCGAACCCGAGCACCTGCCCGTAGAACGACAGCTCGGCCTCCAGCGCGGCGCGGATGTTCTCCGCCCGCCGGAACCCGTGCTGCTCGCCCTCGAACTCGATGTAGGCGTGCGGAATCCCGCTGCCCGCGAGCTTGGCCACGAACCGCTCACATTGCTCCGGCGGGCAGATCTCGTCCTCCAGTCCCTGGAGGAACAGGATCGGCCCGGCCAGCTTGTCCACGTTGTTCGCCGGGGTGAGCTCCCGATACCGCTCGATCGTCTCCGGCAACGGCCCGACCAGGCCCTCGACGTACCGCGACTCGAAGTCGTGGGTGCCGGGACCGGTCCAGCCGTCCAGCTCCAGGATCGGGAAGAACGACGCCCCGCACCGGTAGGTGTCCACCGTGGTCAGCGACGCCGCCGTGGTCCAGCCACCCGCGCTACCGCCGCGGATCGCCAGCCGGTCCGGATCGGCCGTGCCCTCCGCCGCCAGAGCCTCGGCCACCGCCGAGCAGTCGTAGACGTCGACCACGCCCCACTGCTCACGCAGCCGCTCGCGGAACTCCCGGCCGTAGCCGGTGGAACCGCCGTAGTTGACCACCACCACGCCGATGCCCCGGCTGAGGAAGTAGCTCAGCTGCAGGTCCAGCGCGCCGGAACCGGCGCTGGTCGGGCCGCCGTGCACGTGCACTAGGAACGGCGGCTTCTCGCCCTCCGGTGCCCGGTGGTCCGGGTTGACCGGCTGGAACACGTAGGCGGGCACCTGCTGTCCCTGCTGGTTGGTGAACCAGCGCTTCTCCGGGACGGACAGGTACTCCTCGCCGGGCAGCGTGGCCGGCTGCTTGGTCAGCTCGGTGAGCTTGCCGTCCTCCAGGGACAGCGAGACCACCGCGGAGAACCGCAGCGGGCCGCCGGCGATGGAGGCCACCGCTCCGTCGTGCACCACCAGGTTCGGGTACCAGCCGGGGAACCGGCCGGTGTCGAACGTGCTGATCTCCCCTGCCTGCTCGTCCAGGATCCCCAGGCCGTCCGAGGTGATCACCACGTGCCGGCCGCCGCCCAGCGGGACGAACCAGCGCAGGCCCAGCGCCCACAGCGCGCCGCCGATCTCCTGCTCCCTGGGCAGCACGTTCGTCACCGTGCCGTCCAGGCCGACCTTGTGCAGGTTCCACCAGCCCTGCGGGTCGGTCAGCGCGTACAGCTCGCCCTCCGGGGACCAGGCCAGCTGGCACACTGCCTCCTGCGGGCCGCCGGTCAGCACCCGGTGCGGGCCGAACCCGTCCGCGGTGAGCTCGGCGACGCACAGCTCGCTGCCGTCCCAGGGCATCGCCGGGTGGTCCCAGCCGATCCAGGCGACGTGCTGCCCGTCCGGGCTGGGCTTGGGCGTGGTCATGAAGTGATGACTGGCCCCCAGCACGACGACCGCGCCCGGGTCGTCGGCCGCCGAGCCGTCGGCGGGCAGCGCGACGAGGTCGCGGCGGATGTCGGTTCGAAGCGGTCCGGTCACGGTCTCCCGGACGCACCACACCTGGGTTGCGTCCGGCCCGGCCACCAGGTCGCCGTAGCGGTAGCCGTGTTCGATCTCGGGCTGCGGACTGAGCGGGCGGGGCTGCTGACCTGGGGTTACCAGGTAGACCCGTTGATCGCTCCAGTTCGTGAACGCGACGGCTTCGCCGGAGAGCACCACGAACGGGGTGCTTCCGTACTCGTGCAGCCGGTTGCGCACGTTCCACGGAGCGTCGAGAACCTGAGTCGTCGTGCCATCCGGCGACTGCCGCATCAGGGCGGCTCTGCCCCCTTCGGTCGGCCGGCTCTCAGCCCACCAGAGGTCGCCGGCCGCGGAGTCGACCCACTGCGGCCGGCCCACCGCGCCGGAGACCAGGTCGGATGTGATGGGCGAGGCCCATGTTCCATACGGAGAGATCTTCACCACAGTCGTTAGCCTAGCCAACAAGTTGGCGTTCGGATGAGACACCGAATGGACCAGTGGGCCTCGCGTTCGAGGGACTTCGGGCCTCGTTGTCCGCCCTGCGCGAAAATGTGACCGATGTGCGGGCGTTTCGAGGGGGACGGCGCTGCTATCGAACGCGGCCTGCCCTAAAGTCGTCGTTGCCATGTCTCGTGTAATCCATGTCTTCCGTCAACCCGACCGCTTCATCGCCGGCACGGTCGGGCAACCAGGTGACCGCACCTTCTACCTTCAGGCGACCGAGGAAGCTAAAACGGTCAGCGTGATGGTCGAGAAGCAGCAGGTCGCAGTCCTTGCCGAGCGAGTGGGTGCGCTTCTTGAAGAGGTGGCCCGGCGGTTCGACGCCGAGGTGCCCGAGGGGGTCAGCGAAGATCTGGTGGACACCCAGCCCCTGGACGTGCCCCTCGACGAGGAGTTCCGCGTCGGCACCATGGGCCTGGGCTGGGACGCCGACACCCATGCGGTGGTCATCGAGCTGCTCGCGGTCACCGAGGAGGAGATCGACGAGTCGGTAGTGCTGGACGACACCGAGGAGGGCCCGGACGCGGTCCGGGTGTTCCTGTCCCCGGTACAGGCCAGGGCCTTCGCCACCCGGGCGGAGCGGGTCATCGCCGCTGGGCGCAAGCAGTGCCCGCTGTGCAGCAACCCGCTCGACCCGGAGGGGCACGTCTGCCCCCGGCAGAACGGCTACCGTCGCGGCACCCCCGCCGAGTCGGCGGAGTAACCTCCCGTTATGGGAATGGGGGAGGACGAGGCGCTCGATCTGCTCCGGCAGGGTGAGCTGGAGATCCAGGGCCGGCTGGTCGACGCCTCGAACGCGACCTTGTACTGCGCGCTGGCCCTGGGTGAGCTCACGGCCGAGTGCGTCTACAAGCCGGTTCGCGGCGAGCGACCGCTGTGGGACTTCCCGGACGGCACCCTCGCAGGCCGGGAGCTGGCGGCGTACCTGATCAGCCGCGCCGCCGGGCTGTCCCTGGTCCCGCCCACCGTGCTGCGCGACGGCCCGGCCGGGCCGGGCATGGCCCAGCTGTGGATCGACACCGATCCGGAGAACGACCTGGTCCGGGTCACCTCACCGGACACCGTGCCGGACGGCTGGCGGGTCATCCTGCACGCGGTGGACAACCAGGGCAACCCGGCCGTCCTGGCGCACGCCGACGATCCGGACCTGCAGTTGCTGGCCGTGCTGGACATCGTGCTGAACAACGCCGACCGCAAGGGCGGGCACGTGCTGCGTGCGACCGACGGCTCGGTGTACGGCATCGACCACGGGATCTGCCTGAACGCCGAGGACAAGCTGCGCACCGTGCTGTGGGGCTGGCTGGACGAGCCGCTGCCCGAGCGTGCGCTGACCATGCTGGCGGCCCTGGCCGAGCAACTGGACGACGCGCTGGGCACCGAGCTGGCCGAGCACCTGACCCAGGACGAGCTCACGGCGTTGCGCGGCCGGATCGAGCAGTTGCAGCGCGCCGGGGTGTTCCCGAAACCCGCTCCCGGCTGGCCGCCGATCCCCTGGCCCGTATTCTGAGCACTTTCTGCAGAAACTGTTCCCTTCTGCCTATTCTGGCGCGGTGACCAGCACAGACCGCCGATGGCCCCGGGACTTCAAAGAGCGGCTCACCCACCCGCTGCCCGGCCCCGCCGACATGATCCGCGGCCTGCGGGAGGGCGGCTTCGAAGCGCGTACCTCCGACGCGGTGATGCTGCCGTTCCGGCAGGACGGCCTGATCCCGGTCGCCGACGGCCAGGGCGCCATCACCTGGGCCGGGCATGCCAGCTTCGTGATCCGGATGGCCGGCCGATGCGTGCTCGCCGACCCCGTCTGGTCCACCCGCATCCCCGGCGTGCGCAAGCGGCTGACCCCGATCGGCCTGCCCTGGGAGCAACTGCCCCGGGTGGACGCGGTCGTGATCAGCCACAACCACTACGACCACCTGGACGCGCCGACCATCGAACGGCTGCCCAGGGACACGCCGATCCTGGTGCCCGGCGGGCTCGGTGAATGGTTCACCAGACGCCGGTTCACCGAGGTCATCGAGCTCGACTGGTGGGAATCGGCGACCGTCGGCTCGCTGACCTTCGACTTCGTCCCCTCCCACCACTGGAGCAGGCGCGGGGTGTTCGACAGCTGCCGGAGCCTGTGGGGCGGCTGGGTGATCACCGATCCGGCCGGGCTGCGGGTCTACCACGCCGGGGACACCGGCTACGGTCACTGGTTCCGGGAGATCGGCGAGCGCTACCCGGGGATCGAGCTGAGCATGCTGCCCATCGGGGCGTACGCGCCGCGGGCGATGCTCAAGCCGGTACACATGGACCCGGAGGAGGCCGTCGCCGCGCACGGGGACCTCGGCGCGCGGCTGCTGGCCACCATGCACTGGGCGTCGTTCATGCTGTCCGCCGAGCCGCTGCTGGAGCCGTTGCAGCGGGTGCGCGCCGCGTGGACCGCCAGCGGCCGCCCACTCTCGGACCTGCTGGACCTGCCGGTGGGCGGCTCGGCGGTGTTCGACCGGGTCAGCTGATCTCCTGGAGCCGGAGCAGGTTGCCAGCCGGGTCACGCAGCGCGCAGTCGCGGACGCCGTAGGGCTGGTCGGTGGGCTCCTGGACGACCTCGGCACCCGCCGCGGCCAGCTGCGCGAAGGTGGCGTCCACCTCCTTGGTGGCCAGCACCAGGGTGGCGTAGGTGCCCTTGGCCATCATCTCGGCGATGGTGGCCTTCTCGGTGTCGGTCAGTCCCGGGGTGGCCTGCGGCGGGTAGAGCACCACGTTGATCGCGGGCTGGCCGGCCGGGCCGACGGTGATCCAGCGCAGGCCGTTGTAGCCGACGTCGTTGCGGATCTCGAAGCCCAGGATGTCGCGGTAGAAGGCCAGCGAGGCCTCGGGGTCGCTCTGCGGCAGGAAGCTGGCGTGAATGCTGATGTCCATGCCGATGACCCTAGGAGCGACCGGCCGCCGGTGCTTCTCGATTCCTGATCGGTCTGGTGACCTGTTTGGCCACGCAGGCGGGCATGCCCACCGTGGCGTCCGCGGCCTGCTGCCGGTACGCGCTGGGGGACAGGCCGACCAGTTCGGAGAACCGGGTGCTGAACGTGCCCAGTGAGGAACAGCCGACGGCGAAGCACACCTCGGTGACACTGAGATCGCCGCGACGCAGCAGGGCCATCGCCCGCTCGATGCGCCGGGTCATCAGGTAGCTGTACGGCGACTCGCCGAACGCCCGCTTGAACTCCCGGCTCAGGTGCCCGGCGGACATGTGCGCGCCCCGGGCGAGCGCCTCCACATCGAGGGGCTGCGCGTACTCCCGGTCGATGCGGTCGCGGACGCGGCGCAGCCGGACCAGGTCACTGAGCTCGGTCACTCCGCAGATGCTGCCATGTCCGGATGCGCGCGCAAGACCGCCAGGTCCTCCTCGGTCACGGTGAGCTGGAACTCCTCGCGCAGGAATCCGGCGGTCAGCTCCGCGGCGGCCAGCTGTCGTTCCTCGCCCGGCCCCTCACCGGTGACGTGGGAGAACCGGTTGCGGACCAGCAGCGACCGCTTCCCGCCGTGGTCGGCGGCGAAGTAGAGGTGCTTGCCGAACCGGGAACGCCCCGAGGTCGTCGTGTAGTGGTAGCCGAGCTGGTAGTCGATGAACGGCGTCTCCTCGTCCAGGAACGAGTAGAGCAGCGTGTCCTCCTGGCCGCGCAGCAGGTGCAATGTCCAGTGCGGCGAGCCGAGCCAGTGTTCCCGGCGCAGCTGGTGGTGCCAGCCGTTGTGCTCGCTCTCGGCGCCGTCGGCCAGTTCGATCGGCGCGGCCAGCGCGTCGATACCGAAGCCGACATCGGTGAGCCACTGGCGGCCGTCGAGGGTCACCAGGGTCAACGCGTGGGTCCGCGCCGGGATGACATCGGTGTCGTACCGCACCCGGCCGATGAGCGGCTTCACGGTGAAGCCGACCGACTCCAGGGCTGCGCGTAGCAGCGAGTTGTTCTCGAAGCAGCGACCGCCCCGGCCCTTACCGACCAGTTTCCGCTGCAGGTCGGGCAGCATGATGTCCGGGATCCGGCCGACCAGCGGATCGATGTTCTCGAAGGCGACCGAACTCAGCTGTGCGGCGTGCAGGGTCCGGAGGCCATCCAGGTCCACTGACGGTGCCCGGTCGAGTCCCACTCGCCGCAGGTATGCGGGCAGGTCGAGGTGATCCCCAGTCTCCATGCACCCCATCAACGCACAGTGAGCGTCGATTATTCGCTGTCACAGTGTGAACTTCGCGGGCCGATTTCCGGTCCATTGACCAGGCCACCTGATCTAAAGTCGAACTTATGGAAACGTGGCAGACACATCAGGTCCCCCAGATCCCCGGTACCGGCTACCCGCTGCGGCTCTGGGATGTTTCCACAGGTCAGGTGCGTCCCACTGCCCCGGGTAAGACGGCGAAGATGTACGTCTGCGGCATCACCCCGTACGACGCCACGCACCTGGGGCACGCCGCGACCTACCTGACCTTCGACCTGGTGTACCGGCAGTGGCTCGACGCCGGCCACGACGTGCACTACGTCCAGAACATCACCGACATCGACGACCCGCTGCTGGAGCGCGCCGAGCGCGACCAGGACGACTGGGTCGTGCTGGGTATGCGGGAGACTGCGTTGTTCCGCGAGGACATGGAGGCGCTGCGGGTACTGCCCCCGCAGCACTACATCGGCGCCGTCGAGGCCATTCCGGAGATCATCGAGGTGATCGCCAAACTGGTCGCCGACGGCTACGCCTACCGGGTGCAGGACGAGGAGTACCCGGACATCTACTTCGACCACGCGGCCACCGGCCGGTTCGGCTACGAGTCGAACTACGACGAGGCGAAGATGCTCGCCCTGTTCGCCGAGCGTGGTGGCGACCCGGACCGCGCGGGCAAGCGGCACCCGCTGGACGCGTTGCTGTGGCGGATGGCCCGGCCCGGCGAGCCGAGCTGGGAGTCCGAGTTCGGCGCGGGCCGGCCCGGCTGGCACATCGAGTGTTCGGCGATCGCGCTCAACCGGCTCGGTTCCGGCTTCGACCTGCAGGGCGGCGGCTCGGACCTGATCTTCCCGCACCACGAGTACAGCGCGGCGCACGCCGAGGCACTGACCGGTGAGCACCCCTTCGCCCGGCACTACACGCACGCGGGCATGATCGGCCTGGACGGCGAGAAGATGTCCAAGTCCCGGGGCAACCTGGTGTTCGTGTCCCGGCTGCGCGCGGACAAGGTCAACCCGAACGCGGTCCGGCTGGCCCTGCTGTCCAGTCACTACCGCACCGACCGGTTCTGGACCGACGACCTGCTGAAGGACGCCGAGCACCGGCTGGCCACCTGGCGGTCCGCGGTCACCCTGCCCGCCGCTCCCGAGGCCGGCCCGGTGATCGACCGGCTGCGCCAGCACCTGGCCGACGACCTGGACACGCCGTCGGCGATCGCCGCGCTGGACTCGTGGGCGCAGGACGCCCTCGGCCGCCGGGGCACCGACCTGGAGGCCCCCGGTCAGGTCCGCGCGGCCATCGACGCGCTACTGGGTATCGAGTTGTAAACACAGCGAATGGGGGAGCAGGTGCCGGAGTTCCATCAGCAGCCCGCTGGGCTGCCGCCGACCGTGGGATACAGCCACGCCGTGTCGGCCACCGGAACACTGATCGTCATCTCCGGTCAGGTGCCGTTGGACGAGAACGGTGTGCTGGTCGGCGAGCACGACCCGGAGGAGCAGATCCGCCAGGTGTTCCGCAATGTCCGCGCGGCGCTGGCCGCGGCGAACGCGGGGATGGAACACCTGATCAAGATCACCATCTTCGTCACCGACCTGGCTGATCTGGCGGCGTTCCGCCGGGTGCGGGACGAGTTCGTCGACACCGCGAGGCCGCCTGCCAGCTCATTGGTCCAGGTCAGTGGCCTGGTCGATCCCCGGTTCCGGATCGAGGTCGAGGGCCTGGCCGTGCTTTAGGCCAGGCCCTCGACCTCGGCTAGGTCAATGGTCCTATTGACCGGCATAGGGGCACCGTAGTGCTGGCGAAATTATGTGGAACGACATACATTGTTGGCATGCCCGTCTATCAGTGCATCACCTCCGCCGGAGCGGTCGCCGCGGAGCAGCGCGCCGCCCTCGCCACCGAGATCACCGCGATCCACACCGAGGTCACCGGGGCGCCGGCGATCTTCGTGCACGTGGTCTTCCTGGAGCTGGAATCAGGCTTCCACTACACCGCCGGCAAGCTTGACACTAAGAGCACACTCGTAAACGGAATCGTCCGGGCCGGCCGCTCGCTCGCCGACCGGCAGACGCTGCTCACCCGGATCGCCGAAGCCTGGACCCGGGTCACCGGACAGCCGGTGGAAGAGCTGGTGATCGCCATCCAGGAACAACCGGCATCCGCGACCTTGGAAGCCGGATTGATCATGCCGGAACCAGGAGAGGAACAGGCGTGGTTCGAGCAGAACAAGGACAAGCTCCAGGCGCTACTGGCGACGCAGTAGTGCCGGCCCGCATCGAGTCGTTCCGCAACGACGGCCTCACCTTCCCGGTCCGCGACACCGGGCCGCTGGACGGCGAGGTCATCGTGCTGCTGCACGGCTGGCCGCAGACCAGCTCCAGCTGGAGCGCGGTGGCCGCGCTGCTGAACGAGCAGGGCTACCGGACGATCGCCCCCGATCAGCGTGGGTTCACGCCCACCGCCCTTCCCCGTGGCCGGTTCAACTACCGGATGGACCGGCTGGTCGGTGATGTCGCCGAGCTGATCGGCACCATCGGCGCGGGTCAGGTACACCTGGTCGGGCACGACTGGGGCGCCGTGGTCGCCTGGGCGACGGCCATCCGGTCCCCGGAGCTGCTGCGCACCCTGACCGCGGTCTCGGTCGGCCACAGCGGCGCGTTCATGCGCGCGCTGCTGAGCAGCAAGCAGGCGCTGCAGTCCTGGTACATGTTCGCGTTCCAGGCACCGTGGGGCGCCGAACTGGTCGCCAGATACCGCCCGCAGTTCTTCTTCGGCACGCTCGCGAGCACCGGGATGACCAAGGCACAGCGGGACAACGTGCGGACCGAGATCCTCGATCGCGGCGTGCTCACCGGCGGGCTGAACTGGTACCGCGCCATGCCGCTGATGGCTCCGAAGTACCTCCGCGGCAAGGTCTCCGTGCCCACCACCTTCGTGTGGAGCGACGGCGACACGGCGGTGGGCCCGAAGAGCGCCGACCTCACCGCGGAGTACGTCATCGGGGACTACCGGTTCGAGGCGCTGCGCGGCGTCAGCCACTGGATCCCCGAGGAGAAGCCCGCGGAGCTGACCGAGCTGATCACCCAGCGGGTGCTCACCAACCCGCGCTGATCCTGGGTGCGAGCTGGGCCGGGTCGACGGGACCGTCAACGTCGCGGCCCAGCACCACCTGCGCGCCGAGGACCGCCAGCGCCGGTGCCATCTGGATGCCGTTGCCGCCCTGCGCGGCGAAGAAGTGGAACCCGGGGTGCTCCGGCCAGGCGCCGACCACCGGGTGCCGGTCGGGCACGAAGCTGCGCAGCCCCGCCCAGGACGCCGACACCGAGCGCAGGCCGAGCGTGGTGGCCTCGTTGACCCGGTCCATGGCCAGCGCGATGTCCAGCTCCTCGGGCTTGGCGTCACCCGGCTCGTCCGGCGTCTCGTCGGCCGGGGAGATCAGTACCCGGTCGCCCTCCGGCTTGAAGTAGAACTCGTCGGCGATCTCGGTGACCGAGGGCCAGCCCCGGTCGACGGGGGCCGTCCCGGCGGCGATCGCGACCGTGCGGCGCATCGGACGCAGATCGATCGACGGCACCCCGGCCAGGCCTGCCACCTGGTCGGCCCAGGCGCCCGCCGCGTTGACCACCGTTCCCACGGACACGATCTCGTCTCCCGCGGTGACCTGCCACGACGCCCCGGAGCGGGTGATCGATCGCACCGGTGCCGAGGTCAGGATGCGACCACCCCGCGCCCGCAGGCCACGCGCGTATCCCTGGTGCAGGGACATCACGTCCACGTCCATCGCGGCGTCGTCGTAGGCGGCGGCGTGCAGCCGCTCGGCTCGCAGAACCGGGCAGAACCGCACCGCGTCGGCCGCGCTCAGCGGCTCCAGGTCCAGCGTGGCGATCCGCTGCCCGGCCTCCTCGGTCACCGCGATCCACAGTTCGCCACGCGGGGTCAACAGCGGTGGCGTGTCCAGGATCGAGGCAAGCTCGGTGAACCGGTCGCCGCTGGCCACGGTGAGGTCCCGCAACAGCGGAGCGCCGTAGGTCGGGATGTACAGGGCGGCCGAGCGGCCGGTGGTGTGCACGGCCGTGGTCGGCTCGGCCTCCACCAGCAGCACATCGCAGTGTTCGGCCAGCTCGTAGGCAATGGAGACGCCGGCGATCCCGCCGCCGATGACCAGTACGTCAGGCATGTTCTCCCGCTATCGTGATCGTGAGCCCGGAAAGCGAGGAGCACCATGATCGCGGCACTCACCGGCATCGGCCTGTCCGCTGCGGCAGGCCTGAACGCCTATATCCCGCTGCTGCTCGTCGCCCTGCTGGCCCGATTCACTTCGGTGATCGATCTACCCCCAGATTACGCATGGCTGAGCAGTTGGTGGTCCATCGCTGTGGTCAGCGTCCTACTGCTGGCCGAGCTGATCCTGGACAAGGTCCCGGTGGTCGATTCGATCAACGACACCATCGCCACCCTCATCCGGCCCGCGGTCGGCGGCCTGATCTTCGCGGCGACCACGGCCGCGCAGAAGGTGGACGAGTCGGACTGGATGCGCGAGCACTCCTGGGTCGGCATCGCGGCGGGCGTGCTGGTGTCCGCGATCGTGCACGCGGGCAAGATGACCGCCCGGCCGGTGGTCAACACGGCCTCGGTCGGCGTCGGCGCGCCGGTGGTGTCCACGCTGGAGGACATCGGCTCGGTCGGCCTGAGCCTGATCGCGGTGTTCCTCCCGCTGCTGGTCATCGTGGCGGTCGGCCTGATGATCTGGGGATTCGTCGTGTTGTTCCGCCGGATACGGGGGATCAGGGAGCGGTTGCGGGCACGCTCGCAGCGGGCGTGATCTCGCTGGACGGCCGCGGGATCACCGGCCATTCCCGCTGGTAGCGGCCGGTACTGCGGTACCAGAGGCCGGCGCCGGCCAGCCAGCCGCGGAGCGCGGGGGCCAGGGGCTGTTGCCGGGTCGCCTGCTGGAACTCGTCCAGGTGAGCCCGGGTCAGCCGGTGGGTCATGTTCACGGCGGCCTGGAGCGGGCAGCCGAAGAACTCGCGGATCACCGGCACGGCGTTGCTATGCCCCCGCTCCTGTTCCACCTCACGCTGGTAGGAGTGCAGGTCGCCCAGCAGCGCCGCCACATCGGCGAACGAGCCCAGCAGGGCTTCCGCCTCAGCCGGCACGTCGATGCCGAGCAATGCCACGGTGAGGTCGGTGCCCGCGGTCCGCCGCACCATGTCCAGGTAGTCCGCCGGATCCGGAGGACAGCCACGCAGGTCGTTCGCCAGTTCCCACAGCATGCACTCGGCGAAGTCGTACACCGCCGCGGCGAACCGGGCCCGCCGGGCGCGGGGCAGGGCGGCGCGGGTACGCGGCCACAGCTCGGCCAGGCCCCGTTCGATCGGGTTCGCCGGCTGCGGCGCCGATCCGCCGTCCAGGGGCAGGAACTCGGCGAGCCGTTGCACGAACGCCTCGGCGCCCCGGAGATCGGCGGTGCGCTTGAACCGGGCCGCCACGTAGTCGTCCAGCGCCGTGGTCAGCACCCGCCAGAGCACGATCTCCAGCAACCGGCTCTCGCTCGCGTCCGGGTGGGTCAGTGCGGCGAACAACGCCAGGTCATCCTGCTGGAACGTCTCCGCCGACCACAGAGCAGGGTCGTCCAGCAGTCCCATGGCGGCCGCCCAGTTGCGGGCGTGGGTACGGGCAGAGGTCAGGTGCGCATTGGACCGGGGCTGCCACGGGAACTCGATTTCGGGAAGCACGACATGATCGCCCATGACCTAGTCGTGCCAGACCCCGGTGCCCGAGCACAACCACATTCACCTTTTCGATCTGTTTCCCATTGTCCCGGAGCCGGGGGGGTCCGGGTTCCGGACCCCCCCGACTCCGGAGCGGAGTCAGAGCGCGAGGCGGTAGACCTGCCAGCGGTCGGAGATCTCCAGGCCCGCCTTCTCGGCCGCGGCCCGGACGAGGTCGTCGTCCAGTTCCCGGATGGCCAGCGAGCTCACATCCGGGTGGGTGGAGCGCAGCTCGGCGACCAGCGTGGCGATGGCGGACGCCAGCTCGGCCGGGTCCAGGTCCTCGTCGTGGATGACCTCTTCGACCAGCGCCTCGTTGTCGATGATCGCCGAGGTCAGCTGCGCGACGATCGAGCCGTCGGCGTGCACCAGGTCGACCGAGACGGCCAGCACCCGCTCGTCGGCTTCCAGGACGGCCACGCTGTCGGTGGAGGCCACCGCGTTCACCTCGGGCAGCCCGGCGGGCGCCTGGTAACCGGCCAGGTCCGCGGGGGACCAGTGGCGGCCGATCTCCTCGTGCACCAGCGCGCCGATGGCGTCGGCGACCTTGGCGTCCAGGTCGACCTCGGTGTCCGCCCAGGTCACAGCCTGGTGACCCTCGGCCTTGGCGTGCTCGGCGGCGGCCTTGATCAGTGCGCTGAGGGTGGCGATCTCCGCCTCGGTGCCCGGCTCGCCGAGTGCCCGGCCGGTGCGCAGCCGCTCGACCTCTCGCGAGGTCAGGATCCACTGCAGGATCGGGTTCGGCTCGTCCTCCACGGGGAACAGCAGCTCGGCCCAGCCCAGCAGGGCGCCGTCCTGCCGGGCGATGGCGGTCGCCACCACGGGACGATCCTCGATCTCACCCTCGGGCGACCACTGCTCGTCGATGGCGGCGAACAGCTCGCCGATCAACCGGTCCTCGACCTGCGGATCCCGATCGATCTCGACAGTTACGTTCACTGCTTTCCTTTCACTGGGTGCTCCGAAGTCGACGAGGTCCGGCAGAGAATGCCGGACCTCGTCAACTTCGGAACCGGAAAACCTAGAGGTCGCGGCCGAGGTTGGGGCCCTTGCCGCCGCGGCCCTGGCCACGCCTGCGCAGGTATCGCTCGAACTCGGCGGCGATCGAGTCACCGGAGGCCTCGGTCAGCTGGCTGCGATCCTGGTCGTCGCCACGCTCCTCCAGGGCCCGCACGTAGCTCGAGACCTCTTCGTCCTCCTCGGCCATCTCGGTGACCGTGCGTTCCCACTCCTCGGCCTGCTCCGGCAGCGGTCCGAGTGGCACCTCGAGGTCGAGTACCTCCTCGACCCGGTGCAGCAACGCGAGGGTGGCCTTCGGGGCGGGCGGCTGCGACACGTAGTGCGGCACCGAGGCCCAGAACTGCACGGCCGGGATACCGGCCTGCACACAGGCGTCCTGGAACACTCCGACGATGCCGGTCGGGCCCTCGTACTGGGAGCGTTCCAGCCCGAACCGGGCTGCGGAGTCGGCGTCGTAGGCGCTGCCGGACACCGGAACCGGACGGGTGTGCGGAACGTCGGCCAGCAACGCACCCAGCGTGAACACCGTGGTCACGTTGAGCGCGTCCACGATCTCCAGCAGTTCCGCACAGAAGGCCCGCCACTGCATGTTGGGCTCGATACCGTGCAGCAGCACCACGTCCACATCGGAGCCCGGCGGACGGCACACCGACAACCGGGTGGTCGGCCACTCGATCCGGCGAGTGATGCCCTCCACCATGCGCACGGTGGGCCGGGTGACCTGGAAGTCGTAGTACGGGTCCGGGTCGATCTCCCAGAGGGGAGTGGCGTCCCAGGTGAGCTGCAGGTGCTCGATCGCAGTGCTGGCGGCGTCGCCGGCGTCGTTCCACCCCTCAAAAGCCGCGATCAATATGGGTTCGTTGAGCGTCGGCAGATCGATGGGGGATTCAGTTGTCCTAGGGCTGCTCAGGTCCTTGTCAGGGCCGTCGGCAGCTTGGTCGCGATCGGTCACCCCCCAAGCCTACGACGCCGACATCACAGCGGTGCCCATGGGCTGTCCGACCGGCCACAACTTATTCTCTAGCATCCGGAAGTAGGCTGTAGTACATGGGCGACACAGACTCCGTTTTCCTTCGTACCCTGGCTGACCGCGTGCTGGTGGCGGATGGCGGCATGGGCACCATGCTGCAGACATTCGACCTGACGCTGGACGACTTCGCCGGGCTTGAGGGCTGTAACGAGATTCTGAACGTCACCCGCCCCGACGTGGTGCGGGACATCCACCGGGGCTACCTGGAGGCCGGCGCCGACGCGGTGGAGACCAACACCTTCGGCGCGAACTGGTCCAACCTCGGCGACTACGACATCGCCGACCGCATCCTCGAACTGGCCGAACTGGGTGCCCGGCTGGCCCGCGAGGCGGCCGACGAGTTCAGCGAACCTGGCCGTCCCCGGTTCGTGCTGGGCTCCATCGGACCCGGTACCAAGCTGCCGACCCTGGGGCACATCGACTTCGTCACGCTGCGCGATACCTACCAGGAGCAGACCAAGGGGCTGTTGCTCGGCGGCAGCGACGCGTTGATCGTGGAGACCCAGCAGGACCTGCTGGGCACCAAGGCCTCCATCGTCGGTGCCAAGCGCGCCATGGCGGCCGAGGGCATCCACATCCCGATCATCGCCCAGGTCGCCGTGGAGACCACCGGCACCATGCTGCTGGGCAGCGAGATCGGTGCCGCGCTGACCGCGCTGGAACCCCTCGGTGTGGACATCATCGGCCTGAACTGCTCCACCGGCCCCGCCGAGATGAGCGAGCACCTGCGGCACCTGGGCAAGCACTCCCGGATCCCGGTCTCGGTGATGCCCAACGCCGGCCTGCCCGAGCTGGGCCCGGACGGTGCGGTCTACCCGCTCAGCCCCGAGGAACTCGTCGAGTGGCTGGTGGGGTTCGTGAAGAACCACGGCGTGCGGTTCGTGGGCGGTTGCTGCGGCACCACCCGGGAACACATCCGGCAGACCGCCGAGGCGATGTCCCAGCTCACGCCACAGATCCGGGAACCACTTGTGGAGCCGGGCGTGTCCTCGCTCTACCAGGCCGTGCCGTTCAAGCAGGACGCCTCGGTGCTGATGATGGGTGAGCGCACCAATGCCAACGGCTCCAAGGCCTTCCGCGAGCGGATGCTGGACGAGCGCTGGGACGACTGCATCGAGATGGCCCGGGACCAGACCCGGGACGGCGCGCACCTGATCGACCTGAACGTGGACTACGTCGGCCGCGACGGCGCCAAGGACATGGCGGAACTGGCGGGCAGGCTGGCCACCGCCTCCACCCTGCCGATCATGCTGGACTCCACCGAGCCCGCCGTGTTGCAGGCGGGCCTGGAGCGGCTCGGCGGCCGCTGCGTGGTCAACGCGGTGAACTACGAGGAGGGCGACGGCCCCGACTCCCGGTTCTACAAGATCATGAAGCACGTCCAGGAGCACGGCGCCGCAGTGGTCGCGCTGACCATCGACGAGGAGGGCCAGGCGCGGACCTGCGACTGGAAGGTGCGCATCGCGGTCCGGCTGATCGAGGACCTGACCACGAACTGGGGCATCCGGCTCGAGGACATCATCATCGACGCGCTGACCTTCCCGATCACCACCGGTCAGGAGGAGGTCCGCAAGGACGGCATCGAGACCATCGCGGCCATCCGGGAGATCAACCGGCTGTACCCGGGTATCCAGACCACACTGGGCGTCTCGAACATCTCCTTCGGCGTCAACGCGGCCGCCCGTCAGGTGCTCAACTCGGTGTTCCTGCATGAATGCGTCGAGGCCGGCCTGACCACCGCCATCGTGCACGCCTCCAAGATCCTGCCGATGGCCCGCATCCCGGACGAGCACCGCCAGGTGGCCCTCGACCTGGTCTACGACCGGCGCACCGAGGACTACGACCCGCTACAGCGGCTGATGGAGCTGTTCGAGGGCGCCACGCTGGCCTCCTCGAAGGCGTCCCGCGCCGAGGAGCTGGCGGCACTACCGCTGTTCGAGCGGCTGGCCCGGCGCATCGTGGACGGCGACAAGATCGGTCTGGAGGCCGATCTGGACGCGGGTATGCAGGAGAAGCCCGCGATGCAGATCATCAACGAGACGCTGCTCGGCGGCATGCGCACGGTCGGTGAGCTGTTCGGCTCCGGCCAGATGCAGCTGCCGTTCGTCTTGCAGTCCGCCGAGGTGATGAAGACCGCGGTGGCCTACCTGGAGCCGCACCTGGAGAAGGCCGACGACGACGGCAAGGGCCGGATCGTGCTGGCCACGGTCAAGGGCGACGTGCACGACATCGGCAAGAACCTGGTGGACATCATCCTGTCCAACAACGGCTACGAGGTGGTGAACATCGGCATCAAGCAGCCGATCAACACCATCCTGGAGGCCGCCGACGAGCACAACGCCGACGTCATCGGCATGTCCGGCCTGCTGGTCAAGTCGACGGTGATCATGAAGGAGAACCTGGAGGAGATGAACTCCCGAGGGGTCTCCACCCGGTGGCCGGTGCTGCTCGGCGGCGCCGCGCTGACCAGGGCCTATGTCGAGAATGATCTGGCCGAGGTGTACCTGGGCCAGGTGAAGTACGCCCGGGACGCGTTCGAGGGCCTGCGGCTGATGGACGCGGTGATGGCGGCCAAGCGCGGTGAATCCCCGCTGATCGACCCGGAGGAGGAGCGTAAGACCGCCGAGCGCAAGGCCCGGCACGAGCGCTCCCGGCGGATCGCGGAGAAGCGCAAGGCGGAGGCGGAGCCGGTCGAGGTGTTCACCGGCCGCTCGGATGTCGCGGAGAACGTGCCGGTGCCGACCCCGCCGTTCTGGGGCAGCCGGGTGGTCAAGGGCATCTCGGTGGCCGAGTACTCGGCGCTGCTGGACGAACGCGCCACGTTCCTCGGGCAGTGGGGGCTGCGCGGCACCCGCGGCGACGAGGGCCCGTCCTACGAGGAGTTGGTGGAGACCGAAGGCCGCCCGCGACTGCGGTACTGGATGGAGAAGCTGGCCACCGACGGCGTCCTGCAGCACGCGGCCGGCGTTTACGGCTACTTCCCGTGCGTCAGCGACGGCCAGTCGGTGATCGTGCTGACCGAGCCCGACCCGGACGCGCCGGAGCGGATGCGGTTCGACTTCCCGCGTCAGCAGCGCGACCGGCACCTGTGCCTGGCCGACTTCTTCCGGACGAGGGAGTACGCCAAGGAGACCGGGCAGGTGGACGTGATCCCGTTCCACCTGGTCACCATGGGGCAGCCGATCGCCGACTACGCCAACGAACTGTTCGCGGGCAACAACTACCGGGACTACCTGGAGGTGCACGGGCTCGGCGTGCAGCTGACCGAGGCGCTGGCCGAGTACTGGCACCGGCGGATCCGCGAGGAGCTCACCTGGAAGGACGGCGGAACGGTCGCGGCGGAGGACCCCTCGAACATCGAGGAGTTCTTCAAGCTCGGTTACCGGGGCGCCCGCTACTCGTTCGGCTACGGCGCCTGCCCGGAGCTGGAGGACCGCGCGAAGATCATCGAGCTGCTGGAGCCGGAACGGATCGGGGTGAAGCTGTCCGAGGAGTTCCAGCTGCATCCGGAGCAGTCCACTGACGCGTTCATCGCACACCACCCCGAGGCGAAGTACTTCAACGTGTGAGGTTGACCTGGCAGCTGGACGTCCCAGACGTCGTTCCCGCAGGATGGAATCGATCCAGAAACCTGAGTAGGGGAGCAGCGCGTGGGACGACCGGCAGCGGTCTTGTGGGACATGGATGGCACGCTGGTCGACTCGGAGAAGGTCTGGGACATCCCGTTGAACGAGCTGGCCGACCGGCTCGGCGGCACGTTGTCCCACGAGGCCCGGCAGGCGATGATCGGCTCCAACGCCGACCTCACGATGCGCCTGCTGTGGGATGACCTGGGCCTGGAACACGACGCCGACGAGATGCGCGCCGCCAACACCTGGGTGATGAAGCGGATGCTGGAGCTGTTCCGGGAGAACATCCCGTTCCGCCCCGGCGCCCCGGAGGCCCTGGCGATGATCCGGGACTCCGGCATCCCGGCCGCGCTGGTGACCAACACGCCCCGCGAGCTGACCGAGGCCGCCCTGGACTTCATCGGCCGCGACCACTTCCAGGTCTCCATCTGCGGCGACGAGGTCGCCAACCCCAAGCCACACCCGGAGCCGTACCTGAACGCCACCGGCCTGCTGGGTGTGGACCCGGCCGACTGCGTGGTCATCGAGGACTCGATCAACGGCGTCACCTCGGCCGTCGCCGCCGGCTGTCAGGTGCTGATCGTGCCCTGCGACCAGGATGTTCCGCCGGGGGAGCGTCGCCACTACCGCGACTCCCTGGCCGGCCTGTCGCCGGAGGATCTGGCAGCCTTGTTCGGGTGATGATGCCCGCGGAGACCGACCGGCACGAGCGCACGTTCATGGCCTGGCCGGCCAGCAGGCGGATCTGGGGTTCCTACCTCAGGGACGTCCAGCAGGACATCGTGGAGCTGGCCCGGGTCATCGCCCGATTCGAACCGGTGGCTCTGCTGGCCGCCCCGGACCTGGCCGGCGAGGTAGGCAACCGCTGCGGCAACTCGGTCGAGGTGCTGCCGATTCCCACCGATGATCTGTGGGCGCGGGACACCGCTCCGACCTTCCTGCGCACCGACCAGGGCATCGTCGGTCTGGACACCAACTTCAACGGCTGGGGTAACAAGCAGCGGCACCCGCACGACGCGCTGCTGGCAACCCGCCTGCTGGCCCACCTGGGCATCCCGCGACTCCAGGCGCCGCTGGTCACCGAAGGCGGCAGCCTGGAGGTGGACGGCGACGGCACCCTACTGATCACCGAGAGCTCGATCGTCAACCCGAATCGCAATCCGGGTAAGCCGCGTGACCAGGTGGAACGCGAGCTCAAGGCGATGCTGGGCGTGCACCGGGTCGTCTGGTTCCCCGGAGAGATCGGCGCCGACATCACCGATTTCCATGTCGACGGCCTGGCCCGGTTCACCGAGGACGGCCGGGTCCTGATCAACACACCGGCATCGTCCACGGACCTGGAGATCCTGCGCGCGAACGGATTCAGCACCGTCGAGCTACCGGAGCCGGACTGGGACAAGATCGGCGACCACGGCGACGACTTCCTGGCCTCCTACATCAACTATTACCTGGTCAACGACGCGGTGATCGCCCCGGCGTTCGGCGACCGCGCGGCGGACGAGTACGCGGTCGCCGTGCTCAGCGATGCCTACCCCGGCCGGGCGGTCGTCCAGGTGCGGATCGACCACCTGGCCGAGGGTGGCGGTGGCATCCACTGCGCCACCCAGCAGCTACCCGCTTAGCTGGTCCGATAGCGGATCAGTCGAAATGCACTGTCCCTCCGACACGGAATTCGCTAGGCGATTTCGCGAAGATTCACCCTACTTGTCCCGAGGGCCATCCCCGGATTCCGGGGATACGTTGATCCGGTGACCGCAGTAGCATCAGTACCCATGACGCAGCCAACGGATCCAGGGACCGACCCGGCTGCAATCCGCGCCTGCCTGACGCCGACGGTGGCGGCGGTGTTCGACAGCGAGTGGGCCTTTGTGATGGACCAGGCCAAGCAGACGTTGAACCTGGACAACGTGCACAGGTTTCTGCAGAAGTGGCGACTCATGGCCTATGCAGAGACGAAGGACCCCGGTAGCTACTTCCGTGTGTTGGCCCGGGCAGCTCGCACTGAGGCCACCGGTGAGCTACCGCCCGGCAGCATCTCGTGGGGCGAAATGAAGAAGAAGCTGGGGCTCGATCGCTAGTGGGTTATCTGATCAACCTGGACGATCTTTCCAGCGTCCAGCTAGAAGCACTGCCCATACGCACTCTCCAGTCGGTCGCCGAAGTCTTCACCATGCTCGAACTCACCCCGGAAAACGGGCGTCCTATCAATGACGAAAATCCAGAGTGTGCAGTACTGCAGGTGATCTTTGGCGAACACAGTGAAGGCATCATCAGCTACCTGCTGTTGCCGGATCAGCAACGGGTAGACATCGTCCACATCCTCTGGTTGGGCTGAGCACTCCGCTGACGTCTTCACGATGGATCCGGCCGCTCGGATCATCGTGAAGACGTCGACCGATCAGGCCTCGGGTTTGCCGGCGATGTTGACCAGCCAGCTGATGCCGAACTGGTCGGTGACCATGCCGAACTCGTCGCCCCACATCTGCTTCTCCAGGGGAACCGCCACCGTGCCCTCCGCGGTCAGCCGGTCCCAGTAGCCGCGCAGTTCCTCGGCATCGTCCCCGGACAGCGATACGGAGAAGTTGTCGCCGGGGTTGTAGGACATGCCGGGCGGGGTGTCGCTGCACATCAGCGCGAACCCGGAGTCGGTCTCCAGCATGCCGTGCATGATCTGGTCGGCGATCGGCGTATCCGCCTGGCCGAATTCGCCGAAGGTGCTCATCACCAACTGGCCGCCGAGAACCCGCTGGTAGAACTCCAGCGCCTGCCGGGCGTTGCCGTTGAAGCTGATATACGGGTTGAGCCGGGTCGCCATTGATCAAGCTCCTTCACAGTAGCCCGCTTTGGAGCAACCGATCATCTCAGACCATTGGTGGATCGGCTGGTCACGGAGTGGTGTCGGCTTGACCTGAACGGGTTACAGAACGCGCGTACTGACACCCATCGTGACCAACCCTGTAAGCGTCATGTGATTGGGTGGCGAAAATTAGTCCGAGAGAAGTGTGTCCCAGGACACGTTTGCTGAGTTACCTTACGGAATGTGAAAGTCGGAATTCCCACTGAGCAGCGTGAGGGTGAACGCCGGGTCGCCTGCGTCCCCGCGACCGTGACCTTGCTGAGCAAGGCGGGCTTCAGCGTGTTCATCCAAGCTGGAGCCGGGCTGAACGCCCACCACACCGACGAGGCCTACCGCGCCGCGGGCGCCACCGTCGCCGATGACCTGCCGTACCCGGACCTCGACGCGATCCTGTCGGTCCAGCCCCTGGACGCCGAACGCGTCCGCCGGCTGCCCGCGGGCGCGGTGACGGTCTCGCTACTACCGCCCGCCAACCACCTGGATCAGGTGCGGGAGTTGCGTGACCGGAAGATCACCGCGTTCAGTCTGGACCTGTTACCCCGGCTCAGCCGCGCGCAGGCGATGGACGCGTTGTCCTCGCAGGCGATGGTCTCCGGGTACCGCGCCGTGCTGATCGCGGCCGACTACCTGCCGAAACTGTTCCCGATGTTCACCACCGCGGCGGGCACCGTGGCGCCGGCGAAGGTGCTGGTCATGGGCGCGGGAGTGGCCGGACTCCAGGCGATCGCCACCGCTCGGCGGCTGGGCGCCATGGTCGCCGCGTACGACGTGCGCGCGGCCGCCGCCGACGAGGTGCGCAGCCTCGGTGCCCGGTTCGTGGAGCTGGAACTCGGCACCCAGGAGGGCGAGGGCGGTTATGCCCGTGCCCAGTCCGAGGAGTTCCTCACCCGTCAGCGGGAGCTGATCGGCACCGAGGTGGCCGCCGCCGACGTCGTGATCACCACGGCCGCCATCCCGGGCAGGCAGGCACCGATCCTGGTCACCGCGGAGATGGTGCGCCGGATGAACCCGGGCTCGGTGATCGTGGACCTGGCCGCCGAATCCGGTGGCAACTGCGAGCTGACCGAACCGGGACAGACCATCCAGCCCTACGGCGTGACCATCCACGGCGCGCGGAACCTGCCCAGTTCGGCGGCGGTGCACGCCAGCCAGCTGTACGCCAGGAATGTGGCGAACATGCTGCTCGCCCTCGTTCGCGACGGTCGGCTCGACCCCGACCTGGACGACGAGATGGTCGCCGGCAGCTGCCTGACCCACGACGGACAGGTGCGGCACCCGCCGACGAAGGACCTGCTGGCCCTGGAGATCGCCAAGGAGGCCAGCTGATGGACCTGCTCACTGTCTTCGTCCTCGCCGCGTTCCTCGGCTTCGAAGTCGTCTCCAAGGTCTCGGCCATCCTGCACACCCCGCTGATGTCCGGCGCCAACGCCATCCACGGGGTCATCCTGATCGGCGCCATCCTGATCACCGGGACCTCGACCGGCACCCTCGCGCTGGTCCTCGGGCTGCTCGCGGTACTGCTGGCCACGATCAACGTGGTCGGCGGCTTCGTGCTCACCGACCGGATGCTCAGCCTCTTCTCCGTAAAGGAACGGCGCCCATGAGCAATGCCGTGCACCTGGCCTATCTGCTGGCCGCCATCTGTTTCGTGCTCGCGCTCAAGGGCCTGAGCTCACCTCGCTATGCCCGCCGGGCGAACCTGCTCGGCGCGGGCGGCATGGCGGTGGCCACCATCGCCGCGTTCTTCGACGGGCCGATCCGGCACGGCTGGCTGATCGCCGCCACCATCGCCGTCGGCACGGTGATCGCCGTCCCGGCCGCGCGGTCGGTGAAGACCACCGCGATCCCGCAGATGGTCGCCCTGTTCAACGGGGTGGGAGGTGGCGCGGCCGCCCTCGTCGCGATCACCGAGTTCACCCATGGCGGGGAGGCCGTGACCGCGCTGGTGGCCACGGTGCTCAGCGTGCTGATCGGTGCGGTCAGCTTCACCGGCAGCCTGCTGACCTTCGCCAAGCTGCAGGAACTGATGACCACGCGTCCGGTGGTGCTGCCGTTCGGCAAGCAGATCGCGGTCGCCGCCGCGGCGGCCAGCCTGGTGCTGGCCGTGATGCTGCCGTTCACCCAGTCCACCACAGTCCTGGTACTGCTCACGGTGTCGGCGCTGGCCTTCGGCGTGCTGTTCGTGTTGCCGGTGGGTGGCGCGGACGTGCCGATCGCCATCTCGCTGCTCAACGCCTTCACCGGCCTGGCCGTCAGCGCCTCCGGTTACCTGCTGGGTAACACGTTGTTGCTGGTGGCGGGCACGTTGGTCGGCGCTTCGGGTGCGTTGCTGACCCGGATGATGGCCAAGGCGATGGGCCGGCCTCTGGGCAACATCCTGTTCGGCGCGTTCACCGCCAAAGCCACCACAGGTGGGGAGGGCGAAGGCGGAACCGTGCGCACCGGAACGCCGGAGGACGTGGCGATCCTGCTGGGCTATGCCCGCAGCGTGGTCGTGGTCCCTGGATACGGGCTCGCGGTGGCGCAGGCCCAGCACACCATCCGGGAACTGGTCGACCTGCTGACCGGGCGCGGCGTGCGGGTGGTCTACGGCATCCACCCGGTGGCCGGTCGGATGCCCGGGCACATGAACGTGCTGCTGGCCGAGGCCGATGTGCCGTATGACCAGCTGAAAGAGGCCGATGACGTCAACCCGGCGCTACCGAGTACCGACGTGGCGCTGGTGGTCGGTGCCAATGACGTGGTGAACCCGGCGGCCCGGGATCAGCCGGACAGCCCGATCTACGGCATGCCGATCCTGGACGTGGACAAGGCGAACGCGGTGGTGTTCCTGAAGCGGTCGATGCGTCCCGGTTTCGCCGGTATCGAGAACCAGCTGCTGTTCAACGAGAAGACCACGATGCTGTTCGGCGACGCGAAGGACTCGCTGGCCCAGGTCACCGCGGCGATCAAGCAACTCTGAGAACTTCCTGGCAGCGCCGTGGCGCCTCTTCAGCGGCCGATAGGTGGGCGGTAACTTGGACACATGAGCGTAAATGAGGGCGATCTCGCCATCGAAGACGATGCGGTCGAGGAGATCGACCCCTTCGCCATCCGCGTACTGCCCTGGTTGCTGGGCATCGGCGGAATCATCGGCCTGCTGGCGTCGATCGGGCTGGCGGTCGAGAAGGCGAACAAGGAGGCGAACGCGGCCTACGTGCCGCTGTGCCAGGTCAACAGCGTGATCTCGTGCAGCAACGTGATGACCTCGACCCAGTCGCACGTGTTCGGCTTCTCCAACACCTGGCTGGGCATCGTCGGTTTCTCGCTGGTCATCCTGATCGGCCTGGTGGCACTGCTGCGCGTGCAGCTCCCGCCGTTCGTCTGGCAGGGCCTGCAGGGCGGCGCGTTGTTCGGCATCGGCCTGGTCAGCTGGCTGCAGCACGAGACCTCGTACGTGATCGGCGCGCTGTGCCCGTGGTGCATGGTCGTGTGGTTCGTGATGATCCCGATCTTCATCTACACCACGATCTACAACCTGTTCCAGGGCAACCTCCCCGTGCCGCGCTCCTGGCTGCGCGGGGTGGATGCCCTGGCCAAGTACCACTGGCTGGTGCTGATCGTCTGGTACGGCGCCGTCACCGCGTTCGTGCTCTACGGCCTCAGCGTCAAGGGCGTGCTGTAGTAACCGTGACGTCGTAGTCGGCGGCGCCGGGGCCACTGAACTCGGCCAGGCGCCGCCCTTCGGCTTCGATCTGCCGCAGTTCCGTCTTGGTGACCGCTTCCCACAGCGTGACGTCGAGCGTGCTCAGCTGCTTGCGCACCGTGCTGGTCCACGTGCCCGCGACCTTGCCGTCGACGAGCACCGTCGGCCGCACGCGCAGGTTCCCGGCGCCGTACACCGACTTGCGGTGCCGTTCGGGCATGATCCGTTCCCGCCGCGTCGGCGCACAGGCCAGCAGAACACTGTCGAAGGCGGGCAGGAACCGCACCGGGACCTCGATGTCGGCGTCCGGCCGGGGCGCGTCGGGCAGGTCGTACAGCCGGCGGCCGGCCTCGTCGATGATGCTGATCAGGTCCTCGCGGGCCATCAGCGCGGTCCGGATCACCGGCACCTTCCAGCC
Source organism: Pseudonocardiaceae bacterium YIM PH 21723 (assembly GCA_003600225.1). GTDB lineage: Bacteria > Actinomycetota > Actinomycetes > Mycobacteriales > Pseudonocardiaceae > QZFT01. The sequence goes on from QZFT01000026.1 coordinate 53,656, forward strand.
CAGCCAGTAGGCGATGTCCTCCGCGCCGGCGGGTCCGAACGCCCGCAGGTGCCGGTCGATCAGCGGATTCACCAGTTCCGCCTCGGTGTACTCGCCGACGCCGGGAGATGCCCGGTAGGCAGTGGGGGAGGTAGCGGTGAACGCGCCCTTCAGCGGGGCGCGCAGGAACGAGGTGGTGGCCCGGAACGGTCGCCACTTCGACTCACGCTGGGCCTCCAGTTCCCGGTCCCGGACCACGCCGGGGTTCTCGGTGACCCATTCTTCGATGAACGCGGTGATCTGGTCGGCGGACCGCGGCTCGGCGGTGAACGCACGCACTTCGGTCAGCAGCTCCCGGGACTCCGGCCCCAGCTGGTGCTTGCTGCGCCACCAGTCGTCCAGCCCGGCCAACGCCACGCTGGCCGCGTATTGCGGATACTCCCGTGCGCTGACCACGTGAATCGTTCCGCGGACCATCGGCCCGATCAGCAGCTCGGCCTGGTCGAACAGCGACCACAGCTTGCCGAGGTCGAGGCTTTCCATCCTGGACCAGAACGCCACCGGCACCGAGGTCCACGCCTGAGCCTGGATCGCGCCGATCCGCTCGACCACCTGCACGGGTTCGTCGGTCAGCGGGGTGATCAGCCCCTGGCGGGCCAGCAGGGCCCGGTTCAGCGCGAGGTGGCTCATCTTTGGCATGGTGAAACTCTAGGCCTGAGCGGTTCACGCCTTGAGACCGGCATGTCGACACCGTCGACTCAGACGCCGAACCAGGCCTCCAGCGTGCGGCCGGCCACCGGCGTGTGCTCGCGGAACACCGGCAGGTTCGCGTCGACGTGCAGCAACACGTAGCCCCAACCGCCCAGCTCACCGGTCGCCGGCCGTGCACCACGTCCTGCGGCCGCGGGAAGCCCCCAGTGATCACGGGGTGAGGCTGAATCACCTCGGGCGTGGTGCCGTCTCCATTTCGAGGCACCACACCTGAGGTGGTTGTCAGAGCTGCTGAAAACCCGTTGCTACCGATCAGTATCGTTCGGGATATGGGGAAGAACCTGCGCCTGGAGCCGGTGACCGAGGACAATTTCGAGCAGGCCATCGAGATCAAAGTCGCACCGGATCAGGAGGACTTCGTCGCCACCGTCGAGTACTCCCTCGCCGAGGCGTACGTGAACCGGAACAAGGCCTGGCCACGGGTGATCATGGATGACGACACCATGGTCGGCTTCGTGATGGCCTTCTACGACGACGAGTTCGAGGGCCGGCTCATCTCCGGCCTGTGGCGGCTGAACATCGACGCGGCGCACCAGGGCAAGGGCTACGGCCGGTTCGCCGTGCGCGCCGTCGGCGAGGAGATCCTGCGGCGGGGGACCAGCACCGTGATCACCACTTCGTGGGGCGAGGGCGAGCACGGTCCGGAGAAGTTCTACCGGCGGCTGGGCTTCGTGCCCACCGGCGAGACGGTGGCCGATGGGGAGATCGTCGCCGAGCTGGCGTTGTTCAGTTCCTAGTCAGCGTCCGACTGATCGCCGCGGCGATCGTGGTGGCCAGCACCCAGCCCGCGATCAGCAACAGGTAGCCGCACCACTGGGTGACCGGTCCGGCCGGCGAGAAGGCCTGTTCCTGGCCGAGTTTCACCACCGGCAGCAGCACGTCCAGGGTGTACACCAGCGGGTTGAACGGCGGGCCGGGCTGCACCGGGTTCGGGCGATGGGTCGCGAACACCGCGGTGCCGATCGCCAGCAGGGCCAGCAGCCAGCCCGCCGCCCTGGCCGGCAGGTAGCCGTAGCCGACCATCCAGTCCTGCAACCGTCCCCACAGCCTGGCCACCGGCGGCAGCGTGGTGCGCCGCTGCCGTTGCTTGGCCAGCAGTACGCGGCGGGCGTCGGCGTCCTGGCCGAGCCTGCGGTAGGTCGCTGCGAGCTGTTCGTAGGGTTGCGGCCGGTAGCCCTCGGGCTGCCTGCTCAGCCAGTCCAGCCGCTCCGGCACCCCCAGGACGGGGTCCAGCGCCGAGTAGTCCAGGCCGTCCAGCTGCGCCGCACCCGCGATCATCGCCGGGTCATCGCGCAGGATGCGCAGCCTGGCGTGCCGCAGATCCAGATCCTGGGTGAGCGGCTCGGCCGGCTGCAACTCCAGCACGTCGATCTCCGCGGCGACCAGCCGGATGGCGCCGTTGGCGGCGAACCCACTGTCACACCGCAGGCCGCCGCTCACCTCCAGATGACCGGCGTCCAGCGCGTAGCCGTCGGGGTTGTCCAGCCGGGCGCCGGACAGCACGAGATCGCCGCCGATCTGTGCGCCGACCAGCCGGATCTCCCCGGTGGCCTCCAGCTCCGCGCAGTTGACGTTCTGGTCCACCCGCAGGTTGTCGGCCTTCCACACCCGGCCGCCGCCGGGTTGCACGAGCCGGGCGCTGGTCATGGTCAGCTGACCGCGGATGTGTGTCCTGGTCATTCGGATCAGGCCGGTGATCTCCGACCCCTTGGTCAGGTTGACGTCATCCCCGATGGACGCCCGGCTGATGTTGAGCGCCTCGTCCTCACTGGCGGTCGCGGTCAGCCGCGCCTCGCGCAGGTGCAGCCCACCGCTGATCTGGGCACCGGGCAGGAAGATTCCACCCTCGGTCTGCAGATCGGCGCCGTAGATGCTGTGCTCGATGGTCAGCCGCGGCGCGTGCAGCGCGAACTGCTCGTGGCTCACCCGGAGGTGGTTGAGCACCATGATGCCGTCGACCGTCGCCCCGGCCAGGTCGATGCCGCCGGTGATCCGGCAGGAGCGCAGCACGAGGTCACCCGCCATCCGCACCTGCTTGGCCTGCAGCCTCGGCAGCGAGGACCCGGTCAGGTCGAGCCGCCGGATGCGGGCGTAGTCCAGCGTGATCTGCTCGGTGAGTTCGCACTCGGTCAGCGCGATCGGCGCGGTGATCTCGGCGTCCCGGAGGTCAAGTGGACCGGTGACCGTGGCTCCGCTCAGCGTCAGCCTGGCGATGTGACCGGGCTCGGCCGGCCGCACACCCAGCAGCAGGGCGACGAGCACCTCGGCCCGGACGGTCTCCCCGGCGAGGAACCGGACCGGCAGTCCCTTGGCGAACGCTGCCCAGACTTCACGCTCGGACTCGGTCAGTTCCGCCACGTCCATGGTCAAGATCCTAGGGCCATCCCCAACCTTGGGGATGTCGGCCTTCGCCGGCTCCGGCGACCGTGGAGCCATGCCGGAACTCACCGCCGCTCAGCTCCGGGCCATGTACTCCGCCCTGCTGGTCAGTGCGATGGTCAACGCCAAACCTCAGGAGCCGAAGGCCGCTAGCAACTCGTCACGGCCGTCGGCCCCGGTCTTGCGGTAGATGCTGCGCAGGTGGGAGTTCACCGTGTGCAGGGAGACCTCGAGCCGCCGGGCGATCTGCTTGGGCGCGGCGCCGGTGCACAGCTCCTCGGTGATCGCGCACTCCCTGCCGGTCATGCCGAACCACTCGCCGAACGCCCGCAGCGCGGCGAGGCCCGCCGCCTGGATCACGATGGCCACCTCACCGTCCAACGGCTGACCCTGGACGGTGACCCAGCGCCCGAAGGAGATCGGCGGGAAGCAGAACAGCGGGGTGGCGCCACCGCGCCGCACGGCCAGGGACATGCCGACGTTGAACGGCTCGGCGGTCCACGGCGGCGGGCCGAATCGCCCCGGCGCGGCCAGCAGGTCGATCCACTGCCGCGCCGCCGGAGTGATCGCCTTCGTCCGGTGCCGGCCATCGAGGATGATCACGCCCGCCAGTGGCGCCGCCGTCGGCGGGGCGAGCGGGTGCGAGGTGACCAGGGTCCGGACCAGCGAGATCAGCAACGGGATCGCCCCGGTCAGCCGCCGGGCGTCGGCCTGCCGGAACGGACCTGCGCCTTCGGCACGCAACAGCCCGAGCAGCCCCCAGACTCCCCGTGCGTCACGCAGCAGTACCCGCAGCTCGCAGCCCACCCCGTGGGCCCGGAAGACGGGATAGTCCGCGTCGACCCAAGCGGCGGGCAGTTCGGCGTTCGCCAGCCGGGCCGGACTGCACGGATCCTCGCCGCGGTGATGGCTGAGCAGCAGTTCCTGGCCGAGCCCGGGTTCGTAGCCGTGCCAGACGCTCAACGCACCGACGTTCAGGCCCTGCGCCGGGTTCGCGCAGTGCAGCCGGAGCGCGTCGTGGGGCACCAGCGAGCCGAGGAAACGGGACAGCGCCTCGCCCAGCTCGGCCGCCTCGGGACGCTGCGCGATCACCGCGTGCAGCTCCCGGCCGATGCGGTCCATCACCGCCCCAGTATTCGCTATCGAGACCGGCCCGGGTGGTGGTGTTCACCCGGACGGCACCCGCTGGTCGCCCCCACTGCATAGAACTGGGGGTATGGAGAACCGAACGCCCTTCCACCACGATGTGTCCCGGCGCGCCCTGCTCGCCGGTGGGGCCGGTGCCGCGCTGCTGGGGGTCGTCAATCCGGGTACCGCGGCCGCACTGGTGCGGCCGGACCGGCCGTTGCTCACCCACGGAGTGCAGTCCGGCGACGTCACCTCCACCTCGGGTCTGGTGTGGACCCGCAGTGACCGGCCCGCCCGCATGATCGTCGAGGTCTCGCCCGACCCGTCCTTCCGGTTCAAGCGCACCGTGGCCGGCCCCTGGCTGACCCCGGACACCGACGGCACGGGCCAGGTGCGGATCAACGGCCTGCTGCCCGGCAGCCAGGTGCACTACCGGGTGCGCGCCGAGGGAGACCGGGGCGGCAGCGAACCGGTCGTCGGCAGCTTCCGCACCACGCCGCTGGTGTTCGACCGGCAGGACGTGCGGTTCCTGTGGTCTGGTGACACCGTCGGTCAGGGCTGGGGCAGTAACCCGGACCTGGGCGGCATGCGGATCTTCTCCGCGATGGCCGACCGGAACCCGCACTTCTTCGTGCACAGCGGCGACACCGTCTACGCCGACGGCCCGCTGACCGAGACGGTGACGCTGCCCGACGGCCGGGTTTGGCGCAACGTGGTCACCCCGGAGAAGACCAAGGTCGCCGAGACGCTTGCCGAGTACCGCGGCCAGTACGCCTACAACCTGCTGGATGCCAACTATCGCCGGTTCAACTCGCTGGTGCCGCAGTACAACCAGTGGGACGACCACGAGGTCCGCAACAACTGGTACCCGGGGCAGATCCTGACCGATGACCGGTACACCGAGAAGAACGTGGACGTGCTGGCCGAGCGCGCCTTCCAGGCGTTCCACGAGTGGGTGCCGCTGGACCCGTGGAAGGCCGAGGACGGCCGGGTGTACCGCAAGTTCCGCTACGGCAGGCACCTGGAGATCTTCCTGCTGGACATGCGCACCTACCGGGACCGCAACTCACCCGGCGACAAGCCCTACGAGCGCATCCTCGGCGACAAGCAGGCCCGCTGGCTGGCGAACGAGGTCGCCGACTCCAGCGCCACCTGGAAGATCATCGCCTCGGACATGCCGCTCGGCGTGGTGGTCCCGGATGGCAAGGACATCGAGGCGGTCGCCAACGGCAAGCCCGGCGTGCCCACCGGCCGCGAGGCGGAGATCGCCTGGGTGCTGGACCAGTGGAACCGGCGCGGCGTGCGCAACACCGTGTGGCTGACCGCGGACGTGCACTACTCGGCGGCGCACCACTACGACCCCAGTCGCGCGGCGGTGCAGAACTTCCACCCGTTCTGGGAGTTCGTCTCCGGCCCGCTCAACGCCGGCGCCTTCGGCCCCAACGCCCTGGATTCGACCTTCGGCCCGAAGGTGGAGTTCGTGCACGCGCCGCCGGCGCCGAACTCGTCGCCACTGGACGGCTTCCAGCACTTCGGCGAGATCGACGTGCGTGGCGCCACCGGTGAACTGACGGTCAACCTGCGCAACGCCGCCGGTGTATCGCTGTGGAACCGGACGCTGAAGCCCGAGCGGTAAATCGGTTGCCGGGGATCTCTGGTCGCGGCACTGTCGGAGGAATGCCGCGACTGGAGATCCACGAAATCACTGTTAACGCGCATGACCCGATGTTGCTGGCCCGGTTCTGGGCTTCGTTGCTGGATCGGGAGATCGGGCCTGGGGACATGCCGCAGCACGACTCGGTTCTTGTTCTGCCTTCGGACGGGCAACCTGGATTGTTGTTCTTGCGGGTTCCCTCGGGGAAGTCTGCCGCTAATCGGATCCACTTTGATGTGTGGCCGGTGGGGGAGTTGCGGGAGTGGGGGGTGGCTCGGGCCGTCTCTTTGGGGGCGACTCTTGTTGAGGATCACCGGAAGCCTGACGGGAAGGGGTGGGTGGTTTTTGCGGATCCGGAGGGGAATGAGTTTTGTGTGGGGCGGTCTGCGGGGGAGCGCCGCGGTTAGGGGCTTCTGGGTGTTGTCGAAGGATGGCTTTGGAGGGGGAGACGGGTTTCGGGTTTGGTCTTTCCTGCCTTCGTGTTGGGTGGGGGCACGCCAGTCTTTCCTTTTGGGTCTCTAGGTTCCGAAGTTGACGATGTTCGCGGCGAGGAACGAGCCCCGAACATCGTCAACTTCGGGGCACTTGATGGGCCCTTCGCTGGGAGCGAACCAGCATCACCCGATAGGGATTGGCTAACGATCTTCACCGTCGGCATGATGAACATATGGGCGAAAACCTCCTTCTGAGCATCGCGGACACCCTGTCCGTCGATCCGCGATCGCTCACGCCCATCCAGCTTCACGCCCGCGAAGAAGCCCTCTACCAAGCCAAGACCATCATCGAAGCCGCGCTGATCGACACCATCGGCGTGATGGACTCACGCGGCACCACGGAGACCACCGAAGTGCTGCCGACCCGGCAGTGGTTGCGGGCTCGTCACCGCACCAGCTGGCGCGAAGCCAAAGACCTCGTCGCCCTGAGCCACGCCCTGAAAGTACTGCCGCTCACCGACAAACTCTTCAAAGCCGGAGAGATCACCCTGGCCCATGTCCAGGTCATCGCGCGTGGTTTGAATCGGACCACCAGCGTGACCCGCGCCGGATTCCTGGACGCCGAACACATCTACTCCGAACTAGCCCGCGTCGAGACACCGGAAAAGGTGGAATGGGCGATCCGCTACCTGCTCGCACAGCTGGATCCCGATGCCGAGGATGAGAAGGCCCTCGACCGGTATGAGAAGCGGGGCTTGGACTTCTTCGAGTCCGATGGGTTCATGCAGTTGCGCGGTTGTCTGGATTCGAGCACCGGCGCGAAGGTGAAGGCGGCGATCGACGCGGTGATAAAGCCACCGGCAGCCGATGACCAGCGGACCGCCTCCCAGCGGCGGGCCGACGCATTGGGTGAGGTGTGTGATCGGGCCTTGCGCGGTGACTCGCTGCCCTCCAGTGGTGGTCAGCGGGCGCAGGTCAACATCACCTGCACCCTCTCGGAGCTGATGAACGCCGGTGCCCTCACCGGACAAGCGGTGATCGACGGAGTCGGGGTTATCGACCCGGAGACCCTGCGGCGGATCGCGTGCGACTGCAACGTCTCCCGGATCCTGCTCGGCCCCAGAGGCGAAGTCCTCGATGTCGGGCGGTCGACCCGAGTCGCACCTGTGGCGCTGCGGAGAGCACTGAGCTTGCGGGACGAGCACTGCTCCTGGGACGGCTGCGAAGCGCCCGCGCGATATTGCGATGTGCACCATGTGGAGGTGCACTGGGCACACGGTGGCGAGACCAACCTGAAGAACTGCGGGCTGTATTGCGGCCACCACCACACCGCGATCCACACCTACGACACGGTGACCGTGCGAAGACCGGACGGTGGGTTCCTCACCCGGCTGCGCAACTGAGATCACCCGGCGAGGTCTCCGGAGACGAATTAGCGTCGCCGGCATGCAGCGACGACAGTTCCTGACCGGTGCCCTGCTCACGGCTGCGGGGGCACTCGCCGCTGCGCCCGCCCGGGCGGCGGCGGACGGACCGTGGTTCGACCTGAAACCGGCGACCGACGACAGCGTGTTCCGCACCGCCTCCTACGTGCGGCCCATGGTCATGCGGCTGGCCGCCAGCGCGGACGAGGTGTGGGCGGGGTTGGTCGCGGACCGGCCGCTGGCCTGGTGCACCGCGCTGGACGGGCACTACACCTCGGCCCGGCCGTTCGGGGTCGGGACCACCCGGTTCGTCACGGTGGACCGGGTGCTGCACCTGCGGGAGCGCTTCTTCCTGTGGAACGAGGCCGAGCGCAGGCACGCGTTCACCGTGCTGCAGACCAATCTGCCGCTGTTCAGCGAGTTCGCCGAGGACTATCGGGTGGAGCCGATCGACGGTGGCTGCCGGTTCAGCTGGACGATCGCGTTCAGTCCGAACAAGGCGACCGCGCCGGTACTGCCCGCGGTGTTTCCGATCATGAGCAAGACCCTGATGGACGGCCTGGTGCGGGACACCGAGCGGCACTTCGGCACCATCTAGTCCATCTGCGGCAGGGAACGCCACTTCGGGCCGGAACCGCTGTGCCACTGGTGCAACAGCTCCGTGGCGTGGTGGAACTCGCTCGCCGAGAGCACCACGCCGTCGCGCTCGCCGACCAGCCGGAGCAGGCCGTGCCCGGACTCGACCAAGCCCTCGGAGCGGGTGTCGACCCGCTCGCCGGTCGTGGTGCGTAACCAGATCCGCTGCGACTTCTGCCCCCACGCGGTGTCCGGGCGGATCTCGATGAGCACCACCTGGTCCCGGCCCAGGGTCCGGGTCTTCCACAGGTGACGGACCCGGACCTTCTCCTTGCTCAGGAAGGTGCCGCAGCGGATGTTGCGGGCGATCAACAGCGCGATCGCCACGAAGATCAGCGTCCACCAGAGCGAGGCGTCCCCGATCGCCCACACGATCAGAATGACGATGAGCAGCAACACAAACTGGATCGCAGCCCATGCCAGGAACAGTAGGGATCGGGGCTCCAGCCGACGCCAGCGAGTCATACCCGCATGATCGGCGATCTTCTCACGCCTCGGTTAGGCCATTCGGCCGAACTCAGTACAGGGTGCCGAGAACGGACTTGTCGAAGGCGACGGTCTCGTCCAGCTTGTCGGCGATGGCCTTCGCCGCCCAGTCCGGGTTGGACAGCAGCGCCCGGCCCACGGCGATGATGTCGAACTCGTCCCGCTCCAGCCGGTCCAGCAACTGCTCGACGCCGGTGGTCTGCGCCGGGCCACCCATGGGCGCGGCGCGGCCGGCGAATTCCTGGTCCAGGCCGACGGATCCCACCGAGATGGCCGGCTTGCCGGTGATCTTCTTGACCCAGCCGGCCAGGTTCAGGTCGCTGCCGTCGAACTCGGGCAGCCAGTAACGGCGGGTGGAGGCGTGGAAGGCGTCGACGCCGGCGTCCGCGAGGGGAGTCAGCAGCTGCTCCAGCTCACCGGGGGTCGGCGCGAGCTTGGCGTCGTAGTGGCCGGACTTCCACTGGGAGAAGCGCAGCACGATGGGGAAGTCCGCGGACACCTCGGCGCGGACCGCCTTGACGAGCTCGATGACGAACCGGGCACGGGCCTGGAGTGAGCCGCCGTAGCCGTCGGCCCGCTGGTTGGTGCCGTCCCACAGGAAGCTGTCGAGCAGGTAGCCGTGCGCGCCGTGCAGCTCGGCGCCGTCGAAGCCCAGTCGCTCGGCGTTGGCTGCAGCCTGGGCGAAGGCGGCGATGATCGCGTCGATGTCCTGCTGGGTCATCGGCTCGCCGATCTTCTCCCCATCCAGGTTCAATCCGGACGGGGTGTCGGCCTGCGGGTCGGTCTCGGTGCGCGCCGGGCCGGTGTGCCACAGCTGCGGGATGATCTTGCCGCCCGCGGCGTGCACGCGCTCGACGACCTTCGCCCAGCCGGCGAGGGCCTCGTCTCCGTGGAAGTGCGGCACCCGGGAGTAGGCGCTCGCGGCGTCCCGGTCGACGTAGGTGCCCTCGGTGATGATCAGGCCGACCTGGCCCTGCGCGCGGCGCTCGTAGTAGGCGGCGACATCCTCGCCGGGAATGCCGTCGGGGGAGAACCGGCGGGTCATCGGCGCCATGGCGATGCGGTTGGGCACCGTGAGCCGCCCGATGCTGAACGGGCGGTCCAAGACCTGCTGGATCCTCGACGTCATGCCAGACTCCTAAATCTGTAACGGGCGTTATGTGCCTCAACGCCCATTTAACGTGCCCCGATTCCCAGAACTCGACGAATGGCGACCCAGCTCACGCCGGAACCTTGCTGAAGCTATGAATCAGTGCTTCACTTCTTGCATGGTGTACCGCAGGACCGAGGCCATCCAGCAACGCCTGGACGCCCAGCGCGAGACCGTGCTGGACGCCGCCGAACGACTGCTGTCCGAACAGGGCTACGCCGGCTGCACCATGGCCGCGGTCGCCGCGAAGGCGGGTGTGGCCACCGGCACCGTCTACAAGCACTTCGCCACCAAGTCCGAGCTGGCCACCGAGCTGTTCCGCCAGGTGTGCACCAGGGAGGTCAACGCCGTCGCCAAGGCGGCCGCCGTGCCCGGCACGCTCACCGAACGCGTCACCACCGTCGTGGAGGCCGGCGTCGGCCGCGCTATGAAGGCCCCACGCCGCGCCTACGCACTGCTGGCCGAACCCGTGGATCCGGGTGTCGAGGCCGAGCGCCTGAAGTTCCGCCGTGCCTTCCGCGACGTCATCGCCTCGGTGATCACCGAGGGGGTCGCCGGCGGCATCCTGCCACCGCAGGACCCGCAGCTCACGGCGGCCGCACTGATCGGCGCCATCGCCGAAGCCATGGTCGGCCCCCTCGCCGAGGGAACCGCCCAGCCCGACTTCCTTCCCAACATGGTCACGTTCGCCATTCGCGCCATTGGAGGTAGCGATGCCCCCCACTCATGAGGTTCTCAACCAGGCCACGCCCCTGGTCGACTACGACGTTGCAGCCAGCCCGGTGCTGATCGAGAGCCTGCACCGCGAAGGCGGCGGCTGGGCGGAGGACGAGCTGCACGAGCTGGGCCGGATCGCCGGTTCCGCGCAGGCCCAGGAGTGGGGCCGGGTCGTGGAGAACGTCCCGCCGGTCCTGCACACCCACGACCGCTACGGGCACCGCATCGACGAGGTGGAGTTCCACCCGTACTGGCACGAGCTGATGACCGTGTCCACCCGCTTCGGCATGACCGGCGGTCCCTGGCGGGACCCGAAGCCCGGCGCGCACGTCGCCCGCAGCGCGAAGTTCATCGCCTGGGGCCCGGTCGACGCCGGTCACATGTGCCCGATCGTCATGACCTACGCGGCGATCCCCGCGCTGCGCAAGAGCCCGGAGCTGGCCGCGATCTACGAGCCGGGCCTCATCGCACCGGAATACGAGTTCGGCCTGCGTAACCCGGTCGAGAAGCGTGGCCTGATCGCGGGCATGTCGATGACCGAGAAGCAGGGCGGATCGGACGTCCGCGCCAACACCACCACCGCGACACCGAACTCCGATGGCACGTACACCATCGTCGGCCACAAGTGGTTCACCTCCGCGCCGATGTCCGACGTGTTCCTCACCCTCGCGCAGACGCAGAACGGGCTGTCCTGTTTCCTGCTGCCCCGCGTGCTGCCGGACGGCACCCGCAACAACCTGCGGCTGCAACGGCTGAAGGACAAGCTGGGCAACCGGTCGAACGCCTCCAGCGAGATCGAGTACGACAACGCCGTCGGCTGGCTCGTCGGTGAGGAGGGCAGGGGAGTACCCACCATCATCGAGATGGTGAACCTGACCCGGCTCGACTGCGCGGTCTCCGGCGCGGCTAGCGCCCGCATCGGACTGAACCAGGCCATCCACCACGCCAAGCACCGCAAGGCGTTCGGTGACCTGCTGATCAACCAGCCGCTGATGCGCAATGTGCTGGCCGACCTGGCCATCGACGCCGAGGTCAACACCATGCTCAGCCTGCGGCTGGCGCGGGCGGTCGACGAGTCGGTGGCCGGCGACGAGAACGAGGCCCTGTTCCGGCGGCTGGCCAACGCGGTCGCCAAGTACTGGATGTGCAAGCGCGCCCCCTCGCACGCCTTCGAAGCCCTGGAGTGCCTGGGCGGCAACGGTTATGTGGAGGAGTCGGGCATGCCGCGGCTCTACCGCGAGGCCCCGCTGAACTCCATCTGGGAGGGCTCGGGCAATGTGGCCGCGCTCGACTCGCTGCGCGCGATGGCCAAGCAGCCGGAGTCGCTCGGAGTGCTGTTCGCCGAGCTGGAGGCCGCCGAGGGCCGGGACCGGCACTACGACGAGGCGCTGCGGGAACTGCGCAAGGAGTTCTCCGACCTGGAGGACATGCAGTACCGGGCCCGCCGCGTGGTGGAGCGCATCGCGCTGCTGCTGCAGGGCTCGCTGGTGCTCCAGCACGGCAACCCCGCTGTCGCCGAGGCCTTCTGCGTGACCCGCCTCGGCCACGACTGGGGCCACGCGTACGGCACGCTGCCCCGGGGCCTGGACATCGACACGATCATCAACCGGGCCACCCCAGAGGACGTGTGATCACTCCGGAGTTGGGGATGTTCGCGGCCGCGAACATCGCCAACTCCGGGTCCTTCAGTCCTTCTTGAACTGGGCGCGCTTGTAGTCGCCGTAGGGCTCGTCGCGCTCGCGGACCGCCTCGCGGAAACCCACGGTGGCGGCGCGCAGCTGGAAGGCGTAGCCCTCGCGGGTGTGCCGGGAGACGCCGTCGAACACGGTGCTGATCATTCCGGAGTTCTGCACGCCTTGCGCCAGTAGCGCGGAGTTGAGCGCCAGCTTGGCCATCATCAGCTGGTTGACCGGCATCCGGGCGATCCGCTCGACCAGTGCCTCGGTCCGCTCGTCCAGCTCCTCCGCCGGACAGGACTCCACGGCGAGGCCCCACTCGGCGGCCTGCTTGCCGCTGATGCAGTCACCGGTGAACAGCAGCCGCTTGGCCCGCTGGTCGCCGAGCCGGTGCGCCCACATACCGGCGGCCGGGATGCCCCAGGTCCGGGTGGGCGGGTAGCCGATCTTGGTGTCGTCGGCGCAGATGATCTGGTCGCTGAACAACGCGATGTCCGTGCCACCGGCGACGGCGAAACCGTGCAGCTTGGACACGGTGGGCTTGTTGGCGTGCAGCAGGCTGGAGAACCCCTTGTTGAACCGGCTCATCATCGCGTAGTCGAGCATCGGGTCCCAGGTGCCCCATGGGTTGTGGTTCATGGCCTGGGCGATGGGATCGACCGCGGTACCCGTCACCTCGTCGACACCACCATCGGGCGCGCCGCCCCGCTCGGCGAACATCCCCAGGTCGTAGCCGCCGCAGAAGCCCTTGCCCCGGCCGGACACCAGCATGACGTGCACCCGCGGGTCCAGGTCCGCACGCTCCACGGCGTGCGCCAGCTCCAGTGGGGTGTCCGGAGTGATCGTGTTGCCCTTCTCCGGCCGGTTGAAGGTGATCCGGGCGACCCGGCCGTCCCGCTCGTAGGTCAGCGTGCGGTAGTCCCGGTCGAAATCGGGAGCCGGCCTGCCCTGCCACGGGGAGTCGGGCACCTCGGTCCAGTTCTCGTACCAGGCCGCGGGCCGCTGCCCGGAATGTGACTCCTGAGCTGTCATGGCACCCAGCCTGCGGCACGGCAACATTGACAGTCAATACTGACTGTGAAACTTTTTACGAGGTGACCACCCGCGAGGAACAGAAGCAGGCCACCAGGGCGCATATCCTGAACAGCGCGACAACGCTGCTGGTCGAACGCGGGTATCGCGCGCTGAACACCCTCGCCGTCCAGCGGGCCGCCGGACTCAGCCGGGGCACGCTGCTCCATCACTTCCCGACCATCCAGGCGCTCACCGGTGCACTGGTCGGCCACCTGGTCGAGCTCAACGAAGCCGTCACCCAGCGCGCGGCGGAGCAACTGGGGCCGGACATCGATCCGGTCGACCGCGCACTACGTGCCCTGCATCTGGCGATGACCAGCCCGTCAGCCCAGGCGGAGCAGGAACTCTGGATGGCCGCACGCAGCGACACCGAACTGGTGGGCGTGCTACGCGAGGCGGAACGGGAAGCCGGGCGGGATCTCCAGCGCGTGGTGGACGACCTGTTCGGCGCGGAGATCGTCGCGCACCCGCGCTACCCGATGATCTGCGACCTGACCATCACCGTGCTGCGGGGCATCGCGGCGGCCCAGCCGTTGCGGACCTCCTCGCGCGCCGCCGAGCAGACACTGGCCACCTGGGCCGTCACGATCCGGACACTGCTTGCGGCTGCCGACTACTGACAGCGCCCACCCTGTACGGAGCCAAGGCGCCGGACGGGCGGATTGATCACTCTGTGCATTCGATCAGCTCACACGCTCTTTCGGAGCAACTTCGCTGGTCCACCATGCCGCATAGTGCTTGCGACTTTCATCCACGCAGGTCAACCGCACCCTTGCCGGGTCAACTTGTTCGCATTCGAGTGAGAACAGTGCGTTATTGCATCAACAGTAAATGGAAATAGCCATTCGATAGCATCCGATCGAGTGAGTGAACAGTTCTCCGGCGACGCCGGGATTCCCCTTTCCGCAACGCTTTCAGGTGACTATACGGGGTTTCGAGGCGCTGCTAGCCTCAGCTCCGCAGGCCACAAAAACGTACTATTGCCAGCAACGACGCATGTCCGCAGTCGGAGGGCGGACATAAAGCGTCGGAGTGAATAGTGCGTCAAATTCCTTAAGGCTGTATTTCCAATACATGTCGTGGCTATCTCGTAATCCAAACAACTCGTAATCCAGACAATCTGCAATCCCTGCTGGGCAGGACAGGAAGCGGTGCCTCATGACTGTGACCGATCCCGACCTCGGTGTTGAAAGCGAGCAGCCGCAACTCTCACTGAGTACGCAGGCGGCCCGCAATCTCGCGACGACCACCAAGTCCGAACCCCAGATGCAGGGCATCACCTCCCGGTGGCTGCTGAAGCTGCTGCCGTGGGTGGAGGCCAAGGGTGGCGCGTACCGGGTGAACCGCCGGCTCAGCTACGCGATCGGCGACAACCGGCTCACCTTCACCAACACCGGCGCGGCCATCCGCGTCATCCCGCAGGAGCTGCAGGAGCTGCCCGCGCTGCGCGGCTTCGACACCGAAGAGGTGCTCAGCGCCCTCGCCGACCGGTGTATCCAGCGTGAATACGGTGTCGGCGACGTCATCGTGGAGTTCGGCCACCAGGCCGAGAAGGTCTACCTGATCGCGCACGGCAAGATCCACAAGGTCGGCCTCGGCGAGTACGGCGACGCCACGGTGCGTGGCACGCTGGCCGACGGCGACTACTTCGGCGACCCGGTCCTGGTCGACGAGCAGGTGATCTGGGAGCACACCTTCAAGGCCGCCACCCCGGCCACCGTGCTGGAGCTCGCCCGGCAGGACTTCGAGCGGATCGTCGACCAGGACGACAGCCTGCGCGCGCACGTGGAGGCATTCCGTGCCTCCCCACGACTGGCGCAGAACGAATCCGGTGAAGCGATGATCAACGTCGCTTCCGGTCACGCCGGTGAGGCTCAGCTGCCCGGTACGTTCGCCGACTACGACCCCTCGCCGCGGGAATACGAACTGTCGGTCGCGCAGACGGTTCTGCAGGTACACAGCCGGGTCGCGGATCTGTACAACAATCCGATGAACCAGGTCGAGCAACAGTTGCGGCTCACCATTGAGGCACTTCGGGAACGCCAGGAATACGAAATGGTGAACAACACCGATTTCGGATTGCTGCACAATGCGGATTTGAAGCAGCGGATTCCCACCCATTCCGGTCCGCCCACCCCGGATGACTTGGACGATTTGCTGGACACGGTGTGGAAGGACCCGGCCTTCATTCTGGCGCACCCCAAGGCGATCGTCGCCTTCGCCCGCCAGTGCAACAAGGTCGGCATCTACCCGGACACCGTCGACTTCAACGGGCACCACGTGCCCGCCTGGCGCGGTGTTCCGCTGCTGCCGTGCAACAAGCTGCCGATCTCGGAGACCAAGACCACCTCGATGCTGGTCATGCGTACCGGCGAGGAAGCCCAGGGCGTCATCGGCCTGCGGCAGACCGGCATCCCGGACGAGTACGAGCCCGGCCTGAACGTGCGGTTCATGGGCGTCAACGACCAGGCGGTCATCAAGTACCTGGTCTCCACGTACTACTCCGCCGCGGTCCTGGTGCCCGACGCGCTCGGCATCCTGGAGAACGTCGAACTCGGCAGGCACGACTAATCCCCACATGGAGGTGAGGCCAGGACCATGAGCAAGCCGCAGCCGTACGAGTTGCCTGAGTTCTACCTTCCGCATCCGGCGCGACTGAACCCGCATCTGGAGGCGACCCGGGTACACACGAAGGCCTGGGCCTACGAGATGGACATGATCGACACTCCCGCCTTCGAGGGCGGGCCGCCGGTGATGTCCGAGCGGGCCTTCGACACGTTCGACTACGGCGGGCTCGTGGCCTGGACCCACCCCGACGCGAGCAAGGAGGAGCTGGACCTCCTCGCCGACTGGTATGTGTGGGTGTTCTGGTTCGACGACCACTTCCTGGACACCTTCAAGCACACCGGTGACATGGCCGGGGCCAAGGAGTACCTGGCCCGGCTGCACAGGTTCATGCCGGTGGACGGCGTGGACTCGGGCCTGGAGATCACCAACGCCACCGAGAAGGGCCTGGCCGATCTGTGGGTCCGCACGGTGCCCGCCATGTCCGGGGAGTGGCGCAAGCGGTTCATCGCCAACACCATCGACCTGTTCGACGAGTCGCTGTGGGAACTGGCCAACCGCGAATCGGGCCGGTTGGCCAACCCGATCACCTACGTGCTCCAGCGGCGCAAGGTCGGCGGCGCGCCCTGGTCGGCGAACCTGGTCGAGCACGCCATCGAGGCCGAGTGGCCGCTGAAGGTGGCGCACACCCGGCCGCTCCAGGTCCTGTCGGACACCTTCTCCGACGGCGTGCACATGCTCAACGACCTGTTCAGCTACCAGCGGGAGATCGAGACCGAGGGCGAGATCAACAACGCCGTGCACGTGATGTCCGAGTACTTCGGCCTCCCGCTCCAGAAGGCGGCTGACCTGGTCAACGACATCCGCACCTCCCGGCTCAAGCAGTTCGAGAACACCGTGTTCACCGAACTCCCGGCGCTGTTCGCCGAGTACGCGCTCACCCCGCAGGAGCAGGCCAAGATCGCGCTGTACGCCTCCGCGTTGCAGGACTGGCAGGTGGGCGGGCACGAGTGGCACATGAACGCCTCCCGATACATGAACCAGAAGCGTGGCGCCACCCCGCCGATCACCACCACCGGCTCCGGCATCGGCGGGCTGGGCACCGCCGCGGCGAACATCCGCAAGATCTTCGGTCTGGAGGCGGTCGCGTGAGCCAGGCCAATCAGCACCTGGATCGGCTCCGGGAGCACTCGCTGGAGTTCGCCCGGCGCAGCGGAATGCTCGACCTGCCCCACGTGTGGGACGAACAGGCATTCCGCGACTTCGACCCCGCGTTGTGGTCCGCGCTCACTCATCCCAGGGCGAGCTGGAATGAACTCGTGCGGCTCAACGATCTGCACCTGACCCTCTGGTATGCCCTGGCCTACGTGCAGAGCACCTTCAAGCCGAGTGGGGATCTGGCCGGGACCAAGGCCTTCACCCGGGGCCTGGCCGACTTCCTCATCACAGAACCCGTGCTGCCGCGGCCGCCGGTCAACCCGGCCGAGCGAGGGCTGGCGGAGGCCTGGCAGAACCTGCTGCCGTGCGTGGCGTCCGACCAGCTGAGCCGGCTGCGGACCGGGGTACTGCAGTTCACCGACTCCGCAGTGCGCGAGGTGGCCAACCTGGCGCAGGACCGTATCCCGGACCCGGTGGACCACGTGGAGAACCTGCGGCACAAGGTCGGCCTGATCCTGGCTCCGGAATTGCTGCTGTTCAGCCTGGGTAACCGGGTGCCCTCGGAGGTCATGCGGACCCGCGAGATGGTCGCGGTACTGGATGCCTGGACCGACGTGGCCGGGCTGAACTACGACCTCGCGATGTATCCCGGACCGGACGCGGTCAACAACTCCGTGGTGGTCAACCGCGAGTTCCTCGGCATCTCCACCGAGGAGGCGATCGCCCTGGTACGGCGGCTGCACGGCTCGCAGCTGGACGAGTTCGAGCACTCGCTGGGTCAACTGCCCGTGCTGTTCGACGACCTCCGGCTCGCCGAGCAGGAGCGAGCCGCGACGCTGATCTTCGCCGACGGCCTGCGCGACTGGCTGGCCGGAGACGCCGGCTGGGAGGCGGGCAGGCACAACCAACAGCAGACAACGTTGTCCACCGTTCCGGCCGGCCCGACCGGGTTAGGCACCACCGGTTTCCGGATTCCGGCGGTGAGCGCGCTGACCTAGCACCACAGATCCACGCCCGACGAATCCCCACGAACTTTCCCAGTAACACTTGCGATAGGTGGTGTTGGCAGTGACCGTTACCGATCCCCGTGGCGCCGCAGCCGAGGAGCAGGAGAACCCGCAACTCTCGCTGAGTACCGCGGCCGCGCGGAACCTGGCGTCGACGACCAAGTCCGAGCCGCAGATGCAGGGCATCTCGCCCCGCTGGCTGCTCAAGACCCTGCCGTGGGTGGACGTCAAGGGTGGCACCTACCGGGTCAACCGGCGCCTGTCCTACACCGTCGGCGACGGCCGGGTCACCTTCACCAACGTCGGCAACCAGGTCCGGGTCATCCCGGCCGAGCTCGGTGAACTGCCGGTCTTCCGGGACCTGGAGGACGAGGAGATCCTCAACGCGCTGGCCGACAAGTTCGAGCAGCGCGAGTACGAGCCCGGCGAGAACATCGTCACCGAGGGCGGCGACGCCGACAAGATGGTGCTCATCGCGCACGGCAAGGTGAACAAGATCGGCGCGGGCAAGTACGGCGACCGCACCGTGCTGGACACCCTCGCCGACGGCGACTACTTCACCTACGAGGCGGTCCTGGAGTCGGACGACTACTGGGAATACACCGTCACCGCGATCACCCCGACCATCGCGCTGGAGCTGCGCCAGGACGCCTTCGAGGACCTGGTCAACCGCTCCGAGGGCCTGCGCAACCACCTGGAGAACTTCCGCACCACCCCGACCAAAGCGGCCGACAAGTCCGGTGAGGCGGAGGTCAAGATCTCCTCCGGTCACCTGGGCGAGTTCGTGCTGCCGGGCACGTTCGTGGACTACGAGCTGGCGCCGCGCGAGTACGAGCTGTCCGTCGGTCAGACCGTGCTGCAGGTGCATACCCGGGTCGCGGACCTGTTCAACCAGCCGTACAACCAGACCGAGCAGCAGTTGCGGCTCACCATCCAGGCGCTCAAGGAGCGTCAGGAGTACGACCTGGTCAACAACCCGGACTTCGGGTTGATCCCGAACGCCGACATCAAGCAGCGCATCCAGACCGGAAAGGGCCCGATCACGCCGGACGACATGGACGAGCTGCTCGGCCGCAGGCGCAAGACCCAGTACTTCCTGGCGCACCCCAAGACGATCTCCGCCTTCGGCCGCGAGTGCTCGAAGCGGGGCATCTACCGGCCCAACGTGGAGTGCATGGGCCGCAGCGTGCAGTCCTGGCGCGGCGTGCCGCTGCTGCCGTGCGACAAGATCCCGATCACCGACTCCGGCGTCACCAAGGTTCTGGCGATGCGCACGGGGGAGAAGGACCAGGGTGTCGTCGGCCTGTTCCAGACCGGGCTGGCCGACGAGGTCGAGCCGGGCATCAACGTGCGGTTCATGGGCATCAACGACCAGGCCGTCATCCAGTACCTGGTCAGCACGTACTACTCCGCCGCGATCCTGGTTCCCGACGCGCTGGGCGTGCTGGAGAACATCCAGCTCGGCCGGTGAGATCGGTCGGTGAGAGGAGCCCTCATGTCAGCTACCGATGAGAGGTCGGCGCCACCCGTCCGGCCCGCCAAGGAGGTGCTCTCGGCCGCCCGCCAGATGATCGATCCGGCGTTACGGGCGGCCGTGGACACCTTGCCCACCTCGATGCGGCGCATCGCGGGTTACCACTTCGGGTGGTGGGACGAGCGGGAGCAACCGGTCAGCGTCGATCCGGGAAAGGCGTTGCGGCCGGCGTTATCGCTCCTGGCCGCCGAGGTGGTCGGCGGAACGCAGGAGGTCGCGGTACCGGTGGCCGTCGCCACGGAACTGGTGCACAACTTCTCGTTGCTGCACGACGACGTGATGGACGGCGACGTCACCCGCAGGCACCGGGCGACCGCGTGGACGGTGTTCGGCCGCGGTGCGGCCATCCTGGCCGGTGACTCACTGCTGACGCTGGCCTTCGACGTGGTCGGGGCCACCGGGCACCCGGCCGCGAACGAGGTGATGCGGGCGATCGGCGGTGCGGTCCAGGACTTGGTCCACGGGCAGAGCTGCGACCTGGACTTCCAGGCGCGTACCGATGTCGGGCTGACCGAGTGCCTGAAGATGGCCGCGGGAAAGACCGGTGCCCTGCTGGGTGCCAGCTGCGCCATCGGCGGGTTGTTCGGTGGCGGCGGTTCCGACCAGGTGCTGCACCTGCGGGAGTTCGGCGAGCGGATCGGCATCGCGTTCCAGCTCACCGACGATCTGCTGGGCATCTGGGGAGATCCGGAGGTCACCGGGAAGCCGGTGCACTCGGATCTCGCCAACCGGAAGAAGTCGCTGCCGGTGGTGGCCGCCCTGGGCGCTGCTTCACCGGCTGCCCAGCGGCTCGCCGAGGTGTACCTGCGGGACGAGCCGTTGCGGGCGGAGGAGTTGGCGGAGGTGGCCCAGTTGATCGAGGAGGCGGGCGGCCGGGCCTGGGCCCAGCGGCACGCCACCGAGCTGCTGGAAACGGCCCTTGGTCATCTGCACGCCGCCGCGGCGACGGTGGACTCGCGGGCGGTCGCCGAGCTGCGGGTGCTCGCCGACCTGGCCAGCCGCCGGGCCTACTAGGGCTGCAAGTGAGGGAAAGAGGCCCCTCGGATCCGTGTTAAGCGGATCCGAGGGGCCGTTTCCGTGTTAAGGCCGAGGGAGCAAATACTATAGAAAGTGCAAAGGGCGCACTTTCTATAGTATTTGCGCAATCACTTATCGGGTGAGCCGGTCAATGGCCGCGTCGAATGCGTCGGGTCCCACTTCGGCACCGCCGGTATAGGGGTCCTGAAGCTGATAGATGGCGAACAGCATCAGCGTGATGGTCGCGGCGAGCGAGGCCACGATGAACACGTGTGTCCGGGTCTTCGTGCCACCGAACACGTACGGGAACGTGACGGAGAGTACCGCACCGACGATGAGGGCGATCCACACCACCGTGCTGACCCCGTTGCCGTTGGCGGCGTCGAGGCGGTCCTGACGGGCCTCGTACAGCGCCTTGAGCGAGGTGTTGGCGTCATCGAGGCGCTGCTTCTGCGCGTCGTTCTCCGGGGTGACCGCGGCGATGGACTTGTGCAAGGCGTCCAGCTGCTTGTCGCCATCGCTGGAAACCTGCTGGTCAGCGTGCATCTGAGGCCACTCGACATCCCGCACGGTGTCGCCGTAGTCCTTGGCCACCTTGTGGATCTGCGACCTGGCCGGCTCGGGCAGCGAGTCGGCCGCCCAGGACACCGCGACGAGGGCGTTGGCCTCGGTCTTGGCACCGGTCTCCGCGGAGCTGACGCCGTCGAACAGGGAGATCAACACGAAGGCCAGCAGCACGGCCTGCAGGCCGCCAACGATGGTGAACACATGCCCGGCGGCTTCGTTGTTACTGACCCTGCCTTCGGCCTCCTGATAGCGCCTGGCCAGCACGGCGACGACACCGGTGACGACCGCCGCGCCGAGCATCCAGAGTGCACCGGACACATAGATGTTCATTTACCATCCTCTCTGGTTAATAATGAGAACACGGTCTACCGTGAAGATACAGTCAGCAGATTCGACATAGCTGAGGAATCGGTGCGCAGTGCAAAAGCGTCAGAATTGTGACACACCCACCCGTCAGCGTTGGGCGCGGCGTCGGTTTTCACAAACTGTCCGCATTGCCGGGGCCATTCTGGTGATGGGTGCGGTATCACCTGTCCCCGCAATGGCCGAATCGCAGACCTTGACCGAGCCCGTGGTCGATCCGGTCGCGGTGCGCACGGCGTCCGAGGACTGGTGTGTCGGGACCGGAATGATCACCGATCCGATGACCGGCGAGCCGAGGCATCCCACGCTCAGCCTGTGTGTCTGCGCGGACGCGCACGTGGTGGTGGGTCCGGTGGACGTGCACGCGCACATCTACATCAACGGCTGCCCGCCGCCACCCAAGCCCACTCCGCCCCCGCCACCACCTCCGCCGACCACTCCGCTTCCGCCACCCCCTCCGGCGCCGCCCGCCCCGGTTCCTCCGCCGATCCCGGCCCCGCCACCACCGGCTCCGGTCGTGATCACGCCGGCGCCTCCGGTGGAGGTCCCGCCACCGCCGCCACCGCCCGCGCCTGCCCCGAAGAAGCCGGCCGAACTCGCGAAGCGCCCGGTGACCACGGCCGGCAAGCCCGATGTGGAGAAGCACCGGCGCTGGGCCGCGGCCACCGCGGTCCTGATCTTCGCCAGTGGTGCGGCAGCCAGTAGTGCTGCGGCCAAGAAGCGCCGGTAATCGGTCGCATATCCGTATTTTGTCGACAAGTTGATACTTGGGGGAGCCGTGTTGCTGCCTGCGGTCGTGCCGTCCGCGGGGGTGTTGTTCTTCGACGCCCAGGACCGGGTTCTGCTGCTGCGGACCAGTTACAAGGACAACTGGGAGATTCCCGGCGGCGTGATCGAGGGGGACCGGGGCGAGACGCCGTTGGACGCCGCCCGCCGGGAGGTCGCCGAGGAGCTGGGCCTACAGAGCGGTCCGTGCCCGGTGTTCCTGCACTATGGCAGTCAGAACCAGGCCAGTCAGAACCAGACCAGGCAGAACGGGTGTCCGACCGGGTCGGTGTAGACCCGGAACTGGACGCCTTCGCCGATCCGGGTGCCGCCGATGGCCAGTACCTGCCGCTCGGCCTCCTCCACCTCGGTGACCAGCACGTCCAGGTGGAACTGCTGCGAGCCGGCCGGATCCGGGAACACCGGCGGCCGGTAGCCGGGAGCCAGCTGGAAGGCCAGCCGGTTCCCGCCGGGCTGGGTGAGCACCACCCAGTCGTTGTCCTCGGGCTCCTCGTCGGTGCTGAGCTCACCGCCGAGCAGCTGCTGGTAGAAGCGGGCCAAAGCCCGCGGGTCGGGACAGTCGAGCACGACGCTGCGAAGTTCTCCGATCATGAACTCCAGCGTGCCAGGTTCAGCCCTGCTGAGCCCCAGCCGCCGCCATGTCCATGAAGAACAGCTCCCAGATGTGGCCGTCCGGGTCCTCGAACGCGCGCCCGTACATGAAGCCCATGTCGTTCGCCTCGCGCGGCTCGGTGCCGCCCGCGTCCAGCATCTTGGTCATCAACGCGTCCACCTCGTCCCGGCTCTCCATGGACAGGGTGATGATCGCCTCGGTGGCCTTGGTCGCGTCCACCACCTCCTTCTTGGTCCAGGTCTGGAAGAAGGGGGTGGTCAGCAACATGATGTGGATGTGCTCGCTGATCACGAGGCAGCCGGCCTTGTCATCGCTGAACTGCGGGTTGAACGAATAACCGAGAGCGGTGAAGAACTCCGTGGAGCGCTGCAGGTCCTGCACCGGCAGGTTGACGAAGATCTTGGTGGACATGAGCCGACCTCTTTCTGTTTCTCCGACCGTCGCACAGATGGACCGGTCCGGCTCGCGGAACTCATCGGTGTACCGGAGATCAAACCCCGGTGACGCCGTCGATACCCTCGCGGAGCAGGTCAGCGTGCCCGTTGTGCCGTGCGTACTCGTTGATCACGTGCAGCATCAGCCGCCGCAACGACAGATCCTCGCCCCAACGGGGGCTGTGCACGAGCACCTCGAGCGACTCCGCCGCCCGTTCGTTACGAACCGAGTGCTCCACCTCGGCCCGCCACGCCGCCGAGGCCTGCGCCCAGGTGGCGTCCCTGGCGTCGTACGCGACCTGGTAGTCACGCTCGGGCGACACACCAGTGGCAGGTCCTCGCCGGCCAGCACGATGCGGAACCAGGTGCGCTCCACCTCGGCCATATGCCGGACCAGTCCGAGCAACGACAGGGTGGAGGGCGGCATCGAGCATCGCCGCAGCTGCTCATCGGTCAGGTCCGCGCACTTCATCAGCAGGGTGTCCCGCTGGAAGTCCAGCATCGCCCGGAGCATCTCGCGCTCACCGGCGATGAACGGTATCGGTGTCCGGTCCATCAGTTCGGCCTCCGCGCCTCGATCAGGGTGCGGGACGAGTAGGCGGTGAACGACCCCTCCCGCTCGATCACCTCGTGCAGTTCGCGCAGCCGCTCCCGGTACCCGTCCACGGTGAAGCCGGGCACGATCCAGATGACCTTCCGCAGGAAGTAGACCACCGCGCCGATGTCCAGGAACTCCATCGGCAGCCGCTCGCTGCGCAGGTCCACCACCTCCAGCCCGGCGGCCCGCGCGTCCTCGGCCTCGATCAGCGGGTCCCGGCCCTTGCGCGCCTCCGGCTGCGGCCCCAGGAAGTACTCGGTCAGTTCGAACACGCTGGCCGGGCCGACGTGCTGCGCCAGGTAGCTGCCACCCGGCCGCAGCACGCGGGCGATCTCCGCCCACCACACCGTCACCGGGTGCCTGCTGGAGACCAGGTCGAAGCTCTCGTCGGCGAAGGGCAGCGGTGGCTCATCCGGATCGGCCACCACCACCGCGCCCAGCGGGTGCAGCAGCCGGGTGGCCTTGGCGATGTTCGGCGGCCAGGACTCGGTGGCGGCCATGGTCCTGGGCAGCGGCGCGCAGCCTGCGAGGACCTCGCCGCCGCCGGTCTGGATGTCCAGGGCGGCCGGCACGGTGCCCAGTCGTTCCCGCAGCAGCCGCTGGTACCCCCACGACGGCCGCTGCTCGGTTGCCCGGCCGTCCAGCCAGGAGAAATCCCAGCCCTCCACCGGCGCGGCGCTGCTCTCGGCGATCAATTCGGAAAACACAAGCGGACACCTTGGCAGGAACCGTGCGAGACTGCGACGCAATAAGCAGCGCGGATAGCAGGAGCACGGCCATGAGCTCACCCGGCTGGGAGGCCCTTCAGCGGGCCACCGCGGAGCGCAGGCGCCAGTTGGCGGACCTGGAGGCGACCGCTGAGCGGCTCGAAGGCGAGGCCAAGGCGGCCGAGCGGCGTGAGGAGCTCGCGGAGAAACAAATCGTCTTGCTCACCGTGGGTATGGTGCTCACGGCGATCGTCGTCGTGGTGAGCATGAAGTTCGGCTAGCACTGGGGGAGTCATGCGGCGCGTCCGCTACACGGTCAACGGCGGCCCGGAGGTCCTGTTCCTGGAGGACGTTCCCGAGCCGGAACCGGGGCCGGGGGAGCTACTGGTCCGCGCCGAGGCCATCGGTGTCACCCTGCCCACCGTCCGCAAGGTCCGGGAGGGCAGCGCTCCGTCGTCACTGGGCGGGGAGATCGCCGGAACCGTGGCCGCCCTGGGTCAGGGGGTGTCCGGCTTCCAGGTCGGTGACCGGGTCATCGGACTGGCCTTCGCCGACGCCTATGCCGAGTCCGCCGTGCTCCGCCAGGACATGGCCACCCGTATTCCCGGCGAGGCCTCGGCGGCGGACGCCGTAGCCCTGTGGCGCAGCGGGCTGGTCGCCCGAGGCGTGCACGAAGCCGGTCGGGTACTGCCCGGCGAGTCCGTGCTGATCACGGCGGCCGCGAGCGCGGTCGGCACACTGGCGATCCAGTACGCCAAAGCCGGCGGGGCCGTCAGGATCGTGGCGGCGGTGAGCACTCTGGACAAGGCCGCGCCGCTGCGGGAACTGGGCGCCGACGAGGTCGTGGTCTACGGGGACGAGTGGGGTGACCCGGTCGATGTGGTGCTGGACGGGGTCGGCGGGGATCTGTTGCACCAGGCCGTGCGCGCGTTGAAGCCGCGGGGCAGGCTGGTGGTGTTCAGTTCCGGTGGCGGCATGGTCGACGCCTACGAGCTACTGGCCCGGGGCGCGAGCGCGATCGGGTTCCAGATGGCCGCCATCGCCTTCGGGGAGCCGGAGACGTACGCCCGCTGGCGGGACGAGCAGTGGGAGCTGTACCGCTCCGGCGCCCTGCGCCCGCTGATCCACGCCCGGCTGCCCCTCGCCGAGGCCGCGAAGGCGCACGAGATCATCGAGTCCCGCGGCAATGTGGGCAAGGTCGTGCTGGAGCCCTAGATGACGACTCGGTCACCGATCAGGAATCGAGAAGCGATCATCCGGCTGGGCCATTAGCGTGGTCGGGCCAGGCCGAACCCAGGGGAGCACGCATGACGCACGTCGCCGACAGCCACGACCTGATCCGCGTGCACGGCGCCAGGGAGAACAATCTCAAGGACGTCAGCATTGAGATCCCCAAGCGCAGGCTGACCGTGTTCACCGGTGTCTCCGGCTCCGGCAAGAGCTCCCTGGTCTTCAACACGATCGCCGCCGAATCGCAGCGGATGATCAACGAGACCTACAGCGCCTTCGTCCAGGGTTTCATGCCCAACCTGGCCCGCCCCGACGTCGACGTGCTGGACGGCCTGACCACGGCGATCATCGTGGACCAGCAGCGGATGGGCGCCGACCCGCGTTCCACCGTCGGCACCGCAACCGACGCCAACGCCATGCTGCGGATCCTGTTCAGCAGGCTCGGCACCCCGCACATCGGCGGCCCGCAGGCGTTCTCCTTCAACGTGGCCTCGATCAGCGGCGCGGGCGCGGTCACCGTGAACAAGGGCGCCAACCCGGTCAAGGAGCGCCGCGAATTCAGCATCACCGGCGGCATGTGTCCGCGCTGCGAGGGCCGTGGCTCGGTGAACGACCTGGACCTGACGCAGATCTACGACGCGAGCAAGTCACTCAACGAGGGCGCGCTGACCGTTCCCGGGTACAGCATGGACGGCTGGTTCGGCCGCATCTTCACCGGCGCGGGCTTCGACATGGACAAGCCGGTCGGCAAGTTCAGCAAGCGGGAGCTCAACGACCTGCTCTACAAGGAGCCCACCAAGATCAAGGTCGAGGGCATCAACCTCACCTTCGAGGGCGTCATCTCCAAGCTGCGGAAAACCGTGCTGGCCAAGGACATCGACTCGCTCCAGCCACACGTCAGGGCGTTCGTCGAGCGGGTGGCCACCTTCACCGTCTGCCCGGACTGCGACGGCACCCGGCTCACCGAGGGCGCCCGGTCCTCCAAGATCAACGGCATCAACATCGCCGACGCCTGCCGGATGCAGATCAGCGACCTGGCCGAGTGGGTCAGCGGCCTGGCGGACAAGTCGGTGGCCCCGCTGCTGGGCAGCCTGCGGCACAGCCTGGACTCGTTCGTCGAGATCGGCCTGGGCTACCTGTCCCTGGAGCGGCCGGCGGGCACGCTGTCCGGCGGCGAGGCGCAGCGGGTCAAGATGATCCGGCACCTCGGGTCCTCGCTGACCGATGTCACCTACGTCTTCGACGAGCCCACCGCGGGCCTGCACCCGCATGACATCGAGCGGATGAACAACCTGCTGCTGCGGCTGCGGGACAAGGGCAACACCGTGCTGGTGGTCGAGCACAAGCCGGAGACCATCGCGATCGCCGACCACATCGTCGACCTGGGTCCCGGTGCGGGCACCGGCGGCGGATCGGTGTGCTTCGAGGGCACCGTCGAGGGTCTGCGGTCCAGCGACACCATCACCGGCCGGCACTTCGACGACCGCGCCACGCTGAAGGACACGGTGCGCAAGTCCACAAGTGCGCTGGAGATCCGTGGCGCGACCAGGCACAACCTGGAGAACGTCGACGTGGACATCCCGCTGGGCGTGCTGACCGTGATCACCGGCGTGGCCGGCTCCGGCAAGAGCTCCCTGGTGCACGGCTCGATGCCCACCGACGCGGGCGTCGTCTCGGTGGACCAGAGCCCGATCCGCGGTTCCCGGCGCAGCAACCCGGCGACCTACACCGGCCTGCTGGAGCCGATCCGCAAGGCGTTCGCCAAGGCCAACGGCGTCAAGCCCGCCCTGTTCAGCGCCAACTCCGAAGGCGCCTGCCCGGCCTGCAACGGCGCGGGCATGATCTACACCGACCTGGGCATCATGGCCACCGTCGCCACCATCTGCGAGGAGTGCGAGGGCAGGCGATTCCAGGCGGCGGTCCTGGAGTACCTGCTCGGCGGCCGCAACATCGCCGAGGTGCTCGCGATGTCGGTGTCCGAGGCGGAGCGGTTCTTCGCCGAGGGTGAGGCCCGCATCCCCGCCGCGCACACCATCCTCGAGCACCTCAACGACGTCGGCCTGGGTTACCTGAGCCTCGGCCAGCCGCTGACCACCCTGTCCGGCGGCGAACGGCAGCGGCTGAAGCTGGCCACCCATATGTCCGACAAGGGCGGCATCTACGTGCTGGACGAGCCGACCACCGGCCTGCACCTGGCCGACGTGGAACACCTGCTGGGTCTCCTGGACCGGCTGGTCGAATCCGGCAAGTCGGTGATCGTCATCGAGCACCACCAGGCCGTCATGGCGCACGCCGACTGGATCATCGACCTGGGACCGGGCGCCGGCCACGACGGTGGCCGGATCGTCTTCGAGGGCACCCCGCAGGAGCTGGTCACCAAGCGCTCCACGCTCACCGCGGAGCACCTGGCCGACTACGTGGGCGCCTGACCCCAGCCGGAACAGCGGATCCACTGAAATAGGGCGAAAATATAGGCGGCCGATCCACCTAGTTCAGGGGAGCCGTCATGGACTTCGGTGTCGTTCTGCAGTGTGATCCGCCCGCGTCCGCCCTGGTCGACCTGGCGGTGGGGGCCGAGAAGGCCGGGTTCAGCCATGTCTGGACCTTCGACTCGCACCTGCTGTGGCAGGAACCGTTCGTGCTGTACAGCCAGATCCTGGCCGCCACCAGCGCGGTCACCGTCGGGCCGATGGTCACCTGCCCGGGCACCCGGGACGCCACGATCACCGCCTCACTGTTCGCCACGCTGAACTCCTCCTACGGCAACCGCACGGTGTGCGGGGTGGGCCGCGGTGACTCGGCGATGCGCACCATCGGTCTGAAGCCGGGCACCCTCGCGGAGCTCCGCGACTGGATCACCGTGGTCCGCGGCATGGCCAACGGTGAGACCGTCGAGTTCCGGGACCGGCGGCTGAGCCTGGACTGGGCCACGGGCAGTTCCCTGGAGGTGTGGGTCGCCGCCTACGGACCGAAGGCCCTCGCGCTGGCCGGGGAGATCGGTGACGGGTTCATCCTGCAGCTGGCCGACCCGCAGATCGCCGCCTGGATGATCGGCGCGGTGCGCGAGGCAGCGGAGCGGGCGGGCCGTGATCCGCAGGCGATCCGGTTCTGTGTTGCCGCCCCCGCCTACGTGGGCACCGACCTAGCGCACATGCGCGAGCAGACGCGGTGGTTCGGCGGCATGGTCGGTAACCACGTGGCCGACCTGGTCGCCCGGTACGGGCACGACGGCTCGGTGCCCCGCGCGCTGACCGACTACATCGAGGGCCGCAGGGGCTACGACTACGCCCAGCACGGCCGCGCCGGCAACACGCACACCGACTTCGTGCCCGACGAGATCGTCGACCGGTTCTGCCTGCTCGGTGAACCGGCCGCGCACCTGGACCGGCTGGCCGAACTCCGCGCACTCGGCGTCGACCAGTTCGCCGTCTACCTGCAGCACGACGCCAAACAGCAGACCCTGGACGGCTACGCCACGGAGATCATCCCGGCGCTCAGATGATGACGGCCAGGGACGCGATCAGCAGCCCGATGTACGCCAGCGCGTGTGCCCGGTCGGGAATCGGCGGGCACCACCGGCGGACCACGGCGATGGCCGGCAGTGATCCGGCGAGCAGCGCGGCGGCGGCGACCGGATCCACCGAACCGGTCACACCGGGGCCGGACAGGTAGACCAGGACCGCCACGATGGCGACCACGAAGGTGAGCGGGTTGGCCATCGCGGTCGCGTCGGCCATCGGGAGTCCACGACGCCGCAGCAGGGGCACGGTCAGCACGCTCCCGCCGACGCCCAGCACACTGGCCAGCACCCCGATCCCGACTCCGCCCGCGGTCACGGTGACGCGGTCCAGCGGCCGCACGCCACCCGCGGTCACGAAACCCCGCCGCAGCACCGCGTCCAGGATCGTCGCCGCCATGTAGGCCACGAACGCCACGTGCAGCCAGTGATCCGGCACCCAGTGGGCTGCGAAGGCGCCCAGGCCCGCTCCCACGGCCACGAATCCACCCAACGGCCACAGGTACGCCCACGACAACCGGCCCGAGCGGGACAACGACAGGGAAGCCCAGCCGGAGTTCACCACCATCACCGCGGCGGAGGTGGCCACCGCGACGTGCATCGCCTGCGGGCCGGCCGCCGCGACCGCGTACACCACCGGGACGGTGACGAAGCCACCGCCGAAGCCGAACAGGACCGTGCACACACCGCTGAGGCAGCCCAGCAGGAAAAGGATCAGAACCGTGGTCAGCACGTGCCACGACGCTACCCACGGCCCGGCGGCCGGGCATGCGATCTTCGGCCATGTTCCTCCGAGTTCCGGCCACCTAGGCTCACTGCACTTAGGCTCACCGCGTGCGGAATGTCGACATCGACGAGGTGGACTCCCTAGACCGGGATGTCATACCGATCGGCAACGATTACCCCCTGGGGCATTGGACGGTGTCGCGCAGCCACCGCCGCGCGCAGGTCCTCTACGGCCTGACCGGCTCCATGTACGTGGAGACACCGCAGGCCAGTTGGACGATCGAACCCGGCCAGGCGGTCCTGATCCCGGCGGGCGCGGTGCACGTGGCCCGGATGGACCAGGTCAGCATGCGCAGCCTCTACCTGGAGCCGGGCTGCTCGCCCTGGTTCCCCAGCCGGAGTCTGCCCATCGACGTGTCCCCACTGCTGCGTGAGCTGCTGGACGAATCCGCCGACCTGGCCCCCAGATACGACCCCCACGGCCGTGACGCGACGATTCTGGGCCTCGCCCTGCACGAACTGCGCCGGGCCAGCCCCACGCCCGTGGATCTCCCACTGCCGGCCGCCGAACCACTACGGGGGATCTGCCGGGAGTTCCTCACCGCACCGCGCATCGACCTGCGCCCGGCGATCTGGGCCGAGCTGCTGCACGTCAGTGAACGCACCCTGCGGCGCCGGTTCCGCGCCGAGACCGGCATCGGCCTGGCCGAGTGGCGCCGGCGGGCATGTGTGCTGCACGCCGTCCGGCTACTGGCGACCGGCCGGACCGTCGCCGATATCGCCGCCGAGCTCGGATACGCCGGTCCCGGCGTGTTCAGCACCATGTTCCGCGAGGTCACCGGCTCCGCACCCAGCAAGTATGATGCTCGGTATAGTTGAGCTCGGAATGGAGGGGCGATGTCCGACAGCAGGGAGCGGATGCTGTCCAGCGCGATGCAGCTGTTCCGGGAACACGGCTACAGCGCGACGGGAATCCGGGATGTCATCGCGCACAGCGGCGCGCCTCGCGGCTCCATCTACCACTACTTTCCCGGCGGGAAGCCACAGATCGCCGCCGAAGCGGTGGCCGCGGCCGGTCAGGCCGGACAGGAAGGCCTGAAGGCGCTGGCCCAGGCGTTTCCAGGCGATCCCGTCGCCGCGCTGGGCGCGTTCATCGGCGCGTGGCGGCAGGTACTGGAGTCCGAGGATTTCCGGGCCGGATGTCCCGTCGTCGCCGTGGCGATCGAATCCCACGACACCGACCAGCCGAGCGCGGCCGTCGCCGAGGCGTTCGCCTCCTGGCAGGCCGTGCTCGCCGCCTCGATGACCGGGGTCGGTGTACCGCAGGCACGGGCCGCGAGCCTGGCCACGCTGATCGTCGCCGCCGTGGAGGGCGCGGTGATCCTCTGCCGCGCCCGGCGTGACGGCCGCCCCCTGGAGGACATCCGTACCGAACTGGTCGCCACGCTCCGGTCCGCGGTGCCGGGCTGACGGGTCAGCCGACGATCCCGTCGACGAAGCACCACCGCCAGTGCTCGCCCGGCTCGAAGCTGCGCATCACCGGGTGCCGGGTGTCGTGGAAGTGCTGGGTGGCGTGCTTGCGCGGTGAGGAGTCACAGCAGCCGACGTGCCCGCAGCCCAGGCAGATCCGCAGGTGGACCCAGTCGCTGCCCTCGGCGATGCAGTCGGGGCAGCCCTGATCGCTGTCCGCGGTGGCCTCCGCCGGCGCGGACTCCAGGTGCTCGCAGGTACCGGCGGTCTGCGCCGACGCGTGCAGCGGACTCTCGCTGTCCAGATCCGGCATCCTCGCTCCTTCCAGCAGGGCTTCTTCGATGTCGATGATGCTGAGCACCCGGCGGAACACCACGTCGTCCACCGCGCCCCGGGACCGGGCGGCGAGGAGTTCCTCCCGCTCGGCCTCCAGCATCTTGCATCGCAGGGTGCGCTGCAGCTGGCTGGGCGTCACTTCATCCGATCTGGCGCTGCCGAGCCGTTCCCAGGCGCGGTCCGATCGCCGTACCGAGTTGTCCTGCAGCCGCTCGATCACC
Source organism: Pseudonocardiaceae bacterium YIM PH 21723 (assembly GCA_003600225.1). GTDB lineage: Bacteria > Actinomycetota > Actinomycetes > Mycobacteriales > Pseudonocardiaceae > QZFT01. Next base: position 86,013 of record QZFT01000026.1, read on the forward strand.
CCGAACGGATCGTCCGCCGGAGCGTGTTCGGCGAGCCTGGCCACCCCGGCGCGGTGCATGTCGTGGATGACCGCGGCCTCCTGCAACAGATCCTGGCCGACATCGGGTTTGGGCAGCCCGAGCCGGCGGACCAGCTTGGTCAGCGTCGAGCCCTGGATCAGCAGCGTTCCCGCCACCACGACGAACGCGGCGAGCACCAGCACGTCCCGGTGCGGGGTGTTCTCCGGCAGCACGAAGGCGGCGGCCAGGGTGACCACGCCCCGCATCCCGGCCCAGCCCAGGACCAGGGCCCACGACCACGGCCAGGACTCCCGGCCCAGCAGCCGCAGGACCACCCCGGCACCGAAGGCCAGGGCCAGCCGGGTGAGCACGGTCGCCGCCAGCACCGCGGCGCAGACGGCCGCCAGCACCGGGAAGCTGAGCTCGCTGGCACCGACCGCGATGAGGATGCCGCGCAGTTGCAGGCCGATGAGCAGGAAGACCGCGTTCTCCAGCAGGAACTGCACGGTCTGCCAGTTGATCCGGCTGGACAGCCGGGCGCGGCCGGAGGCCACCCGGGGTTCGTAGTGACCGATGATCAGTCCGGCGACGACCACGGCCAGCACGCCGGAGCCGTGGAAGTGCTCGGCGGGCAGGTAGGCGGCGAACGGGATCACCAGCGAGATCGCGGTGTCGGTGACCGTGTCGGTGAGCCTGCGGCGCATCCAGCCGGCCACCACGCCCACGACGATGCCGACCGCGACGCCGACTCCGGCGGCGAGCAGGAAGTCCAGCCCGATCTGCCAGGCGGTGACCACGGTGGCGAGCGCGGCGATCGACGTCCGCAGGGCGACCAGTGCCGCCGCGTCGTTGACCAGGCTCTCGCCCTCCAGAATGCTCACCATCTGCCGGGGGAGCCCGACCCGGCGGGCCACGGCGGTGGCGGCCACCGCGTCGGGCGGCGCCACGACCGCGCCCAGCGCGAAGCCGGCGGCCAGCGGAACCCCGGGCAGTACCCACCAGACGACGAAGCCGACGACCACCGTGGTCAGGATGACCAGGCCCACCGACAGCAACGCGATGGACCGCCGGTTGGCCCGGAAGTCGGCCACCGAGGTCTGGATCGCGGTGGCGTAGAGCAGGGGTGGCAGGAAGCCGAGCAGGACGAGCTCGGGGTCGAGGTGGAACTCGGGCATACCGGGCAGGAACGACACGCCGACGCCGACCACGACCAGGCACAGGGGAGCGGGCCAGTCCAGCCGGCGAGCCACCACGGTGACCACGAGAACGGCGATGACGAGTCCGACGATTTCAGCCGCAAGGTGCACGCGGACAGTATGAGTGGGCTCGGCCGGGTCGACGACCCGGCCGAGCCTGGCCTGTCTCGCATGATCAAGAGCACACGAGCGTGTGCTGGTGAAAACTCCGGTCAGGCCTTAGGTGGGGGTAACGACGGTTCGCGCTCCTGTCCAGATCCCAGAGAAATGTCGTACATGAGTACTAACCTGTGCGACCGGATGTGACAGTCGGCGCGAGAGGAAGTACGAGATGGTCAACAAGCTCCCCACGCTGGAGGAGTTGCTCACCCAGGCCCGTCACCAGATCGAGGTCACTCCCGAAGAGATCGAGGAAGCCAGGCGCCGCCGCGAGACCATCGCCAACGCCCTGCGGAACGAGTTCCCCGGTTCCAGGGTGTACTTCAACGGCAGCCTCGCCCACGGTGATGCCTTGACGCCTCTGACCGATATCGACCTCGGCATTGTCATCGCAGCGGCGAAATACACTCACGGCCCTGGTTTGGCAGGGCCCCGAGACTTGATGGACCGCGCCGCAGGGGCTATTCGGCGCGAGCTCAAATCCAGCTTTCCCAAGCTCACGGTCCAAGTGGAGGGCTGCACTCGCGCAGTGCTGGTCCGCTTTGGTGACCCAGTACACGCCGGAGAAAAGGGCTTCACCTGTGATGTCATTTGCGCGATCGACAATGTGAACGCCGACGGCCTCTTCATCCCCAAAGTTCCCGGTTGGTCCCGCTCACACCCCGAGACACACACACGGATGATTCGTGCAGCAATCAAGGAATCCAAAGTGACCTTCGCTCACGTTGTCCGGCTGCTGAAGCACTGGAACCGTTGCAATGACAGGCCTCTGGTCAGTTGGAACATCAAGGCTCTCGCGCTGGGTTGCATCCACGGCCCAATCACTCAGCTGAGTGGATTGGCAACCTGGTTTTCTTTCGCCGGCCGCGAGCTGGATAAGGGGCTCACCGAGGATCCCGCAAGGGTTGCAGAGAAGCCGATCAAGTTGGGATCGGGGTGGACTCAAACCCAGGTCGTTGCCGAATTGCGCGCGGGCAGCAAGCGGGTAGATGAGGCTATTCGGCTTGAACGAGATGGCTACCCGCTACAGGCGCACGAACAGTTGGCCAGACTGTTCAACGATGAAGAGATGCTGCCATACCCAAACCCCGACGCTGTCCGAGAGGAGGCGGCACTTGGGTGGAAGACATTGAGCACCGGAGGCCTCACAGCTGGTGTCGGTAGCGGTTTTGGCCGTCCACAGGTACAGGCGCGGAGTTGGACGGAGTGATCCTCGGACCGCCAACGGTCAACTGGTACGGCGTGCAGCCGTGCTGGCAGATCCCGCTGGAAGCCGCTGCCCGCCGAGAACATGGCGCCAGATTGCGCCGAAACGTCCAATGGGACCGCATCACCTATCAGATCCCCATAGAGGTTCCTGGCCGACGTGATCCCGTTCTCACCGACATCGTGTTCTATGAACGACCGCCATATCCCTGCTGGGGTCTTCCACCGGAGGAGTACCCACGGGTTTACGCCGTACCAGACGCGACCTCGCCACATCGCATGCCGGACGACGCACTATGTCTCTACTACCCACGTTCACCCGATCATGAGCGATGGAGACCGGCCGACGGCCTACTCATGCTGATCGATCTAGTTCGCAATCACCTGTTCTTCGAAGACCATTGGCGCGCGACCGGCGCTAATCTGTGCGGCATCTGGCTAGGCGCAGAGGCACCGCAGGGGTTCCCGGAGGTGGGTAGGTGGCACCGACCTTCACCACGGCGTCGACGATCGCAGCGGAATCGCACCCTAGTCCTGACTTCTGGGGAAGCTTCACCGCCGGCACAGTCGCTACCCTCTTGGGCGCAGTTACGACACTCATCGTTGGAGTCATCGCTGCCACCGTTGCCATCAAGGCATATAGGACTCAGCAGCAAGAGATTCGCCGCCAGCATAGGGCTAGCTTCTACGCCGAAGCGTTGAGAGCGGTCGAGGACTACATGGAATGCCCTTACCGCATTCTCCGCAAAGACGGTTCATCCGAAGCTCGGCGTGAGATCACCCAGCACATCAGCGATGTCAAGTCGCGAATTAGCTTCTACACCGGATGGATCGAGATTCATGGCACTCCTGAGGTGCGTGCGACGTATGACGCGTTCGTCACGACTGCGCAGCGCGAAGCAGGGCCACAAATGACCGCTGCTTGGGAGACTAAGCCGGTGAGGAGAGACAGGGATGTTCCCCTCCGCACCTCGCCGCTGCCACGCGTCGCCACCGACATTGCCCGCTCCCGCTTGCTCACGGTGCTACAGACAAACCTCGAGCACTAGCCTCCCGTTGTTGCGCCCTTTAGACCTTTGCAGGATTCAGGCTCTTTGCGTTCAACTTTGCCTTCCACCCAGCTTGAGCGCGGGTGGAAGGCAAAGTTGGCCAACCCGGGCTAGCTCACATGATCACGGGCAACTGAGAGTGGGCGCTAGGGGGTTCCCGCCGCCGTCGAGTTCGTCCAGGGATACCCCGGTCAGGCCCAGGATGGCCTGCGCGGTGGCCCGGGGAGCGGTCGCCGGGTCGAGCCCGGTGGAGTCGAACGGGATGGCGCCGCGGTCCGCGACCGCACCGGAGCAGCCGACCTGCAGCGAACGCAGGAAGTTCCGCGCCTTGATCGCGGCCAGCGGACGCTTGCCCGCGAGGGCCTCCGCGGCCAGGCCGGTGCTGTTCGCGTTGGACGGCGCCGCGGCCACGGCCGAGAACCCACCGTCGGCGTTCTGCTTGGTCACGAGCCAGGAAACTCCCTCACCGGCGTTCGTCACATCGCCGGTGGCCCGCAAGGCCTGGACCACGGTCGCGGTGGCATCCACATCGCTGACACACGGCGACTGGCCGAAGTTCAGCGGGAAGCCGCCGTCGGCGCACTGGGTCCCGGCCAGGAAGGTGACCGCTGAGGCCGGGGCGCCCCCGGTCGTGCGGTCCAGGGCCAGCAGCGCCAGTGCCTGACCGAAGGCGTTGCTGAAGTCGCCGAAGGCCGACTGGTCGGAGAACCGGCCGGACGGGGTGAGCCGGGCACGCAGGCCGGCCTCCAGGTCAACGCCGCCGAAGTTCGCCGTGTTCTTGTGCCGGACCTGTGCGGCGAGCAGCAACTTGGCGTGTGCCCCGGCGTAGGACTCGCCGCCGGTGCCGATGTAGCCGGTGGTGATCTCCGGCCGGGCCAGCCAGGTGATCGCCTTCTCCGCGTTGGTGTCCGAGGCGCGCGCCGCCGCGAACGCGAAGATCGCGTCGATGGTCTGTCCCTGATTGGGGAATTTGTCGCCGCCGAAATCGAATTCGAATCGTTCGCCGTCGATGAGCTGGCGAGCGAGCCAACCCGCTGCGGCATCCGCCTTATTGGGCGTTGCCGCCACAGCCGGAGTAGCCAGGCCGACGCCGAGTAATACGACGACAGCCAGAACCAGACGTCTCATTGAGGAACCCTTTCCCGCTTATCCACGACAGGAGTCGGTCAAGCAGTGCGCCGCAGGTACCGGGCTCGCCCCGAAGGGCACACCGTTGCGGGCCAGCGCCGGATTCCCACCGGACTTCCCCGCAGTCGCACTGATCACCCACAGATTCCCATACGGCGCGGTGTCATCAGTCAACATCGCGTTGCGAACGGGCCTCAGCAGAGCGGAATTGAATTCATCGCGCGCGAATTCGGTCCTCATAAGACCGGCGCTCGGCCTGATTCAGATCGGCCAGAAATGTGGTTTCCCCACCCAGGGCCCGGCTGATCGCGTCTCCGATGTGACGGGGAAAGAATTTCCGCGAGGCCGACAGCATGCCCGCCGACCAGTTGACCCGGATGCTGGCTCTGGGCTTGCGGATGAGACCGACGATGGCTGCGGCGATCTCTTCCGGATTCGTCATCCGCACTCCGGCGAAGGCCTTGGCGCCCCGGTTCATGTCGGTGTCGACGAACGAGGGTAGTACCAGGGAGATGTCGACCCCGGTGCCCCGGTATTCCAGGCGGACGGAATCGGTGAACCCGATGATCGCGTGCTTGGTAGCGCAGTAGGTGGCCGCGCCGGGGATGTTCTGCTCGCCGGACAGTGAGGCCAGGTTGATCACGTGCCCGCTGCTGCGCCGCACCATCCGGCGCAGTGCCAGCTTGGTCCCGGTGATCAGGCCGAACAGGTTGACCTCCACGATCCGCCGGGTCACCGCGTGCGGCTCCTCGACGATCCGGCCCACGGGCATGATCGCGGCGTTGTTGATCAGCACGTCGATCGGCCCGAGCCGGTCCTCCACCTGGTCCAGGAAGTCCTCGAAGGACTCGGGGTCGGCGATGTCCATCCGGACACTGAGCGCGGCGATGCCCGGGTCGGCGTCGATCAGGTCGATGTCGCCGATGGCCACGGTGACGCCCTCGGCGGTCAGGGCCCTGGCCGTGGCCAGACCGATGCCTCGGGCTCCACCGGTGATGGCCACGACCAGTCCCTGTAGCGATCTCACATCGACTCCTATGACGTCCGGTATAGACCCCACCCTGTTCTATAACGATCGTCATAAGCAAGGAGTCATCCGCTCAGCGGTGCCACCTGCGCCTGCCGCGGCGTGACATGCCAGACCGCGAAGCCCGCCGCGACATACAGCAGACTGAGAATCCACGCGACGCCCGCGTACCCGATGACCTGCGCGAACAGCGCCACGATCAGCGGACCGGCCAGCGTCGACAGCCCCGCGCCCAGGTTCAGGATCGACAACGCCGCGCCCTTATTGGACCGCACCAGGTTCGCCACGATCGCATCCAGTGGCACGTACCCGGCGATGCACATGCCGAACAGCAGGCCCACGACCAGCAGTGCCCAGTAGTCGTGCCCGAACACCTGCGGCGCGTAGAAGAACGCGATCACCGAGACCGCGCAGCCGAACCCGCCGAAGTAGGAGATCGTCCGCTTCCAGCCCATCCGGTCACCCAGGTGCCCGGCGATCAGGTTGAACACGATGTTGGACAGCCACATCGTGCCCCAGATGCTGAGCCACTCCGAGGTGCTGAACCCGTACTGCTGCAGGTAGATCGGCACGAACACCGGCAGGGCGAACTGCGGCAGCGTGTTCACGATCCGGATGCCCAGCACCAGCAGCAGCCGGGGTTCGGTGCGGACGATGGTGAACAGCGTCGCCAGATCCCGCCACCGCTTCGCGCCGTCGCCCTTGACCGGCGGGACGTCGTCGCGGTTGAGCACGACGATCGCGACCGTGCCGAGCGCGGCCCAGGCGATGGTGCACCACAGCACCGGCACCTCGCCGATCACCGTGAGCAGCAGGTCCGAGCCGTAGGCGCCGACCACGCTGATGCCGCCGGAGAAGGCGAACCAGAACCAGCCGTACGCGGCGCTCATCCGGTCGCGCTCGGCCCGGTAGGCGATCCAGACCAGGAAGGAGTAGGAGAACAGCGGATAGCTGAAGCCCTTGATCGCGTACCCGGCGAACAACGCCCACACCGCGTGCTGCTGCACACCGACGGCCACGAACAACGCGGTGCCGGCGGTGAACAGAGCGAACGCCACCAGCATGGTCCGCTTCGCGCCGACGATCTCGAAGAACACCCCGGACAACCAGGACGCGAGGGAGACGCTGATCCCGTAGGTGGAGAACACGGCCGCGACAACGGCGACCTCGACGCCCTGGGCGACGAGGTAGGGGCTCAGCCAGCTCAGTTCCAGGCCGACACCGACCATGAACAGGAAGACGCCGGCAAAACCCCAGGAGATCTTCTTCGGAATCCCGATGCGGGACAGCAGGTCGTCCATATCAGCCCCCTCTGTATGTGACTAATTAACAGAGGACGGTACGTTTCTGAGGTTTAATCACACAATACCCAGGATTACAGCCCATCACTGTGATACGTTCACAGCACTACGAGGGCAGGGGAGACGTGACATGGCCGGCGACGTCAGCGAGCGGCAGCGGATGATCCGCGAACACGTCCTCGCGCACGGTGAGGTGGAGTTCGCCGCACTGGCCGCCGAGTTCCGCGTCTCCGAGATGACCATCCGCCGGGACATCGACGCCCTCGAAGCAGAGGGCGCCGTACGCAAGGTGATCGGCGGAGCCATCGCGGTCAGCAAGATCGCCGAGCCCTCCTTCGCAGCGCGCGCCGACCTGGAAGCCACCAGCAAGCAGCACATCGCCGAAGCCGTGGTCACCCGGCTCACCGCCCGGGAGACGGTCATCCTGGACAGCGGCAGCACCGCGCTCGCCGTCGCCCGGGCGCTCCGCGGCGCGGGCCTCGGACTCACCGTGCTGACCCCCAGCATCCTGATCGCCGTGGAACTGGCCGGCGAACCGGACACCACGGTCCTGCTCGCCGGCGGCCTCGTCCGTCCCGGTGAACTCAGCCTGATCGGCACCGACGCCGTCGAATGGTTCGCCCGCTACAACTGCGACACCTTCGTCATGGGCGTCGCCGGCGTGGCCACCACCAGCGGCTACACCGACTACCACCGGGACGAGAGCGCGGTGAAACGCGCCGCCATCGCCGCCGCCGACCGGCTGATCGTGGTCGCCGACCACACCAAACTCGACCGCTCCCACCTGGTCAACATCGCCCCGCTGGACGCCGCCGAAATCCTGGTGACCGACGGGGACCCCGACCACCCGGTACTCGCCGCCGCCGCACACGGCGGGGTCGAAGTGATCACCGTGCCCCGGGCGACATCCCAGCCCTGACCTGCACCGCAATCGACGAGAAAGAGCACCCCCGCATGACCACCTGGCTTGACGACGTCTTCGCCGCCCCCAAACCGATCATCGCGATGTTGCATCTGTCCGCGCTGCCCGGCGACCCCGGATACGACAGCAAGGCGGGCATCGCCGCGATCGTCGACCGCGCGAAGGCCGAACTGGATGCCTTACAGACCGGCGGCGTGGACGGCGTGATGATCTCCAACGAGTTCAGCCTGCCCTACCTCACCCAGACCGAGCCGATCACCGCCATCTCCATGGCCCGGGTGATCACCGAACTGCTGCCCCAGATGACCGTGCCCTACGGCGTCAACGTGCTTTGGGACGGCCGCGCCTCGATCGACCTGGCCATGGCCACCGGCGCCCAGTGGGTCCGGGAGATCTTCACCGGCGTCTACGCCAGCGACTTCGGCCTGTGGAACACCAACATCGGCGAGGTCGCCCGCTACCGCCAGCGCCTCGGCGCCGGCCACGTGAAGCTGCTGTTCAACATCGTCCCGGAATCGGCCACCTATCTGGCGAACCGGGACCTGGCAGCCATCACCGCGAGCACCGTGTTCGCCACGGCGCCGGACGCCATCTGCGTCTCCGGGCTCACCGCGGGCGCCGCCACCGACAGCCAGGCACTCAAGATCGTCAAGGACTCCGCCGGAACCACCCCGGTCTTCGTCAACACCGGGGTCAAGGCACACAACGCCGCCGAGCAGCTGGCTCTCGTGGACGGCGCCGTCGTCGGCACCTACTTCAAGGAGGACGGCGTCTTCGAGAACCGGGCGAACGTCGAGCGCGTGCGCGAACTCGTCGACGCGGTGCGCGACTTCCGCAAGACCCTGTAACCACGGAGCGAACGGGATCGGCCGATGAATGTTGTGCTCGGGGTCGACATTGGCACCTATGAGGCGAAAGGCGTGCTGGTCGGCGCGGACGGAACCATCCTCGCCCAGCAGAAACGCCCGCACCGGGTGACCGTGCCCGCGCCGGGGTTCATGGAGCACGATCCGGAACAGGTGTGGTGGCAGGGTTTCGTGGCGGTCACCGCCGCGTTGATCGCCGGCAGCCCGGTGTCCGCGCAGGACATCACCGCGATCGCGGTGAGCGGCATCGGGCCGTGTGTACTGCCCATTGACGCCGAGGGGAACCCGCTGCGCGGGGCCATCCTCTATGGCGTCGACGTGCGGGCCGAGCAGCAGATCGCCCAGCTCAACGACGCGCTGGGCCCCACCGAGGTGTTACGCAGCGGCACCGAGCTCACCTCCCAGTCGGCCGGACCGAAGATCAACTGGATCGAGCAGCACGAGCCGGACGTGTTCGCCCGCACCACGAGGTTCGTCACCTGCCAGACCTTCGTGACCGGGCGGCTCACCGGCCGGTGGATCATCGACCACTGCACGGCCGCCTACTACCACCCGTTCTACGACCAGCGCACCAGGTCCTGGAACCTCGACGGCAACCCGGGGACCCTGCGGCCGGATCAACTCCCGGAACTGGGCTGGTCCCCGGACGTCGCGGGGGAGGTCACCCCGCAGGCGGCGGCCGAAACCGGGCTCCGACCAGGAACCCCCGTGCTGGTCGGAGCCCCGGACGCCGCCGCCGAGGCACTCAGCGCCGGCGTCACCAGGCCCGGCGACATGATGCTGATGTACGGCTCCTCGCACTTCCTCATCGAGGTACTCGACACCCCGCACAACGCCCCCGGCCTGTGGCCCGCACCGTTCCTGTTCCCGGACAGCTACCTGCTGGCCGCGGGCACCGCGACCGCGGGCAGCTTCACCCGCTGGTACGCCGACCTCCTCGTCCCGGAGGCGGGCGGCAGCGAGGAGCTGTACGGCGAACTCGCCGGGCTGGCCGCGAAATCCCAGCCCGGCGCCCGCGGCCTGCTCGCCTTGCCCTACCTCAGCGGCGAGCGAACCCCGCTGTACGACGCCGGAGCCAGGGGAGCGTTCCTCGGCCTGTCCCTGGAACACAACCGCGGCGACCTGGCCCGGGCCGTCGTGGAGTCGATCGCCCACAGCGCGGCCGCCGCCCTGCGCTCCTTCGAGGCAGAAGGCCTGCCGCCGCAACGCATCCGCGCCATCGGCGGCGGCACCAAGAACCGCGTGTGGGTACAGGCCGTCGCCGACATCAGCGGCTACCCGCAGGAGATCGTCTCCGGCCCCGGCGCGGCCTACGGCGACGCCATGCTCGCTGCCAGTGCCGCCGGCCTGGTGGACCTGCAGGACGTCGGCCACTGGGTCCTGCCGACGGCGACCCTCGAACCACGCCCCGAGCACAAGGCGCTCTACCAGCGGCAACGCGAACTGTTCGACGAGTTCTACCAGGCCACCCGGCCGATCCTGGCCGGCCTGACGGAGTTGAGGTAGCCATGACCGACCCACGCTGGACACAGCTCGCGGACCACATCACCACCCGGCTGGCGGTGACCATCGACTCCAAGGTCAGCATCTTCGTCAACGACACCACGGCCCTGCCCGCGGCACACGCGCTCATCCAGGCGATCACCCGCCGCGGCGCCGCCGTGCAGACCGTCTACACCAGCGAGTTCGCCGAACCCGACGCGTTGATCACCTACGACCTCGCCCAGCTCGCCGAGCCGGCCCCGGTGGAACGCGCCGCCATGGAATGGTCCACCGTGCACATCTCGCTGCGCGCCATGCTGTGGCCGGACAACACCCGACCGGTCCTGGACGACCTTCCCCAGCGACTGGCCGCCCTGCGCGCCGCCAAGGGCACCATCTCCAGCCTGCGCTGGCAGAGCACCAACTGGGTCGTGGTCCGGATTCCCACCGAGGACTGGGCCGACCACATCGGCGTGCCGGGGGACACCCTGCTGAACGAGTTCTTCGCCGGCGCACTCGACGACTGGGACACCCACCGCAAGCGCTGGCAGACCGTCGCCGACGCCCTCACCGACGGCGACACAGTCACCATCCGCTCCGCCGACACCGACCTCACCATGGGCATCACCGGCCGCCGTGGCGTGCTGTTCGCCGGCGACGCGAACCTCCCGGACGGCGAGGTCGCCACCGCCCCGGTGGACGACCAGGTCGACGGCCACATCACCTTCGGCGGCACCGCGATCTTCGCCGGCCAGGTCTTCGAAGACCTGCGCCTGGAGTTCGCCGCCGGTCGCGTGGTCGACGTGCGCGCCACCAGGGGAGCGGACATCGCCCGCGCGTTGATCGACACCGACGAGGGCTCCCAGCGGGTCGGCGAACTCGGGATCGGCGTGAGCTCCGCGGTCCGCCAGTGGACCGGCGACCTGTTCATCGACGAGAAGATCCTCGGCACCGTGCACCTCGCCCTGGGCCGGGCGTATCCGGAGTGCGGGGGAGTCAACCACTCCTCGCTGCACTGGGACATCGTCAAGGACCTCCGGTCCACGGCCCCGGGCGGCGGCGGCACGCTGGCCGTCGACGGGGTCCCGATCATCGACGCCGGACACGTCACCTGGCCCGAACTCCGGTAGGTCCGTCTTCGACGCCCGGATCCCCGCCGGCCCGGACGCACCCGGCTGGGACCCCTTCGACGCGGCGCTGATCCGCGCGGTCGACGAACTACGTGGCCCCCGGGCCGTCGTGTCCGACGAGACCTGGCAGCAGCTCGCCACCCGCTACGACCAGCGACAACTCCTGGAACTGCTGACGCTGATCGGCACCTACACACTGGTCGCGCACGTGGTCAACTCCGCCGGAGTGCGGATCGACGACTGGATCACCGACCCGGCGGTGCTGCCGCAGTAGGTCCTCCCCGAGGCGGATGCCCGCTGAGAGCGACTGCCCCGACCCTGGTCACATGGGGAAAATCGGGAGAGTAGTTGTCCTTGCGGCGCTGGCAATGACCGCAACGGTGGGGGAGGCCGGCGCCGCAACACCCGGTGTCTCGGTAGTGGGACAGGCCGAGCTCGACATCCATGATCCGGACTCGGTTTTCCGGTACGCGGTGCGCGCACGCGGAGATGGCCGGACCGGCGACGGCGTGCTGTGGATCTCGCACCACCACGGCGCGCAGTTCAGCTGGCTGGTCGCCGCGGTCACCTGTGTACGCGGCACGGGATCAACGGCCGCCGTCACGGCGAAGGTCATCGACAGCAGGGACATGCCCATCGCGGCGCCCGGTGTTCCGATCGCCTTCACGGTGCGGGACAACGGCACGAAGGATCGCATCAGCGTCACCTTCGGCCAGTCAGTGCACAGGTGCGACACAGCGACCGGCGACGAAGCGGAGATCAGCAGGGGAGACTTCCAGGTGCGTCGCGATAGGCGATGTGATGCGGATACTCCGGGTCACCGGCCGGCATTTCGCAGATGAAGCAGGGCGCGGCGGACGAGTTCAAGGTAAGCGTCGGGCTGCCACGGTACGCGTGTCGTCACCAACATCATCTACCAGATCCGCAGCCGCGAAGTAAGACTGTGCCAACAGCGCCAGACCGTCCGCGGCCGCCGAGCCGGCGGGCGCGGTGTAGACGTTCAGCAGCAGACCGGGGTCGGTGGGCAGATCCATCGACTCGACGTCCAGGTCGAGCCGGCCCACCACCGGATGGTGCAGGCGCTTGCGCCCGGACCGGTGGAGCCGGACGTCCTGCGATGCCCACCGCCGCCGGAACAGTTCGCTGCGGGTCGACAGCTCTCCGACCAGGGCGAACAGCTCCTCGTCGTGCGGATTGCGGCCGGCTTCCATGCGTAGCTTCGCGGCCATGTCCCGGGCGATCCGGTCATAGTCGACGAAGAACGCCTGTGCCGCTTCGGGATCCAGGTACACGAACCGTGCCACGTTCACCGGCCGTCGCGTGTCGGCCAGCAGCGGTGAATACAGCGCGCGAGCAAGGTGATTCGTGGCCAGCACGTCATAACGGCCGGTGCAGATCCACGCCGGCGCATCGGCGATGGCATCGAGGACCCGCTGCAACGCCGGACGCACCTTCACCGCGGGTCGCCGGCGGCGCGGACCGCCGGGCGCCCTGGACCGCCGCGCGAGGTGGAAGAGGTGATCGCGCTCGGCCTCGTCGAGCTGCAGGGCAGCGGCCACCGCGTCGAGCACCCCGTCGGAGGCGCCGGTGAGGCTGCCGCGCTCCATCCGCACGTAGTAGTCGACCGAGACGCCCGCCAGCAGAGCCACCTCTTCGCGACGCAGCCCCTTGACCCGGCGGTTGCCGCCGTAGGCGGGCAGTCCGGCCCGCTCCGGCGTGATCCGCGCGCGACGCGAGCTCAGGAACTCCTTGATCTCGGTACGCGGATCGATCGTGGTCACCCCTTCACCCTAGGCGCTGTCCGCGGACGGAGGGAGGTTCTGCTGGTACCCCTAAGTACCGGAGGCGGTCGTGGCGATGCCGCCGTCGACCGGGATCACGGTGCCCGTGAGGTAGGAGCCGGCCCGGCCGGCGAGGAAGACGGCGACACCCGCCATGTCGTCGTCCCGGCCGAGCCTGCGCAGCGGGGCCTTCGCCGCGATCATGTCGCCGATGGCGTCGAGCGTGGCCGCCATCATCTGTGAGGGGAACGGCCCTGGGGCCACCGCGTTCACCGTGATGTGCTGTGGGCCCAGCTCCCTGGCCAGCACCCTGGTCAGCTGATGGAGTGCCGCCTTGCTGCCGGCGTACGAGTAGTTGGGGGAGCCGGCGACGTGGATGGCGGCGATACTGCCGATGTTGATGATCCGCGCGGGATCATCGGCGGTACCCGCCCGGCGAAGGGAGGGGAGTAGCGCCTGCACCAGCCAGAACGGTGCCTTGAGGTTCAGATCGATCACCGAGTCCCAGGCCTCGTCCGGGAATGTCTCCAGCGGCTCGCGCCACATCGCTCCCGCGTTGTTGACAAGGATGTCCAGGCGTTCCGAGCCGGCCGTGACAAGGTCGGCCAGGCGCCGGCACTCGTCGTGCCTGGACAGGTCGGCGGGGATAGCCCGAACCTCGCCGAATTCGGACAGTACCTGCTGTGCCTCCGCGCACGTGTCCGCCTTGCGTGAGCTGATGACGACGCGGGCACCCGCCTGCAGCAGGCCGCGCGCGATCATCAGCCCGATGCCTCTGGTACCGCCGGTGACGAGTGCGCGTTTCCCACTCAGATCGAAAAGGTCCGGGTGAGCGGTGAACTGGTTGTCCGCCATGGGTCTTCGTCCATTCTGCCGAGGCCGGGAACCGGCTCACCCAGGCTGACAGCCGTGCTGGACGTCGGGGAGATCCTGGCGATACAGGTACTGACAGGGCCCCCGTCGGGGAGCCCCTCCGAACGCCTTACTTAACATAATGTAGATTATCGGCTAAATAATGACCTGCCTGAAGATCGCCCGGAAGGGGTTCATACTCGGGTCCATGACATGGACTGCCGACCCCGACGCACTGCGTGGCAAGGTCGCCGTGGTGGCCGGTGCGACGCGTGGCGCCGGCCGTGGAATCGCGTGCGCGCTGGGCGAAGCAGGCGCCACGGTGATCTGCACCGGACGATCCAGTTCCACCGGCGTACTGCGGTCGGATTATCAGCGTCCGGAGACCATCGAACAGACGGCCGAACTGGTCACCGAGCTCGGCGGCACAGGAATCGCCGTTCCGGTCGACCATCTGGACGCCGATCAGGTGCGACGGCTCGCTGACCGCATCTCCGGCGAGTACGGCCACATCGACGTGCTGGTGAACGACATCTGGGGCGCCGAGCGGCTCAAAGGCGGGCCGGCCCAGTGGAACACGCCGATCTGGGAGCTGGATCTGGATGCCGGACTACGCCTGCTGCGCCTGGCCGTGGACACGCATCTGATCACCTCCCACCACCTTCTCCCTCTGTTGATCAAGAGGACCGGCGGGCTGCTGATCGAGGTCACCGACGGGACCAGCGAGCACAACGCGGACGAATACCGGATCTCGGTGTTCTACGACCTGGCCAAGGCGGCGGTGAACCGGCTGGCCTTCTCCCAGGGGCACGAACTCCGGCCCTACGGCTGCACCGCCGTGGCGATCACCCCGGGCTGGCTGCGCTCCGAGATGATGTTGGACGCCTACGGCGTGACCGAGGAATCCTGGCGCGACGCCCTGGATCCGGCGCACGATCCGCACGCGCCGCCCGGCTTCGCGCAGTCCGAGACGCCCCGGTTCGCCGGGCGTGCCGTGGCCGCCCTGGCCGCCGATGAACACCGCTCTCGCTGGAACCAGCAGTCGGTCTCCGCCGCTGCCCTCTCCCGGTTCTACGGGTTCACTGACCTGAATGGCTCTCAGCCTGATCCATGGGCCGTCTAGCCACACCACGCATATTCGTCACGGTGACGAAAATTGATGGATAATGACGGTTATCCATCACTTGTTGAATTACGCTCCCCTCGATGAAACCCCGGCCGGGCCGCACGATCCGGACCTCTTCGGCTACAGCCACGTGGTCACCACCTCCGGTGAACTGGTCTTCATCGCGGGCCAGCACTCCTCCGACCTCACCGGCGAGGTCACCTCCCCCGACCTGGGCGGTACGTCCTTAATCGAGTTGCCGACCTGCCAGTCCGCGGGTTCTACTGCGGATCATGGTCAGTGAGCCGATCCCGGGCTGGGACAGCATCGTGTCGTTGGTGGACGGACGCTGGATTCACCGTTCCCCGTCCCGGCCGGATGTGGTGGACCGGCTGCTCGGCGAGGTCCGGCTCCTGCCCCACCTGGCTCCGCACCTTCCGCTGCCGATCCCGCTTCCGCAGATCCTCCAGGAGGATCCGCTGATCGTGCGGCACGAACGCGTTCCCGGAGAGCCCTTGGCGGAGGCCAGCAGCGCTGCCGGCCAGCAGTTGGGCCGGTTCGTGGCTCAGCTGCACAGCCTGGAGGTCGACGTTTACGGCGTGCCCCGTGCGCCGTACCGGCAGGAGGACGTGGACGCGCTGCGCACCGGTGTCCTGCCGCTGCTGCCCGCCGAGCGGCTGGGCGCGGCCGGCCGGCTGCTCGATCGGATCCTGCTGGCGCCGATGAACACCCTGGTGCACGGCGATCTCGGGCCGGAGCACGTGCTGGCGGAGGACGGCACACTCAGCGGGATCATCGACTGGTCGGACGCGCACCTCGGCGACCGGGCCATGGATCTGGCCTGGCCGCTGTTCGGCACGACTCCGGAGTTCGCCACAGGATTCACCACGACCTATGGGCGGATCAGCGAGAACACGCTCGGCCGGGCACGCGACTGGTATCGGCTGGGGCCCTGGTACGACGTGTTGCACAGCCACGAGAACGGCGACCGTGACGAGCTGAGAGACGGCTTGGCCGGGGTGCTCAACAGGCTGTGAGCACCCCGGCCGGGCAATGATCAGGCAGCCTTGATGTTGACCTCGATGTTGCCCCGGGTCGCGTTGGAGTACGGGCACACCTGGTGGGCGGCCTCGACCAGCGCCTGAGCCTGGCCGGCCTCGATGCCGGGCAGGGTGGCGGTCAGGTTGACCGCGAGACCGAAGCCCTCGCCCTGCTTGCCGATGCTGACCTCGGCGGTGACCGAGGAGTCCTTCAGAGCGACCTTCTGCTGGCGGGCGACCAGCTGCAGGGCGCCGTGGAAGCAGGCCGAGTAACCGGCGGCGAACAGCTGCTCCGGGTTGGTGCCGGTACCGCCACCGCCGCCCAGGCCCTGCGGCACGCTGAGGTCGGTGTCCAGCACGCCGTCGGTGGACTTCACGTGGCCGCCGCGGCCATTACCGGTCGCAGTGGCGGTGGCGGTGTACAGCGCGTTCATGATTTCTCCTTGGGTAGCGTGCCGCTGACCGTGTCGGCCAGCGAGATCAGTTGGTCGCGCAGTGCGGTGGCGGTCGTCATGTCGAGCCCGGTGACTTCGGCGATCCTGCAGGGCACATCGACGGCGCGTTCGCGCATCGCGTGTCCCTGCTCGGTCAGTGCGATGTGCACGGATCGCTCGTCGTGGGCCTGACGGCTACGAGTGATCAGCCCGGCGGATTCCAGGCGCTTGAGCAGCGGCGAGAGCGTGCCGGAGTCCAGGTGCAGCGCCGCGCCCAGTTCCTTGACGCTGATCGGTTCGCGCTCCCACAGCACCACCAGCACCAGGTACTGCGGGTAGGTCAGCCCGAGCGCGTCGAGCACCGGCCGGTAGGCCTGGGTGACCGCGCGGGAGGCCGCGTAGAGCGCGAAGCAGACCATCTGGTCCAGCTTGATCGCGTCGCCGTCTGTCATGACACGTACATTAGCGACAAATTTAGTTGTGCGCAACTGAGTTGGCCACAACTGTGTCGGTGGTCATCAGTATGGTCGCCGTATGTCATTCGGATTCATCGGCGCCGGGGAGATCGCCGCGGCCATCGTCGAGGGGCTCAGCGAGGGTGCCGCCGCTCCCCCGGAGATCTTCCTGTCGCCCCGCGGGCGCTCCCGGGAACTGGCTGACCGGTTCCCGAACGTCACCCTGTGCGAGAGCAACCAGCAGGTCGTGGACCGCACCGCGGCCGTCGTGCTCGCGGTGCGGACCACCCAGGGCGAAGAGGTGCTCTCCGAGCTGTCCTTCACCCCGGAGCACGTGTTGATCAGTGCCCTGGCCGGCGTCCCGGATACCGATCTGCTCCGGTGGGCCGCGCCCGTCGAACAGGTCGTGCGGGTGATCCCGTTACCGCAGGCCGCGCGGCGGCAGAGCCTCACGGTCACCTACCCCGACCATCCGGTGACCCGTGAGCTGTTCGAGCCGGTCGGCGGGGTGCTGGTGCCGCAGTCCGACGCCGAGCTGGCGGTGTTCGGCGCGGCGACGACGACCTTCGCGGCGCACCTGGACTACCTGGCCACCATCAGCGAGTGGATGGCAGCACAGGGAGTCGATTCGCGGGTCGCCACGGATTACGTGCGGCACATCTTCGCGGCGGTCGGCGCATGGTCGGCGGACAGCAGCCTGCCGTTCACGGAGCTGGCCAGGGGGCACGCGACGCCGGGCGGGAACAACGAGCGGGTGCTGGCCGAGCTCAGGGAGCAGCAGGTGCCCGAGATGGTCCGCACCGCGCTGGACCGGATATTGACTCGTCTGCGCGGATGACCGATGGGCCGCCCTCAGCGGTCGGAGGGCGGCCCTGGCGGCTAGCTCGCCTGCGGTCGTTCCCGGAGATCGGCGATCGCTGCTGCTACGGCCGCGAAGCCCTCGCGCATCTCCGATCGGACACTAGCGATACCTTCGGTCATCTCCGACCGCAGTTCGGTGAACTGACCGTCCACCTTGGCGAACCGGCAGTCCATCTCCGAGCGGACATCAGCGAAGCCCTCAGTCATCTCCGAGCGGACATCAGCGAAGCCCTCAGTCATCTCCGAGCGGACATCAGCGAAGCCCTCGGTCATCTCCGATCGCAGACTGTGCAGGAGTCTCGTCTGATCTGTCGTGATGACGGTCAGCTCGCCCAGGGCCATGCCCTGGACACGGAGCATTTCCCCGTGCTCCTGCTGGGTCACGCGCAGGCTGTTCATCAAGTTGACCTGGGACCGTACATCGATCCCAATGTCTGCGACGTCCTTGTCGGCGGATGCCGCAAGTAGGTGGCAGTCCTTCAGCTTCTGCTTCACCTCTGCCATGTCGGTTTGCAGTCGCACGAGGATCTCGTGGTCGCTCGGCTCCTTCATGACCGCTCCTGTAGATCCTTGACGGCGTCGGTTACGGCGGTGATCGCCAGGTGCAGCTTGCTGAATCCCGCAACGGTGATTCTCTTCAGTTCACCGTTGCCGACCGTCTCGTCTGGCAGGCTGGCCGGCATCGGCGCAGTGGGGTCCAGCCGCAAGTCTCGCAGGTGGCGAATTCGTTCGTCATGCATGCTGGTGAGGGTCTCCAGCACGCCCAATGTCTCTCTATGCATATCCACGGTCCGCGTCAGCCGGGCTACATCTCTTGTCAGCTGGGCCAGCGTTGGCTGGTCGTCCTTCTCGTTCACGACGGCGAGAGTTTTCCTTGTCCTGACCGCATCTCAAGCCGGTTCGCTGGGCCGATCGGGGGAAAGTGTCAGACCTGTGCTGTACAAGATCCACATGCATGTAGTGGAGGCGCAGCGGCTGTTCTTCGTGGCCCGGCGACCGAAGAAGGACTCGCCGCACACGATCGCGGCCTACCGGCGGGACCTCGCCGGTGTCACCGCGATACTGGCCGATCAGCTGCGGCGGCCGGTGGACGAGCTGACCGTGGATCAGCTCACCGTGCACTCCCTGCGCCTCGCGTTCGGCCGGTTCGCCGACACCCATGCCAAGAGTTCCGTGTTGCGTGCCTGGTCAACCTGGAACCAGTTGCTGTCCTTCTGCGTGGCCGAGGAGTGGATCGGCGGCAATCCGATGGGCGCGGTAACCCGGCCTCGCTCCCCCGCTGCCGCGCCGAAACCGCTGCGTGGGGAGGACACGCCGGAGCAGCTGCTGAGCGCGGTGGCCTCGGGCAGCCGGCCGGCCCGGGACCCGTGGCCGGAGCGGGACCTGCTGGTGCTCGCCCTGGGGCTGGTGGCCGGGCTGCGGGCGGCCGAGATCCGGGGGCTCACCCAGCACAGCGTGGTCGGGCGACCCGGTGAGCAGCGGTTGCATGTGCGGGGCAAGGGCAGCCGGGAGCGGTCGATTCCGATCGCCGGTCCGATGGAGCGGATCCTGGCCGAGTACCGGGACTCGCTGCTGCGCCGGTTCGGCAAGGGCTCGCTGTCCGGCCGCAGCCCGCTGGTGTGCGGGTATGACGGCAACGAGATCGGCCGCGGCGCGCTGGAGTACCTGGTGCGGTCCTGTTATCGGAGCGCCGGTATCGGGGACCGGGTACCTGCCGGGGCGCAGCTGCACGCGTTGCGGCACACCTTCGCCACCCGGCTGGCCGAGGATGGCGCCAACGCCACGGAGATCATGGCGTTGCTGGGACACGCGAGCCTGGCGACGGTGCAGAACTACATCGAGACCAGTGACGCGCAGAAGCGTGCGGCGGCGATGAGCAACCGGACTTATCAGTTGCTGGGTGAGCTCGGCGGGGGTTGACGGGTTTTGTCCGTAGCGAGCGGCGATCCAGGTGGATGCATCGCAAGGCGGAGGAGGGAGACATGGCGGAGCCATGGCGACCGACGACAACGCCGCGAGGCGCCACCTGGGCGCCGCGCAGTAGGACAGGAACCCGTCAACCCCCGCCTACCCCGGCGTGGACAGGTGCAGTACCTCGTAGCGTTCGGTGGCGGTCTGGTCCTGGATGGGGCCGGTCCACAGGATGAAGCGGACGAGGGTCCAGTGCTGGGGGTCGACGGCCAGCGCGGCGGTGTGCACGCCTTCACGGCCTGCGATGGCCTGGAGTTCGGCCAGTTCCCGGTCGATCAGGCCGGACAGGGCCATGCCGCTCTGGTCGGTGCCGGGGATGACCGGGATCGGGTCCAGGGTGCGGGAGGCGGCGCGTGGCATCTCGTCGCGGGAGGGGCCGGGCAGGGTGGCGATGCCGGTCCAGTGCTGGGCCGGTGGCCTGCCGAAGTCGCGGATGATGTGCTGGAATCCGCCGCCGCGCACCAGGAAGTCGGCCATCGCCGCGGTGTCCCGCCACAGGTAGAACGGGGCGTACTGGTTCACCGGGGAGCCGTCGATCCCGTGTTCGCGGATCAGGTAGGCCTTGCAGGCCAGGCCCTCGCGGTCGTCGAGGGTGTGTCCGCCGTTCTCCACTCGCTTGCGGATGATCTGCATGTCGTAGTCGGCGGGCAGCGTGATCTCGTACTGCATGGCGTACACAGGCGGCTCCCCCGGAGTCGTGGACACCTGAAGGTCACCCATGGTTGCCCATGGAGTCAACTCACCGCCACTTTCTATAGATTCTGCACACAACTAGACGCGCCCCGAACGGGCGCAGAATCTACAGAAAGTGGTCTGTTCAGGCCCCGCTGTCGACGGTGAGCCGGCTAGCCGTGATCCGGGGCGGGCGGGCCAGTAGGGTGCTCAGCGGGCGGGGTTTGCCCACGTAGAAGCCCTGTGCGACGCGGACGCCGAGTCTGGCCAGTGCGTCGACCTGGGCGGGGCGTTCCACCCATTCGGCCACCGCGGACAGGCCGAGTCCTCGGGCGATCTCCATGATTCCGGTGACCAGGACGGCGTCCCGGCTGCCCTTGTCGATGTTGCGGACGAATTCGCCGTCGATCTTCAGGCCGGTGATCGGCAGGTGCTTGAGGTGCACGAAGGAGCCGAAGCCGGCGCCGAAGTCGTCCAGGGTGATCCGGCAGCCCGCGGCGCGGAGTTGTTCGGCGAGGCTGCGGGCGGCGTCCAGGTTGGTGACGGCGGCGGTCTCGGTGATCTCCAGGCCGAGCCGGCCGGGGGCGACGCGGGCGGCGTTGAGCCGGTCCAGGACGAACGGGGCGAAGCTGGTGTCGTCCAGGGTGCGGCCGGAGACGTTGACGTTGAACCGCAGGCCGGGGGTGACGTTCTCGTGCAGTGCCTGGATGGCCTGGTTCATCACCCAGCGGTCGATCTCCAGGATCATGTCGGTGCGTTCGGCGGCGGGCAGGAACTCGCCGGGGCCGAGCCACGGCTCGATGCCGTCTTCCAGGCGGAGCAGCAGTTCGTAGCCGACGGTGCGGCCGTTGAGCAGGTCGACCATGGGCATGGCGTGCAGGGCGAGCAGGCCGTTGTCCAGGGCGTTGCGCAGCCGGTCGAGCACCGAGACGCGCTTGGCGGTGTCGGCGTAGTGGGTCTGGTCGTAGACGGTGACCCGGTTGCGGCCGGCGTTCTTGGACGCGTAGAGCGCCAGGTCGGCGTTGGCCAGCACGGCTTCCCAGCCGGAGCCGGAGCTGAAGGGGGCGACGCCGATGCTGACGGTCATCTTGGTGGCGGCCGCTCCCCCGGCCACGACCGGCAGCGAGGAGACCGCGTCGGCCAGTTCGATGCCGAGGGCGTCGGCTTCCTCGATGGTGGCCTTGGGCATCACGACGGCGAACTCGTCGCCGCCGAGCCTGCCAATGGTGCGGGTGTCGTCCAGGCGCTCGCGCAGCACGCTGGCCAGGGTGCGCATGACCCGGTCGCCGACGGCGTGACCGCGCAGGTCGTTGACGTCCTTGAAGTTGTCCAGGTCGAGCAGCAGCAGCGCGCCGTCCTCGCCGGTGGCGAGTTGCTGTTCCAGGGCCCTGGTCAGCGCGCGCCGGTTGGGCAGCCCGGTGAGCGGGTCCTCTTCGGACAGCCGCAGCAGTTCGCTGTGCACGTGGTGCACCTGGGTGATGTCATGCGCGGTGCCCAGCAGCCGGATGGGGCTGCCGTCCTCGTCGCGGATGACCTCGCCGAAGCACTCGAAGACCCGCTCGGTCTCGTCGCCGTCCTGGATGACGCGGTGCACGTAGTTGTAGCGCTCGCCGTTGCGCAGGGCCCGTTTGATGACGCGGTCCATCTCGGGCCGGTCCTCGGGGTGCACGTGGGTGGCGTACTCGGCGAAGCCCATGTTGCCCGGGCCGTTGTGGCCGAGCATGTCGATGAGCGCGTCCGACCAGATGACGCGGTCGTCTTCGAGGAACCATTCCCAGTTGCCCATCTTGCCGAGCACCTGGGCGCGGCGCATGGCGTAGGTCTGCTGGGCGACCTCGAGTTCGCGTTCCCGCCAGGCGGTGACATCGATGGCGGCGTAGAGCAGCTCGCGGTGATCGCTGGCCTCTTCACAGCTGATCTGGCTGCACCGGACTTCCAGCCAACGTTGTCCCTGGTCCGCGCCGGAGCAGCTGATCACCGTCGGGGTGTCCGCGGGGCCTTCGGGCACGCCGGGGAGCAACGCGGGCAGGGAATGGCCGACGGCCTGTTCCATGGGGAGGCCCAGCAGGTCGGCGAGAGATCTGTTCACCCAGCGCAGCCGGCCGTGCGGATCGGTCACGCCGTAGCCGACTTCCGCTGTCTGGAGCACAGCTCGGTGCGTCGCACCGTCGTAGTTCACTTGCTCCTCCTTGCCGCCCACGACATCGTGGCTGCCGCAGATCGACCGGGGCAAACCCGGAGCCGGAATGCGGTGGTGACACACCTTGCCAGGAATGACACGTGGTGAACATCGTCCGGCCATTAACGATCAGTGACGATTTGGGTGATCATGTAAACCGTAACGCAGGCCACCAGCCGGATTTCGATGGACGCTATCGCAATCGTTCCAGATTATGGGCCGTTTCGGCCAGTGCGATGGCCAGCGTGCGCAGTTCCGCCGGTTCGGCTCCGTCCTCGGCGGCGGTGGCGATGTCCTCGGCGGCGCATCGCACCTGGAACAACCGGTCCTGCAGTTCGGCCAGTTCGGCGGCGGACAGCACGACGGCGTCCTCGGGCAGGCCGCCGCGTTGCACGGCGCTGCGGCGCTCGTAGGCGCGTTGTCTGCAGGACTGGCCGCAGTACCGGCGGCGCCGTCCGACGGTGCCCGTGTCGCCGAGGTGCTTGCCGCACCACCCGCAGTGGGTGCCCTTGCGCGGCGTCCTGGTGGCGGCTTCCATGACGCGCGACGCTATCCGGCCATGCGGTGGCCACCGATTCGCCACGCCGGTATTGCACACTGTGTGCGTGCTCGCTACGCATCCATACCTGTCCGGTTCCCATCCGCGTGCCTTCGCCCACCGCGGGTGGCACATCGACGACCTGGAGGGGATGGAGAACTCGATGGCCGCGTTCCGGCGGGCCATCGACGAGGGCTTCCGGTACCTGGAGATCGATGTGCACGCCACCTCGGACGGGGTGGTCGTGGTGCACCACGACGAGGAACTGGACCGCACGACCGATGGTCATGGGCCCATCGCATCGCTGCCATGGTCGCAGGTCGGCGCGGCGAAGATCGGCGGCCGGGAGGGGGTTCCGGCGCTGGAGGCCGTACTGGAGGAGCTGCCGTCGGCGCTGCTGAACATCGACGTGAAGGCGGAGCAGGCGGTCGAGCCGGTACTGGAGCTCATCCGGCGCACCGACGCCTGGGATCGGGTGTGCCTGGCCTCGTTCAGCGATGAGCGGCTGGCCCGGCTGCGGCGGGCCGGTGGCGAGCGGTTGATCACCTCGATGGGGCCGAAGAACGGGCTGGTGCTGTGGGTATCCGGGAAGCTGGGCCTGCAGGTGGGCCGGGTGAACGGGGCGATGGCGCAGGTTCCGCGCAAGCAGGGGCCGCTCACGGTGGTGGACCGGCGGTTCCTTCGCGGCGCGCACCGGCGGGGTATCGAGGTGCACGTGTGGACCATCGACGAGCGCGCCGAGATGATCGAGTTGCTGGACCTGGGGGTGGACGGTCTGGTGACCGACCGGCCGGACGTGTTGCGCGCGGTGCTGCGCGAACGCGGTCAGTGGCCCGAATAGTCGCGGTTTCACTGCGTTTTGCCCAAGTCTGGATGTTTCGGGCCTTATCCTGCGCAAACTTATTTCGGATGGATCGACTGTGATGTGCGTGCAGGAAGGCGGCCAGTAGATGGCTCAATGTGCACCGCGCGGAGCTGGACCCGCAGGTTCGGCGACGGCCTGCCTCTTTTGGAAAGGCGGCCAGTAGATGGCTGAGGTGACCGCGGAGCTGGACCCGCAGGTTCGGCGACGGCTCCGGTTCGGGTGGTACGGGTACGGCTGGGCCAGCCATACCTTCGAGGCGACCGTGGTCACCGTGTTCATGGGCCGGTATCTGACCGCGGTGGCCAAGAACGCCGCGGGTGGCGCCGACAACCGGCTGCACGTGCTGGGGATTCCGGTCGCGCCGGGTTCGCTGTTCCCGTACCTGGTGTCGGCGAGCGCGATCCTGCTGGTGCTGACCATGCCGATCATCGGGGCGATCGCCGACCGGACCGGCCGCAAGCGGGAGATGGTTCTCGGCTTCGGTTATGTCGGGGCGATCGCGTGCACGTTGATGTACTTCATCACGAGCACCGCCTGGCAGCTGGGTTCGATCCTGTTCGCGGTGGCGTTCCTGGCCTACACGTACGCGAAGATCGTCTACAACTCGATCCTGCCGGATCTGGCCGATCCCGACGAGCGGGACCGCGTCTCCTCGGAGGGCTGGGCCGCCGGGTACATCGGTGGCGGGCTGCTGCTGGCGCTGAACTTCGTGGGTTCGTTCTTCCTGGCCGACGACCCGGGCCTGCTGGCCCGGCTGTCGCTGTCCAGCGCGGGCATCTGGTGGGCGATCTTCATGCTGTACCCGCTGCGGGCGCTGCGTGGGTTGCCGCGGTCGGCGCACAGCCGGGTACCCCGGGACGGTTCGGTGCTGACCGCCGGGTTCCGTGAGCTGGGCGGCACGCTGCGGTCGATGAAGGCCTACCCGCTGACGCTGCTGTTCCTGCTGGCCTACCTCGTCTACTACGACGGCATCTCCACGACGACCACGATGGCCGCGGTATACGGCCAGGAGTACCTGAAGATGGGTGAGACGACGCTGCTGTCGGCGATCCTGATCGTGCAGTTCATCGCCTTCGCCGGCGCGTTGTGGCTGGGCAAGCTGGCCGAGCGGTTCAACGCGAAGCGGGTCGTGGTCGCGTCCCTGCTGGTGTGGTCGGTGCTGGTGGTGCTGGCCTACTACCTGGAGCCCGGGCAGGTGTGGCAGTTCTACGCGCTGTGCTTCGCGGTGGCGATCGTGCTGGGTGGCAGCCAGGCGCTGTCCCGGTCGCTGTTCTCCAGCATGATCCCGAAGGGTAAAGAGGGCGAGTACTTCAGCTTCTACGAGATCTCCAGCTCCGGCACGAGTGCGCTGGGCCCGCTGTTGTTCGGGCTCGCGCTGCAGCAGACCAACAGCTACCGGATCGCGATCCTGTCGTTGCTGGTGTTCTTCGTCCTCGGGCTGGCGATCCTGCTGGCGGTGAACGTGCGCCAGGCGATCCTGCGGGCCGGTAACACTCCCCCGGCGAACCTCGGCGGGCCTGCCGTCGTGGCGCCGGAACCCGTCTAAGCCGTTTTCGGACTGTTGGGGTTCGGTCGGGCTGTTGGCGAAAGAGGCTTTGGAGGGGGGAGACGGGTGGGGGCGCCCGTCTTTCCTGCCTTCGCGTCGGGTGGGGGCACGCCGGTCCGGGCTTTCGGGCTGCTTCATGGTCAGGGGCGGACAGTGAGCACCTGAAGGCGTCCTTTGTTTACCTGAGGTAAATGAAGGACGCCTTCAGCGCACCCAAGTAAACGATGGACGCCTTCAGGTCCACCGCGGAAGCGGCGCCGACAACCAGACAGGCGTGCCCCCCACCCAACACGCCGGCGGGAAAGACGCCCGACCCACCCATCTCCCCCTCCAGAGCCATCCTTCGCCGACAGCCAGACGCGCCCCATCGACTCCGTCCGCCGTGACGATGTGTGCGGAGAGCGCACAGGGCCGCAGGCTGCTGCTCCAAAAGGGGCAGGCCACCGATGTGATAGCTACCACGCGGTAACACCTGGACACGGTGCGTGTAGGCTTCCGGCCGCAGCCGAATGGTTACCCATAGTGACTAGTCGACATGGCAACATACCGCCTGCCTGGGATTTTTCTGAGCGCTCATCTGGGCGGACGGTGATCTTAGGGCAGCCTAACTTCACAGGTCGTCCGTGCCTTAACCCATTAGAGTGTTCTTATTCACTGACTGCTGGATAACGCGTCACGGTCTCCTGCCGATTGCATCCCTATGAAGGCAGTCTTCGTTGATGCGTGAACCACGTCACCGAGGGCTACCAAGTTAGGCCGAACCGGGAACGACTGGGTATCGAAAGTCGTTGCACTGGGTAAGCAACAACCCTTGGGGCTGGAAGCCCCGAGCCGAGCGGAAGGACAACGCTATGGCCGATCGCGTTCTACGTGGCAGCCGGCTCGGAGCGGTCAGCTACGAGACGGACCGAAACCACGACCTGGCTCCACGCCGTTCTGTCAGCTATGCCTGTCCGAAGGGACACGACTTCGAGGTGTCCTTCGCCGACGAAGCCGAGCTCCCGGGTGTCTGGGACTGTCGACTGCACGGCACCGAGTCGAAGATGATCGACGGTTCCCTGCCGGAGCCCAAGAAGGTCAAGCCACCGCGCACCCACTGGGACATGCTCCTGGAGCGCCGGTCCATTCCGGAGCTGGAAGAGCTGCTCTCGGAACGGCTGGAGGAGCTGCGCGGTCGCCGGACTCGGTCCGCCTGATCGAACTGGCCGACCCCACCAATAAGTAAGTGCGGAAACGGCGGAAGGGCCGTTCGTCGCGGCGCGGTGCTCGTGCCGGCCGTCGCGCTGGTGTCGATACCG